>NZ_JADOVI010000009.1 GCF_015752155.1 Cryobacterium sp. MP_M3 | reverse complement strand
GACGCCGCCGACCACCAGGCGCCAAATCCAGGCGCGCTAAAACCCATCGTCACTGAGGAAGACGCCCACGTCGTCACCCCGGGAGACGTACAACAATCGCACAGGCCTTCCAGGACCTAGGACTCACGGCGGACAGCTAGTCGACTCCCGAACGCCGTTCAGCAAGTTGACGCGCGTGTTCTCGAGGTCGCGATTCGCGAATCAGAGGCGGGCGCCGGAATTCGCTCCGTGTGTGGAGCCGCCCCGCGGTTCAGCCTTCCGGTGCAGCAGACAGTGTGTTCTCAGCTGGCAAGTCCAACAACTCGAGAGCCGCCTGGAGCTTGGTGGTCACCTCGATGCAGTCAGGTAGGGCAGCGAGACCCGCGAGCGATAGCGTGATTCTCTCGCCGCCGACCCAGGCGACCGTGCTGGCCCGCGCATTCACGACGCTTGAAGTCACTTCGAATGCACCTAGGACGTCATAGGATTCCGCCGCAAGCACGAGGAACACTGCAGCGTCGAAGTCCCATGATCGGAAGACGGAGAACTGAACGGGTTTGGTCAGCGCACTCGCCGCTATGACCCGTGACTTGACCTGCAGAAGACGCCCGTCAGCGGCCCTCACATCCCAGCTCTTCTCGCTGTTTGGCGCCAATTCCCCCCTGTAGGCACGGGCAGTGAGAGTCTCCGCTAAATCACCTGCAGGGGCATTGAGAGTACGAATGACCCCACGGGCGCGAAGCTCCCCGAGAATGCCCGCATATTGCCGTAGAAGTTCATGCGAGCTGACAATCGATGGTTGGAGCTCGTCGTCCGGATTCATGATTTCCAAACTAGGTCCTCGCGATACATCTCTACGACCGGCTATGAGCGCTGTCGCTCCAGGAGGAAGTGAGAACTCATTGTCGGGCGCCGTGTATTACTACCGCGCGCTCAGCGGAACGCGGCGCCCCGAACTGCTGAAGAATATCTTCCAGCGTCGTTCCCAAGAGCAGTGCCGACGTCTCGTACTTCGCGGTGAGTCGCACGCGCGATTCGTCAGACAGATTCGCCTGTCGTTTTGGGTCAGCGTTGTGCGAGACGTCCGCTTTCTTCACCCTCAGCGCGAGCAGGTTGGCACGCACTCGCGCCATCGAGTCTGCGAGCTGCTCCCCCGGGCGCTTGGTGATGGCATCCACCGCCTCCACGACGTGCGGCTTGAAGCCCAGTGCGCTGAGGTATTCGAGCGTCACCGCGGTGTCTTCCACCACGTAGTGGAGAACAGCGACGATCTTCTCGTCGTCCGTGGTGACGCGATTCATCACAGCCAGAGGGTGGCAGATGTACGCGACACCGAGCTTGTCGCGCTGGCCGGCGTGAGCCGAGCGCGCGAGGTTGATTGCGGCATCCAGCATCGGATGTTCAATCCTGGACAGAAGGTGAGCGGTGACCGAAGCCCAGGTTGGGAACGCCGCACCCGGGCCGAACTGCAGCCACTCCCCCTCGAATTCGCCGGCGCCGTTTGCCGCGCGGTCGTCGACCAAGAAGTCACCGCGGTTGAGGTTCTTATGGTGCGAGAGGATCAACCGCTTGTACGCGACGGATTCGCTCGTGAGGCCCAGGTGCTTCTGCACCCACAGCACCTTGTCGTGCCAGGCGGACGCGTTGTTCCAGGGCGCCGTGGAAAGAATGTACGTATCGAAATGCTCGGAGAGCTCGCGGTAGGCCTCGAGGGCGCCGGGTAGCGGATCCATCAGGGAAAAAATGCCCGGTGCGTCGTCGTAGTGCCCCCTGAACCTCTTCCTCGCACCCCTTTTCAGACGCTTGATCCCGCTCGGGAAGTCGACCAGCGTGTTGTCCAGGTCGATGTACAGGATCTTCTTGGCTGGCGGCAACGTTTTGTCAGTCATCTGGTGCTCCTTAGGGCAGGTACGGGCCCAGAACGCGGGCCGTGGTGAGGGCAAGCTTGCGGTCGATGTACTCGTAGAAAGGCATCAGCTCGGTGGCGCCCATCACTGTGTGGATCACGCCGGCCGCATCGAAGATGGCGATCGGCTCGAGGTTGCGCAGCAGCGCCCAGAACGGCTGGAAGAAGTGGATGCCGCGCCCGGTCGCCTCGAGCTGCTCGACCGCCGCCCGGGCGTACTCATCGCGCGCCTCGACCGCGGTCGGAAAGGGACGGAAGTACGGGCAGTCGGGGTCATCAGTCGGCATCATCTGGGCCGGAACCGCGTACCACTCGTGCCGGTCGTCGACGGCGGTGGCGAGCGCACTGGCCATCACCCGGTAGGTCAGCGAATGCGGCGTCGTGACCGGCGTGGCCTTGGGGATGCCCAGACCGGCCGCCACTTCGATCCGCTTGACGGTCTCGTGCGGACTGATGGCCGCCATCATCTCGATCCAGCTGATGCGGGTCACAATCCCCTTGACCAGGAACTTGCAGCCGCCAACAAGGTCCCACTGGATGCTCATTCCGTCCTGCTCGTCATGCACGATCACCAGGCGGCCGTCGCCGGGGACCTCGTGGCCCGAGATGCGCAGGTGTGGATGCCGCCGCACCAGTTCGCTCGCGATCCACCACAGTTGCGCGGTGAGGAAGCGGTCGGCGGGCGGGTTGTACTCCTCGAAGCCGTCTCCCCCGCCTTCACCGTCGTCGTCGTTGGTAACGAAGTTGTTGCCGGAGTCGTTCGATACTGCGTCGCTCATGCTGGTGTCTCCTCGTTGGTCGTTGTCAGGTGGGGCGGCATCCGTCGGTGGTTGGTCTTGTCGAAACCGGTGCCGGGGTCTCGACAAGCTCGACCACCGGTCGGGCTCAGCCGCACGAGGGCCTCGCGAAGGAACCGTCTCGGCGCCGCCGCGGGCAGCGCTGACAAAACCTCGGCGAGCGCCCGCCTGATCGGCACGCCCCGGTGCAGGGCCGCATAGAGCGCCGCGACCGACGGGGTGCGGCTCTGCGCCTGCGCGCAGTGCAGCAGCACCGTGTGTCCCTCGGCCCGCAGTGCGGCGATCGCGTTCACGGTGTCGACGAGCACGACGTCGAGGTTCGGGTTCTCCGCGGGGTCGTCCTTGTCGATCAGGCGCACCTGCAGGTGGTGACGGATGCGCGCCGGCACCTGCCGGGTGCCGACCCGGCAGAGCGAGACCACCGCGTCGACCTCGTCGGGCGGGGCGTCGAGCGCCCCGGCCGCGCCGAGCCAGATGCCGTGGTCGTGCGGGTGCCGCACCAGGGTGGAGACGTCGCCGAGGTAGGCGTAGTCGAAGCGGTCTGGTCGCGTGAGAGTCATGCGTGCCCCCCGGCATGTTCCATCTGCGGGTGCGCGGTGTTGAACACCGTGGCGTGCACCAACCGGTCACGGTGACGGGTGCCGCTCAGGCTCAGCTTCCCCCGCCTCGACACTATCGGCGCGACCCCGTGGGCGTCTCCGCCGTGTTCGAGGGGCACCGGGTCGAAGAGCGAGTCGAGGGCCGCCTCCTCGATCGCGGCCAGGGCCTGGGTGTCCATCGCGGGCATCGCCGCCCAGCCGCTGACGAAGTGCCGGGCGGCGGACGCCGGGGTGCTCACCGCGGGCGCCAGCTGCGCGTCGAGCATGGCCGCGTTCAGCAGGCCGTCCCACCGGCTCGCGAGACCGGCGGTGCTGCCGAACATCTCACCCCAGGCCACGACTCCCCCGATGCCCACGACCACCCCGCGCTGCCCAGGCAGGCGTCGGGCATCCACCTGGGGTGCCCGGCCCAGGTGGTCGAGCATCGACGAGCTCTTCGTGCCGCCGCGCTCCGACTCGAACCGGCCGATCCGCTGCCAGACCTGTTGCTGCGCGGGCTCGCCCTGCTCATCTCGCTGCTCGCCGCCGTTGTCGCCGTCGCACCCACCTCTGCTCTGTTCGGGGTGCCGGGCCCGGTCGAGGCCGTACCGCACGGATGCCGCCCCGCGCCTCCCCCGGGCACCATGCGCCTGCTCGCCGCCCCACCGTCCGTGCTCGACGCAGACCACCTCGACCACCCGGCCGTCCCCGCGGCCGAGGATCGTGCTCGCGGCCACCATGCGGTCCTGCCAGCCGCCGGCGAGCAGGTCGCCCTCGAGCAGCACCACGGGCCTGGCGCCGGTGTTCTGCACGACGAGCTCGCCGACCACCGGTGCGCCCTCCCGTTCGGCGACGCGGAGGGCGGCACCCGACCAGTCGAAGCCGTTGAGGCCGGGCGCATTCGTCCAGACGGGAAAGAGTGTGACGGCGCCGAAGCTGGTGCCGCGACCGACGTGAAGTGTGTGTTCCATGGAGTCCCCTTTGATGCGAACTGATTCGATCAAACTTGATCTATTTCGAATCTAGGGTGAGCCTCCGACATTCAGCGTTGCGGCACCGCAAAGAATCCGCGTCGGCGCACGCTTGGCTGGGCGAGAGAGGTCCGCGCTACCCGATCACGCGACTCCGGCAGGAACCGGGCGCCGTCGCGAACGCGGCCCAGGGCATCCGTGCCGTGGTCGCCGTGGTGATCAGCCCACGGCGTTCACCCGGACGCGGGCAGAGGCGCGATGTTCTGGTTCAGCCGGAAAAAGTTCTCCGGATCCCAGGTGCGTTTGAGGGCGCGGAGCCGGGTGTACTTCGCCTCGCCGTAGGCCTGTCGAACCCGGTCTTCGCCCTCGTCCATCAGGAAGTTCACGTAGACGCTGGTGTGGAAGGGCGCGAGGTCCGACCAGAAGTTGCGCACCCAGTCGCGTTCCCGGTCGAACCCGTCGGGGCCCTCGGTTGCGGCAGTGATGTTGAACGTGTGGCCGACTGCGCGCCCGTGGAACGCGGTATCGTCTTCGGCCACGCGGGCCGCCGCTCCCCCGCCCTGCCAGATCGGGAATGCGGTCAGCGGGGACGTGATCCTGGCCGCGTGATCGGCCGTGATGTCGATGACCTCGTCGGTGAGCTCAGCGACATCGCAGGACCGCATGTAATACCACCGGCCGGGCTGGTAGCTGGGGTCGAACATGGACTGATGCTCCAGGAACGGTTTCGGCCGGCACAGGTCCGCCACCGGGTGACCGAACTCCTTCAGCGGCTTCATCACTTCTTCGCCGTCATCCACCGGCCCCGCATAGCAGCTGACGACTGCGACGACGGGCTGTCCGCGCAGGTCGGATGGAATGTAGGAGACGTCGGGGGCGCGGCGGTGCACCACCATCGTCATTAGGTCGTCGGGTGCCTCGGCAATCCAGTCGCGGTAGAAACGCAGCACCTTCGCCGACTCGGCGCCGGGCCAGAAGACCGGCCCGGCCATAAGGATCGGGCCGACCGGGTTCAGCCGGAACTCGAACTCGGTGACGATCCCGAAGTTGCCGCCACCCCCGCGCACTCCCCAGAACAGCTCGGGGTTCTCGCTGGCGCTCGCCCGCACGAACTCGCCGTCGGCGGCGACCAGGCCCACCGACAGCAGCTGGTCGATGGTCAGCCCGTGCTTGCGCATCAGCCAGCCCAGGCCGCCGCCGAGGGTGAGCCCGGCGACACCGGTATGCGTGACGATCCCCGACGGCACCGCGAGCCCGTGCTGCTGCGTGGCGCGGTCCAGATCGCCGAGCAGCGCCCCGGCCTGCGCGCTCGCCGTGCGTGCGTCGGGATCGACCCGGATGCCGTTCATCGGCGACAGGTCGATGACCAGTCCGTCGTCGCAGACGGAGTGTCCGGGAAAGCTGTGCCCGCCGCCGCGCACCGCCACCAGCACATCATTGCGTCGGGCGAAGCGGACCACGGCACTCACGTCGTCGCGGGAGGCGCACCGGGCGATCAGGCCGGGGAATCGGCTGATCGAGCCGTTCCACACCCGGCGCGCCTGGTCGTAGGCCGCGTCGCGGGGTCGGATCAGCTCGCCGCGCAGGTGCGCGGCGAGGTCGGCGACCGCGCGCTCATCGACGTCGACGCGGCCGCTGCTGATCGTCGCCAGCATGGTCATGGCGTCTGCTTCTTTGCATCCACGGAGTACATGGTAGAACCGGGCGGGATGATGCGGAAGTGGCGGGTGGCCGCGGGGGTCTCGACAAGCTCGACCACCGGGGCTCGACCACCGGGGGCTCGACCACCGTGGCTCGAGCTGGGCGGGGGCTGGGCGTTGGGGCGCGGGTCAGCCGGCGTGGTCTCGATCGTGACGCTCGAGGCTCGCCGCGATGGCCTGCGGCACCGGCTGGCCGGTGCGGTCGCTGGCGAAGAGGTATTCGCCGCCCGGGTTCACCTCGAGGAAGACGTGCTCGCCGTCCGGGGTGACCCGGAAGTCCGAGGCGCCGTAGGCGAGGCCGAGCCGGGCGTGCAGGGCGAGCAGCGCCGACGCGACGTCGTCCGGCAGTTGGTATGGGTTGAACTCCGCGGAGCCGATGCCCAGCCGGTAGTCGGTGCGGTACTCCGGCTCGGAGCGAATCGAGGCCGCGAAGATCTCCTGCTCGATGACGATCACCCGCAAGTCGAGGTCGGCGGGCACGAACTCCTGGAAGGTGACCGGCGCGTAGCGCACATCGTCGATGTGCGCCCGGTCCTCCGAGGTGACCACCGCCGTCGACCGCGGGGCTTCCGCGATGTTGCGGAAGGCCTTGCGGATCACCGTGCCGTCCGCGCGCTGATCGATGAACGCCGCCGCCCGCACGGGATCGTTCGTGATCAGGGTCTCCGGCACGGACAGGCCTACGTCGCGGGCCACCTGCAGCTGGCGGATCTTACGCTGGCCCGCCTCGTCGCCAGCGGGCGGGTTCATCCAGAAGCACTCCATCGCGTGCCACAGGCCGGTGAGCGCCTCGGTGCTCTCCGACCAGGCGAAGAGCCGGCTCGTCGCATCCGTCAACGCCGGGTCGAGCCCGATCGGGCGGATGCGCCGGAACCAGACCGCGCCGATCTCGGCCAGGTTGATCTCCGCCATGCCTGGCGGCGTGAACGAGAGACGGTCGGCGCCGTCGACCACGGCGCTGAACTCGACGTTGAGGAGGGTGCGCACGGGGAAGTCCGCGATGTCGAACACGGTGGTCGGCCGGGTGATGTGCTCGAGCACCCGGGTGACGTGCTTATTGTCGGGAAAGCTGACGATGAGGATCACGACGCGCGCCTGCCCGCCGCCGGGGCACAGTCTGCCTGTGCCCCGGCGGCGACCACGGAGCGGTCGTGCTCAGCCCAGGAGTGCAATGATCTGGGCATAGACACCGGCGAGCTGCTGCCAGCGCGCCACATCGGCGGCGGTGAGCTCACCGGCCTCGGCGGCACTCGAGTAGTCGGCGAGGATGGCGCCGAGCTGCTGCAGGACACCCATCAGCGAGCTCATGGCGTCACCCTGCTCGACCTGGGATTCGTCCGGCACGTTGTCGCGGCCGGTGCCGATCACGAACGGCGTCGCACCGCCGCCGAACGGACCGGTGAACGGCGGGTTGCCCAGCGGACCCGGATCGATCGGCCCGATTTCGCCGCCGAGCTCCTTGACGGGGTCGCGGAGCTGCTTGGGGATGTCGTCGATGAAGTCCTTGCCCAGGTCCTTCGGCCGGTCCTTGACGAGGTCCTTCGGCCGGTCCTTGATTCCGTCCTTCGGCTTGTCCTTCACGATGTCCTTGGCGAACTCCTTCGGGCGGTCCTTCGCGAACTCCTTCGGGTTGTCCTTCACGAGGTCCTTGGGCTTGTCCTTCACGAAGTCCTTCGGGTTGTCCTTCACGAAGTCCTTCGGGTTGTCCTTGATCAGGTCCTTCGGGTTGTCCTTCACGAGGTCCTTGGGCTTGTCCTTCACGAAGTCCTTCGGGAGATCCTTGGCGAACTCCTTCGGGTTCTCCTTGATGATGTCCTTCGGGTGGTCCTTCGGCAGGTCCTTCACGAACTCCTTGACCGGCTTGCCGATGCACGGCCCGCTGACCCCGATGCTCGATCGGGGACCGTCGAGAGCCGCCTGCATCCGGTCGGCCTGCCCCTGAGTGAACATGAACATCGCCCGGTCGTCGGTGTAGTCCATATAGTTCATGAACAGGTCGCCGTTGGGGCCGTTGGAGCACGACGGATGCGGGAACGCCGGCGCCCCGTAGTTCGGCCCGGCCTGGTTGGGGGTGTCGGCAACGAAGTCGCTGCCGGAGCATCCGGTGCCGTCGTCGCCCCAGATGTGCCGCAGGTTGAGCCAGTGGCCGATCTCGTGGGTGGCCGACCGCCCCAGGTCATACGGCGACGCGGCGGTTCCCGTGCTGCCGAAGCCGGTGTGCACCAGGACCACCCCGTCGGTGGCGGCCGGACCGCCAGGGAACTGCGCGTAGCCCAGCAGCGCCTGGCCCGAGCCGCTGCGCAGGTTGCCGCAGACCCACAGGTTGAGGTACTTGTCCGACGGCCACGGGTCCGCCCCGCCCGTGGCGGCCGACTTCACATTGTCGGTCGCGGAGCTGAACGGAGTCGTCGTGGTGGAGGTGCGGGTGATGCCGTCGGTCGGGTTGCCCGACGGATCGGTGGTCGCGAGCTTGAACGTCACCCTCGCGTCGCCGATCAGCGGTTGGAAGACCGGGGGCGTGGAGGACTTGTCGGCATTCGTCGCCCGGAAGTCCGCGTTGAGCACGGCGATCTGACTGTCGATCTGCGCGGCCGACACGTTTTCCGCGGCGTTGCGGTAAACGACGTGCACGACGACGGGGATCTGGGTGCATCCGGTCCGGAGCGCGACCCCCGCATCGAGCACGCGTGCCGTGCGGTTTTCGATTTCCGCGCGGGCCTCGGCGTATCCTTCGACCGTGCGCATCAGGCGCTCATTGACCTCGCTGGTGCCACAAGAGCGTCGCGCGGGCAGATCTTCTTCGGTGATTCCTGGGTCTTTTTCTTTGACAGCCATTTCTGGCCTCCTTCACTTCAAGGAGTCAGGCCGGACGCAGCTCCAGATGTTGCCCGTCTGCAGCCAGCACCTCATATCGTGCAGTCCCTTCGGGACCACGCAGGGCGAGGACGGTGCCATCAAGTCGCCAGCTGCCGTCGGCGGTGGTGCCCCGATCATCCGGACCAGGTTGGCCGGTGCGGGCGCTGCCGTCGGCGCGCAGGGTGAAGGATGTCCGTCCGCGGGATGGCGGGAAAGGGTAAGCCACAGGTCGATAGACCTGAGCCCCGTCGCGGCTTTCTTCGTGGGAGTGGATCCAGACGCCGACGAGGTCATCGCGATTCATGGCGTCCTCCCCGGCGTTGTGCACACCGGGATTCCGCTGTGCCCGCGAGGCACGGACGCGCTCACGTCGTCTGATCCCCTGCGGTTACGGGCCAGTGTAGCCTCGGGGTCCCGGGGCGACAATGGGCGAACTGGGCGCATCTCGGCGCATGGTTGAGCGCTCGCGGCGCAGGTTTAAGCGCTCGCGGCGCAGGTTTAAGCGCTCGCGGCGCAGGTTTGAGCGCTCGCGGCGCATGGTTGAACGCTCGCGGCGCAGGTTTGAGAAGCGGGCGCAGGTTACACGGTGCGCCCGCTTCCGTAAGGTGCGCCGGGAGAGCGCGCGGTGGTCGGGAAGCGGCCGGCCTCAGAAACCGCCCGCGGTCCTGGGGGTGAGTGCCTGCACGAACGCGGCGTTCGGGTTGGCGTGCGGGAGGGCATCCGTCACCTCGCGCAGCGCCTGGGCGATCGGCACGCCCCGGTGCCTCGCCGCATAGAGCGCGCCGACCGTGGGGGTGCGGCTGATCGCCTGCACGCAGTGCACGAGCACTGTGCGTCCCTCGGCCCGCAATGCCGCGATCGCGTCGACGGTGTCGCCGAGCACGAAGGTGAGGTTGGGGTTGGCCCGCGGGTCGACCTCGTCGACCAGCCAGACCGCCACCCTGTTCTCCGGGCGGATGCGCGCCGGCACCTGGCCGCGGCCGACCCGGCAGAGCGAGACTACGGCGTCGATCTCGGCAGGAAGCGCATCGAGGGCGCCGATCGCCCCGAGCCACACGCCGGGGTCGTGCGGATGCCGCACCAGGGTCGAGATGTCGCCGAAGGTCGCGTAGGGAAGCCGGTCGGCGGACGGCCAGGTGCTGTTGGCGCGGTCGCGGCGGGGGCGGCGGTCGGGAGCCGTGGGGTCGGCGTGGGTCTGGTCGGTGAGGGTCTGGTCGGCGAGGGTCTGGTCGGCGAGGGCGGCCCGCCGGTCGGGAATGAGCGGGTCGCGACGGTCGGGTCGGGTCGGGTCCCGGCGGTCGAGCGCGCCCGGGGCGCGGGTGTCGGGGTGCGCCGGGTCACGACGGTCTGGGGTTGCGGGGTCCCGACGGGCTCGACCACCGGGGCCGGGTCGACCGTCGTCGGCTCGACCGCCGTCTGCTCGACCGCCGTCGGCGCGACCACCGGCGGCCGCGGGCGCGAGGCTCGCCCGGCCGGCGAGAATGGCGACGTCGGCCAGGCGGGCGCGATCCGCGAACTGGGCGCGACCGGCCACGGCTGGTCGCCGACCGGTGGCGCGGGCGGCGAGCACGCCGAGGCGCACGAGCTCGTCGGCGCGGAGGCCCGGCCAGCCGTGCACGATCCGCCGCCAGGCGGCCGGCACCGCGGATGCCCCGTACCGGGCCCCGAGCAGGCCGCCGGCGATCGCAGCGACGGTGTCGGTGTCGCGGCCGCCGCGCACGGCGCCCTCGAGGGACTCCCGCAGGTGGTCGGCCGGAACGGCGCCCGAGCAGTCGACGACCATGCGGAGCGGCTCGGTGATGGCCGACCAGGCTCCCTGCAGGGCCTCGACGACCCAGCCGTTGCGGTCGAAGTCCCGCGGGGCGCCGGCCTCGGCGGCGACGAGGCGGGACTCCCAGAGCGCGCGCCGGGTGGCGGGCAGGGCTTCGAGGCCGGCGCGCACGTTCAGTTCGCCCGAGAGCACCGCGCGCCGGATCGCCAGGCACCAGAGCACGCAGGCGTCGCCGGCATCCGGGTCGACGTGGGTGAGGTCGCTGATCGCGCGGGCGGTCTCGGCGAGCCCGGCCGGGTCGTCGAGGAAGGCGAGGGCCACCGGCGCGGTGCGCATGAGCGAGCCGTTGCCGCCGCTGCGGCCGTGCCGGTCGTGGTGGGCCTGGGCGACGAGGCGCACCGCGGATACCGCGCCCGCGTGATCGGGTCGGGTGGGGGCAGCGAGAGCGGCCGGGTCGGCCGGGTTGGCATGCTCGGCAGGGTTGGCATGCTGGGCAGGCTTGGCCGGGTCGGCGGGCTTGGCCGGGTCGGCGGGAGCGGCGGGGGCGGCGTCGGCGCGCGCACTGCGTGCCTCGGCCAGATCCCGGTCGGTGCGGGAGAGCACCGCCCGCAGCTGGTTGCCCACGTCGGGTGCGGTGCGCGCCCAGTCGATCCAGGCGGCCACGATCTCGTCGAGCACCGATTCGTCGCGGAGGTCCTTGCCGTCGGCGATCGCGCGAATGATGGGCACGGCCATCGAGGTGTCGTCGGTCCATTCGCCGGGCGCCCAGTCGAACCCGCCGCCGCCCTTCATCGTCACGTCGGCACCGGAGAGAAGCGGCGGCCCGAACTCGTAGCCGGCGCCGAGCGCGTCACCGCAGGCCATGCCGAGCAGCACCCCGGCGGCGCGGTCCAGTTGTGCGGACGTGAGTTTCATGCGATTCCCCCAGCGAGCTTCGTGACGGGACGTGCCCTGCTGAACTGTGGCGGGCACCTGACGACCTGCTGTCGGATACCGGATGCCGTTCGGGCTCAACTCCCCCACGTTGAGACTAAGGCCGAAACGGGCCTTCCTGCGCCGCCGCATTCGAGGGGCAGCGCCGCTCGGAGCGCAGACATCGGCTGAGTTACGGACAAAGCACCCTCGCGCGCGCCGCAAGGGTGCTTTGTCCGCAACTCGGTGGGGTAGGGGGCTTCCGCCGCGATCCGGACGCTCCGCTCGGGAAGCCGGGCGCGGCCACCCCGCGGCCGTCGCGCATGGACCTCGCGACCACCCAGCATCCGTGGTCGATGCTGAGTTGCGGAAAAGACACCTTCGCGCCCAATTTGAAGGTGCTTTGTCCGCAACTCAGCGGGCATCGGGACCTCCCGCCGCGATCCGGAGACCCCGCGCGGGAAGCGGGGCCCAGCCACCGCGCGGCCGTCTCGCGGCCGCCTCGCATGGTCGCGCAGCCGTCGCGCATCCGTGGTCGGCACTGAGTTGCGGAGAAAGCACCTTCGCGCCCGGATTGAGGGTGTTTTCTCCGCAACTCAGGGGAGATAAGACGACGGGAGGATGCCGCCGTTCCGCGGCAGGACAGGGATCGGCGCACTCTCGCCCCCTTTTTTAGGGCCCTGACCTGCTCATCTGCGCGACCTCGCGACTCTCTGCCGCGCCTAGGTTGGAACCAGCGACAGTCCCAGCCACGACAGTCCCAGCCGAAGGAAACCCTTGACCTCCCCCGCATCACCGCCCACCACACCAGGCCGAAAACGGTTCCGACCCCGTGCGGGCACCGTGGTGGGGATTGCGGTGATCGCCATCCTCGTTATCTCAGGCTGGGCATCCGGCGGGTTCCCCGGCATGTTGACGATGGCCGGGTTGGCGGGCCTCGTGACCGCGTTTTACTCCTTGGTCACCGGGCGCAGGTCCTGGGCGAGAATCCCGTCGCGACCGATCGCCGCCGTGGCCCTCGTCGCTGCCCTAGTCAGCACCGGAATCGGTGCGTCGGCCTACGACGACCCCGCGAACCTCACGGGTGCCGCGACACCCTCGCCGACGACCAGTGCGGCCGAAACCACCGCGACCCCCACTCCGAAGGCTGCTCTCAAGGCCGCGTTCCAGGCCGCGTTCACGGCGGAAGCCCCGATCGATCCGGATGTCTCGGTGGCCTCGGTCGCACCGGCATCCGTGGACATCGCCGACCGTGCGGTCACCGATGCGACGGCCGAGGCTCTCCTGCAGACGCTCGCGGTGAAGGGCAAGGCCCCCGAAAACCGGATACGCCCGCACCGCTCAATTCGGGACAGCCTGGCTGGACGTGGACCACAACGGATGCGACACCCGCAACGACATCCTCGCCCGGGACCTGACGAACGTGGTGCGTTCCGGGCCCTGCCGGGTGATGAGCGGCACTTTGAGCGGGCCCTACACGGGCAAGTCGATCAGCTTCGTGCGCGGCAACAAGACCTCAATGCTGGTGCAGATCGATCACGTAGTGGCGTTGTCCAACGCCTGGCGGACCGGCGCCCAGCTCCTGACCCAGGCCCAGCGCACGTCGCTGGCCAACGATCCGCTCAACCTTCTCTCCGTCGACGGCCTGGCCAATTCGCAGAAGGGCGACGGCGACGCCGCCACCTGGCTGCCACCGGTCAAGGCGTTCCGCTGCACCTACGTCGCGCGGCAGATTTCGGTCAAGGCGACCTACGGTTTGTGGGTCACGCCGGCCGAGTCTGCGGCGATGACGCGCATCCTCTCCACCTGCCCAGGCCAGCCCGCGGTGACCTCGGACTTCGCCCCTCGGCCGGCTCCGGCGCCCGCGCCCGCACCGGCACCGGCACCGGCACCGGCTCCTGCTCCTGCTCCTGCTCCTGCTCCTGCTCCTGCACCGGCACCGGCACCTGCACCTGCACCCGCGGCCGGCACGGTGCACCCCGGCTCATTCTGCGCACCGGCCGGCGCGACGGGCGTGACCACCGCAGGAACCGCCATGGTCTGCGGAACCACCCCGAACAGCCCCGATCGTGCCCGCTGGCACCAGGGATGACGGCCCGATCGTGCCCGGCGGCACCAGCAATGACGGCCTGACCGCTCGAGAATCGGGCCCCGGCGACGGCAACTGCGACGTCAACATCCCCCGGGCGGCCGCCACGCGGCATCCGCTCCACCCGTCATAGATCAAACCTGCGACAATTGCCGGATGAGCGACCATCGCGACTCCCCCGTCACGCCCCTGGCCGACTACCCGCACCCGTCCGTGGCCGTGGACACGGCCGTGCTCACGGTGCAGGCGAACGCGCTCTGCGTCGTGCTCGTGCAGAACGAGCTCGGCTGGCGCCTGCCCGGAACCTTCGTGCACGAGGGCGAGACCCTCGCTGACGCCGTGCTCCGCTCGCTGCGCGACAAGGCCAGCATCGAGGGGCTCCGCCCGCACCAGTTGCGCGTGTTCGACGCCCCGGAACGGGATGATCGCGGCTGGGTGATGTCGGTGGCGCACCTCGTGGTGGTGCCCGCGGCATCCGTGCCCGCCGGCGCGCTCACCCCGTGGGATGCGGCGCAGGGGCTGGTCTACGACCACGAGCAGATCCTCAGGCTGGCGGTGGACACCGTGCGTGCCGAGTACGCGGCCGCGGCCGACCCCGAGCGCCTGCTCGGGCCCGAGTTCACCCTGCTCGAGCTGCTGCGGTTGCACGAGAGCGTCGCCGGCGCGCGCCTCGGCAAGGACACCTTCCGCCGCCGTGTGCTGCCCGACCTCGTGGCGACGGATGCCGTGCAGCCCGGCAAGGTCGGCAAGCCCGCGCAGCTGTTCCGGCACCGGTGACGCGGCCGGGCTCGCGGCTTGGGTCGGGCCGGGGTCGGGGCCAAGCTCACGGCGCAGGTTTGAGAAGCGGGCGCACGGTCTACCGTGCGCCCGCTTCTCAAAGGTGCGCCACGACGGGCGGGACGGGCGGCCGCGCAGGCCGCGAGACCGAGCGGGCGAGACGGGGTACGGGCGGGACGGGCGACCCTCTACGGGTGCAGGCTCGCCGCGGCGACCCGGCCCACGGCATCCGTCACCTGGTCGAGCAGCCGGGAGGCGATGTTCCAGCGCTGCCAGTAGAGCACCACGTCGATCGGATGCCCCGGCGCCAGCTCCACGAGCCGGCCGTCGCCGAGCTCGGTGAGGCACTGCTGCTCGGGCAGCAGCCCCCAGCCGAGGCCGAGCACCACCGCGCGGGCGAAGTCGGCCGAGGTGGGGATGTGGTGGCGCGGGACATCCGTGGCCCGGCCGCCGATTCCGCGCAGGAACCGGTGCTGCAGGTCGTCGCGGCGGTCGAAGTTGACCATCGGGGCGGTGTCGAGCCCGGCGGTGTCGAGCCCGGCGGTGTCGAGCCCGGCGGTGTCGAGCCCGGCCGTGTCGAGCCCGGCGGTGTCGAGCCCGGCGGTGCCGGCGACGCCGCCGAGCCAGGCGCCCACGAAGCGGGGGCTGGCCACCGCTCGGTAGCGCATCGAGCCAAGCCGCACCGAGGAGCAGCCCTGCACCGCCTCGGCCGTGGACGTGACCGCCGCCATGACCGTGCCCGAGCGCAGCAGCGAGGCCGTGTGCTCCTGGTCTTCGCGGTAGATGTCGAAGACCGCGCCGCAGTCGGCGGGCACCGCGGCGAGCGCGTCGAGGAACCAGGTGCCCAGGCTGTCAGCGTTCACGGCCAGCGGCAGCGAGGTGTGCCGGCCGGGCTGCAGGCCGGCGCCGAGCGCGGTGGCCACGTCGCCCTCGAGCAACTGCACCTGGCGCGCGTGGCGCAGCACGATGTCGCCGGCGGCGGTGGGAATGACCGGGTTCACCCGCTGGATGAGCACCTGGCCGGCCGCCTGCTCCATCGCCTTGACCCGTTGCGAGACAGCGGATGCCGTCAGCCGCAGCCGCTGCGCCGCCGCCTCGAACGTGCCCTCCTCGACGAGCGCCACCAGGGTGTGCAGATGCTCCAACTGGAATGCCATCATTAGCCTCGCTTAGGTATCCTTCGAAACTTTAGCTGTACTGCATCCGATTTGTCTCCTACATTGGCCAGCATGGACTTCGCCGGTACCCTCCTCCCCGCGCTCCTCGGCTTCGGCACCGGGCTGGCCCTGATCGTGGCGATCGGCGCGCAGAACGCGTACGTCCTGCGGCTCGGGATCGAGGGGCGAACGCGCACCATCCTGCCCGCGGTGCTGATCTGCTCCGTCTCGGATGCCGTGCTCATCTTCGCGGGGATCCTCGGCGTCGGCCTCGTGGTCGAACAGACCCCGGCGGCGCTCGTGGTGATCCGCATCGTCGGGGCCGCGTTCCTGCTGGCCTACGGCGTCTTCGCCACGGTGCGCGCGTTCAAGCCGAAGGCGCTGGTGGCGAATGCCTCGCCGGTGCCGATCAGCACCCGGGCCGCGGTGGCGACGATGATCGCACTCACCTGGCTGAACCCGCACGTCTACCTCGACACGCTGATCTTCCTCGGCTCGGTGGCCAACCAGCAGGGCGAGTCGGCCCGCTGGTGGTGGGGCGCCGGCGCGATCACGGGGAGCTTCGCCTGGTTCTTCAGCCTGGGCTTCGGTGCCCGCCATCTGCGGCCGTTCTTCGCCCGCCCGGGTTCGTGGCGCATCCTCGACGGCTTCATCGCCGTCGTGATGCTGTCGCTCGGGGTGCGGATGGCGGTCGGGGTGTAGTTCCGGGGCCGAATGCAGGATGCCGCGGGGGTGTGAGGCGCCTGGGCGCCCGCACCTGCCGCTCATCCTGCATTCGGGGCGGGCCCGTTCTGGGGCTTGCCAGTCTCACGGCCCGTCCGAGATGCTTGAGCCGGGGGATGTGCACGGCGCTCGTCTTTGGGACCGACCATGGAGGAGCATCCGCATGTCTGAGGAGTCTCCGAGGCCCGACCGGCCCCGGGAGCGGGTCGGCGTCTATTTCGACTTCGAAAACATTGTCATCTCGCGGTACAACCAGCTCCACGGCGAGGGCGCCTTCGCGAAGGACAAGGTGCGCAATCGGGTGACCTACAAGCCCGAGGCCGAGGTGACCACGCGCATCCGCCAGGCCATGGTCGACGTGAACGCCATTCTCGACTACGCCGCGACGTTCGGGCCGATCACCGTCAGCCGGGCCTATGCCGATTGGTCGGCCCCGGTCAACGCGCGCCACCAGAGGCAGCTCGTCGATCACGCCGTCGACCTGATCCAGCTCTTCCCCGCCGTGGCGGCGAAGAACGGGGCGGACATCCGGCTGGCGATCGATGTGATGGAAGACCTGTTCCGGCACGACAACCTCACCCACATCGTGATCGTCGCCGGCGACTCGGACTACATCCCCCTCGCTCAGCGTTGCCGGCGACTCGATCGAGTCGTGGTCGGTATCGGGGTCTCCGGGGCGACGAGCAGTGCGCTCGCCTCGGCCTGCGACGTGTTCACCGACTACGACTCGATCCCGGGGACCGCACGGGTCACGCCGCTCACTCCCCTGACGGCGGAGCCCGTCGCCGTCGTTGCAGCGGCGAGTACGACCAAGCCCGCGGGGACGAAGGCTGCCGCCGCAAAGATCACGGCCAAGAAGCCCGCGATGAAGCCCGCAATGAAGCCCGCAATGGTCAAGGCAGCAGTGACGGCGGCGGGAAAAGCGACTCCGGCCGCGACCTCCGCCGGGCCGGACGCGAACCAGAAACCCGCTGCAAGCCCGAAAGCTCGGAAGGCAGCGACAGCACTTCTCCTCCGCGCAGTGGAGTATCTTGCTCCGAACGACCAGGAATGGCAGCACGCATCCGCAGTCAAGCTCACAATGCGGCAGCTGGAGCCAACGTTCCAGGAGAGCTCGCTCGGGTTCAGCCAGTTTGCTGAGTTTCTCAAGTCCCGGCATCAGACGGTCGAGATCAAGGAACAGACGGCCGCGGCGCCCATTCTGCTCAAACTGCGGTCGTAGGCCACCACACCGACGCAAATGCAGGATGTCGCGGAGGTGTGAGGCGCCTGGGCGCCCGCACCTGCCGGCGTCGTCACACCGCCGCGAGAACCTCCTCCAGTTCCGCCGGGGCAGCAAGCCGCAAGGTGACGGGCGTTGTGTTGCCCAGGTTGTCCGAGACCGGGCAGCGAAGACCCGATAGGCGGAGCACCTCAGCGAGTTCCGCGGTGCTGGAATCCGAGTCGAATTCGGCGCGGAGCTCGATGGACTGGAAACCCGCTCGGTTCTCGGTGGGCAGCGCCATCAGCCGCGAGGGGTCCAGCTCGCCCTTGACGGTGAGCCGCAACGACCGCACCTCCACGCCCTGCTCCTTGGCGACCATGTGGATGACGACGTTCATGCAGCCGGCGAGGGATGCGAGGGCGTATTCGACCGGGTTCGGGCCCGCATCCTCTCCCCCGTACGCGGCGGGCTCGTCGATGATGAACGAGAAATCCCGCACCGAAACCGCGAGCTTGGTCGGCGATTCCGAGGTTCCCGTAACGGTGACCTTGAGTGGCTTGACGGACATGTGCTCTCTCCTCTGAGAAGTGCACTGACGCCCTCAGCGAGACCGCCAGCGCACTTTCAGGATACTCCCAAGAATCACGGAGAAACGCCGACGGATGCCGCCTCTTCGGCCAGCCGCGCGGGCGCTGTCAGTCTCAGAGGGACGCGAATGCAGGATGCCATCGGCTTGCCGGCGCTCCCTGGCCTCGTGGCTCCGGCGCATCCTGCATTCGCGTCGAATCGGGTGCGACGGGACAGGAAACCCCCGACCGCGGTGCCCCACGCCGGTGCCGCAGAAATGGGCGTGCCCGGCTGTGGCTAACTCCTGCAATTTGCGCGGAATTGTGCCTAAACCAGCGGAAATGGGGCTTTCTGTCACGAATTGCAGGAGTTAGCCACCGGGAGGCGGGAAAGGGCAGGGCGGAGGGAAGGGCAGGGCAGGGCGGGGCCGCCCCGCGGGCTCTGAGCTCGGCCCGAGGAACCACTTGGGCGTGCCGATGCGACGAGCGCGCCACTTGCGCCGCTGCGCGCCACGCACAGCTGGCGCGAAGCGGCGAAAGTGGCGCAGTCGCGCCCGAGCATTTACGCGGGCGTCACCCAGGCGCCGGCCTGGAGGGTCGCGGTGACCTGGAGTCCGGCGTCGAGCACGATCAGGTCGGCCCGGTTGCCCGGGGCCAGCCGGCCGCGGTCGGCGAGGCCGATCATGTCGGCGGGGTTCTGGGTGGCGGCGCGCACCGCGACCTCGAGGGGCACGCCCGCGGTGTGCACGGCGAAGCGCACGGCCTCGCTCAGGGTGAGCACGCTGCCGGCGATGGTGCCGTCGGCCAGGCGCGCCTGCCCGTCGGCGACGCTCACGTCGAGGGCGCCGAGTTTGTACTCGCCCTCGTCCGCGCCGGCGGCGGCCATGGCATCCGTCACGAAGACGGGCCGCGACGGACTCTCGATGATGAAGCGCACGATGGCCGGGTGCAGGTGCACCCCGTCGGCGATGAGCTCGGCGAAGACAGCCGGGTCCTCGAGCAGGGCGAGGGCCGGCCCGGGCTCGCGGTGGTGGATCTGCCGCATCGCGTTGAAGACGTGGGTTCCGGCCGTGGCCCCCGCGGCGATCGCCTGCCGGGTCATGTCGTAGTTCGCGTCGGTGTGCCCGATCGCGGCCACGGCCCCGAAGCCCACGATCTGGCGCACGGCGGCGACGCCGCCCTCCAGCTCCGGTGCGATCGTGACCATCCGCACGGCGCCTCGGCCGGCGCGCATGATCCGGTCGATGCTCTCGGCGTCGGGCGCGCGCAGCAGCGCCTCGTCGTGGGCGCCGCGGTGGGCCGGGCTCAGCCACGGTCCTTCCAGGTGGATGCCGGCCAGCAGTCCCTGCTCGACCAGCCCGGCCAGGGCAGCGACGGTGCGCTCGAACTCATCGAGCGGTGCGGTGACCAGGCTGGCCATCAGCGTGGTGGTGCCGTGGGCGCGGTGGGTGGCGGCGATCTGCGCGGCCGCGACGGCGGAGTCCGCGTCGTTGAAGCTGCTGCCGCCCCCGCCGTGGGTGTGGATGTCGACGTAACCGGCGGCCAGGGTGCTCTCCGGAAAGCTGAAGTCCGGCTCCCGCGGCGGCTCCCCCGCACCGCAGCCGACGATGCGGCCGGCACGGATGTCCACCCAGCCCGGCGAGAACACGGCGTCGGGGGCGATCACCGTTCCGCCCGCGATGAGCATCGGCGCCGCCAGCATCGGTACCGCGAGGATCGGCACCGCCGGCGACGGCACAGCCGAGTCCAGGCCGGCCGCGGCCGGGGTTCCGGGACGCTCGGCCGGCACCAGGTCGGCCGGAGGGGAAGTGAGCGGGGTCATGACGGTTGCTCCAAGGATTCAGACACGGGGATCAGACGGGACGGGAAATGAAGGAACGAGAATCGCCCGGCGGGAAGCCGGGCGGCGCGGCCTAGATTCCCGGCCAGGGCTTGTTCGCCCAGGCGTACCGGTAGTAGTCGAGGTTCTGGAGCTTCGAGGCGGCGGCCTCGTCCACGATCACGGTCACGTGCGGGTGCAGCTGGATGACCGAGCCCGGCTTGCTCGAGGTGACCGGTCCCTCGACGGCGGCGGCGATGGCATCCGCCTTCTCGTCCCCGAAGGCGAGCAGGATGAGGTGCCGCGCCCGGAGGATGGTGCCGAGCCCCTGCGTCATGCAGTGGATGGGCACGTCGTCGATCGAGGGAAAGAAGCGGGCGTTGTCGGCGCGGGTCTTCTCGGTCAGGGTCTTGATGCGGGTCAGGGATGCGAACGACGAGCCGGGCTCGTTGAAGCCGACGTGCCCGGTGCGGCCGATGCCGAGGATCTGCACGTCCACGCCGCCGGCGGCGACGATGAGGGCCTCGTAGTCGAGGCCCGCCGTGCGAATGGTGGCCGGGTCACCGCCCGGCACCAGGATCTTCGACGGGTTGAGGCCGAGTGGCACGACCGCGTCGCGGGTGATCACCGAGCGGTAGCTCTCGGGGTGGTCGGCCGGCAGTCCCACGTATTCGTCGAGGGCGAAGCCGCGCACCCGGGAGACGTCGATCGGGTCGGCTTTCAGCGACGCGGCCAGGGCCGCATAGACCGAGAGCGGCGTCGAGCCGGTGGCGAGGCCGAGCACGGCATCCGGCTTCTGCAGGATCAGTGAACGAATGGATGCCGCCGCGAGCGTTCCCGCTGCGGCCTCACTGTCAACAAAAACTACTTCGGCCATGGTGTACTCCAATTCGAATTGCGGGTGTTTCGGGTGGTGCCTGCGGCACAAGTGCTGCGGGTGGTGCGGGTCGTGCGGGTGGCCAAGCGGCCAGGTGGTGCTGCCTGCCGGGGGTCGCGAGCGGATTGCCCGCGACCCTCGGCCGGCCGTGCCGGGTGTAGCCGGTCGGGCTAGACGGTGGTTCCTGCCGAGTCCGCTGCTGCGGGGTCCTGGATCTCGTCGTCGCCGCGGCCGGGGGTCTTCAGGTTCCACTTGCGGATGACGAAGCGGAAGAGGAAGTAGTAGATCGCCGCATAGGCCAGCCCGATCGGGATGAGCAGGAGCGGTTTCTCGGCGAGCCCGAAGTTGAGCACGTAGTCGAGCGTTCCGGCGCTGAAGCTGAACCCGTCGCGGATGCCCAGGGCGTTGACCAGGGCGAGCGAGGATCCGGTGAGCAGCGCGTGGATGACGAACAGCGGGAACGCCACGAACATGAAGGAGAATTCGAGCGGCTCGGTGACGCCGGTGAGCATCGCGGTGAGGGCGCCGGAGAGCATGATGCCGCCGACGATCTTCTTCTGCGACGGTTTGGCCTCGTGCCAGATGGCGAGGGCGCCGGCGGGGAGGGCGAACATCATGATCGGGAAGAAGCCGGTCATGAAGGAGCCGGCGGTGGGGTCGCCGGCGAAGAACCGGCTGAGGTCACCGGTGGCGCCGTTGTAGTCGCCGATGACGAACCAGACGACGGAGTTGAGGATGTGGTGCAGGCCCACCGGGATGAGGAGCCGGTTGGTCGTGCCGTAGAGGAAGCCGCCCCAGATGTTGTTGGAGGTGACGAACTCGCCGAAGCCGGTCAGGCCGTTCGCGAACGCCGGGTAGACGAAGCTGAGCAGAACGCCGAGGATCAGCGCCACGACGGCGGTGATGATCGGCACGAACCGGCGCCCGCCGAAGAAGGCGAGATAGCTGGGCAGTGAGATCCGGTGGTATTTCTGCCAGAGCACCGCGGAGACGATGCCCATCAGGATGCCGCCGAGCACGCTGTAGTTGACGAGATCCTGGGTTCCGCCCTTGGCCGGCAGCCCGAGGACCAGCGGCGACATTGCCTCGCCGACCTTGGAGAAGACGAGGTAACCGACGACGGCTGCCAGGGCGGTCGACCCGTCGGCCTTCTTGGCGAAGCCGATCGCGACACCGACCGCGAAGAGCAGCGGGAGAGCCCCGAAGAGCGCACCGCCGGCCGACGCGATGACGGCGCCGCCGGTCTCGAAGCCGGGGATCCCGCCGAGCAGGTCAGGCTGGCCGAGCCTCAGGAGCAGGCCGGCGGCGGGGAGTGCGGCGATCGGGAGCATAAGGCTGCGGCCGACTCGTTGAGCCTGGCCGAGGCCGGGAAACTTTCGTTTCGTGCCCGCGTCTGCGGTGATGCTGGACATTGATTTCCTCCTGGTGATGGGTGGTGGCTGTGGGTGGGTCAGGGCTGGTGTTGCAGATTGAGGGTCATGTGCACCTGGTAGCGGTCGCCGCGGTACCACGAGGTGACGTATTCGACGGATGCCGAGCCTGCCGACGACGTGCGGCGGAACACCATCAGGGGTGCGCCTTCGGTGACGCCGAGCACCTCGGCGGCGCCGGCATCCGCCGTCTCGGCCCACACGGTCTGTTCCGCGTTGTCGATCCGGAGTCCGTATTCGGTGGCGAAGGTCGCATAGAGCGACCGGGTCAGGTCCTTGCTCTCGAGGTCGGGCAGCAGTTCGGCCTTGTAGTAGCCGCGTTCGAATGCCATCGGGATGCCGCCGGCGAGCCGGAGCCGGTCGACCTCGTAGACCTGGGCGTTCGCGCCGAGCCCAAGCGCGGCCCGCACCTCGAGCGGGGCGTCGACCAGCGTGAACGAGCTCACGATCGTCGCGGGGATGAGTCCGCGCCGGCGCATGTCCTCGGTGAAGGAGGCGAGGTGCAGGTCGGTCTGCACGCGGTCGCCGGCCACGAAGGTGCCCTTGCCCTGCACTCCGTAGAGGCGGCCCTCTTCAACGAGCTGGCGGATCGCCTCGCGCACCGTGGAGCGGCTCACGCCGTACTGGGTCATCAGCTTGCGCTCGGCGGGGATGGCCGCGTGGGGGGCCAGGGTGTTCTCGATCCGCTCGAGCAGGATCGCCCGCAGCTGCGCATGCTTGGGCACGGGGCCCGCTTCGAGGGCCGGGCTCTCGTCCTGGATCTTCGTCATCGTTTCACCTTCAGGTTGTTGGTCGATCTCCAGCATAGGACCACTTTCGGTTTGTGGTTCGTACTGGTACGATCCAATAGTTCGATGATGAAGCCGCGGCCCCCTGCTTGTCAAGCCCCACTGCCGCCCGGGTTCTCGGAGAGCACTAGAATCCGGACCAGCAGCACCCACCACAGGAGGAACACACCATGAGCAGCAAAGCGGAACAGATCCTCGCCGGCCTCGGCGGATCAGGCAACATCGTCGAGATCGAGGCCTGCATCACTCGGCTCCGCACCGAGGTCACCGACCCTGCCCTCGTGAACGAGGCGGCGCTCAAGGCCGCCGGCGCCCACGGCGTGTTCCGGTCGGGCACCATCATCCAGGTTATCGTCGGCCCCGAGGCCGACAACCTCGCCGAAGACATCGAGGACATCCTGTGAGCTCGTCCACACCCGTGGTCGTGCTCGCCCCCGTTCCGGGCCGGGCCGTCGCCATCGAGGAGGTGCCCGACCCCACCTTCGCGCAGTCGATCGTGGGCCCCGGCGCGGCGATCGACCCGCCGCGCGGCGTCGTCGACGCGATCGCGCCGATCAGCGGCAAGCTGCTCAAAGTATTCCCGCACGCGTATGTGATCCTCTCCCCCGACGGGCTCGGCGTGCTCGTGCACCTCGGCATCGACACCGTGCAGCTGCACGGCGAGGGATTCACCCTGCGCGCGGCCCAGGGCGACACCGTGTCGGCGGGCGACGTGATCGTCAGCTACGACGTGGTCGCGATCGAGGCCACCGGACGCAACCCGATCGTGCCGGTGATCATCCTCGAGCGCACCGCCGCGAACATCACGCTGGCGGATGCCGTCACCGCCGGCGCGCAGCTCGCCGCCGGCGATGAGTTCATCACCGTCAACAGCTGACGGCCGGGTCGAGCTTGCGCTGCACCGCCCGCACCCGTCATCGTTGACTAGCAGCCCCACCCCAATCGGCGAGAACCGATCTCGCACGCACCACCAGGAGGAACCATGTCCGAACGCACTGCCACCATCGCGAGCCGTGTCGGCCTGCACGCCCGCCCAGCCTCGATCTTCGCGGCGGCCGTCGGTGAACTGTCGATCGAGGTCACGATCGGCCTCGAGAGCGACCCGGCCGAGGACGCCATGGATGCCTCGAGCATCCTGAGCCTGATGAGCCTCGGCGCCGCCAACGGTGACGTCGTCATCCTCCGGGCCGAGGGCGAGGGCGCCGACGAGGCTCTCGAGGCCCTCGTGCTGATCCTCGAGACGGACCACGACGCCGCGTAACTCACAGCACGGCACCACCCCGCGCGGCCCTGCATGAGGGCCCCGGCGCCGCGTGGCCCGCGGCGCCGGCCCGGTCAGGTCAGGTCAGGTCAGGTCAGGTCAGGTCCGGTCAGGTCCGGTCAGGTCAGGTCCGGTCAGGTCAGGCTGCGTCAGCCTATGTTCGCCAGTCCGATCATGGCGGCCGAGAGCGTCGGCGCGGCCAGGAGCAGACCCCCGACGAGGGTCGCGATCCCGGTCAGCTTCCAGATGGTGCGCCGCAGCAGAGCCGTGCGCACCTCGGCGTCGAGCGTCTCGAAGAGTTCCTGGGCATTCGGGGTGGCTGAGAACAGCGGCGCCGGCCAGGTGTCCGGGTTGTCGATGACGGCTCGGAGGGCGGCCAGTTCGGCCGGGCCGAGCACGACCGGCCGGGTCATCAGCCAGCGGCGCAGCGCGGGCCCGGTCACGACGGCGACCCTCTCCGGCTTCTTCGTGATCGAAAGTGACTTCGCATTGACGATGGCGACGACGGGGTGCGCGGCGGCGAGCTGCGGCATCCGTTCTCCCAGCAATGTCGTGACCCGGTCGGCCTCGTATTCGGCGTTGCGGATGTGCGGCACCTTGTAGCCCGACACCATCAGGGTCTGCCCGGCAACCCAGATGCCCTTGCCGGTGTGGTTCTTGGTGTTGATCGTGAAGACCCCGCCGGGGCCGATCACGAGGTGGTCGATGTCCGCACCCTTCTTTCCGATGGGGAGTGAGTGGAAGACGCTCCAGCTGGCGGGCAGCGTGGCGAGCATGGCCGCGACGTCGAGTTCACCCTTCGCGCCGAGGTACCAGCTGACGCTGTCGGCGGCGAGCGGGGACCAGCCGAATACGCGGCCGAACACGCTCCTCGTCGGCGTCTCGGCCTGCTTCTTCAGCAGCAGGTCGATGATCGCCTGCGCGGCGGGCTGATCGCCCATGCCGGGTGCGGAGACGGGCGCCGTCTCGTGTGATGACGGCTGATGCCCCGTGGATGGTCGAACTGTCGTTGCCTGGATTGTCATGGATCCCCCCGGATCGTGCTGTGCGGATGTTTCAGTGCGGCATCCATCGTCGGCTGCCGCGGAAGGTCAGTCGTCGGCGGTCACGACCTGGTCGCGGCCGCGGTGCTTGGCGGCGTAGAGGGCCACGTCGGCCCGTTCCAGCCAGCGCGAGACCCGCTCGGCCGGGTGCAGCGCGGCCAGGCCGGCGCTGACCGTGCAGGTCAGGCCGACGGCCACGTCGTCCCAGGTGTAGTCGCGCACCGAGGTGAGCAGCCGTTCGCAGGCCAGGACGGCCTGGTCGAGTTCGGTGTTGCCGAAGACGAGCAGGAACTCCTCGCCGCCGACCCGCACCGCAAGGTCGCTCTCCCGGGTGACGGCGCGCAGCATCTCGGCCATCGCGGTGAGCACCACGTCGCCGATGGCGTGGCCGTATTCGTCGTTGACGAGCTTGAAATTGTCGAAGTCGATCATGGCCGCGCACGCTGGCTGGGACAGGTCGCGGGCACGGTCCATCAGCAGGGGCAGCTCCCGGTCCAGCGCGCGCCGATTCGGCAGTCGGGTGAGCGGGTCGGTGTGCGCCTGGTCGTCCAGTTCCTCGGCCCTGACCCGCTGCACCTCCGCCTCGAGCTGCGACCGCTCGGCCTCGTGGCGAGCTTGCTCCACCTCGAGGGTGTTGATCAGCAGCTGGGACTGCAACCCGGCCGTCTGGGTCGTCATCTTCAGAGTGAGCGCATGCAGCCGCTCATAGTGGTGCAGGGCTTCCCCGAAATGCCCGCGTTGCTTGTGCATTTCATACAGCGCCTGGTGCAGCCTGATCTGCAATTGCGGGTCTTCGTCGATCGTGGGGCAGGCCAACTGCGCGTCCATCATCGCGGTCGCCGCGTCGAGGTCACCCTCGGCCCGCACCACCTCGGCCAGTTGCGCATCCACGTTGACCTCGAGATTGCGGAAACCGTTCACGTGCGCCAGATCCTTGCAGCGGTGAGCCTTCTCCCTGGCCTCGTCGTGCTCGTCCAGCTCGATCAGGATGCTGACCAGGTTGGTCAGCGCGATGGTCTCGAAGAAGCTGTGCCCCCGGGCGTGGGCCAGGGCCACAGCCTCGCGAATGAGGCCCAGGCCCTCCTGCAGCGCCTGCGACGGGTCGCAGTCGTTCCTGCGCTGGGCACGCGCTGCCTCCAGGCAACTGTCGCCCAGGTTGTTCACGGCAATGTAGCGAGCCTCGGTGTCGTCCAGCGTCCTGGAGAGCGCCAGCGCCTGGCGCCCCACTTCAACGCCGCGCGCGGTGTCGCCCATGGCGCCGTGCACCGTCGACGCCCGGGTGAGCGCCCAGAACTCTGCGAGTTGACTGCCGGAGGCCCGTGCCGCCTCCAGCGCGGGAACCGCGTGGCTGAGAGCCTGCTCGGGGAGGCCGGTGTCGGTGTACGCGAGCGCCAGCGTGCAGTGCACCTTCGACTGCCGAAGCAGGTCGCCGCTGGCCGTCCAGTATTCGAGGGCCAGCAGGCCGTTCTGAACGGATTCCTGGTAGTTGCCCAGCCGCAGCCGGTGCAGGGCGAGCATCTCGCGGGCATGCGCCTGCTGCACGGGGCTGATGCCCGCGGTGGCAAGGGCGGCTTCGGCCGCGGCGGCACCGTCGAGGTGGCTTCCGGCCGCGGAGAGCCGTTCGCTCGCGTCGAGGAGGTCCTCGATCCTCGTCTGCGTCATCGGGTCCTGCGGCGGGTCGCGCCGTTCGGAGACCGCCTGGTTCGAGTTCATTGCTCAGTCCCCCCGACTGCTCTTGCCTCATTCTGAATCTAGCAGCGTTGTCGCTGATGCGGGCCGGTTTTCGGGCGGCTGCGAGCCCCCACTTCTGGAGTCAAGTCGGGCCTTTCGCGGGCACCCGTTCGGGGCATCCGTTGCTCGCGGCGCAGGTTTGGGAAGCCGGCGCACCCTGGAACGTGCGCCCGCTTCCCAAAGGTGCGCCGCGACCCGCGCGAGACGGGTCGCCGGGCTAGCGTGAGGGAATGGACAACTCAGCGGCCCCGATCACCTTCATTCCTGATGTGCGCGCCGACGCCAGCCTCGCCCCGGGCGGCCTCGGGCACAGCACCGTGCTCAACGCTCCGGGGGTGCGGGTGGTGGTGCTCACCTTCGCGGCAGGGCACGTGCTCAAGGAACACCGAGCTCCGAAGACCCTCCTCATGCAGGCCCTCGACGGATGCCTGCGCGTCACCGCCGGCGGCAAGGTCACCGACCTCGTGCCCGGCGCGCTGCTCCGCCTCGACGAGTCGCTCCAGCACGAGGTCGAAGCACTCGAGGAGTCGCGGCTGATGCTCACGCTGATCGGGTAGGGCGGGCATCCGTCACCCCGGGCGCGTCCTCGCCCTGGCGGCGCACTCACCCACGCGGCACCCGCTCCCGCGGCGCACCTTTGGGCCGCGAGCGCATGTTCCAGCGTGCGCCCGCTTCCCAAACCTGCGCCACGAGCTGTCGCGCCCGGCGAAGGTCCCAGCCGCCCAACCTAGGATGAGGCCATGACCGACCTCGACGCACCGACCGCCGCAGCCTCCGCCGACCCCGCCCAGCGCATCACGATGTTCGGCGCAGAGTGGTGCGGCGATTGCCGCCGCTCGAAGAAGTTGCTCGATGTGCTGAACGTCGACTACGACTACGTCGACCTCGAGAGCGTCGACGACGGCGCGGACCGTGCCCACGCGATCAGCGGCCGCACCCGGATCCCCGTGATCGTCTTCCCCGACGGAACGCACGTGGTCGAGCCCAGCGACTCGACGCTGCACGCGAAGCTCACCGAGTTCGGCCGCATCAACTAGAACCCCCGGGAACACCGGCCGCGGCATCCGCCGCCGGGCGCACCAGCGGGCTGCCGGTCAGGGCAGGTAGGCCCCGAGCACCTGCACGGTCGCGATCGACAGGGTGCGGTGCGTGCGCTCGTAGACGGGCATCAGCTCGGTCGACCCGCGCACCGTGTGGATCACGCCCGCCGCGTCGAAGATGGCGACCGGGTCCAGGTCGCGAAGCAGCGCCCAGAACGGCTGGAAGAAGTAGACGCTGCGATCGCCGGCGTCGAACTCCTCGAGGGTCATCGCCACGTAACGCGAGCGGGCCTCGACGGTAGAGGGGAAGCCGCGGAAGTAGTCACAGCCGGGTTCGGCCGGGTCCTCGTCGTGCAGCATCGGCGCGGGAACCGCGTACCAGCCCTGCCGATCGTTGGTCGCGGTGGCCAGGGCGCTGGCGATCAGGCGGTAGGTCAGGGCGCGCTTCGTCGTGACCGGCGGGGTCTTCGGGATGCCGAGGCCGGTCGCCACCTCGATCCGACGCACGATGTCGTGCGGGTTGAGGGCGGCCATCATCTCGATCCAGCTGATCTTGTTCACGACCCCGTTGACCAGGAACTTGCAGCCGCCGACGAGATCCCACTGGATGCTCATCGCGTTCTGCTCGTCGTGCACGATCAGCAGCCGGGCGCCGTCGTCGACCTCGACCCCGGAGATGCGGAGGTGCGGATGCCGGCGCACCAGTTCGCTGGCGATCCACCACATCTGCGCGGTCAGGAAGCGGTCGGCGGGCGGGTTGTAGACCTCGTAGCCGTTGGTGGTGCCGGCATCCTCGTCGTCGTCGTGGATGTAGTTGTCGCCGGAGTCGTTAGACGATGCGTCAGTCATCTCCCGCTCTCCTGCCTGATCAGAGTTGGATTCCCATATTGCTCCCGTTCGGCGGGATGCGACATGCCCAGTTCGGGTGAGAGAGGGACGAGAGTGGGGTGGGACTGGGGTGAGAGCGGGCCGGGCGCGGTCGGAGGCGGTCGGATGCTGGCAGTTCGGGCGATCAGGAATGAAATCCCAGAAACATGCGTTTGCATGAAAGTCAGCGTCACCACCAGAAAGGGACCTCATGAGCATGCACACCTCCGGGCTGCACCACGTCACCGCGATTGCCGGCGCACCGCAGCGCAACATCGACTTCTATGTGAAGGGTCTCGGCCTTCGTCTGGTCAAGAAGACCGTCAACTTCGACGACCCCGGCACGTACCACCTCTACTACGGTGACGACGCGGGCCGGCCCGGTTCGCTGCTCACCTTCTTCCCGTGGACCGGCATCTCCAGCGGACGAACCGGCTCCGGGCAGTCGACGTCGACGGCCTTCTCTGTTCCGGCCGGCAGCCTCGGCTGGTGGGCAGACCACTTCAGGGCGCTCGGCGTCGACTCGACGCTCGTCTCCCGGTCCTCGGATGAGGAGCGGCTCTCCCTGCGCGACCCCGACGGCCTGCAGCTGGACCTCGTGGCGTCGTCGACGGTGGATCCGCGCAATCCGTGGGACTCGGCATCCGTGCCCGCCGAATTCGCCGTGCGCGGCCAGCACTCCTCCGTGCTCACCGTCGCCGACCCGACCGGCACCGTCGAGGTGCTCACCCGTGACCTCGGCATGCGCATTCTCTCCGAGTCCGGCGATCGCATCCGGGTGGGTGCCGGCGACGGCGCCGCGGGCAACATCGTCGACATCATCGCCGACCCGAAGGGTCAGGTCGGCCTCACCGCCGGCGGAACCGTGCACCACATCGCGTTCCGGGTGCCGGACAAGACCACCCAGGAGCAGTGGCGGGCCGAGCTCGTCGACCGCGGCTACGGTGTCACGGCCATCCTCGACCGGCAGTACTTCACCTCGATCTACTTCCGCGAGCCGGGCGGGGTGCTCTTCGAGATCGCCACGGACACCCCCGGTTTCGACATCGACGAACCGCTGCTCGAACTCGGTCGGTCGCTCAAGCTGCCGCCGTGGCTGGAGCCCAGCCGCGACCAGATCGAGCACGCCGTCGCACCGATCACCCTGCCGGCCGAGAACAACCCTGCGCTGGCCCTGACCACCCCCGGCACCGAGTAGCGATGACCGCGAACACGAACCCCACGCCCGGCCGGGACACCCCGGCCGGGCCGCCGGCCCCCGACTGGCCCCACGTCTACCGGGCGGGTAAGCCTTCCTCGGCGAACGACCCCGTGCTGCTGATGCTGCACGGCACCGGCGGCAACGAAGAGGAGATCCTCGGCCTCGCCGACGCCCTCGACCCGGCCGCCACCCTCCTCTCCCCGCGCGGGCCGGTCACCGAGGGCGGCCTGCGCCGCTGGTTCCGCCGGCTGTCCGAGGGCGTGTTCGACGTGGACGACGTCGTGCGCCGGGCCGCCGAACTGGCCGGCTTCCTGGCCTGGGCCCGTCGCCACTACGACCTCGGCGAGCGCCCGATCGTCGCCGTCGGCTTCTCCAACGGTGCCAACATCGCCCTCGCCACGGCGCTGCTGCACCCGGAGGCCGTGAAACGGGTGATCGCGTTCTCCGGCATGTTTCCGCTCGACGGCCGCAGCCTCAAGACCGACCTCTCCGAGACCGCGGTGCTGCTGCTCAATGGCCGCACCGACCCGATGGCCCCGCTGACCAGCGTCGACACGGTCGCTGCGGCGCTCTCCGCGCGGGGAGCAGCGGTCGAGCAGGAACTCCGGGGCGGCGGGCACGGCATCGCCGCAACGGATGTCGCCGCCGCCCGGTCCTGGCTGGCCCACCAGCAGCCGGCCGCCGGCTGATGCCCGCGCCGAAAGGTCTCATCGTGGGCCCGGGCGCAGCCGCGGAACCCGCTGCACCGGACCGGCCCTTCGGTTTCGAGTATCGGGCCGGGCCGGGCCGGGCCGACTCGGGCCGGGCTGTCTCGGGCCGGGCTGTCTCGGGCCGGGCCGACTCTGGACCGGCCGACTCGGGCCAGGCCGACTCTGGCCCGGCCGACTCGAACCAGACCGACTCTGGCCCGGCCGACTCTCGACCGGCCGACTCTGGACCGGCCGACTCGGGCCAGGCCGACTCTGGCCCGGCCGACTCTGGACCGGCCGCCTCTGGCCCGGCCGACTCGGACCGGGCCGACTCTGGCCCGGCCGACTCGGGCCGGGCCCACCGGCAGCGGGTGCTGTTCGGCACCGGCCGGGCCGGGGAGCTGCTGCCGACTGTGCTGGCGGAGCTGGGCATGCGGCAGGCGATGCTGATCGGCACCCGGCGCGAACTGGAGCGCTCCGCGCGGGTGCTCGGCGGCATCCGCCCGGCCCTCGTCTTCGACGAGGTCGTGCAGCATGTGCCGGTCGAGCTGGCCGAGCGCTCAACCCAGGCGGCCCTGGACGCCGGAGTCGACGCTCTCGTGGCCATCGGCGGCGGTTCGGCGATCGGCCTGGCCACGGCGGTCGCTCTGCGCGCCGGGCAACAGGATTCCGCCGCGAGGCCGCTCCCGATCGTGGCCGTGCCGACGACCTACTCCGGCTCGGAGACCACGGCGATCTGGGGCCTGGTCGACGGCGGCCTGAAGACCACCGGAGTCGACCCTCGGGTGCTGCCGGCCGTCGTGATCTACGATGCCGAGCTGACCCGGTCGCTCCCCCGCGGCCTCAGCGTCTCGAGCGGGCTGAACGCGCTCGCCCACGCCGTCGACGCGCTCTGGGCGCCCGGCGCCACCGCCGCCACCGCCGCGGTTGCCGTCAACGCGATCCGGATGCTCGCGGTCGCCCTTCCTGCCGTCGACGCCGATCCCGGCTCCCTCACCGGCCGTGAGGCCGCGCTCCTCGGCGCCCATCTGGCGGCCGGCGCGTTCTCGGCGACCGGCTCGGGACTGCACCACAAGATCAGCCACGTGCTCGGCGGCACATTCGGGCTGCCGCACTCGGAGACGCACGCCGTGGTGCTGCCGCACGTGGTCGCGTTCAACGTGCCCGCCGCCCCGGCGGCCGAGGCGCAGATCGCGACCGCGCTCGGCGCGTCGTCTGCCGTGGCCGGGCTGGTCGCGCTCCGAGACCGTCTGCACGCCCCGACCACTCTGCGCGAGCTCGGCTTCCGGGAGAGCGACATTCCCCGGGCGGTTGAATTGATCCTCGCGGCGGTCCCGCCGTCGAACCCGCGCCCGGTGACCGCCGACGGCCTCGCCGCGCTCCTGCGCGCGGCCTGGTCCGGTGCGGCGCCGGGTTCGGCGGCCTGACCCTGGCCCTCGTCCGGCCTGACCCTGGCCCTCGTCCGGCCCGCCCCTGCCCGACCCGCCCCTGCCCGACCCGGCCCAGCCCAGCCCCGCCCAGCCCCGCCCAGCCCAGCCCCGCCCGCCCTCGTCCGGCCGCGCTTGCCCGGCCCAGCCCAGCCCGGCCAGCCCTTGCCCTGCCAGCCCCGCCCGGCCCGGCCCGGCCCAGTCCAGCCCGGCCCAGCCCCACCCGGCCCAGCCCCGCCCAGCCCAGCCCACCCAGCCTCGCCCCGCCCCGCCCAGCCCAGCCCCGCCCCGCCCCGCCCAGCCCGGCCCCTGCCCGGCCCGCCGCTCGCGGTGCCCAGGCCGGCTCGGAGCCGGGCCTTTTGGCCTACTCCGGCGACCGGCCCGCGCGCTAGGCTGCCACCGAACGGGGAGGCACCATGACCAACGCAGAACACGACAACGGCACCGAAAAGAACGGCACCGACAAGACCGGCACCGGGACGCCCGCCACCGAGAAGGCGATCGAGGGCACCGACAAGGCGACCGGGCTCACGCCGCGGCAGCTCGCCCGGGACGCGCGCGTGCGCATCCTGCGGAGCAAGGCCGCGGTTCTGCGCTCCGAGGTGGACGCCGTCGCGGCCACCCACCTCGACCCGGACACCCTGGAGGAGTTGCTCGCAAACGCCGGCCCGGAAGAAGTCCTGCGGATCGAGAAGGCAGAGCACACCATCAGCGCCCGGGTTGCCGGGGCCAGGGCAGAGGCCGACGCCGCCGAAGCCGAGTACGAACAGGCCTTGCTCGAACGCTACGACGAGTCCGGCGCCTGACCGGGCCGCCGCCCCTCATCCCGCCCCACCCTCGACCTCGAGACCCCAGCCAACCGGCTGAACCAGCTGCTACACGCGGCATAAACCCCCGCGTTGCCCCGACCCCTTGACTTTGCCCAGGAAACGGCTGCCCAACTCACATCTCGGCGAACATCGGCGCCCGCAGACCCAGGCTCACGGCCCCGCCCCGACCCGCCCCGACCCGACCCGATCCCAGTCGGACGAACACGGCCGCCAGACCTCGCCGACCTGTGACTTAAGCATCCGTTTGCCCCCAGGAAAAAGGTGCTTAACTCACAGTTCGGCGAGGCCAGCCAGTCGTCGGCGAGGCTGGCCGGTCGTCGGCGAGGCGGGCGGACGGGCGGGGCTGGGACGGGAGCCCGGCCGCTACCGGGCCGAGACTGCCCCACCGACGACGGGCCCCACCGACGACGGGGACGACGGGCCCCACCGACGACGGGGACGACGGGTCCCACCGGCGACGGGGACGACTGGCCCCACCGGCGACGGGCCCCACCGACGACGGGAACGACCGCTCAGGCGGTGTCGAGCTGGCGCTCGGCGGCGGAGATGTGACTGACCGTCTTGAGGAAACTGTCGGGATTGAGCGAGATGGAGTCGATGCCCTCCTGGACGAGAAAGGCGGCGAAGTCCGGATAGTTGCTCGGCGCCTGGCCGCAGATGCCGATCTTGATACCGGCGGCGTGCGCCTTCTCGATCGCCTGGCTGATCATGCTCTTGACCGCCTCGTCGCGCTCGTCGAAAAGGGCCGCGAGGTCCTCGGCGTCGCGGTCGACGCCGAGCACCAGCTGGGTCAGGTCGTTCGAGCCGATCGAGAAGCCGTCGAACCGGGTGGCGAACTGCTCGGCCAGGATGACGTTGGCCGGGATCTCGCACATCATGTAGACCTGCAGCCCGTGGTCGCCGCGGGTCAACCCGTTCTCGGCCATCACCGCGAGCACCTTGTCCGCCTCGGTCGTGGTGCGGCAGAACGGCACCATCACGATCACGTTGCCGAAGCCGATCTGTTCCCGCACCCGCTTGATCGCCCGGCATTCGAGGGCGAACCCCTCCCGGTAGCGGTCGTCGTAGTAGCGGGAGGCGCCTCGGAAGCCGAGCATCGGGTTCTCCTCCGAGTGCTCGAAGCCGGCGCCGCCGACCAGGTGCGCGTATTCGTTGGTCTTGAAGTCGCTCATCCGCACGATCACCGGGTTCGGGTAGTACGGCGCGGTGAGCTTGGCGATGCCCAGCGACAGCGCCTGCACGAAGTACTCCTTCGGGTCGCCGTAGCCACGGGTGAGTTCGGCGATCCTCCGCAGAGCCACCGGGTCGGTCACCCGGTCAGGATGCACGAGCGCCATCGGGTGGATCTGGATCAAGTTGTTGATGATGAACTCCATCCGGGCCAGCCCCACCCCGTCCGCCGGCAACCGCCACCACTCGAAGGCAGCGGCCGGGCTGGCGATGTTGACCATCACCTTGGTGCGGGTCTTCGGCACGGAACCCAGGTCGATCTCCTCGGTCTCGAAGGTGAGCCCGCCCTCGTAGACGAAGCCCTGGTCACCCTCGGCGCAGGAGATGGTGATCAGCTGGCCATCCGTGAGCACATCGGTGGCGGTGCCGGTTCCCACCACGGCCGGCACTCCGAGTTCCCGGCTGACGATTGCCGCGTGGCTGGTCGGTCCGCCGTGGTCGGTGACGATGCCTGCGGCCCGGGTCATGATCGGCACCCAGTCGGGGTCGGTCATCTCGGTGACCAGGATGGCGCCGTCGACGAATTTCTCGATGTCGGCCGGGTCCTTGATCACGCAGGCCACCCCGGATGCGATGCTGTCGCCGATCGCCACCCCCGAGATGAGCAGGGGCCCCTCCTCGGTGAGCCGGCTGACCGTGAACCGGGTGCCGCTGGCCTGCGACTGCACGGTCTCGGGCCGGGCCTGCACCATGAAGAGTTCACGGGTGATGCCGTCCTTGGCCCATTCCATGTCCATCGGCCGGCCGTAGTGGTTCTCCACGATCACCGCCCAGCGGCCCAGCTTCACGATGTCGGCGTCGGAGAGCACGAAGGACTGACGCTCCCGTTCCGGCGTGTCGATCATGCGGGTGCGGGCGCTGCCGCCCTTGGCGTAGACCATCTTGCGGGCCTTGGCCCCGAGGGTCTTCTCGATGATCGGTGTGCAGCCGGGCTGCTCGAGCAGCGCCTTGAAGACGAGGTACTTGTCGGGGTCGACGGTGCCCTGCACCACGGTCTCGCCGAGGCCGAAGGCCGCGCTGATCACGGCGGCACCCGGGAAGCCGCTGTCGGTGTCGATCGAGAACATCACCCCTGAGCCGCCCACGTCGGAGCGGATCATCCGCTGGACGCCGATCGACAGCGCCACCTCGAGGTGGTCGAACTTCTTCACCTCCCGGTAGCTGATCGCCCGGTCGGTGAAGAGGGAGGCGTAGCAGCGGCGGCAGGCGTCGAGCAGGTCGCGCTCGCCCGTCACGTTCAGGAACGTCTCCTGCTGGCCGGCGAAGCTGGCATCCGGCAGGTCTTCCGCGGTGGCGCTGCTGCGCACGGCGACGGCCAGGTTGGCCTGGCCCGACTTCTCCGACAGCTCCCGGTACGACACGCGGATGCCGTCGGCGATCTCCTCGGGAAACTCCCCGCCCAGGAACAACTCGCGCAGGGCGTCACCGGTGGCGCGGAGCGACGCCTCGCCGGAGTGGAACAGTTCGAGCCGGTGGCGCAGGGCCGGCTCGATCCCGTTCGCGGTGATGAAGGCGCGGTAGGCATCCGCGGTCGTCGCGAACCCGTCCGGCACGCGCACACCCTGGCTCGCCAGCGATCGCACCATCTCCCCGAGCGACGCGTTCTTGCCGCCGACCTGGGGGATGTCGGCCAGGCCGATCTCGTTGAACCAGACCACACTGCGCTCGGTCATGAAGACTCCAACCCTGCGTGGGATCGCTGGATCGACGCCGGTGCGCCGGAAGGACCCCTTTCAGGCACCGTACTGCGCGGGCCGGGACGCGGCTAGGCCGGAGGTCCCGCCGGGCGAGGTCGCGAACGGTCAACCGCCGCGCCGGAGTTCCACCTCGACCACGTATTCGGAGCCGTCGCCGCGGAGAAGCGGAAAGGTGACGATGCACACCCCGGTGCCCAGCACCGCGAGCAGCTCCTGCCGGTCGAAAACCAGTCGGGTGCGGCCGAGCGAGTCATCGGCCGAGAGGTCGTCGGCCTCGATGCCGGACAGCCCCAGGCGCAGCTCGTCGCCGGGGTCGGGCAGGCGAAGCGGCTGGAGCTCGAAGACCTGCCTGGTGCCCGCGGAAACGTCTTCGAGCGTCGGGGTGCTCTGGCTGAGGAGCCGGCCGTTGCTCGTCCTGGCGGTCAGGGTGAACCTCACCTCGTCGTCGCCCGGACCGCTCGTGGTCTGCAGGCAGGTCACACTCAGCAGCGTGACCGCGAGCTCCGCGATGCCGCCGGCCTCGGGGAAGCCCTGCCGGGTGGTGTCGATCTCGGCCTGGATGCCGTAGTGGTCGGACATGTCCCGGCCGGGTTCCCACTGCACGGTCACGACCTCCGCGTTCGCCCGGTGCTGGCTGTAAAGCGCCCCCGGAAAGGCGAAGAGGTAGTCCAGCCGTTCGACCGTGGCGCCGAATCGCGCCGGGTCGTCGGCCGCGCGGCTCGGATGCCCGTCGTGGAACGAGGAGATCTCGCCGTCGTCGCTCTCGCTGGTGCCGGCGGGGCGAACCACACCCGCGACATCCGTGGTCGGGGCCAGGTCCACCGGATCGCCGAGCTCGCTCACCAGGTAGTCGTAGAGCTCGGGGTGCGCGAAGAGATCGACGTTGAAGTCGCCGAACAGGATGGCCGGGCCGATCACGTCCCGGCTGGCCCGGATGAAGGCCGCCAGGTGCCGGATCTGCCCGCGAACGGCCGCGCGCGCACCGGCGACGGTGCCGCCGATCGTCGGCGACGCCGCCTGAGTGTGGGTGAGGAACAGGTCCACCGTGCAGGGGTGCCCGATGGGTTCGATGCGCGCGTGCAACACGCCCTTGTTGCTCAGGCAGTCCTCGCCGGAGCACTGCCGGTAGACCGTGCCGCCGCCGGCCACGATGCGGTGCCGACTCAGCAGCAGCAGGCCGCCGCCCATCAACTCAAACTCCGTCAGGCCGAGGTCGACGGATGCCTCGTGCGGCCCTTCGGCGACGAACGGGTACAGGTCGCTCAGCTCGTGGGTGACCCGCTGCCGGTCGTCGGCCGACCACATCTCGCTGAGGCCCACCACGTCGGGGGCGCGATCCCGAAGGCGGCGGATCAGCGCGCCCAGGGCCGCGTCCCGGTCGATCCCCTTGTAGAGCGGCCCCGGAAGCAGCGCCATATTCTGCGCGTACACGGTGAGCGGAGTGTCGTGGACCAGCTCGGTCAGGACGCCTCCGACCGTGCGGGTGCCGCGCACCAGATCGTGCACGACGGAGCGATTGCCGTGCTGGATCGCGTACCGGTCCTGTTGCCAGCCGATCCTGGCGACCGGGCTCCGATGCCGGGGGAAGCCGTCGTCGACGACAGGGTCACCGCCGTAACGCGCCCCGTCGTCGTAGTGCAGCTCAAGCCGTTCGCCCAGGGGTACGTCGTAGCTGCAGCGGAGCTCCCCGCTCGAGTTCAGACCGGACATGTGCACCCGGGCCAGGCTCACCATCGCCATGAACCGTTCGAAACTGCCGAACTCGGCGGCGCAGCCGATCTGGGTGATGTACACGTTCGTGTCGCCGTCGACCCGGATCTCCGTGTCTTTCCACGGTCCGCTGTCGGCCCACGTGGTCTCCCTGGCCGAGAGCAGCGCCACGTAGCTCTCGCCGCTGCGCCCGAAGAACCAGCGGGCCGAGTCGTGGTTGCACCGGGCGGCCTCCGGCCCGACGACCTCGTCGAACTGGTTCTTCGGAAACCAGGCGTGGGTGCGCGGGCCGAACAGCAGATTCTGGATCGCCTGCGCCCGGTAGGCCGTGATCGCCGAGCCGCCCTGCTGCACGACCCGCGGCTGCACGGCATTCCCGGTCCACCAGTTCGGGCCGTCATGGCCGGCCGGCAGGAGTGTCTCGTCGATCTTGACCGCACCGAACAGCAGGGTCGCGGTCAGCCGGGTTCCGGCCGAGGGATAGCTGGTCCAGACCATGCCGCCGCCGGCCAGTGCCGCGATGCAGGGCAGACCCTGGAAGTTGATCTGGCCCCGCCGGAAATTCTGCACACTGCCCAGGGTCGCGCCGCCGGTGCGGTGGAAGTAGAGGTTGGCGCGGCTGAGCACCGATCCCTCGGTCAGCGCGGAGAAGGTGTCGGCGGCATCCACCTCGGTGAAGTCCGGGGCGGATCCTCCCGCGATCGCCCCGGCCGCGCCACCGATCACCGCACCGACCGGGCCGCCGACGGCGAAGCCGCCGATCGCCCCCGCGACTCCGCCGAGGATGCCGGCGCCGATGTCTTCGACCGTGTCGATGGCCTCCGCGATGGTCTTGATCATCGGCAGGATCGCCTTGAACGGCGGCGTCTGCAGGAGGCCGGCCTCTGTCGCCACCCGGCGGGAGGCGATGATCGTCTGTTTGGTCGCGTAGGCGGCCCGGCTCCACCAGAACTCCATGTCCTCGGCGGTGCTGGTTCCCACCGCGTAGGCGGCCGCCTCGTCGAAGTCGATGGACACCCGGCTGCGGGCGGTGAACCGGGACGGGCCGCGCCTGGCCAGGGCGACCAGTGCGTCCGGGGGCCGGTAGGCCGGGGAGGTGGCCAGGAACACGGCGGCGTTGCTGGACTGAACGAAGTGCCCCAGCTGGCCGAAGAGCAGTTCACCGGTGTCCCGGGTGCCCTGCTCCCAGACGCAGTTCTTGTTCTCGAAGTAGGCCCGGCCCGCCGAGCCGGCGAATGCGCCCGTCGGGGAGGCCACGGCCAGGTCGAAGACGAGCAGATCGAGCACCATGACCGCCCGGGTGCGAATCTCCGGGTCGACCGCGAAGTCGGCCAGGTTCAACAACGGCAGCAGGTCTTCCACATAGTAGCCGGGGGCGTTCCACTCGGCGAAGCCCAGCCGCAGGCGTTCGTTGAGCCAGCGCAGCACACGCACGGCTGCGGCCGTGCGGTGTTCGGCCCCGGTGCGGTCGCCCGGACGCGGCGGCCCGTCCGGCCCGTCCCTGCGATTGGCGCGCTGGGACACGAACGGGTCTCCCGGCCAGTATTGCCCGGCCAGGTATTCGGCGGTGGCGAAGAGCAGCCGGTGGTTCTCCGACCAGTAGGTCATGTCCTGGCCGTCCTCCATCTCCTCATGGCGATTGACCGAGTTGGCCAGCTCGGTCTTCTTCGTGCGGATCTCTTTGGCGCGACCGGAGAACTCATCGCAGCGGAACGGGTCATCGAACCAGTACTTGAAATTCGTGAACGAGGAATGAAGTGCGGATGCGACGCTCTCCGGGAAGTTCGGGTCGCGGCCCTGGCTGGCCGGGTCCCGCCAGAGCAGGGCGGCATCCTGCAGGTGCTCCGGGGTGTCGCCCAGCAGGTAGAGCAGACGCAGGATCTCGTTCGCGCCGAAGTCGGCGGTTTCCAGCAGGTACTCCATGTGCACAGATGGCACCTCGAGTTTCGCCCAGTATGCCTCGGGGGTCACCCCGGTGCGGTCCCAGCCGAAGAGTTCGTCCTGTCGTTCCGGCCGAGCCCGCACGAGCAGCGCCCTGGCCAGAGCCGTCTCCCGGTTGTCGGTGAGCAGCCAGTCCCGCTGCCGGGCGTCGCGCTGGGCTTCGGGCAGCGCATCGAGTTCGGCGGCGATCACCGCCAGGCCCGGGTCGAGCGCCTCCAGGCCGAGGTCGTGCACGGCGTCGCAGAGGGTGGCGTGGCCGGCGTCGTAGGGCGAGCGCACTTCTCCCGTCTTGCTGCCCTCCACCGGCACGGGGGCGCGCCGCTTCTCGGCCGCGTTCCACCGTTCGAAGCGGCGCCCCCTGACGAAGGACCGGGTGGCCAGGCACTCGAGGTAGCGCAGCCGGCGCTCGTCGAACGCGATCTGGGTGCCGCTGGCCCCGTGTGCCGGCGGATCGAAGGGTTGCATGGCTGCGAGGGTATGGGGGCGTCAGGATCCGGCGTCGGGCTTCTCGACCCAGTCGCCCGCGGTCAGGGTCCAGGTGGGCAGCCGGTCGTCGCGGCGGGCGCGCACGAGGTCGGAGGCGAGACGGAATTCCCACGGTGCGCCGACCGGCTTCTCCGAGTCCGGCGCCGCGCCCTGCGCGCGCAGCTCGGCGATCAGCGACACCCACAGAGGGCCGCCCACGTCGAGGAGTTCCGTGGTGCTCAGCGTCGTGCCCGTGTTGAGGAACCTTTCGAAGGCGATCTCGTAGCCCGGCCGGATCGGCAGCACCACGCGCGCGGCCCCCGCGCCGAGGAAGGCGGTGAACCTCGGGTCCGCCTCCCTGGTGAGCAGCTTGCTGACCCACGAGGACCTCGAACCCCAGAAGTAGGGGAAGAAGGCGCACTCGAGGTGATCCCACTCCACTGCCTGTTCGAAGAACCGGATGTAGGCCGAGAGCGCGAGGGTCGCGGTCGCATCCGGGTAGGGGAAACCGAGCCCGTCGAACCTGAGCGCGTTGAAGGTGCTGAAGTTCTGGCCGGTGAGCACCGCCAAAACAGTGCGTTGGAGTTCGGTGCGGATGAGCCGGTTCTTCGCCTCGGGAGTGAGGTCGCGCAGGGTGAGCCGCGCGGTCGCGTCCCGGTTCGCGACCCTCTCCTCGTAGTCCGCGAAGCGCTGCTGGTTGGCCGCGAGGATGAGGCCGTGGGCCTTCGTCTGCCAGGCCGCGATCGCGGCCTCAGTGGGTTCGCAGATGATTTCTATCGCCACGGCGAGCGTGCACAGGCCGGGGCTGACCCCGTCACCGTCGGCGATCAGGCCCACGGGCAGGCTTTCCACCTCGCCGTCGAGCCGACCGGTGAACACCTTTCCGCTCCAGTCTCCGTCGATCGCCACCCGCTTCGAGCCGATCACGACGCGGAGCCGGAATGCAGTCCACCCGCTTGCGAGGGCGACCAGGCGGTAGGTGGTGGCCTTGAAGCCCTTGGGCACCCGGGTGCTTCGGCTCTCCCCCAATTCGAGGTTGTTGGCGTTGAGCTCGCCGCTGAACGGATCCGCCGCCTTTCCGCCGAAATTCTCGGTGACGATGATCTGCGCCTGCGGCGGTGCCTCGACGCCGCTGGCGTGATGCCCGGTCGCATAGTAGGACCAGTTCTCCGGACCGAGCGTGTCGGCCGGAACAGTGAATCGGGCCGGCTTCGACGGGAGCACGCCCTCGCCGCGCGGCCGCGCCAGCGCCTCGCGGAACAGGGCGGCCGGCTCCGGCACGATCACGTCGTAGAGCAGTCGCGTGCCGTAGCTGAACACCTGCGCCTGGTAGATCTTGTCCAGCCATTGGTAGACGCCCAGGCGCGGGCCGGCCCCGGCCGCGTTGTCGATGAGGTGTTCCTGCGCCTGCTCGTTGCGGCGGAGCATCCGCTGCACCGCGGTATTGCGGGTACGATTCGTGGAACTTGACGACACGGCATCCGTCACCGTCCGGGAGAAGGTCTCCGGTCCGTCGCTCGTGAGCGGGCCGCGGCCGCTGCCGACCGCTTGCGCTGTGGTCTTGCCCGAACTCTGCTCGGCGGCGGTCTGGGCGAGCGAGCGCAGGTCGGTCTGCTCGGTCTCGGTGGTGTTCGTGGTTTCAGTCTCGTCGATCTGACTCACCGTGTGGGTGAGCTTCTCGCCGGGCAGAGCGTTCTCGAGGCTGGCGACCTCACCGCGCTCGTAGCGGCTGAGGTGGGTTCGCACGACGTGCAGGTCGGCGATGCCGAGCGGGGTGACCGCGGTGTGCGCGCCGGGGGCCGCGGTGGCGACGGGCTCCGTGGCCGCCGGGTCGTCGACCGGGTCGACCTTCCACTTTCCGATCAGCTCGGAGATGAGATGGTGGGTTCGGTCGTCGACCGTGCCCAGGTGGGTGCCGAGTTGGATCGACAGGGTGCGCAAATCCTGGCCGGCCGCGTCATGGCGGGCTCGCACGGCCAACTGCATGTCGCGCACGGCGGATGTCGCCGGGTCGAGTTCGAGACTGCGGAGTGCTTCCTGGGCGGGCGTCGACAGCAGCCGCACAGCGGTGTCGGAGAGCACCACGTTCGACCGGCTGGCCGCGCGGCGCAGCGGCGACGAGCCGAAGGCATCCTCGTCGGGGGTCGGCTTGGGCCGGTTGTGATCGTTCTCGCGCGGGGCAGCGGCTCGGGCGGAGCGGGTGCGATAGAGGTCTGCGAGCGGCCGCTGCTCACCGAGTTCGCTCAGCAGCAGTTCGTCTTCGTCGTGGCTGTCGAGGTCGGTGAGCGCCTGGCCGAGGCGTGCATGCTCGTCGCGGGCGGCCGCGAATCGGTGCAGCAGCTCGGTGACCGCCGCCTCCGGCGACGGTGTTTCGGCGGCCACGGGCGCCGTGTCTCGCAGCCGGATCAGGGTGTCCGGCAGCAGGAGGGGCGCCGCCAGGAGTGAGTCGATTCCGGCCACGGATGCGACGCCCGCCGACACCGCCTCGGCCAGCGCGTAGGCACGCACGAGCGTCACGGCCAGGGCCGCGCTGGGCCCGTCGGGTTCGAGCAGGTAGCCCGCGAGCACGCTGTCTTTGGCCTTTCCGGCGTCCTCGGCCCAGTCCGCCGCGGGGATCCCGCCGATGGCGGCGCGAACGGCGGACGTCACCTGGGCGAGGGTGCGCGCGTCGTCACCGGTGAGCTTCTCGACCAGAGAGACAAGTTCGGGCCCTCGATTCACCTGATCGGCCCTGACCACGAATCGCACGCCGTCCGCGAAGGCCCGTGCCGCTGCCACCGCGTCGGCCGCGGCCGTCGGTCCGTCGACCGCGTGGGCGAGCTCCTGCTGGAACGCGGTGCCATCGGCCAGCCGGGGCGCCGGCGGAGCGCCCTGCACCGGAGGTCGCAGGGCAACGAAGGTGAGGATACTGTCCATGACGCACTCCAACGACATCGGTGCTGCCCGAGCGCCTGACTCCTCCCGGGGGTGCACGATCGGTGGGGAACGGGCCTCAACTCTGGACTATTGTGCCCCGCCGCCGGTGCCGCGTCTAGGCACCTGCGCGGCCACGCCAGGCGATCACCGGGTCATGATCGAGGCCACCGAACCGATGACGCCCGGGATGGAGACGACCCCGAGCGCGAGCAGGGCGATCCGTCCGGCCCTGATCAGGGCATCGGAGGTCCACCAACGAGGCGCGGCCGGGATGAGCGCACAGCCGATCAGGGTCAGGATGGCAGCGGCGAGGAGCACCAGCCCGAGCGGAAAGTAGACGACGGCCGCCAGCAGCGGCGAGTAGGCAGGCCAGGTGCGTCGCGTCGGCGGGGGGAGGCGTCCGCTGTACCAGCCCGCGAACGCAGCCACCAGCATCCCGTGCAGGATCACGACGACAGAGAAGAGCAGGACCGCCAGCCAGCCCGGCCCGACGATGTCGAAATCGATGTTGTCGGCCCGGAGCGGGTCGAGGGTCGTCGCGAACAGGGCCAGCAGGATCAGACCGAAGATCACGCCCCCGAGCCGGCCGCGGGGAAGCCAGCGGTGGATCACGACGTAGAGGATCGCCGACAGGAATGCCCCCGGCAGGGCGCCGAAAACGAGGAACGCGAAGGTTCCGTTGACCGTGATGTCGCCGACGCGCGCCTGCGCCTCGGTGATCCTGCCCGCGGCCGGCTGCGAAGTCAGCGCGAGCACTCGCATGACGAGCCTCCCTCCGGCTCCGGCCATCAGCAGACCGGAGACAGTTCCGGTCACCGTGACCACGGTCGCCCACCAGGCGAAGCGACGGAGCCCCGTCGACACTCGTGCGCTGGGCACCGGGATTGGCGACACCGACGCCGCATGCTGCGCCGTGGGGTCGGATGCGCCGACTGCCGGCGAGCGCAGATCGATCCCGCCCCAGACCGCCACCGCCACGACCCCGGCCAGGGCCAACACGCCGCAGACAACCAACACGATCATGACCCACATTGTTCTCCCGATTCCGCCGGCCGGCCAGCCCTCGGCGCCCGGCGGCCGGCGGGGACACGCCCGGCCCGAGGAATTCATCAGATTAATACCTCTGATCCTTGGGCAGCGCAAAAACCACCCCTAGTCTGGGGGTTAGACAGATTCGATTCGTTGGAATCGGTCCCGTGGGGCGTACGAAGTCGTACGTGGTGGACGCCTGTGTGCGTGGGACCTGGGGCCCTCCGGGGACGGTACCGACGTTAGAAACCCGGTGTGCAGCATCGGGGACCGCACCACGGTGGCCCTGCCCGAACCCGCAGAGTGCGGGTTCGTCGAAAGGAAACCACCGTCATGAAGTTCCAGAATCTCTCCACCACCCGCAAGGCCCAGCTCGGACTGGTGCTGGCCGTCGCCGTCGCCGGTGCCGGCAGCGCCGCCATCGGCGGCTCCGCCTCGGCCACCGGCCTCCCCCAGGCTCCGGTCGAACTCGGCACCGCCGGCACGTTCGCCATCCTCTCGCAGACCGGCGTGACGGATGTCTACGCCTCGGCCGTCAACGGAAACGTCGGTGCCAGCCCGATCACCGGCGCGGCCATCCTCCTCACCTGCCCGGAAGTGCAGACCGGAACCATCTTCTCGGTCGACGCCGCCGGACCGCCGTGCGAGGTCACCGCCCCGTCCTTCCTCACCACGGTCGTCGGCGACATGGGGATCGCCTACGGTGATGCGGCCGGGCGCGTCAACCCCGACTTCGTCGACCTGGGCGCCGGCGAGATCGGCGGGCTCACCCTCCTGCCTGGCCTCTACAAGTGGAACACCGACGTGACCATCTCCACCGACGTCACCCTCTCCGGCGGACCGGACGACGTGTTCATCTTCCAGATCTCCGGCAACCTCGATGAGGCGTCCGCGAAGAACGTCACCCTCGCCGGCGGCGTGCAGGCGAAGAACGTGTTCTGGCAGACCGCCGGCTCCACCTCGATCGGCACCACGGCGCACTTCGAGGGCACCATCCTCGGCAAGACGCTGATCGCGATGAAGACGGGGGCAACGATCAACGGGCGGCTGCTCTCGCAGACCGCGGTCACCCTGCAGAGCAACACGGTCACCGAACCGGCGTACTAGCGCACCTGCGCCCGGGGCCGAGCGCGGCGGCATCTCGCCGCGTGCGGCCCCGGGTAGCCGGCGCCGCACCGCGAAACGCGAGCCGGGATCAGGGGGCGAGGGACGCCACGGCAACGTCGGCCGCGATCCGGTTGCGACCGTCGCCCTTCGCCGTATAGAGCAGGGCGTCCGCCCGGCCGACCAGCTCGGCCGCGTTTCCCAGCGGGCCCACGGCACAGCCGCCGCTCACGGTGACCGGGATCAGGGCGCCGCCCGCGTTCATCGGGGTCGCCGTGACGGCGAGCCGGATGCGCTCGGCGAGGGCGAACGCCCCCGCGAGATCGGTGCGCGGGAGCACGACCAGGAATTCCTCCCCTCCCCAGCGACCGGCGACATCCCCCTCGCGCAGTTCCGCCCGGAGACGACTGGCGAATTCGGTGAGCACCACGTCGCCGGCCGGGTGCCCATAGCCGTCGTTGACACGCTTGAAGTGATCGATGTCGAGCAGGAGCACGCTGAGCGGGTCCTGATGACGCATGGAATCGGCGTGGTAGTGCGCGAGCACGAACTCGAGGTGGCGCCGGTTGCTCAGCCCGGTGAGGGCATCCGTACGGCTGAGCAGGTCGAGCTCGGCGTTGCGCTGGCGGAGCTGGTCCTGCAGCTTCTTGACGTGCGCGGCCGCGGCGACGCGCGCCACAAGTTCGGCCGGTTCGAACGGCTTCTTGAGATAGTCGTGGGCGCCGCCGCGGAGACCGCGAAGCACATTGTCCATATCGGTCAGCGTGGTCAGGAAGACGACGGGCAGGTCCATCAACATCGGGTCGGCCTTGAGCACCTCGAGCACCTCGTAGCCGTCGAGTCCGGGCATCTCGATGTCGAGGAGGATCACATCGGGCGGGGTCTGGCGGCAGTGGGCGATTGCGGCCCGGCCGTCGACGGCCTCGACCACGTGGTAGCCGGCCGCCTCGAGGTGGGAGCGCACGACGGCGCGAATGACGAGCGAGTCGTCTGTGATCAGCACGGTGGTGGCGCCCGGCGCTGCTGTCACGGTCGCGGCGGTCACGGCCGGGCTGATCACAGGCGGGCCGCCAGGGCCTCGGGGTCGGCGACGAGGATGAGCTCGCCACCCGAGTCGACCAGACCGCAGATGAATGCCAGGCCCTGACCGGTCGGGGCGGGCCGGACCTCGTCGTCGGCGAACTCGCGCAGCCCGGAGACGGAGTCGACGAGCAGGCCGAAGGATGCCCCGCGCGACTCGATCACGATCACGTGGCTGCCGCCTGCGCCGAGGGCGGAGAGCACGGTCAGGGGCGGGCCGCCGGGAAGCACCCCGGCGATGTCGGGTCCGGATCCGGGCACGGGGACCAGCCCGTCCGCCGTGCGCACCGCCCGCGTCGCCTCGACCGGGAGGCAATATGACGTCCCGTCTGATCGGAAACACACCATGGTCGTCATCGGGTTGGCTCCTGCTGTTTGGCGTCGAGAAGTTTGTGGAGTTCGGCGATCGAATAGCCGTCGATCGCGTGCTCGACCTCGGCCGGGTCTGCCAGGTCCAGGGCCCGGCGGGCCGCGCTGAACGCGCGGTGCGCGGCGGCAGGATCGGCGGCGGCCTCGAGAGCGAGCCCGAGGTGGAGGTGGGCCAGGCTGTCCTGCGGCGCCAGGTACGCCCATTTGCGGAAGAGGACGACCGCGGCGGCGTTGTGACCGGCATCCAGCTCGGTCTGACCGCTGCGAGCCAGGCCGGCGATCATGGCAGCCTCGTCGCGGTTTGTCGGGGCGGGAGCGACCCGCCGGGGCCCGGGCGGCGCCACGGGCGGCGGCACCGCCGGCGAGCGCGGTGCCGGCGGGGGGATACCGGGACCGGCCAGCGGGCGATACGCGTAGGTGTCGCCGAAACGCACGGTCTCGTAGCGGTCACCGATTGCCCAGATCGTCTCGGACGAGCCGAGGAACAACCAGGCGGCCGGCATCGCCTGGGCCACCCGGTCGAGGAAGATCCGGGCATGTTCGGGCGAGAAGTAGATCAGCACGTTGCGACAGAAGACAATCTGGCAGGACCGCACCCGGGAGGGCACCGGATCGATCAGGTTGTGGTGCATCGTGCTCACCCGGTTGCGCAGTGCCTGCGTGACCTCCCAGCCGTCGCCGACGGCGCTCAGGTGGCGGTCCACGCGCGCTGTGGTCAGGCCGCTTACCTCCCTGGTCGAGTATCGGGCGGCATCCGTGCGGGCGAGAGCCGAGGTGGAGATGTCGGTGGCGATGATCGAGCCGGTGATGCGCTGCTCCTCGAGCAGCATGGCCAGGCTGTACGCCTCCTGGCCGTTGGCGCAGCCGGCGCTCCAGATCGACAGCGGCCGGCGCGTGGCGGGCAGGATCTCCCGCTCCAACAGGGCGAAGTGCTCCGGATGGCGGAAGAAGGCGGTCTCCTGCACCGTGATGCGGTTGAGCAGGCTCTGCCGCAGCGCGGAACCAGCCGTCAGCGCGCGCAGGTACGATTCGGCGTCCGTGCCGTTGTCGGCGATTTCGTCACGGATGCACCGGCGCATCCGGGCGCGCAGGGTCGGCTCGGCGCGCAAACCGACCGCCGACCGCAGCAGCTCGGCCACCCGGTCGACGACGGCGTCGGTCACGAGCGTCGAGGTATCCGTGCCGGCGGACCCGATGCCCGCGAGTCCCTGGCCGTTCATGCCGTCCCCCGTGCCGCGCAGCGCAGGATCGCGGCCGCCAGCAGGTCGACCGACAGCAGGTCGCTGACCGCGCCGAGGCGATAGGCCGCGCGCGGCATCCCGAAGACTGCGCAGGACTCCTCGTCCTGGCCCAGGGTCTGACCGTTGGCGCGGTGCATCTCCAGCAGCCCCGCTGCGCCATCGTCGCCCATCCCGGTGAGGATCACGCCGACCCCGGCCGAACCGGCGTTTCGGGCGACGGACTGGAAGAGTTCGTTCGCGGACGGCTGGTGGATGGTGACCGGCGTCGACGCGAGTACGAGGCGAAGACCGGCGCCCAGTCGCAGGTGCCGCCCGCCCGGGGCCAGGTAGACCCGCCCGGGGCGGGCGACCTGGTCGTGGACGGCTATCTCGACCGGCAACGCGGAGACCCGGGTCATCCAGTCGAAGAGCCCGCCGGTGAAGTCCGGATGCAGGTGCTGCACCACGAGCACCGGGGCGGCCAGCCCGCCGAGCCCGGCCAGCACCGTGGCGAGCGCCTTCGGACCGCCCGTCGATGCGGCCAGGGCCACAACGGCCTGACGGGTACGGCCGGACGGGGTGGTCGGCACGGCCCCGGGCGGTCTGGCCAGCACGCCCCGGGGGTGGCGGATGGTCTGCACACGGCTGAGTTGGCGCACTGTGCGCCGTAGCCCGGCCTCCAGGTCGGGAGTCCACCGCACGGGAGCCGGCAGCACGTCGAGGGCCCCGGCCACGAGCGCGTCGACCGCGCCCGGCGATTGCCGGTTCTCGATCTGGGTGGAGAGCACGAGGATCGGCGTCGGCGTGTGCGCCATGACCTGCTCGATCAGGGACTGGCCGCTTCCGTCGGTCGTGGAGAGACCGAGGAGGATGACGTCGGGATGTTCGCGGGCGACCCGGCCGATGGCGGCCGGACCGGTTGCGACCTGGCCGAGGCTGACGATGTCGCCGTCGCTCTGCAGCGTCCGGGCGAGGCGGGCGCGGTCGGTGGGCAGGTCGTCGATGATCAGCACCCGGATCGATTTTCCGGAGCGTGGCGCGGCTGCCGGCCCGATCATCGGCGCGCCCCGATCAGTCGGTTCACGGCGAGGAGCAGGCTTCCCTCGTCAAAGCCGCTCTTGAGGATGAAGCCGTCGGCGCCGGCCTCCAGCCCCCGCTGCCGGTCGGCCTCGCTCGAGCGCGAGCTCAGGATCAACACCGGAATGTTGGTCAGGTCCGGGGCCGCGCGCACCGCCTCGGTCAGCGCGAAGCCATCCATCAACGGCATCTCGATGTCGGTGAGGATCAGCTCACTGGGCCCCTCGGAGAGCTTCGCCAGCGCGTCCAGACCGTCCACGGCGACGCGCACCTCGAAGCCGGCACGCTCCAGGATGCTCCGCTGCAGCTCCCGGATGGTCAGCGCGTCATCGACGACGAGGATGCGCTGCGCCGCGCCGGGCGACCCGGCCGGAATCAGCCCGGTACTCGCTCCGTCGGACCCGGCGTTCGACCACTCGGCGGTCGCCGCGGCATGCCGCGCGTTCGACGGCTCCGCGGCGGGAGGGCCGGCAGCAGCCAGGACACGGGCGGCCTGCCGCGCGCGCTGGATCAGCCCGGGCGGGTCGAGCACAAGCAGGATCGAGCCGTCGGGCTCGACGCTGGCCCCGGCGACCGCGGGCAGGTGCGGCAGGAGGGTGCTGAGCCCCTTGATCACCACGTCCCGCTGGCCGACCAGCCGGTCGACCTGGAAGCCGTGCCGCCGGGCGGTGTCGGCCAGCACCACGATCGGGCCGTCCGTGGAGCCGCCGCAGATGCCGAGGGTGCCCGCGAGGGCCGACACCGGAACCGGCTGGTCCTCCACCCAGATCACCGTTCGTCCTTCGGCGCTGGTCGGACCCGATTCGTCGAAACGTTGGGAGAGCACGACCCGGTGGAACGGCAGGGCGAAGCGCTGGCCGCCGGCTTCGACCAGCAGGCAGCGGAGCACGGCCAGGGTGATCGGCACGATGACGCGGAACTCGGTACCCCGGCCCGGTTCCGAGCGCACCTCGACCCGACCATGGGCGGCCTCCACCGTGCTGCGCACGACGTCGAGGCCGACGCCACGCCCGGACAGGTCGGTGACGAAGGTCGTCGTCGACAACCCCGCCCGGAAGATCAGTTGCAGGACGTCTTCCTCGCTCAGTCGTGACGTGTCAACACCCTGCCCCTCGGCCTGCGCCCTGACCCGCAGGGTGTCGATCCCGTTTCCGTCGTCGGTGATCGCCACGATCACTTCGGAGCCGAGTTGCATGGCGTGCAGGCGGATGGTGCCACCCACCGGCTTGCCTGCCGCGGCGCGCACCGCGTCGGGTTCGATCCCGTGGTCGACGGCATTTCGCACCAGGTGCAGCAGGGAGTCGGAGAGCGCAACGAGCATGCCACGGTCCAGCTCGGTGTCCGCCCCGCGCACCTCCCAGCGAATGGTCTTGCCCTGTGCCCGGGCCAGGTCGCGCACGGCACGCTGGAGTTTGTCGGTGATGGTGGCCAGCGGCACCATCCGGGTGCGCATGGCGCGTTCCTGCAGTTCGTTGAGCGTTCGCGACAGTTCGTTGAATTCCGAGTTGAGGGTCGGGTCGACGCCGAATCGCTCCATCAGCATGCTGCCCATCCGAAGGTGGGCGGATGCCGACTCCCCGATCAGGCGCACGAGCTCGTCGAGCCGGTCCATCGGCACCATCACCACGCCGCCCGGCTCGGCTGCAGATGCGGTTTCGACGCCGGTCGGCGCCCGCGGGGACGCAGCGACGACCGTCACCGGCGTTGCACTCTCGTCGATGACCATGACCGCGACGACCGGCTCCTCGCCGGGCACGTCGGCCGCTTCGCCGGCGATGGCGCTGCCGAGCCGGTCAGCCCCGGCAAGCAGGGTGTCGATGATCGCCGGAGTGACCGCCACGATGCCGGAGCGGATCCCCACGACGAGTTCCTCAAGCTCGTGGGCCAGCTGGCTCACGTCGTCCAGGCCGGCGACGGCCGCGGATCCCTTCAGGGTGTGCAGCTCGCGGAAGATGGACCGGATCAGGGTCTCGTCGCCGCCCTGCTGTTCGAGCTGGAGCAGCAGCCGGTCCAGTTCGGCCAGCCGAACGCCGGCCTCCTGGCCGAACAGCATTCGAATCTGGTCGATGTCCAGGATGCTCATCCGGTTGACCCGGACCTGACGATTGCGCTCACGGGTTCGATCGCTCCGACGGTCGGCGGCCCTGATACCGGGCTCTTGCCGGTGTGCGGCGGACGATCCCGGGCCAGGAGAAGATCGGGGTCGAGCCGCACGACGACGCGCCCTTTCACCCGGTAGCTGCCCGCCGTACCGGGCAGGTCGGACGGACCGACGGGGTCATCAAGGCCGACCCGACGGGGGAAGGCGGTCGCGGCGAGAGCGATCAGGCCCTGCCTGGACAGCAGCACGACCGCGAACATCGGCGCTTGCCCAGCGGGCAGGCCGAGCAGCGCGGCGGTGTCGAGCAGCGGAACGATTTGCCCGCGCAGGTTGAACAGGCCGAGCACGTGCGGCGGCGCGGTGACCAGCCGGGTGAGCGGCGGTGCGGCGACCACCTGGCTCACCCTGTCGATCGACACGGCGAACAGGTCCTCCCCCACGGGGACCAGAACCGCGTGCGCTTCCGTCATTGCTCTCCGTTGCCTGTATCGGAGGTCTTTTCCAGCGTGTGGGCCAGGTCCGCGAGGTCGCCGGCCGAGGCCGCGATCTGCCGGGCCGTGATCGAGATCTGCCGGCTGGCGTCGGCGAGTTGTTCCATGGTTTCCACGACCTGAGCGGTGGCGCTGCGCTGCTGCTGAGTGGTCAGGCTCACCTGCCCGTTGGCGTCCGTCACCGCTTCGAGCTGGAGCAGGCCCTGCTGCATCTGCTTCGCGCCCTTTTCCATCGCCATCACAGTGGCGTTGGTCTCGCGCTGCACGGCGGTGACGATCGCGGCGATGTCGCCGGCGCTGGACTTGGATCGTTCGGCCAGACGACGCACCTCGTCGGCGACGACCGCGAATCCTCGACCGTGCTCACCGGCCCTGGCCGCCTCGATCGCCGCGTTCAGGGCGAGCAGGTTGGTCTGGTCCGCGATGTCGTTGATCAGCACCAGGAGCGACTCGATGTCGTTGACCCGGCTGGCCAGGGCCAGGGTGCGCTCGCTCGAGACGAGGATGTCCGCCTCGGCCTGTTCGAGATTGCGCCGGGTCTCGGCCGTCTGGCGAGCGACATCGTCAACGGTGTCGGCGATCGCCACCGACGACCGCGCCAACTCCTCGGTGGTGGCGGTGGCCTGGGTGACCGCGGCGCTCTGCTGGGTGGTGATCGCGGCGAGCTCGTCGGAGGATGCCGACAGCTCGGTTGCCGCAGAATTCACCTCGACCCCGGCTCCCTCCAGCCGGGCGATGAGCCCCTGGCTGGTGTTGAGCATCGCGTTGAGCGAGTCGGCGAGCAGGACCATCTCGGTTGGTCCGGCGGGTACCGCGCGCGCCAGCAGGTCGCCGCGGGTCACCCGTCGGGCGACGGCGGTCAGCTTGCGCACCGGCCGGGTGGCGCTCCAGGCCATCACGCCAGAGGCCAGGATGGCGAAGAGCACGCCGATGGTCGCGAGCAGGATGGACCGCTGCACCTGAGTCTCCACCGGGGCGAGCACGACATCGGCTTGCTGCTCCACAATGAGCACCCAGTCCAGGCCCTCAACGACGTCAAAGCCGCTGATGACGTCGACCCCGTTGGATTGAGTGAACTCCGCGGTGCCCGCCTTGCCTGTGCCGGCCGCCTGCGCAGTGGGCCCATTGTCGACAATGGTCGTGAGCATCCCCCCGGCCAGCAGGGCTGACTGCTCGGTGGCATTCCCCATGGTTTCCGTGCTGTAGATCAGGCGATGGAGCGAGTCGACCGCGATGACAGCGTCACCCTTGCTCAGCTCAGGGTTGAGCAACCCGCTCAGTGCGGTCGGATCAAGGTTGGCGACGATGACGGCGCGCACCGAACCGTCGTCGGCCAGCAGCGGCTGCGCGATGACCCAGTGCAGCCGGTCGCCCTGGAGAGTCAGCGGGGTGAAGACCGACTCGCCGGCAACGGCTGAGCGAAACCAGTCCTGGCCGGTGGGGTCGAGGGTGACGCCGGGCCGGCTGGTGGAGAGCACGGCGCCGGAGACATCCGTGATCTCGATCACCGTATAACTGCCGGAGGCCTCGTCGATCTTGGCCAGGCGGGTTGCGAGGACCGGGCTGTCGAGCTGGTCACCGGCCGAGACAGCCAGAACCGACACGTCGACCTTGCGTTCGGCAATCCAGTCTTCCAGGCGCAGCGTGACAGCCCTGGCCAGGGTGACACCCTTGCCTTTCGCCGCCACGGTCAGGCTCGCCGCTGAGTCCGTGGTGAGCACAACCGTCGAAATGATGACCAGCGGCACGGAGACTGCGAGCATTGCGGCCGCCAGCTGCACTCCCAGGCGACGCGGTAGCTTCCGAAGGCGGCCGAATGGTTTCCTGGCCATGGTTTACTACCGGTCTTTCTAGTGCTGAGTGTGTGTCAAACGGCATATGCGAACGTGCATGGCGACGTGATTCGCCCGGCCGCGACCCTGCCGTGCGGTGAATGCGAGGGGGGACCGAACCCGAATCGGTCCCCCATCGCAATTCCGCGTCAGGGCGGCCACCCGAAGGTCGACCTGACTTCCCTCAGTCCGTCGTCTGCTTACCCAAGTCGACGACGGATTGATGGAGTTTGTGGGGTGACGGCCGCCGTCGCAACGGGGCTGTCGACTGCGGGCACAGTCAGGGTGGCATCAGGCTGCGTCAGACCATCGGACTTGACGCGGGCGTCGGTCTCCAGGAGTGGAAAGCTCATCTGCTTCGGCCCTATTCATTCGGTAGGCCGGCTGACCCGAAGGTCCCGTGCCTTTGCGACCCCGTTTCTCAACGGGTGTGCCCTTGCGAAAGACGTATGAACCGTCTCGCCGGTGGTCGGATGACCACCTGGTTCGAACCTAGCAGCCCGGGGCCGGATCCGACCCCGACGACGTCACGGAATGTACCCCCAGTGCGGGGTGCACGAAAGGGGTTGTTTTGCCGGTTTTCTCACGGAGACTTCCCCCGTTCACGGGGGCGCGCTACCGTGTGCCGAGCAGGCGCCCATTGGACTCCAGGTTCGGCCGGCCGTGCACTCACTCTCGATCGCACTACCCCAGGGGGATCATCATGCCAGGCACAGCAGTCGCACCGTTCGTCGCCACCGCCCGGTCCATCGCCACGGCCGCTCACCGCGGCCAGGTCGACAAGCTGGGTGCCGCCTACATCGATCACCCCCGCCGGGTCGCCGAACGTCTCGTCGACCCGCTGGGGCAGGCGACCGCCTGGCTGCACGACGTGCTCGAGGACACGGATGTCTCCCCCAGCGACCTGCTGGCCGCCGGCATCCCCGGCGGCGTCGTCGCCGCGGTCGAACTGCTCACCCGAACGGATGCCGTGAGCGACGCCGACTATTACGCCGGCATCCGCGCCAACCCGATCGCCCTCGCCGTGAAGCGCGCCGATATCGCCGACAATCTCGAGCCGTGGAGGGTGGCGCAACTGGACGTCAGCGTGCGGGAGCACCTGGCCGCGAAGTATGGGAAGGCTTTGGCAGTGCTCGAGTGACGCCCGGTCAGCGGTCGGCGAACTCCCCGACCGAGGCGGCCAGGAGCGCCACCACGACGGTGTCGTTCTTGGTGGACTGCCGGCCGATCTGGGCGAAACCGAGGCGGGAATGGAACGCCAGCGAACCCGGGTTCGGGGGTTCGATGTTGACCTCGCAGAACACGACGACGGCCGCCGATGCCTCGGCCGAGTCGAAGATCGATCGGTACAGCACCTCGCCCAGCCCCTGGCCGCGGGCCCCCTCGGCCACCACGATGCGGTCCACGTAGAGGAACTCCCGGGACCGCTCCGCGAACCAACGGTAGTTCTCGCTGGCGTAGTCGGCGTCCGCGGCGAAGACGATGGCGAAGCCGAGCACCTGATCGGGCGCGGCATCCGTGGTGACCACCACGGCGACGGCGCACTCGGCCAGCAGCGCGGCGAGGCTCGCCTCGTCGAGGGCGTTCACCGCCGGGACGGCGGCGTTGTTCAGCCGCAGAACCTGGGCGGCATCGTGCGGGAGCAGCGGGCGAAGCGAATGGGGCATGCTGACGACGATACGGCCTAAGCCTCCATGTCGTCGTGCGTGACGATGCGGATCAGTTCGATCCCGCCGTCGGGCTTCTGCCAGAAGTGCATCCGGCGGGCGGCCGGCGTGTTCTGCTCGATGGAGACGCGCATGCACCGGGCGCCGTCCCAGCGCAGCAGGTGCGGGTCGGCCGCGCCGGCGCCCTGGCGCAGCGCGTGCAGGTGCCGCCCGGTGAGGGTCTTCACCCGCCCGGTCAGCACGTCGACGGATGCCTTGAACGCCTTGGCCAGCTGGCCGTCGTCGAGCCCGGACAGCGAGTCCGCGAAGCGGTCGCTGAGCACGTAGCTGTGCGGGAGCGGCCATTCCTCCCGGTCGGATTCGGGTACCCGGTCGACCCAGGCAAGCAGGATCTCGTGGCGCACCCAGCCGGAGGCGTCCTCCCACTGTGCGCGGCGGGTTTCGTATTCGCTGGAGGCCGGAGGCGCGGCGACGGTGCGGCGGGACTCCCGCAGCATCCGTTTCTGGGTGCGTTGCTCGTCGCGCAGTTCGGCGACGGTGTGGCGGAGCGTTCCGAGTTCGACGAGGGCGTCGCGCAGCTGCAGCTGCGCCGAACGTGCCTGCTCGCGCAACTTGGCCAGGTCGGAGTCGGTCGCGCCGGCCTCGACGAGCTGGGCCTCGAGGCGGGTGATGCGCGCCTTCGCCTCGGCGAGGGAGAGCTGGGTTGACTGCAGGGCGGAGTGCGGATGGACGGGCGGGGCCGGCATCGGCGCGACGCGGAACGGGATCGCCGGTGCGGTCGGGTGGCGAACCGCGTGGCTGCGGCCCGGGCCGGGAGACGGGCGCGGCGGGCGAAACGACTCGTCGAGGTGGGCCATCGCCGCGAGGGCCACGAGCTCGGCCTGGGAGGTCTCGGCCAGTTCGGAGGCCGCCTGCGCCCGTGCGTACTCAACCGGGCTCTGCGCCGAGGCAGGCTCGAGTACGGGCTCGTCGGCGTGCTCGTCGTCCTCCACGACCGGCAGCAGCGGACGGTTCTCGCGCAGCCACGGCGGACCGTTGCGCACGGCGGAGAGCGGCGGTAGCACGGGCTCGTCGTCGTCGACGTCGCTCAGGCACAGGTGCAGGGCACCGCTGGGCAGGTGGATGACCCGCGCGGCCACCACGTCGCCCTCGGAGAGGAGTGCGTCGACCTTGTCCAGCGGGTTCGGGGAGATGTCGGCGCGGGTGATGGTGAAGGAGAGGTGCGGGTGCAGGGCGAGCACGGCGCGTTGCGCGCTGACCTTCTGCACGAGGGCGAGGGTGATGCTGCCGTTCGGGAAACGCTGGGCGATCGCCGCGTTCGTCGGCGGCTTGACCTCCACGTTGAGCCGGTGGGTGGGCGCGTCGAGGGCACCCTGCACGCGCTGGCCGGGCACGAGGGTCCAGTCCAGCGGCACGGGAGGGTAGGTGAGTTCCTGCCACACGGTGGCCATCCCGCCGTCGTCGAGTTCGACGAGGGCGCGGGAGCCGCCGAGCAGGAAGCCCTTGACGGTGCCGGTGACGGTGATGACGGATGCCGGGGCGAGCGCGAAGAGGCCGGCCTGGTGGGCGTGGGCGAGGGCATCCGTCACCAGCTGGTCGGTGGCGTGCTGCGGGTCGCCGTGGGTGAACCGGAGGCGGGAACGGGACAGGTCGGCGAACGCGTCCGGGCCGATCGGGTAGGAGCGGCCGGCGCTGCCGTAGACCTGGAACTGCGGCGGCAACAAGTCGCCGAGTTGCCGGGTGAGCTCGCCGGTCTCGATCAGGAAGACCTTGGCCACGTCGCCGATCTGGGTCGACAGCTGGTCGATCCCGATTTCGGGCACGCTCGTGCCGAACGGTGACGAAACGACGACCCACGGCCGATCCCGGGCGCAATCGTGCAGTCCGATCGCCAATTTCTGTACCGCGGTGCTTGATTCCACACGGGTGTACACCACTGGCTCCCCTCCCGGCCTTCGTGACGGACCGTATGTCGAGGGTACGCCCGGCGGCTGGGAGAATTGCCCCAGCCGTTAATATTCGCGGTGTAGGCGGTGCATTCTGCTCAGTCTCAGCCGCCGAACAGGGTGCCGATCAACCCGGCGAACACGACGATCAGACCGGCGGACACGGCGCCGCCCAGGGCGAGCTCGAGCGGGCAGAGCACCCGGCGTTGCAGCCGGGCCGCGCGCACCTCCGCCTCGAGTGCGGTGAAGCGTTCCATCAGCCCGGCGCCGCCGTCGACGGGCAGCCCCTCCCACATCTCCGGGTTGTCGAGCACCTCGATGATCCCGAGGCGCGCGGCCGGCCCCAGGACGACCGGAAGTCCGGTCAGCCACTCGACCAGGTGACGGGCGTCGACGACTTTCACATCGTCGGGGAGGCTCCGGTAGCGCAGCGAGCGCGGGTTGACGAACACGACCGCCGGGTGCACGGGGTCGGCCAGCGGGCGCCGTCCCTGAAGCAGGAGTGTGATGCGCTCGGCCTCGAACCGGGCATGCCGGATGTAAGGCACGGAGCGTTCCCCGACGAGCACCGTGCGCCGCTCCACCGACACGTGCTGGCCGCGGTGCTGCTTGGTGTTGATGGTGACGACCCCGCCCGGGCCGACCAGCACGTGGTCGATGTCCCAGCCGTGGCCGCCGATCGGCAGGGCGTGGAACACAGCCCACTCCGGCGGCAGCGTGGCCAGCTGTGCGCCGACCTCGATCTCGCCCTCGGCGCCGTCGTACCAGCCCACGCTGGCGGCGGCGAGCGGCGTGCGGCCGAGGAATCGGTCCAGCCTGCCGCGCGGCGGCTTGGTCTCCTGCTCGCGGAGGAGCTTCTCGATAATGAACTGTGCGGCGAAACGCTGCCGCATGCTGGTCCTGCTTACTGCCATCGCGGTATTCCCCCAGCGGCCAATATTACAGAGCCATCCGGCAATCGGGCCCAGGCCGGGGCGTGGCGAACCGGTCAGGGTGCGATGTTGAAGACATCCGCCCCGAACCGGGCCAGCCCCGGTGTGGAGGCGTAGCCGAGGTAGGGCAGGCCGAAGGCATCCTCGATGCTCGCGAGCAGGCTGTAGTGGTTGTAGGGCGTGTTCGATTCGGTGCCTCCCGCGATGAACGGGGAGAGCACGAGGGCGCCGACCCGGCCGCCGCCGGGGCCGTCGATGCCGGGCCGGTCTGCGTTCGGCCCGGCCGACTCGCCGCAGCAGGCGGTCGAGTCGGCTGCCACACTGTCGGATTCGTCGAAGGTGATCACGAGCATGCCGTCCTGCCGGAACGCGGGCGAGGCGAGGATGCGCGGCACCCACTCCCGCAGCCACCCGTCGGCCGCGGCCAGGCCGCCGGCCTCCCCGTCGACGCAGGGCGCGTCGTGGCCGTCGTGGCAGAGGTTCGGGGTGATGATCGCGAGGTTCGGGGTGCTGTCGACGGCGGACAGGGCGGCGGGCAGAGCGTCAAGGTCCAGCACGTTGCGGGCGCAGTCCGGCGAGCCGGTGATGCCGGCGAAGTAGACGAACGGGTTGTGCCGGGCCGCATACTGGTCGCCGGGCCTGGCCCGCTGGGTGTCGTCCCGGGTGCCGGGCGCCGGATGCCGGCAGGACTCCCCCATGTCCTCCGAGTACCCCTTCCAGGTGCGGCCGGTGTCGGTGAGCTGGCCGGCGACCGTGGGCACGCCGGCCGGGAAGACGCAGCCCTCGCCGACGGCCTGGCCGAACGCCGCCGTGCCGGTCTGGTCGAACGCGGTGTAGGTCTGGCAGTCGGACTGGGTCTGCGGATTCGGGCCCTGGCCCGAGATCTGCGCGATGTAGTTCGGTAGCGAGTGGTGGGCCACCCCGAAGTACTGGGTGAGGAGCACGCCCTGGGCGCGGAGGGTGGACGACAGATAGGGAGCCGGCGAGCCGGAACCCCAGGTCTGGTCGTAGCCCTTGTTCTCGAGGTTGATCACCGTGATGTGCCCGACCCCGGGGTGGGCCGAGGCGGCCGGGGAGCTCGCCGGGCCGGGCGGGGCCCCGGAGACCCCGGCCTGCGGGCCGTGGGCCTGCCACAGCGCTGCCGCGGCGAGCGCGATCAGCAGCACGACGGCCGCGCCGACGACCCGGCGAACGCGCGGTGTACTCATGACTCCATCATCTGTCATCGAGCCCGGACCCGGTCAGGTTCGGGCGGCGACGTCGATCCCGACGACCCGTCGGACGAGCGGCCTCGGCGGCCCGCCTACGCTGGGTTGATGGTTGACAACATGACGATCGTCCAGACCCAGCTCGGCCTGCTCGAGGGGCACATCAACACCATCAAGGAAGACGGCGCGGCCCCGCGGGGCGTCGAAGAGGCTCTCGTGAGCATCTGCCGGGCCCTGGACGCCCTGACCGATGAGGTTCACCGGCGGCTCCCCGCGGAGTCCTGATTCGCTAGTCGCTCGTCCCCGTGACGCCGGTCGGACGCATCCGCGGCGAACCCATCACTGTGACCACGTCGATTTCGATCACGACCCGGATCGGGTTGACGCGCGGCTGCTGGTAGCGCGCGGCATAGAGTTCCACCGCCCGGGCGACGGCGGCCGGGTCGCGGTCGATGCTTGCGGGGCCGGCGAACGAGATCCAGCGGCGCCCGTCGACCTGGGCGAGGGTGGCCTGGCCGCCGCGCTCCACGTTGCGCACCTTCTGGGTGCCGTCGGAGGTGATGATGCGCACGACGCCGCCGTCGAGGGTGAACCCGACCGGCACCGAGTGGATGCCGCCCCGCGATCCGAGGGTGGACAGAACGCCGAGGTGGCGTTCGGTCAGGAAGCCGGTCGCATCATCCGTCAGGTCGCTGGTCACCCTCCCCAACCTAGCCCGCCGGGAGGGAACTCGGACCGCGGCGGTCAGCCTCCGTTTTAGACGTCGAGGCCGAACCGGTTCAGCCCCGGGGTGGCCGCGTAGCCGAGGTAGGGCAGCGCGAAAGTGTCTTCGATGCGACGTTCAGGCGCGCGGGCGCCGGCTCAGCCGGCGAGCCGGGTCGCTTCGAGGGCATGCAGCAACGCGATGCTGCCGCCGATCGCGGAGGCCGCACCGACCAGAGCCCAGAGCAGGCGACGGATGCCCGCCGACCGCACCCGCGCATCGAGCACGGTGAAGCGGTCCATCAGGTCGTCGTCGGTCTCGGCCAGGGGCAGCGGGCGCCAGGTGTTCGGGCTGTCGACCAGATCGGAGACCTCCTGCACCTCCCCGGCGCTCAGCACGGGGTGGAGCTTGACCAGCCAGCGGCGCAGGTCCCGGGCGTCGATCACCTTGACCTGCTCGGGCTTGTCCGCGATGGTCAGGCGCCTCGGGTCGACCAGTGCGATCACCGGTTGCACCGGCGTGAGCAGCGGCATCCGCTCCCGCACCAGTTTCGTGACCCGTTCGGCCTGGAACTCGGCGTCGCTCAGGTGGGGAACCTTTCGACCGGCGACCAGCATGGTGCGCTTGCCGACCCAGACGTCGGCACCGTGGCGGCCGGTCGTGCTGCTGGGGTGCATGGAGCTGATGGTGAAGATGCCGCCGGGGCCGACGACGAGATGATCGATGTCGGCGCCGCGGCCGGCGACGGGAATGGCGTGGAAGACGATCCAGTCCGGCGGGAGCGTCTCGAGGAGGGCTCCGACGGTGATCTCACCCTTTGCCCCCAGGTACCGGGGCATCCCGTCGACGCCGAGCGGTGAACCGCCGAAGAGGCGCGCAGGCCACGACAGGGGCGGCGTGCTCCCCTGCTCGTGCAGCAGCTGCTCGATGACCGATTGGGCCGGGAAGCGCTGCCGCATGGCTGAACTGTCCATCGTCATCGCTCTCCCCGGCTGCTGAAACGAATCTAGCGACTCGCGGTCAACGGACAGCAGTCCCCCGAAAGGGGTATTCCCGGCGATTCACCGGCGACGCTCTGCTCGCCACGGCCGACGCCCTCGTCGCCGCGTACCTCGCCGTGGATTCCCAGGGCCGGCTCGCCGGACCGCAGGCCAGGGTCGCCGAGGCGCAGAAGGCGATGGCCCTCGCCACCGCACTGGTGCTGGTGGTCACGGACGGCGCGGTCAGCATCCACTCGGCGATTCCGATCAGTGTCGTCGGCGTCGGCGCCCTGCTCCTGGCTGCCGGGGCCGTCATGTCGAACCCCACCTGGCGGCGCCACAACACGGCCGCGCGAACCGCCGCATCCGCCCGGCGCGTTGAGCTGCTGGGTTTCGACCCGCTGGCCGAGCCCGACCGTCTGCCCCGCAGCTGGACCGACGCCCCCAGCCAGAGGAACCGCCTGGACCGGTTCCTGCGCGACGTGTACACCAACTTTCCGTCGGCGGACGAGCTGCCCGAGCTGGTGCTGCCGACCGTGCGGGACCCCGGCGACGAGCCGTCGCCCCGGGTGCGAGCGGCGCTGGAACACTTCGCCACGGTCGACGCGGCCCGGGACGCCTGCGAACCTGCCACGGAATCGGCGGACGGTACTACGCTCCGGGCATGACCGAACCGCTTCGCCCGAAGACCATCCTGGTGACCGGCGGCAACCGCGGCATCGGTCGTCTGCTCGTGCTGGAGCTGCTTCGCCGGGGCCACCACGTGGTCTTCACGGCTCGCCGGCCCGGCGCGGGCGAGGCGGCTCGGGCCGAGTACGCGCGGCTCGTGCCGGGGGCGAAGGTGGAGTGGCGGCCGCTTGACCTTGCCTCGCTCGCCAGCGTGCGCGGGCTCGCCGGCACTCTGCTGGGCGAGGGCCGCCGATTCGAGGTGGTCGTGCACAATGCCGGCACCCTCGCGCCGCCGCCGGAGCGCCGGATCACCTCGGACGGGCTGGAGGAGACGCTGCAGATCCACACCGTCGGGCCGTACCTGCTGAGCACGCTGCTGCTCCCGGCTCTGGCCAGGCCGTCCCGCCTGGTCTTCATCGGGTCGGCACTGCACGAACCCGGCAGTCGGGGCGTGCCGGTGCGGTTCAGGTTCGACGACCCGTTCCTCGACGCCGAGTACCATCCCGACCGGGCCTACAAAAACGCGAAACTCGCTCAGCTGTGGCTGGCCCGGGAGTGGGAGCGCCGGCACGGCGGGGACGGGGTGCACGCCGACGATGTCTGTCCCGGCTTCGTGCCGGTCACGGCATCCGCCACGGCCCGTGGCAGCATGCGCCTGCTGCTGCGCTGGGTGCTGCCGCTGATGCCGTTCGCGACCACCCCGCGCGCCGCCGCGAACCTCGAGGCCGACTGGGCCGAACGCGACCCTGCCCTGCCCGGCGGCGCGTACTTCGACGGCGCCCGGGTCACCGAGCCGAGCGCCGACGCGGCGGACCCCGAGCTGGCCCGGGCGTTCTGGGCGTTGCTCGAACGGTGGGCGCCGACCCGCGGGTAACCGCACGGTTGAGGGAGACGACCGCTGTCATCACGCAGCTGGGAAGCGAGAATTTCTCGGCGCGGCTGTCACCCGAATGCGGGGTCTGTCCCCCACACTGGGGGGCATGAGTTTCATCACGACAACGAGGCTGCAGACGCGAACGTGGATCGTCGCTGCCGTGGTGGGCGCGGCCGCGCTGCTCGCGACGGCCGGGATCGCCTCCGCGGGCGGAACCGACGACACCCGGCTCACCGGCACGGTGCTCGCGCACGCGAGCGACGCCGCCCTGGCCGAGCTGGGCCCCGGCACCGTGACGGATGCCCACCGCCGCACCGCCCCCGGCCCGCCCTACGCCGTGGAGACCCGGCTCGCGAACGGGGTCGAGGTGACCGTCGAACTCGACGCGTCGTTCGCCGTGGTCTGGGTGAGCGCGCCCGGCTGGCTCGGCGATGCCGCGGCCGGACTGCCCGCGCGCGCCCTGGACGGCGCCGAGCATGCCAGCGTCGAGCGTACCAGCGCCGAGCAGGTCGCCCTCGCCGAGGTGGGCGGCGGCACCGTCACCCGGTTCGTGCGCAGCGACGCCGTGGACCACGCTTTCGAGGTGGAGGTCACCCTCACGAACGGCACCAAAAAGGTGATCGAGCTCACCCAGCGCAGCGAGGTCGTGCGCCCGTCCGGCGCGACCGGCTGACCAGACGCTCCGGGCAGCCGGTTACTTCCAGAACGCCTGGTGGTCGAGCGCGAATTGCCGGAATGAGGTCGCAGGCGCTCCGGTCAACCTTCGGATGGCACGATTCGGGAGGGCTGACACCTGCAGCCGCACGATCCGGTAGATCATCTCCTGCACCGCGATGAAGTCCGCGGAGGCACCCCGGGCCGCGAGTCGGGCGCTGTATTCCGCAGCGGTCGGCCGGGCGTAACTAATGCGCCGGCCGAGCACCTCCGAGAGGATGCTCGCGACCTGGTCGTAGGTGAGCGACTGCTCGCCCGAGAGCGTGTAGGCCCTGCCCAGGTGTCCCGGTTCGGTGAATACGCGCGCGGCGACCCGGCCGATGTCCCTGGCATCGATGAACGCGGTGTGGGCGCCGGCGGCCGGCAGGTAGATCTCGCTTCGCTCCCGGATCTCGTCCCGGTAGACGGTCGACAGGTTCTGCATGAAGAAGTTCGGCCGCAGGAACGTGTAGGGCGCCTTCCGCTTTCTCAGGTGCTTCTCCACGGCGTGGTGCGGCGTGGCGGTGTTGAACTGCACGCCCTGCAGGGAGAGGAACACGATCTGACGGATGCCCTGCTCCAGCGCCACGTCGATCACCGGGAGCAGGGTGTCCCCGACGTTCGCGATCGCCGGGGGGCGAAGCAGGAACAGGCGGTCGACCCCGGCGAAGGCGCCCGCCCAGCCGGACGGGACGGCGAAGTCGAACTCGCGCGCCTCACTGCCCGGCACGATGCCTGCACCCGAGGCATCGCCGCCCGGCCCCGGAGCACGCACCGCCGATACGACGTCTTCGCCGGCCGCGACCAGGGCGCCGGCCACCGCCCGCCCCACCGTTCCGGAGGCTCCGGTCACGAGGATGCTGCCCATCAGGTGCTCATTTCTTCTTCACCCGCGGGCCTGCACCTCGGGCTGTCGATGCCGGCGCCGGGTCCGGCGCCGCCTGGACCTTGTTCAGCAGTCGTTCCAGCTCGACCACTTCGGCGCTGGTCAGGGCGTCGAATCGCGGCGCCAGGGCGACGGCGTACTCCCGCTGGAACGCGTCGACCTCCACGGCGGCGTCGGCCGTGAGACGGATGATGCGGCCCCGCCGGTCGGCGGGATTGACCTCGCTGGTGACCAGGCCCTCCGACCGGAGGGCGTCGACGAGCTGGGTCACCGCGCCGCTGGTCACGCCGAGCGCGGCGGCCAGGCCGCCGACGCCCAACCCGGTGCCGGTGCCGGTGCCGGACCCGGTGCCGGTGCCGCCCGCCTGCGACAGCACGAAGAGGAGGTCCAGCTGGGACCGGCCCAGCGCCCGGTCCTGGAACGGGTAGCTGCCGCGCGCCGTGAACTCGCGGTTCACCGTGCCGATCGCCGCGAGCACCCGGGCGAGGCCCTGCTGGCGGCTCGCGCCGCCCTCCCGGCCTCCGTCGGCGATCCCCGCTTGCCTGCCCATCGTCCACCGCTTCCATCCAGTGGATTTAGTTTAGCAGCTAAAGCATTCAGCGCACGAGAGAGTCCGGTGTGTCGGCGTTCTCCGGCTTCGTCTCCTCGCCCGCCGGGACATCCGGGCGGCGCACCCACCGACGACGCACGAGCCGCACCAGCGGCGGCACCACCAGGAAGATCACGATCGCCGAGTACATCACCACGGCCAGCGGCTCCCCGACGAGCGCGGCCGGGTCGCCGGCGCTGATCTGCAGCGACCGGCGCAACTGCCGTTCCATCTCCGGGCCGAGGATGGCGCCGACGATGATCGGCAGCACCGGGAATCCGTAGCGGCGGGCAACATAGCCCAGCGCTCCGATCAGCAGCAGGATCACGATGTTCAGCGCCTGCAACCCGGCCGCGTACGCCCCGAGCACCGCGAAGAACAGGATTCCCGCGTAGAGGTAGGGCCGCGGGATCCGCAGCAGTTTCGCCCAAAACGGCGCCAGCGGCAGGTTGAGCGCCAGCAGCAGCGTGTTGCCGATGAAGAGGCTCGCGATCAGGGTCCAGACCAGCACCGGTTCGGTCTTGAACAGGAGCGGGCCCGGGTGGATTCCGTACTGGTTGAACGCGGCGATCATCACCGCGGCGGTCGCCGTGGTGGGCAGGCCGAGGGTGAGCAGCGGCACGAGCGTGCCGGCGGCGGAGGCGTTGTTCGCGGCCTCCGGCCCGGCGACGCCCTCGATCGCGCCCTTGCCGAACTCCTCTGGATGCCTGGACAGCTTCTTCTCCACGACGTAGGAGAGGAAGGTGGGGATCTCGGCCCCGCCGGCCGGAATGGCGCCGAACGGGAAGCCGATCGCGGTGCCGCGCAGCCACGGCTTCCAGCTGCGCTTCCAGTCGTCCTTGCCCATCCACGGCACGCCGACCGGGATGGTGGCGGGCTTGCCGTGCCGCAGGTGTGCGGCGATCCAGAGCGCCTCGCCGACGGCGAACAGGGCCACCGCGATCACGACCACGTCGATCCCGCCTGCCAGGAGCGGCTGGCCGAACGTCATCCGCGGCTGCCCGGTGGTGGCGTCCATGCCGACCAGCCCGATCGCGAGCCCGATGAATAGGGAGGAGAGCCCACGGATGCGGGAGGTGCCGAGCACGGTGCTCACCGCGATGAAGGCGAACATCATCATCGCGAAGTACGACGGGGCGCCGAGGCTGATCGCGATCGACACGATGAACGGGGCGACGAAGACGAGGGCGGCGGTGGCGATGGTGCCGGCCACGAACGAGCCGATCGCCGCGGTCGCGAGCGCCTGGGCGCCCCGGCCGGCCTTGGCCATCTTGTTGCCCTCGAGCGCCGTGACCACCGACGAGGACTCGCCGGGGGTGTTGAGCAGGATCGAGGTGGTCGAGCCGCCGTACATGCCGCCGTAGTAGATGCCGGCGAACATGATCAGCGAGCCGGTCACGTCCAGCGCATAGGTGAGCGGCAGCAGCAGGGCCACCGTCATCGCGGGGCCGATGCCGGGCAGCACGCCGACGGCGGTGCCCAGCAGCACCCCGATCAGGGCGAACAGCAGGTTCTGGAGGGTGAGCGCATTCGCGAACCCCTCCATCAGCAGGGTGAGGTTGTCCATCAGAGAATTCCCGTCAGCAGGCCGGCCGGCAGGGGGATGCCGAGACCGAGCACGAAGCCGTAGAAGGTGGCCACGGCCAGGGCCGCCCCGATGAGCAGGCCCCAGACGTAGTGCCGGGAGCCGAGCAGCAGTGTCGAGCCGTAGAAGAGGAGCCCACTCGTGATGACGAAGCCGAGGGCATCCATGGTCAGGGCGGCGGCCAGGATCAGCCCGGCCAGGCCGAGCAGGGTGGGCCAGTGCGCCCCAGTGGTGAGGTCGATGTCCTCGCCCTCCTCCGGGTGGCCGTGGCCGCCGCGGAGCACGTTGACGGTGAGCGCGAGCGCGCAGGCACCGAGTCCCGCCGAGATCACCGTGGGCACGACCTGCGGCCCCATCACGCCCGCGTTGACGGCGGTGTGCCGGATGCCCGCCGCGTCCACCGCGACGACGAGGGCGAGCACTCCGAGCAGGGCTGCGACACCCAGCTCGGAGCGGCCGCGCATCAGGGTGCGCGGCGCGGTCACACCAGTCCCAGGCTCTTCAGCGTCGTGGCGACGCGCTTGTCCTGGTCGGTGAGGAAGGAGGAGAACGCCGTGCCGGTGCTGAAGGAATCCGTCCAGCCGTTGTCCTTGACGACTTTCGCCCATTCCTTGCTGTCGTGCATCGCGGTGACGGCGCCGACGAGCCTGGCCCGCTCGGCCGAGGTGATGCCCGGTGCAGCGAGCAGCCCACGCCAGTTGGTGAAGACCAGGTCGACGCCCTCCTCGGTGAGGGTGGGGGCGTCGACGACGGGGACTCGCTCCTCGCTGGTGACGGCGAGTACGCGGAGTTCGCCGGACTTGATCTGCTCGAGGAACTCGCCGTAGCCGGAGGCCGCGAACTGGAGCTTGCCGCCGAGGATGGCCGGCAGCATCTCGCCGCCGCCGTCGTAGGCGATGTAGTTGACGGCGCCCGGGTCGATGCCGACGGCATCCGCCAGTTGCATCGGCAGCAGGTGGTCCGGGCCGCCCGGCGAGGAACCCCCGCCGACCGCGAAGTTCGCGGGGTCCGCCTTCCACGCCGCGACCAGGTCGCCGAGGGTCTGGTACGGCGAGTTCGCCGGCACGAAGATCGCACCGGCTTCCTCGATCAGGCGGGCGATCGGGGTGGCGTCGGCGACCTTCGCGTCGCCCTCGTTCGTGTAGGCGGCGCCGACGACGCCGAGGCCCATCACGAGCAGGAAGTTCGGGTTGCCCTTCTCGGTGAGGGTGCGGGCCAGTCCGACCGTGCCGCCTGCCCCGGCCAGGTTGGTGACCTCGGTACCGGAGCTGACCCCTATCTCGTCCATCACCCGCACCGCGGCGCGACCGGTGACGTCGTAGCCGGAGCCCGGGGCGTTGGGCACCATGACCTGCAGTCCCTTGTAGGGGCCGCTGTCGGTGGCCGTCGTCGACGCGCTTCCGGTGACCCCGCACGCGCTCAGCGCGAGCACCAGGGTCGAAGCCACGATGGTGGTGCCGATGAGCCGCCGCGTCATTGCTGGTTTCCTCATTGCGTTCCTTACGTTCTGATGGCCGGCCTCGTCGCCGACAGGGTCCATGGTGCGCATGCCTCCACCGGCATCGACAACTTATGGTCCTAGCGAACGTTGTGTAGCTTGTGTGCGGGTTTCGTTTCTCCCCCATTGTGCGCGACGATTCCTTAGGGCCAGTGTCGACCGGACAGCGTCGACCGGCCCAGGCAACCGGCGGGAGGGCAGATGCGTTCGACAGCAGCACGGGGCGCCGCGCGCGGACTGGCCGCCGGGCCGCCGCGCCCCCGGCTGAGCCTGACCCGCCAGCTCCTGGTCTTCCAGCTGAGCCTGCTCGCCATCGTGCTCGTGGCGGTCACCGCCATCTCCCTCGAGCAGACCCGCACGACCTTCGAGAGCATGCAGCAGCGACGGATGCTCGCGGTCGCCGAATATGCGGCGGCCAACCCGCTGCTGCGCAGCATCCTCTCCGTGGGTTCCAATGCGGGTGCCGGCTCCGATGCAGGTGCCGGCACGGACCCGGCGGAGTCCCGGCCGCAGCGCCTGGCCGCGCCGGTCGAGACGTTGCGCACCACCACCGGCGTCGACGAACTACTGGTCACGGATGCGATCGGCCGGGTGCTCGCCTCGCCGGCCGACCCGCGCCTGCTCGGCGGAAGCCTGCGGCTCGAGGGGCCGAGGCCTGCTTCCGACGGGTCGTGGTCGGGTGTCGCGCCGCTCGGCACGGTCAGCCACGTCGTCGCCCGGGTGCCGGTGCTCGATAACGCCGGCCGGCTGGTGGGGATGATCGTGGCCGGGCGCCAGGTTCCGGCGTTCGCCGGGCTGCTGGCCACCGCCGCACCGAACCTGCTCACCTACCTCGGGGTGGCCGGAGTGCTCGGCCTCGCCGGGTCCTGGTGGCTCGCCGCCCGGGTGAAACGCCAGACCCTCGGGCTGGAGCCCGAGCAGATCGCCCGGCTGGTCGAGCACCGGGAGGCGATGCTGCACGGCATCCGCGAAGGCGTGGTCGCGGTCGACGCCGACGGCACGATCACGCTGGCCAACGACAGCGCCCGCACCCTGCTCGGCCTGCCCGACGATGCCGAGGGACGGTCGATCGACGCGGTCGGCCTCGGCCCGGACGCGGTGGCCGCCCTGCGCGCGCACGGCACGAACGACCGCGACACAGCCCTCGTCAACGACGGGGTGCTGCTGGTGCTCAACCAGACCACGATCCGGTTGCCGCGTTCCCGGCCGGAGGTGGTCACCACCCTGCGCGACCGCACCGAGTTGGTCACGTTGCAGCGCGACCTGGGCAGCAGCCAGCAGGCCACCGACACCCTGCGCGCCCAGACCCACGAGTTCGCGAACCGGTTGCACACGATCTCGATGCTGATGCAGCTCGGCGACAGCGACGCCGCCGTCGACTACATCGACGCGGTCACCCGCGACCGCACCGAGCTCGACCGGGACGTGCTCGCCCGGATCGAGGAGCCCGCGGTCGCCGCGGTCCTGATCGCCAAGACGTCGCTCGCCCGCGAGCGCGGCGCCGACCTCACGCTCTCCCCCGCGGCCAGGCTGCCGCGGGTGGACGCCGGGCTGTCGACCGACCTGGTGACCGTGATCGGCAACCTCGTCGACAACGCGCTCGACGCGGTGACCGGGGCCCGCACCCGCACGGTGACGGTGGACATCCGGCTGACCGGGGCGGATGCGCCGGGGCCGGCCGCGGTGCGGGTGCGGGTGCACGACAGCGGACCCGGCGTGGAGAGCGCCTTGCAGGGCCGCGTGTTCGACGTCGGGGTGACGTCGAAGACGCCCGCCCAGAACGGCGCCGACCACGGCTACGGGCTGGCGATCGTGCGGCTGGTCGCCGGGCGCCGCGGCGGCCGGGTCGACTACGAGAACGCGAACGGGACCGTCTTCGAGGCGGTGCTGCCGCTCACGGCGGAACCGGCCCGCCCCGATCGGGAGGCCAGCCATGTGTGACGTGCTCGTCGTCGACGACGATTTCATGGTCGCCCGGGCGCATGAACGGGTCGTGGCTCAGCTGCCCGGTTTTCGCGTGGTGGGGGTGGCGCACTCGGGAGCGGAGGCGCTCGCACTGATCACGGCGTTGCGTCCCAGACTGGTGCTGCTCGACATCCACCTTCCCGACATGACCGGGCTCGAGGTGATCCGCCGCGCCAGGGAGGGTGGCCAGGACGTCGATTTCCTCGTGCTGAGCGCCGCCAGGGAGTCGGAGACGATCGGTGCGGCCCTGCAGGGCGGGGTGGTGAGCTACCTGCTCAAGCCGTTCAAGATCTCGGAGCTGCAGGCGAGGTTGAATGCCTACGCGACGCGGTGGCGCGTGCTCGGCCGGTCGGGCGATCTCAACCAGAGCGACCTCGACCAGGCACTCGGGGCGACCGGGTCGATGCACGCCCTGGTCCCGCTGCCGAAGGGGCTCAGCAGGGAGACCGCCGCGCTGGTCGAACGCACCCTGGTGGCGAGCGCGCCCGACATCGCCGCCTCCGAATGCGCGGAGGCGCTCGGGCTCTCCCGGGTGGTGGCCCGCAAATACCTGGAGCATTTCGTGCTCGGCGGACAGGCATCCGTCACCCTGCGTTACGGCCGGACGGGGCGTCCCCAGCGCCGGTACGCCTGGGGTGAGCCGGGGCGGGCGGGCGTCGATGGGGGCCCCTGAGCGCGCACGCGGTAGCGTGAGCAGACGCAGCAGCGTGGCAACCGGGTGAGTACACCCCGTGGGCAGACGCAGCAGCGGCGCCGACCGGGTGAGTTCACCTCGGGTGGCGCCGCGCGTCTGTGCCCCTACCTGGCCGCCACCCTGGCGTCCCGCAGCTGTTCGGGCGTTATGATCGCGATCGACGAGGTGTCCTCTAGCGAACGTCCCTTCGTTTCGACCGCCCACGCGTAGGTGACGACGAAGCCGATCACGGTGAGGATCGCCCCGATGAGCATGACCCCGCTGACGCCCAGGTGGTCCAGGCCGATCGGCATCAGGAAGGTGCCTGTGGCCGCGCCGATCCGGCTGATGGCGACGACGATGCCGACGGCGGTGGCACGGATCTCGGTCGGGAAGAGCTCGTTCGGGTAGATCCATTCCATCAGGCTGGGGCCGCCGGAGACGAAGGCGTAGAAGCAGAACGCCAGGATGACGAACCACACGGGCCCGTGGGGAAGCAGCCACAGCGCCAGCAGCGGGATCGCCATGAGGGCGAAGGGAACGACCGTCATCGGGCGCCGGCCGAGGGTCTCGACCGGCTTCAGGGCCGCCGCATTGCCGATGACGAAGAGAAGGCTGATCACGGCCGTGCCGATGATGTCGAGGCTGCCTCCCTCCAAACCGAAGGACAGGAGGATCATCGGGCCGAAGATATAGATCGCGTACTGCGGGGTGATCTGGGCGAAATACAGCACGCCGCACATGATCACGCGTTTGCGGTACTTCCGGCTCAGGACCAGGCGCAGAGCCTCGAGGGTGGGCAGGGTCTTGTCCTCGGTGTTGACCGTGCTCAGGGACACGTCCCGGTGGCCGTAGACCTGTTCGATCACGTCGTGGGCCTCGGCTATCCGGCCCTTCTGGATCAGCCAGCGCGGCGATTCAGGGATGCCGCGGCGAATGACCACGACGATGACACCGAGAATCGCGCCGCTGAGCAGCATCCACCGCCACAGGCCGTAGCCGCCGGACGCGGTGACCATCACCCAGCCGACCACGAAGGCGGTCATCGCACCGAGCCCCCAGGCGAGGGCGGAGAGGCCGATCATGTAGCCGCGCTTCTTCACGGGCGTGAACTCGGTCAACAGCGACGTGGCGATCGGATAGTCAGCGCCGATCGCCAGGCCGATGATGAATCGCAGGGCGATGAGTTGCCACGGACCCTGGACGAACGCGGTGAGGAAGCAGGCTCCCACGAGGACCATCAGGTCGACGGCGTACATCTTCTCGCGGCCGATGCGGTCGGTGAGGGTGCCGAAAACGATGGCCCCGAAGAACATGCCGATCAGTGATGCCGCCCCGATCAGGCCGACCTGAACGGGGCTCACCGGGAAATCCGCGACGAATCCGACGAGGGCGACTCCGATCAGGCTGAGGATGTACCCGTCGAGGAACGGTCCCCCGCAACACGCGATCAGCAGCTTCCGGTGGAATTTCGAGGTGGGGGCCTCGTCCATGATGGCTAGCGAACTCATTCGATCTCCTTTGATGATGAGTGGGGTGTTCGGTGCGGGTGGAACCGGGGACGGAAACTCAGCGGAAGGCCGGGATACCGGTGATGTGGTTGCCGATGACGAGCGTGTGCACCTCGTCGGTGCCCTCATAGGTGCGCACGCTCTCGAGGTTGTTCGCATGGCGCAACGGCGAGTAGTCCAGGGTGATGCCGTTGCCGCCGAGCACCGTGCGAGCCTCGCGGCAGATCGTGATCGCCTCACGAGTGTTGCCCAGCTTGCCGATGGAGATCTGGTGCGGCTTCAGAGTTCCGGCGTCCTTGAGGCGGCCGAGGTGCAGGGCGAGCAGGGTGCCCTTGTTGATCTCCAGCGCCATGTCGACGAGCTTCTGCTGGGTCAGCTGGTAGCCGGCCAGTGGCTTGTCGAACTGCATCCGCTCGCCGGAGTAGGCCAGGGCGGTGAGGTAGCTGTCTCGCGCCGCGCCCATGACACCCCAGATGATGCCGTAGCGCGCCTCGTTCAGGCAGGCGAACGGGCCGCTCAATCCCCTGGCCTTCGGCAGCATCGCCGAGGCGGGCAGGCGCACGTTGTCCAGGTCGATCTCGCACTGGATGGAGGCGCGCATGGAGAGTTTCGGGCCGATCACGGTGGCCGTGAACCCGGCCGTCTCGGTGGGGACGACGAAGCCGCGCACCCCGTCGTCGGTCATCGCCCAGATCACGGCCACCTGGGCGACGGCGGCCAGGCCGATCCAGCGCTTCGTGCCGGTGATCACCCAGTCGTCGCCGTCGCGGCGGGCGAACGTGGTCATGCTGCTGGGGTCGGAGCCCGAGTTCGGTTCGGTCAGCCCGAAGCATCCGATTGCCTCGCCGGCCGCCATTTTCGGCAACCATTCGTTCTTCTGCTCTTCGGAGCCGTGCTTGTGGATGGCGCTCATGGCGAGGGATCCCTGCACGCTCACGAAGGTGCGCAGGCCCGAGTCCCCGGCCTCGAGCTCCAGTGCGGCCAGCCCGTACTCGACGGCGCTGCGGCCGGGGCAGCCATAGCCCGTCAGGTGCATTCCGAGCAGGCCCAGCTTCGCCATCTCGGGCACGATCTCCAGGGGGAAGACCGCGTTCTCGTACCAGCCGGCGATGTTGGGCCTGATGGTCGAATCGACGAAGGCACGCACCGAAGCGCGCAGGGCCACCTCCTCGGCGGTGAGCAGGGAGTCGATGTCGATCAGGTCCGAGGTGTCGACCTGGGGCGCGGCGACGATGCCGGCGGGAGAGTCGGACAGCGCGGGTTCGATCTGGGTCGAGAGATCAGTCATGGGATTCGCTTTCGTCGGGTGGGGCCGGAAGTCGGGTGCGTGCGGTGTGTGGTGCGTGCGGGGTCAGGATCGTGTCGCGTCAGGCGGTGGGCAGCGTCAGGCGGCCGTCGATGCGCCGGGGAATACGCCACGGGTTGTCGGGGTGAAGGGCCGCCGGCAGGTGCGCCGGATCGGCATTCTGCACCGCGACCGGCCGCACGAAGCGGTCCAGCGCGCCCGCGCCGACGCTGGTCGCGTCGGACCGGGAGGTGGCCGGCCACGGCCCGCCGTGCTGCATGGACCAGCTGGTGGCCACTCCGGTCGGCCACGCGTTCAGCGCGACCCGGCCGACCTGGCCGAGCAGCCGTGCGACGACCTCCGCCGACTCCGGGTCGCCGGGGCCGCCGGTGAAGACGGATGCGACCAGGCTCGGCTGCAGCCGGGCGAGGGCGTCCAGCGCGGCGGCGGCATCCTCGTACTCGCAGACGAGCGCGACCGGGCCGAAGCACTCCTCCAGCAGGCGCGAGCCGGGGTGCGAGCCGGGGTGCAGTTGCTCCACCCGCACCAGGAAGGCCTGCGGGTCGACCGCGTAACCGTCGGCGGGGTCGAGGGAGGTGTCCGTGGCTTCGGCGCCTGCGTCTTCGGCGGCCCTGGCGAGACCGGCCAGCCCTGCCCGGTAGCCGCGCGCGATCCCGGCGGTCAGCAACGGGGCCCGGGGTACCTGCCGGAGCTGGGCCCGCACGGCGTCGAAGATGCCGGCGCCGGCAGGCGCGAAGAGTAGCCCGGGCTTAGTGCAGAACTGGCCTGCCCCGAGGGTGAAGGAGCCGACGAAGCCGGCCGCGATCCCCGCACTGTCGGCCGCGGCATCCGTCGTGACGAAAACCGGGTTCACGGTGCCCATCTCGGCGAAGACCGGCACGCCGCGCGCGGCGGCGCGCGCCACGAGCGCCATGCCGCCGCCCTGGCTGCCCGTGAACGCGACCGCGGTGATCTCCGCGGCGTCGACGAGCTGGAGTCCCGCGTCGAAGCCGACGACGAGGGCGTAACTGCCCACGGGGGCTCCGGCCCGGTCGAGGGAGTCGGCGACCAGCTCCGCCAGCCGCACGCTGAGGCGAGGGTGGGCCGGGTGCGCCTTGACGATGACGGGGCAGCCGGCGCCGAGCGCCGAAGCCACGTCGTGGCCGATCACTCCGAAGCCGAACGGGAAGTTGCTGGCCCCGAACACCGCGACCGGGCCGACCGGGATGTTCCACCGGGACAGGGTGGAATCGCCGCCGATGCCCTCGGTGCTGGCGCCCAGGTAGCTGCCCTCGGCCGCGACCGCGCCGTAGAAGACGGTGCTGGCGGCGCATTTGGCGAGTTCGCCGCGCAGCCGGTCCGCGCCGAGGCCGGTCTCCTCGCCGGCGAGCTGCACCAGTTCGTCCTCGTGGACCCTGAGGGCGTCCGCGATCGCGGCGAGCCAGGTCTCCCGGGTCGCGGGGCTGGTGCCGGCGACGCGGGGAGCCGCGCCCTGCGCCCGGCCCAGGATCTCGGCGACCTGCTCGGGCGCCGTGTGCGGGACGCCGCCATGCTGCTCCCCCGTGCGCGGGTCGAAGCTGGGGTCGACGCCGGCGTCGAAGCCGGGGTCGAAGCCGGGGTCGGCTGCCGGCGCCGCAGGCCCGCTCACGCGTGCACCGCCGCACCGACGGACTGCTCCGCGTAGACGGACTCGACGGCTCCCCGCAGCACGAGGAGCCCGTCTTCGAGCAGGTCCTGGCCGATGACGAGCGGGGGAAGCAGACGGATGACGTTGCCGTACGTTCCGCAGACGAGCACGAGCACCCCCTGCTGGTGGCAGCGGGCGGCGACCGCGGTCGCGAGCTCGGGGCGCGGCTCGAGGGTCTCCCGGTCGGCGAATTCGATCGCGAGCATGGCGCCGCGCCCGCGGAAGTCGACGATCGGGGAATCCTCGGCCACGAGCGGTTCCAGGATGCGGCGGGCGGTGCTCTCGATCCGCAGCGCCCCGGCGAGCAGGTCCCCGTTCTCGAACGCCTCGAAGACGCCGAGCGCAGCCGCGCAGGCCAGCGGGTTGCCGGCGTACGTGCCGCCGAGTCCGCCGGTGTGCACGGCGTTCATCAGCTCCACCCGGCCCGTCACGGCGGTCAGCGGCAGGCCCCCGCCGAGCGCCTTGCCGGTGACGAGCAGGTCCCCGGCGACGCCCTCGTGCTCGCTGGCGAACATCGTGCCAGTGCGTCCCATCCCGGCCTGCACCTCGTCGAGCACGAGGACGATGCCGTGGCGGGTCGCGAGGTCTCGGAGCCCGGCCAGGAATCCGGGCGCGGGCACGATGAATCCGCCCTCACCCTGGATGGGCTCGATCACCATGGCGGCAAAAGTCGCGGGGCCCTGCTCGGCCAGGATCGCCTCCACCCGGGCGAGCGCCTCGGCTGTGGCATTCTCGGCGCCGCCCGGCCAGCGCAGCGGAGCCGCCATCGGCGCACGCACGATCTCGGTCGGGAAGGGCCCGAAGGTGATCTTGTACGGATTCTCCTTCGCGGTCATGGCCATGGTCAGCAGGGACCGTCCGTGGTACGCGTCGTCGAAGACGAGGACCTTCGCCCGGCCTGTCGCGGCCCGCGCGATCTTGATGGCATTCTCCACGGCCTCGGCGCCGGTGGAGAACAGCGCAGTGCGCTTGTCGAAGTCGCCGGGAGTGCGGGCGTTCAGCCAGGCACAGACAGCCGTGAACGACTCGTACTCGGTGACCATGAAACAGGTGTGGGTGAAGCGGCCCAGCTGCTCGCTGACCCGGGACTGCACGAGCGGGTTGGCGGCTCCGACGCTGGTGACCGCGATGCCCGAAGCGAAGTCGATGATGCGGTTGCCGTCGACGTCGAGCAGGATGCCGCCCTCGGCCCGGTCGATGAACACCGGCAGGGCGATCCCGAACCCGCTCGAGACCTGCTGCACCCGTTCGGCGTGCAGAGCCTGGGACCGGGGGCCCGGAATCGCGGTGCGGAGAAGACGGGATTGGGGAACGGTCGCTGTGTCCATCGCCCAAATGTAAGCGAGGGCCTCACGCTTGACATCGTACGAAGCGTCCAAGAACCTGCCAGACCTTGGCTAGAGTGTCCAAGGTATTCCCCGTTTCAGAGTCGAAAGGGCCCCCACGTGGCGACAATGAGCCTGACGCAGCTCCAGGAAAGGCTGGGGAACGATCTCCACTGGGCAGACGGCGGACGCCCCGTGGGCCGCACCCTCAGTGGAGTGCACATCTCGGAGCTGGATGACCCGACACCGTACCTCGGAGGCGGCGAGCTTCTGCTGACCACGGGGATCCCCCTGTCCGGAGGCGGCGATCAGGTCCGCCGATATGTCCAGCGTCTCGTCGACAAGGGAGTGGCAGCGCTCGGCCTGGGACTCGGCGCGGGCACCGACACCGTTCCCCCCGAACTGGTCGAGGTCTGCCGGGAGGCGGAACTGGCGCTCCTCATCGTTCCGGATGGGACGCCGTTCATGGCGGTCTCGCGGGCCTACTGGGATCTCGTGGCGACCAGGGAACAGGCGGAGTTCGCCGCGAACCTCGGCCTGCAGACCGGGCTCGCCCGCGCGGCCACGCGGCCGGGGGCAGCGGCATCCGTCGTCAAGGCACTCGCGGAGGCACTCGGCGGGTGGGCCGTGTACCTCCCGGCGGATGGGACCGCGGAATCGATCTGGCCGCCGGCGGAAAGCCGTGTGCTGCCTGAACTGCGCGAAGAAACGGCACGACTCAATCTGGCCGGAACCCACACGGCCGCCACGTTCCCCCTACTGGGGACCGACGTCGTGGAGTACTCGATCATCGCGGACCAGCGCACGGCCGGCTTCCTCGCGGTCGGGGCCGGGCGGCCGCTTCGCCCCTCCGACCGCCAGCTCATGCTGACCGGCTGCATGCTCCTGTCGGTCACGGTGCAACAGGCCTGGGAACTCAGCCGGGCCAACACGATCCTGCGTGGAACCGCGGCGGCCCTGCTGCTGCACGGTCATGTCGATGCCGCGCGAATCGCCGCGGCCGAGCTCGGCCTCGCCCCGTTCCCGCAGCGAGCCCGGCTGCTGGCCGTCACGGGTGAGGGGGTGGACCTGCTCAGCGTCGACGAGCTGGCGGACCTGATCGCCGCACTCACGCCGGGCGAGGATTCCGCGGAACTGCGCCGCAACATCCGGCGATCAGGCCTGAAATGCACCGTCGAGGGCCTCTGCTACCTGGTGATCGAGGAGCCGGATGCCGAACCGGCCGGAACGGCGCCGCGGGAGGAGCACCCGCCGGCAGCCGCGGACAGGTCATTCAAGCCGGCCGTGAATCCGGGGCGTTTCGCGGCGGCGCTGAGCGAGCCGTTGCTCCTGGCCAAGCTCGCCGGTGCCGTCTCCGAGGTCGGCAGGGCCTGCCGGCGGGCTTCGCCCGGGCACCTGGTCCCGTTCGTCGACACCCTCGACCCACGGTCCGAAGCCTGGGTCGATGCGCTCCGGGGCTACACCAGGTCGGATCTGGTCGGAACAGTGCGCAGCTACCTGCGCAACCGCGGCCAGTGGGAGGCCACCGCGCGCGAACTCGACCTGCACCGCAACTCGCTGAGGCACCGAATCGCGATCGCCACCACGCTCATCGACGCGGACCTCGACGACCCCGACGTCGCGGCCAACCTGTGGCTGGCCCTGCGCGGCGCCGATCGGTCGCCCGTCGGCTGAGGGTCAGGGTGCAGCCAGCCAGGCACGGATCGCAGTGCTGTGCTCGCCCAGGGCCGGTGGTGCGGCCGTGCGCGGAGCCAATGGCGGCGTCCAGCTGACCGGGTGCCGGATCTGCCGTCCCACGGTCACGCCCGACGCATCCTGCACCTCGATGGTGGGTTCCAGCCCCAGCGAATCGGCCAGGTCGATCCCCTCCGCGATGGTGGACACCCGGCCGGCCGGGACGCCCGCAGCGGTGAGCCGTTCCTGCCAGGAGCGAGCCGGGGCCTCCCGCAGCCTCGTCTCGAGGATGTCCACGAGTTCCACGCGGTGGTGGACGCGGGCCTGGTTCGTCGCAAACCGCTCATCCGACGCCAGCCACTGATCACCGAGCACCCCCGCGAGCCTGGCGAACTGCCCGTCGTTCCCGCAGGCGACCGCCAGAGGTCCATCAGCGCAGGCGAGCAGCTGATACGGCACGATGGACGGGTGAGCGTTGCCCATCCGCCGGGGCTCGACTCCGGCGCCGAGGTAGGCCTGGGCCTGGTTGGCGAGTGCCCCCTGCAGGCTCGACAGCAGGTTCAACTCCAGTCGCGCACCGAGCCCGGTCGTCGCCCGGGCATGCAAGGCGGCCAGGATCCCGATCGTCGCGTCCTTCGCCGTGAGCACGTCGACCACGGCGACGCCCGCCTTCATCGGGTCATCCGTGTCGCCGGTGATGCTCATCAGCCCGCCCAGCGCCTGCACCATGAAGTCGTAGCCGAGCAGGTCGGCCCCTCCTTCGCTGCCGAACCCGGTGATCGACGCGTAGACGAGGCCCGGATTGTCCGCCGCGAGATCGCCGTAGCCGAGCCCGAGGCGGTCCATCCCGCCCGGTTTGAAGTTCTCGATGAGCACGTCGGCGCGTAGAGCGAGCCGTCGGGCGGCGGCGAGGTCGGCGTCATCCGACAGGTCGAGTGTCAGGGACTCCTTGTTGCGGTTGACGCCCTCGAAATAGGTGGCACCGGTTGCCGAATGCGGTGGGCCCCACGAGCGGGTGTCATCGCCGCTGCCCGGCCGCTCCACCTTGACCACCCGCGCCCCCAGGTCGGCCAGCGTCATCGCGGCGAGCGGGCCCGCCAGGACCCGGGAGAAGTCTGCGACCAGGATGCCGTCGAGAGGACGGGAGAGGGGCCGGTCGGCCCCGTCGATCTGCTGCACGCCTGCTCCGTTCATTTGCGGACACGGTGAACCGGTCCCCATGGGTGGGTCTTCCCGAATCTAGCGGGCGCTACGACCCGAATCATTGGACGGATCATCCACAGACTGTGCGACGTGCCCTCCCACGACCGCAGCAGGACCCGCGACGGTGCGCGCAACGTTGCACGCAAGCCCGCGCAACGCACCTCGACCTAGCCTCGGACCACGGACGATGACGTTCGTACTAGGGAGTGAAGCAATGACATTGACTGAAACGACCACCCGCGACACCGGCCGCGAGACGCCGGGAACCACCACGACCATGCAGGCCGCCGTGGTCAGGACCTTCGGCCACGATCTGGCCATCGAGGATGTCCGGATTCCCACACCCGGGCCCGGCCAGGCCCTCGTGAAACTCATCAGCACCGGCGTCTGCCACACCGACCTGCACGCGGTCGAGGGCGACTGGCCGGTCAAGCCCAGCCCGCCGTTCATCCCCGGCCACGAAGGCGTCGGCACGGTCGTCGGCCTCGGCGAGGGCGTCACCGACCTCGCCGTCGGCGACGTCGTCGGGAACGCCTGGCTCTGGTCGGCGTGCGGCAGCTGCGAGTACTGCCAGACCGGCTGGGAAACTCTGTGCGAACAGCAGCAGAACGGCGGCTACAGCGTGGACGGGTCGTTCGGCCAGTACATGCTGGTCGACTCCCGCTTCGCCGTGCGCATCCCGGAGGGCATGGACCTGGTCGCCGTCGCCCCGGTTCTCTGCGCGGGCGTCACCGTCTACAAGGGACTCAAGATGACGGAGGCCAAGCCGGGCCAATGGGTCGTCATCTCCGGCATCGGCGGGCTCGGCCACCTGGCCGTGCAGTACGCGAAGGCGATGGGCCTCCGGGTCGTCGCCGTGGACGTGGCCGACGACAAACTCGCCCTGGCCCGCCTGCACGGCGCGGAACTGACCGTGAACGCGATGAACGAGGACCCGATCGAGGTCATCCAGAGGGAGACCGGCGGAGCCCACGCCGTGCTCGTCACGGCCGTGCACCCGCGGGCGTTCGCGCACGCGATCGGGGAGGTGCGTCGCGGCGGGACGATCGTCTTCAACGGGCTGCCGCCGGGCGACTTCCCGGCGCCGATCTTCGACATCGTGCTCAAGGGGCTGACGATCCGAGGCTCGATCGTGGGCACCCGCAAGGACATGGCCGAGGCGCTGGACTTCTTCACCCGCGGCCTGATCCACCCGACCGTGACCACCCGCGGCCTCGACGAGATCAACGACATCTTCGACGAGATGAAGCACGGCAAGATCGACGGCCGCGTGGTGATCACCTACTAGCCGGCGTTCAGCGTGAGCGGCGCCGTCCGGGTGGGTTCCCCCGGGCGGCGCCGTGCTGCCCGGTGCGCGGTGCGCGCGGCGCCCGTGGCGCCCGCGATGCCCGCGATGCCCGCGATGCCCGCGATGCGGGCTCGCCAGGCGACTCCCCCGCCGAGATCCACCCTTTCGGTCGAGACCGACCCGCGCACCGGTCAGGCTCGACCGAAAAGGTGGATCTCGGCGCGGCGCGGGGCACGGGGGGCGAGGCACGGGGGGCGAGGCTCGGGGCCCGGGGCTCGGGGCTCGGGCTAGTGCGGCGCGGGTACCAGGTCGACCGTGTAGAGCGCGGCCTGCTCCGGGGAGAGCAACGGCGCGGGCAGTCCGATGACCGCGAGCACTGAGCCGGGCAGGGTGATGCCGCCGGCCGCGAGCCAGCCCGGCGGGGCATCCTGCACCGTGCGCGGGGCGCCGCCGAGGGTGAGCGGGGCCACCCGGTAGCTCCGGTCAGGGTCGAGGCCCGGGAATCGGAGCGGCGCGGGCAGGGCGGCGCGCGCGGCGGCCAGCGCCACGTAGGCGAACACCCCCGTGGAGCGGTCGGCCGAGACGACGCCGTGCAGTTCGAGCGCCGGGTCGCTCGGGTCGGCGTGCACGACCGTTCCGGAGTGCAGGAGCGGGCGGAGCGCCTTGTACCGGGCGACCCAGTCCGCGATCGCGTCGAGCTCGGCCTCGCTCGCCTCGGTGAGATTCCACTCGATGCCGGCGCTGCCGAACAGTGCGGTGGCGAGCCGGAACCCGAGGTCGGCGGTGCGCCCGGTGGTGTGCGCGGTCGCCGCGCCGAGGTGCCCGCCGAGGTATTCCGGCGGCACGAGCACGCCCGTGTAGCGCTGGATCAGCTGCCGTTCGAGCGGGTCGTTGGTGTCGCTGGTCCAGACCCGGTCAACCCGTTCGAGGATGCCGAGGTCGATCCGGGCGCCGCCCGACGCGCAGGATTCGATCTCCACCTGGGGGTGCGCGGCCCGCACGGCGTCGATCAGCCGGTAGAGGGCGGCCGTCTGCCGGTGCGCCGAGCCGGCCAGCAGGTCGCGGTTGTGGTCCCATTTCAGGTAGCTGATCGGGTACTCGGTGAGGAGGGCGTCCAGCCGGGCGAAGAGCCAGGCGAAGGCATCCGGGTTGTCGAGGTCGAGCACCCGCTGGAACCGCCAGGTCGGCGAGCCGTCGGTGCCGAGCACCCAGTCCGGATGCCGCCGGGCCAGGTCGGAGTCCAGGCTCACCATCTCGGGTTCCACCCAGAGGCCGAAGTCGAGGCCGGCCCCGAGCACATGGTCGATCAGCGGGTGCAGCCCCTCCGGCCAGGTGGCCGGGTCGACGAACCAGTCGCCGAGCGCGCGCCGGTCGTCGGACCGGCCGGTGAACCAGCCGTCGTCGAGCACGAACCGTTCGACGCCGACCCGCGCGGCCACCTCGGCGAGGCGGCTCAGCGTGGGCAGGTCGTGGTCGAAGTAGACCGCCTCCCAGGTGTTCAGCACGACCGGGCGGCCGGCCGGGTCGCCGGCCGCTCCGGCAGCCCGGAGCGTGGACCAGGAACGGATCCACGGATGCAGCCTGGCCGACAGCCCGTCCAGCCCGGCAGCCGAGTACACGGCCACGGTCCACGGAGAGGAGTAGCTCTCCCCCGCGGCCAGGCTCACTTCCCCCGGCGCGAGCAGCTCGCCGCTGCCGAGCGTGGCCGCGCCCAGCGGGCTCCGCTCGGCCCAGGTGTGCTTGTCGCCGCTCCAGGCCAGGTGGGTGGCCCACACCTCGCCGGCGCGGAAGCCGAACCCGGGGGTGCCGGCGATGGTGAGGAACGCGTCGTCGTGGCCGGGGCGGCCGTGCCGTGACTCGCGGCTCCACACTCCCTGGCCCAGGATGCCGCGTTGCGGCCGGCGTTCGTGGCTCCACAGCCCGGTGAAGTCGAGCAGTTCCGCGGCGCGGTCGGGCACCGGCAGGGTGACGTCGAGCGAGCCGAGTTCGAAGGCCGACCCGCCGGTGTTGGTGAGGGTGTGCCGCACCCGCAGCACACCCTGCGTTGTGAGTTCGAGGTCGGTGCGCAGGTCGAGTCCGGCGGCGGCATCCGTCAGCAGCACGGCCAGGGCGAGCTGGCCGGCCGGGCGCACCAGGTCGAGGCGGAGGTCGAGCGGGCGCGTGCCGTCGCCGACCCGGAACCCGGTGAGCCCGGGGCGGCCGCTCCAGCCCTCCATGGCTGTGGGCAGAAGCGACAGCCGGAGCGGGATGTCGACCGAGCTCGGCGGGATGGCCGGCACCGCCGAATCGGCGAGCACGGCCAGCTCGGCGCCGGAGAGCGCGCCGAGGTCGCCACCCCAGTGCACGATGACGGGAACGCCCGGGCCGCGGGCATCCAGCACGAAGCCGGTGCCCGCGGCACGGAGGTGGTGAACCATCGACGGGGCACCCGACGCGGCTGATGTCGGGGCGGGGGTGCTCACGTGGTCTGCTGCTAACTGGTCGTCGGTGCGGGAACAGAGTGAAAATCATGGAAAGCATGGAACCGGCCAGGCTCGTGGCACTGGCGGCCCTCGTAGAACGAGCCGGGGTGGCCGGCCGCGAGGACCGGCCACCCCGACTCAGGGTCGTGCGACTGCTACTTGTTGACCGGGATCGACTGCGCCGTCATGGCCGCGATCGTGTTGGCCTGGCCGACCTTCAACGCTTCGTCGAGGGTTCCCTTGCCGCTGACCGCAGCCTTGAAACCGTCTGAGACATCATTGTAGGTCTGGGTCATGGTCGGGCCCCAGACGAAGTCCGGGGAGACCTGGGCGGATGCGATCGCGAACTCGTCGTAGATCGCCTGGTCGCCGTAGAACGGCACGCCCTCCTTGAGCGCGGGCAGGTCGAGGCCGGACTTGGCCGCCGGGTAGAGGTTGGCGGACTTGTTCAGCATCGTGAGCGACTCGGCGGAGGTGTTCAGCCACAGCGCGAACTTCGCGGCCTCGTAGGGGTGCTTGGAACCCTTGAAGACAGCGGTGGACGAGCCACCCCAGTTGCCGCTGGCCTTGTCGCCGGCCTTCCACTGCGGGGACTGGGCGACGGCCCACTTGCCCGCGGTGTCCGGGGCGCCGCTGGCGATGGAGTTGGCACCCCAGGCTGCGGAGTTCCAGGTCCAGTCGCTGCCGGAGTTGTAGGCGTTGTTCCACTCATCGGTCCACGGCGGGTTCGTCGAGACGAGGTCCCGGTCGATCAGGTCCTGCCAGTAGGCGGCCACCTTGGTCGTGGTCGGGTCGGTCAGGTCAACGGTCCACTTGTCACCGTCGTTCTTGAACCACTTACCGCCGGCCTGCCAGACGAATCCGGCGAACTGGTTGATGTCGCTCTGCGAGAAGTTGGTGATGTAGCCGCCGGTGGCCCGAATCTTCTCCGCCGCGGTGGTGTATTCGGCCCAGGTGGTCGGGATCGCGATGTTGTTCGCCTTGAACAGGTCGGCCCGGTAGAACATGGCCATGGGGCCGGCGTCCTGCGGGATGGCGTAGACCGACTTGTCCTCGCCGAAGTTCACCTGTCCCCAGGTCCAGTCGACGAAGTCGCTCTTCGCGTCGAGCACGCCGTCGCAGGCGGCCAGGTCGGTCAGGCCGTCCTGCACCCGGAAGTTCGGCAGCGCGTCGTATTCGATCTGGCCGAGGTCGGGCGCGTTGCCTGCTTTGAGCTGGTTGAAGAAGTTCTGGTAGGTGCCGCCGTTGCCGTTGGGGCCGGTCTGCACTTTGACCTGGATGTCAGGGTTGGCCTTGTTCCACACCGCGACGGTGTCTTCCATGCCGGGAATCCAGGTGGTGAAGGTCAGGTCGACCTTGCCCTTGGACGGGGCGCAGGCTGCGGCGTCGGTGCCGGTGGAGCCGGAGGTGGCGCAGCCCGTGAGGGCCACGGTGGCCGCCGTGAGCAAGGCGACGGCGACTGCTCTCTTCTTCATTCGCATTCTGTTCTTCTTTTCTCTTGGGGGGAGGAATCCGCCTGGGCTGTCCACGCGGATACTGCTGCGGTGCGGGTGTTGCGGGAGGTGCGGCTTAGGGCTACTTGACCGAACCGGCGCTGAGGCCGTTTCGCCAGAAGCGCTGGAGGAGAAGGAAGATGATGATCAGCGGGATGATCGACAGCAGGGCGCCGATCAGCACGTAGTCGCGCAGCACGGGGATCTGGTTCACTTGGGAGTTCCAGGCGTAGAGACCGAGCGTGACCGGGAACAGGGTCTCGTCCCGCAGCATGATCAGGGGCAGGAAGAAGTTGTTCCAGATGGCGACGAATTGGAACAGGAAGACGGTGACCAGGGCGGGCACCATCATCCGCACCGAGACGGTGAAGAAGGTGCGCACCTCGCCGGCCCCGTCGAGGCGGGCGGCTTCGATCAGCTCGTCGGGCACGCTGGCCGAGGCGTAGATGCGGGCGAGGTAGACCCCGAACGGGCTGACCAGGCTCGGCAGGAACACCGACCAGAACGTGTTGGTGAGGCTGATCTGGGAGAAGATCAGGAACAGGGGCAGCGCCAGGGCGGTGGCGGGCACGAGTACCCCGCCGAGGACGACGTTGAAGATGAGTTCGCGGCCCGGGAAGCGGTACTTGGCGAGCGCGTAACCGCACATCCCGGCGATGATGGTGCCGATGGCCGCGCCGCCGCCCGCGTAGAGGGCGCTGTTGAGCATCCACTTGAGGTAGACGCCGTCACGGTAGGCGACCAGGTTGCCGATGTTCTCGAACAGGGAGAAGTCGGCGAACCAGAGCGGGTTCGTGGTGTTGAACTGGGAACGGTTCTTCGACGCCGCCACCAGCAGCCACCAGATCGGCACCAGGAAGTAGAGGGTGAAGACGCCCATCACGATCAGGGCGCCGCCGCGGGCGAACGGGCTCTCCCGCTGCGCGAGCGGAGCCTTCGGTGTCTTCGACTGCGCCGGGCGGATGCCGCGCGCGGGCTGCGCGGGCGCGGGGATCATGGTGCTCACTTGGCTTCCTTCCGCTGGGTGAACTTCAGGAATGTGAAGGACAGGATGAACGTGGCCACGGCCAACACGACCGAGAACGCCGCCGCGAGGTTCACGTTCGGAATGGACGAGGTCGTGTAGACGGTGAGGTTCGGGGTGAACGTGCTGGTCACCGCCGAGCTGAAGCTGCGGAACACCTGCGGTTCGGCGAGCAGCTGCAGGGTGCCGATGATCGAGAAGATCGCGGTGAGCACGATCGCCGGCATGATCAGGGGGATCTTCACCGACCAGGCGATCCGCATCTGGCCGGCCCCGTCGAGGCGGGCGGCCTCGTAGAGCTCGGTGGGGATGGCGAGCAGCGCGGAGTAGATGATGAGCATGTTGTAGCCCACGTAGACCCAGGTGACGACGTTCGCGATCGACCACAGCACGAGGTCGGCCGAGAGGAAGTTGACGTTCTCGGTGACCGCACTGAACGGCGACAGGTTGGGCGAGTAGAGGTAGCCCCACATGATCGCCGCGATGACGCCCGGCACCGCGTAGGGCACGAAGAAGGCGAGCCGGAAGAAGCGCTTGCCGCGCAGCAGCGGCGAGTCGAGCAGCAGGGCGAACAGAAGCGCCAGGCCGAGCATGATCGGAACCTGCACGACGCCGAACATGAGCACCCGGCCGATCGACTGCCAGAACGGCCCGTTCTGGAAGACCAGGATGTACTGGCTGAATCCGCCGAACACCTCCGTGGCGGCGCCGAAGGTGCCCTCGCGCTTGATCACCAGGAGCGATTCGTAGATCGCGTAGCCGATGGGCACCAGGTAGAACAGTCCGAACAGGATGCCGAACGGGAGCACGAAGGCGAGGATCGCCCCGGTGTGCTGCACCCGCACCTTCGGCGCGCGTGGCTTCCTGTCCCTGGATTTGGATGGCCGGGCGGCTCTGCCCGGGGCATCCGTGAGTGAAGCGGCGGGTGCGCTCATGATGCGGTGTCCTCTCTGACGACGCGAACGGCGCCGGCCGGAACGCGCACGACGCGGCCGACCGGTTCGCCGGTGATGAGTTCGTGGCCGGCGGCCGGAAGGGTGAGTTCGACGCCGCCGTGATTGATGATGAACAGGTAACTCGCGGTGGCGCTGGTCCGGCGGACGACCTCGACCGAGCCGTCGCTCTCCGGGCCGAGCGCGGTCACCCTGGCCTGTTGCGCCACCGTGCGCATCAGGTCGCGCAGCGCCCCGGCCTCGAGCGCGGTCGCCAGGTACCAGGCGGTGCCGGCGCCGTGCGGGTTGCGGGTGACGGCCGGGATGCCCGCCAGCGGGCCGTTGAGGTAACGGGCGATCACCTCGGCGCCGGTCGGGCGGAGGCGCTCGGTCCACAGGCTCGCGGCGGCGCCGGTGTCGAGGGCGAGCTGTCCGCCGGGCGCGAGCGGGAAGAACTCCTCGACGGTGATGCCGAGCAGGTCCCGGAACGCGCCGGGGTAACCGCCTGTGCGCACCCGGTCGTCCTCGTCGACGATGCCGCTGAAGAAGGTGACGACGGCGTGGCCGCCGGCGGCGACGTAGCCGGTGAGATTGGCGGCCTGCTCGTCGCTGACGAGGTAGAGGGCGGGGGCGACGACGAGGCGGTAACCGGAGAGGTCCGCATTCGGGGAGACGACGTCGACCGTGATGCCAAGCTCGTGCAGGGCGGTGTAGGCCGCGAGCACCTGGTCGAGGTAGCGCACCTCGTGCGACGGGCGGGATTCCCCGTCGCCGGCCCACTGCGCCTGCCAGCTGAAGATGATCGCGGCATCCGCCACGACCGTGGTGCCGGCGAGTTCGCCCAGCCGGCCGATGGCGGCGCCCAGGTCGACCACGTCGCGCCAGAGCTCGGTGTCGGTGCCGGCGTGGGGCACCAGGGCGGAGTGGAACTTCTCCGAGCCCTGCAGCGAGGCGCGCCACTGGAAGTAGCAGACCGCGTCGGCGCCGCGGGCAACGTGGGTGAGCGAGTTGCGGGCCATCTCCCCCGGCGTCTTGGCCAGGTTGACCGGCTGCCAATTGACCGCCCCGGTGGAGTGCTCCATCAGCAGCCAGGGTGCGCCGCCGGCGAGGCCGCGGGTGAGGTCGGCGGCGAAGGCGAGTTCGGTGGTGGGTTCGGCCAGCCGGTTGTCGAGATAGTGGTCGTTGGCGACCACGTCGACGTCGGGCGCCCAGGACCAGTAGTCGAGGTTCTTGATATGCGCGGCGACCATGAAGTTGGTGGTCACCGGCACGGTGCTGTGCCGGCGGAGCACGGCCGCCTCCCGGCGGTAGTAGTCGAGCAGTTCGTCGGAGCTGAACCGGTGGAAGTCGAGGGCCTGGCCGGGGTTGCGGCTGGAGAGGGTGAGCCGCGGGGTGAGGATCTCGTTCCACTGGCCGTAGCGCTGGCTCCAGAACGAGGTGCCCCAGGCCGCGTTCAACGCGTCGATGTTTCCGTAACGGGCCTGCAGCCAGACGCGGAAGGCGGCCGCGGTATCATCGCAGTAGCAGAGCGCGTTGTGGCAGCCGAGCTCGTTGGACACATGCCAGAGCGCGATCGCCGGATGGCTGCCGTAGCGTTCGGCGACCTTCTCGACCAGGGCGAGGGCGCGTTCGCGGAACACCGCGGAACTCGGGCACCAGGCCTGGCGGCCGCCGGGGTAACGGGTGGTGCCGTCCTCCGTCATCGGGAGGATCTCGGGGTGCAGCGTGGTCAGCCAGGGCGGCGGCGACGAGGTGCCGGTGCCCAGGTTCACCCGGATGCCGCCGGCGTGCAGCAGGTCGATGACCGCGTCGAGGGCGGTGAAGTCGTACTCCCCCGGCCTCGGCTCGAGCTGGGACCAGCCGAAGATGTTGATGGCGACCAGGTCGACGCCGGCCTCCTGCATGAGCGCGACATCCTGAACCCAGACCTCGGGGCTCCACTGCTCCGGGTTGTAGTCGCAGCCGAAGGCGATGCCGTCGTGGCTGAAGGGGGTGGCCTGGACCTGGCTCTCGGCGGTTGCTGCTCGCGAGTTCATGTGCTCCCTGACCGTGCTTCCATTGCGTGCGGCGACGACTCTGTGAACGTGCACAGTTCGGGGAGCGAAGACTCTCCGTTGAGGTTCTGTGAACGTACACAGACTAAGTAGCGGCGCGCGCCCGTGTCAAGCCGATTCCGGAAAATCGGGGGCTACAGTTATCGAATGGTGACCATTCCGGCTCGACGAAAGCGTGCGACCATCCACGACGTCGCCGTGGAGGCGGGGGTGTCCCGCGGCACCGTGAGCCGGGTCGTCAATGACGAACCCTATGTCTCGGCCGCGGCCCGCACGGCGATCGAGGCCGCGATCGAGAAGGTCGGCTACGTGCCGAACAACGCCGCCCGCAACCTGGTCATGCAGCGTTCGCAGGCGGTCGGGTTCATCGTGCACGAGCCGCACTCATTGTTCCTGGACGACCCGAACATCGGCGGCATCCTGCTCGGCGCGAACACCGTGCTCTCCCGCGCCGACTACCAGATGGTCAGCCTCGTGATCGACTCCCAGCGCGACACCGACCGGGTGGCCCGCTACCTCAGCGGCGGTTTCGTCGACGGGGTCATCATCGTCTCCGCCCGCCACGAGGATCCGATGATCCGGGTCGTCGAGAAGCTCGCCCTGCCGGCCGCCTTCGTCGGGCATCCGCCCGACCTGCGCCGGCTCCCCTTCGTGGGCATCGACAACCGCCGGTCGGCGCACGCGATCACCGAGCGCCTGATGGGCACGGGGCGGAGCCGGATCGGCATGATCGCGGCGGCGCTCGACCGGGACTCCGGCGCCGACCGCCTGGCCGGCTTCACCGACGCCCTCGGCTCCCGCTTCGACCCGAACCTCGTCGAGCGCGTTCCGCTCTACACCTACTCCGACGGGGCGGCGGGCATGCGCGCGCTGCTCGCCCGCGAGCCCGGCATCGACGGCGTGTTCGCGGCATCCGACGCCGTGGCGGCCGGAGCCCTCGAGGCGCTCCGCGACGCGGGGCGCAGCGTGCCGGGCGACGTGGGCATGGTCGGCTTCGACGACAGCACCTGGGCCCTCCGCACCCAGCCGCACCTGTCCACCGTGCACCAGCCGGCCTTCGGGCTCGGGGCGGCCGCGGCGGAGTGCGTGCTCGGCCAGTTGCGCGGCGAGGAGCAGCCGGCAGACGGCATCCTGTTGGAGACCCCCATCGTCTGGCGCGACTCCGCCTGACCGCCCGGTTCCGCTGCCCTTTGGCGGCGGATCCGGGGCACACTGGGACCATGAACGGATCTGAGCGATGAAACGGATGCGCACCCGCGCCGTCGTCCGCGGCGTCGTGCAGGCCGTGGGGTTCCGGTACTACGCGCAGGCGGAAGCCGACCGGCTCGGTGTGGCCGGCTTCGTGCGCAACCGACGCGACGGCGCCGTCGAGGTGGAGGCGGAAGGCGGCCCTGCGGCCGTATCGGCCATGCTCGCCTGGCTCGCCCACGGTCCGCCGTCGGCCGTGGTCGAGTCGGTCGAGACCGCCGAACTGGAGCCGCTGGGCGAGACCGGGTTCCGGATCGACTTCTGAGCTACCCCGATTTTTTGGCCGGATCGACCTCTGAGCCGCCGCGGCCGGCACTCCCAGGTGCGCGGACGCGCGGCCGTTCGCCCGTTTCCACCCCCGGCCGGGGTCAGGAGGCGTCCGGGATGCTGGCGTAGCGTGGAGGCATGTGCGCGCGAGCATCCGAACCCGCTCGGACGAAGACCACGGCGCGCGGAATCCAGGCAGCGTCGCGGCCGTTCGTCGCGCCCGTAGGCCGGACACGGCGGGAACCGTCCGCGGCCGGCCCGGCCATCGCCCGGGCTCGCACCGGGGCACGGTTCAGCGTGCGCGGGGCCTACGGCGTCGGCCGGATTGTGCTGGCGGTGGCCGGCATCGTCGCCCTGCTCGGCTACTTCGACTACGTGCTCGGATTCGCCACGTTCGCCGTCTACAACTACTTCAGCTACTTCACCGTGCTCAGCGGCATGGGCGCGGTCGTCGCGTTCGTCGCCGGCGCCGTCGTCGCCTTCAGACGGGCGGTCGACCCAACCTGGCTGGACTGGTTCCGGCTGTTGATCACGACCTACATCATCGTGTCCGGGATCGTCTTCCTGACCATCGTGATCCAGTCCTCGTCGCGGGACTACACGATCGAGGTGCCCTGGTCCAGCCAGCTGCTGCACTTCTGGATCCCCGGCATCGCCCTGCTCGACTGGCTGACGGATGCCGGAAAGGCCCGCCTGCCCTGGAAGACCACCGCCTGGGTGATGCTCGTGCCCGGCCTCTGGGGTGCGTTCACCCTCGTGCGCGGCGCGCTGGTCGGCTGGTATCCCTACTTCTTCCTCGACCCGGCCCAGGTCAGCGGGCCGCTCGAGACCCTGCTCTACAGCCTGGTCGCGGTGGCGCTGTTCACCGGGATCGCGGCCGTGCTCACGGCCACGTCGCGGCTGCCGCCGCGGCCCTGGCGGCGCAGCCCGGACGCGGCCGATGCCGTCACAGCAGAATGACGGCTACAGCGGAATGAACGTGTAGTCACTGGTGAGGTGCTCATTGCGGCAGGCGCCGCAGTAGAGCACGCCCGAGTGGCGCATCGCGTGCACCCGCGGCGAGCATTGCACGACCTTGGGTCCGCAGCAGGGCGAGATCACCATGTAGGCGCCGGGGGCTGTGGGCGAATGCCCGCTCAGACCGCGCACGTGGTGCGTGCCTTCGCAGGGCAGGTCGGTGTCGAAATCGAGAAGGAGGACGGAGTCGAGATCCAGCAGGGTATCCATGAGGCACGTTCAATCAAGCGGTCAAACCGGGGGAACTGCGGCCGCGGGTGGGGACGGTGCACCCGAGCGGCGACTGCGCCGGGTGGCCGAAGGAAGACCCGGCCAGGACGCACCGGGTGGAGACCCGGCAGATTCCAACGGCAGTTCCGATCGGGCAACGGCTGGCCCTCTGGGCTAGCACCGCGATGGACTGCACCTGCATGAAAGCGCTCCTCGAAAGAGGAGTTTTTCTCAACGACTGGACGTTGCGAGCACTGTACACCACCTCGCTTGGAATCGCGCGGGGTGTTTTTTCACGGCCCGGTCAGGCGCGGTTTCGCTATTTCGGGGTCGGCACTGGTGCGAGGAAGGGTTCCAGGCTGGCCAGTGCGGCGGTGAGGAACTCGTCGTCGTCGACCTCGGCGAGGCGAAGGGCGCTCTCCGCTGCCACGAGTCCCATCAGCACGGGCTCGCCGGTCAGCGGCACCATGTTGATCCAGACCTTGAAGTCGCCGTCGCCGCCGACCGTGGTCCAGAGCGGTGCCTCGGTGTCCCAGAACGGCTGGTCGAATTGCAGCCAGATCTTGTCCAGCGTGCCGACGCCGAGCGCCGCGATCGCGCCGCGGTGAGCGAACGGAAGCGGCGGGGCGAACTCCATCACCTTGGTCTTCAGCACGCCGAGCGGGATCGTGACGATGACCCGGTCGGCGCCGAGCGATTCGCCGTTGCCGAGGCGCAGGCTGACGCCCTCGTCCGAGTAGGCCAGGCGGGTGACCACGCTGGAGTCGAGCAGGTCGATGCCGTCGGCGGCATCCTTGACCAGGTTCGAGAAGCCGCCGAGCACGATCCGGTCGTCGTCGGCGCCCAGGTCGGTCGAGGTGTACCAGGCGGACTGCAGGTCGACGGATGCGCCGGCGTTCAGGTCGAGGACGGCGGCGATCTCGTGGTCGAGCCAGTCGGTGTCGGAGATGCCGGTGTCGGCATCCGTCGTCGACAGCTTCGACGCCCCCGAATCGGCGAGGGCCTGCGCGATGGACACGTCAGCGGGCTGGTCCACCGCCCAGGCGAGCGCGGCCGCGACGGCCTTGGGCCCGGTGTCGGGCACGGGCACGACCAGTCCGGCGGGGGTGCGGGTCTCGACCGTGCGGCCGAACGGCGCCGTCGCGACGCCGAGCCGGATGAGTTCCTCGCCCAGGGAGGTCTGCCCGCTGTGCCGTACGAAGGAGGGGCCGAGTTCGATCGGGAACGGCCATTTCTTGTCGCTGACCGTGTTGATCCGGCCGCCGATCCGGTCGCGGGCCTCGACCACGACCACGTCGAAGCCGGCCTCCCGCAGCGCGCGCGCCGCGGACAGGCCGGCGATGCCGGCGCCGATCACGGCGATCCGCTCGCCGGCGGCGGCCGCGGCGCCCACCTCGCGGGCGGCGCGCAGGCCGGACTCGCGGGCACCCTGGACGGTGCCGGGGAAGTCGGGTGAGGTGGCCTCACCGGCGAAGAAGAGGCGGTCCTGCACCGGCTGGCTCAGCGCGTCCCGCTGCTCGGGGGTTGCCCCGACTGCAGGGAAGCTGAAGGAGCCGCGGGCGAACGGGTCGGCCGACCAGGAGGTGCGGCGCATCATCGCCGGCTTCGGCACGAGCGAGGCGGTCGGCGACGGCGTGGGGGTGAGCGTCATCGACGGCGTGGGGCTCGGCGGCACGCAGGCGGTGAGCGCGAGAACGGACAGCCCGGAGACCGAGCCGATCAGGAAGGTTCGACGTTTCATTACGGTGACCATGCCAGTGCTGACACGGACGCTCTCCTCTCCGAGCCTGCCGGTGTGGTTGCTCCCAAACTACCGCAGCCGCCTGCCGATCCGCCGACCGGACGCTGCCGGCACGGGCGCGCGGCGTGCGCGCGGTCTCCGCCAGGCCTCCGCCCGGCCTCCGCCAGGGTGGAGAAACTCGCGACACGCCGAGGTTCGCGCCGGAACAACCCGGCGCGTCGCCGGAACTCCGCGTGAACGGATGCCGCGGCCAGCGGCGCGCGGACCCGCCCTCAGGCGGGCAGGAGCAGGAAGCCGTCGTCGATGAGGCCGCGCACGCCGGGCAGGAGGTCGGCGGCGAGCTCGGCCTCGTCAACCTCGAGCAGCTGCGCGAGCGCGGACACGATCGACCCCACGTCGAGGTCGCCGTCGCACGCCCCGACGAGGGCGGCGAGGGCGGTGGCCAGCGGCACGGACCGGCCGAAGCCGCCACCCTGGTGCAGGGTCATCAGCGTAGGATCCTCCTGGCCCGGCCAGTAGTGGCGCTCCTCGGTGACGTCGGATGCGACGGTGAGCCGCATCCGGGAGAGGAGGCCGGCATCCGTCGCCGCCTGCCGGTCGTGCGCGGCCAGGCAGGCGGCCAGGTGGCTGCCGATGCCGGCCGGGTTGTGACCAAGCGCGCCGGGGAGCCGCTCGAGCCGGCGGAGGCCGGCCCCGGTGGCCGTCGGGCGGCGGAGGAGCATGTAGCCGAAGCCGACCTGGCTGACGCCGCGCGCCTCGAAGTCGTCCAGCCAGGCGCCGTAGAGCCGGTCGAAGTCGGCGGTGCCCGGGCGGGTGCCGCCGTCGCGGATCCAGGTCTCGGCGTAGAGCGCGGGCGACTGCACCTCGCGTTCGATGATCCACGCGTCGAGGCCGGGCGCGGGGCGCGGCGGCCCGCCCGGCTGCGGGGCATCGAGCCAGCGGCCGAGGCGGTCGAAGGCATCCTGGTCGGTGCGGTATTCCCAGTTGCCGAGCAGCTGGGCGACGCCGCCGGGTGTGAGGTGCTCGGCCGCGCCGCGCACGACCGCTTCGACGAGGGCGTCGCCGACCATGCCGCCGTCGCGGTACTCGTAGCTGGGCACGCCCGCGGTGCGCGGGGTGATCACGAACGGCGGGTTGGAGATGATGTGGTCGAAGCGCTCCCCCGCGACCGGTTCGAACAGGCTGCCGAGCCGGAATTCGATATTGCGGATGCCGTTCAGCCGCGCGTTGAGCGCCGCCAGCTCGAGGGCGCGCACCGAGATGTCGGTCGCGACGACTCGGTCGGCGTGACGGGCGGCGTGCAGGGCCTGGATGCCGCAGCCGGTGCCGAGGTCCAGCGCGGTGCGGACCTGGGTCGGGATCAGCAGTCCGCTCAGGGTGAGGGATGCCCCGCCGACGCCGAGCACGTGCGTTTCGCCGAGCGGGCGGCCGAGTGCGAGTTCGCCGAGATCGGAGGCGATCCACCAGCTGCCGGCACCGTGCTCGTCGACGAAGCTGTACGGTCGCAGTTCGAGCAGCGGGCGGAGTCGCTCGTCGGCGTCGGGAGTGCCGGCCCCATCGGGCGTCCCGGCACGGTCGGCCGTGCCGGCAAGGTCGGGCGTCCCGGCCCCATCGGGCGTCCCGGCCACCAGCCCGAGCGCCTCGGCGCCGGAGACGCCGAGCGAGGGAAGGGCGGCCGCGAGGTCGGCGCGGGTCACCGGCAGGCCGAGCACGAAGAGCCGGGCGAGGGTCGCGGAAGGTTCGGTCCGCCCGAGCTTCGCCCGGAGGGCCGTGAGCGCCCGCAGGGCCGGAACCCGCTGGTTGCGGCGGAGCGCGGCATCCGCTTCGATGCCCCACAGGCCGGTCAGCGCCGAAACGGAGTAGTGGGCGGCGCCGAGGTCGGCTCGGAGCTGGTCAACAAGTGCAGAAGTCACTGACCCATTCAACTGCACCCGGAACCTCCGGGCCGCGGCCCCTCCAACCGCGGCCCTGTGCACAACTCCTGCATATTCCGGGGCCGGCACCCGGCCGCACCGGAATCCCGGGCCGGATTCCGGGGCGGCCGGCGGATTGCAGGAGTTATGCACGGGTGGGGACGAAGACCCGCTGTGCCGGGCCGGCCGGGGCGGCCGTCGGGGCCGGAACGGGGCCGGGCCGGCCTGAGGTCAGCGGCGCTCCTCGGCGATGCTGTTGCCGCCGTCGACCACGATCGTCTGGCCGGTCACGTAGGAGGCGCCCGGGGAGGCGAGCCAGGCGATGACGGATGCCACCTCCGCGGCCGTTCCGCTCCGCCCGGCCGGCACGAGCCCGCCTTCGACCGCCTCGCTCTCGAGCTGGGAGCCCGTCTCGATCCAGCCGGGGGCGACCGCGTTGGCGGTGATGCCGCGGGCGGCCTCGTCCACGGCGAGCGCCCGGGTCAGCCCGACGAGCCCGGCCTTGGCCGCGGCGTAGGCCACATCATTGCGGGAGGCCATCACCGGGCCGCTCACGCTCGACACCGTCACAATGCGGCCCCAGCCTGCGTCCCGCATGAAGCCGACCACGGTGCGGGTGGCGTGGAAGGCGGTCGACAGGTTGATGGCGAGGCCGCGGTCCCACTCCGCGGGGCTCGTCATGACGTCACCGTGCAGCATCTCTGCGTCGCCGACGGCGACCATGCCGGCGTTGTTGACAAGGATCGTCGGGGCAAGGCCCGCGCCGGCGAGCGCCTCGGCCAGCACCCGCGCGCCGGCCTCGGCGTCGAGGGTGCAGACGATGCCGGATGCCTCGATCCCCCGAGCCGCGAGCTCCGACGCGCGCTCGTGCACCCGCTCGGTCGTCCCGGTGAGCACCACCCGGGCACCGAGTTCGCCGAGCATCCCGGCCGCGGCGAATCCGATGCCGGTGGCGCTGCCGGCCCCGGTCACGAGCGCCGTGCGCCCGGTCAGGTCCCAGGCGGGGCGCAGGGTTGGCGCGGCACGGCGGCTGCGGGTGTCAGGGCCGACGGGATCAGGGCCGGCGGCATCGGGGCGGGCGGCACCAGGGCCCGCAGCGTCAGGGCCGGCGGCATCGGGGCGAGTCATGGCGTCACCCTAGCGGAGTATCCGTCGGAGGCGTCGCCACCCCTCCGGCCTCACCTGCGGCAGCTGCTCCCGCCGTCGGCGCGTGGCTAACTCCTGCAATTCGGTGCCGGGCCGGAAAGCCACCCCCGGAATTCCGCGGCGGCCCGAGAAGCCGGCCGCGGATTGCAGGAGTTAGCAACAGGTCAGCGCTCAACACGGTGCAGGAGTCAGCCACAGTTCAGCACTCAGCACGTCCCGGGAGTCAGCCACACTGAAACGCAGGCCCGGGCAGGGCAGACGAACGGCCCGTGTCGCTCGCGCCATCAGCACGAGCAACACGGGCCGGGAACCGGTGTCAGCCCTTCTCGGAGCCTTCGGTGGTGTTGATGAGCCGCTTCTGGAAGACGAAGAACATGATCGCGATCGGGATGGTCATCAGCACTGCGGCCGCCATCTTGAGCGGGAACTCGTTTCCCGAGCCGAGCTGGCCGGAGAACAGCGAGGCGATGCCCGTGGTGAGGGTGTTCGTCTCCGGGCTCTGCCGGGACACGATGAAGTGCCCGAACTCGTTCCACGAGCCCTGGAAGCTCAGGATGAACAGGGTCACCAGGGCGGGCCTGGCCATCGGCAGCACGATCGTCCAGAAGGTGCGGAAGACGCCGGCGCCGTCGAGGCGGGCCGCCTCCTCCACCCCGTTGGGGATCGACTCGAAGAACTGCTTCATGATGAAGATCCCGGCCGCGTCGACGAGCAGCGGCACGATCATGCCCGCGTAGCTGTCGTACATGCCGAACTGCTTGAGGATCAGGAACCGCGGGATCAGTAGCACGACCCCGGGCACGGCCATCACCGCGACGAGGGACGCGAAGATGAGGCTGCGGCCGCGGAACCGCAGCCGGCTCAGCGCGTAGCCGGCGAGGGAGTCGAAGAACACCCGGCCGAGGGTGATCGTGATGGTCACGAAGATCGTGTTCATCGTCCAGAGCGGCAGCGGGACATCCGTGAACAGCCGCTCGAACGACGCGAACGACCAGATCTGCGGGATCAGCCGGAGCGGGTCGTTGGTGGCCTCGTCGTCGGTCTTGAACGCGGAGGACAGCGTGATCAGGAACGGGTAGATGTAGACGAGGGCGAGCACACCGAGCATGAGGTAGCTCAGGCCAGACCCGGTGCGGAGCCGCCAGCCGATCGACCGCTTGCGCATCGTGGGGGCCGGCGTCGCCTCGCGGGCGACGGCGGGCGGGGCCTGGGGGGTGGTCACGGCGTTCATTTGTCGTCTCCGGCCTGGTTCGAGGTGGCGCTTCCGGAGGACGACGACGTCGAGGACCCCCGGTCCGCAGCGGATGCCACGGTGCTCGCCGCGACGACGACGCGATCGGCGGCGATCGCCCCCGCCAGCGCCCGGCTCACCTTGCCCTTGTCCTTCCGGTCCCGCAGCACGTACCGCTGCAGGGCGGTGAGCAGGATGATGATCACGAACAGGATGAACGAGATCGCCGCGCCCTGTCCCCAGTTCAGGTCCTTGAACGAGGTCTGGTAGGCCAGGTACGCCGGGGTGAGCAGGGTCTTGCCCGGCTTGCCGCCGCCGGTGAGGTAGATCTGGTCGAAGACCTGCCAGGTGCCGATCAGCCCGAGGGTGAGCACGGTGAACAGGGTTGGCTTGAGCATCGGCAGGGTCACCGAGAAGAACTTGCGGAACGGGCCCGCGCCGTCCATCAATGCGGCCTCGTCGACCTCCGCGCCGATCGCCTGTATGGCCGCGATGAACAGCAGCATGAAGGTGCCCGACGTCGTGAAGACGGCCAGCAGGATGATGGCGCACATGGCCACGCTCGGCCCGCTCAGCCATTCCCACCAGCTGACCCCGAGCATCCCGCCGCCCGCGAGCGCGTCGGGGGCGGCGGAGACCCCGAAGGCGCCGAGGATGATGTGCAGCACGCCGCGCGGGTCGGCGAACCAGACCGGGCCGCTGGCCCCGAAGAAGCCGAGGATCTTGTTGACGGCGCCGGTAGCGCCGAACAGGAACAGCCAGATCGCGGTGATCGCGATCGAACTCGTCACCGAGGGGAAGTAGAACGCGGTGCGGAAGAAGCCGCGCCCTTTGAGGATGCGCCGGTTCACCTGAACCGCGAGGAACAGGGCCAGCGCGGTCTGCAGCGGGACGACGAGCACCACGTAGTAGAGGTTGTTGCGGATCGAGGTGCCGAAGTCCTTCTGGGCGAGCCCCGGATCGGAGAGCACCGCCTCGAAGTTCTTCGACCCGACGAAGCTGACCTGCGGGTTCAGCGGCGAGCCGAGCCCGCTCCAGTCGCTGACGCTCACCCAGACGGCGAGGAGCACCGGCACGACCAGGAAGATGCCGATGATGATGATCGGCGGGGTGATGAACAGCCAGCCGTATTTCGCCTCGCCCCGGTGCAGGCTGGGCCGGTTCCTGCTCGGCCGGGATGTGCCACGGCGACGATTCGGGGCCGCCCCTGCCCCACCGGATGCCGTGCCGGCATCCGTTGTTGGATTGTTGCTGCCCCGAATCGCGCTCATGATGTCCTGCTTACTTGTTCGCGGCGTCGAGGGCGTCCTGCAGGTTCGTCTGCAGCGCGCTCAGGATCGCCTTGGGGTCGCCCGTGCCCAGACCCTGCAACTGGGAGTTGAAGTCACTGATCACGGTGGATGCGCCGGCGAAGGCGACCGGGCTGACGGCGTAGTCGTTGCTCTTGACGAACGATTCGTTCTGGGGGTACGTCGTCGAGTAGACCTTGGCGGCCGACTCGGTCGACGGGATGACCCCGAAGGCGTCGGAGAACTTCAGCTGCTGCTCGTCGGTGGTGAGGAACTTCACCAGGCTTTCGGCGGCGGCTGTCGTCTTGGACTGGGCCGGGATGCCCCAGCAGTTGCTGAAGGTGAAGGTGGACTGCCCACCGGGGCCGGCGGGAAGTTCGACGGCCTTGTACTTCAGGTCGGGGTAGTCGGTCTTGAGCCCGCTGATCCAGGGACCCTCGATGACCATGGCGGCCTTGCCCTTGCCGAGCGCTTCTCCGCTCCAGCCGGAGTCGAGGTCTGCCGGGAACTTGAGCACGCCGTCGGTGAGGAGCTTCTTCACCTCGGTGAGTCCGGCGAGGTTCTCGGCCGAGTCGGCCGTGACCTTCTTGCCGTCCTTGGACAGCATCGATCCGCCGGCCTGGTTCATGAAGGTGCCGATCCGGGCGTATTCCGCTCCGAAGGACAGCCCGGCCGTGTCGGCCGTGGTGAGCTTCTTGGCGACGGCCTCGAGGCCGGCCCAGTCGGTGGGGATGTCAGCGTCGGTCAGGCCGGCCGCGTCCCACTTCTCGGTGTTGATGATCAGGCCGAGGGTGGAGAAGTCCTTGGGCTCGCAGTAGAACTTGTCCTTGTAGCTGAACGCGCTCTTCAGTGCCGGGTAGTAGGCATCCTTGTTCGCGGCCTTGTCGGCGTAGGGCTCCAGGTACTGCTTGCTCGCGTAGGTCTGGAACTGGTCCCAGCCCATGTAGAACAGGTCGGGCGGGTTGCCGCCGGCGAATCCCTGCCCCAGCTGCTGGGTGAGGTCGTTGGCCGCGACGACCTTGACGGTCGCCTTGTTGGTGGTGCCCCAGGCCTTGGCCGCGTCGCCCACGGCCTTCGTCTCGGCGTCGCCGCTCGAGCCGATCAGCACAGTGAGCTTCTGCCCGGCAACGTCGCCGCCGGCGCTGTCACTGCCACCGGACGAACAGGCGGCCAGGCTGGCCAACAGTCCGCCGGCCACCAGAACAGCACCCCAGCGTGCTCCTCGTCGTAGTTTCATTGTGTTTCCTTTCCATTCTTGTGATTGCCGACCGCACTCTTGGTTGCGGTGGGGGTCGATGCCGCGTCAGGGGCCAGCAGCCGCAGCGGCTGCCGGATGACGAGGTGAGGTGTGATGAGCCGGTGACGGGTGTCCCCGGCTGCGGCGTCGCGGTGCACGAGGTCTCCCCCGGTCTCGCCGAGCAGCAGTTCGAGGGCGCCACGGGCGACCTCGTCGAGGGTCTGGTCGACGCTGGAGAGGCCGATGGCCTGGCCGACGGGCGAGTTGTCGAAGCCGATGATCGGCAGGTCGCTCCGGCCGACGGATGCCGCGGCGATCATCGCGCCGAGGGCGAGCGTGTCGCTCGCGCAGACCAGGCCGTCGATCCTCTCGTCGCTCTCGAGCAGCGCGACCACGGCATCCCGGGCGTCCTCGAGGCGGTCCTCCACGCTCAGGTTCAGGGCGGCGAGGTCGTCGTCGCTGGTGGAGAGTCGTTCCTCGACGGCGGCCTGCCAGCCGCGGCGGCGATCGTCGCCGGTGCCGGAGAGGCTCGGCCAGCCGACGAACCCGACCCGGGAGGAGCCCTGGTCGATCAGGTGGATGGCCGCCTCGCGCATCCCGGCGAATCCGTCCACGTCCACCCAGAGGTGCTTCGGGTTGTTCATGTCGTTGGCGCCCCACGGCCGGCCGAAGGTGACGAAGGGAACGTCGTTCTCCACCAGCCATTCGGTGCGCGGGTCGCCGTGGAAGGTGGCGGTGAGCACGAACGCGTCCACGTCGGCGCCGGCGCGCAGCTTGCGGATCTGCTCGATCTCGGCGGCCGGGTCGGCGGCGGTGAAGAGCAGGATCCGGATGCCGCGGGCATCCGCCTGCTCGGTCAGGGCGTGCAGGAATCGGTCGAGCAGCGCACCCGAGATGCCGTTGGTCATCGGGTCGAGCCGGATGGCGATCGTGGAGGACTTGCGCATCCGCAGCCGGCGGGCCGAGGCGTGCGGCCGGTAAGCCAGCTTGCGGATGGCGACCTCGACGCGCTTTCGGGTCTCCGGCTTGACGATCGCCGGGGTGTTCAGCACGTTGGACACGGTCTGCCTGGACACCTGGGCGGCACGTGCGACGTCTTCGATCGTCGGTAACCGGTCCACGGTGCCTCCTTGCGGTAAGTGGTGATTTGATCGTTCAAAAGTTTGATCGTTCAAATCCTGAGTGCTACGTTACCTGAATACGCGAATCTGTCAACAATCAATCGCACAGCGGGCCTCGAATGCACTACTGCAGGGCTCACCGAATCCACCGAATCACCGAGGAGTCGTGAATTCACGCATGTCCGGGACACCGAAGCACCCCCACCAGCCCCTGCTCCACGACGAGCTCGTCGCCCTGTCGGCGCCCACCCAGGTCTGGTCCTCCCCCGACGGATCGATGGGCAGTCGCCCCCTGCACGGCATCTACCACTCCGACACCCGCATCGTGGGCGCCCTCACCCTGCTCGTCGGCGGCCAGGTCCCCGAGAACATCTCGCACAGCGTGACGGATGCCGCCACGCTCCGCTTCGTCTCCCTGCTGCGCCACCTCGACGGCCGCGGCGCCGACCCCCGGGTACTCCTCACCCGGGTGCGCCAGGCGCGGGACGGCCGGGTGACCGAGACGATCGAGCTCACCAGCGCGATCACCGACCCGATCGAGACGACCGTGACACTCGAGCTCACGCCGTCGTTCGACATCATCCACGACGTCAAGGGTGGGGTCCTGACGCCCGACGTCGAGATCGCCTCCGTGCTCGATGACGCCGGGGTGCACTACTCCTCCGGCACGATCACGGCCTCGTTCTCCTCCGCCGACGCCGACCTCGTCGTCGACGCCGACGGGCTGACCACCGCGAGCTGGAGCGTCACGATCCCCGCCCACGGCAGCGTCAGCGTAAGTTGGGAACTGGCCATCGTCGACCCGTCGGCCGTCGTCCGCGGCGCGAGCGGGGCATCCGACTGGGCCGGCGTCACGGCCCGGGCCGACGACTCCCGCCTCGGCGCCTGGGTGGACACCGCCCTCAAAGACCTCGCCGGGCTGCGGATGGTCACCCGCGACCAGCCGGACGACGTGTTCCTCGCCGCCGGGGCGCCGTGGTTCTTCACCCTCTTCGGCCGGGACTCGATCTGGGCCGCCCGGATGCTGCTGCCGCTCGGCACCGGCCTCGCCGGCTCGACCCTGCGGGTGCTCGCCGCGCTGCAGGGCACCGAGACGGTCGCTGCGACGGCCGAACAGCCCGGCAAGATCATGCACGAACTGCGCCCGGGCACCCTCAACATGCCCGGCGAGGACACCTCCCTGCCGCCGCTCTACTACGGCACGGTCGACGCGACCGCACTGTGGATCAACCTGCTGCACGACGCCTGGAAGTGGGGCATGCCCGACGCCGAGGTCGAGGCGCTGCTGCCCCACCTCGAGACCGCCCTGGTCTGGATGCGCTCCTACGGGGACAGCGACGGCGACGGCTTCCTCGAATACGTCGACTCGACCGGGCACGGCCTGGCCAACCAGGGCTGGAAGGACTCCGGCGATTCCATCCAGTGGCGCGACGGGAGCCTCTCCGAGGGCCCGATCGCGCTCTGCGAGGTGCAGGCCTACGCCTACGAGGCCGCCATCGGCGGCGCCGCTCTGCTCGACCACTTCGGCCGCACCGGCGGCGCGGACTGGCGCGACTGGGCTGCCGCGCTGAAGACCCGCTTCAACGCTGCGTTCTGGATCGAATCCCCCGACGGGGCCTACCCGGCCGTCGCCCTCGACGCGCACAAGCAGAAGGTCGACACCGTCACCAGCAACATCGGCCACCTGCTCGGCACCGGCATCCTCGACGAGGAGGGCTCGCGCCTGGTCGCCCGGCGCCTGGTCTCCCCCGAGCTGAGCTCCGGCTACGGCCTCCGCACCATGTCGACCGACTCCACCGGCTACTGGCCGCTGAGCTACCACGGCGGCTCGGTCTGGACCCACGACACCGCGATCGCGATCGCCGGCCTCGGCCGGGCCGGTTTCGGCGCGGAGGCGGCCGTCCTGATCGAGGGGCTGCTCCGCACCGCGGAGGGCTTCGACTACCGGATGCCCGAACTCCACTCCGGCCACTCGACCGAGGAGTCCGCCGCGCCGATCCCCTACCCGGCCGCCTGCCGCCCGCAGGCCTGGTCGGCCGCGTCCGCCGTCGCCGTCCTCGGCACGATCCTCGGCCTCGAACCCGACGCGCAGGCCGAGGAACTCCGGGTCTCACCCCTGCCGATCGCCGGGGCGCTCGATGTGCGCGGCCTCGTCTTCGGCGGACGCAGCTTCGAGCTCGCCACGGATGCCTCCGGGGCGGTGAGCCGCAACACGCTGCTCGGGGCGGCATCCGTCGCCGTCGGCCAGTAGCGCTCGGCGGAGTCCCCCGAGCCTGACCTGCGTAACTCCTGCAATTTCTGCCTCCGGCCGGACACTGCCCCGGAATCCCGGGCGAGTTCGGCGCCCGTCGGCCGGATTGCAGGAGTTATGCACGTGACGTCGCCCTGAACCGGCGGGCGGGCAGGATCAGCGGGGTCAGAGCCAGCGCATGGTGAACGCGCGGGCGAGCACCATGCTCGCCGGCGGCACCGCGAGCGCGCGCACGAGGCCGTTCCGCGCCCGCAGGCGCAGGCCCCGCGCCGGGCGGCCCATCGCCATGTTGAAGCCGGCCTGCCGCGCGGCCATCCGGGCGCTGCGCCGGCGGCGACGGTCGTAGTCAGCGAGAACGGATGCCGCGGTCGCCGGCTCGCGGATCGCCCGTTCCAGCGCGGGGGCGAGCTGCAGCGCGTCGAGCCAGCCGAGGTTCATGCCCTGCCCGCCGATCGGGCTGATCTGGTGGGCGGCGTCGCCGACGAGCACGACCCGGCCGGACACGAGCCGCCGGGCCAGCCGCTGCGCCACAGCGAAGGAGCTCGCCACCGCCTCCGTCGGGGGCAACTCGATTCCGGTTCGGGCGCGCACCAGGGCCGCCAGGTCGGCGCTGGTCGCGCCCGTCATCAGGGACGGGGTCATCGCCACCCACCGGCGCCGGCCGCCCGGCAACGGGAAGGACTCGACCACCCCGCCCCGCTCGAAGAACAGCACCGCCTCAGCGCCGTGCTCGCCCGTGTCGGCGTAGTCGCTCATCAGGTAGGTTTCACCGCCGGTGCGGGCGGCGCAGCGGATGCCGAGCAGGTCGCGCACGGCGCTGCGGGCACCGTCGGCGGCCACGACGTAGCGGGCCTCGAGCGGCTCCCCCGCGCCGGGCCCAGCGACGAGCTCGACCCGGTCGCCCCGGTCGCGCACCCCGGTCACGGTCACGCCGCCGCGGAAACAGCCGGGCCGGAGCTGCTCGAACCGGGCCCGCAGCACCGCCTCGGTCTCGTACTGGGGCAGGGAGATGACGCGCTGGTAGCGGTCGGCGGTCTCGGCGAACCGGAGCCGGCCGAGGCGGCGTCCGTCGGAGCGCACCTCCCCGCCGCTGATGCGGACCGCGCTCTCGATGATCGTGTCCGCGACTCCGAGCTGCCGCAGCGCCCGGAGCGACGGCGGGTGGATGCCGATGGCCCGCGATCGCAGCGACGGCTCGCTCCGCTGCTCGAGCACCTCCACGTCGAGGCCGCGCACGGCGAGCAGCCCGGCCAGCAGGATGCCGACCGGTCCCCCGCCGACGACGATGACGTCACGCATCCGTCGCCCCGGCATCCGTCGCCCCGCCGACCGAAGCCCCGCCGACCGAAGCCCCGCCGACCGAAGCCGCGGCCGCCCGTTCCTCCGCCGAGATCTGCCGTTTCGGTCGAGCCCGCCCGGTGCGCGGGGCGGTCTCGACCGGAACGGCAGATCTCGGCGCGGATCGGGGCGCCCAGCGCAGCACGAGACGGGACGGCCGCTCCCGGGTCACCCGCCAGCCGGGCGGCACGACGGCGCGCAACTCGGCCGCGGTGAAGCTGCGCCGGATCGAGGTGAGCCCGTCGTCGCGGATGAACGAGCGGCGGAAGAACGGCCAGGTGCCCAGGCCGAAACCGAGGTAGGCGAACCGGCTGCGTTCGATGTCGCCGTGCAGCACCCGGCCGGCGGCGAGCCGCTCGGAGTCGACGAGCAGGCCGCCGAGCTGCTCGGCGGAGAGGTGGTGCAGCACATGGTTGGAGACGACGAAATCGAAGCGCGCTCCCTCGGCGACCAGCTCCGAGCTCAGCGCCCGCCGGAAGGTCAGCCCCGGCAGCGGCGGCAGCCCGGTGGCGTAAGCGTGCGCCCGGGGATCCGGGTCGATCGCGGTCACGGTGAGGCGCAGCCCGTCCCCGGCCGCCCAGCGGGCCAGCGCCCTGGCCATGTCGCCGCCGCCCGACCCGATGTCGAGCAGGGTGCTCTCCGTCGTGCGCGACAACTCCGGGCGGATCTCCCGCCGGTAGATCCCACGCCAGCCCGACACGACCGCGTTCACGAACCGGAAGTTCGCGTAGGTGCGGTCGAGCCGTTCCGGGTCGCAGTCGGGGTCGTCCATCAGCTCGACGGCGTCGCTCGCGCGCAGCCGCAGCGACGGGATGCCCACGGTCGCCTAGCCGGCGGTGACGGTCATCAGCCCGGACTCGACGGTGAGTCCCGGCCCGAACGCCATCGCACAGACCCGTTCCCCGTCGGCGGTGGCCGGGGCGTCGAGGATGGCCTTCAGCACGAACAGGATCGTGGCGCTGCTCATGTTCCCGTATTGGCGCAGCGTCTCCCGCGACGGCACGAGCTGCGCCTCGCTGAGCCCGAGCTTCGCTTCGGTCTTGTCCAGGATGCTGCGCCCGCCCGGGTGGATCGCCCAGTGCGCGATCGCAGCGCTCAGTGTCTGCGCGGCGACGCCGGAGGGTGTTCCGGCCGGCGACCCGGCGGGTGCGGCCCCAGACCCGCCGACGGATGCGCCCACCAGTTCACGCTCCGGCTCCGCGGCGGGCGGCGTCAGCGCCGCGACCAAGGACAGATCCCGGGCGAAGAGCGGCGCGAGGGCCGCTTCGATGTGTTCGTCGATGATGTGCGGCACATACGTGCTCAGCACCATCTCGAAGCCCTCGTCGCCGATCTTCCAGGCCATGTCGCCCTCGCCGACCGGGGTGATCACGGTCTCGAACAGGTCGAGCTCCAGGGCCCGCTCCCCCGGCAGCGGCGCCCGGGAACTGACGATCCCGGCCGCAGCCCCGTCGGAGAACAGCGAGGAGGCGACGATCGTGTCGGGGTCGTCCGAGGTGCGCAGGTGCAGCGAGCACAGCTCGGCGCTCACGACCAGCACGACCGCGTTCGGGTCTGCCTCGACGAACTGCTTCGCCGTGCGCAACGCCGGCATCGACGCGTAGCAGCCCATGAAACCCAGGTGGTAGCGCTGGGTGGCCGGGCTCAGCCCCAGTTCGCGCACGAGCATGTAGTCGGGGCCCGGCGCGTAGAAGCCGGTGCACGACACGGTGACGACGTGGGTGATGTCCGCTGCGTCGATGTCGGGGCAGGCGGCCAGCGCCCGGCGCCCGGCCTCGACGAACAGCTTGGTCGCCTCGACGATGTACAGCTCGTTGCGCACCCGGGTGCCCGGCATCAGCAGGCGCTGCGTGGCCGCGTCGAAGAACTGCGGGTCGTCGGTGTCCGAGTCGAGGGTGAGCTCGTCGATCACGGTGTGCCGGCGGTCGATTCCCGACAGGTTGAAGGATGCCGTCACCAGCCGTTGCGCCAGCCGGCTCAGTCCCGGCTGGGCCGCGAACACGTCGCGCACCTGCTCCTGCACCAGGATTGTCGGCGGAACCACGGTCTGCAGCGCTCTGAGAGTGACGGACATAGCCCCCAGTGTTACACGCGGCCCCGCACCGGCACACCCCCCACACATCGTGGCGCGTCTGGGATGCCTCCCGGCAGAGCCGTGGGTCAGGGCAGGCGGGAGAACAGCCGGGTCGCCGTGAGCGCCACGGTGAAACCGGCCGCGATGATCGCCGACACCCCGCCGATGTACGCGATCAGCGGCCCGGGCGTGGTTCCGAACGCGCGGAAGTAGGTGACCAGGAACGCGGAGACGGCCACGACGAGGAACGGCACCAGGATCTTCAGCTGGATCCGGGCCCCTGCAGCCGGCGGAGCCTTCATGGTGGTCGCGTCATCGCCGCGCCACACGGTCAGCGCCACTCCACCGGCGCACCCCCAGACCGCGACGACGAGCAGGGCGGCGATCACGTCGCTCGGCCGGTGCCAGCCGTTCGCGAGGGTCGACACTCCCGCGACGACCGCGAAGGCGGTGCCCGCCAGGGCGCTCAGCCACCGCGTTCGCGGGCTGGAGACGAGGAAGACGGCGAGGGCGGATGCCGCGGCCACCGTCGTATGCCCGGAGGGGAACGAGTTGCCCGCATAGCCGTCGACGCCGAGGTCCGGCCGGGTCAGCAGCCAGCCCTTGAGCAGCTGCGTGGTCAGCACGGCGCCCAGGGCAGCACCGATCGCGACGACCAGGGTGCGCACGTTGCGGCGGACGGCGGTGAGGATGCCGGTGATCACCGCTCCTGCGATCACGGACACGACGGGCAGGGCGTCGAGCACCTGTTGGGTGAACGGGGTCACGCTGCGCCGGCCGAATTCCGCTCCGTCGAAGGCGAGCTGGTCCATGGTCTGGCCGGCGAGGGTGCGTACCGAGAACAGGTAGATCACGACGAATACCGCGATCGAGCAGAAAGCACCCACGACATAGCGGAGGGGACTGGTCGTCGAGGTGGTGCGCACGGTCCAGTTTCCCATGCCCGGCTGCACAACCCACCACCGGGCCCCGGCATCCTGCCCGGCGTTCGCGCACAGCGTGCGCCAGACCTTGACTGGGCCCGCCGGGGGCGTAGCTTGGGAGAATGTTCAACTGGCACTGGGGCCGGGCAGGGACCGGCAGGAAATCCGGGGGCAGGCACGGCTTCGGCCTGGGCGGCTTCACCGGGCTCGAGGGCGACTTCGAGGCCGAACGGCGCCGCGCCGCCGACGCTGCCAACGAGCCGATCGAGCCGTACGAGCAGGACGAGATCGACAAGCCGACACTGCCCGGCTCCTCCTCCGGCCTGACCCATCCCTGAGCGTGCGGCGCGCGCGACACGCCCGGGACACCCCCGGGACACACCCGGGACATACCCGGGACTGAGCTTCGCTCAGCGCGAACGCCGCGGGACCTTCGGCCGATTGCGAGGCCGTGAAACCCGGGATCGACCCCGGCTCCGTTGACATCGACGTGGACGGTCAGCTCCTGACCATCAGGGGCGAGCGCACCATGGCGAACCACGAGAACGTCAAGTGGCTCACTCGTGAGCGCATGGCCGGGTCGTTCCTGCGCCAGCTCAACCTGGGCCAGGGCATCGACATCGAGAACATCAGCGCCACCTACAACAACGGGGTGCTGAGCGTGACGATCCCCGTGAGCGAGGCCGCCAAGCCCCGCAAGATCGAGGTGAAGGGCTCGGGAGAGCAGGTCATGCAGATCAAGGAAGCCGACAAGAAGGCTGTGTCCTAGACGCGGAAAACGGTTGGGCCCGGGGGTTTTCCTCCGGGCCCCTTCCGCGGTGTTCGCGTGGCGTACACCGGATGTTCAAGAACTACTGATCGAATAGACGGAGTAGAGTCAGCGCACTCACCGAAGAGTGCTCCTAGTACCAACGAATGGAAGCTCCGTGAACATTCGCACGGCCGAATACCCCAGGCCGGACCATTTCCTGCTTCACCTCAGTGACACTCACTTGCTCGCGCAGGGCGAACGCCTGTACGACCGGGTCGACAGTGCCGCGCATCTCGCCTCTCTCTTCGCCGAGGTCGAGGCCTCGACCGGGCGGCCGGAGGCGATCATCATCACCGGCGACCTGGCCGACAAGGGTGAGCCGGATGCCTATCGCACCCTGCGCTCCATCGTCGAGCCGGCCGCGGCCAGGCTCGGCTCCCGGGTCATCTGGGTGATGGGCAACCACGACGACCGGTCGGCCTTCCGAACCACGCTGCTCGGCGAGCCGGCGTCAACGGCCCCGATCGACCACGTCGAGTTCATCGGCGGCCTGCGCGTGATCACCCTGGACACGTCGGTTCCCGGTCACCACTACGGCGCCGTGAGCGAGGCCCAGCTGGCCTGGCTGGGCCGGGAGCTCAGCGTGCCCGCGCCCGACGGCACCATCCTGGCGATGCACCACCCGCCCGTGCCGAGCGTTCTCGATCTCGCCGTCTCGGTCGAGTTGCGCGGCCAGGCCGCGCTCGCCCGGGTGCTCCGCGGCACCGACGTGCGCAGCATCCTCGCCGGCCACCTGCACTACTCGTCGACGGCGATGTTCGCCGGCATCCCCGTGTCGGTCGCCTCGGCCACCTGCTACACCCAGGACCTCAACGTGCCGGTCGGCGGCACCCGCGGCCAGGACGGCGCGCGCACCTTCAACCTCGTGCACGTCTACGCGGACACGGTGCTGCACTCGGTGGTGCCGCTCGGCAGCTACCCGGCGCTGGAGTACATCGACGCCGCGGAGAGCAGCAGGCGGCTGGCCGAGTCGGGCATCGAGATCATGCCCGCGGGTACTCTGCCAGCGTTCCGTGAGCCGCCGATGACCATGCCGATCCGGGTTCTGAACTGACCGACGACGTGCCGAGCCGGTCATTCTCCTGGCTCTCCCGCTCCCACGGAGCCACGATCGGGAAGTAACGCTCGAGGAAGTCTGTCACCGCGGCGCGGCGCACCTCGTCGGAGATCTCGGGGAAGCTGCCGTCGTTGAGGCAGAACATGTCCTGGTCGCGGCGTTTGCGCAGCTTGTTCATCTGGCGCAGGGCCAGCTTGAGCGTGGTCTCGATGTAGAGGGAGCGCGCCTGGGTCTGCTCCACCGCGCGGCCGGTCATCAGCGCGTAGTAGTGGTAGAGCGAGTTCGTGACCGAGATGTCGGTCGCCGAACGGAACCGGCTGGCCGCGGTGCGGGCGAAGTCCTCGGGGAACTCGGCCTCGAGTTCGCGCAGCACGCTCTTGCGCAGCGGCGCGGCCGTGTGCTCGAGGTGCCGGGTGGTGACCTTGCCGAACCGTTCGCGCAGCAGCGCCCGGTTCACCCTGGCCGCGTTCTCGAAGCCGCTCCGGGACGGGTCGTTGTCGCCGAGGCCGATCCGGGTGGATGCCTCCACGAACTTGGTGATGCCGCCGGGTGAGAAGAACAGCTCCGGGCCCACCGGGCGGCCGAAGAACATGTCGTCATTGGAATAGAGGAAGTGCTCGGCCAGCCCGGGAATGTGGTGCAGCTGGCTTTCGACCGCGTGCGAGTTGTGCGTGGGCAGGGCGCTGGTGTCGGGGAAGAAGTCCTCGCTGCGCATGATCGTGACGCGCGGGTGCTCGGCCAGCCACTCGGGCGCGGGCGAATCCGTGGCGATGAAGATGCGACGCACCCAGGGCGCGAACATGTACACGCTGCGGAGCGCGTACTTGAGTTCGTCGATCTGGCGGAACCGGGCGTCGGAGTCGTCGCCCTCGCCGACGACGTAGGCCTGCATGCGCTTGGCCCGTTCCCGCTGGAAGTCGCTGGACGAGCCGTCGACCCAGGAGAAGACCAGGTCGATGTCAAAGCTGATGTCGCTGGCCAGGTCGTCGAACATGTGCTGCAGGGTGCGCCAACTGCGTCCGAACAGGTCGATCGTGGTCTCGCGGGCCTCGCCGCGGGGCATCCGGGTGCGCATCAGGGAGTTCTCGACCGGCGCGACGATCTCATCCTCGCCGAAGTACCACAGCTCGAACTGGAACGCGGTCTCCGAGCCGTAGCGGAGCCGCCCGATCGGTTCGATCCGGGGCCGGTAGACCCGGAAGACGGATGACTTGCGCAGCGTGGCCAGGGCGCCGTCGGCGAGCAGGAGGGGCTGGGTCAGATCGCCGTCGAGCGGCTTCGCGTAGAAGGGCTCGTTCGCGAATGCGGCGGCGAGGATGCGGGTGAGCTGCTTGCGGCGCTTGCGGTCGACGGCGATGGTCGGGCGGTCGTGGTCCCCGCGCACGAGCAGGAAGTCGATTCCGGCCAGGTCGAGGGCGCTCGCGACGGCGAGGAGGTCCTTGATCATGGATTCACGCGGGGTGAAGTGGCCGTTGACCAGCGCGATCTCGCCTTTACGCACGACGAGGTCTTCGCGATCGAAGCGGCGGGTGCGGGCGTCGACGGCGCGGAGCACGAGTTCGGGTTCGTTGCTGAGCGAGAGGACCGGGATCGAGGCGGTGTCGGACAGGCCCCTGCTCCTGACGGCGGCGCCGTCGGCGTGGCCGGTCGGCGTCTCGGCCGAGGAGGTGCCGGTGGCGTCAGATTCGGTGCCGTGTCCGGTCGGGGCGTGCCGGTCGGCAGTGGGGCGATTGTAATCAGCCATGGTCCTCCTCTGGAATTGGGAACACTCGTTCGCCAGGTTCACCAGCGGGAAGAGTGCGTCCGGTTTGTCGCACGACCGCACACCCGTCCTGAAACCGAGTGCGAAGCAGCCGGCGGAACGCGGTGGCGCTTCTCTCAGTGTACGTCCCGGGACGGGCCGGAAACGCGAACGGTCACGGCCCCGAAACGGGCCCGTGACCGTTCGCCTCTGCGGGCTGTTCTACAGGGCGCTGATGCCGAACAGCCCGATGATGAGGGCCATCAGCATCAGGGTGACCAGCTCGTGCACGATGTTGAGCACGGTGAGGCCCCAGGGGCGCCGGTCGAAGGCGTCGTGGGTGGCCATCCGTGCCGCGGTGAAGCCGGCCCAGAGGATGACGGAGGTCAGCAGGGTATTGACGAGGAAGCTGCCGCCGTAGAAGTTCTGGGCGATCGCGGCCGCCCCGGCCAGCACCCACGCGGTGATGAAGCTGACGATGACGGTGAGGATGAGCGGGGCCGCCGACCCGGTGCGCACACTCTCCTCGTCGTGGCCGACCGCCTTCATCCAATAGGTGCCGAAGACCCGGCGGGAGTACCAGACGCTGCCGACGACCATGCTCGAGACGGTGGCGAGCAGCACCGCCCAGATGTTGATTTCGGGAACCATTGTGAATCCTTTCGGCCGGCTCCTCGGTCGGAGCTGTTGACGCCTGGTGTTGGCTCGATGTTAGGGGGTCGTCGGCGCGCTGACCGGGAGGCTCTCGGGGTGCGCCGCCCCGAGATATTCGCCCAGGATGCGGGCATGGTTCACGACCGGGTCCCTGGCACCGTAGACGAGGGTCGTGGTTGTGCCGGTCCGTGCATTCGCGGCGACCAGGCTCCGCAGCCGGGCCACGGCTTCGGCGGTCGCGGGCGTCGCACCGAGTTCGGTCCGGTAACGCACGGCGAATTCATCGATCCGGTCGGGGTCGTGGTTCCACCAGGTGCGGAGGGCGGGGCTCGGGGCGACGTCCTTGATCCAGTCGTCGAGCTCCGCACGTTCCCGGGAGACGCCCCGCGGCCAGAGCCGGTCCACCAGCACCCGGCTGCCATCGTCGGGGGCCGGGTCGTCGTAGACACGCTTGATCCGGATGGTCATGCGCCCATTGTCGTCCCGGTCGACCGCCCGGTCGAGCCCGGCTTCCCGGCCGGACGATCGGCCGGCAGATCGGCCGGCAGATCGGCCGGCAGATCGGCCGGGTCGGTCACCGGCAGGCTGCAGACGAAGTCCCGGCAGAGGTACGCGGCGGCCAGGCCGGAGCGGGTCGTCCGCTCCCGGAACAGGTCGAAGCCGGCGTCGGCGAAGGCCTTCGCCTGCGCCTCGGTCACCGCGGCGACGAGACCGCTCGCCCGCCGGCGCGCGACGGCGAGCAGGCCATCGGGGCTCGCGCCCGGGCTGTCGTCCGGGGAGACGACCACCAGTTGCCGGGCCGGGCCGAGCAACGCGGCGCTCAGCCGCAGGGACGCGCCGAACGCGAGCGGACGGGCCGTGAGCTGCCCTCCGAGCACGTCCATCGCGGACTCGGCCGCGGCCAGGTAGCGCGGGTCCGCGGTGAGCAGGTGGAGCAGCCACGCGGCTCCGGCGATCGAGGTCAGGCCGGACGGGTAGGCACCCTCCGACGGGTCGACGGGGAGGTCCATGCCCTGCGCGGCCAGCACCGGATCGGCGCCGTTCGGCACCCGGAAGGGAAGCGCCGCCTGGTCCGACGGCGCCCGGACCGGCTGCAGCGTCGCGTCAATGAGCCGGCGTGCCGCGAGGGCATAGCGCACCTCCCCCGTCGCCAGGGCGAGCTCGAGGAGGCCGCGTGCGAACATCCCGTAATCCTCGAGGGTCGACCGGGCACCGGAGACCCGCCCCGAGATCGACGCGCGCACGAGATCTAATCCGCCTGCCCCCCGGTCGGCCAGGTGCTGGTCGAGCAGCCTGTCCGCCGCGCTGACGGCCGCCGCCTGGAGTCCCCGGTCGTCGAAGGCGAATCCGGCCCGGGCGAGGGCGGCGACGGCGAGGCCGTTCCAGCCGGTGAGCACCTTCTCGTCGAGGGCGGGCCGGGACTGCAGCTTCCGGGCCTCCTCATCGAGGGTGTAGTAGCCGCCTTCGACGCGCCGCCCGTCGACAGTGCTTTCGGAGTCCTGCGCGCTGGCGAAGCCGCCGCCCGGCAGCATGAGCACCGAGGTCAGGAAGCGTGCGATCCCTTCGGCCACGGCTCGGGCCCACGGCTCGCCGGTGAGCCTCCACGCCTGCGTGTAGAGGTCGAGGAGTTGGGCGTTGTCGTAGAGCATCCGTTCGTAGTGCGGCTCGCTCCAGTCGCGGTTGACCGCGTAGCGGAAGAAGCCACCCTCGATCGGGTCCCGCAGCGGGGAGGCGCCGAGCCGTTTGAGCGTGCGCAGGGCAAGGTCCCGGCCGCCGGCGCGCTCGAGCAGGAAGCCGAGGGCCGGCGCGACCGGGAACTTGGGGGCGCCGCCGAAACCGCCGAAGACCAGGTCCTCCTGGGCGACCAGGGCCGCGACGGCCTCGTCGAGGGCTGCCGCATCCGGGCGTGCTCCGGCGGTCGTTCCCTGCGCTGCGGCCGCGGCGAGCGCCTCGACCACCAGGTCGGCGCTCTCTGCGACGTCGGCGCGGCGGGTGGTCCAGGCATCCGTCACCGCCGCGAGCACCTGCCGGAACGACGGATGCCCCGTCATCGGCTGCGGCGGGAAGTAGGTTCCCGCGTAGAACGCCCGGCCCTCCGGGGTGACGAACACGTTCAGCGGCCAGCCCAGGCCGCCGACGAACGCACTCGCGGCTGCCAGATAGGCGGCATCGACGTCGGGGTGTTCCTCCCGGTCGACCTTGACGCTCACGAAGTGCGCATTGAGATAGTCGGCGAGAACGGGGTCGCTGAAGCTCTCCCTGGCCATGACATGGCACCAGTGGCAGGTCGAGTAACCGATCGACACGAGCACGGGCACGTCGCGCGCGCGGGCCTCGGCGAAGGCCTCCGCACCCCAGCCGTGCCAGTCGACCGGGTTGCCGGCGTGGGAGCGCAGGTACGGGCTGATCGCGTCGGCAAGTCGGTTGGGCATGCCTCCATTCTGCGCCGGGACACCTTCCCCGGATGCGCGGGCCGGACTATTCTCGGCTCGGGGAATCAAGATGCGGGTAGAACGGGAGCACCTCGCGCGACGACTGCCGGCCGCTGCGCAGACGGATGCGGGAAAGCCGAAGATGCGGGGACGCCGGAGCCGTCCGGCGGCCCTCGCAGGGGCCTGCATCGGCATCGGTCTCGGACTCGGCGCCTGGCAGCCAGGACCGGCACTCGAACGAGCGCTCGCCCCGGATCCCGGCGGGAGCCCGGTCGCGAGCCCGGCGGTGCCGCGCGAATTCGTGCCGTCCCGCCCGTCCACCGCGCCGGCGGCGGCCGCCCTGCGGATCTTCGAGGTGACCCCGGAACACGCGACTTCGACCGGCTTGGCGGGCAGCATCCTGGACCTCGGCCCGGAATACCGGCCCGAATCCATCCGGGCCGCCCTCACCACGCCCCCGCTCGCCGGGAACTTCGGCGTCTACGCCGCACAGCGCACGGACGGCCGGTATTGCCTGGTCGAACAGGACCAAGACGGGAGCGGCAGCAGCGCGGCCTGCGCGACCGCGGACGAGATCGCGCGCCGGGGGCTGCATCTCGGCGCCACCGTGACAGGCGCCATGGTGGCCGGCTCGACACCCACCACGTTCGACCTGGACATCGACTGGTTCCCGACCGGTTCGATCGGCGCCCGCGCCGTGCCCCACGGTTCCACTCCCACCCCGCACTCGTCCCCGTGCGAGACCGTGCGCCGGGCGCGGTGCGGAAGCACCACGACGGGCTGAGCCGGTCGGATCCTGCCGCTGGACCTCCCGTTCGGGGGTGGTTAGGCTGGCAGTGACAGTGGGGGGCTGCAGATGACGTTGAAGACAGTGGCCGGTCGTCTGGAAACCGCGGCCGAGACCGATCCGGGCTTGGTGATCGCGTTGCGCGCCGCCTACCGCGGCCGGCACGATGTGCAGGATGCGCTCTGGTGGCGGGCCCATCCGCTCAGCCGCACCCCCGGCGGGCGCCCCGACCCCCTGGTCGGGCTCGGCGAGGAGCAGGCGGCCGTGTGCTCACGGTCCCGGATCGACGGGCCGCGGAGCGAGGTCGCCGATCCAGACACCGGCGAGCCGGTGAGCGCCACCCTCGGCGAGCACCGGCTCCGGGAGCTCACCCGGCTGCTGGCCCAGGATGCCGCGGCCCTCGACCTGGTCCTGGTCAGCTTTCGCGGCTGGCCGGATTTCGGTCCGGAGGACGACGACCCGGAGCCCGGCGCCACCCCGGCTTCACTCGGCGACGCCCGGCCGGACCGGCGCCCGGCGCGCGGGATCCTGCTCGTCACCGCCGGCGGCGCCGCGGGTCTGCTCATCGGCGTCGCCGTGACCCTGGCACTCCGCGCACCCTAGACGAGGCGCGCTGAAACCGGCTGCGGCCGGTCGCCCCGGCCGGCTCAGCCCCGGCCGGCTCAGCCCTGGCCGGTCAGTTCCTGGCTGACGAGGGCCTGGCGGCGGCGCTGCACCCGCATCCAGATGAAGAAGCCGGTGATCGTGAAGGCGCCGTAGAAGAGGTAGAGGATCGCCGAGGCGTAGTAGCCCGCGCTGACCAGCAGGGGCACGCCGACGATGTCGACGGCCACCCAGATCAACCAGAACTCGGTCCAGCCCTTCGCCATGCCGTAGGTGGCGAGCAGGGACCCGGTGAAGATCCAGGCATCCGCCCAGACCGGCTCGAACGAACCGAGCGCCCGGAAGATCGGCGTGAGGATGAGCGTGCCGGCGACCAGGCCGAGGCCGAGCAGCACCCGGGTGCGGTTGCCCGCCCAGTGCGGGGCCACGGCGACGTGCGCGCGCGACTTGCGGGCGCGGGACCACTGGATCCAGCCGAAGATCGAGACCACGATGAACATGATCTGCCGCCCGGCCTGGCCGAGCAGGTTGACCGGGTTGGGGGTGCCGAAGACGGCGCCGAGGAACACGGTGAACAGCAGGGCGTTGCCGGCGATGCCCACCGGCCAGGCCCAGACCTTGCGGCGCATCCCGCCGACCGCACTGAGGATGCCGAACGCGTTGCCGATCACCTCGCGCCAGAGGATGGTCTGGGTGCCGATCTGCAGTTGGGCGTCGAAGAGCCACTCAATCGGATTCATCGGTCAACTTCCTCGCCGGGGATCGTTCCCCGGTCTTCTCCCAACCTACCGCCGCCGTCTTCGCGTGGCTGCGGCTCGAGCTCGTCGACCAGGCGCAGGCCGCGTTCGGCCCAGTCGATCTCCTGCTCGGCCCGCGCGATGAGCCCCTCGTAGGCGAAAAGCTTGTAGGCCGTGATGCGCGCCCACTCGGACTCCGGGCTGATCAGCAGCCTCTGCGCGAAGATCGGATGCGTTCGGTCCCGGATCGCACCGAACTGGCCCTGCCACTGCTCCCGCAGCTCGTTCCAGTGCCCGACGTGCGCCAGCAGCTGCTTCCGCACCGCTTCCTGATCTGCCCACTCGAAGTACGCCGCCCGCAGGTGCGCCGGGTCTCGCTCGCGGGTGTACTCGATCGGAGTGGCCATCCACGCGCGGAACGCCTGCTCACCCGTGGCCGTGATGTGGTAGATCCGCTTCGTCGCGTGCGTCGCCTGGGTGTTCCGGGCCACGGCCGTTGCCTCGATCAGCCCTCCGGTCTCCATCCGGCGCAATTCCGGGTAGATCTGGGAGTCCGGGGCGTTCCAGACGTGCCCGACCGAGCTGTGGAAGGACTTGGCGAGATCGTAGCCCGTCATGGGCTGCGCCGTCAGAAGCGCGAGGAGGGCGAAGCGCAGGCTCATGGTTTGATTCTGGTCCCTGGAAGGGCCTTGTGGTTTCACTATCGAGATAGGTATTGTGGCATTCTGTTCACACCGCCGATGTGGCGAAGGTGCATCATGTCCGGACGAAGGAGTCCCGATGAAGGAAACGACCGTCGACAAGGTCCTCGGCCACCCGCGGAACGCCTGGTACGTCGCGGCCTGGGACCACGAGGTCAATCGCAAGCCGCTCGCGCGAACGGTCGCGAATCGCCCCCTCGCGCTGTACCGCACCGAGGACGGTGACGCCGTCGCACTCGCCGACGCGTGCTGGCACCGGCTGGCGCCGCTCTCGATGGGGAAACTGGAAGGCCGGGACGGCATCCGCTGCCCGTACCACGGCATCCTCTACAACTCGGCGGGCCGCTGCGTCTCCATGCCGGCGCAGGAGACCATCAACCCGAGCGCCACGGTCGCGTCCTTCCCCGTCGTCGAACGCCACCGTTACGTCTGGGTCTGGCTGGGCGACGCGGCCCTGGCCGACCCGGAGCTCGTGCCCGACATGCACCAGATGGATGACCCGGCGTGGGCCGGAGACGGCCTCACGATCTCGGTGGACTGCAACTACCAGCTGGTGCTCGACAACCTGATGGACCTCACCCACGAGGAGTTCGTGCACAGTTCCTCGATCGGCCAGGAGGCACTGAGCGAATCCGAGTTCACGGTGCACCATGACGAGCGAACGGTGACGGTGGAACGCTGGATGCTCGGCATCGACGCTCCCCCGTTCTGGCTGAAGAACATGCGCGACAAGTTTCCCGGCTTCGAGGGGAAAGTCGACCGCTGGCAGATCATCCACTTCGAATCGCCGTCCACGATCAACATCGACGTCGGTGTCGCGCGGGCCGGCACCGGGGCGCCGCAGGGCGATCGGAGCCAGGGCGTCAACGGTTACGTGATGAACACGATCTCCCCGGTGACCGACCGGTCCTGCCGCTATTTCTGGGCATTCATGCGCAACTACCGGCTTGAGAGCCAGGTGATCACGACCCAGCTGCGGGACGGCGTGTCCGGCGTCTTCAAGGAGGACGAGGACATGCTCGTCGCCCAGCAGGCCGCGATCGACGCGAACCCCGACTACGAGTTCTACAGCCTGAACATCGACGCGGGCGGGATGTGGGTGCGCCGGCTGATCGAACGCCAGCTCGCGGCCGAGGGCCGGCTGCCCGCCCCCGTCAGCGCCGGCTGAGCGGCGGCGACGACGATGGCAACTTCCCACGCGGTGGTCTGGCAGCGCGCCACGGTCGTCGACTCGACCGCCCTCACCGGCGACATCCGCCGGATCGTGCTCGCGCCCGACCACCCGGCCAGGGCCGACGCCGGCGCGCACATCGACGTGCGCGTGCCGATCGGCGGGGTTCTGGACCGCCGGTCGTACTCCGTCGTCGACGCCGGCCCCGAGGGCCGGACCCTCGCGATCAGCGTGCTCGACTCGCCGCGGTCCCGCGGAGGCGCGCGGGCGATGCACGCCCTCCGGCCCGGCGACACCATCGAGATCACCCAGCCGATCGTCGACTTCCCCCTCCGCGTCGGAGCCGCGCACTACGTGCTGCTGGCCGGCGGCATCGGCATCACGGCGGTCATGGGCATGGCGAGCGTGCTCCGGTCGGTCGGCGCCGACTACACGCTCGTCTACGCCGGGCGCAGCCGGCCGGCGCTGGCCTACCTGGACCAATTGCTGAATGCGCACGGTGACCGGCTGAGACTCCACATCACCGGCGAAGGCAGCCCGCTCGACGTCACCGAGCTCGTCGGCGGGGTCGAACCGGGCACCGAACTCTACCTGTGTGGTCCGATCAGGCTGATGGACGCGGTGCGCCGGGCCTGGATCGAACGCGAGCTCCCCTACCCCGACCTCCGGTTCGAGACCTTCGGCAACAGCGGCTGGTTCGCCCCCGAGGACTTCGTCGTGCGCATCCCGCGGATCGGCGCCGAGGTCACCGTCCGGGCGACCGAGACCATGCTCGAGGCGCTCGAGGCCGCTGAGGTCGACCTGATGTTCGACTGCCGCAAGGGTGAGTGCGGACTCTGCGAGGTGCGCGTGCTCGACCTCGATGGAGACATCGACCACCGCGACGTCTTCTACAGCGAGCGCCAGAAGGACTCCCGCGGCAAGATGTGCTGCTGCGTGTCGCGGGTCGTCGCGCCGCCCGGCGGCACCGCCGTGGTGACGATCGACATTTCCTGAACCCCCCGCACCCCCACCCAACCGCCATCACCATGAAGGAGAACCGCCCATGACACTCACCGTGACTGAGACCGCGACGACCCCGTTCCTCGACCCCGCGGCGTGGTCGGGGAAGATCTACATCGACGGGGAGTGGGTCGCCGGGTCGGGCGGCGACATCCCGGTCATCGAGCCGGCGACCGGCGCCGAAATCGGCCGGATCGGGATCGCCACCCCTGCCGACGTGGCCAGGGCCGCCGCGGGCGCGGCCACGGCGCAGAAGGCCTGGGCCGCGACCGCGCACCCCGTGCGTGCCGCCGTGCTGCGCCGGGCCGCCGCGCTCCTGCAGGAACACGCCGACGAGATCATGGACTGGAACGTGCGGGAGGTCGGCGCCGTTCCCGGGCTCGCCGGCTTCGCCCTCCACGTCGGCGCACAGGAATGCTACGAGGCGGCGGCGCTGCCGTCGCATCCGCTCGGCCAGGTGCTCTCGAGCGAGGAGCCGAGGATCTCCATCGCCCAGCGGGTGCCGGTCGGCGTCGTCGGCGTGGTGTCGCCGTTCAACGTGCCGATCATCCTCGGCATCCGCGCGGTGGCGCCGGCGCTCGCGCTCGGCAATGCGGTCGTGCTCAAGCCGGACCCGCGCACCGCGGTGACCGGCGGTGTGATGATGGTGCGCATCTTCGAGGAGGCCGGCCTGCCCGCCGGGCTCCTGCAGCTGGTGACCGGCGGCGCCGACGTCGGCGAGGCCATCGTCGCCGACCCGAACGTCCGCGTGATCGCGTTCACCGGGTCGACCAGGGCCGGGCGCGCCGTCGGCGAACTCGCGGGAAAGCACCTCAAACGCGCACACCTCGAACTTGGCGGCAATTCCGCGTTCCTCGTGCTCGCCGACGCCGACGTCGACAAGGCCGTCAACCTCGCGGCCTGGGGATCGTTCCTGCACCAGGGCCAGATCTGCATGACGGTCGGGCGGCACATCGTGCACGAAAGCATTTTCGACGAGTACGTCGAGAAGCTCGCGGCGAAGGCGGACTCCCTCGCAGTGGGCAACCCCGCCACCGAGCACGTGCACCTCGGCCCGATCATCGACGAGAACCAGCGCGACCGCATCCACCGACTGGTCACTGCCTCGATCGATTCCGGCGCGCAGCTGCGGGCGGGTGGCAGCTACGACGGGCTGTTCTACCGGCCCACCGTGCTGGCCGATTCGCCGCTGGACGCCCCCTCCTTCTGCGAGGAGGTGTTCGGCCCGGTCGCGTCCGTGGTGCGGTTCAGCACCGAGGACGAGGCCGTGGCCATCGCCTCGGCGACCGAGTACGGACTCTCGCTCGGCATCGTGACCGCCGACGCCATGCGCGGCCTCGAACTGGCCCAGCGGATCCCCTCGGGCATCGTGCACATCAACGACCAGACGGTCAACGACGAGGCGAACACGCCGTTCGGCGGCGTCGGCTCGTCCGGCACGGGTTCACGGCAGGGCGGCGCGGAGGCGAACATCGACGCCTTCACAGAGACGCGCTGGATCACCCTGCGCCGCACGCCGGGCAGCTACCCGTTCTGAGTCGCGGCTAGTTCACGTCGTTCGGGTGGGCGCTGACCCGGCCCACCCGTTCGAGCGAGGAGATGGTGTTCAGTTCGGTGCGGCTGAGCTCGAAGTCGAAGACGTCGAGGTTCTCGATCATCCGCTCGCGCCGGTTCGACTTGGGGAAGACGATGTTCCCGGTCTGCAGGTGCCAGCGGATGACGACCTGGGCGGGCGTCTTGCCGTGCGCCTCGGCGGCGACGGCCACGACGGGCTCCTCGAGGAGCGGGTACTTGCCCTGGCCGAGCGGCCCCCAGGCTTCGACCTGGATGCCGTTGGCACGGGCGAACCGGGCCACCTCGGGCTGCTGGTGCGCGGGGTGCAGTTCAATCTGGTTGACGGCCGGCACGATGTCCGTCTCGCTGAGCAGCCGGTCCAGGTGCGGCTCGAGGAAGTTGGAGACGCCGATCGACCGGGCCCGGCCGGACTCACGGATCTTCTCCAGCGCCTTCCAGCTTTCCACGTAACGGTCCTTGGCGGGGGTGGGCCAGTGGATCAGGTAGAGGTCGACGTAGTCCAGGCCGAGCTTCTCGAGGCTCTCGTCGAAAGCGTCGAACGCGGACCGGGTGCCCTGCTTGTCGTTCCACAGCTTGGTCGTGACGAACAGGTCGGAGCGGGAAATCCCGGATGCGGCGAGCGCCGCGCCGACGCCCTCCTCATTGCCGTAGACCGCGGCGGTGTCGATGTGCCGGTAGCCGACCTGGAGCGCGTCGGAGACGATCCGGCTGGTCTCCTCAGGCTCGACCTTGAACACACCGAAGCCGAGCTGGGGGATGGTGTGGCCGTCGTTGAGGGTCAGAGTGGGAACTGGAGTCGTCATGCGCCCCACCCTAGGGGTCCGAACCGAACGGAAACTGACCGAACCCGCGGTCGGACTACTCCGCCGGCGCTGCGTCAGCGGCCCAGGGACCGCGAAGCCGCACCTGGCACAGCTCCGGGCCGACGAACGGGCGCAGTTCGGTGCCCTCCGGGTCGTGACCGAGGGTGGCGGCGATGCCGCGGATCAGGCCCAGGTGCACGGAGCAGATCACCTCCGGAGCCTGTCTCGCATCCGCCCGGAACGGGCAGGCGAGCAGGTTGACCACCGGCGGAGCCGGCGGGCCGGGAGCATCCGCCCCATCCGCGACCGCCTCGGTCCCGGCGGGCCCGTCAGCGTCGGCCATCTCGCCGACCGGGACCTCGACCTCCGGGTCGAAGCCCAGCCGGTCGAGGATGCGCACGAGCGGTGCGACGCCCTCCCCCGCGTTCCCCCGCAGTTCGCCGGCGAACGAGGCCGACCAGTGCTCGCCGGCCCGGACCGCCCTGGCCCGGCCGCCGTCGGCGTCCTCGGCGAGCGCACCGGCCAGTGCCTGGCTCAGGTCATGCCGTGCCTCGTCCTCCCGGGCGGCCGGCCCTGCGCTGAAGAGGATGCGCGGACGCCCGCGCGCACCCGCACGCTCGACCGCTCGCCGGATCAGCCCCGCGCTCTCGAGCTGCTCGAGGTGGAATCTCACCGTCGTGACATGCAGCCCGACCTGCGCCGCCACGGCGGCCGCGTCGAGCGCGACGTCGGACCACATCAGGAGTTCGAGCACCTGGCGGCGCGCGTCGGAGGCCAGGGCGGCGTACCGCCCCCCGCTCGCTTCCTCGTCTGTCATGCATTGATGCTAACATCGTGCGGTTTAAGGCGGCGGTGGCGACCGGGCACCCGGGTGTTCCCCGGCTTGGAATACGATGGAAGGCTCATGATCCCCGTCGTCATCACCTTCCCGCCCGAACTCCCGGTCAGCCAGCGCCGCGAGGATATCGCGCGCGCCATCCGTGACAACCAGGTGGTGATCGTCGCCGGCGCGACCGGCTCCGGCAAGACCACCCAGCTGCCGAAGATCTGCCTCGAACTCGGCCGCACCAGCATCGGCCACACCCAGCCGCGCCGCCTCGCCGCCCGCACCATCGCCGAGCGCATCGCGGAGGAACTCGGCCAGGAGGTCGGCCAGACCGTCGGCTACCAGGTGCGCTTCACCGACCAGGTCGGGCCCGATACCCGGATCAAGCTGATGACCGACGGCATCCTGCTCAACGAGATGCACCGCGACCGGATGCTCCGCAAGTACGACACGATCATCATCGACGAGGCGCACGAGCGCAGCCTCAACATCGATTTCCTCCTCGGCTACCTGCGCCAGCTCCTGCCGCAGCGCCCCGACCTCAAGCTCATCATCACCTCCGCGACGATCGACCCGCAGAGCTTCGCCGAGCATTTCGCGGCCGCCGACGGCAGCCCGGCCCCGATCATCGAAGTCTCCGGCCGCACCTACCCGGTCGAGATCCGCTACCGCCCGCTCGTCGCCGAGGCGATGGACGACGATGAGCTGACGGATGCCGCACCCGCCGTCGACCGTGACTACATCGAAGGCATCTCCGCCGCGCTCGACGAGCTCGACCGGGAGTCCAGCGGCGACGTGCTCGTCTTCCTCAGCGGCGAGACCGAGATCCGCGACGCCGCCGACGCCCTGCAAGGCAAGTTCGCCACCGGCGGTCGCGGCAACCCCACCGAGGTCCTCCCGCTCTACGGCCGGCTCTCCGCCGCCGACCAGCACAAGGTTTTCCAGCCGTCGACCGTGGCCGGGGTGCGGCGCCGGATCGTGCTCGCCACGAACGTGGCCGAGACCAGCCTGACCGTGCCGGGCATCCGTTATGTCATCGACGCCGGAACCGCGCGGATCAGCCGGTACAGCGTGCGCTCGAAGGTGCAGCGGTTGCCGATCGAGGCGATCTCGCAGGCGTCCGCGAACCAGCGCTCCGGCCGGAGCGGACGCACCAGCGACGGCATCGCCATCAGGCTGTACTCGGAGGAGGACTTCACCCGCCGCCCCGAGTACACCGAGCCGGAGATCCTGCGCACGAACCTGGCCGCGGTCATCCTGCAGATGATCTCGCTCGGCCTCGGCGACATCGCCGCGTTCCCGTTCCTCACCCCGCCGGACTCCCGCGGCATCAAGGACGGCCTCGACCTGCTCGCCGAACTAGGCGCGGTCGCCCCCGGAACCGGAGGCAGCAACGCGTCCGGCGGCGTCTCCAAACTCACCCGGATCGGCCAGCAGCTCGCGAAGCTCCCCATCGACCCTCGGTTCGGCCGGATGGTGGTCGAGTCGAAGACCCAGGGCACGAGCCGCGAGGTGATGGCGATCGTGGCCGGCCTCACCATTCAGGACCCGCGCGAACGCCCGCTCGAACGCCGCGCCCAGGCCGACCAGCAGCACGCCCGTTTCGCCGACCCGACCAGCGACTTCCTCAGCCTGCTCAACCTCTGGAACTACCTGGAGACGCAGCAGAAGGAACTCGGCTCGAGCGCGTTCCGGCGCCTGTGCAAGAACGAGTTCCTCAACTACCTGCGGGTGCGCGAGTGGCAGGACGTGTACAAGCAGCTGCGGCAGATGGCCAAGCCGCTCGGCCTGCACGTCGGCGACCCCAGCGTGAACCCCGACGGCATCCACCGCTCGCTCCTGGCCGGCCTGCTCTCGCACATCGGCCTCAAGGACACCGCCAAGAAGGACTACATCGGGGCGCGCCAGCAGCGGTTCGTGATCTTCCCCGGCTCGGCGCTGGCGAAGAAGCAGCCGAACGCCGTGATGAGCGCCGAGCTGGTCGAGACCAGCCGCCTGTTCGCCCGGATGAACGCCGTCGTCGACCCGGCCTGGGCCGAGCCGCTCGCCGGTGACCTGTGCAAGCGCAGCTACTCCGAGCCGCACTGGGAGAAGAAGCAGGGCGCCGTCGTCGCCTACGAGCGGGTCACCCTCTACGGGGTGCCGATCGTGCCGCGCCGCCGGATCCAGTTCTCCCGGGTCGACCCGGCCTACGCGCGCGACCTGTTCATCCGGCACGCCCTGGTCGAGGGCGAGTGGGACCTCGACCGCATCGACCAGCGGGTCACCGCGTTCGACCGCGCCAACAAGAAGCTCCGCGCCGAGCTCGCCGAGCTCGAGGAGCGCACGCGCCGCCGCGACATCCTCTTCGACGATGAGGCCGTGTTCGAGTTCTACCAGAAGCGCATCCCCGCCGACGTCTGCTCCACCCGCACCTTCGAAACCTGGTGGCGCCAGGCGCGCACCCAGACGCCCGACCTGCTCACGATGACCGCCGACGCGCTCGTCCCGGAGGACGCGCCGGAGATCGACGAGGCCGTGTTCCCGCCGATCTGGCGCCAGGGCGACCAGAAGTTCACGCTCAGCTACCGGTTCGAGCCCGGCGCGGACGATGACGGCGTGACCGTTCGAATCCCGCTGGCCCTGCTCGCCCGTCTCTCCCCCACCGGCTTCGACTGGCAGGTGCCCGGCCTCCGCGCCGACCTGGTCACGGCGCTGATCAAGTCGCTGCCCAAGAGCATCCGTCGCAACGTGGTGCCCGCGGGCGACTGGGCGAAGCGGCTGCTGACCGAGCTGCCGCCGGCGCCGGGAGAGGTGTCGGTCGGGGTTTCAGGCGCGAGCGGCGGTTCGATCGGGGTATCGACCGGAGCTTCGACCGGCGGGCCCGCCGGCCGGAACCTGTTCGACCGAGACGACGTGCCCTTCACCGAGACGCTCGCCGGCCTGATCCAGAGGCTCACCTATGTGCCGGTGACCGCGAACGATTTCGAACTGGTCCGGGTGCCCGCCCACCTGAGGATGACGTTCAGCGTCGTCGACGAACACGGTCGCCCGATCGCCTCCGGGAAGGACCTGCTCGAGCTGCAGCGCCGGCTCGGCAGCCAGGCCCGCGAGAGCGTCGCCGCGGCATCCGCCGCCACCCCCACCAATGCGATCGAGCGCTCCGGGCTGACCAGTTGGGATTTCCCGGAGCTGCCCCGCTTCCTCGACACCCGGCAGGGCGACAACACCATCCGCGGCTACCCGACCCTCGTCGACGAGGGCCAGTCGGTGAGCATCCGGATGATGAGCACCGAGGCCGAGCAGGCCCGCACCCTGCCCGGCGGGGTGCGCCGCCTGCTCCTGCTCGCGACGCCGTCACCGGTCGCCTATGTGCAGCAGCACCTCACCGGGGCCGAGAAGCTCAGCCTCGCGACCAGCCCGTACCGGTCGACCCAGGCGCTCTTCGACGACTGCCTGGCGGCGAGCGTCGACGACGTGCTGTTCCGGGTCACTCCGGGTGGCCAGGTCTTCATGAAAGCCGAGTTCGACACCATCCGCGACCGGGTCTCCGGCGTCGTGATGGACTCGATGTTCGAGACGGTCGGGCTCGTCGCGCGCATCCTCACCGCGGCCAGGTCAGCCGACAAGGCGCTCAAGGCCTCCACCAGCATGGCGCTGCTGCCGGCGTTGACGGATGCCCGCAGCCAGCTGGCCGGGCTGATCTACCCCGGTTTCGTCAGCGCTACGGGTCTCGCCCAGCTGCGCCACCTGCCCCGCTACCTCGGCGGGATCAGTTCCCGGATCGTCAAGCTGGGCGACAACCCGAGCCGCGACCGGGTCTGGATGAACGAGAGCCAGGCCGCCACCACCCGGTACACGGATGCCGGCGGCCGGATTCCGCTGGCCCCCGACTCGCAGGCGAACCTGGTGCGCGCACGGTGGATGATCGAGGAGCTGAGGATCAGCCTGTTCGCCCAGGAGCTGAAGGCCGCGGAGTCCGTCTCCCTCCAGCGCATCCACAAGGTCCTCACGAGCTGAGCCTCCGCTTCCCGCCGAGATCCACCTTTTCGGTCGAGCCCGTCAGGTGCGCGACTCGGTCTCGACCGAAACGGTGGAACTCGACGAGGTCGCAGGCGGCATCCGTTGCCCGGATGCCGCCTGCGGAACCGGCTACAGCACCTTGGAGAGGAACGCCTGGGTGCGGCGGTGCTGCGGGTTGGTGAGGACCTGGTCGGGGTCGCCGGCTTCGACGACCACGCCGCCGTCCATGAACACCAGCGAGTCGGCCACTTCCTTGGCGAAGCCCATCTCGTGGGTGACCACGATCATGGTCATTCCCGACTTCGCCAGGCCCTTCATCACGTCGAGGACCTCACCGACGAGCTCGGGGTCGAGCGCGCTGGTCGGCTCGTCGAAGAGCATCAGCTTGGGCTCCATCGCGAGCGCCCTGGCGATGGCGACCCGCTGCTGCTGGCCGCCGGACAGGTGCGCCGGGTAGTAGTCGGCGCGTTCGGCCAGCCCCACCCGGGCGAGCAGATCGCGCGCGGTCTGCTCGACCTGGGCCTTCGGCAGGCCCTTCACCCGGATCGGCGCCTCCATCACGTTCTGCAGCGCCGTCATGTGCGGGAACAGGTTGAAGCGCTGGAACACCATGCCGATGTCCCGGCGCTGCCTGGCCGCCTCCTTCGGCGCCATCTCGTACAGTTTGCCGTTCGCCTCGCGATAGCCGATCAGTTCGCCGTCCACGCTCAACCGCCCCGCGGAGAGCACCTCCAGGTGGTTGATGCAGCGCAGGAAAGTGGACTTGCCCGACCCGCTCGGGCCGACCAGGCACATCACCTCTCCGCGCTTCACCTCGAGCGAGATGCTCTTGAGCACCTCGTTGGAGCCGAAGCTCTTCGAGACCTGCTCGGCGAGCACCATCGGCACGTCTTTACGGGGTGCCGCGGGCGTCGTGTTCGTGTCGCTCATCGCTGACCTCCTGGTCGATCCTTCGGCGGCAGGACAATGGCAGGCGGGTCGGACCCGACCACGGGCATCACGCCGGTGAAGGCGCCGGTGGCCACGCCGGGTTCCTTCTTCTCCGGCTGGCGATCGGCGAGACCGCGGGCGAAGCGCTTCTCCAGGAAGTGTTGTCCCACCATCAGGATCGAGGTGAAGAACAGGTACCAGAGCGAGGCGACGATCAGCAGCGGGATGGGGTTGAACGTCTCGGCGGAGATGTCCCTCGACCGGGTGAACAGCTCGAAGCTGAACGGCACGGCCGTGACCAGCGACGTGGTCTTCAGCATGCTGATGACCTCGTTCCCGGTCGGCGGGATGATCACGCGCATCGACTGCGGCAGGATGACGCGGGTCATCGTCTGCGACCAGCTCATGCCGAGGGCGGTCGCCGCCTCCTCCTGGCCGCGGTCAACGGCCAGCAGGCCGGCGCGCACGATCTCGGCCATGTAGGCGGCCTCGTTGAGCGCCAGCCCGATGATGGCCAGCGTGAACGTGTTCAGCGCGGCCTGGGTCTGGAATGACACCCACGGCTCCATGAACGGGATGCCGATGTCGATGCTGGAGTAGATCAGCGAGATCAGGCCCCAGATCGTCAGCTGCACGTAAACCGGGGTGCCGCGGAAGACCCACAGGTAGAACCAGGCCACGCTCTTGACCACCGGGTTGGGCGACAGGCGCATCACGGCCAGGATGACGCCGAGGATGATCGCGATCACCATCGAGTACACCGTCAGTTCGAGGGTGACCAGGGCGGCCTGGGAGATGCGCCGGTCGAAGAGGTACTTGCCCACCGACGGCCAGTCGTAGGCCGGCCGGTAGGCCGCATCGATCATCAGGAGTGCGAAGACCACGACGATGAGGACCGCGAAGACCGCCCGCCACGGATGCCGCAGCCTGATCGCCTTGATCGGCACGGAGGCCGGTTCTGGCGTCGGCGGGGTCTCCCCCGCCGACGCGCCACTGCGTTCTGTGGTGCTCATGGGTTAACCGTTCGCGGCCGCGTTGATCGTGATCTTGTCGATGCCGCCGTCGGCCACACCCCACTTGTCGAGGATCTTGCCGTAGGAGCCGTCGTCGACCATGGACTGGAGGGCGGCCTGCACGGCCTTGGTGAGGTCTGAGCCCTTCTTGACGACGATGCCGTACGGTGCCACGTCGAAGGTCTTGCCCGCGGGCTGGAGCTTGCCCTTGGTCTGCTCGATCGCGTAGAGCGTGACGGGCGAGTCGGCGCTGAGGGCGTCGGCCTGGCCGAGCACGACCGCGTTGGTGGCGGCATCCTGGGTGTCGAACTTGAGCTTGTCGATCGGCGGCTTGCCGGCGGCGACGCAGGCGTCGCTCTTGGCCGGGACCTCGTCGGTGTCCTCGAACGTGGTGGCCTGCACGGCGACCTTGAGGCCGCACGCGTTGTCGGGGTCGACCTCCTTGCCCTTGGCGGAGGCCCACTGGATGCCGGCCGTGTAGTAGTTGACGAAGTCGACCTGCTTCTCACGCTCGACCGTGTCGGTGAACGATGATTCGCCGATGTCGGCCTTGCCGCCGGTGACGCTCGGGATGATGTTGTCGAACTTGGCGACCTGGAACTCGGCCTTGAGGCCGAGCTTGCCCGCAACGGCGCTGGCGATCTCGATGCCCCAGCCGATCGGCGCGCCGGCCTCGTCCTTGAACTCGTTGGGGGCGTAGGTCGGGTCGGTGCCGACGACGAGCTTGCCCGTCTTGGCGACATCGGCGGGAACGAGGGCCGCGGCCTTCTCGTCCTTGGTGACGCTTCCGGCGGTCGAACCGCCGGTGGCGGGAGTGGAGTTGTCGACACAGCCGGTGAGCATCAGGGCTGTGACGGCGGCGAGGGCCGGGAGTAGGTATTTAGCGCGCATTGCGAGGCCTTCTTCGTGGTTGTCGGATGTTGCGGGTTCGTCATTGAGGTCCGTGAACGGTTTGCGACAAATGCGAGCATATAACACCTCGATGACGCGGATTCCGTGCGCAGATAACGTTTTGAGCCAGCTATCCTGAGCGTCGGACCCGCCCGTGACCAGTATGGCCACCCTTGTGTTTCACGCGGATTACGCCCCTTCTCTCTGGGCCTGCGCAGGCTGCCCCGGGATCGCCTATTCCGCTGCAGCCGCAGAGAGGAGGGCGACGTAGTCGTCGATCCCCCACGGCAGCGAGAGCGCCGTGGGAGGCGAGACCGACGCGATGAACGCCGCGCCGACCGGCGAGGCCACCCGGCCGGCCGCCACCTGGGGCATGGCCCGGGCGTACCCGGCCGAGAGGAAGGCGTCGGATTCTTCCCTGGTCGAACCGAAGTTCACCAGCACGTCGCTGTCGAGTTCGCCCAGTCGTTCGTGACTCAGCGTGTAGAAGAAGCTCGCCTCGCCGGTCGCGAGGGCGTCGACGCTCGGTGCGCTGGCGAAGCCGAGGTCGAGGGTGAAGGCCACCCGGGGGTCTTCCTTCTTGTACACGTAGAAGGTTCCGCCGCTGTCGCTGGTGAGTGCGATGCTCTTTCCGGCGAATTCCGGATGCGCCGCGGCCTGGCCCGCGATCTCGGCATCGATGTCGGCGAGGAGCGTCGTGGCCTCCGCGGTCCTGCCGAGGGCCGTGCCGGTCAGGGTGATCAGTTCCCGCCAGTCGGTCGCCCAGGGCTCGCCGGGGTAGGCGACGACCGGCGCGATCTCGCTGAGCAGGTCGTACTGCTCCTCCGTGATGCCGGACTAGCCGGCCAGGATCACATCGGGCGCGGCGAGGGCGATCTCCTCATACGGCGGCTCGGTCGAGTTCGGCAGCACCGTGGGGGTCGCCAGCTGCTTCGCCGCGAGGGCCTCGGCGATCCACGGCAGCACACCGTCCTCGTCACCGCCGTATTCCTGGAACGGAATGGCCACCGGCACGACGCCGAGCGCGATGGCGTCGTCGGCGCTCCCCCAGCCCCACGCCACGACGCGGGTCGGAGCCGAATCGATGGTGGTGGAACCGAAGGCGTGCTCCAGCGTGACCGGGAAAGTTCCGGTGGCCGGGGCATCCGTCGCCGGCGCGGGCGCGGAGCACCCGCTGAGCGTGAGGGCGAGCACTGTCGCGGCGGCCAGGAGGCAGGGCAGGGGACGTGGCACGGGCGGCTCCGAATCTGGGAGGACTAGTTGACTAAGGTAAGCCTAACCTAACTTATCCGAGGGTGATTGTCGTGGAACCGGCCGATCGGCACGATCAGGGGGGTCCCGGAGACGGGGTCGTCAATGATCCGGGCCGAGAGACCGAAGGCGTCGAGCACGACCGCGGCGGTCAGTACGTCGCGGGGGTCACCCTGGGCGAGGATCCGCCCCTCGCGCAGCACGACCAGGTGGTCCGCGTACCGGGCCGCGAGGTTGAGATCGTGGAGCACCATGGCGATCGTGGTGCCCTCCCCGCGGTTGCGCTCGTGCAGCAGGTCGAGCACCTCGAGCTGGTGGGCCACGTCGAGGAAGGTCGTCGGCTCGTCGAGCAAGAGGATGTCGGTGTCCTGGGCCAGCGCCATCGCGATCCAAACCCGTTGCCGCTGGCCGCCGGACAGGTCTTCGAGGCGCCGGGCGGAAAGCTCGAGGGTGTCGGTCGCGGCCAGCGCCGCCGAGACGACGGCGTCGTCGGTGCCCGACCACCGCCCGAACCAGCCCTGGTGCGGATGGCGGCCACGGCCGACCAGGTCGCTGACGCTGATCCCCGCTGGGGCGACCGGATGCTGCGGAAGCAGCCCGACCACCGTGGCAACCCGCTTGCCCGGCAGTCCGAACAGATCGTCGCCGTCGAGGAGGACGACGCCGCTCTCCGGCCGGAGGAGCCGGGCGAGCCCGCGCAGCAGCGTCGACTTGCCGGAGGCGTTGGCCCCCACGATGACCGTGATCCGGCCGCTCGGCAGCTCGAGGTCGAGGTCGTCGATGATCCGCCGGGAGTCGTAGCCGAGGCTGAGTCCGACGGCGGCGAGGGTGTGCGGGACTGGTGGGGAGGGGGGCATCAGGCGCCCTTTCCGGAAGTGTCGGCGGTGGCGAGCAGCCAGAGCAGGTAGGGCGCGCCGATCGCGCCGGACACGATCCCGGCGGGCAACTGGATGCCGCCCGGCAGGAGGTGCTGCGCCGCGAAGTCGGCGGTGAGGGTGACGAGCACGCCGACCATCGCGGACGGCAGGAGAGCGGGCCGGCCGTCGCCGAGCAGCCGCCTGGCGATCGGACCGGACACGAAGGCGACGAAGGCCAGCGGGCCGACCGCGGCCGTGGCGACGGCCGCGAGCAGGGCGGCGAGCCCGAGGAGCACCAGCCGGGAGCGTTCGGCGGCGACACCGAGGGTGGTCGCCAGGTCGTCGCCGAGCTGCAGCATCCGCAGCCGGCCTGCGAGAGCCCAGACGACCGGCAGGAGCACGGCGAGGCCGGCCGCGACGGTGAGGATGTCGGACCAGCGGGCGCCGCTGACGCTGCCGACGAGCCAGGTCAGCGCGTACTGGGCGTCACGGAGGTCCGCCCGGGTGAGGAGGTAGCCGAGGAAGCCCTGCACCATGAAGGCCACGCCGACGCCGATGAGCACGAACCGGGAGCCGGCCATGCCTCCGCGCCAGGCGAGGAGGTAGATCGCGGCGGCGACGAGGATCGCCCCGGCGGCGGCCGAGAGGGAGGTGGCGAGACCGCCGAAGCCGAGAACGAGCATCCCGTACACGGCTGCCGCGCTCGCTCCTCCGGTCACGCCGAGGATGTCCGGGCTGGCCAGAGGATTGCGCAGGACGCCCTGGAAGAGCGCTCCCGAGACCGCGAAGGCGGCGCCGGCGAGCAGGGCCAGCACCAGCCGCGGCAGCCGGAGGGTGAGCACGATGAAGTTCTCGCTGCCCGAGCCGAGCCCGAGCAACGTTCTCACGAGGTCGGCCGGACCGATCGAGTAGGCGCCGGCCGACAGGCTGAGCACGGCCATCAGCAGGATGCCGCCGCCCAGCGCGAGGCAGACCCGCCGTGAGCGGCGACGCCGCCTCGAACGATCGGCCGACAGGGCCTCCACACCCATGCCCGCCGCGACGGCGGCCGCGGCCGTGTCGTCGTTCACAGCGCCACCGGCCGCGCGCGCCGCACGAGGGCGATCAGCACCGGCGCGCCGAGGAACGCGACGACCAGGCCGGCCTCGATCTCTCCCGGCCGGGCGATCACCCGGCCCAGGACATCCGCCGAGAGCAGGAGGACCGGGCCGAGCAGCGCGGAGAGCGGCAGGACGCGCCGATAGTCCGGCCCGGCGAACCAGCGGGCGAGGTGCGGCACGGCGAGCCCGACGAAGACGATCGGGCCGGCCAGGGCGGTCGCCGAACCGCAGAGCAGCACCACCGCGACGGCGCAGACGATCCGCGCCGTGACGACGTTCTGGCCGAGGCCGCGGGCGAGGTCGTCGCCGAGGGCGAGGGCGTTGAGCATCCGCCCGGCGACCACCGCGAGCAGAGCCCCCGCCGCGATGAACGGGGCGAGCTGCACCGCGGAGTCCAGGCCGCGCGCGACGAGCGACCCCGCCGACCAGAAGCGGTACCGATCGAAAGCGGCCGAGTCGGTCAGCAGCACGATCGTGATCAGCGAGGTCAGGGCCGCCGACAGGGCCGTGCCTGCGAGGGCGAGCTTGATCGGGGTACCCCTGTCCCGGCCGAGCGAACCGATCAGGTAGACGATCGACGCGGCGACGAGGGCTCCGGCGAAGGCGAACCAGACGTAGCCTCCCGCCGCGGTGACACCGAACCAGGCGATGCCGACGACGACGAAGAGGGATGCGCCCGCGTTGACGCCGAGCAGTCCGGGGTCGGCGAGCGGGTTGCGGGTGATCCCCTGCATGAGCGCGCCGGCCACGCCGAGGGCAAGCCCGGCGAGCAGGCCGACGACGGTGCGGGGCATCCGCAGCCCTTGCACGACCACCCCGGCCGGACCACTGTCGTCGGGCCGGAGAACCGCGGTGACGACCTCACCGAAGGCAAGGTCGCGCGCGCCGACCAGGAGGGATGCCGCGACCGCTACGACCAGGAGCAGCCCCGCGAGCACCATGGTCAGGGGAAATCGCCTCCGGCGCCGAACACCGACCACCCCGCCGGACGCGAGGCCTGCCGCCACGCCCGCCACTAGGACGCTTCGGACGCGCCGAGGCGCCAGTAGCCCATGAAGGCCACACTCGTGCGGTCGATGCCGATCTCCCGGACGAGGAAACGCCGGAGCAGCTTGATCACCCCGGACTCACCCGCCAGCCAGGCGTAGAACTCGCCCACGGGAGCGGTGACCGGGGTGTCCCAGAGCGGCTCGCTGTCGGGGTCGGGGCCGATGGCGCCGTCTTCGGCGTGCACGGCGGAAGCGGCGCGGTCAGGGAAGAACCGCTCCCGCGTCGCCCAGTCCCGCACGGCGGCCGTGAGGCGGTGCCCGCGCGGCTCGGTCCCGCGGTCGAGCCAGGTGACCTCGCAGCCCTCCGGCACCCGGATCGGCAGGGCGTCGCCTCCGGTGGGCACCTCGAGGAAGACGCGCGCCTCGCGGCCGGCCGGCAAGGATTCGAGGATGCTGCTGATCGCGGGCACCGCCGTCTCGTCTCCGACGAGCAGAAGCCGGGTGGCCGCGCCCGGGCGCCAGTCGAGTCCGGCCGTCGGGTCGCTGCCGCGCGCATCCGGACCCACAATCACCAGTTCGGCACCGGGGACGGCCGCACGCAGCCAGTCGGCGGCCGGTCCGCCGCTCGCGTCGCGGCTCTCCTCGACGGCAGGCCCGGTGCCGTGGGCGTGGGCGACGAAGTCCACGTCGATCTCGCGCCGTTCAGGCCGCACGGCGCGCACCGTATAGGTGCGGATGGGGTTTCGAACATCATCGGGCAGTGCCCGCCAGCGCGTGTACCAGCTGCCATCGGCGTGGGTGGCCGGGTCGTCCACACCGAAGTCGCTCACGCCGATCCCCGGCAGGGGCAGCACGAGCTTGAGCCGCTGGTCGAGGCCCACGGCACCGAAATCGCCGAAGTCGCGGCCCGTGAACGTCACCCGGGTGAAGTGTGGGCTCAACCTCCGCACGTGCGAGACCGTCGCCCGGAACGGCCGGTAGGACGGTCGTTCGGCAGCAGCACTCTCGACGCTAGGCAAGGTTAGCATTACCTAAGTATGCCAGAGCCGAACAGGGTCGCATCCGCTCGGCGCGGTCGGCGCTTCCCTCAGGCCCGCCGGCTACCCCTTCGCCGGAACCTCGCCGGTCTCGACCGGGCGATCGGGCAGGTTGGACCACTGCGACCACGAGCCCGGATAGAGGTAGGGCACGAAGCCGGCGATTCCCAGCGCCGCGGCCTCGTGCGCGGCGGTGATGCCCGACCCGCAGTAGACGCCGACGGGCCGCATCGCAGTCACGCCCAGCGCCTCGAACCGCTCCCGGAGCTCCTCGGCCGAGCGGAAGCGCCCGTCGGGTGTGAGGTTGTCGCTCGTGGGGGCGCTGATCGCCCCGGGGATGTGGCCGGCCCGGGGGTCGATCGGCTCCGTCTCGCCGCTGTAACGGGCCCCGGCGCGCGCGTCGAGCAGCACCCCGGTGCGCGCGACCGCCGCGGCGGTGTCCGCGTCGATGGTCCCGAGGGCGCCGTAGCCCAGGTGGACGGTGCCGGGGACGGGCGGCGTCTCGTCACCCCCGGCGACGGGAAGGCCGGCCGAGCGCCACGCGGCCAGCGCGCCGTCGAGCAGGAGGACGTCGCGCATCCCGGCGTGCCGCAGCAGCCACCACGCCCGCGCCGCCGACTGGGAGCCGAGGTCGTCGTAGACCACGACGGTGTCGCCGTCGTGGAGTCCCCAGCGCCGGGCCGCTGACTGCAGATCGGCGATGGCCGGCAACGGATGCCGTCCGTCCTCCGGGCTGCCGTGCCCGGCGAGTTCGGTGTCGAGGTCGACGTAGACGGCTCCGGGAATGTGGCCGGAGCGGTACTCGGCGAGGCCGGGTGGGCCGCCGAGCTGCCAGCGCACGTCGAGCACGCGGATATCGTCCCGCCCGGCCAGCCGGCGGGAGAGGTCATCGGCCGAAATCAGTGTTTGCACGTGTCAACGCTAGTCCGTGCCCCTCGGCTGGGGGCGCGGGCATCCGCGGCCATAGACTTGAGTAATTGTGAGCAGCTACTGGACCCTTCTGAAAACCCCGGGCGTCGCTCGCGTCATCGCCGCACAGCTCACCGCACGCTTCCCCTTCGGGATGCTCTCGCTGGCGTTCCTGATCCACATCGAGCAGGTCTACGACTCCTACGGCTCGGCCGGCCTCGTGCTCGGTGCGATGAGCATCGGCCAGGCCATCGCCGGGCCGCTCACCAGCCGGCTGATGGGCCGCTGGGGAATGCGCCCGGTCATCGTCGCCACGCTCGTGGTCTGCGCCGGCTCGATCATCGTGATGGCCCTGGTGACCCTGCCGATCTACGGGCTGATGGCCATCGGCCTGGTCGCGGGACTGTCCACGCCGCCGATCCAGCCGGCCGTGCGAACCATTTATCCGAAGATCGTCAACTCCCGCCAGCTCACCCCGCTGTTCTCCCTGGACGCCTCCGCTCAGGAGATCATCTGGGTGCTCGGCCCGGTGATCGCCACCTTCGTGGCCATCCAGGTCAGCTCGGTCGCCGGCATCCTGCTCGCCGCCGCGTTCCTGGTCGGCGGCGGAATCTGGTTCGTGGCCTTGCCGGAGGTCGGGCGGGTGCGCATCCCCCGCAGCCGGCGCAAGCTCGGCGCCGTGCTCAAACGCCCGCCGGTGATGCTCAGCACCATCGTCGGTTTCATGCTCGTGGCCGCCTGCGCCGCGGTCGAGGCGGGCGTCGTCGCCGCCTTCGGCCACGGCAGCTCGGACTCCGGCTGGGTGCTCGGCATCTTCGCGGCCGGGTCGCTCGTCGGCGGCCTCGCCCTCGGGCACGCGCCGATAGGGCCGTGGGCGCTCGCCAGCCGGATGCTCATCGTCACCGTGGGCCTCGGCCTCGCCACCCTCGGCCTCAACTTCTGGTGGCTCGCCGGCACCCTCCTGTTCGCCGGCATCGGCATAGCTCCCGCGTTCGCCGTGCTCTTCGGCATCGTCTCCGCCAGCGTCAAGTTCAGCGACACCGCCGAGGCCTACGGCTGGGTCGGCACCGGCCAACTGATGGGCGCCGCGATGGGGTCCGCGATCGCCGGCTTCATGATCGATCACAGCGGGGCAGGCGCGGCGATCATGGTCGCGGCCGGCTTCGCGGCGCTCGGCACGCTGATCCCCGCGATCGGCCGGCGCTGGCACCCCGACCTGCGCGGCCGCGACGCCAGCCCGATCCCCGACACTGCCCCCATCCAGGTGCAGGTCTCCTAGCATCCGTTGCTCCCCGCAGCATGAAACCCCCTTCCGCCCAGTTCGGCGAGCAAGTCCCGAGGACGGTTTAATGGGGAGATGACCCTTTCCCCCTCGCTTCGGCTCACCGACGGACACAGCATCCCGCAGCTCGGCCTGGGTGTGTACAAGGTTCCGGATGCCACGGCCGCCGACACTGTACAGGTCGCGCTCGAGGCCGGCTACCGTCACATCGACACGGCCGCGCTCTACGACAACGAGTCGGGTGTCGGCCAGGGCATCGCGCGGTCGGGTCTGCCCAGGGACGAGGTGTTCGTGACTACGAAGGTGTGGAACGACCGCCACGGCTTCGACGAGACCCGGCGCGCCTTCGACGAGAGTCTCGGCAAGCTCGGCCTGGACTATGTCGACCTGTACCTGATCCACTGGCCCGCACCACGCCAGGACCGTTACCTCGCGACCTGGCGCGCCCTCGAGGTCCTGCGCGCGGAGGGACGGGCCCGCTCGATCGGGGTGTCCAACTTCCACACCCACCACCTGGACCGGCTGCTCGCGGAGAGCGCCCTGGCCCCGGTGATCAACCAGGTCGAGCTGCACCCCTGGCTGCAGCAGGCCGCCCTGCGCGAGTACGACGCGGCCCACGGCATCCTGACCGAGGCGTGGTCGCCGCTGGCCCGCGGCCGTGCGATCGGGAATGCGACCCTGGACCGGATCGGGGCACGGCACGGCAAGTCTGCCGCCCAGGTGGTCATCCGCTGGCACCTCCAACTCGGCAACGTGGTGATCCCGAAGTCGGTGACCCCGGTGCGAATCCGTGAGAACTTCGATGTGTTCGACTTCGCCCTCGACGAGGCGGACCTGGCCGCGATCGGCGCCCTCGACTCCGGCGAGCGCACCGGCAAGGACCCTGACGACCTGGACTGACCGACCTGGGTTGACCGGCCTGGACTGACCGACCTGGACTGATCGGCGCCTCAGCGCCCGGCCAGCCGGGTGGCTCGTAGCGCCGCGTGAAGTTCGGCGGCTTCGGCCGGGCGCGACGGCATCCGCCCGGTGAGCTCCGTGATCCGGGCCAGCCGGTACAAAACGGTGTTGCGATGGCAGTGCAGGCGGCGGCCCGTCACCGCCGTCGACCCGTCGGCGGCGAACCATTCCTCGAGGGTCTGGAGCAGCACGTCACGGTCCGGCGCCGCAAGGAGACCGCCGAGCACCGTCTCCTGCAGCTCGGCGGCGTAGCCCGGCTGCGCGACCAGCAGCAGGTCGAGCGGCGCGGTACCGTAGGAGTGCGCCCCGGCATCCCCCGGCCTGACACAACCGACCGCCAACCGTGCCTGACGGAGCGCATCCGGTGCCTTGCCGACGGCGGTGAAGGGCCGGCTGACCCCGACCCGGGTCGTCGCCGCCGACGCGAGGGTCGCCTGGACGATGGCCGTGCCGCCCGCCGTGGCGAGGCCCAGCAGGCCGATCTGATCGCCCTGCAGGGTGGTCCAGGCGGAGGCGATCCCGGCGGCGCGCAGCGTCTGGGATAGCCCCGGCAGCGAATCCGCCCCCGTGGCGCTCAGCTCGGCGGCGACGAGCAGGAATGTGCTGTGCTCGGGAAGCCCGAGCGCCCGCAGGGCACGTCCGGCGTCGACCGCGGTGGCGCTGCCGTCGAGCACGCTGAGCAGCAGCAGGCTCCTCGCCTGCTGGTTGCGGCGGTCCTGCGCGTCGACGACCGCCCGGTACGCCTCGGCGGCGGCGTTCGAGAAGGTGTCGATCATGCCCCAGACCTCGCCGGAGACGAGCAGCAGCGCCTCGAAACTCTGGCTGGCGACCGAGCGGGTGACCAGCACCTCCCAGATCTGGAGTCCCGCCAGGCGATAGGCGTGCAGCAGGCTGGCCATCGGGATGCCGTGTTCCGCCTTGACCTGCCCGGCCCGCCGCGGTGCGTCGAGGGTCGCGGTGCCGCCAACGAGCGCCCGCGCCAGGGCGGCGATGTTCTCGCCGACGATCCCGTGCAGCACCTCGTAGGGCAGCAGGCTCCTGGCCCCGTAGGCCTGCTCCCCGGCGACGATCTGGGCGCACACGGCATCCGTCAGCACGTCGGCGGAGTCGATCAAGCCGGTGAAGAGTTCGATCGCGATCCCCCTGGTGGTGCCCGCCGGGGTGGCGCCCACACCGGTCGTGCCATCGCCGTCGCCGCGTGCCAGGGTTCCCCGTTGATCCGCCATGACGCCATGCTACGGCGCCTCGGGGCAATCCGTTTGTGCGACCGCACAATAATGGCGTCAGATCTGACGGCGACCGCCCATGGCGCGAGCCGGGATGCGGCGACAGAGTGGAGCACTATCACGGCGCCGCGTTGTGCACTCGAACAGGCGGCGCGCACCCGTCAACGATCACAGGAGATTGATGACCGTCACCGAACCGGCATCCGACCGAACCAGCGCCTCGACCGCCGGCACCGGCCTCGCCCCGGAAACCGCGGCCGGGCACGCCGCACTCGACGCCCTGATCGCCGAACTCGCCACCGGCGAGCAGCGCTGGGCCCGGACCCCGCTGCCCGAGCGCGTCGGCCTTCTGCGCGCCGTGCATTCCGCCGTCGCGGAGCAGGCCGAGAACTGGGTGCGCACCGCCAGCGAGATCAAGGGCCTCGACGCCGCATCGTCCCTGGTCGGCGAGGAATGGATCTCCGGCCCGTACCCGGTGCTGACCGCGACATCGACGCTGGCCGGCAGCGTGGCCCGGATCAGCCGGGGCGAGAGCCCGCTGGCCGGGTCCCGCTTCGGCACCGCCCCCGGCGACCGGGTGACGGTGCAGGTACTGCCGCACAGCGCCCACGAGTCGGTCCTGCTGCACGGTTTCCGGGCAGAGGTGTGGATGCCGCCCGGCGTCACCGCCGACACGGTCAGGGCGCAGGCCGGGCTGGCCGAGCTCCATCCCGCGCAGACGCGGGGCGTGGGCCTCGTGCTCGGCGCCGGCAACATCACCTCGATCCCGCCGCTCGACGTGCTCTACGAAATCATCGCGAACAACCGGGTCGTGCTGCTCAAGCTGAACCCGGTGCTGGACCGGATGCTGCCGGTCTACCAGGCCGCGCTCGCCCCACTGGTGCGGCACGGCGCGCTGCGCATCGTGACGGGCGACGGCGACGTCGGCGGCTACCTGGCCCACCACGCCGGCATCTCACACGTTCACATCACGGGCAGTGCGGCCACCCACGACACTGTCGTCTTCGGCCGGGGCGCGGGCGGCGCCGCTCGCAAGGCCGCCGGATCCCCCGTGCTGGCCAAGCCGATCACCAGCGAACTGGGCGGAGTGGCCCCGATCATCCTGCTGCCCGGCCGCTGGACCCGCCGCGACCTGCGCTACCAGGCCGAGCATGTGGCGACGCAACGGCTGCACAACGGCGGCTACAACTGCATCGCCGGGCAGGTGGTCGTGCTCAGTCGGGACTGGCCGCAGAAGGACGCGTTCCTGGCCGAGCTGCGGGGCGCGATCGGCCGCGCCCCGGCCCGCCCGGCCTGGTACCCGGGCAGCGACGGGAGGGTGGCGGCGGCCGCCGCCGCTTATCCTGTCGCCGAGCGCCTCGGCGACGGCGGCCGGCTCCTCGTCGTTGTCGGCGACGGTGACGACCCGGAGCCGATCAGGACGACCGAGACGTTCTCGCCCGTGCTCGGCGTGATCGAGCTGCCCGGCACCGGGGCATCCTTCCTCGACGCCGCCATAGAGACCGTCAACCGGGATTTCCTCGGCACCCTCGGCGCGAATGTCATCGCGGAGCCGCGCACGATCCGGGGGCTCGGCCACGCATTCCGGGACGCGCTCGCCCGGCTGCGCTACGGCACCATCGCGATCAACACCTGGACCGGCCTCGGGTTCCTGACCGCCGCGGCTCCCTGGGGTGCCTACCCCGGGCACACCCTGGGCGACGTGCAGAGCGGAATCGGCGTCGTGCACAACGCTCTGCTGATCGACGCGCCGGAACGCACGGTCGTCACCGGGCCGTTCCGCCCGTTCCCCCGGTCGGTCGCCCACGGCGAGTTCGCGCTCTTCCCGAAACCGCCGTGGTTCGTCTCGGCACGCAGCGCCGCCTCCACCGGGCGCCTGCTCGCCGGTTTCGCCGCCCGGCCGTCCGGGCTGCGGATGCCCCGGGTCTTCGCAGCGGCCTTCCGCGCCTGAGCATCGGCCCGGGCGAGCACCTCCGGGCCGCGCCGCGCAGTATTCTTTCCCCGAACAGCACTTTCCCCGAACACTGGAGTTCGCCGTGGTATTCACCAGTCCTCTTCCCGACGTCGTCATCCCCGACCTCAGCGTCTACGACTACCTGTTCGGCGGGATCGCCGAACACGACCTCGACCGGGTCGCCCTGATCGACGGGCCGTCCGGGGCGGAGACCAGCTACCGGGCTCTGATCGGCCAGATCGGCGCGATCGCGGGGGCGATCGCCGCCCGCGGGATCGCCCCCGGCGAGGTCGTGGCACTGCACTCGCCCAACGTGCCGGCCTTCGCCGCGGTGTTCCACGGCATCCTGCGGGCCGGAGCCACCGCGACGACGGTCAATGCGCTGTACACCGCGGAGGAGATCGCCGGCCAGTTGCGCGGCTCGGGGGCGCGGCTGCTGTTCACGGTGTCGCCGCTGCTCGATCAGGCACTGCAGGCCGCCCGCCTGGCCGGTCTCGGCGCCGACCAGATCATCGTGCTCGACGGCTCCCCCGGGCACGCGTCCCTCCGGGACCTCCTGGCCGCGGGATATCCTGCCCCCACGGTGAGCATCGACCCGGCCACGCACCTGGCCGTGCTGCCGTTCTCCTCCGGCACGACCGGGCACCCCAAGGGCGTCATGCTCACGCACCGGAACCTGGTCGCGAACGTCGCCCAGTCCCTGCCGCTGCTCGGCGCGAAGCCCGACGACCGGGTGCTGGCCGTGCTGCCGTTCTTCCACATCTATGGGATGACGGTGCTGCTGAACATCGCCCTCGCCGGCCGGGCCGGACTGGTGACCATGCCCCGCTTCGACCTGACCGACTTCCTGCGCTTCATCCAGGACTACTCGGCCACCTATGTTTTCATCGCGCCGCCGATCGCGGTGGCCCTGGCGAAGCATCCGCTCGTCGACGACTACGACCTGACCAGCGTGCACACCATTTTCTCCGGCGCCGCCTCGCTCAACCACACGCTCGGCGCCGCCGTGGCCGCCAGGCTGGACTGCCGGGTGCGGCAGGGCTACGGGATGAGCGAGATGAGCCCGGTCTCGCACGCCATCCCTCTCGATCGCGACGACATCCCGCTCGATTCGGTGGGACTGACGCTGCCGAACATCGAGTGCAAGCTGATCGACCCGGCCACCGGGGAAGAGATCCACCAGCCGGCCGAGGGCACGAGCGAGCCCGGCGAGCTGCTCTGCCGAGGCCCGAACATCATGCTCGGCTACCTCGGCAACGACGAGGCCACCAGCGAGACGCTCGACGCGGACGGGTTCCTGCACACCGGCGACATCGCCACGGTCAGCTCGGAGGGCTACGTCACGATCGTCGACCGGCTCAAGGAGCTGATCAAATACAAGGGCTACCAGGTGGCGCCGGCCGAGCTGGAGGCGCTGCTGCTCGGGCATCCGTCGATCTACGACGCGGCCGTCATCGGCGTTCCGGACGAACACGGCGAAGAGGTGCCGAAGGCGTTCGTCGTGCTGCAGCCGGGCGCCGAGCTCACCGACGCGGAGGTGATCGCGTTCGTGGCCGGGCAGGTTGCCCCGCACAAGAAGGTGCGCCGAGTGGAATTCGTCGACCGCATCCCCAAGTCGACGTCGGGCAAGATCCTGCGGAAGGACCTGCGCGCCGCCGAGGCGCTGCGGGTTGCGGCGGCAACGCGATGAGCGGGCCGGTGCCGGGCACTACGGAGACCTTCGACTACGTCATCGTGGGGGCAGGGTCGGCCGGCTCCGCCCTCGCGGCCCGGCTGAGCGCCGACCCGGACTGCTCGGTGCTGCTCCTCGAAGCAGGGCCGGCCGACACGAAGACGGAGATCCACATTCCGGCGGCGTTCGCGCAGCTGTTCCGTTCCGGCCTGGACTGGAACTACGACACCACCCCGCAGGCTCCCCTCGGCGGGCGCAGCGTCTACTGGCCGCGCGGGAAGGTGCTCGGCGGTTCCTCCTCGATGAACGCCATGATGTGGGTGCGAGGGTTCGCAGCCGACTACGACAGCTGGGCCGACCAGGCCGGACCGGAGTGGTCCTGGGCGGCGCTGCTGCCCTATTTCCGCCGGGTCGAACGCGTCGCCGGAAGCACGGATGCCTCGCACGGCCGTGACGGAGCGGTCAGCGTCGAACCCCAGAGGAGTCCCAGCCGCCACACGAAGGCTTTCCTGGCCGCGGTGTCCGAGCTCGGCCTGAGAGTCGAGTCTCCGAACGCCGCCCAGCCGGAGGGTTTCAGCCAGACCATGGTCACCCAGCATCGGGGCGCACGGGTCAGCACGGCGGACGCCTATCTGAAGCCGGCCAGGCGACGACGCAACCTCACCGTGCGCACCGGCGCCCAGGCCTCCCGGGTTCTGTTCGAGGGCCGTCGTGCCAGCGGGGTCGAATACCTGCAGGGCGGCAGCCGGCACCGGGTGGTCGCGCGGCGGGAGACGATCCTGTGCGGCGGCGCCGTGAACACCCCGCAGTTGCTGATGCTGTCGGGCATCGGCGACTCCGGCGAACTGCGACGGCACGGCATCCCGGTCGTGGCCCACTCGCCGGAGGTCGGCGCGAACCTCCGCGACCACCTGCTTTCCGGACTCGTCGCCGAAACTGCCGGCGACACTCTGTTCGACGCGCAGAAACCCCGCCAGATCGCCGACTATCTGCTCCGCCGACGCGGTATGCTCACCTCGAACGTCGCCGAAGCCTACGGGTTCATCCGTACGAACCCCGAGCTGGACCTCGCGGACATCGAGATCATCTTCGCGCCGGTCGCCTACGTCGGGGAGGGTCTGGTGCCCACGCCTGAGCACGGGCTGACGGTCGGGGCGATCCTGCTGCAGCCCCGCAGCACCGGGATGGTCAGCCTGGCCTCACCGGACCCGTTCGCCAAGGCGATCGTCGATCCTCGGTATCTGAGCGACCCCGACGGGGCGGACCTCGCCACCCTGCTCGCCGGACTGGCCTGGTGCGAACGGCTCCTCCAGACCCCGGCGATGCGGGGAGACACCACCGGCCGGTTGATCATGCCGCCCGACAGCGCTGCCATGAGCAGCGCCGAGCGCCTGGCCCGGGCGGTCACCGACCATGCGCACACCCTCTACCACCCGGTCGGCACCGCGCGGATGGGCTCCGACCCCGACTCGGTCGTCGACCCGGAGTTGCGTGTGCGCGGAGTCGACGGGCTCCGGGTTGCCGATGCATCGATCATGCCGATGATCATCCGCGGCCACACGAATGCTCCTACGATCGTCATCGGAGAGAAGGCGGCAGACCTGTTACTCGCAGCCAGGGCCGCGCTGGGTGAGGCTGTCGAGACCCGGGAATGAATCTTCGAATGAGATATCCACAAGACGTGACAAACGCTCATATTTGTGTTCGTGTTTTGGTATCTTCGTGGCATTAACCCAGCAGAGCAGCTCAGAGAGGCGGCGGATGCCGTCGCCCGCCTGGGTTGCTCCAGCGCTGACCTGGCGGCCCTTCCTGATGCGGCGGTGCTGACCGGTCAGTCCCAGATCGCGGAGGCCCGCCGCCTGCTCGAGATGTACGCGGCGTGGATGGCCGCGACCATCGCCGACCGCTCCCGCCCGGAGCTGGGCCACTCCGGCCTGGCCGCGCAGCAGGGTTTCCTCTCCCCGGAGGCGATGATCCAGAAGGTCACCGGCTCGAGCAAGAACGAAGCGTTCAAGCTCGTCGCGGTGGGCACGATGCTCGCCCGGGCGGAGGCCGCCGACCGGCAGGCCGCAGAGGCGCTCGAGGCGGCCGGTGCCGACGGGACCGGTGTCGCTGGGACCGGTGTCGAAGGGACCGACGCCGACGGGACTGCTGTCGACGGGACGGGCTTTGGCGGCGACTCGGGCGGCCTCGACGGCACGGGCGGCACTGGCGGCCCCACCGATTCCACTCCCGAGAGCGGCAGAGCCGGGTCGTGGCAGGCGCCGATCGCCCGGGCCGTGACCGCGGGAACTCTCTCCGTCGACGCCGCCGAATCCATCCGCAAGGGCCTGGGTGACATCGACACCGCCGTCACCGCCGACAAACTCGCCACCGCCCTCACCCAGCTGCTGGCGGAGTCCGCGACGCTCAACGCGGACCAGTGCTTCACCCGGGCCCGACGGATGCGCGACGACCTCGACCAGGCCGGCATCGCCGCCCGCGAGAAACAGGCCTACGACGACCGGTTCCTCAAGGTCTACCGCCTCCCCGACGGCAAGGTCCGCCTGCACGGCCTCTTCGCCCCGAAGACGGCGAGTTCGTGCTCTCCACCTACGACTCCATCACCAGCCCGAGACGCGGCGGGGTGCGCTTCGTGGACCCGAAGCGCACCGCCTGGGCCAAGGCCATCCAGGACGACCCGCGCAGCACCGCGCAGATCGCCGCGGACTCCTTCGTGCAACTACTCAAAATCGCCGGCGAAGCAGACCCCGGCCAGATGCTCGGCGGCCGCCGCCCCGCCGTACGCATCATCGTCACCCAAAAAGACCTCACCAACACCACCCGCACCAACACCGGCATCGGGAGCGGCAGCGCACCCGACGCAGCCGACGCTGCCGGTGCATTCCCTTCAACACCATCAACACCCCACACCACCTCCACTCAACCCGGCCAAGCCAGCCAACCCGGCCAACCCAGCCAACTCAGCCAACCCGACCTGTCCGGCCAACCCAGCCGCCCCGACCTGTCCGGCCAGCCCGGCCATCCCAGCGAGCCCGGCCAGCCAGATCAGCCCGGGACGGCCGTGGTCCTGGCGAACGGGCATGGCTCCATCGAGGGCAGCCCCGCCCCGATCTCCCTCGCCACCGTCGAACGACAACTCTGCGACACCGGCTACATCGGAATCCTCTTCGACAACACCGGCCAACCCCTCGACGTCGGGAGAGAGCAACGCCTCTTCACCCCCGCCCAACGCACCGCCATGGGCACCCGCGACGGCGGCTGCGTCTGGCCCGACTGCGACCGGCCACCATCCTGGACCGAAGCCCACCACGTCAAGAAATGGCTCCTCGAACACGGGCTCACCGACCTCGCCGACGGAGTCTGCCTCTGCCACCCCCACCACCTGCTCCTCCACAACAAGGGTTGGGTCATCCTCCGCGACGGCGACCAGTACTGGCTGAAACCACCGGTCTCGGTCGACCCGGCGCAAACGCTCATCGCCCTCCCCGGCAAGACCCACCGGCAGCTCGACCCGGGCACGGCGGCCCTGGACCAGGACACGCACTGACCGGTACACGGGACCGCCGCCAGTACCGTCGGCGACCTCGCCGAATCATGACACGGGGGTCTCGACAAGCTCGACCGCCGCAGGGCCGCGGCGTGAACCGGGTGGCCGGTGGATCACACCGTGCGGCGGCGGAAGGTGGGGCCCGGCGGCTGGGGGATTCGCTTCGCGTCCTGGGCTGTCGCCGCTCGGCGCCGGCGTAGTTCCAGCCTGAGACTTTCCTCGCCACGCCTCATCGCCCACCGGTGGTTGGCCGAGAACGCGGGCCGCAGCAGCCACGTCAGCCGACGGAGCAGCGGCTTGGCCGCGCTGACCTGCCAGTCATAGCCGATCTCGACCTCCGGGCCGTCCTGGGCGAAGCTCCAACGGCCGGTGCCGATCAGGTCGCCGGTCGCCGTCACCGCGAAGCCGGCCTCGGTGACCGGCTCGCTCACCGTCACGGTCCACCGGAGCGTGTACGGGAGCCAGCCTTTGGTGTGCAGGTCGGTGACCGCGCCACGGCCATCCGCCGCACCCGGGGCCAGGATGCGCGCCGACAGGTAGACCGAGGGCCACCAGACGGGGAGACTCCGCGCGTCGCCCAGAACCCTGGCCACTTCGGCCGTCGTTCCGGCGATCCGCCACTCGGTGTGGAAGCTGTAGTCGTCACCCATGGCGGCCTCCTCGGGGACCTGTTGCACCCGTTGTTGCGCACCAGTATGGCCTCGGATTTCGACAGGCTCAATCGCCTGGGCCAGGCTCAATCGCCTGGGCCAGGCTCAATCGCCTGGGCCAGGCTCAATCGCCGGCGACAGCCTCGGGCCACCGGCAGGGCAGACTCGACGGCAGGGCCGAGGTCCCGACCAGTGACGGATCCGCTACCAGCGCGGGTGGATCTGGTCGCGCAGCATCCGGTCGTAGATGTCCTGCACGCCTTCATTGAACTCGAGGCTGAGCTGCGGGATGGAGCCTGCCGCAGCGTTGGCCTCGGCCTGGGCCACCGACCGGGCGCCGGGGATGACCGAGCTCACGCCGTCGATCTGCGCGACCCAGGCCAGCGCAGCCTGCGCCGGAGTGAGGCCGTCGGGCACGATCGCCGCGAACTCCGCCGCGGCCTTGAGGCCGGTTTCATAGTCGACCCCGGAAAAGGTCTCGCCCACGTCGAAGGCACTGCCGTCACGGTTGTAATTGCGGTGGTCGTTCGTCGCGAAGGCCGTGTCGCGGGTGTACTTGCCGGTCAGCAGGCCGCTCGCCAACGGAACCCGGGCGATGATTCCGACACCCGCGGCGCGCGCGGACGGCACGACCTCTTCGAGCGGCTTGAGCCTGAATGCGTTGAGGATGATCTGCACGGTGGCCAGGCCGGGCCGACTGATGGCGGCGAGGGCCTGGTCGCAGGTCTCCACGCTGACGCCGTAGCTGGCGATCGCGCCCTCGGCCACGAGGGTGTCGAGCGCGTCGTAGACCTCATTCGACTCGACCACGGCGCTCGGCGGGCAGTGCAGCTGCACGAGGTGCAGGGTGTCCATGCCGAGGTTGGCGCGCGACCGGTCGGTCCAAGCCCGGAAATTCGCGAGCACGTAGTTCTCCGCGAGCTGGTCGACCCGGCGGCCCATCTTCGTCGCCACGGTGATGCCGGCGCCAGCCGGGCTGCCGGCGAGGAACCGGCCGATGATCTGCTCGCTCCGGCCGTCGCCGTAGACGTCGGCGGTGTCGAAGAAGGTGACTCCGGCGTCAACGGATGCCGCGAGCACGGTCGTCGCCTCGGCCTCCGACACGTCACCCCAGTCCGCGCCGAGCTGCCAGGTGCCGAGGCCGATCACGGAAACGGTGCGGCCGGTCTTGCCGAGGGTTCGAGTGTCCATACGTCCAGCCTAGCCACCGCACGCCCGCCGACGGGTCATCGGTCTGCGGCCGGCTCTCCGCTCGGTTCACCGGCCGGTTCCGTCACCGGCGACGCCATTGTCTCGACCGCGCCATCCGCGTCGATCACTGCCACGAGCGCCTTCGCCAGCCTCGGCCGGATCAGGTGGTCGTTGGCCTCGACCCGATGCATGGTGACGTGGCGCATCCGTTCGATCACCGTCATGCTGCCCAGTGCGATGAAGGCGTCGAGGGTGCCGTAGACCACGTCGACCGGCACCGCGAGGCTGGCGATGTCACTGACCACTGTCTGGGACTCGATGCAGTGCTCGAGGGACTTCACGAACGGGGTCCAGTTGCGCTCGGAGATCTCGAAGATCCCCTTCGGCAGCAGCCGGGAGATGATGGCCGCGTTGCTGATCGTGAAGTCCTTGTTCAGACGCAGAAAATCGTAGGCACGCAGGTAGGCGCTCACCCGCGCCCGCACCCAGCGGTCGCCGATGTCGGAGGGCGAGAGGTAGACCGGCGGCCCGACCAGCACCACCCGGGAGACCTGGCTGCGCCGGGACATCCGCGTTCGCGGCAGCGACGCGTACCGGGCCACGATCAGGCTGCCGAGCGAGTGCCCGACGAGGATGATCGGCTCCCGCAGGTTCAGGGACCGGATCGTCGCGTCGAGCGCTTCGACGTGGTCTTCGAGCCGGTATTCGCAGCCCTCGGGGGCCGGTGACTCACCGAAACCGAGGATGTCGACGGCGATCACCCGATGCCCGGGGACGAGCAGGGGCACGACCTCCCGGAAGGTCACCGACGACGACGCGATGCCGTGGACCAGGATCACGACCGGCCCACTGCCCTCGTCTGTGGCGATGTGCAGGAGCGGTGGGCGTCGCCGGCGAAGCCGTTCGATCAGAGCCGTCCACCACGTCATGGTTCCAGTATCCCCGCCCGGGCCGTGTCCGTTCAGGGGACCGAGATCCGATTGTGATTCGACTCCCAGAGAGCATTCAGACAGTGGCATCAACCCTGACCCTAAAGTGGGGCCATGAAGCGCATATCCGTTGTCGCATTGGCTGTCGCCGTTCTGCTGCTGGCCGGTTGCACCGCGCAGGGTGCGTCGACATCGGGGTCGGGCTCGTCCAGTTCCGACTCGTCCGGCGGCGTCGTCGGAGCCCCCCAACCCGTCTCGCCCGACTCAGCCGCCAAGGGAGGCACAACGGGTGAGATCAAGTCCTCCAACCGCGACGTGATCACGACCGGGTCGGTGTCGATCACCGTTGACGACCCGATCAAGTCCGCCCAGGATGCCGTGATGATCACCGAACAGGCGGGCGGACGCATCGACAGCCGCACCGAGAATCCGGCCACCCCGAACCAGCCGGCGAGTGCCAACCTGACCCTGCGCATCCCCTCTGACGAGCTCGATCGCACGCTCGCCGAGCTGAAGAAGCTCGGCACCGTCAATTTCGTCTCACTCAACGCATCGGATATCACCCAGCAGACCACCGACCTCGACGCCCGCATCACGTCGCTGAAGACCTCGGTCGACCGGCTGCTCACCCTGATGCAGCAGGCCACCAACACCACCGACCTGATCGCCATCGAAAGCGCCCTGTCCGCCAGGCAGAGCGAGCTCGAGGGGCTCCAGTCCCAGCGTGATTACCTCTCCGATCAGGTTGATTTTTCGACCATCAGCCTCGACCTCTACTCCACGGGCACGGTCGCTCCCGGTTCCCCCGACAGCTTCTGGACCGGAATCGTCGCCGGCTGGAACGCCCTCGTCGCGGCTCTGGGCGGCGCCCTGATCGGAATCGGCTTCGTCCTGCCGTGGCTGCTCGCGCTCGGCGCGGTCGCCGCGATCGTGCTGCTGATCGTCTGGCTGTCGACGAGGAAGCGCAAGGCTGCCTAGGCTGGAGTCTGTGACGACGTCCGACAGCCTCTCCCCGCTCGGCGACGACCTCCTCGAACGAATCCGTTCCCGGGCCCCCGGCCACGACCAGGCCAACACCTTCCCCACGGAGGACCTCGCCGAGCTCGCCGCCTGCGGCTACCTCCGCGCCCTCGTTCCGATCGAGTTCGGCGGCCTCGGCCGGAGCCTCCGCGACGTCGCCCGCGACCAGGTTCGCCTCGCGGCCCACGCCCCGGCGACGGCCCTCGCCGTCAACATGCACCTGGTCTGGACGGGGGTCGCCCGCACCCTGCACGACCACGGCGACACGTCACTCTCGTTCCTCCTGCACGAGGCCGGCACCGGGGAGATCTTCGGTTTCGGCGTGAGCGAGCCAGGTAACGACCTGGTCCTGACCGGTTCGATCACGGATGCCCGCCCGCAGCCAGGCGGCGGCTACCGGTTCACCGGCACCAAGATCTTCACCACCCTCTCCCCTGCCTGGACCAGGCTCGGCACCATGGGGCTGGACACGACCTTCCCGGACGCACCGAAGATCGTGTGGGCCTTCCTCGACCGCAGCGATCCCGGCATCAGCCGCAAGGACGACTGGGACACGCTCGGCATGCGCGCCAGCCAGAGCCAGACCACCGTGCTCGACGGCGCCCTCGCCCGGCCCGACCGGGTGTTCCGCCGGCTCGATCCCGGGCCCAGCCGCGACCGGCTGATCTTCGCGATCTTCGCCAACTTCGAGATCCTCCTCGCCGCCGTGTACAGCGGCATCGGCCGCCGCGCCGTCGAACTCGCCGTCGAAGCGGCCGAGCGACGCACCTCCCTGCGACATGACGGGCGCACCCTCGCCCAGGATCCGGACATCCGCTGGCGCGTCGCGGAGGCCGCGATCCTGATGGACGGCATCTATCCGCAGATCGACGCGCTCGCCGCCGATGTCGACACCCTCGTCGACCACGGCCCACAGTGGTTCGCCCTGCTCTCCGGGCTCAAGCACCGTGCCACCGAGACCGCAAGGCTGACCGTCGACCAGGCCATTCGCGTGACCGGCGGCAGCAGCTACTACGCGGGCAGCGAGCTCGGGCGGCTCTACCGGGATGTGCTTGCCGGTCTGTTCCACCCGTCCGACGCCGAATCCGCACACTCCACGGTCGCGGCGGCCTGGCTGGGGCCGATCGATGTCTGATCCGACCACCAGCATCGGCGTCTTCGACAACGCCGCCTACACCCGTTCGGTTCTCGACCTCACGATGCGCCTGGCCGAGGTCATCTTCGCCGCCGGCGCCGGCGCGGAGGACGCGACGGCCGCGATGGAGGCCATCACCCGCGCCTACGGGCTGAAGGGCACCGAGGCCAACATCACCCACACGATCATCTCGCTCACACACGAAGACCCGGGAACCCACGAGTCGATCACCCGCAGCCGCAATGTGAAGTACCGATCTCTCAACTACGGCAAGCTCACCGCCACCTCCGAGTTGATCGTGGACCTGCTCGACCAGCCGATGGAGGTCTCGGACGCCCGCAAGGCCCTCGCCACCATCGTCAGTTCCAAGCCGCAGGTCCCGGCCCTCTACCGGCGACTGGGCTGGAGCCTCGTCGGCGCCGGGGCCGCCGTGCTCATCGGCGGCGGGCCGATCGTGCTCGCGGCGGCGTTCGTGGCCACCTTCTTCATCGACATGATCACGACCGCCCTCGACCGGCGCCAGGCTCCGCTGTTCTACCAGAACGTCGTCGGCGGCGCGATCGGCCCGATCGTGGCCGCGATCGTGGCGTTGATCGACCCGACGGCGAACCCGTCCCTCGTCGTCATCGCGACCATCATCATGCTCCTCGCCGGGGTGACCACCTTCGGCGCGGTGCACGACACCCTCTCCGGGTTCTACCTGACCGGCACGGCGCGGCTGATGGAGGCGCTCCTGATCACCGGGGGGCTGGTCACCGGCGTCGCCGGCGCGTCGCTGCTGCTCGCGCGGTTCGGACTCCAGCTGAGAGTGGACGCCAACCTGACGCCGACCCTGGCCGACCTGCCGGTGCTGCTGCTGGCATCCATGGTCATCGTGATCGGTTTCGGCCTGGCCGTGCAGGTTCCCTGGCGCGCGTTCTGGGTGGTCTGCGCGCTCGGCGCCGTTGCCGAGTTCCTCTACCTGGCGGCCGCCTCCGCCGGGTTCGGTCTGGTCTGGTCGTCCGGTGCCAGTGCCATCGGCGTCGGCCTGGCCGCGGCGGTCGCCGCCCGGATCGTGCGCACTCCCCCACTGGTCATCGTCGTCACCTCGCTCGTGCCGCTCGTGCCAGGCCTGATCCTGTTCCGCGGGCTGTTGCAGCTCTCCGACGGCGACATCAACGGGCTGCTCAGCCTGCTGACGGCCGGCGCGGTCGCGGTCGCCCTGGCTGCGGGTGCCATCCTCTCCCAATACGTCGTTCAGTTCGTCTGGGGCCCGGCCCGGCGCCTGCAGCGTCGGTTCGTCGGCCCGCTGATGGCACTGCCTGTGCGGCTCAGCCGCAGTCCGGGCAAGCGGATCTAACTAGTCGGGAACGGCCTAGTCGGGCACGCCCTAGTTGGGTACGTCCGCTTCTCCCTCGGTGTCGTGCAGGTCTTCGACGTAGCGGTAGGAGATCGGCTCTTCGGTCACATGCCCGATTTTGAATACGCGGCGAACGGTGGCACCGTCCTCGGTCACCTCGAGAGTGACGGTCTGCTGGTAGCCGCCGTCGACGTATTCCAACTCCCGCTCCGTGCCGGCCGCGATCGGGTTGGCGCCGTAGAAGATTGCTCGGTAGGTGGTCTTCTCGTTCATGATCTCCCAATCTGTGTCGGTCAGGGTGTGCCGCTCAGGATCGCCCGCCGCGGGTCGGCGGCTCGCTGCAGACAGACTACGACGGAGAAGCACTGTTGCACAGGGCGGAGCCGGAAGATGCCGATTCCCGCGAATCCGCGTAGGGTCGAAGTCACGGTGCCGCTGGGGCTCGGATCGAAGGAGTACACATGGCTGACAAATCGCCCAAAAAAGACGCGACCAAGAAGGTTGCCGGAAAGTCCTTGAAGGAAAAGCGTGCCGACAAGCACGCCAAGTCCAACGAAACGGCTGAAAAGGCCCGCAAGGCCTAGCGCCTCCTCCACCATTACCGAGGGTGCCGCCACGTGTGTACGCGGCGGCACTTTTGCTGTGTCCGCCCCGCGCCCGTCCGCGCGCGGCGGCCCGTTCGAAAGGATCCGATCGTGACGCTGCCCCTCGAGGACACCCTGGTCGGGTACCCGTCCGGTGAGACCGAGAACTCCACCACAGTCCTGCACGCCGAACGCCGGCCCGACGGTCGCCTCGCGGTGCTGCTGGAGCGCACCTGCGTGCACCCGGTCGACGCCGGCTGGCCCGACCAGGGTGCCGACCGTGCCGTGCTCCGCGTCGCTGGAGCCGAACTGCCGGTGCAGGACTGCGTCGTCGGAGCGACGGACGGTGCCACGCTGCACCTCGGCCGGGACATCCCGGTCGGCAAGAGCACGGAAGGATGGGCGTTCGTCGTCGTGCACCTCCTGGCCGGCGACGCCGCCATCGCCGAGGGCGACCAGGCCGAGGCCGTCGTCGATCCCGGCTACCGTCGCCAGATGTCCGCGGGGCATACCGGATGCCACCTGGCCTCGCTCGCGCTCAACCGCGCCCTCGCCGAGCGGTGGAAGAAGGAGACCCGGCCCGACGGCCTCGGCCACCCCGATTTCGACGGCGTGGCCATCGACGTGTCCCTGATCGGCGAAAACGGGTCCACCGACACCTACCGGCTCGGCAAGTCCCTGCGCCGCAAGGGCTTCGTCACCGACGGCTTCGTCGACGGCCTCGCCGAGGTGGAGGCCCAGGTCAACGCGAGCCTGGCCGAATGGATGGCCACGGGGGCGAGCGTACGGATCGACCGAGACGGTGACCGCCTCACCGACCGCCGGTACTGGGTGCTCGAACTTCCCGGGCACACCGTGCGGATTCCGTGCGGCGGCACGCATCCGTCGTCGCTGGCGGAACTGGGTTCGGCCCGGGTCGAGCTGTCGACCGCCGATATCGACGGCACAACCGTGCTGACCATGGTCGCGTTCGTCGGCTGATCGGCCGTGCCGGCGGGTTCCATTCCGGTTCGAGAGCGCGTCCACGGGCGGCGGACACCGCTCGGGCTCGGGTCAGACGGCCTCGAGCACGCTGACGTAGTTGGCGACGCCGACGCCGCCCATGTTCTGCACTACCGCGCGGCGCGGCGCCGGCAGCTGCATGTCGCCGGCCGTGCCGGTGAGTTGCATGGCCGAGACGACATGCTGCGAGACCCCGGTCGCGCCGACCGGGTGGCCCTTGGCTTTGAGCCCGCCGGAGATGTTGACCGGCAGCCTCCCGTCGCGGTAGACCCAGCCCTCCTCGACCGCCCGGCGCCCCTCGCCTGGGGCGGTCAGGCCCATCACCTCGTACATGATCAGCTCGGCGATGGTGAAGCAGTCGTGCACCTCGGCGAAGTCGAGGTCGTCGAGCCCGACCCCCGCCATTCGCAGGGCGCGTTCGAAGGAGACCCGGGTGGCCGCGAACTCCGTCGGGTCGCGGCGCGCGGCCGGCAGGAAGTCGTTGGCGTGGCCGAAGCCGGCCAGGCGCACCGGATCGGTGGCGGCGCCGGCGGAGCGGGCCGTCCCCGTCGTGAGCACGAGGGCCGCGGCCCCGTCGGAGACCGGGGAGCAGTCGGTGCGGCGAAGCGTTCCGGCCACGATCGGGTTCTTGTCCGAAACGGTCCGGCAGAAGTCCTCACCCAGGTCACGCCGCAACTGGGCGAACGGGTTGTCGACCCCGTTCCGGTGGTTCTTCGCGGCGATCGAGCCGAGCACGTCGCCGATGGCGCCGTACCGGTCCTCGTAGGCGCCGGCCACGACGGCGAAGAGCCCCGCGAAGCCCGACGTGGACGGTTGCCCGGCCAGGTCGTAGTCCGCGCCGAGGAGGGCCGAACCGACCAGCTCCGGCGACGCATCCGTCATCTTCTCCGCGCCGATCACAAGCACCGTGCGGGCGGTTCCGGCGAGAATCGCCTTCACGCCCTGCTGGAACGCGGCCGAGCCGGACGCGCAGGCGTTCTCGACCCGGGTGGCCGGCACATTGGCGAGCGCCGGGTCGGTCTGCAGCGCCAGCGATGACGGGAAGCCCAGCGGGACCAGGCCGGAATTGAACTGGCCCAGGTAGATCTCGTCGATCTGGGCGGCCTCGACGCCGGAGTTCTCGATCGCCTCGGCGGCGACCCGCACGATCAGCGATTCGAGGGTGTCCTCGGTGAGCTTGCCGAACCGGCTGTGGCCCCAGCCGGTCAGGAGCACGTCCGTGCCGAATTGTTCCTTGAGACTCATTCGCCCACCACTTCCAGTATCGCGACGCTGAACGCCGACTCGGTCTTGTTGCGGATCTCTTCAACGCTGACCCCGGGCGCCAGCCGGCGGAGCACGAGGCCGGCGTCGGTGACGTCGAACACGGCCAGGTCGGAGATGATCCGGTCGACCACCGCGACTCCGGTCAGCGGCAGGGTGCAGGTCTCGACGATCTTCGGGGAGCCGTCCCTGGCCACGTGTTCGGTCAGCACGACGACCCGAGGTGTCCCGGCGACCAGGTCCATTGCACCGCCCATGCCCTTGACCATCTTCCCGGGGATGGTCCAGTTGGCGAGGTCGCCGGTGCCGGAGACCTGCATGGCACCGAGGATGGCGACCTTCACGTGCCCGCCGCGGATCATTCCGAACGAGGTTGCGGAGTCGAAGATCGACCCTCCCGGCAGCACCGTCACGGTCTGCTTGCCCGCGTTGATCAGGTCCGCGTCCTCCTCCCCTTCCCACGGGAACGGTCCCATGCCGAGCAGGCCGTTCTCGCTCTGCAGCGTGACGCGGATGCCGTCCGGCAGATTGTTGGCGACAAGGGTCGGGATGCCGATGCCCAGGTTGACGTAGTCGCCGTCGCTCAGTTCTTCGGCCGCGATCGCAGCCATCTCGTCTCTGGTCCAGGTCATTGTCAGGCTCCTTGGTCGAAAATCTCGGTCCGGGTCAGGCCGCGTCAGGCCGGCACGGCGACGGGCCGGGGCCGCACGGTGCGCTGCTCGATGTTCTTGTTGCGCCGGGTCGCCTGGACCAGGCGCTGCACGTAGACCCCGGGGGTCACTACGTGGTTCGGGTCGATGTCTCCCGGCGCAACGATGTGCTCGGCTTCGGCGACGGTGATGCGTCCGGCCGTCGCCACGATCGGGTTGAAGTTGCGGGCCGTGTAGCGGTAGACGAGGTTGCCCTCTGTGTCGGCGAGATGCGCGTGCACCAAGGCGACGTCCGCGATGATCGCGCGTTCCTGCAGGTAGGTGACGCCGTCGAACTCGGCGAGCGGCTTTCCCTCGGCGATCAGAGTGCCGACACCGGTCTTCGTGTAGAACGCGGGGATGCCGGCGCCGCCGGCCCGCAGTCGCTCCGCGAGCGTCCCCTGGGGGCTGAACTCCACCTCGAGCTTCCCGGCGAGCAGCTGCTCGGCGAAAAGCTTGTTCTCGCCCACGTAGGAGGCGATCACCTTCCGCACCTGGCCGGCATCGAGCAGGCGACCCAGGCCCAGGCCGTCGACGCCCATGTTGTTGGAGACGATGGTCAGGCCGGTCACCCCGGACGCCTGCACCGCGTCGATCAGGTCCGCGGGGATCCCGCTGAGCCCGAATCCGCCGACGGCCAGCACCATCCCGTCGCGCAACACATCTACTAGCGCGTCGGCGGCGCTTCCCAAAACCTTGGACATGGAATTCTCCTCATCGAGCAATTCTGAGTATCCACTTTGTGGACACGTCGTCTGTCGGCCATGCTAGGCGGCGAATTGGACCTCTGTCAATTGCCTACGATTCGCTATGCTTGCGATCAACCACTCCGTGAACAGCAGGCTCGCGGATATCCACATTATGGACGCATTGGAGAGATTGTGACCGAGAACCACGGAAGCCCCGTGCAGGGCGCGCAGGTCGTCGGGCGCATCGCCCTGCTGCTCCGATTGGTGGGGCGCAACCCGGCCGGCACCCCCCTGGCCGAGATCGTGCGGGATTCGGGCCTGACCAGACCCACCGTGCACCGCCTGCTCAGCTCGCTGGCGGCTGAAGGCATCCTCGACCACGACCCGATCAGCCACACCTGGCACTACGGCCCGGAGATCTTCGTGATGGGGGCTGTCGCCGCCCAGCGCTATCCGATCGAGGAGCTGGCCCGGCCCAGCCTGCGGCGCCTGGCCGAGGAATCCGGGGAGAGCGCGTTCCTGTCCATCCGGCGCGGCGCTGAGACCGTCTGCCTCCTGCGGGAGGAGGGCAGCTTCCCGATCCGCTCCTTCGTGCTGCACGAGGGCGTGCGCTTCCCGCTCGGTGTCGCCTCGGCCGGGATCGCCATCCTGGCATTCCTCCCCGACGCAGAGGTGGAGCAGCTGCTCGTGCAGGACGAGCCCTTCGTCGCCCGGTGGGGAGAGGAGCATTCGCCCCACGCCATCCGCGCCAACCTCAGTCGAACCAGGGTGACCGGGTACTCGGTGAACCCCGGGCTCATCTTCGAGGGCAGCTGGGGCATGGGCGCCGCGATCTTCGACCGCGCCAACCGGCCGACCTGGGCGCTCTCCCTGACCGGGATCGAGCCGAGATTCCGGCCCGAGCGGCAGCAGGTGCTCGGCCAGCTGCTGCTCGAGGAAGCCAACCGGATCACCCGGCTCCTGCAGAAACCGGGCCTCCCCGGCCATTCCGCCTGAGAAGTGCGCGCCGCGACCGCGGTCGAGTCGTCAGAGGTACCGTTCCGGTGCTACGGCCCCCAATGTCACGAGCGCACGGTCCAGCATTTCCTCGATCCGCTCGGGGAGGTCCTCCCGCGCGGAGAGGCGATTGGAGATCTCCTGGACGCCGGAGAAGTAGCCGACGAGGTGCCAGGCCTCCCTATCGGCATCGAGCCCCGGGCGGATCTCGCCGGCAGCCTCGGCCTCCCGGAGCAGCGCGCCGATGCGCGCAATCCACCCCACGTAGGGCATCGGCAGTGCGACGGGAATCAGGTGGTATTCCCGCATGAGCCGCACGGCGGCCCGAACCCGCACGTCGTCGCGGAACGCGCCTGCGACGCTGCGGATCGACGTGACCACGGCTTCGAGCCCGTGAACGGTGTCGACTCCGAGCACATTCGCGAACGGCGCCTGAGAGAACGCGGAGCGCACAATGGCCAGGGCAATGTCCGATTTCGCTTTGAAATGGTACTGGACCAGACCCTTCCCCGTGGCCGATTTCTCGGCGATGAGGGCGATCGAGGTGCCGGCGTAACCGCGGTCGGCGAACTCGATCGCGGCGGCGGCGAGTATGCGCTCGCGGGTCTCCACGGAGCGAGCATCACTGCGAACCACCAGAACCTCCCCACATGTTGTACGATCGTACTAGTTCCGTGGTGAGATTCGATACTCGAATGACCGTGGGGGATACAGGGGCCCGGGACGAGGCCACCCCGGCCAGGCTTACGGCCTGGCTGGGGCAGCCCTCCGATTCGCCCCGCGAGGCAGTCGGCCACGACGGAGAAACCCGCGCCGCGCCGACTGAGCGGGCGCGAATCCCGGCGTGTTGCGAAATTCTCCGGTTCGACCGTGGGCGCCGGGCGAGTGAAGACCGAAGACGGATGCCGCCCAGCCCGCATTAGCGGCACGAAGAAGGCCCCCGGTTTCCCGGGGGCCTTCTCATCGTGCTCGGTGGAGCTAAGGAGATTCGAACTCCTGACCTTCTCATTGCGAACGAGACGCGCTACCAACTGCGCCATAGCCCCTTACCGCTTATGCAGAATATCACGCGCGAGGACCACGTTTGAGCAGACCGGCCGTCGCGCCTCGATTCGGGCGGTCCTTGGGCCGAATACTCCGGCAGTTCGGAGGGTCAGCCGACGGCGCGGCGGCGGCGCAGCACAGCGTCGAGGTCGGTCATTCCCGGGGCGGTCTCGCCGACCACGCCCATCGACGCGAACCGGTTCGCTGCGGCAGAGACGGCCGGTGCGGCTGTCTGCGCGGCGGCCGGCGCGGCTTCGCGGCCGGCAACCCCACGCTTGAGCGGCGTGACGGCTACCGCGAGCTGGGCGGCGCGTCTGGCCACCTCGGCCTCCGCGGCCGCCTTCCGGAGTCCGGCCGCGGCATCCGCCGACGCCATGGCTGTCTGGGCGATTGTGCCAGGAGCAAGGTGAAGGGGAAGCGGGAGCGGCTGGGGCGTCCAGGTCGGGGTGACCACCGGGACCTCGTCGAACTGAACCGGCTCGAACCGCTGGCCGGCCCTCGCCGGCGCTTCCGCATTTTCGCCGCCGGTGCCGCTGCCCCGGAGCCGGGACGCGTCCCGGGTCGTGCGGGCCAGTCGCGACAGGGATCCGAAGGCGAGCGCGGCCGCAGCCGCGCCGACCGCAGCCAGTGTCCAGGTGCCGCCCGCCACGCCGGACAGTACACCACTGACCAGGAGCACGACACCGACGAGCAGGACAAGGGTGGAGAGCGCCCGACCGCGACGAAGTCGCCGGGAGCGCAGGAGGCTTGCTGAAATGGGAGGTCCTCGCCTTTCCGAACGGTTGGCTGCGGCCCGCGCCGCCGTGTCACGACGCCCGGCGGCCGCGGCATCCGCCACCGCACGCCGCTCGGCCGTCGCGGCGCCCGCCACGGCGCGGGCCTCTGCCCTGGCGTCGTCTTCGGCCTGGGCCAGCAATTTGCGCTGGGAGACCACGGTGCGGGCGTTCGCTTCGAGGCGCACCTGCTGGGGCACCTCCGAGGTCTCCGCGAGGATGCGCAGCGTCTGCTGCAGCCGAACGGCGTTTCTCTCGGTGGTGACATACTGGTGCCGGCGCGCCCAGGTCGGCATGAGATAGGCCACCCAGAGGGCAGCGGCGACCGCCACCATCACTCCCCCACCCAGGACCTCGCTACTCATGCTGTCTACGCTAGGAGCGCAGCGGCCATCTGCGGCTGATTACCGAGGGTGTGTCACCGAGATCGGCAGAATTCATCGGTCGCTGATCGGCAACGGATGCGCCGCCGCAGCCCGGTCCAGCACGCTCACCATGGCGGCCTCCGGGGAGACCGCGCCCTCACGCCAGCGGCGCAGCACGCCCTGCCGAACCTCTTCGGCCACGAGGGCGAAGCAGTAGTGGTCGCGCCAGTCGCCGTTGATGTGGATGTACCGGCGGCGCAGGCCCTCGTAGCGGAAGCCGAGCTTCTCGACCACCCGCAGCGACGGCGCGTTCTCCGGGCGAATGCAGATCTCCATCCGGTGCAGGCCGAGCTGCCCGAAGCAGTAGTCCGTGGCCAGGGCGACGGCGATCGGCGTGATCGCCTTGCCGGCAAACCGTTCTCCCACCCAATAGCCGATGGTCGCCGACGACAGCGACCCCCAGGTGATCGAGGACACGTTCAGCTGGCCGGCGAGCTCGCCACCGTACTCGATCAGGAACGGCAGGCCGTGCCCGCTGCGTGAGTGCGAGAGCAGGCTTCGGATGCTGGACCTCGTGTCGAAGGACATTGGCGCGTACGGGCTTGTCGCCTCCCACTTTCGCAGCCAGCCGCGGTTCTCCATCAGCGCCTGCTCGAGCGCCTTGTCGTCGCGCAGCCGCACGGGGCGCAACGTCACTTCACCCTCGTGAAGCGTCGGAATCGCGATCGCCACTGCCTGCCCGTCTCCTCATGCCCGATGGTGTGTCACACAATGTAGCCGACCTGCCGGGCCCGCCGCTCCTCAGGCGCCGCGCCTGAGTCGCCTCGTTCAGTCGAGGGTGGCGACGAAGTCGTGCAGCCAGGGGCGGAGGTCGGGGCCGAGGTCGTCGCGGTCCACGGCGAGCTGCACGATGGCCTTGATGTAGTCGAGGCGGTCGCCGGTGTCGTAGCGGCGGCCGCGGAAGATGACGCCGTAGACGCCGCCGGTGGTCTCCGGGGTTTCGGCCATCTCCTGCAGGGCGTCGGTGAGCTGGATCTCGTTGCCCTTGCCCGGCGCGGTGTGCTCGAGCACGTCGAACACCTCGGGGCGGAGCACGTACCGGCCGATGATGGCCAGGTTCGACGGGGCATCCTCCGCGGCCGGCTTCTCGACCAGGCCGGTCACCCGCACCACGTCGGGGTCATCGGTGGGCTCGACCGCGGCCGCACCGTAAAGGTGGATCTGTGACGGGTCCACCTCCATCAACGCGATGATGCTCGCGTTGCGGTTGCCCTGCTCGGTGAGCATCTTGGAGAGCAACGGGTCGCGGGCGTCGATGATGTCGTCGCCGAGCAACACCGCGAACGGCTGATCTCCCACGTGCATCCTCGCGCGGAGCACCGCATGGCCCAGGCCCAGCGGGTCACCCTGGCGCACATAGTGCATGTCAGCCAGATCGGTGGCGTGGTTGACCTTGGCCAGCCGGCTCTGGTCGCCCTTCTTCTCCAGGATCGACTCGAGCTCGGTCATCCGGTCGAAGTGGTTCTCCAGGGCGTTCTTGTTGCGGCCGGTGATCATCAGCACATCGGTCAGGCCCGCATCCACGGCCTCCTCGACCACGTACTGGATCGCCGGCTTGTCAACGACGGGCAGCATCTCCTTCGGCATCGCCTTGGTCGCCGGCAGGAAGCGAGTCCCCAGCCCGGCAGCGGGAATGACAGCCTTCGTAATACGTGTACCCATGGCCCCTACGCTATCGGCATCTAGGATGACTTGTATGGACTCCGACATCGCTCACCGAAAGCGGGCGCTCCGCGCCGAGTTGCGGGAGCGCCGCCAGAACATGACGTCTGCGGAACGGGATGCCGCCACGGCCGGGTTCACCGAAAACCTGCAGAACACCGTCCTTGACCTCTCCGCCCGGTCCATTTCCTGTTACCTGTCCGCCCGCAACGAGCCGAACACCCGCCCATTCGTGAACTGGGCCGAGGCCCAGGGCATCAAGGTGCTGTTCCCTGTCTCCCGTGACGACGGACTGCTCGACTGGACCGTCGGGGAAGACGAAACCGAGGTCGAGGGTCTCGCCGGCGTTCCGGAACCGGCCGGCGAGTTGCTGGGTCCGATCGCGATCAACGACGTCGACCTCATCATCGTTCCGGCGGCGGCCGTCGACCGCACCGGCCTGCGAATGGGCTGGGGCCGCGGCTACTACGACAAGACCCTCGGGTCGATGGAGAAGTGCCCCCCGGTCTACGCAGTCGTCTTCGACGGCGAGTACCTCGACGAGGTGCCCCGCGAAGTACACGACCAGCCCGTCGACGGTCTGGTCACCCCCACGCGGATCATCGCGTTCTAACCCGAAACCATTCTCACAACACGCCTTCTCACATCACATCCACAATCGGAGATCACGGTCCGCGCTCGCGGCCCGGGTCCCACCCCCGGAGTTCCAGTGCCTACCTATTCCTACCGTTGCACCGAGTGCGACACCGCCTTCGACATCCAGCAGGCCTTCACCGATGACACGCTGACCGAGTGCCCCAGCTGCGGCGGCAAACTCCGCAAGGTGTTCTCATCGATCGGCGTGAGCTTCACCGGGTCGGGTTTCTACCAGAACGACGCCCGATCCGACGCGAAATCGGCCCAGCAGGCCAAGACGAAACCGTCACCCACGCCAGCTGAGAAGAACTCGACTAGTTCTTTGAAGTCCGAAACTAAGTCCTCCAGCCCGGCCGCGCCACCCACTACCATCAAGAGCGCGGCGACCCCAGCCGCCCCCTAGGAGGTACGACAATGATCAACGGTTTCAAAGAATTCATCATGCGTGGCAACGTCATCGACCTGGCAGTCGCTGTCGTCATCGGCGCGGCGTTCACTGCGGTCGTCACCGCCATAGTCGAGGGACTCTTCACTCCGCTGATCGGTGCCATCTTCAACGCGGACAGCCTGAAGACCGCGCTGCTGGTCGGCCTGCCGGGTGGCGGCAACCTGGCGTTCGGCCTCGTGCTCTCGGCCATCATCAACTTCCTGTTGATCGCCGCCGTCGTGTATTTCGTCTTCGTGATGCCGATCAACCGCATGAAGGAGGCCCAGGAGCGCCGTCGCGCCGCCCTGGCTCCCGCCGGCGCCGAGACCGCGGCTCCGCTCACCGAGCTCGACCTTCTCGCGGAGATCCGCGACCTCCTCGCCACCGAAGCACCCAAAGCGCCGTAGCCGAACGGGCCGGCGCGGCAGTCCCGCGTCGACGCCGATCCTGTCGCCGCGCCCGGTTCCGCACCCCGCTGCCGCCCCGGCGGTCGCGTCCTGCCGGATCGGGCGCGGATCCGGATTCGGATGCGCCGGGCGCCTACCAGTGCGGCGGACGGTCCTGACGGAGCCGGGAATCGTTCTCGCTGCGGGCAGCCCTGGCGTCCCCGCTCGCCGGCGCGACACCGCCCTCTTCGCGGAGCACCGGCGGATGCGGGTTGGGGTCGGTGTCCGGCGCGGGCATCAGCTTCGCGCGGCGTGACCGCCCCGGCTGCTTGACGACCGCCTGCCGCGGCTTGCTGGAATCCGAGCCGGCGGGGGTATCCCCGCTCATTCGGCCGGGGACCGCTTGACCCCGGCCAGGGCGGCCACCCGCGCGGCGACGGCATCGGGGTTGCTGAACAGTTCGAAGCTGTGCACCCGCAGGTAGTGCCAGCCCAGGCGCCGCAGCACCTCGGGCCGGAGCCTCAGCGACTCGCGGAGGCTTGACCGGCCGACCACGGCGTCCGTCTCGACGACGACGGCACGGCCGGCGTGGGAGCCGGCCAGGGCCAGCTTGCCGCGGTGGCCGAGCGAGACGGTCAGGCCGAGGCGTTCGAGCCGGCGGGCGAGGTCGACGAGCATGGCCTCGCTCGCGTCGGGCACTTGCGCCTCATTGCGGCGCGCCTCGGTTTCGCTGAGCACCTGGGACAGGGCGAGGATGCCGTGGCGTTGGCGGTCTTCGTCGATGTCGGCCGGACGAAAGCAGGAGACGATGTCCATCGCCCGCCTTGCCCTCGTCATCCCGATCGCCAGCAGCCGCTCGCCGCCCGGTTCGCCGAGCGAGCCGAAGTTGGTGAGCAGGCGCCCGTGCGGGGTACGGCCGTAGCCGATGGAGAAGATGACCCGGTCGCGGCTCTGCGCCACAGCCTGCTCGAGGGTGAGCACGGTGAACGGTTCGGCGCGGTCCTTCAGGATGAAGTCGGACAGGTCGGTGCGCTTGGAGAACGCGGAGAGCACTGCCTGGTGCACCCGCACCGAGTGGCGGGCGCTGGCCGTGATGACCATGAGCGATTCCCTGGGCCGCTTGACGGCGTGGTCCATGACGAGTTCGACGACCTTGGCCACCTCGGCGTCGACGCTCTCGACGGCCCCGCTGTCGGCGTCGGGCATGCCGTGCCCGCCCGCGACGTAGTTGAGCGTGAGGCTGCCGTGGCCGAGGAAGCTGCCGGCCCAGGGCAGGGAGTCGATCCGGCCGCCGTAGAAGCGGTGGTTGACGATTTCGGCCAGGTCCTCGCCGCCGGCCCGGTAACTGCGGGTGAGCGTGAGGGTGGGCAGCAGCTCGCCGAGGCGAGCGAGGGCGGAGTCGGCGTGGAGGGCGTCGACGTTGGTGTCCTGGCCCGACCTGTCGTCGCCTGACTCGCTGATCCCGGTCTCGAACGCAGACGGGGTCTGGGTCACCGGGTCGCCGAAGGCGACGATCTGCTTGCCCCGGCGGATGGCGCCGACGTTCTCGGCGAAGGTGGTCGCCCCGGCGTCCACCAGCAGCACGGTGTCGAAGCCCATCACATCGTCGAGGCCGGCCACCTCGTACGGCGAGGCGAGCCAGACCGGCGCGAGGACACGGCCCAGGTGCGGCGCCGCCTTGTGCAGCCGGGTGGGCGTCGCCCGGTCGGCGCGGAGCAGCCGGCGGAGGTTGTCGGCTTCCTCGGGCCAGTCGACGACGCCGATCTTCCAGGTCTCGGCGAGCAGCCAGGCGAGCAACTGACCGGTGGTGGAGGCGTGCGCCTCGTCGACGAGTTTGAAGTCGGCCTCGAGTCGGTCGAGCACCTGGGTGTTCGCGTTCAGGAGGGCCTTGTCGCCGCCGAGCATGGTCTCGAGCACGGACTGCCACCAGGCGAGCTCGAGTTCGCCGGCGACGTCCTTCTCGGAGACGTGGCGCTGGGAGAGGTCGGTCATCAGAGGGTCGAGGTTGTGCTCGCGCAGCGTCGCGAGCAGTGCGGTGCGTTCGTGCAGGTTGGCGAGCACCTCGCTCTCGGCGGCGAGCCCGGAGATCGTGTAGATGAGTTCCTTGATCGGCCGGGCGGACAGCTGGCGGGTGGTGCCGGCGGTGCCCAGGGGGATGTCCAGGCTCGCCAGGTCTTCGGACACGCGCTGGAAGGCGACGTGGACATCCGAGATCCCGACCGGGACCTCGGGAGTGACCCCGGCGACGACGTAGCGCTGCCACAGGGTGCGCTGCTGCTGGATGCGCCGCAGGCTCTCGTTCATGTCGCTGACGTGCACGCCCGGACGCAGGTATTCCTCGGCGAGCCTGCGCAGCCGGCGGCGGCTGGATGAGGGCATCTCCGCCGACTCCCGGCGTGACCCGGTCGCGGCGATCAGCTCGGTCAGCGGCCGGTCGAAAACGGCAGGCTGGAACTTGTCGAGGGTCTCCCGGATGTCGAGGAGCAGCCGCAGGTAGATCCCGAGTTCGGCGATCGTCTCGAACGGACGCAACCGGGTCTGGCCGACGAGTCCGGCCGCGCGCTCGAGCAGGCGCGGCAGCTCGACCTGGTTGACCCGTTTGGCCAGCTGGTGCGCCGCTGACGCGTCCGCGGTCGACGTGAACGAGGCTCCGTACCAGGGCGAATCGCCGGGCCCGTACCGGAACTCACCGAGCGCGGCAGCCTTGATCAGCGTCGCAGCGGCGGCCGCGCGCCCCTGGGCCAGGCGTTCGAGGGCGCGGCGGTCAAGCCGGGCGGTCGTCGAGGGGGGCGAGGGGAGCTGGGCGAGACGCGCGAGCTCGCCGAGGGCGTCGAGCACCGAGACGCCGAGGGCACTGTCCCGGCGGGTGAGGGCCGAGCGGTAGTCGAGCAGCACCTTCCGCAGGCGCACAAGGGCATCGTCCACATCGCCGACCATCGGCTGGGCGGCCTTCTCGTTGCGGGTGATCGACTGGATCAGGTCGCGGCGCAGGGTGCGCGGGGTGACGGCCACGCCGGGCAGCCCCACCTGCACCAGGCGGTGGGCGATGCCGTCGAGGCTGGACCGCCGGGCGCTGACCACGAGCACGCGCTTGTGCTGGGAGATGAGCGAGCCGATCGCATTGACGATGGTCTGCGTGCCACCGGTGCCCGGCAGGGTCTTCACGACCAGGGAGTTGCCGGCCGCGATCTGGGCGACGACGTTCTCCTGCTCGGAGTCCGCGTCGAGGAGGAGCGTGTCGGTGGCCGGCGGGCGGGCATCCTGCCCGATCGGCACGACCGGGTTGTAGGCGGTCTCGATGGCGCGTCGCGCGTTCTGGTTGCCGGCGACGGCGTCGAGCAGCGGATGCTCCAGCCGGGCCGCGTCGGCGGCCAGCGCCCGCCCGACGTCGGCGAACGACGAGGCGACGAGGCGCGGGACGACGTTGAACCAGGGCAGGTGGGAGGTGAGCCCGCGCAACCGGTCGATCACGGGTTGCGGCTTGAAGGCACCGTTGGTCACCGCGAGGGCGACGAACGCGTCAGCATCGAGGGTGATCTGGAACTGGTCCGCCAGGGCTCGGGCCAGCTCGGGGTTGAGGAACGGCGCCCCCTTGAGCTTGAGCTCGAAGTCGCGGCCGTAACGGCGGATCGCGAGCGGACGCAGCAGGACCGGGGCGGTGTAGTCGACATCGCCGTGGCGCCACTCGGCCAGGCCGATCGCGAGGTGCACCGACTCGATGCCGCGCATCGAGCGCAGTTCGATCCCCTTCTGCGTGATCTCCCCGGCCGCGAGACGCGCGTTGCGCAGCGCGAGTTCGTCGCGGATCAGGTTGGAGAGCAGGGTGGTCTTGCCGGTGATGAACTGCGGGAGCCCGCCCGGGTGGGTGGCGCTGAGCTCGATCCGGGTGCGGGGACCGTCGCTGAAATGCAGCAGCGGCGAACGGCCGCCGACGTCGGCGAGTTCGTCACGCCAGCGCTGCCAGGCCGGGTCCGCCACATTGCCCACCGAGAGGGCCGGGTCGCCGAGGCTGACCGCATGCGCCGAGGCGAGATTGTGCGGGTCGGCGGGGGAAGCATCCTGAATTTCCGACAGGATGCCGTCATCATCTAGTTTTCTATCGAGGCGCCACACATCGACACCCTAAGTCAGACTCGCCCGTTTCCCGGTGAGGCGGCCCGGGTTTCGCCGGATTTGCGCGGAAAATCGGCCCGGGAATGCCCCTGGCGGCGGGTGGGCGGCAGCCGGCTCCTCCGCTTGCGAGAATGGGGCAATGAAAATCCCCCTGGTCGAACTCCACCTGCACATCGAGGGCACCCTCGAACCCGAGCTTATTTTCGACCTGGCCGCGCGCAACGGGGTCACCCTGCCCTGGGCGTCCCTGCCCGAATTGCGAGCGCAGTACGAGTTCGACGACCTGCAGTCGTTCCTGAACCTGTATTACCGCAACCTCAACGTGCTGCGTGAGCGGGTCGACTTCGGCGACCTGACCCGCGCCTACCTCGAGCGGGCACGAACGGCCGGGGTGCGCCATGCGGAGATCTTCTTCGACCCGCAGGCCCACACCAGCCGGGGCATCCCGCTGCTCACCGCCCTCGGCGGGGTGCGCGACGCCCTCGACACCTCGGAGGTGGACTGGGGCATCAGCACGAAGCTGATCGTGACCTTCCTGCGGGACCGGCCGGCCGCCGAGGCGCTGGCCATGCTCGGGGAGATCCTGGCCAGCGACTTCCGGATCGACGGGATCGGACTCGATTCCGCCGAGGTCGGCTACCCGCCCGAGCTTTTCACCGAGGTCTTCGAGCTCGCCCGGGCGAACGGGCTGCACCTCGTGGCGCACGCCGGCGAGGAGGGCCCGCCCGCGTACGTCTGGCAGGCCCTCGACCTGCTCGGCGTGGAACGGGTCGACCACGGCATCCGCAGCCTGGAGGACGAAGTGCTCCTGGACCGGCTGGTGCGGGAGCGGATTCCGCTGACCGTCTGCCCGTTCTCCAACGTGCGCCTGCGGGTGATCGACACCCTCGCCGACCATCCGATCGTGCGGATGCTCGACCGCGGGCTGCTCGCCTGCATCAACTCCGACGACCCCGCCTATTTCGGCGGGTACATCGACGACAACCTGGCCGCGCTCGACCGCGAGTTCGGGCTCGGCCCGGACCGGCTCGCCCTGCTCGCCCGGAACGGGATCGAGGCGTCGTTCCTGGACGCCGCCGGGAAGGCGACGCTGGCCGCCGAGGTCGACGCCTGGCGGGCCGCGCAGGCCTAGACCTCGACTCAGAGCTAGAGCTAGAGCTAGAGCTAGAGCTAGAGCCAGCCGTTCTTCTTGAAGACCCAGTAGAGGCCGAACCCCATCGCCACCATGAGCCCGAGCGCGAACGGATAACCGAACACCCATTTCAGCTCGGGCATATGGGTGAAGTTCATGCCGTAGATCGTGCCGACGAGGGTGGGCGCGAACAGAATGGCCGCCCAGCTGGAGATCTTCTTGACTTCCTCGCTCTGGGCCAGGCTGGTCTCGGAGAGCCGCCGGGTCTCGTCATTCTGCCGCTGGGTGACGAGGGTGCTGTGCACGATCAGGGCGTTGTCGAGGAGTTGCCGGAACGCGTCGCCGCGCTCGGCGACGCGCAGGGTGTGGTCGAGCACGTCCCGGAGGTGGTGGTGCAGTTCGACGTCGACGCTGTACTTGCCGAAGCCGCGCTGGAGAGCCTCGAGCATGCCGACCAACGGCTGGGTGGCCCGCTGGAACTCGATCACCTCACGGGAGAGCGCGTAGATGCGCCGGGAGACCTTCTGGTCCCCGTCGAAAAGCTGGTCCTCGATCTCGTCGATGTCGTTTTCGAGGCCCGCGACGACGGGACCGTACTCGTCGACGATCTGGTCGAGGATGGCGTAGAGCACCGCCTCAGGGCCGAACGCCAGCAGTTCGGGGGTCGACTCCATCCGTTCGCGCACCTTGGCCAGGTTCGGGGATTCGGCGTGGCGGATCGTGACGACGAAGTCCGGTCCGACGAACACGTGAAGTTCGCCGAATTCGACCCGTTCCTCGTCGTCGATGTAGCGGGCCGGGCGCAGCACCACGAACAGGATGTCGTCGAAGCGCTCGAGCTTGGCGCGCTGGTGACCCTTGAGGGCGTCCTCGACGGCCAGGTGGTGCAGGCTGAACTCGGCCGCGACCGAGCGCACCTCCCGCTCCGACGGCCGGTACATGCCGATCCAGGCGAATCCGTTGTTCGCCTTCATGACCTCGTAGGTCTCGTCCAGCGTCTTCGGGGTCGCGGCCCGGTGGCCGTCCACGTAGATCGCGTTGTCGATCAGTGCCATCGGTTCTCCTCGTGTGCAGGTTCCAGTGTCGCACCGGGGCGAGCGGGGAAGTGCAGGACACGGCCCGATCCGCCCGCTAGCGTGGGGGCGTGACTGACGAGCGAACGCCCGATGTCTTCGTCGTCGTGGGGCCGCGCGGCGAGACGGATGCCGCCGACCGCGCCTTCCTGCTGGCCGCCGCCGGCTGGGTTCTCGGTTCCGTCCCCAGCACCCTGTCGCTCGACCGGCGCTGCCCGACCTGCGGCGGCGCCGACCACGGCCGGCCGTTCGTCCGCGGGGCCGGCATCGCGGCGGGCGGCACGTCCGGCACCGGACGCCGGCTCGACGTCAGCCTCAGCCGGGCGGGAGCCACCGTCGGGGTCGCGCTCTCGTTCGCCGGCCCCGTCGGGATCGACATCGAGAGCGTCGATGCGGTCGGCCGCGCCGGTTTCGACGACGTAGCCTTCAACCCGGTCGAGCTCGCCGCACTGGCCGAGCTGCCGGCCGGGGACGCCGCCCGGGCCCGCGCGGAGATCTGGACCGGCAAGGAGGCCGCGCTCAAGGCGGTCGGGGTCGGCCTCCGGGAAGACCCGAGAACGCTCACCGTCCGCCTCCCGCGGCCGGGAGAGGTGCACCCGCATCTCAGGGCCCAGCCCGGCCACGCACTCCCCCGCGTCCTCCCCCGGCTCGCCGCCTTCGATGCCGGGCCCGGCCTGGCGGGCACGGTCGCCGTGTTCACCGCGGCCGAGCCGGCCGTGCGGGTGCTCCCGACGGGGCGCATCCGCGGCCTGACGCAGCCCGTGACCGAGGCCGCCGAACCGCCGGACTGACCCGCGGCCGTGGCCCGGTCAGAGCTTGGGCAGTGCGGTGCGGAACAGCCAGCGGTCGATGATGCGGTGAACCTCACCGCTGCCCGTGTGCACGGTGAAGAACTCGACGAAGTCGCCGGTCGACACCGAGCCGTGCCGTCGTTCCCTGGTGTACGCGCGCACCGCCCCGAAGAAAGCGTCGTTGCCGAGCGCCCGCCGCAACGCGTGCAGGGCCAGGGCGCCGCGCTTGTAGACCCGGTCGTCGAACATGTCGTGCGGGCCCGGGTCGCCCACGATGATGTCGCGCGGCAACGCGTCGACCTTGGCCCGGTACCAAGCGGCGCTCTCGTCGGCCGTGCGGCCGCCGCTGGCCTCCGCCCAGAGCCATTCGGCGTAGCAGGCGAACCCCTCGTGCAGCCAGATGTCCTTCCAGAGCCCGACGGTCAGGCTGTTGCCGAACCACTGGTGGGCGAGTTCGTGCGCGATCAGCCGGTCGCTGCCGTGCAGCCCGTCCACGTGGTTGCGGCCGAAGACGGCCAGGCCGTGGGCTTCGAGCGGGATCTCGAGTTCGTCGTCGGTGACGACGACCGAGTACGTGTCGAACGGGTACGGCCCGAACAGGCCGCTGAACAGGGAGATCATTTCGCCCAGCCGGCCGAAGTCGACGCTGGTCTCGTGGGCGAGGTTGGCCGGGAAGAAGATCCGCTGGGCGACCGGGGCCGCGGCCACGTCGGTGCGGCGGTACCGGCCGATCAGCACGGAGGCCAGGTAGGTGGCCATCGGCTCGACCACCACGAAGGTCCACGAGGTGCGCCCCGAGCGGGACGACCGGGAGACCAGGTTCCCGTTGGCGACGACCGTGTACGGGTCCTCGCAGGTCACCCGGAGCCGGAAGGAGGCCTTGTTGCTCGGGTGATCGTTGCACGGGAACCAGGAGGCAGCGCCGGTCGGCTGGCTCGCCACGAGCACGCCGTCGTCCAGTTCCTCCCAGCCGACCTCACCCCAGATGCTGCGCAGCGGATGCGGCGCCCCCCGGTACCGCACGGTCACCTCGAACCGCTGGCCGGCCTCGATCGTGGTCGCCGCGGTGATCGTGAGCTTGCGCGCCGACTGGGAGACCTTTCGCGGCCTGACCCCGTCGACGGTGACCCGGTCGACGCTGAGCCCGTCGAAATCGAGGCTGAACCGATCGAGCCGCATCGAGGCCACGGCCGTGATGGTCGCGGTCGCCCGAAGCTGGTTCGTGGCCACCCGGTAGTCGAGGTCGAGGTCGTAGTGCACGGCACGGTAGCCGCCGTTCCCGTTCGAGGGAAGGTAGGCGTCGCCGGCGGACGCCGAGCCGAAGGTCGGGAGCAGGGTTTGAGGCATGATGGGGATCAAGTCTGCCACGGCGGCTGGTACCAGGGCGAAATGGGGTTCCCTGCCCAGAGCGACCCGGCCGGCACGCGTTCGCCGCGCATCACCAGGGAGGCAGGCCCGACGGTGGCCCCCTCGTCCACGGCCGCGGCCGGGAGGATGACGCTGTGCGGGCCGAGGGTCGAGCCGGCACCGAGATGCACCCGGTCGAGCTGCATGATCCGGTCGTGGAACAGGTGGGTCTGCACCACGCAGCCCCGGTTGACGCTCGCCCCGTCGTCGATGCTGACCAGGTCGGCCTCGGGCAGCCAGTAGGTCTCGCACCACACCCCGTGGCCGATCCGGGCGCCGAGGCTGCGCAGCCAGACCGAGAGCACCGGGGTTCCGGCGGCCTTGGCGGCGAACCAGGGCCGGGCCACCATCTCGACGAAGCAGTCCGAGACTTCGTTGCGCCAGATGAAGGACGACCAGAGCGGATGCTCGGTCGCGTCGATCCGTCCGACCAGGCTCCACTTGGCCACCGTCGTGACCCCGGCGGCGACGGCGCCGGCGCCGAGCATGACGATCCCCGACAGCGCGACCGTCCAGCCGAGGCCGAGGCTGAGCCACAGCCCGTCGAGGGCGGCCAGCACGCCGAGCGCGATCAGGGCCGTGACGATCACCGGCACGATCCGCAACACCTCCCAGAGGGCACGGGCGGTGCGCAGGCGGACCGGCGGCAGGAAGGTGCGGGCCTCGTCGACATCCGTCACGGTTCGCCGCAGCCGCTCGGGCGGGTTGCCCAGCCAGGACGAGCCGCGCTTGGCCTTGCGCGGCGTGGAGGAGAGCACGGCGACGAGCCCGTTGCGGGGAACCGTGCGACCCGGGCCGGCGATGCCGCTGTTGCCGAGGAACGCCCTTCGTCCGACCTTGGCCCGGCCGATGCGCAGCCAGCCTCCGCCGAGCTCGTAGCAGGCCACCATGGTGTCGTCGGCGAGGAAGGCGGCCGGGGCGATGGTGGTCAGCGACGGGATCAGCAGCACGGTCGACGCCTCGACCCCGGCGCCGACCCTGGCACCGAGCAGGCGCAGCCAGACCGGGGTGAGCAGGCTCGCGTAGATGGGGAACAGCAGGGTGCGTGCGCCGTCGAGGATGCGTTCGGTCATCCAGACCTGCCAGCCGATCCGGCTGCGCACCGGGTAGTACCCCTCCCGGAGGCCGACTCCGACCAGCCGCACCGTGGCGACGACCAGCGTCGCGTAGACCAGTCCGGCGACCACGACGGCGAGCGGGGTGGCCCAGGCGGCCCGCCAGAGCGCATCGGCGAGTGTCGCAGCGTCGCCCACGGCGGCGCCCACCACCAGCACGCCGAGCCCGGCGGCCACGGCCGGGATGGCGGTCATGCCGACCGCCCCTGCCGCGAACGCGATCAGCCAGCGGCGGGCCCGCGGCGGACGCTCGGCCGGCCACGACCCGCGGGCCGCACCGACCCGCACGGCCGGCGATCCGGCCCACCGTTCACCGTCGGGCACCTCGCCGGAGACGGCGGCACCCGGTTCGATCACGGCGCCGGCGCCGATCCGGGCACCGCCGAGCAGGGTGCTGCGCGCACCGATGGTCGCCTCGGCGCCGACCTGCACCCGTCCGAGCCGGAGCACGTCCCCGTCGAGCCAGTAGCCGGCCAGGTCGGTCTCCGGTTCGACGGCCGCGCGGGCGCCGATGGTCAGCATCCCCGTGACCGGGGGGAGCGCGTGGAGATCGACGTCCTCGCCGACCTCCGCGCCGAGGGCGCGGGCGTAGTAGCTGATCCACGGCGCCCCGGCCAGGCTGGCCGCGTCGACGAGCAACGCGACCTGTTCGGCCAGCCACAGGCGCAGGTGAACGGATCCGCCCCGCGGGTAGTCCCCCGGTTCCACGCCGCGCAGCAGCAGCCTCGCGGCGACGACGGAGATGGCCATCTTTCCGGGCGGGGTGACGAAGAGCAGGAAACCGAGGGCGACCCACCACCAGGAGATGGTCGGCGCGAACGTCGCCCCAGCCCAGGCCGCGAGCAGGTTGTTCGCCACGGCGAGGAAGACGAGCCAGCGCGCGCCGACGAGAACGTGCAGAGGGATGCCGAGCAGCGTCTGGGCGATCCGGCTGCGCGCGGGCACCGGGAGGACCTCGCGCACGATCGTCGGCGCCGGGGGCACCCTGGCGTCGAGCTCCTCGGCGAGGGCGCCGATCCGGGGATGGTCGTAGACGTCGGAGATGCGCGTATCGGGGTAGCGCTCCCGGATGGCGGAGACGAACTGGGCGGCGGAGAGCGACCCGCCGCCGTGGCCGAAGAAGTCGGCGTCGGGCCCGTCGACCGGAACGCCGAGGATCGCGGCCCAATGCCCGGCCAGCCAGGCCGCCGTGGGGGTCAACGGGGCGGCCTCCCCTCCGCTGGTGGCCGGGAGAGGCCACGGCAGCGCGGCCTTGTCGACCTTGCCGGAGATGCGAGTGGGGAGCTCGTCGACGAGGGCGATCAGCGGCACGAGCGCGGCCGGGAGTGCCTCACGGAGCCGGTCGGTGGCTGCCGCCCGGTCGAAGGTCGCCCCGTCAGCGAGGGCGAGGTAGCCGACGAGCACCTGGTTTCCGGCGGGGGTCTTCTGCACGACCGCGGCCGCGCCGGCCACGTCGGGCAGCGAACGCAGGGCCGCCTCGACCTCGCCGAGTTCGATCCGCCGGCCGCCGAGCTTCACCTGGTCGTCGGCGCGGCCGACGAACACCAGGCCTTCCCGCTCGAACCGCACCAGGTCGCCGCTCCGGTAGGCGCGTTCCCAGCCGAGCCCCGCGTGCGGGGCGTACTTCTCCGCGTCCTTGGCCGGGTCCAGGTAGCGGGCCAGCCCGACGCCGCCGATGATGAGTTCGCCGGTGCCGCCGTGCACCACCCGGGTGCCGGCGGCATCCACGACGGCGAGGTCCCAGCCGTGGAGCGGAAGCCCGATCCGTACCGGGTCGGTTCCGTCCATCAGCGCGGCGCAGGCCACGACGGTGGCCTCGGTCGGTCCGTAGGTGTTCCAGACCTCGCGTCCGGGGGCGACCAGACGGGCGGAGAGCTCCGGCGGGCAGGCCTCGCCGCCGAAGATGAGCAGCCGCACCTGCTCGAGGGCTTCGTCCGGCCAGAGCGCGGCGAGGGTGGGCACCGTCGACACCACCGTCACGCCGTGGGCGATCAGCCATGGCCCGAGGTCGGCGCCGGATCGCACGAGTGAGCGGGGAGCCGTGACGAGGCAGGCGCCGTAGCGCCAGGCCAGCCACATCTCCTCGCAGGAGGCGTCGAAGGCCACCGACAGGCCGGCCAGCACCCGGTCGGCGGTCCCGATCGGTTCGGAGCGGAGGAAAAGCCCGGCCTCGGCGTCGACGAACGCCGCCGCCGACCGGTGGGTCACGGCGACGCCCTTGGGCACCCCGGTCGACCCCGAGGTGAAGATGACCCAGGCGTCGTCGTCCGGGGTGGGGATGACCCCGGGCGCGTGGGCCAGCGCCAGGTCGTCCCCCGGTGGCAGCGGTCGTTCGGCCAGCGTCGCCTCGTCGACGGTGTCGGCAAGTTCGAACCGGCCGGCCCGTCCGACGACCCCGATGACCCGGGCCTCGCCGAAGACGAGCCGGGCACGTTCCTCCGGGTCGTCGGCGTCGACCGGCACGTACGCGGCCCCGACGACGAGGGTGGCGAGGATGGAGACGTAGAGTTCGCGGGTGCCGGACGGAATCCGGATGCCGACCTTGTCGCCCCGGCGCACCCCAGACGCGCTCAGTTCCCCAGCCTGCTCGGAGACCAGGCGCATGAGTTCGCGGTAGCTGACGGCGCCGTCCTGGTCCTCGAGCGCGAGCGCGCTCGGGTGGGCGGACGCCGTCTCGACGAGGATATCGACGAGGGTACGCACCGGCGCGGCTTTCGTTCCGGCCGCGAGCACGTTCTGGTCGGGCTGGATCTGGGTCACGCAGGCTCCTCGTCCGCGGCGGAGTGGCGGTCCCGCGACGCGATGCCCCAGTTTAGAGCCCGCAGGTGACCGGCAGGGAAACTGTGTCGGCACGAGTCCAGGCCGCCGCCCGGGCCGGCCCGGCGCCTCTTCCCTGCCCCGCCGGCGAATGCTACTTTCACTCTCATGAACCCCGAACGACTCGTCGACCTCGCGTACCTGCGGCGGGCGCGGGACATGATCGACCGGGACTACGCCCTCCCCCTGGACGTGCCGACGATGGCCGCCCGCGCCCTCATGTCGCCGGCGCACTTCTCACGGCAGTTCCGCGCCGCCTACGGCGAGACCCCTTATAACTACCTGATGACGCGACGGATCGAACGGGCCATGGCCCTGCTCCGGGCCGGGACGAGCGTGACCGACGCGTGTCTGGCAGTCGGCTCCACGTCGCTCGGTTCGTTCAGTTCACGGTTCTCCGAGCTCGTCGGCGAGACGCCGAGCGCGTATCGCCGCCGGGAGCACCCGGCCGTGTCCGCGATGCCCGCCTGTGTGGCGAAAGCGGCGACCCGGCCGACCCGGGTCACTCCGGCGCAGGCCACTGCAGTTCCGGCCGGCCGCTGATCGTCACGGCCGGGCCGCCGGTTCGCCGTGGTCGAAGCGAACCCCGGGTGGTTGAACCGCCGTCGGTCGAGCCGTCGGTGGTCGAACCGTCGGTGGTCGAACCGTCGGTGGTCGAACCGTCGGTGGTCGAGCTTGTCGAGACCCGAGACCCGAGACCCCAGACCCCAGACCCGGTACCCCGACCCGAGACCCAGAGACCCCGTGACCGGGGGTCAGGGCCGGGTTGTGCTGGCCGTGCGGGCGCGGTTCTGGTTGGCGGGGTGCCAGTTTTGTTTCGGGTCGTACCAG
>NZ_JADOVI010000008.1 GCF_015752155.1 Cryobacterium sp. MP_M3 | reverse complement strand
GGTCAGGTCTCCTTCGTGGTGAGCTGGGCGGCCATCCGGGTGATCGCGTCGTCGACGACGCGGGCGCGGTAATCGGGGGAGAGGCCGGTGTAGATAGACGTTGTCGACGCGTGCTCGTGGCCGACCTGCTGCTGAATGAAGAATGCGTCGTAACCATCCTCGACCAGGTGCGTGACGTAGGAGCGGCGTAGCGAGTGAAAATCGAGTCCATCATCGAGGTTCGCTTCGCGCCTGACCTCGTTGAAGGCCCGACTGACGGAGTCGGCGGCCAGCATGCCGCTGCGTTCGCTCGGCCAGAGTGCCGTCGACCCCGGCGGCGCCAGCAGCGGGCGGACTTCGTCCTTCCATTGCCGCATGCACTCGACGATCCAATCGAACTCCGGGAGGGTCAACACGGTGCGGCGCTTCGGGGGAGCGCCCCGCATCGCCTTCCCGAACCGGACATAGACGATCCCGGAATCGCCGAACTGGCGGGCCCGGGGGTTCGATGCCAGGTCGACGAGGTCGAGCTGGCGAACCTCGTTCCGCCGCAGACCCCAGGCGTAGGCGGCCTTCATCATCGTCGCGATTCGGAATGCCGGGATCCAGCCCTTGGAGCCCGCCCGACGAATGCGCAGCACCCGGTCGTCGGCGCAGTCAAACAGGTCTTGGATCTCGTCCCGAGTGTAGGGGCGTTTTCCGGGGGCTCCGATCGCCGACTGCGAGTGGCGGGCCGTGTTCCACTCATGGAACACCTGTGCGGGATGGTCGCCGAAACGCTCCCAGCACTGTTCGCTCCAGCCGTATGCCGGATCGGTCAGATACTCCAGGAACATCCGCAACGCGTTTTGGTAACCGAGGACGGTGGAGTGTGATGCGCCTTTTAAGGAGCGGAGCTCGAGGAAGAACTCGTCGACCATCAATGCCGACCACGACCACGGGTAGCAATCCGCGAACGCTCGGAAACGGATCGCGACCGATCGACGTTTCTCGACCGTCGACCCGGCCAGGTTCCGGGCGACCTGTTGCGCAGCCCACCCGTCCAGCATCGACCGCCACACGCTCTCTTCCGCGTGGAGAACGGCGATACTCGATCGGAGATGAGCAGGAACCACCCCTGGCGCGGCTAAATCAAATGTTTGCATCTTATGCGAAACATTCGCATTAAATGCGAATCGATGTCAAGCTGCAATATGAAACTCCAGTTCAACTGCCATATCGGGCGACGTCACTACTCCAGTCATGCGCGACTGCACCCCTCCGCGAGCACTCCATTGTCATCGTGCCAACGGAAGGATACGCGCCGTCTGGGGGGAGGTCGACCGAACCGGCGTATTCGCACCCAACGCGAAGATGTCGGCTACGTGTTGACATAATGTGCATTATCGGACATACGTTGAGAGGGGTCTGGACGCTGTTCTCCGGTCCGGCTACCGTGTGTTGCACCAGCGGCGATTGCCGCAGCGAACCGGCATGAAGTGCCATCCACACCGATCGCGCCGGGCTGCCGGCGGTTCGCCACCGCACCGCCCCGATTGCGAGGAATGTCATGTCCAACGGAATCGCAACATTCGACCTGACGATCGATCCCAGGAATTTGAGCAAAAATGAGCTAACGAGTGTGCGGGTGGCGATGGGCCTGGCCGGGCTCGTCGCCCTCGCGCTGGGGATCATGGTCCTCGTCTGGCCGGCCGCGACGCTGGCGATCATCGCCGGTCTCTTCGGCCTCTACTTCCTGTTCGGGGGCGTCGCCCGGGTGGCCCGCGGCGTGTTCATGACCGGCGCCACCGGCGGCATCCGGGTACTCAACATCCTGCTCGGCGTACTGCTGCTGGTCGCCGGCATCATCGCGATCAGGAACCCCCTGAACTCCCTCGCCGTGCTCGGAATGGTGATCGGCATCTCCTGGCTGGTCGAGGGTGTGGCCGCGCTGGTGGAGACCGCCCCGGACGCCAGCAAGTGGTTCGGCACGCTGTTCGGGGCCATCAGTGTCGTCGCCGGGATCGCGATCCTGCTCTCACCGATCGACTCGCTGGCGGTGCTCGTGCTCGTGGGCGGCGTCTTCCTGGTGATCTCCGGCGTCAGCCAGGTCGCGATGGGGTTCACGTTCGGGCGTGGGGCCCGGGCCTGACGGGAAGGTGCCGGTCCCACCAGTCGAGAATGAGTTCCAGCCGCTGCAGTCGGTGCCGGGGCGTGCCCCCACGGCTGAGTTCATGGTCCTCGCCGGGGAAGATGGCCAGCTCGGCCGCCACTCCCCCGCGTTTCAGGGCGAAGTAGTAGCGCTCCGCCTGGGAGAGCGGGCACCGCAGGTCCTGTTCGGAGTGAATCACCAGGGTGGGCGTGGACACCCGGTCGGCCAATTCCTGCGGGCTCTGGGCGTTCCGGAGTGCCCGGGAGGTTCCGAGGTATTCCTCGACGAAGAAGTCACCGACATCGGAGGTGCCCAGGAATGTTTCGGGATCGAGGAAGGCACGCTCGACGATCGCGGCCGCGAACCTCTGGTCGTGTGCGGTGATCCACGCGGCGAGGAAGCCGCCGTAGGACCCGCCCATGAGGCCCAGCCGCCCGGCGTCCAGCTGAGGTGCGTCGGCCAGGGCGCCGGCCAGGAAGTCGAGCACGTCGGAGCGGTCGACGGAGCCGAGGCGCCGCCGGATCACCCGCCCGTGCGCCTGGCCGTAGCCGGCCGAACCGCGTGGGTTGCAGGCCAGCACGGCATAGCCCGCGTCGACGAGGACCTGGGTCTCGTCGGACACGGCGACGGTCGCCTGCGCGAAAGGCCCGCCGTGGATGGTGAGCACGACGGGGTGCGGCCCAGGCCCGGGTGGCGTGGTCACCCAGCCGTGCACCGGGTAGCCGTCCGCGGCGGAGATGGTGAGCTCGCGCGGTCTCGCCAGCACGGTCTCCCGGAGGGCAGCTGAGAAGTCGGTCAGCCGCCGGGCGCGGGCCGGTTCGACGAGCGCGAGGTCCCCCTCGGTCAGGGCGTCCTGGTAGCTTGCGACGATGCGGCCCGCCCGGGCGTCGTGGCCGGTGACGACGACATCGTTCCCGGTCAGCGTCGCCGTCGCGCCGTCGAGGGTGGTCCGCACCAGCTGGACCCGGCCGCGGGTGCGGTTGACGGCCAGGACGGCGCCGTCCTGGGTCAGGCTGAGTGCCGTACCGGAGTCGAGGTCGTACTCGTCGGGGTCGGTCAGCCGCACCGGCTCACCCCGTCCGGGATCAACCCGGTAGAGCGAGCCGCTGCGGGCGACGAAGTCGCGGCCGTCGACGCCGACGACCTGGGCCAGGAAGATGACGGAATCGACCGCGGCCCACTCGATCTGGGCGATGCTCAGGTTGGCAGCCCAGGACAGCACCGTCCGGGCCGGCAGTTCCGGACCCGCGCCGGCCGGGTCGAGGGTGATCACCAGCAGTTCCGACCGGAGGTCCTCGTCCCGGCCCGGGTGGCGGGCGGAAATCGTGAGCAGCGCTGTGCCGTCCGGTGAGAAGGCGAGGCCCGCGTGGTCGTAGTCCCCCGTGGTGAGCCTCCGCGGGGCGGCCGCGCCGGGCGGCAGGCCGGAGTCACCCGGCGCAGCCCGGGCCGGAGCCTCCTCGGCGGATTCAGGGGTGGACGGGGCAGCCCCTGGGACCGGTTCCGCCCAGGGGTCGGGCGCGGGCACCAGGAAGACGTGAGCGCGTCGGTCGGTCGTGTACCCGACACCGTTGGCCCGGTAGTGGAACGTCGTGATGATCCTCGGCGGTTCGGCCTCGGCGGCGAGGCCCGGAACGGTGCCCAGCCGGCCGGGGTCCGGCACACGTGCGATGTATGCCAGGGTTGCCGAGTCCGGCCGCCACCGGAAGTCGGTGACGCCGAGGACCTCGGCGGTGGCCTGCACGGGCTCACCACCCGTTGCCGCCACCACGTGCAGCTGGGCCGGAGCGCCCGGGCTGCTGCGCAGGAAGGCAAGCAGCCGACCGTCCGGCGAGAACCGGGGAGCGGTATCCCGGTGGCCACGGGTCAGGAGTCGCGGCTGGGGCTTCCCTTGCAGGGACACGGTCCATAACTGGCCCACGTAGTCATCGGCGGAGTACTCCGGCCGGATGACGGACACGACCGCCCGGCCACCGTCCGGGTGGATGGTCGGGTCGGACACCGATTTGAGGAGCGGAAGGTCGGAAGCCTTCATCCATGTGCTTTCTAGTCGGCGACCAGGTCGGTCGTGTCGCCAACATAGCGCGTGTTGTCTGCTGGGACGGGCTCCACTGCGGCGAGGGCAACTTCCGCGGCGAACTCCTCCACGTTGTACAGGCGCCCGGCGGCGTCCTTCCGGGCGTTCATGGTCCCCGGGCTGGCGCGTTCCAGCAGGGTGGCCGTGACCGTGCCCTCGATGATGTCGCCGGAGACGACGACGAAACCGAGCCCGGCCTGTTCGAGTTCGGGAATCAGGGCGCGGAGGGCGTCCTCCCCCGCTCGTTTGCTGCGTGCGACCGGCACATACTCCGGCATGGTCTCTGCGGTGCCGAAGAAGTGCGCCTGGTGGCTGGTGACGAACACGACGCGGGCGCCCTCGGCGAGCAACGGCCGGGCGGTGGCCAGCAGGTTGAGCTGGGCATCCCGGTTCAGCTTCATCGCGTAGTCGTCGGCCATGCCGCTTTCCATGCCGCCCGAGGCATTCATGACGAGGATGTCGAGACCCCCGAATTCGCGGCGGATGGTGTCGAACATGTTCGTCACGGCTTCGGCGTCGGTGAGGTCGGCGCCGATGGTGATGGCCGTGCCGCCCTGGGCGCGGATGGCGTCGGCGACCTTGATCGCGCGGGCCTCTTTGTTGCGGAAGTTGATGGCGACGCTCGCGCCGGCCCCGGCGAAGTAACCGATGGTGGCCGCACCGACCCCTCGAGACGATCCGGTGACGAGCACACGCTTGCCGTCAAGTGATCCTGCTGCAAGTGGATTGGTCACGCGAACTCCTCAGATAACGAATTGGTCTGGCAGACGACCTTACCAAGAAGCCTCCGCTCCCCTGTCCGGCGCACCTGCTAGTTTCGTTAGGAGGGAACAGAAATGGGAGGGGACGCCATGGATGCGTTCGCAGCGGAATTCGCGTGGATCGTCTGGCTCGTGCTCATTCTGCTCTTTGTCACCATCGAGATGGTGACCCTCGACCTCACGTTCCTGATGATGGCGGCCGGCAGTCTGGGCGCACTCGTCTCCGGCCTGCTCGGCGCGCCGTGGTGGTTGCAGCTCGTGATCGCGGCCGTGCTGACGATCACCCTTCTGCTCGGCATCCGCCCGCCCCTGCTTCGGCTTCTCAAGCGCGGCGGCGACCCTGCCAAGACGAACGTGGACGCGCTGCTCGGCATCGACGGCCGGGTGGTCAGTTCCATCGGGGCCACCGGCGGTCAGGTTCGTCTCGCCAACGGCGAGACCTGGACGGCACGCCTGTCGCCCGGCACGGATCGCGTCGTCGAACCCGGCGAACGAGTACTCGTCACAGCAATCGACGGGGCGACCGCAGTGGTCATCCCGGCGGAAAGGAACGTTCCATGACCGATCCCGGCCAGATAATCGTGCAGGTGGTCGTCTTCGTCGCCGTTGCGGCTCTCGTCCTGTTCGTCATTGTCACCCTCGCGAAGTCGATCCGCATCATCCCGCAGGCCAGCGCCGGCGTCGTGGAGCGCCTCGGCCGGTACCACAAGACGCTGATGCCGGGCCTGAACATCCTTATCCCGTTCGTCGACCGGCTGCGGCCGCTGATCGACATGCGGGAGCAGGTCGTCTCGTTCCCGCCGCAGCCGGTGATCACGGAGGACAACCTCGTCGTCTCCATCGACACCGTCGTCTACTTCCAGGTGACGGATGCCCGGGCGGCCACCTACGAGATCGCCAACTATCTCGGAGCGGTCGAGCAGCTCACCACGACCACCCTGCGTAACGTGGTCGGCGGGCTGAACCTCGAAGAAGCCCTGACCAGCCGAGACAACATCAATGGGCAACTGCGCATCGTGCTCGACGAGGCCACCGGCAAGTGGGGCATCCGGGTCGGGCGGGTGGAATTGAAGGCGATCGATCCGCCCCACTCCATCCAGGACTCGATGGAGAAGCAGATGCGCGCCGAGCGTGACCGTCGAGCTCTCATCCTGACCGCCGAGGGAACGAAGCAGTCCGCGATCCTGACCGCGGAAGGCGCGCGCCAGGCCGCCATCCTCTCCGCGGAAGGTGACGCGAAGGCGGCCGTCCTGCGTGCACAGGGTGAAGCCGAAGCCATCACGACCGTGTTCAAGGCGATCCACGACGGCGACCCCGATCCGAAGCTGCTGGCCTACCAGTACCTGCTGACCCTGCCCAAACTGGCCGAGGGAAGCGCGAACAAGCTCTGGATCGTGCCGAGCGAACTCACCGAGGCGATGAAGGGCGTCGGTCGCGCGTTCGGGCAGTCCCCCGTTCCCGGCTCTCACGCCGGTGCGGCCGAGGCGCAGGGTCCGGCGTCCCACGCCGCACCGCTCGCTTAGGCAGGGACCATGCCTGGGGGTAGGGCGTCCTGGTTCCTGGACGGCGCCGCGCCCCGCGTGTTCGCCCATCGGGGCCTGTCCCGGAACGCCCCCGAGAACACCCTCCTGGCCTTCCGCCATGCCCTCCTCGCCGGCGCCACCCATCTTGAAACGGATGTCCGCGCCAGCGACGACGGCGTCGCGGTGCTCAGCCACGATGCGGATTTCGCCGTGCCGGGAGCGCGGATTCGGGTGAGCAGGCTCAGGATGGCCGAACTCCGACGGATCAACCTGGGACTGGGTCAGCCATTCGCATCTCTCAGCGAGGCCCTGGACGCGTTTCCGGACGCCCGCTTCAACCTCGATGTGAAATCGGATGCCGCGGTCGAGGCGACGGTGACCGCTGTGCTGGCGGCGAACGCCACCGACCGGGTGCTGATCACCTCCTTCTCCGAGGACCGCCGTGCGCGCACGGTCCGTTCCCTGCCCGGGGTCGCCACCTCCGCGTCCTCCTCTCTCGTCGGCCGGGCGTTCATCGCCGCCGAGCTCGGTCTGGGCGGCCAGGTGCGGCGTGCGGTGCATGGTCTCTCCGCCATGCAGGTCCCGGAGACGGTCAGGTCCCTGCGGATCCTCACCCCGCGTTTCCTCCGGGCGATGCACGCCCTCGGCGTCGAGGTGCACGTGTGGACGGTGAATGATCCGGCGACGATGCGCCGGCTCCTCGATGCGGGTGTCGACGGTCTGATCACCGACCGGAGCGACCTCGCGGTGGGCGTGATCGCCGACCGAAGCTGAGAGTTACCACCGAGAATCGACGTAACGGAAAGATAACGTCCAGCTTGATGGTTTAGAACTAAGAGTTGCATCGCGAGAGGAGACCACACAATGGCGGATCGCAGTTTGCGTGGCATGAGGTTGGGCGCACAAAGCCTTCAAAGCGAAGAGGGCGTAACCTTTTCACCACGAGTCAGTCACACGTACCTGTGTGCGACGTGCGCGCGGGAGACGGTGATGATTTTCTCGGCGGAGGCTGAGGCCCCCGACGAGTGGGAGTGCCGCTTCTGCTCACAGACCGCCACCCGGCTGGTTGACTCCAAGCCGGTGATCGTGGATCACTCCGACGAGAAGGTTCCGCGCACGCACTGGGACATGCTCCTCGAACGGCGCACCCGCGCCGAACTCGAAGAACTTCTGGAAGAACGACTGACCTTCCTGCGTGCCCGGAGGGGCCAGCAGAAGATCGGCGCTTAAGCCCTTCCAGCCTTTCCATCACTTCGCACCCGGCTTCGTCGCCGGGTGCGCAGTGCGTTAATCAGGCAGAGCGCGAAGCCGGCCAGTCCGAGCCCGGACACGAACCACTCGAGTTCCCGTCCTCCGGACATCGCCGGTGTGACGGTGTCGCTGAGCGGCACGGTCTCGACCATGGCACCCGGCTCCCAGGTCGGCAGTCGGTCCAGGGTCGCGCCATCGGGCGTGATGATCGCGCTGGTTCCGACGGTGGAGATGTTCACCACGGTGCGGCCCGCCTCGATCGCCCGGAGCCGGGCGATCGCGAGTTGCTGCACGCTCTCATCGGTGTGCCCGAAGTCGGCGTTGTTCGTCTGGGCGAGGATGACCTGCGCCTTCCCCGAGATCATCTCCTGGACCAGCTGGTCGTCGGCGATGTCGAAGCAGATGGCGATTCCCGCCCTGATGCCGTCGATGTCGAAGACGTTCCCCTGCGTCCCGATCGCATAGTCCCGGGAGATGAGGTCGATCAGTTCGGGCGCGAACGGACGCCAGAACGCGCGATCGGGCATGTACTCGGCGAACGGCACCGGGTGCACCTTGTCGTAGATGTCGACGGCTCCTTCTCCCGCCTTCCAGAGCAGGGAGCTGTTGTAGAACTTCCCGTCACGCTGGGTGATAGTGCCCGCGACGATGGGTGCGCTCATGGCAGTGCCCAGGTAGTCCAGCACCTTCGCCGCGTCGGCGGAACGGGTCGGATCGATGTCGCTGGCGTTCTCCGGCCAGACGACGAAGTCGACCTTCTGCCCGATCAGGGGAAGTGTCGCCGAGGTGTGGTCGGCGAGGATCTGGCCGGGCGAGTACTGGGCGAACAGACCTGCATCCGACGCTCCCTGGACCGCGGCGATCCGGGCGGTTCCCGACGGGACGGCCGGCCAGGCCGGCACCACGAGCAACAGGGCGACGGATGCCACGGCGATGCTCCACCGTGCGAGCGCACCGATCTGCACCTCCCGCACCAGTTGAACGGCCAGGGTGCTCAGCCACACGATGAGGAAGGTCAGCCCCGACATGCCGACCCAGGCCACCAGGCCGTTGAACGGGCTCTCCGACTGGGAGATGGCCACCCGCCCCCAGGCGAAGCCGCCGTACGGCCAGACGGCCGAGATCGCTTCGCGAGCGGTCCACAGGCCGGCGACGACGACCGGGACGACTCCGAGGCGTCCGGCCACTGTCGGCCATACCCGGGGGCCCACGTTGAGGACGACGCCGATCAGGGCGAGGCCGATGCCGAAGAAGATGGATTCGAGGCCGGCGAGGGCCAGCCAGGGCACCGGCCCCAGGTACAGGGTCAGCCAGCTGATGTGGATCAGCCAGAAGGACAACCCCGCGACCATGCCGATCAGCAGGCCGGCCCACGGCCCGCGCCCGAGCAGGGCCACCATCATCAGGGCCACCCCGAGCGGCGCGAGGACCCACCAGGACCGGTCGGGGAAGCCCGCGTCGAGGATGCCCCCGGTCGCGGCGGCGAGCATGATGGCCGCCTGCAGCGGCAGTTGCCGCCGCGCGGTCCCCTGATTCACCCCAACAGCCTAAGCGACGGACGAATAGGCGACGATGCCGCGGCGGATCGCGTCCATGGCCTGCCGGGCGGTGCGCCCGACCGGCCCGTCGGCCACCACGGACAGCTGGTCGAGCAGGTCGATGGTCTGCTTGGTCCAGCGCACGAAGTCCCCCGCGGCCATCTCCGCTTCGTCCAGGACGTCGACGAGGGAACCGGCACGTGCCCACTTCCACATGGCCAGGCTGAGGCCGACCGCCAGCGGGTTGCTGCCGGGAAGCTTGTTGTTCCGCTCGAGGTCGTCGAGACGGCTCCACAGCTCCTCGGTCTGGTCGAGGGCCGGCCGGAACGCTCCCTTCGGCAGGTAGCGTTCGTCGATCATCCCCTCGTCCCGGCGCGGCTCGAAGACCAGCGCGCACGCCATGGCGGCCAGGCCGGCCGGGTCCAGGTCGTTCCACAGGCCGCGGCGCAGCGATTCAGCGACGAGCAGGTCCCGGTCCGCGTAGATGCGCCGGAGGATCAGTCCGCTTTCGCTGAGCGTGACGGAACCGTCCGCGTCCTCCAGCAGGTAGCCGTAGCCGAGGAGAACGTCGGTGACGCGGTCGAACACCCGCGCGACCGCGCCGGTGCGGGTCGTGATCTGCTGGGTGAGCGCATCCGTCTCCCGCTTGAGCTTCCACCAGCGCTGCGCCCACCTGGCGTGCTGCTCGCGGTCGGGGCAGCTGTGGCAGGGGTGCGCGCGCATGCGCTTGCGCAGGCTGGTGAGTTCGCGCTGGCGCCGCTCCCTGGCCGCCCGGGCACCGGTTTCGCCGGTCACGGTCTCCCGCTCGACATCGGTGAGTTTGCGGCGGATGGCGGAGTACTCGGTGAAGTCGCCCAAGTGGCATACCATCGACCCGGCGAACCCTGCCAGGGATTCCTCCTGCTGGCGAACCTTGCGGGCCATGTCGACGACGGCCCGGTCGGCCTGGAATTGGGCGAAGGATGACTCGAGCACGTCCCGGGTGCGCTCCCGCCCGAACTGGTCGATCAGGTTGACGGCCATGTTGTAGGTGGGCTTGAAGCTGGAGTTGAGCGGGTAGGTGCGCCGCGAGGCCAGGGAGGCGACCGCCTGCGGATCCAGGCCAGGCGCCCACTGGATCACCGAGTGGCCCTCCACATCGATGCCGCGCCGGCCGGCGCGGCCGGTCAGCTGGGTGTACTCCCCCGGCGTGATCGGCACCCGGGCCTCGCCGTTGAACTTCTCGAGCTTGTCGAGGACCACGGTGCGGGCGGGCATGTTGATGCCGAGGGCCAGGGTCTCGGTGGCGAAGACGGCCTTGACGAGCTTCTTCTGGAAGAGCTCCTCGACGACCTCCTTGAAGGCCGGCAGCATCCCCGCGTGGTGGGCGGCGACGCCGCGTTCGAGGCCGTCGAGCCACTCGAAGTAGCCGAGCACGCCGAGGTCCTCGTCGAGCAGGGTGCGGCAGCGCTCGTCGACGATCTGACGGATCTCCTCGCGCTCCCGGGCATCCGTGAGCCTCACCCCGGCCCGCAGCACCTGGCGAACGGCCTGGTCGCACCCCACCCGGCTGAAGATGAAGAAGATCGCCGGCAGCAGGTGCTTGCCCTCGAGCAGCCGCACGATCTCGGAGCGATCCATGCGTCCGGCGTCGAAAGAGGACTGACGGGGATTCCGGTCGCGGTCGTTCCCCCGCCGGCCGCCGCCGGACCGGACGGCCACACCGCGCCCACCGGCCTGTGCGAGCCGCACCAGCTCGGGGTTCACCTGATGGGTTCCGGCCAGGCCGGTGGAGTCGAACAGGTCGAGCATCTTGCTCTTGACGAGAACGTGCTGCTCGAGGGGCACCGGCCGCTCCTCGGAGACGATCACGTCGGTCTCACCGCGCACGGCCTGTAGCCAGTCGCCGAATTCCTCGGCGTTGGAGACGGTTGCACTGAGGGAGACCATCCGCACGTTCTGAGGGAGGTGGATGATGACTTCCTCCCAGACCGCCCCGCGGAACCGGTCGGCGAGGTAGTGAACCTCGTCCATCACGACGAAGGCCAGGTTCGTGAGCAGGTCGGAGTCGGCGTAGAGCATGTTGCGAAGCACTTCGGTGGTCATCACCACGACGCGGGCCTGGGGGTTCACGTTCGTGTCCCCGGTCAGCAGCCCAACCTGGTCAGCGCCGTATTCGGCGACCAGCTCCTGGAATTTCTGGTTGCTCAGCGCCTTCATCGGAGCCGTGTAGAAAACCTTCTGGGAGGTACCCTGCATGGCCAGGTAGATCGCGAACTCCGCGATCAGGGTCTTGCCGGCACCGGTCGGCGCCGCGACGAGCACGCTGTTCCCGGCCTCGAGCGAGGCGCAGGCGGCGAGCTGGAACGCATCCAGTTCGAAGCGGAGACCCGCCCGGAACGATTCGAGTTTCGGGGCCTTGGCGCGGGTTCTGGAGGCCGAGTAACGTTCGGCCGGCGACTGCAGTGAGGTCATCGGATGCGCCTAAAGCGCCAGCTCCTGTTCGAAGGCACGGTTGCGCCGGGCGGCGCGCCGGTCGTGTAGGGAGGCGACACCGTACGCGGCGAAGTAGAGCACCACCATCGGGATGGCCAGGAGGAACATCGACACCACGTCCGCGGCCGGGGTGGCGATGGCGGTGAACAGGATGATCACGAGGATGGCCACCCGCCAGGACTTGATGATCGACTGGGCGCTGATGACGCCGGCGAAGTTGAGCAGCACGATGAACACGGGCAGCACGAACGCCACCCCGATCGCGACGACGAGTTTCAACACGAAATCGAAGTAGCTCTGCGCGGTGACCAGGGCGGCGTCCTGGGCCGGCGCGAAGCTCGTCATCAGCTCGACCACGTGCGGCAGCACGTAGAAACCGGCGGCACAGCCGGCGAGGAAGAGGGGGACGGCGGTGAAGAAGAACCCGAATGTGTATCGTTTCTCGGTGCGGGTGAGCCCGGGCATCAGGAAAGCGAAGACCTGATACAGCCACATCGGGCTCGACACGACCAGGCCGACGTAGAAGGAGATCTTCAGCTTGAGGTCGAAGGCTGAGGTGATGTCGGGATAGTTGAGCTGGGCGCTGCGCCTCTGGGCGGTGGCGATCGTGTAGATCGGTTCACGCAGGGCGTCCCAGACGAAGTCGGACAGGAACCACCCGACGATGGCGCCGACCAGGATGCCGGCGGCCGCGAGAAAGAGACGCTTCCGCAGCTCGAGCAGGTGCTGCCCGAGCGACATCTTCCCGTCGGCGGCCTCGCGCCGAGGAGTGCGCCCTGGCACGTGGGTTAGGACTTCGAGCTGGGGTCGGCGGGGCCGGCGGCCTTCGAGGAGTCGGTGCCCGTCGTGCCGGTGGTCTCATCGTCCGGCTTGTCGCTCTTGATCTCGCTCTTGAAGATTTTCATCGACTGGCCGAGGCTGCGTGCGAGAGCAGGGAGTTTGGGCGCGCCGAAGAGCAGGAGAACAATGACGAGGATGATCAGGAAATGCCATCCGGTCAGGTTGTTAAGCATGGGAGTCCGTCCTCTGGGTGGAAGGGGCGTGCTGCAACAGTTTACCTCGGGCAACCAAGCGATCCCGACGTAGCTGACGGCGGTGCCGGCGCTCGGCTCGTCCCTGTTCGACGAGGAGGAGGACGTCGGCCGTCTCCTCGAACACTGCGGGCCGGAACCGCGGCCGCGGCGGGGCCTCCGGGGCGAGTTCGAGTCCCGCGACCTGGTCGGCGAGGGCTTCGAGCGCCTCCATCGTGCGCATGGCCTTTCGGAAGAGCGCGTACCCGAACCAGGCCAGCATCCCGATCAGCAGCAGGACCAGGCCTGTCCAGAGCAGGACCCAACTCCACCAGGCCATCGGCTACGCCTCCCTGTCGCCGGGGACGGTCTCGTCGTAGCGCGCCGCGCCCGCAGCGGCCCAGTCCCTGGTGAGTGCCCGCGCTTCGGGTGGTCCGATGACGGTGACCAGGCCGGACAGCCCGGCGACGATTCTCTTCAGCCCGTGGAAATGGGCCACCCGGATGCTCTGCCGCACGAGTCCGTCCGCCGCGCCGGGGCCGGCGCTGTATGGTGCGTAGTCGGCGAGCAGCGGCACCGCGGCGGATGGCAGCTCAACGACGATCTCGAGGTCGGTGTCCGAACCCTGGAACAGCGTGTCGGGAAGGGACCCGGCGGACCCGGAGACGGTGGGGACATCCGTGACCCGGAGGCCGCTCATCCGGTCGAGCCGGAAGGTGCGCATGGCGCCGCGCAGATGACACCAGCCGCGCAGGTACCAGTCCCGGTCGACGGACTCGATCCGCATCGGGTCGACGTGCCGCGCCTCGTGACCGCCCCGGGAACTCAGGTAGTCGAATTCGATCTGCACCCCGCGCGCCACGGCCGCCTTGATCAGTGCGATCGCCTCTCCGGGTTCGGTGCTGGACACCACCACCTGGCTGGGAGTCGCCGATGCGCTGCGGGTGAGCTTGGCCATCAGCGAGGAGATGGCCTCGACGTCCGCGTTCTCCGGCAGTGACGACAGGTACTGCAGGCCGGCGATCAGCGCTGCGGCCTCCCGAGCGGAGAAGCGGGGCGAGTCGTCGATCGCCACCAGGTGAGTGAGCACGATGTTGTCGTTGGTCTCGAATTCCTCCCAGTGGATGTCGAACAGGTCGCCGTGCAGGTACTGGCGCGTCTCGCCGGGGATCCCCGACATCGCGATCAGGTTCACCGCGTCGCGCACGCGCTCCGGGGGCACCCCGAAGTGCGCGGCGACCGAGCTCACACTGACGCTCTCGTGGTCCATCAGGTACGGCACGAGCGACAGGAGGAAGGTCAGCTTGTCTGAGGCCCCGAGGGCAGGTCCGGTGCTCATTCGGTGCCTTCCTTGGCAGCAGCGGGTTCCAGGAACGCATCGGCATGCGCGTCCCTCACCCTGACCAGCCGGGCGAGGACTGCGGTCCGGAGCGCGTCAGGGGACCGAACAAGCACCTCCGGGCCGTAGCCGGCGAGTTCGTCGGCCAGGATGTCGAGGTCGGTGTAGTGGAGGGCCACGGTCGATTCGCCCGGGTCTCGGCCCGGTTCGACGGCCTGCCGTTTGGACAGCCGCACCGCCGCGTCGCTGCCCGGTTCGACCGTGATCTCGGCCAGGTTCGTTCGCCAGAGGGCGTCGAGTTCGGCCAGGGCCTCCTGGCCTTTGCCTGCGCCGCCGGGCACGAACGTCGCCCCCGGCACGGTCACCACCGGGCCGACGATTCGGGAGAGGAGGAACGTGCGGGTGGCCTGGGCATCCTCGTCCGTGCCGAACAAATGCCAGCGTCCCTCGTGGAGCACGACAGCCTGCGGGGCGACCCGGCGGCGGCGTGGCATGCCCTCCCCCGGCTTCAGGTACTGGAACGCGACGATCTGCCCACGGTCCATAGCCTTGCTCAACGGTTCGAAGGACGCGTCCCGCACGCGCAGCGTCGGCGAGTAGCCGAGCACCGGGTCGGTCGAGTCGATGCCGAGCGAGTTGAGTTTGGTCAGTGCCCGGCGTGATTCCCCGGAGAGCGAACCCTCGCGCCAGACCGTGGCGGCCAGCTTCAGCAGCATGAGTTCGTCAGCGGAAAAGCTCACGTCGGCGGGCAGCTCGTACAGCCCCTTGGGAATCCGGTAGCGCAGGTGGTGGTTGCTGCCCGGGTCGTCGGGCGGCTCCACCGTCTCCAGCGGGATTCCCAGTTCCCGGATGTCGTCCTTGTCACGCTCGAACTGCCGTTCCAGGCTGGCGTTGTCACCGCCGACGGCGTAGCGCTGCCGATAGCCCTGAACGGTGGAGAGAATCTCCGCCTTGGTCAGCCCGATCTCGGTGGCGATGAGCGCCAGAACGAGGCTGAACAGGCGTTCTTCGACCGAAACGCGGCTGGGCTTGTCGGGGATGGTGGACACGGTGCGAGTCTAGCGAACCGCCGCCTGCGCCTCCCGCTCAGCCGATCCCGAGGATGTCGGCGACGAAGACGAGCGTCGACCCGGCCGGGATCGAGGCCTGGGCGGTGTCGCCGTAGCCCTGGTCCGGAGGGATCACCGTGACGACCTGCGAACCGACGGTCTGGCCGATGAGGGCCTTCGCGAACCCGGGGATGATGCCGCCCTGGGTCTTGGACCCGTCCGCGGCGAGGAACTGCACCGGGCCGCCCTTGGCCCAGCTGGAGTCGAACACGGTCTTCTCGGACCAGAGCACACCGGTGTAGTGCACGGTCACCGTGTCGCCCTCGGCCACCTTCGGGCCGGTGCCCTTCTTCAGCACGCCGATCTGCTGTTTCTTCGGGGCGGCGCCGGACGGGATGGTGATGCCGGGCGTGCCGTCCGCGGCGAGCACGACCCCGGGCAGACCGTTCGCGACGGGCTGGTCCGTTCCGTTCGCCCGCGGCAGGTAGGACTTGACCACGTCGAGGACGAAGACCAGGCTGTCGTCCTTGCCGACGCCGATCTGAGCGTTGCCGCCCTGGGGTCCGAACGCGTCGTCGGGCGAGACGACCACGGCGACGCGGGACCCGACCTGCGCGCACTGGAGGCCCTCGGCGAGGCCCTTGATCGTCTTGTCGTTGAGCACGAAGGTGGTGGCGCTGGAGGCGTCGTACTTGCTCTCGTTGATGACCTTGCCCGAGGTGCCGTTGTAGACGGACAGTTCGATCTTGACCTGCTGTCCGGGGACCAGGCCGGCACCGGTGCCGGGGAGGATCTCGCTGCGCTGGGTCGTCTTGGCCTTCAGCGGTGTCGGGAAGTCGACCGTCGGCGCGCTGCCGGCCTTGCCGGTGACCGTGACCAGCCTGGCCGCCGCGCCGTCCGTGACCGGAGACTGGCACGACCCGGCGGAGTCTCCGGCGCTGCAACCGCTGAGGACGGTCATCAACAGCGCTGCGGTTGCGACGAGTGCAGGAGCTCTACGCACGGGTTCTCATTTCTCGGGGAAGTCCGGGTGGTGCGGGGAATCGGGTGGCGAATCGTGGCCGGAGCCAATCCTAACCGGCGTCGGGCCGGCCGGACTCCGGTTGCTCGCCGGCCAGGTTGCGCGCCTTGGAGAGGGCCGCCCCGGTCTCGGCGATCCGCACCCGCTTGCGCATCACCTTGGGGCTGACGCTGCGTTCGCCGAGAGCGCCGGGTGTCCAGGCTTCCACGTCGGCGTCGGAGAAGTCCGTCTTCGACGGGCGGCGTTTGAGCTCGGGAAGGATGGTGTCGGGCGCGAGCCGCCTGGCGGTGATCAGGAATCCGGTGTGGCCGATCATCCGGTGGTCGGGACGCACGGCGAGTCCCTCGACGTGCCAGCCGCGCACCATGGTCTCGTGCGAGTCGGGGTTCGTGTACTGGCCGGTCGCACGGATGGCTTCCGCCACCCGCGAGAGCTGGGTCACCGTGGCCACGTAGCAGAGCAGCACTCCGCCGGGCTTGAGGGCGGCGGACACGACCTCGAGGCACTCCCACGGGGCGAGCATGTCGAGCACCACCCGGTCGACGCTCTGGTCAGGCATCGTCTCCGGCAGGGTATCGGCCAGGTCGCCGAGCGTGATCGACCAGTTCTCCGGGTCGGCGCCGAGGAATGTGGCCACGTTGTCCCTGGCCACATCGGCGAACTCCGCGCGGCGTTCGAAGGAGGCGAGCCGGCCTGCGGGGCCGATTGCCCGGAGCAGCCAGATGGACAGCGCGCCGGAACCCACGCCGGCTTCGACGACGGTGGCGCCCGGGAAGATGTCGGCCTGCGCGAGGATCTGTGCCGCGTCCTTCGGGTAGATGATGGCGGCACCGCGGGGCATCGACATGACGAAATCGATCAGGAGCGGGCGCAGGGCGAGATGTTCGACACCGACGTTGTTGGTGACGACTGACCCGTCCGGAAGCCCGATGATGTCATCGTGGGCGAGGATGCCCCGGTGGGTGTGGAAGACCTTGCCCGGTTCGAGCGTGATCGTGTTCAGCTTGTTCTTGGGGCCGGTCAGCTGCACGCGGTCGCCGATCCTGAACGGCCCGCTGTTCTGGATGACCTGGTTGTCGCTCATGCGTTGCTTACGTCCTCGTTGTCGGCCGATTCGGGATCGGGCTGAATCGGTGTGCGTCCGGGGCGGCCGCGCCGCTCGCCGAACACGGCGGTGAAGCCCGCCAGGGACCGCCCGGAAAGGGACGGCCACAGATCGTAGTGGGCGCTCTCAGGGAGGGGGATCATGTGGGGCACGCCGATGACGACCGCGCCGGAGGCGACGGCCGCGGCTATCCCCGGCAGGGAGTCCTCGACGGCGATGCACCGGACCGGGTCGACGCCCAGGTGCCCGGCCGCGGAGAGATAGGCCTCAGGGTGCGGTTTGCTTTTGGTGACCATGTCGCCCGCGACGATCGTGTCGAAGGCCCTGAACCCGACCAGGTCGGCGACCTGTCGGGCCATCCGTTCGGTGGACATGGTGACGAGCGCCATCGGCACGCCGGCGCTCTTGAGTTCGGTGAGCAGGGGCAGGGCTCCCGGGCGCCACGGCGGGCCGAAGTCGCGCAGGAGTTCCTGGACCCGGTCGGTGAGCCAGTTGACGATCGCGTCGGCGTCCAGGTCGACCCCACGGCCCTGCAGGATCGAAGCGGACCCCCACAGGCCGGAGCCCACGAGCAGCATGCCGTCGCTGTGCGTCCAGACGCCACCGAAGGATTCGACGAGTTCGGTCTCGGCGCGCATCCAGTACGGCTCTGAGTCGACGATCGTCCCGTCCATGTCCCAGAGCACGGCCGCAGGCAGGAGGGATTCGGGTCGGATCGGGTGCACGGAGTCCAAGTGTAGAGGGCACGGCCTATCCTTAACTGATGGTGCGCCGGGTGGCGCGCCCCCGGGATCGAGGTTTCAGGCAGTGACAGACTCCAACGGATTCCTCAGCGAACGACTCCTTGTGGTCGCGTTCGAGGGCTGGAACGACGCGGGCGAGGCCGCCACCGGTGCGGTGGGCACCTTGAAGGAACTGCTCGACGTGTCCCCCATCGCGGAAATCGACCCCGAGACCTACTTCGACTACCAGTTCAACCGTCCGACCATCTCCACCGGGGAGGACGGCATCCGGGTGCTCGAGTGGCCGAGCGCGATCATGTACGGGCCGACCACCCCCGGCGAGTCGGCTGTCCCGCTGGCCGACGACGCCCAGTTGCGGGTGAGCGGCACGAACGCCGGGAACATCTACCTGCTCCTCGGCACGGAGCCCTCGCGCAGCTGGAAGAGCTTCGCGTCGGAGATCCTCGACGCGGCGCTGGCCGCGGACGTGGGCGGGATCGTGTTCCTCGGTGCGATGCTCGCGGATGTGCCGCACACCCGGCCGATCTCGATCTTCGTGTCCAGTGACAACCCGCAGGTACGGGCCGAGCTGCAGATCGAACGCAGCTCCTATGAGGGCCCGGTCGGCATCCTCAGTGTGCTCGCGATCGCCGCCGAGGCGGTGGGCATCCCCACCCTCTCGATCTGGGCATCCGTGCCTCACTACGTGCACAACGCGCCGTCGCCCAAGGCGATGCTGGCCCTGATCGACAAGCTCGAGGAGATCATCGACGTGGTCATCCCCCGGGGTGACCTCGTCAACGAGGCCGCGGAATGGCAGAGCGGGATCGATGTGCTCGCCGGGGAAGATGAGGAGATGGCGGCGTACATCGCCCAGCTGGAGCAGGCCAGGGACACCGTCGATTCCCCGGAGGCCAGCGGCGAGGCGATCGCCCAGGAGTTCGAGAAGTACCTTCGCAAACGCGGCGACGGACGGGACGGCCGCGCGGACGGTCGAGCCGACGGACGGCCGGGCCCCGAGGGACCCCGCCAGCCCTGAGCCGAGCCCTGAGCCGAGCCCTGAGCCGAGCCCTGAGCCGACGGCGGCCGGGGGGAGCCGGCGAGCCTCACGGGCCAGGCCGGAACCGTCAGGCTAGAGCGCCACGCCGAGCAGCGCGGCCACGGCCAGGGCCACCGACGCCGGATTGTCGACGGCCTCGGCGGCCGCGACGTCGAGCACAGCCAGGGCACCCGGGGTGTCGAGGTCGGCGACCAGCGCGGCACGGAGCGCGTCGATGACCGCGCGGGCATCCATGGGGCCGGGACGGGCCCCGCTGCCGAACGCGGCGGTCCACTCCGTCAGGCGGGCGGCTGCGGCGTCCAGGTGCGCGTCGGTCCATTCCCAGTCGGTGCGGTAGTGCTGGGCGAGCAGGGCGAGGCGGATGGCCCGCGGGTCGACTCCGGCTGCTCGGAGCCGGGAGACGAGCACCAGGTTGCCGAGGGACTTGCTCATCTTCTCGCCCTGGTAGGCGACCATTCCCGTGTGGCTGTACACCCCGGCGAGCGGATGCCCGGAGAGCGCCGCGGCGTGCCCGGCGCTCATGTCATGGTGCGGGAAGACCAGGTCGCTGCCGCCGCCCTGCACCGTGAAGTCGGTGCCGAGCTCCTTGAGCGCGATCACGGAGCATTCGATGTGCCAGCCGGGCCGCCCCGCGCCGACCGACGAGGGCCAGGACGGTTCGCCGGCCCGCGCGGCGCGCCAGAGCAGCGGGTCGAGCGGGTCTCGTTTGCCCGGGCGCTCGGGGTCTCCCCCACGCTCCGCCGACAGGGCGAGCATCTCGGGCCGGGCCAGGTTGCTCTCCTCGCCCAGGGTCCACGGCACCAGGCGCTCCGCCGCCGCGATGTCGAAGTAGATGTCCGAACCGGCGGACCCGATCGTGCCGAATTTCGTGGTGTCGACGATGGAATCGCCGGTGGGTACCGCGTAGGCGATCCCGGCATCCCACAGCTGCGCCACGGCCGCCGCGATCTCGTCGATCACTTCGGTGACGGCGACGTAGTCGTTCGGGGGGATGATTCCCAGCGCCTCCATGTCGGCGCGGAAGAGTTCGACCTGCGACGCGGCGAGTTCGCGCCAGTCGACGCCGGTCGCGGTCGCGCGTTCGAGAAGCGGGTCGTCGACATCGGTGACGTTCTGGGCGTAATGGACCCGGTAGCCGGCGTCGAGCCAGACCCGCTGAAGCGTGTCGAAGGCCAGGTAGGTCGCCGCATGGCCGAGGTGGGTCGCGTCGTACGGGGTGATGCCGCACACGTAGAGCCGGGCGGCAGCGGACGGCTTCGCTTCCACGAGGGTCTCCGTGGCCGTGTCGTACAGCCACGGTGCGCCGGACTGGCCGGGGAGTTGCGGGATCTCGGGTCGTTGCCAGGCGCGCATTGAACCAGCCTAACTAGGCGGCGATGGTGTTGGTGGCCAGCAGGCCGAACAGGGCCAGGCCGAGCGCGATCCGGTAGATCACGAACGGGAGGAAGCTGCGCTTGGAGATGTAGTTCATGAAGAACCCGATCACGAACAGGGCGACGACGAAGGCGATGACCGTGGCGACAAGGGTTTCGAACGGGCCGAAGATCTCGGGGGTGCAATTGGTCGCGGCGGCGAGGCACGGGTGTGCGATCGACTTGTACATCTGGTAGAAACCGCTGCCGAGCACCGCGGGGATGGCGAGCAGGAAGGCGTACCGGGCGGCGGCGCGCCGCTCGTAACCCATGAACAGCCCGGCGGTGATCGTGCCGCCGGAGCGGGACACACCGGGGATGAGTGCGAGGGCCTGGGCGAAACCGTAGACGACGCCGTGGCGGACGGTGATGTCCTTGAGCCGGCGCTTCTTGGCGCCGACGTAGTCGGCGATGCCGAGCAGGACGCCGAAGACGATCAGCACGGTCGCGGTGATCCACAGGTTGCGGAGCGAGGACTCGATCTGGTCCTGGAAGAGCAGTCCGAGAACGATGATCGGCAGGGAGCCGAAGATGATCAGCCAGCCCATCCGGGCGTCCGGGTCGGTGCGCGGCACCTTGCCGACGAGGGAGCGGAACCACTGGCCGATGATGCGCACGATGTCACGCCAGAAGAAGAGCACGACGGCGGCTTCGGTGCCGATCTGGATGATCGCGGTGAACCGTGACCCCGGGTCGGCCCCGGTGCCGAGGAACTCGCCCACGATGCGGATGTGGGCGCTCGAGGACACCGGTAGGAACTCGGTCAGCCCCTGGACGAGTCCGAGGATGATCGCGTTGATGAGATTCACTTGCCGCCCGCTTTGCTGTCAGTAGTTAGAGAGCAGGTCGGTCAGGACCTGCCTGCCAAACACTAACGCGTCGAGTGGGACCCGCTCGTCGACACCGTGGAACATGGCCGGAAAATCAAGATCTGCTGGGAGTTTCAGCGGGGCGAACCCGTAGCCCTTGATGCCCAGCGTGCTGAGCGCCTTGTTGTCGGTTCCGGCGGAGAGCAGGTACGGCAGCACCGGTGCGCCCGGGTCGTGCCGGCCGAGCGTGTCGACGACGGCGTCGACGAGCGGTCCGCCGAACTCGGTTTCCAGGCCGATGTCGCGGTGCATGATGACGATTTCGATGTCGGGCCCCACGAGTTCGGCCACCTCGGCCAGCACCTTGTCCTCGTCGCCGGGCAGGGTGCGGATGTCGATCAGCGCCTCTGCGCGGTCGGGGATGACGTTGTGCTTGTAGCCGGCGTGCAGAACCGTGGGGTTCGTCGTGGTGCGCAGGCTCGCCTGGATGAAGCCGGAGGCCGTGCCGGTGGCCAGTGCCAGTTCGTCGGGGCCGACGCGCTGCGGGTCGACGCCGAGCACCCTGGCCAGTTCGGCCAGGAGCGCGCTCGTGGTGTCGGTGAGCCGGATCGGCCACTCGCGCCTGCCCACCCTGGCCACCGCCTCGGCCAGGCGCGTGACCGCGTTGGCGTGGATCAGGCGGGAGCCGTGGGCCGCCTCACCGCGGGCGATGAGCTTGACCCAGATGAGAGCTTTCTCACCCGTTTGCAGCAGATAGGCGCGTTGGCCGCCGAGGGTGATCGAGTACCCGCCGACTTCGCTGATCGCCTCGGTCGCCCCCGTGAAGAGTTCGGGATGCGTGTCGACCAGGAAGTGCGACCCGAGCACTCCCCCGGCTTCCTCGTCGGCGAAGAAGGCCACCACCAGGTCCCGGGCCGGCTGCTGTCCCGCACCGAGGATGTCCTGCAGGGCGGCGAGGATCATCGCGTCCATGTTCTTCATGTCCACGGCTCCGCGGCCCCAGAGCAGGCCGTCCTTGATCACGCCCTCGAACGGGTCGACCGACCAGGCCTCGGGGTCCGCCGGGACGACGTCGAGATGACCGTGCACCACGAGGGCCCCCCGGCTCGAATCGCGACCGGGAACGCGAGCGACGACACTCGTGCGGCCTGGTTCGGACTCGAACAGCTGCGGGGCGAGGCCGAGGGCGCGGAGGTTGGCGGCGACGTACTCCGCGGCATCCGTCTCGCCTTTGGAGTTGCCCTCCCCGTAGTTGGTCGTGTCGAATCGGATGAGGTCGCGGGCGATCTCGGCAGTCAGGTCCAGGCGGGGGGTGGCCGGGGTGTTCTCAGCGGAGGAAAGCATGGCCTTCACGCTACCGGGCCGTGCCGGATACCGGGGACGGCGGGCGCGGCCTGAGGGTGCTGAAATCCGTGCTAGATTATCTATTCGGCGGCCGGACAACGGCAGCCGAAGCACCAGCCCGGGTGGCGGAATGGCAGACGCGCTAGCTTGAGGTGCTAGTGCCCTTATGGGCGTGGGGGTTCAAGTCCCCCCTCGGGCACAGAGAGAGGTTCGGAGTATTCCGAACTTCCGTTTGGGAAATAGGTCGAGACAACCGATATCGGTTGTCCGGCCTATTTTTTTTGCCCGGAATGAAGCGACTGCTCGTTTCGACAGGCGTCAGGCCTGCTCGCATCTACCCGAGAGGAGCGGGTGGTCCCGCTGCGTCACGATCGTTCCCCTCGCCGCGGCGCTCGGCACGCGGGCTCGGGCGTAGATTTGGTGAAGGACTTTTCAGAGGACGGACACACGTGGTGAAGGAATCAGTGGTGCTGGTCGCAGAAGACGGCACCCCCGTCGGCAGGGCAGACAAAGCTCTCGTGCACGACCTCGATACCCCGCTTCACCTGGCTTTTTCTTGTCATGTCTTCGACCAGGACGGGCGCATCCTCGTGACCCGGCGGGCATTGAGCAAGAAGGCGTGGCCTGGCGTGTGGACGAACTCGTTCTGCGGTCACCCTGGGCCGGGCGAGGGGATGATGGACGCCGTTGTGCGCCGGGCGGAGCATGAGCTGGGAATCGAGATCGAGACTCTCACCCCGGCGCTCCCCGATTTTCGCTACCGCGCGGTCGACGCATCCGGAATTGTGGAGAATGAGATCTGCCCGGTCTTCACCGCGACCACCGCGTCGGAGATAGCTCCCCGCGCCGACGAGGTCATGGAGTGGCGTTGGGCGGAGCGAGCCCGGCTCGTCGCCGCCGTGGCCGCCACGCCGTGGGCGTTCAGTCCGTGGCTGACACTGCAGCTCCCGCTGCTCTACCCGGAGGGCTGACCGAGCCGAGCCCGGCCGGACCCCGAAACGCTAGCGAATCTCGGTCAGGTAGGTGATGTAGCCGGCGCTGCGCATGGCCGCGATGATCGGTTCGGTGCCACCGGGTTCGGCGACGGCGATCATGGCACCGCCGCCTCCGCCCCCGGTCAGCTTCGCCCCGAGCGCGCCGGACCGCCGAGCGATCGCGACGAGCTCCTCGATCTCCGGGCTCGAGACCTGCAGTGCGTTGAGTAACCCCTGGTTGATGTTCATGAGCTCACCCAGCTGCACAATGTCACCGCGTCGGAGAGCGTCGACGCCAGCCAATACCAGCCCGTCGATCTGGGTGAAGATTGGATCGTAGAGCCTCGGATTCCGTTGCCACGCCGAACGCACCAGCCCCACAGTGTGCGAGGTGAGCGAATTCACTCCGGAGAGGCCGATGATGATCGGAATCGGGTTGGGCGTGACGATTTCATCAACTTCGGGCCCGCCGGCGTCCGTCTTTCGAAACAGGATCGGTCGCCCGAAGGTTGCGACGGTGTTGTCGATACCCGACGGCGTACCATGCACGATTTGCTCGCATTCAAAGGCGAGCTCCGACACGGCGGCGTCGCTGACCCGAACCTCGAAGGAGGCCGCCACCGCGCGGATCACGGCCACCGCGAATGCGGCGGAGGCGCCCAGGCCGCTTGCTCGGGGCAGGTCGGAGAATACGTCAACGCGCAATCCAGCAGCCGGCACGCCGAGGCGCTCCAGGATCAGGCCCGCAACTCGATGAGAGAGGTCCTCCCGGAGGGGTTCGCGAACGGTCCCATCGACGTCCCGGTCAGCGATAACGGGCTCGCTCGTCGGCCATCCCCTGGTGACATCCGCCCGCACGGACAAACCGATCGGCGCCGCAATCGCGTGGCGGCCGTACACGACGGAATGCTCGCCCAGGAGGATGATCTTGCCGTATCCGACGTGGGCTCCCGGCAATGCTGCCACGGCACTGGTGCCGGGGGCATTCGGGGTCTGTGGCGCTGCGAGCTCGACCCGTTCGTCGACTGAAGCCATGATCTGACGTGCCTTCCAGACCTTGATCTCCCCGTCGGCGAGGAGCCGTTCGACGACCTCATCGAACCGGATGCCGCGTGCCCCGGCGGCAACCGCGACCGCCCGCGCGTGCAACCGCATGTGGCCGTGCTGGATGCCGTTGGTGGACAGGGCCTTGAGTGCGGCCAGGTTCTGGGCGAGGCCGACCGCCCCCATCACCTCGGCCAATTCGCGGGCAGAAGAGACGCCGAGAATGGTGTGGGCCAGGCGCACGGCCGGATTCGACTCCACCTGGCCGCCCACCGTACCCACCTTGAGCGGGATGGTCAGCTCGCCGACGAGGTCGCCGTTGTCGCCGGCGCTCCAGCCGGAGAGGGGGGCGTAAGCCTCCCCGCGGGCCGCGTAGGCATGCGCGGCAGCTTCAATCGCCCGCCAGTCGTTGCCCGTCGCGATCGAGACGGCGTCGATGCCGTTCATGATGCCCTTGTTGTGCGTGGTCGCCCGGTAGACATCCATCGCGGCGAATTCGTTGGCGAGGATGATCCCATCGCGAACCCGTTCACCGGAAAAGTCGCCGGTCGCCAACAGTTCGTGGGGAATGACGGCGCGGGCACGCACCAGGGCCCGGTCGGTGAGATTCGAGAGAATGCGTAGAAACACCCTCCCCTCGGTGATCTCCTCGATCAGCGGTGCGATTCGTTCGCACATCGAATTGACGAGGTTGGCGCCCATCGCATCCCGGGTGTCCACGGTCAGGTGCACGACAAGCAGCTCGCCGTTGTGCGCTGTCGTCCCGCGGAAGAACACCTCGACGCCTCGGGCGCCTCCGCCTCGCGCCACCATGTTCGGATGTCCGCTATTGGCCAGCCGCAGGATCTCAGCCGTGCGATTGAGCACGGCTGACCGCGCCCGTTCGGGTTCGGGTACGTCCACAACCTGGACCTGGCCGATGAGCATCGGTTCATCCGCGACGCTGGTGAAACCGCCGGCCTGCCGCACGAGTCTCGCGGTGGAGCTCACCGCGGCAATGATGGACGGTTCTTCGACGACCATCGGTACGAGGTAGTCGAGGTCGTTGATCCGAAAATTCAAGCCGAGCCCCATCGGCATCGAAAACACGCCGATCACGTTCTCGATCAGCCGGTCGGCGGTATCCACATCGAGGGAGTACGTTCCCTCGCGCAGTGCGGCATAGTCCGCCTCATCCAGCACCCCGCGTGCGTGCAGGAGCTCCAGCCGCTTGTCGACCGACAACTGATAGAACCCGGGGATGCGCGACCGGCTCATGATGTGCAATCTCCCTGCAGCCCGGCCGCGAGGAAACCCAGTGGGACGACCAAGGCCCCGGCCCGGGCGAGGGCCGCGGCGAGTCGTTCGGCGGGCTCCCCGCTGTGGCTGAACGCCAGGCCGATGTCTCCGCCACCCGCTCCGCTGGTTTTGAAAGCGCCGCCCTCTCGTCGCACCAATTCGTGCAATTCGCGGTGGCGCTCGGTCACGATTCCGGCCAGTGCATGCGCGTCGAGCCGGGAGAGAGCTATGAAGTACTCGTTGGCCAGCCTCAGGAAACCGTCGGGATCAGCCAAGGCAGCTTCAGCGCGTTCGGAAAGGGCCGACAGCCGGGCGATGTCCGCGCGGTGCCTGGCCGGATCTTCGGCCGCGTAGTCGGCCACACGGGCCACCAGCCGGGTCGTCAGGGAGCCTTCACCGGTGACCACGGCCATCATCTGTAATTCCCCCGGCCAGTGGAGCGGCAGCGGGGTGGCACCCTGGTTGTACCCGATCAGCCCTCCGTACACGCTCGCGGCCACGTCGCCGCCACTGCCGACACCACCTTGCGCACTCCGATGAGCCGCGTCGGCGAGGCTGAACAGCGACGCCCGTCCCTGGTTCAGCCCCACTGCGGTGCACAGCGCGGCGGTCAGCGCCGTGGCAACGGCGGCGCTCGACCCCAGCCCGAGTTTGTGGCCGTCGCGGGAGAGAGCGCTGCTGTCGATCGAGATCGCGAGTCGCTGGGGCGGCCGCGGGGCTCGGGCCAGAACGGCCTCCCTCACCGCGTCGAAGACGCGAAGGCTCGAACGCACCCGGGAATCGAGCGTGCTCGGCAGCTCTCCGTCCGTGCCGAGCGGCAGGTTCTCGATCCCCAGGTTGGGCGCACTCACGTGCCAGGAGCCGGAGGTCGAGTCGTCGACAGTCACGTCGACACGGCGGTCGACTGCCGTGAGCAGCGCGGGCGCGCCTCCAAGCACGGCATACTCGCCGAGCAGGAATAGTTTGCCGGGCGCGGACGTTCTGATTCGCACCGCCGTCACGCCAACCTGTGAGCGCCGGGGCCGAGGGTGCTCCCCCGCACCTCGAGCACCCCGGGGACGAGCGCGAGGGTTGCCTGAACGACCGCGCTGTCGGCCGGCAGAGAGAGGACCTTGACCTGCGGGCCGGCGTCGATGGTGAAGTAGGCCGGCACGCCGTCGGCGCGCAGGCCCCGCACCGCATGCAAGGCGGCAACGGTCGCAGCGTTCCAATAGAGGAGCGCAGGTCGGGTGGTCAGCATCAGCGCGTGCATCTTCAGGCAGTTGTATTCGGAGAGCTGCCCGAGCCGGGCAAAGTCGCGGGCGGCGATGGCGGCACGCATCTCGGAGAGGTCCTCGGCGGCGGAGTCGAGCCAGGTCGGGTAGAACGGCGAGGTGGCAGCGCTTTCGACCATGCCGACGGTGGAGTTGATCGACTTCTCACCGCGCTCGGTGATGGCCACGGTGACCGACACAGGCCAGTCGGCCGCACCGAGCAACTGCTCGGCATACGCGTCCGAACCATCCGCGGCGACGCCGGTGTGCATCTCGGCAAATCCGCCGAGAATTGACCGCGCCGCCGAGCCGGAGCCGCGGCGCGCCAAAATCGACAATTCCCGGTCGGTCAGTTCGAGACCGGCCGCGCCGGTCGCGGCCACCGCCAGGGCCGCGAACCCGGATGCCGACGAAGCCAGTCCCGCCCCGGTCGGAAAGTTATTCGTCGACGAGACGACGACGCGCTGCTCGTGTCCCACCCGTGCGCGCACCAGGTCGAGCACCCGACTGACCCGGGTGGCGTCGCTGCGGGACCCGTCGATCCAGAATTCGTCGTGCGCGAGATCGGGCCGAAACGTCACCCGCGTGTCGGTGTAGAGCGCTTCCAGGGTGACCGAGATAGAGCCGACCGCCGGGATGTTCAGGGCGGCGTCGCGTTTGCCCCAGTACTTCACCAGGGCGATATTGCTGTGTGCGCGCGCCACAGCGGTAGCGCCACCGCCAAGAGTTTCATCCACAGTGGAGCTCCGATCGAATTCTCTCAATTTTAGCGGGTGGCTTGCCGCCCACTTCTCGCGCCGCACGCCCCTCCCCCGCTGGCTTCTCAGATCGAACGCTGAATAATGGGTAGGTGCGTTCGAGACCCGATCTGGGCGAGCCGAGCACAGGAAATGTGAAGTGGAACTTTTGACGCCTGGAATCAGCGGTATCTCCCTGTACGTCCCGCCGTACCGCGTACAGCTGCACGCCTGGTGTGAGTGGAACGACCAGCCCTGGAGGAAGATCCAGAAGGTGGTCGGTCGCAGCTTCCGGATGCGCGGGCCAGGGCAGAGCATGTACACGCTCGCCGCCAACGCGGTCTGGCGACTTATCCGAGACTACGATATCGACCCGACCCAGGTCGGCTTCCTGGCGCTCGGTACCGAATCCAGCACCGACAACTCCGCGGGCGCCGTCATCGTCAAGGGCATGATCGACGAGGCCCTCCTCGCCCACGGCATGCCGGCACTCGCGCGCAACTGCGAGGTGCCGGAATTCAAACATGCCTGCCTCGGCGGTGTGTACGGGATGAAGGCGGCGCTGCGCTACCTGGCGACCGATGGCGCCGGACGCCAGGCGATCGTGGTCTGCGCCGATATCGCCGAATACGAGCTCGAGGGCAGCGGTGAGCCGACTCAGGGCGCTGGCGCCGTCGCGCTGCTCCTGGAGAGTGATGCGCGCCTGCTCGAAGTGGACCTGGCCGGCTCCGGCAGCGATTCCGATTACCGCGTGGCCGACTTCCGCAAACCCTTCGCCCGCTTTCGCAATCAGCCTGAACGCGAAGACGGACAGGTACAGGACCTGCCGGTGTTCAACGGGCGGTATTCGACCAGCTGTTACATCGACGCGACCCATCACGCGATGTCCGACATGCTCAGCAAACGCGCCGGCGGTCCCAGCGTCGACTTCTTCGAGAAGGTCGACGCCGTCTTCATGCACCGCCCGTATCACCAGATGCCGACGACCGGCTGGGTGATGGCCTATCTGTTCGCGCTCGCCGACGACGAGGATTCGGGCCAGGATCAGTTGCGAGGCTATTGTGCCGACGCCGGCATCGACGCGGAGACCCTCCTTGCCGAGCTCCGGAATCCCTCTCCCTTCCCCGCTGACACAGCAGACCTCGGCGGCTTCACCGGCGAGGCCTTCCCCCTGAGCCGGCAGCTGCGTCAGCACCTGCGCGGCACCGCGCTCTGGGCGACACTTGTGGAGGACAAGCTCGGTCTCGGCTCCGAGGCCATGCGTGACCTGGGCAACCTGTACACGGCGGCTCTTCCGGCATGGCTCGCCTCCGGGCTGCAGCAGGCAAGAGCCGAGGGCCGAGAACTCTCCGATCAAACCTGGCTGGCCCTGGGCTACGGAAGCGGGGACGCCGCAGAGGCTCTGCCAATGCGCGTTGTCACGGGCTGGCAGGAGGCCGCAGCCCTGATCAACTTCGACAGCGCGCTTGCCGACCCGGTCGACCTCACCGAGGTGCAGTATCTCGCTCTGCATACCGGGCATTTCGGCGAGATCCCGGCGGCGCCCGCCGACGACGAATTTGTGGTCGACCACATCGGCACGTCGAGGGGGCCCGATTTCCACGATGAGGGCATCGAGTATTACCGCTACGCACCACCCTCGACTTCCCGCTGAGCCAGGCCTGGCGAGGCAGAGCACTAGTCTGTGAAGATGGCGTCTGAGGATGGCACGCGCGTGGGTTCCGCTATCCGCGGGATGCCTCCGGGCTACTTCGCGCTGGTCATGGCCACCGGGATCATTTCGGTCGGGATGCACCTGATCGGCGTCCGAACGCTCAGTGCCGTCCTCATGGGTGTGTGTGCCACGGCCTACCTCGTACTGATCCTGCTGACCGGATGGCGGTTCGTCGCCTATCGTGTGGCCTTCGTCGAGGACTTGCACGATCCACACCGGGGCCTTCAATTCTTCACTTTCGTGGCCGGCACGAATGTCCTGGCCGCGCGCCTGGCCATCGAGGGCTGGTTCACGGCGGCCGCGACCCTTCTGGGGGTTTCCGGCCTCACCTGGCTGCTGCTCGGCTATGCAGTCCCCTGGCTCGCTGTCCTGGGCCGTACGGCGCGGCCCGTACTCGGCGCCGCGAACGGGACCTGTTTCATCTGGGTCGTCGCCAGCCAATCGGTCGCCGTCGTGGCAGCCGCGTTGGAGCCGGCCTCTGGGGACGCCAGGGCATTGCTCGCGGTCCTTGCCATCCTGTCCTGGTCTGTGGGCATCTTCCTCTATGGAGCCGTGGGTGTCTTCGTCGCCTTGAGACTGGTGCTGTACGAAATACGCCCGGAGGACATAGACGCTCCGTACTGGGTAGCCATGGGCGCCTGTGCGATCACGGTGTTGGCGGGCGCACGAATCGTCGAGATGGCAGACGCCCCGATGGTGAGCGCGACAAGAGGCCTTGTCGGCGGTATCTCCGTCATGTTTTGGGCGTTCGCCACCTGGCTCATCCCCGTGCTCATCGCGGTCGGGTTCTGGCGTCATGTCAAACGCCGCCTACCCCTCAGTTATGGTGCGACGCTCTGGAGCATCGCATTCCCGGTCGGAATGTACGCCGTCGCCGGCATCTATCTCGGCCAGGCCGACAGGCTTCCACTGGTTGGACAGATCGGGACCGCCTCACTCTGGGTGGCCCTGGCCGTGTGGGTGACTGTGTTCACCGCAATGGTCCGTCAGCCGCTGAGGGATGGCGGATACCTTCGTGGAGCCCGTGGGAAGCCGATTACCCCGATTCGCCGGCTTTCGCCGGCGGATCGAGAGAGTGAGAACTGAACAGTGCAGAAAATCTCGATCGAGGCGCTCGCTCGCCAACAGCTCAAGGCCGCCACCGACAGCACGAGTGGTCGCGCAGCCGACACGGTCTTCGGGGGACACGAGAAGATCCTGCGTCAAACCGTCATCGCCCTGCTCGACGGGAGGTCCCTGAGCGAGCATGAGAATCCGGGCGAGGCAACAATTTACGTCCTCAGCGGGCGGGTCCAGCTGAGAATGGGCGACGTCGTCTGGGAAGGCCGCACCGGGGACCTCCTGATCGTTCCTGATGCACGCCACAGCCTCGCCGCGATTGAAGATTCCACGGTCCTGATGACCGTCGCCAAAAAGGGCTAGACCATGGCGACTCGCTGAACCCGGCCGGTGCCGGAGTGACGGACTGCCTCAGGCGATGATCGTCCACGGATTCTCGATCAGGCGGGACAGGGTCTGCAGGAACTGCGCGGCCACGGCGCCGTCGATGATCCGATGGTCCGCCGACAGGGTATAGCGCATCCTGTGCCGGATGACGATTTCACCGCCCACCACGACCGCTTCGGGAGCGGTGCCGCCGACAGCCAGGATCGCCCCTTCGGGAGGGTTGATGATCGCGGTGAATTGCTCCACCCCGAACATGCCGAGGTTGCTGATCGTGAAGGTTCCGCCCGACATCTGGGCCGGCGTGAGCTTCTTGGCGTTGGCCAGGACGACCAGGGCCCTGGCCTCCGTGCCGAGCCGGCTGACCGTCTTCTGGTCCGCGTCCTCGATGACGGGAACAACAAGGCCGTTGGCGGAGGCGACTGCCACACCGATGTTGACCCGGTGATGCACCAGCATCTCGCCGCTCGCGTCATCGATATAGGACGCGTTCACCTCAGGCTGCTCGCGCAAAGCGAGCGCGCTCGCCCGAATGAGCAGGTCGTTGATGCTCACCTTCGGTCGACCGGCCAGAACAAGCTGCGCGTTCAGGTCAGTGCGCAGCTGCACCAGATTCTCTGCGTCCGCTGCGGCGGTGACGAAGAAGTGCGGGATGCTGCGGGCGCTCTCGCCCAGCCGTCGCGCGATGATGCGGCGCATATTGCTCAGCGGGACGGCCTCGGATGAACGCTTGTCGTCGACCTCATGCGAGACTGCGGACGTTTCCGGAGCGAGCGCAGCGGTCACCGATGTGCTGAGCGCGCCACGACCGGAACCCGTCGCCTGCGCGAGCAGTTCGTCGGTATCCGACCGGATGATTCGACCGCCGGGCCCCGTGCCGCGCACCTGACTCAGGTCGAGATGGTGCTCCCGTGCGAGCTTGCGCACCAGGGGCGACGCAAAGAGGCGATCACTTTCCATGGAGGCTTTGCCGGTGGCCGAAGCAAGTGCCGAGACAGGGCTCGCGGGGGCATCCTCGGTCACCAAGACAGGGGCCGACGCGGCAGAACCGGCAGCGGCGGCGGGCGCCGCCCCTGGCGCGGGATCGGTGCTCGGCCTGCCATCGTCGAGCAGGGCGATGGGCACGCCGATGGAGACCAGTTTGCCCTCCGGCACAAGATGCTCGGACAGCATGCCGGCTTCGTAGGCTTCATATTCCATCGTGGCTTTGTCAGTCTCGATCTCGACGAGCAGGTCGCCGACCTCGACTCGATCACCGGGCTGCTTGTGCCAGATGGCGATGGCGCCTTCCTCCATCGTGTCGGAAAGGCGGGGCATGGTGATTTCGATCATGATTGTGCACCCATCGGGTAGCGGCGGCGACCGACGGCGTCGAGGGTCTGGCGAATGGCGCCGATGACGTCATCGGCCGACGGCAACGCGGCTGTCTCCAGTGGTCTTGAGTAGGGCAGCGGCACTTCGGCCATCGCGACGCGTCGAACAGGCGCGTCCAGATAGTCGAAGGCGCCGTCGGAGATTGTCGCCGCGATCTCAGCGCCGATTCCGTAGGTCAGCCAATCATCCTCGAGGATGACGGCGGCGTGCGTTTTCTTGACAGACTCCACGACGGTTTCACGGTCGAGCGGGCGCAGGCTGCGCAGGTCGATGACCTCGATGTCCAGGCCGTCCGACTCCGCGAGCTGTTCCGCAACCTGAGACGCAACATAGGCCATCCGCGAGTAGCCGATCAGGGTGATGTCGCTCCCCTGACGAGTGACGGCTGCTTTGCCGATCTCAGCCGGCACGTCACCGTCGGGCACCTCCCCCTTGTTGTTGTACAAGGACAGATTCTCCAGGAAGAGAACCGGGTCATCGTCCCGAATCGCCGCGATCAGAAGCGCCTTGGCGTCGGCGGGTGTGCTTGGCGCCACGACCTTCATCCCGGGCACGAAAGCATAGAAGAGCTCAATGTTCTGCGAGTGGGTCGCCCCCAGCTGCTGGCCACCGCCGCCCGGCGTGCGGATGACCAGGGGAACCCTGGCCTGCCCGCCGAACATGCCGTAGATCTTGGCAGCGTGGTTCACGATCTGGTCGAGCGCCAGCAGGGAGAAGTTGATGGTCATGATCTCGACGACGGGGCGGAGACCGAGCATGGCGGCACCGATGGCGGCGCCGGTGAAGCCCTCTTCGGCGATCGAGGTGTCCCTCACACGCTTCTCACCGAATTCGTCGAGCAGTCCGGCGGTGATCTTGTAGGCGCCTTCGAAGAGGCCGATTTCCTCGCCCATCAGGAACACGTCCGCGTCCCGGTGCATTTCGGAGCGCAGAGTGTCGTGCAGTGCCTGTCGGTAGGTCATGATGCTCATTGGCTGACTCCGTACTCCGGGATTGGTGCAGGTTCGAACAGAGGTTGCCCCGGCAACCGGTGGGAGTCGTTTGCGACGGGTGTGGCGTAGGTGTAGTCGAAGAGGGTCGACACGTCAGGGAATGCGCTGTTTTCGGCAAAGGCCGCGGCCGCGGCCGCCTGTGCGGTTGCGTCCTGGTCGATGGACGCCAATTCCTGCTCGTCGAGCAGGCCGTCCGCGACGAGCTTCGCCGCAAAGGCCGGAACCGGGTCGCGCTCTTTCACCTGGACCATCTCTTCGGCTGAACGGTACTTTGCGGGGTCAACGACGGAGTGCCCTCGGAGACGCTCGGTCACGACTTCGAGCAGGAACGGCCTGCCGCCACGAGCCATCGCGACAGCTCGTTCGGCCGCTTCGAACACGGCGATGGGATCGAGCCCATCGACGCGTTCGGACGCCATCCGGTAGGCGGATGCCCTCTTGTAGAGATCAGGCTCCGCGGAAGACTTCTCGACCGTCGTGGCCATCCCGAGCGCGTTGTTGATGACGACGTACACGATCGGCAGATTCCAGAGTGACGCTATGTTCAGGGATTCGTGGAAGGCCCCGATGTTCGTCGTCCCGTCGCCCATCGTGCACAGGACGATCTCGTCCCCACTGCGATAGTCGATGGCCAGGGCGGCTCCCGTGGCGAGGGGGATCTGGCCGCCGACGATGCCATAACCGCCCAGCATCCGCTTCTCAAAATCGAACATATGCATGGACCCGCCCCACCCTTTGGACACGCCGTCGGCCCGGCCGTACAGCTCCGCCATCACCCGATTGGGATGGATGCCGCGAGTTATCGCGTAGCCATGCTCGCGGTAGTTGGTGAAGAGGTAGTCGCTCGGGCGAAGCGCCGCCATGAGTCCGACGACTGCGGCTTCCTCGCCAAGGTTCAGGTGGCAGTATCCGCCGATCATCGCTTGAGTGTAGGCCCGTGCCGCTCGCTCCTCGAACCGGCGAATGAGCATCATCTGACGGTAGAAACCGACCGAGCGTTCGCCGGTCGCATCTTCGGCCAATGGCGAGGCTGGGGCCCGTTCCACAGGCCTCGTGGGCGGCATGGGAACCTGCGGCACCCCCCGGGTCTTGGGGGCCGCTGTTGTTCGCGGACGCGTGGACATGAAAGCACTCCCTGCTCGGCCTTTGTCAGGTCGGGGATCGACGAGTCGTAGCAAACTTTAATGATACGAATTAGTTTCATTCTACATCAAAGGGTACCTTTGAGGTAAGAATTCTTCCCGAATCCGAAGGGCTCACCGTGGACCCAGCGACCACAGCGCACACCGTTCGCAAACGCGGCCGGCCCACAGAGGCGGGGCGCATCGAACGTCGTGCGCAGATCCTGGATGCCGCCCTGCCGGTCTTCCTTGACTACGGCTTCGGCAATGCGACGGTCGACCGGATTGCGGCCGCGGCCCGGGTCACCAAACGCACCATCTACAGTTACTTCGGCAACAAGGACGGTCTCTTCACCGAGATGCAACGACGCCTCGCCGCAAACGTCAGCGGCGAGCCCCTGGAGCCGGAAACCCTGGAATCACTGGCCACGCGCATCGTGTACGGATTGCACTCCGCCCAGATGATCGGGCTGCACCGGCTCGTGATCGCCGAATCGCTGCGGTTTCCGGAACTCGCCCGAAAGCTCCACGACAACGGCGACATGCAGCACATCAGGCGACTCGCGGACCGACTTCGAGCCGAGCACGGCCCGGCTGTTGCAACCCGTGCGGAATCGCTCTATGCACTCCTGCTGGGTGAGGACTACCGGCGACGGCTGCTCGGGCTGCTGGGTCCGGTGACGGCTGCCGAGGCCACGAACCACGCCCAGTCAGCACTGGCGCTCGTCTGCCTGACGAAGAGTGTGGAAGTCGAGGACCCCGCCATCACGGAGGGTGACCCGCGCCTTCGGCTCCCGGGAGGATCGTGATGGACGACAACCCGCGTGACGTCCCTGCCAGTGGTGACCCCGCCTGCTGGCTCGAGCGAGTGTGTCCGGAATGTGGCGCGCTGGTCGAGGCTGACCTGCCGGCAATGTGCTGGCGCTGCGGTGTTGAGGTCCAGCCCTCCTGAGTCCGAGCTCGACCTGCCCGTGCGGGCATCCCGCAGGCGGATGTCTATCCCCTTGTTTCCCGGGACGGAAGCAGGTTGGGAATTCTTCTAAGGCCCGCACTGGGACGGAAATGGCGCTCGACGACAGTTGAAGAGGAACATGAATCCAACGTGCGTGTATACAGTCGGCCATTCAACACATCCAATCGACGAATTCATCCGGATGTTGGAAGCAAACGGAATCGAACGACTCATCGACGTGCGCACGGTTCCAGGCTCGCGGCACAACCCACAGTTCGGGGAACACCAGCTCGCCACAAGCCTGGCAGGGGCAGGCATCGAGTATCAGCGGTTGAAAGGGCTCGGCGGTCTACGCCACACCCCGCAAGCGGAAGCAACCATCAACGGGGCGTGGCGCATCAGGAGCTTCCGCAACTATGCCGACTACATGCAGACGCCCGAGTTCGCGGCCGCTCTCCACGAGTTGATCGCCCTGGTGGCCACGCAGAGAGTAGTGATCATGTGCGCCGAAGCGGTGCCCTGGCGATGTCATCGGTCGCTGATAGGCGATGCACTGATGGTTCAAGGTCTGCAGGTTGCCGACATCATGAGTCGGACCTCAACGAAGCCGCACGCCATGACCAGTTTCGCGAAGACCGACGGCCAGAAGGTCTGGTACCCGCCCGAGGCGTGACCGGCGAGCCGTGTCAGCGCGCCGATACGATCGCCCTACGAGCGACTTCAACAGGCTGAGTCCCGTGGGTCACGGCTTATTCGCCCGTGACGTCCTCAAGGTAGCCGAGCGCCCGGACAGCCATATGGCTGCCTGATGGCAGGCGACATCATCACTGGCACCGAACTCGCGCGGGCCCGGTGGCGACGCGGCCAGCTTCCCCTGGCGATATTGGCTCACGGAGGCGCTATCCGTCTCGACCTACAAACCCGGACGCACGTAGGTCGGCTCGGAGTACCCTGAGAGAGCCCGCACCAACAGTTGCGAGGCTGGCATGGGCACCGCCGGGACGGGGAGCACTATGGAGACCGATCTGTTCGTGCACTTCGCCGAAATCGCGGGTGTCTTCGTCGGGTTCGGCACGCACCCTCGCCAGACCAGGACGCCCAGTGAAAAGCGATAGGTATCCCTGGGGACTCTCCTCAGCAATTGACCGTTGGAGACGAATACTGCTCATGCCTGGACTCAACCGCATCACCCGCCCTCGACTCCGCTTCGACCGGTCATGATTCGTGATGACTCCCTCCGGCGAATGTACGCCGGCGGACGCCCGAACCGGTGGGCCCGTTTCCTGAACCGGATCAGCTCGATGGTGTTCTCGCTCGGCATCGTTGGCCACGGCGCAGTAAGCATCGAGACCGTCAATCCGAAGTCGCGCACCCTGCTCACCCTGCCGCTCGTGATCGCGAGATTCGAAGGTAATGAATACGCGGTCTCGATGCTGGGACAGGGATCGCGGTGGGTGCGCAATGTGCGCGCCGCGAACGGACACGCTGTCATCCACGCGGGACGCAGGCGACCGGTGCAGCTCGAAGAGGTGCGAGCGGATGCTCGAGCGCCGATTCTCAAGGCCTACCTGGCGCAAGCGCCCGGCGCCCGGCCGCACATTCCGGTCGATCAGTCGGAGCCGGTCGCGGCGTTCGAGGCGATTGCAGCCGACTTCCCGGTGTTCAAGATCCGGGATGTGGCCGGTCGCTGAGGGGGCGCGGAACCATCGGTCTGGGCGCACCGAGTTGCCCTCGCGACGTCGCTCGCAGCAGACTAGAGGTACCGGATCGCTACTGAGTCTTCCGCCCGCGGCTGAGGAGCTCCCCATGACTGAACCCAACGACGCACGCGTCGGCCTCTACATCGACTTCGACAACATCGTCATCTCTCGCTATCAGCAGTTGCACGGGCGCAATGCCTTCCAGCGCGACGGCATCCGCGATTTCGACAAGTCGAGCCGGGATGCCGACCCTGAGATCGCCGCGAAGCTCGCCGCCGCGACGGTCGATTTCAACGCCATCATCGACTTTGCCGCGTCATTCGGCACCCTGGTCGTCAACCGCGCATACGCCGACTGGTCGGTTCCCGTCAATGCGAGCTACCAGCGCCAGCTCATGTCCCGGGCAGTGGACCTGACCCAGTTGTTCACCACGACCACCCGGGGAACCAAGAACGGGGCCGACATCCGTCTCGCCGTCGACGTGGTCGAAGACCTCTTCCGACTGCCCGACCTCACCCACGTGATCATCATCGCCGGCGACTCCGACTACATCGCCCTCGCGCAGAAGTCGAAGCGGCTCGGTCGTTTCGTCGTCGGCATCGGTGTCGCGGGTTCGACGAGCACCTCGCTTGCGGCCGCGTGCGACGAGTTCGAGGACTACTCCTCGCTGCCCGGAGTCGACAAGTCCGCCACCGCCGAGGCAGCGGAGAGGCCCAAGGTCACCCGGAAGGCCGCGGAACCCGCCGAAACGGCACCCGAACCGGCTCCCAGCAAGGCCCGCAAGCTCACCACGATTCCCATGTTCTCGCACACCGAGGATGCGCAGTTCGACGAGCCGGAGACCGGCGACGACATCGACCCGCAGACACAGGCAACGGAGCTCCTCGTGCGCGCGCTGAAGATCGGTCACGCCAAGGCCGACGCGGACGAGTGGCTCAACACGGGCACGATCAAGAACCAGATGCGCCGGATGGACCCCGCTTTCAACGAGAAGCCGCTCGGCTTCCGTTCCTTCACCGACTTTCTCGCATCGCGCGGCGATCTGGCCGAGCTGCAGGAGGACGGCCCTCAGCGGCTCATCCGGCTGCGTCCTGAGGCAGAAAGCCGCCGTTAGGGCTCGGCCGGCCGGTCCGCCGCTGAGTTCGTTGCGGGATGGCGGGCGTACGATCGCGTCATGGATGGCGAAGTCAGCGTGCGGGCTGATTTCGAAGCCGTGCTCTTCGTCTGCGTGCACAACGCGGGCCGCTCGCAGATGGCCGCCGGCTACATGACCGCCCTCTCCCAGGGTCGCGTCGAGGTGCTCTCCGCGGGTTCCGCCCCGAAGGACCAGATCAACCCCGTCGCGATCGAGGCCATGGCCGAGGAAGGCATCGACATCGGCCACAACGTGCCGATGATCCTCACCACCGAGGCCGTCAAGGAATCGGATGTCATGATCACCATGGGCTGCGGCGATTCCTGCCCGGTCTTCCCGTGCAAGCGCTACGAGGATTGGGAACTCGCCGACCCGGCCGGCCAGGGCATCGAGTCCGTGCGCCCGATCCGCGACGAGATCAAGGCCCGCATCCAGGCCCTGCTCGCCGAGATCCTCCCCGAGACGGTCTAGGTCCCGCCGTTCACGAGCGTCATCAGCGTTCGCCGGGGTCTTCAGGGGCGCGTCCGCGATCCGGTTGGACCACTCTGCCGGTGTCCCACGGCACGGCCCAGCCCAGCTCGTCGAACATGCGCGACAGGACAATGGCGGTGAAACCCCAGACCAGGCGGCCGTCGACGGTGAATGCCGGTGAGCGGTAGATGCGAGTTCCGACCGAATGCTCGGTGCTCGACCGGTTGGCCGGATCGAGCAGGTCCGCTACCGGCATCCTGAACACCTCGACCGTTTCCTCGTGGTCGACGGCCGCGAGGGCCGAGGGACGCGTCCACCACGCCGGCACGGGGGTGACCAGGTGATTGCTCACCGGCACCGGCAACTCGGGCAATGTCCCGAGCGGCTCGAGCCCGGCCGGATCCAGGCCCGTCTCCTCGGCTGCCTCCCGGAGAGCCGCGGCGATGGGGCCGTCGTCGGACGCCTCGAGCCTCCCACCAGGGAAGGCGATCTGTCCGGGATGACTCGTCAGGGTCGCGGCACGCCGTAATAGCAGAACGTCGAGGTCCGGCGCCAGGAGGCTCCGGCCGGACGCGGGCACGGAGTCGAGCACGCCGAAGAGGACGAGCACGGCGGCAGGGCGTGCCCGGGAGGATTCCGACAACACTCGAGCACGGTCGACCTGCCAGTCGAGACCGCGCTCGCACAACGCCGCGAGATCGGCACGAGGGTCGGAATGCACATTCGGCATGGCCCAAGCCTACGTATCCCCCGCCGCCCGGTGGGTGTCCTGCCCGGAACGATAACGGCTCTCATACTCCGCATTAGTGCATAACTGATATTGACGGAATATGAGTCAGACTCTTATGTCGTCGCCGGGCCCAGCACGATCAGCATCACCGCAAAAGCCACGAGTGCCCAGCTGGCGAAGCTGCCCACGAGGAAATACTCGGCCTTCGAGCCGCCCGTGTCTCTCGATATCTCGGGAAAGCGGATGATGCCTTTCGCTGCGACGATCGCCGCTACCGCCGTGAATGCTCCCGCGAGCACGAGGGCGAGCAGGAAGATGCGTTCGAGCGGGCCGATGAAGCGGCCTCCCTTGAGCTCGATGCCGACCGCTGTCTGCGGGTCGGCAGGGGACGAGGGCGATGGAGGCCTGCGCCAGGACCGGCCTCGGGTGCCCGTGCGAGTGGTCGTGGGCGGGGCGGGTGTGACGCTCGCCGCCCTCTCGCCGTGCAGCGCGAGTCGCACGATGACGTTTGACGTCTCGATCAGGAAGAGCGCTCCGCCCACGAAGAGGGCGAACGAGGTGAACGACACCGCGTGGAGTGACGCATAGGGCAGTGCTGCATACCAGTCGAGGAGCAAGCCGCGGGGTGGGGAGAGCCACGGACCCCAGGCGAACGCGACGACCGTCGCCGCCGCCATCACCCCCACTGCCCAGAACCCGGCACGGTGACTTCCGTCCGACTCGCCCGTGGAGAGCAGCCAGCCGATGACCGCGACCGCTGCGATGAGTGACCACCACCAGTCCTGGCCGCAGCCGGTCGATGCGAGCACGAATGAGGCGATGCCGACTGAGGCCGCGAGCCATAGGCGTCGCCTGCTTCCCGAACGAGCTCGCGCCAGGTCAGCCAGACCAAGGGAACCGAGGAAGACGGCGAGCAGGATCACCCTTCGACCTCCAGCATCAGAGCTTCACTCGCCAGGAGTGCGTTCGCACCATTGCGGTTCAGGTTTTGAGACACCGCCGACTGAGTGATCCCTTCCTGCTCAGCGAGCTCGCCCTGCGTCGCGCCGAGCAGATGACCCAGCAGGAGCCGGCGGGCGCGCGGGTTCATGGACCCGACGATGTGGTCGCGTGCAAGAAGGTACGCATTCACGAGAGCCTCGTCTGGAGTGGCAGCCTCTGAGGCCGCACGAAACCATGTGCGCACAAAACCGAGCTTCGAGTACTCATGTCGTCGCGCCTCATCGATTGCCTCCCTCGCAGACCACCATGCCGAACCATCCTGCACCAGGCCAGCGACACCGGTGCCGATCGTGGCGACCTCGCCTCTGCCGATGCCGAAGCGGCAGTCCACGCCTTCGGGCAGGCAGAGCCGAGCGATGAGTGTCGCCCGGGTCGCGGCTCCGAGGGTGGAGTACACGGCCTGGAATTCGTCGCCGATCGTAGCCGCGAGCGGCTGGCGTGCCGCGATGATCTCGTTGACCCGGCCGAAGGCATCCTGGATCTCCTGTTGCAGAGCACGCCGGTCATCGTGCGAACGAGACTTCGAGACGTCGACGATCACGGCCCATGAATCGGATGCGGTGTTCATATCATAAGTATATGCCTTATTTTCAGTCTCTATAAGACTGGGCCTTATGGAGAATCGAGTGCGGGCACGGCGACATCGCGGATTCGGCCGACGAGAGCCGACCCGACACTCCTAGTCGGTGTCGCGGACCTGGGCCGGCGTGGGCGCAGGCACGCCGCTCCGGGGCGTTCCAGCCCTCACCTCGTGCACCTCGTCCACCGACAGCTCCCTGACGGCGAACGAGTCGTCGTCTGCGAACGACTTCATCCGGGCGATCCGGTAGATGATCAGGCCGTAGAGCGCCTTGGCGAGGATGTCGGCGATCGAGTAGCCGAGCTGTTTCCCAACCCAGGCATCCGCCCCATCGAGACCCAGCAACGGCAAGAGGTAGGCGATCGGGTAGACGCCCCACGTCAGGAGGAGAAGCAGGCGGAGCTGGCTGATGGTCCGGCGCACGCTCGCCGGCTGCCGGTCGAGCGAGCGGGTCAACTCGACGAAGAGCACGTACAGAATGTACGCGAACGGGATGGTGGAGAGCAGGCCGAACAGGCCACGAAGACCGTTGTCGCCGCTGATCTCACCGGGGTATCCGAGCGCGATCATCAGGGCCGAAGCCGGGATGAGTCGCGTGAGGAGACGCGTCTGCACTCGACGGACGAGGGCGAGCACGGCGATCAGTTCGAGGAGGAGCAGCGGCACGGTCAGCAGCCAGTCGACGTAGCGGTAGCCCTCGTTGAAGCCGGCGCCGGCGACCTGCAGGTAGTCCCCGCGCCCGCCAATGGCGTCTGTCACGAAGGCGGCCTTGAACGAGTCGAAGATGCGGAAGTAGTGGTACGCGGCAATGCCGCAGACGACCGCCGCCACGGTCATCGCCTGCCGGTACCTCGGCAGCACTCGGGTGAGACTGACCAGCATGAAGATTGACGCGAAGAGCTGCGCCGCGATCACGAGGGAGAAGAAGTTGTAGACGGTGTCGTATTGGGACTGGGTCAGCGAATCGGGTATCACGGTGTCCTCCGGGGAGCGAAACGATCGTCGAGTGGCGCCTTGTGAACTTGTCCTGAGCGAATCGAATTGTGTGAGATTCATGTCGCTTGTGAAAACTACTTCTCGATCCGTTGCTCTCTTGGATGCACCCGGCACACATTCAAGATCTCCAGACCCGCCAGGGTTTCCTGTCCGAGCACGTTGCGGCGGGGTCCTGGCGCTGCCAGCATGAACCCGATGATCAACTCCGCGGAATACCTCCAGGCCTACGACGACCAGCTTCGAACCGATGCGGAAACGCCCAGCGCGCTCGGCGTCACCCGGCTGGGTCCGTTGCGTCTCGTCACGTTCGCCGGCGGTCGCGGCTTCGTCACCTACCGGGATCTCGGACCGGCAGACGACGGCTCGTTAGCCGAGCTGGTCGCGGGTGCGCTCGATCACTTCCGCGTGGACCCACAGATCACCCGCGTCGAATGGAAGACCCGGGGCCACGACCACGCGCCCGGATTGCACGGGATGCTGCTGCAGAACGGGTTCGAGCCGGAGGAGGCTGAATCGATCATGATCGGTCCCCTCGAAGGCCTGTGCACGGATGCCCCCAGCCCGCATGGCGTCACCGTGCGGCGAGTCAGCGCTGAAGCAGAGGTGCGTGCCATGAGCGCGATGGCAGACGAGGCGTTCGGTGAGAGTGTCGACACTCGCCTGGCCGATGCGTTGCTCCGGCGCCTCGCCCGCGACGACGGCATGGAACTCTGGGTGGCCGAGACGGACGGCCGGATGGTCTGCGCGGGTCGACTCGAGCCGGTGCCCGGCACCGACTTCGTCGGCATCTGGGGTGGTGCCACTCTCAAGGCCTACCGAGGCCGAGGCATCTACCGTGCGCTGACGGCAGCTCGGGCCGAGTCCGCCCTCGCCTCAGGCAAGAGTCTCGTGCACAGTGACTCGACCGAGGATTCGCGCCCCATCCTCGAACGTTCCGGCCTGATCAAGGTGTCGACGACCACGCCCTACAACTGGATTCGCTGACCCGCGGGCAGCGGATGCCTCATGGTCGAGGGCGCTGCACGCCCTCGGCGTTGTTCTGAATAACTGGCCGCCCGCATGACGGCGGCGCACCCCATCCCGGACCGCCGCTCACCCCCCACGTTCACGCAAGACTGACAGAAATGGCGTCACGACCTCATGCTCCCGCTCACTGAGAAGAACATCCGGGCATCGCTCATCAACGCTTCGCTGAGCGAGCGAAAAACCCTTACCCTCCCGCCGAACATCTCCACCCTCCCCTGGGACAACCTCGACTACCTCGGCTGGCGGGACCCCAAGATCCCGGGAATCGGTTACGTCATCGTCGAGCTCGACGAGGGGCCGGCCGGAATACTGCTCCGCCAGTCCAAGGGAGCGATCAGAACGCGACCGCAATGTTCCTGGTGCGAAGACGTGCAGCTCCCGAACGACGTTGTCTTCTTCAGCACCAAACGCGCCGGACAGGCGGGACGGAATGGGAACACCATCGCCACACTCGCCTGTGCCAACTTCGAATGTTCGGCGAACGTCCGCAAGCTCCCCTCCGTCGCCTACATCGGTTTCGACGTTGAGGCGGCACGCCTGCACCGCATCGACGCGTTGCGGGACCACGTGCGGAACTTCGTACGAGACGTCCGCGACGGAAGCTAGTGCGATGGTCGGCTCTGTCGCGACTCAGGCATTCCACCACGGCCGTAGCGGCAGATCACCGACCCGGCCACCGTCACCGGGCTTGACCGCCAGCACCTGGTGCAACTGGATCCCGCCGGTCTCGAACGCGAGCCGTGACCCGGCCATGTAGAGCCCCCAGACCTTTGCTGTGGGCAGTCCCGCCTCGGTGACCGCCTCATCCCAATGCTCGACGAGGTTGGCGCACCAGTCGCGCAGCGTCATCGCGTAGTGCTGGCGCAGGTTCTCCTCGTGCAGCACCTCCAGCCCGACATCCTGGGCTGCGCTGATGATGCGGCCCGAGCCGGTGAGTTCCCCGTCGGGGAACACGTAGCGGTCGATGAACCCCCGGGTGGACGCCTCGGACCGATTGTCCGGCCGGGTGATACAGTGGTTCAGCAGCACCCCGCCGGGGCGCATCCGGGATTGCAGGGAGGCGAAGTACGCCGGGTAGTTGCGCACTCCGATGTGCTCGAGCAGCCCGATCGACGACACGGCGTCGAAGCCGGTCTCCGCGATGTCGCGGTAGTCACCGAATCGGACCTGGGCCAGCCCGGCCAGGCCTTCCTCCGCGATGGCCCGCTGGGCCCACTTGGCCTGCTGTTCCGACAGCGTCACGCCAGTGGCTATGACGCCGCGGCGGGCCGCGTAGCGCACCATGCCGCCCCAACCGCACCCGACATCGAGCAACCGGTCGCCAGGCTTCAGCCGCAGCTTCTCGAACACCAGCCGGTACTTGTTCTCCTGCGCCTCGTCCAGAGCGGCGTCGGGATGCGGGTAGCACGCGCAGGTGTAGGTCATCGACGGCCCGAGCACCCACTCGTAGAACGTGTTCGAGACGTCGTAGTGGTGGTGGATCGCTTCGGCGTCTCGGGTCTTGCTGTGCCGGAGCCCCCCGGCGACCCGGCGCCAGCGCGGCGGTGCCTCCTCCGGCGGCGGCGCGATCGGGCGCAGGTGCAGGGCGCCGATGGAGCGGATGATGTTGGCCGCGACCCGCGGCGGGGGCAGCTTGAAGACCAGTTCGCCGGCGAGCGCCTTGAGGAGTTCATACGGGTCGCCGGGATGCACCCCGTGGACCTCGAGGTCTCCGGCGATGTAGGCCCGGGCGAGGCCCAGATCGCCGCGGCCGGTGGCCAGGTAAGTTGTGCCCCGCGGCGTCTTCAGATCCAGTCCGAGCGGGGCGTCGGGCGGTCCGGCCGCGCTCCCGTCGTAGGCGGTGAATCTCAGCGGGAGCCGTCCGCCGGCCAGGATCTCCAGAATCTGGGCGAGGGTGAGCTTTCCCTGCGTGCCCGGCCGCGCTGCCTGACCTTTCTCCTCCGGCAAGAGTTGCTTGAATGTGGTCATCGTCGTTGCACCGCCTTGGCATAGAGGTCGAGGAGACGTGAATCGGGGTCGTACCGTTTCTTCACGGCTTGATAGGTTTCCGCGCCATAGAGTTCGTCGAATTCCTCCGGAGTGTAGTACGAGTCCGAATAGAGGGACTTGTGCCCATGGAGCTCGCTGACCTTCCGTTCGATCAGGCGGTTCGTCTCCCCCGCGGTCGACCCCACGGGCACGGTCGACCAGAAGCCGACGTTGACGTAGGTCTGCCGGGGCGAGATCGGGTAGAGCGGCCAGCCGCCGCCCTGCGGCCGCAACGGGCACAGCCAGATCGGCGTGATCGGCACGGTGGTGAGGAACCAGTCGAGAAACTCCGCACTCCGCTCGATCGGCACCTCGACGTCCTGCACGACCCGCTCGCGTGCCGGCCGGCCGGCCAGTCGCTCGATGCGGTCGCCGATGTGGAATCGCTGTTCGTACCGCATCAGCGTGCCGTAGAAGCTGCTGCGCCGGTAGCGCCGAGGCCAGAGCCGGCGGACCATCGGACGCTGCACTCCGAACGCTTCCGAGCACCAGAACCAATCCGTGTCCCACCGCCAAAGGTAGTCGTGGATCGTGAGCCGGTCCTTCTTGATACCGTCATCGTGCTGGATGGAGCGGTAATAGATCTTCTGGCCGGTGTAGTCGCTCACCGGCCCGGCTGCCGCCGTCTGCGTGCCCAGACACAGGTAGCTCTCGTCGGCGCTGAACACCACGCCGTCGAGGTAGTCGACGCGGTCGCCGTCCACCGCCCGGGTCGAAATGATGCGGTCCATCGCCGTGACCAGGTCGGTGAGCGTGTGGAACCGCAGGTGCCGGAGCGCGACGAACGGTTCGACCGGTTCCAGCGCGATGCGCAGGCGCACCGCGTAGCCGAGCGTGCCGTACGAATTGGGGAAGGCCCGGTAGAGGTCTTCGTGATCATCGGGCGAGGCGGTGACCACCTCCCCCGCGCCGGTGAGGATGTCCATCTCCAGCACCGACTCATGCGGCAGCCCATTGCGGAAGGACGTCGACTCGATGCCGAGGCCGGTGACCGCGCCGCCCAGGGTGATCGTCTTCAGTTGCGGCACCACCAGCGGCGCCAGCCCGACGGGCAGCGTCGCGGCGACGAGGTCCTCGTACGTGCACATGCCGCCCACGTCGGCGGTCCGCGCCCCAGGGTCGACCGCGATGACGCCCGTCAATCCCGATGTGTCGAGACCCCTGGTGGTCGGCTTCGCGCGCGACCGGAACAGATTCGAGGTGGGCTTGTCCAGCCGAACGGATGCCGCCGGCGGCACCGCCCGATAGCTCGTCAGGAGGCGCTCCACGCCGGCGGCGTGAGCGGTCCGTGCGTCGATCGCGGGAGTGGACACGCCTCCAAGCTAGTCCTCGGTCGCATCGGCCGCATCGGCCGGCGGCGACCCTGCCTGCCCTCGCCGATCCGCGCGAGGAGGTTCTTCTCGTACGGAGAAGAAACGCGAAAGTTCTGCCCCGAACTCTGAAGAAGACCCGTTGTTCGTGCCGCATTCTTCATATAGCAGCCGAAACCGGCCCGCAGATCCAGCCGTCCATGCCCCGCACAATTCAACGTCGAAGGAATGCACATGACCAACTACCAGAACGACATCGAGTCCATCGAAGCGCTGAAGCGCAATGTCGGTCGCAGCTGGGATGCCATCGACCCGGAGTCGGTCGCCCGTATGCGCGCACAGAACCGATTCAAGACCGGCCTCGAGATAGCCCAGTACACCGCCGACATCATGCGGAAGGACATGGCGGAGTACGACGCCGACTCCTCCGTCTACACGCAGTCCCTCGGCGTGTGGCACGGCTTCATCGGCCAGCAGAAGATGATCTCGATCAAGAAGCACCTGAAGACCACCAACAAGCGCTACCTGTACCTGTCCGGCTGGATGGTCGCGGCGCTGCGGAGTGAGTTCGGCCCGCTGCCCGACCAGTCCATGCACGAGAAGACGGCCGTGCCGGCGCTGGTCGAGGAGCTCTACACCTTCCTCCGTCAGGCCGACGCCCGCGAACTGGATCTCCTGTTCACCGGCCTGGACGCGGCCCGTGCCGCCGGCGACGACGCCACCGCCGCCGCCATCCAGGAGCAGATCGACAACTACGAGACCCACGTCGTGCCGATCATCGCGGACATCGACGCCGGCTTCGGCAACCCCGAGGCGACGTATCTCCTGGCCAAGAAGATGATCGAGGCCGGCGCCTGCGCCATCCAGATCGAGAACCAGGTCTCGGACGAGAAGCAGTGCGGCCACCAGGACGGCAAGGTCACCGTGCCGCACGAGGACTTCATCGCGAAGATCAACGCCGTGCGCTACGCGTTCCTCGAGCTCGGCGTCGACAACGGCATCATCGTCTCCCGCACCGACTCGCTCGGTGCCGGCCTGACGCAGAAGCTTGCCGTGACCTACCAGCCCGGCGACCTGGGCGACCAGTACAACTCCTTCCTCGACGTCGAGGAGATCACCGAAGCCGAACTCGGCAACGGCGATGTCGTGATCAAGCGCGATGGGAAGCTGCTGCGCCCGAAGCGCCTGGCCAGCAACCTGTTCCAGTTCCGTCAGGGAACCGGCGAGGCCCGTTGCGTGCTTGACAGCATCACCTCGCTGCAGAACGGTGCCGACCTGCTCTGGATCGAGACGGAGAAGCCGCACGTCGCCCAAATCGCCGGAATGATGAACGAAGTGCGCAAGGTGATCCCGAACGCCAAACTGGTCTACAACAACAGCCCGTCGTTCAACTGGACCCTCAACTTCCGCCAGCAGGCCTACGACGCTCTGGCCGCCGAGGGCAAGGATGTCTCGGCGTACGACCGGGCCAAGCTCATGAGCGTCACCTACGACGACACGGAGCTCGGCCGGATCGCCGACGAGAGCATCCGCACCTTCCAGCGCGACGGCTCGGCCGAGGCGGGCATCTTCCACCACCTCATCACGCTGCCCACGTACCACACGGCCGCGCTCTCCACCGACGACCTGGCCAAGGGATACTTCGCCGACCAGGGAATGCTCGCCTATGTCAAGGGCGTGCAGCGTCGGGAGATCCGCGAGGGAATCGCCACGGTCAAGCACCAGAACATGTCCGGATCCGACATCGGCGACAACCACAAGGAATACTTCGCCGGCGAGGCCGCGCTGAAGGCCGGTGGCAAGAACAACACGATGAACCAGTTCGAGGAACCCGTCCTGAGCAGCCGCTGATTCGACGCTGCACGTTGAGGTGACACCGAGGAAGCCCCGGTCGGAAGACTGGGGCTTCTTCCGTGCGACGGCGCCAGGTGAATGGCTGGCGCCCGAGTCGTCGGAGACGAGGCCGAGGAGACGAGGCCGAGGAATTCATCACGGATTTGTTGACTTCCCAGACTTAACCACATAGCGTCCCTGTATCCAGTTGAGTCGCCACCGACATCGCACGACTGGTCCATCCCCCAGCCGAGATCGGGCAACATGAATTCAGAATCATCACCTCTCGCGAGTGATTCGGCGCACGCCGATCACCACGACTCCAGCGACCTGACCGACGAGTTCCGACGCCGGCAGCTCAGCCTGTTCCGCGAGCGGCAGAACGACCTCGACTCCGAGGATTCGATCTCGGCCCACTAGGCTCCGCCCCGGGCAACGCCCGACACGGGCGACACCACGCCGAGACCATCTGGCGGCATCTTCCGGCTCTTGCTAGTGTTGAGTCGAGCGCAGTGTGAGAGCGCTCTCAAACACGCCAGGACAGCGAAAAGGTGCACGCATGAAGTTCGGCCACTTCGACGATGAAGCCAGGGAATACGTCATCGAGACCCCGGTGACCCCCTACCCGTGGATCAACTACCTCGGCAGTGAGGACTTCTTCTCGCTGATCTCGCACACGGCGGGCGGATACACCTTCTACAAGGACGCGAAGATGCGCCGGCTGACCCGGTACCGCTACAACGACATCCCCACCGACTCGGGCGGACGGTACTTCTTCATCAACGACGGCGGCGACGTCTGGACACCCAGTTGGCTTCCGCTGAAGAAGGACTTCGACTTCTTCGAGACCCGCCACGGCATGGGATACACCCGGATCACGGGCGAGCGCGGCGGGCTGAGGGTCTCCACGCTCTACTTCGTTCCCCTCGGCGAGACGGCGGAAGTGCAGAAGGTCACGATCACGAACACCTCTGACCAGGTCAAGTCGTTCTCCCTCTTCTCCTACCTCGAGTTCTGCCTCTGGAACGCGCAAGACGACCAGACCAACTACCAGCGCAACCTCTCCATCGGCGAGGTCGAGGTCGAGGGCAGCGCGATCTACCACAAGACGGAGTACCGCGAGCGTCGCGACCACTACGCCGTCTATGCGGTCAACGCCGAGATCGCCGGGTTCGACACCGACCGCGAGACATTCGTCGGCCTCTACGAGACGCTCGCCGAGGCCAAGGTTCCCCTGGCCGGGAAGGCGCGGAACTCGATTGCATCCGGGTGGTATCCGATCGGATCCCACCAGGTCGACTCCACCCTGCAGCCGGGCGAGACCCGCGATCTCGTCTTTGTTCTCGGCTACGTGGAGAACACCGCCGAGAACGGCGAGGAGAAGTGGGCCGACGACGCCCGGCAGATTATCAACAAGAACCGGGCCCGGGCGCTCCTCGCCCGGCTCGCGACCACCGAGGCAGCGGATGCCGCGTTCGACGCCCTCGGCGAGTACTGGCATGAGCTGCTCTCCGCGTACACGGTCACGTCTCCCGACGACAAACTGAACCGGATGGTCAACATCTGGAATCAGTACCAATGCATGGTCACCTTCAACATGTCCCGGTCCGCTTCCTACTTCGAGACGGGCATCGGCCGAGGCATGGGATTCCGCGATTCGACCCAGGACCTGCTGGGCTTCGTGCATCTCATCCCCGACCGCGCCCGGGAACGCATCCTCGACATCGCCGCCACCCAGTTGCCCGACGGATCGGCGTACCACCAGTACCAGCCGCTCACCAAGCGCGGCAACAACGAACTCGGAAGCGGCTTCAACGACGACCCGGCCTGGCTGATCATCGGCGTCGACGGCTACCTCAAGGAGACCGGAGACCTCGGCATCCTCGAGGAGGTCGTTCCCTTCGACAACGACGACGAACTGGCCGAAACCCTCTACACACACCTCACCCGGTCGTTCGACTTCACCCTGGGCAACCTCGGACCCCACGGCCTGCCGCTGATCGGGCGCGCGGACTGGAACGACTGCCTCAACCTCAACTGCTTCTCAACCACCCCCGGTGAGTCGTTCCAGACCACGGAAAACCAGGCCGGCGGCGTCGCGGAATCCACCTTCATCGCCGCGCAATTCGTTCTCGCGGCCCGGCAGTACGCGAGGATCGCCTCACTCCGCGGTGACGAGGATGAGGCCGGGCGTGCGCGAAACGCCGCCGACCAGATGGGCGACGCGCTGCTCACCCACGGCTGGGATGGGGAATGGTTCCTCCGGGCCTACGACTTCTACGGCAACAAGGTCGGCTCGCACGACGACACCGAGGGACAGATCTGGATCGAGCCGCAGGGCTTCGCCGTGCTGGCCGGGGTGGGCGTCGAACACAATGCGGACGGCACCCCGACTGCGACGAGTCCGGCGGTTCGCGCCCTGGACTCGGTGGACCGGTTGCTCGGCACCGACCACGGCCTTGTGTTGCAGTACCCGGCGTATCAGAGCTACCGCATCGAACTCGGCGAGGTGTCGACCTACCCGCCGGGCTACAAGGAGAACGGGGGAATCTTCTGCCACAACAACCCCTGGGTCATCATCGGCGAGACCGTGCTCGGCCGCGGGGCGAGGGCCTTCGACGACTATCGCAAGATCACGCCCGCCTATCGGGAAGAGATTTCCGAGGTGCACCGCCTCGAACCGTACGTCTACGCGCAGATGATCGCCGGCAAGGAAGCGAGCAGGCACGGCGAGGCCAAGAATTCCTGGCTCACCGGCACCGCGGCGTGGAACTTCGTCGCCGTGTCCCAGTACCTGCTGGGAGTGCGCGCCGACCACCACGGCCTGGTCATCGACCCGCAGATCGGTCCGGACATCCCGGAATTCACTGTGACCCGTCGCGCCCGGGGGGCGACGTATGTCGTCACCGTGGTCAACTCGGGGCGGGAAGGGTCGCGGGCCAGCCTGGTCGTCGACGGGGTCGCGATCGACGGCCGCACCGTTCCATATGCTCCGGCCGGCTCGATTGTGCAGGTGCGGGCGACACTGTAGGCGTCTGAGCCCTTGCATTCCCCAAGGTGAGACTTCCTCGGAAAGCTGGGCAGAAATGAGAGCCCCGGCTGCCCAGCCGGCGACTGGACCGCCTCCCACCCTGAAATGGGGCATCGTGGACGTCCTCACCAGTGAAACGCGTCCGTGAGCCGTCACGGGCTGTCGTCGACGCCGCGAACGCCGCACCCCCTCGCCGTTGCCCTCTCCGTCAAGACGCTGATCGTGGTCGGCGGAGGGCTCGCGGCGGCGCTGGCCTTTGTCGATGCGCCGGTTCCCGCCCCGGCCGACTTTGCCCTGCTCGCCCACGTCACCGGCTTCCTGGCCGGATATGTCGTTGCGGTGATGGTGGTGCTGATGTCCCGCGCGCCGTTCCTCGAACGCATGGTGGGTGCTGACCGACTTTCGCGCTGGCATACCAGGGGCGGTCGCGTCTTCATCCTTCTGATGAGTATCCACGCGGTCGACGCCGTGCAGTCCTGGGCCGTGGGCCATGACGTGGATCTCATCGCGGCCACGACGGCCCTGCTGGAGCTGCCGGGCCTGGCCGCAGCCACCGCTGGATCGGTGCTGTTCGGAATGATCGCGATCGTGTCGGTCCGGATAGCCCGCCGCCGGATGTCCTACGAGGCCTGGCACGGCATCCATCTGCTCACCTATGTCGCCCTGGCATTGTCGTTCGCGCACGAATTGGCCGGCCCGAACCTTGCCGGTGAGCCGGCCCTGCAGATCGCCTGGAGCCTGCTCTTCGTCTACTCCCTCGGTCTCGCGCTGCGCTATCGGCTGATCAAGCCACTGGAGCATGCCTGGCGCCATCGCCTGCGGATAGAACGGCTGGTCCCTGAGGCGAACGGCGTGATGAGCATCGTGCTCCGCGGCAGGCACATCGACGAACTGAGCGTTGAGGCCGGCCAGTTCTTCCGCTGGCGCTTTCTCACGGTCGGCGCCTGGCGCTCCGCGCATCCCTTCTCCTTGTCTGCGCCGCCGAGTGGCGATCTGCTCCGGATCACCGTCAAGGCGCTCGGGAGCGGCACTCGGTTTCTGCACTCCGTGCGCCCCGGCACGTTCGTGATCGCCGAGGGACCCTACGGCGCGCTGACCGCCCGCCGGCGGACGACGGAATCCGTGCTCCTGATCGCGGGTGGTGTCGGGATCACACCGATGAGGGTCCTGTTCGAGGAGCTTGAGGTGGGCGACGGCGCGCTGACCCTGCTCTACCGTGCGTCGAGCCCGGCCGACGTGATCTTCCGCGACGAGCTCGAGGAGGTCGCTCGACTGCGCGGGGCGACGATCGTCTGGATGATCGGCCGGTCGAGTCGCCCGGAAAACCAGATGACAGGCGCGAATCTGGTCCGAATGGTTCCCGACGTCGCCCAAAGGGACGTTTACATCTGCGCGTCGCCTGGTTTGTCCGGCGCGGTCCGGACGGGGCTGATCGTGGTCGGGCACCCGGTCGCCCGGTTGCACGAGGAAGTCTTCGAATTCTGACCGGCGATGACGGGGACGGGGACCGCCGACCGTCACCGCGCCCAACACCGGTATGCTGGTTCCAGACTTCCGTGAGCAGCTCTGCTGTGAACGGACGAGCGCTGGTTGAGACAGTGCATGAGGCCCCGGCGTTCGTCGCCGGGGCCTTTCTCGTGCCGGGCGCGGTGCCAGCCTACTTGCGGGCGAGCACCACGGCCGCCTCCGGCGTGGCCACCCGGAAACTGAAGCTCTGCTCCAGGTAGAGGTGCACCCGGTCGGCGTCGTGGTGGTCATAGCCGACCGACACGTCCTGCCCGGATTCGAAGAGGAAATCGCCGCCGCGCAGGCTGAGCACCACGCCGCCGTGCACTCCGGGCGTCCACACGATCGGCCCGCCCAGGATCTCCCCGACGTGCCTGAACACGGAGAGGCCGCCGTGGTCGATCGCGGAGACGATCGCGGTGTAGTCGGCCGGCCCGACGGCAAGACCGTACGGGCCGCCGACTCCGGCCCGCCGGAGCAGGTCGACGGCGTCGGCGATGCGTGCGGGGTAGTCGTTGAAATCCTCGACCCGCTGCACGTCGGGATGCACCGTGGCCTCGGCGATGCCGGTCAGTCCTGCGCCGGCCCAACCATGGAAGACCGCCACGTTCTCGATCCGGGCCATGCTTGCGACGGCGTCGTCGAGAGCGCCGAGGTCGGTGGCCACGGCTCCCCTGTCGTAGTCCTGCAGCTGCTGCCGTGACAGTGCGAAGTCGGCCCGCACTTCGACGAGCGGCAGGACGCGACGTCGCAACGCGGTGATCCCGTCGACGGGGACGGCTGCGGCCGGCTCGGTCGATCCCAGGCTGGTGGCCGAGTGCCCCCAGCCGTGCGGGCCGGCGAAATCGACCAGGCGGCGCGCACCCAGTTCGACGCCGATCCGTTCGGCGGCCTCGGCGTCGATGAGGGCCCAGCCTCGATCCGAGATCGGGGCGAGGTGGCGCAGCAGGTGATCCTGATTCATGAGCCCATTCCCTTCAGGCTCCCGATGCCGAGAGACCCGGTGTCCGGCCGTTCGGGCGCATCGCCCGAACCGTGGCCAGCGCTGGCGGCGGCCTCCGCACGCTCCCCGATTTCGACGATGTCCCCGGTCTGGAACAGGATCCCGCGGGCGATCTCCCGCCAGAGCGGCTTGCGCCGCAGGAGGAACTCGAGGTCCATGCTGAAATGCTTGAACTCCTCGCCGAGAGAATCGGCCATGATGGCCCGGGCGACAGGGTCAGGCTCGAGGGACATCCGCTGCTCGTACCAGCCGATCGCCTCCGCCTCTTCGGTCAGGTTGGCGCACATACGGGCGAAGGTGCGGGTCTCCGCCGACAGCTCCCCGGCCGGCTCGTGGTACTGGTCGAATCCCATTGCCTGTCCTCCCTGCGCGGCCGGTCGCCGATTCCGCTGTCGAGGATACGCCCGGGCGGCACTCCTGTCAGCGCCCCGAAAACGTCAGCCCCCCGCAACCCGCTGCGTTCGGGTTTCGGTTCCCCTGGGAATGCGGGGGCGCATCCGGCGCTTGCAGTGAGGGTGGGCGCCGGCCCCGGACGGATGGGTGCGAGTGAGTAACGTCGATGTGGGTTTCCGCTCCGAGCGCGGCCCTGTGCTGATCGCACTGATGCTGACCACCGGTCTGGTCGCGATCGATGCGACCATCCTCGCCACGGCGGTGCCGACGATCGTCAAGGACCTCGGCGGATTCGCCCAGTTCCCGTGGCTGTTCTCGATCTATCTGCTCGCCCAGGCCGTGTCGGTCCCGGTCTACGCGAAACTCGCCGACACGCTCGGCCGCAAGCCGATCGTGCTCGTCGGCATCGGGCTGTTCCTGCTCGGTTCGGTGCTGTGCGGGCTGGCCTGGAGCATGCCCGCGTTGATCGCCTTCCGCGCGATCCAGGGTCTGGGCGCCGGCGCTGTGCAGCCGATGGCCGTCACCATCGCGGGCGACATCTACACCGTTGTCGAGCGCGCCAAGGTGCAGGGCTACCTGGCCAGTGTGTGGGCCATCTCATCCGTCGTCGGGCCGACCCTCGGCGGCCTGTTCTCCCAGTTCCTGTCCTGGCGCTGGATCTTCTTCGTCAACATCCCCCTGTGCATCCTGGCCGCCGGGATGCTGCTCCGCGCGTTCCACGAGAGCGTCGAGCCACGCCGCCACCGGATCGACTACCTCGGCGCAGGGTTGCTCACCGGGGCGCTCAGCCTCCTGATCCTGGCCGTGCTCCAGGGCGGCCAGGCCTGGGCGTGGTCCTCACCGGAGAGCATCGGCGCGTTCGGCCTGGGCGGCGCCCTGCTCGTCGGTTTCGGATTCGCCGAGCGCCGGGCAGCCGAGCCGGTCCTGCCGCTCTGGGTGTTCCGGCGGCACCTCCTGCTCAGCAGCGCTCTCGTCTCGGTCGGGGTCGGCGCCATCCTGATCGGGCTCACCTCGTTCGTGCCGACCTACCTCGAAGGGGCACTGGGCACCGCGCCGCTCATCGCCGGCCTCGCCCTGGCCGCACTGACCATCGGCTGGCCGATTTCGGCGTCGCTCTCCGGCCGCCTCTATCTGCGGATCGGGTTCCGCAACACCGCCCTGATCGGAATGGTGCTGGTCATGCTCGGGGTCGTGGCGCTGGCCGCCACCTCGGGTTCCCCGTCGGTCTTCGTCGTGGCGGCCACCTGTTTCGTGGTCGGGCTGGGACTCGGCCTCGTGGCGACGCCGACACTGATCGCCGCACAGTCCAGCGTGGAGTGGGATGAACGCGGAGTGGTGACCGGGGCCAATCTGTTCTCCCGGTCGGTGGGCAGCGCGGTCGGGGTCGCGATCTTCGGGGCGGTCGCCAACGGCATCTTCCTGGCCGCCGGGCCGAGCGCGTCTCGCGCCGCGGCGGGGTATCCGGCCACCGTGGAGGCGGCATCCGCAGCCGTCTTCCTCGCCGTGGTGATCACCGCTGTGTTCACGGTGGCGGCCGCCGTGTCGATGCCACGCACTCCAGCGCGGAACCGCCCGGCCTAGTCGCGCAGTCCGAACCGGGCGTGTAACGGATGCATCCACCCCGGTGCCCACCAAAGGATCCTCTCCAGCGATGTCATCACCGAGGGCACCAGGACGGCGCGAACGAGAGTGGCGTCCAGGAGCACCGCCACCGCCAGCGCGATCCCGATCTGCTTCATCTGCATCAGGTCCCCGGTTGCGAACCCGGCGAAGACGAGCACGATGATCAGGCCGGCCGAGGTGATGATCCGGCCTGAGCTCTGCAGGCCGGTCTCGATCGCCAGCCGCGTGCCCTCGCCCTGGTCGTGGTGTTCCTTGATCCGCGACAGCAGGAACATCTCGTAGTCCATGGCCAGACCGAAGCCGAAGGTGAGGACGAGGGTCAGCACGAGGGGGTCGACGCCCGAGATCGTGGCCGGGTCGAAGTTGAGCACCCCGGAGAGGTTGCCCTCCTGGAAGCCCCAGACCAGCACTCCCACCGAGGCGCCGAGCGAGATCGTGCTGATCACCAGGGCCGTGACCGGGATGACCACCGACCCGGTCATCAGGAACAGAAGCACGAATGTGGCGACGGCGATGATGAGAGCCGCCCACGGCGCACCGCGCTGGAGCGAATCGGTGTAGTCCACCGACGCAGCATCCGAGCCGCCCACCCAGTTGGTGAACGAGGGACGATCAGCCCGGATCTCCCGCACGACGGCCGGCCCCTCGTGGGTGTCGACGCTGACCCGGGAGACCCAGTGGCCGTTGACGTCGGCCGGCGGGGTGGCATCGGTGACGTGCGGCAGCGCCTTGACCTGGTCCGCCCAGGCCGCGGCGGAGGTCTCGTCGGTGTCGGAGACCAGCTGCACCTTCGCCCCGGTGGCCAGCGGAAAGTGGTCGTTCAGGGTCGTCACGAAACCGTACTGGCTGGACGACCTCGGGATGGCGTCCGAGCCGCTGTTCGTCACGTTCATGCCGAGCACGGGGCTGCCGAGCAGGAGCAGTGCGGCGATCCCGACCAGGGCGATCAGGGCCGGGGCCCGCTGCACACCGCGGGTGAGCTTCGAGAAGACACCTTCCTTGGGCGCCACGTCGCCGAACCGGGTGAGGAGACCGCCCAGGCCGGGGATGCGGGTCAGCAGGCCGGGCTGCAGCAACCGTTCGCCGAAGTACCCGAGCAGCGCCGGCACGAGCACCAGTGCCGTCAGGATCGCGATCAGCACGACCGAGACGGCGCCGACCGCGATGGCACGGATGATCGTTGGCTCGAAGACGAGCAGGCCCACGGTGGCGATGGCGAAGGTCAGCCCGGAGAAAAGCACCGTTCGCCCTGCCGTGTCGATGGTGATCCCCACCGCCTGGAGCATGAGTTCGTGGCGGTCATGCCGGCTCTGGTGGTCGTGCTCGTGCCTGCCCGGATGGGCCGCGGCATCCTGCGCCCCGTCGTCCGCCCGGGGCGTTGTGGGCGTGCGGAGAACGAGCGCCCGGAACTCCTCCCGGAAGCGGCTGACAATGAGCAGGCCATAGTCGATGGAGAGGCCGAGGCCGATCACCGTGATGACGTTCAGCACCGTCGTGTCGATGTCCATCAGGAAACTGAAGCCGTAGAGCGTGCCGAGGGCGCCGACGATGGACGCGATCGCGCCGATCAACGGGATGCCGGCCGCCAGGAACCCGCCGAAGATCAGGAGCATGACCAGCAGGGCGATGGGAAGGGAGATCAGCTCGCCCTTCTGCAGGTCGGCCTCGGCGACGGCGACGAGTGAGTCCACGAGCAACGGGGTGCCGCCCACCTCGACAGTCGCATCGGGCGCGGCCTTCCGCAGGTCGACGGCGGCCGCCTCGAGCCGGGCCTGGACAGGCATGAGAACGGTGTCGCTCAGCCGACCGGCGCTCGTGGACATGGCGACGTTCAGGAGGAGCCCGCGGCCGTGCGCCGCGAACAGCGGTGCCGCGGCCGGGTTCGGTTGGTCGTTCGGCAGCGGCGGGATCTCCAGGGGGTTGACCACCTCGGTCACGCCGTCGATTCTTCTCAGGTCTGCCGCGGCCTCGGCGAGGATCGTGGCCGGCCCGGCCTCGCGAGCCTGTGCCGCGGAGAGCACGACGCCGTAGACCAGCAGCGACAACGACTCGGTGTCCTTGTTGCCGGTGCCCTGGAGCAGTTGCTCCGCCTCGCTCGCCTCACCCTTCACCGTGGGGCCGGCGCTGGAGAGCCGCTGGAACAGGGTCTCCCCGGCGACCCCGCCGAGCGCCGTCGCGATGAACGCGGCGAGGACGACCGCCCAGGCGATGAGCACGATGAAGCGATGGCGGGCGATGAAGACCCCGAGGGTGTGCAGCATGGTCAGTCGTCCTTCGGAATGTGAGCGGCTATCGCCAAAGTACTCCCCCCGGGTCACGGCGTGGGTGGCGTCCTGCCGTCTGGCGCGCGATGCGAGGTGACGTTGAGCACGGTGGCCGCGACGAACAGGACGGCGCCGGCCAGCCACGCCCACAGGCCGACCCTGGCCAACGGCCACCAATAGAACATCGAGGTTGCCAAGTAGAGGGCCAGGTACGGAACGAAGACCGGCCACCGGACCGGACTGCGCCACTCGATCTGCCGCACGTACTCGACCACGAATCCGAACGCCGCCCAGGCGAGGTACAGGAATCCGCCGGTCCATTGCCACCGGGGGGCTCCGCCCGCCAGGAGCAGCACGCTCAGTGCGGCGGCGGGGATGCCTAACGCGTAGACGATCCAGCCGTACCGCACCGCGACATCGAATCTCCAGCGGCGCAGCGCGAAATGGGCGACGAGGAGCATCTGGAAGAGCAGAGCGGCCACGACATAACCGGTTTCCTGTCCTGACGAGTTCAGCATGAGCTCGTTCTATTCAGCGGTTGTGGCCGGGCGGCGAGGCAACGATCCGGCGGGCGCGGAGGACGGTCCACTCCCGCCAGACGAGCCCGATGATGACCAGGTCGAGCAGCATCAGGACGGACATGCCGATCCCGGGAGCGAAGATCAACGCATAGAGCTGATACGCCGCGAACAATCCCAGCACTGCGAGTGCATATGGGTACACCCACGGGTACTCCCTGAGCAGGCAGAAGACCAGGACGATCTTGACCAGGCCGTGCGCGAGCAGGAAGGCCACGACGAACAGGTGCGGTCCGCCGGCCAGGTCGCGGTCGAGCCGGCCGGCCCACTGCGCGATCAGGATGCGGGTGGCCCGGTCGTCGGCATCCGTTCGCATGAGCGGGGCGAGGAGGGTGGCCGGCAGCGTCGGAACCAGCCAGAGCGCCAGCCCGGCGGCCAGTTCCACCAGGCCGTCGACCCCCTTGAGGACGATGCCGGCCCGGTAGACGAGTTCCAGCCGGCGACCCGGTGGCCGGGTTCGGGAGGCGGATGCGGCACTCATGCAGCCATCAAAGCACGCAACCGGGCCGCACGCCCGCCGAGCGTCGATTCGGCCCTCCGGCAGGTCGAGGTGTACTCTCAGCACTAGACCCCAGCATACCCTTGGGGGTATCTGCCGGGATGGCCCTGTCGCTGATCCGGCCAACCGAAAGGCACTTCCATGAAGATCGTCGTCGTTGGCGGGGTCGCCGCTGGCGCCTCAGTCGCCGCGCGTGCTCGCCGTCTGGATGAGTTCGCTGAGATTATCGTGCTCGAACGGGGCCATCACGTCTCCTTCGCCAACTGCGGCCTGCCTTACCATATCGGCGAAGTCATCGCGGATCGCAGCCGTCTCCTCTTACAAACCCCAGAGAGCCTGCGTGAATCCCTCGACATCGATGTGCGGGTCGGGAACGAGGTCACCGCAATCGACCGGGCGGCGCAGACGGTGACGATCCGCGAGGTCGACAGCGGACGCGAATACGTTGAAAATTATGACGCCCTTGCCCTCTGCACCGGCGCCGAACCGCTTCGCCCTCCCCTGCCGGGCATCGACCTGGCCGGCGTGCACGTGCTCCGGCGGATCGGCGACATGGACGTGATCAAGGCACAGCTCGACGCCGCGATCGCGCAGGCCGCCACCGGCGCACGCGGACCGGTCAGGGCCGTCGTGATCGGCGCCGGCTACATCGGGCTCGAAATGGCCGAGAACCTCAAGCACCGCGGCGCACTCGTCGACGTGGTCGAGATGAGCGACCAGATCCTCCCACCGCTCGACCACGAGCTTTCGGTGCCGGTGGAGCACCACCTGCGGAGCAGGGGGATCACCCTGCACCTGTCCACGGCGGCCGCCGCCTTCACCGAACGGAAGGGCGGCGGTCTGAACGTCGAACTGACCGACCTGTCCGTGCTCGAAGCCGACCTGGTCATCCTCTCCGCCGGCGTGCGCCCGAACACCCTGCTCGCCAGGGACGCCGGGCTGGAGCTCGGCCCGCGCGGCGGAGTGACCGTCGACACGCACATGCGCACCTCCGACCCGCACATCTGGGCAGCGGGCGACTCCGTCGAGACCCCCCACACCGTGCTGCCCGGGCAGTGGCTCGCCCCGCTCGCCGGCCCGGCGAACCGGGAGGCCCGGGTGGCCGCCGAGAATATCTGCGGCCGCACGACCGAATACCGGTCCACCCAGGGCACGTCGATCGTGAAGGTGTTCGACATGGTCGCGGGCGGCACCGGCGCCACCGAGCGCCAGCTGCTCGCCGCCGAGGTTCCCTACCGGGCGGTGCACGTGCACCCCTCCGGGCACGCCGGCTACTACCCCGGCACGGCCATGATGCAGTTGAAGGTGCTCTTCTCCCCCGACACCGGCCGGATCCTCGGCGCCCAGGCGGCCGGCTTCGATGGGGTGGACAAGCGCCTCGACGTGCTCGCCACCGCCCTCCGCGCCGGCCTGACCGTCTATGACCTCGAAGAACTCGAGCTGGCCTACGCCCCGCCATTCGGCTCGGCCAAGGACCCCGTCAACATGGCCGGCTTCGTCGCCAGCAACGTGCTCCGTGGCGACCTCACCCTCTGGTACGCCCAGGACTATCCCGAAGCGACCCGCGGCACCCGCCTGATCGACGTGCGCACCCCGGAGGAATTTTCGATCTGGCACCTGCCGGGAGCCGAGAACGTGCCGCTCGGCGACATCCGTTCGGCCAGCGAGGCCTGGGACCGCACGGCTCCGTTCCGCCTGTACTGCGCGGTCGGTTTCCGCAGCTACCTGGCCTACCGGGCGCTCGTGCAGCGCGGCTTCACCGACATCGCCACCCTTTCCGGCGGGTCCGACACGTTCCGCTCCTGGCACGAGGTCAAGCCGGACAGTGACGAACCGCCCCTGCCGATGACCGCATACGCGGAGTCCGCCGACATTCGTGCGGCGGCGGCCCGGGCGACCGCGCTCAGCCAGGGCACGGGACTCCGGGTCGACCTGGACTGCTCGGGTCTGGCCTGCCCCGGGCCGATCATGAAGCTCTCCGACAAGATGAAGTCGCTCACCCCGGGCGACGAGGTCGTCGTGCACGTCTCCGACCCCGGCTTCGCCAGCGACGCGCCGGTCTGGGCCAGGCGGAACGGCCACCAACTGCTGGCCATCGAGCCGGAGGGATCCGGTTACGTCGCGACCATGCGCAAGGGCGGGGCGGCCACAGCGGCGACCACGTCGGCCAACACGCCGACGGAGCCCCGGCCCGGCAAGACCTCATTCGTCGTCTTCTCGGGCGATCTCGACAAGGTCATCGCGGCCTTCATCATCGCCAACGGCGCGATCGCCATGGGCGAGGAGGTGTCGATGTTCTTCACCTTCTGGGGACTCAACGCCCTGCGCCGCATCGATCCGCCCAAGCGCGAACGCAAGCTGATGGACAAGATGTTCGCGACCATGATGCCCTCCAGCGCCGGGAGCATGCCGCTGTCGCAGATGAACATGCTGGGCGCCGGCGCAGCCATGATCAAGAAAGTCATGAAGGACAACGCGGTCGCCTCCCTGCCGGAGCTGATCAAGTCGGCCCAGGCCGGCGGCGCGCGCCTGATCGGCTGCACCATGACCATGGACCTGCTCGGCATCGCGCCGTCGGACCTGATGGACGGCGTCGAACTCGGCGGGGTCGCCACCTTCCTCGGCGAGGCGGCAGAATCGAACACCACCCTGTTCATCTAGGACGGTTCCCTCTACGGCGGTGCTCGCGGCTCGCGGCCGCCGCCATAGAGGCCCGCGGGGCGTTCCGAATTCAGGAGAACGCCTCGAAACCAGGGCGCCGGCGGGCGTCCGTCGCACTGTTCCGGGCTCTACACCTGAATTCAGAACACCCATCACCGGGGTGGGCGGTCACCGGGGTGGGCGGTCACCGGGGTGCCGGGTGGGGTGACGGGCTGGGTTCGGGTGGGGTACCGGACTGGGTACGGGCTGGGCGGGGAGGGCGGGTCAGGGGGCCTCGTCGACGATGCCGATGAACCGGGTGCCGATGCCGTCGACTTCGGTGCGGCTCATGCCGCCCGCGGGATCGGGCAGCTCGTCCGAACCGTGGTGGTCACAGGTCAGGTAGGTGAAGGCCGGCCACCACTTCTTCGGGCGGGCCGCCTCGGAGAAACCGCAGACGGCACAGGTGAGTTCCACCCAGACCGGCTTCTTGCCGGTGCGATTGGCACGCGACTGCACCAGCCAGGCCGGCGGGTTGCGCTCGATCTCCCTCAGCTCGGCCTCGGTCATCCGCGACGGGAGCTCGTGCCGCTGCGCCATCTCCAGCGGAATATCCAGCCGCAGGGCGGCCATACGTCTCGTAATCATCTCGATCAAGGATAGGCGCTGCGTGCGCCCGCGTGTGGCCCGCTGTGCTGTCCGGTCGCCCGTGACACGACGGGCCGACGCGGCGGGCCGACGAGGGTAGTCTCGCCCAGAGAAGCCGGACAGGACCATCGAGCGAAAGTGCGGGAGGGCCAGATGACTCAGGCGCAGGGGCACTTCCCGCCAGGCGAACCGGCCAGGCGGATGTCCGCCCCTGTCCGGCTGGGGCTCATCCTCGGCCTCGTCTTCGTGCTGCTCGTGGTCCTCGGCGGTGTGATCGTGGCCGTGACCAACATCCGTGTCGGCGCTGTCGACCTCGCCGCGGACGCGGCAGCCGGGCGCAGGGTCACCGTCGACATCCCCGATGCCGCCCTGGATTTCCAGCCGGGCGGCGACGACCGGGTGCACGTCAAAGCCACCGGCCGCTATCTCGGGGCCCAGCCCCGCATCACAGCGACGACCGTCGACGGCGTGACCACCGTCACCGGCGGCTGCCCTGAGCAGTGGTTCGGCTTCTGCCAGTTCGACGTGTCGGTGACCCTCCCCGCTTCGCTGCCGGTGACGGCCCAGTCCACGAACGGCAGGATCACGGCCGCCGGACTGACCGGCCCGCTCCGCCTGGCCACGACGAACGGCGCGATCACCGCCAGCGGAACGCGGGAGCGGATCGACCTGCACACGACGAACGGCGCGATCACCGTGCGGGACTCCTCCTCCCGCGAGGCTTCGGCGACCACCACGAACGGGAGCGTCGACCTCGTCTTCCTCGACCCGCCGCGGAATGTCGAGGCCCGCAGTACCAACGGGTCCGTCACCGTGCGGCTGCCGGACGACGGCGTGGCCTACCGGGTGCAGGCCCGAACGACGAACGGAGACGTGGACACCGGGTCCGTACGCACCGATCCGGCCGCCCTCCGGAGCATCGTCGCGGAGACGACGAACGGAAAGGTGATCGTCGAGGCGCGGTAGGCAGCCCCACGGCCGCCGGTGCGGTCTGACGACGCGTGGAACAATGGGCTCATGCCCGAATCTCTCTCCCCACTTGGACTCCTGCTCGACGTGGACGGGCCGATCGCCAGCCCGGTGACCCGCACCATCGCCACCGCGAGCATCATCACCGACCTGATCACCCTGGCCGGCGCCAACGTCCCGATCGCGTTCGTCACCGGACGGTCGGTCGCGTTCATCCGGGACCAGGTCGTCGTTCCCCTCCGCGCCGCGGGGCTGCCCGAGACGATGCGCATGTACGGTGTCTGCGAGAAGGGCGCCGTCTGGTTCCCGATCACCGCCGCCGGCATCGGCGCGGTCGTCGTCGATGACTCCGTCGCCCTCCCCGCCGAGGCCGTCGAGGCCCTGCGCCGGCTGGTGTCCGACCGTTTCGCCGACACCATGTTCTTCGACGAGACGAAGCAGGCGATGGTCTCCGTCGAACAACGCACGGATGCCGACCACGCCGTCTACCAGGCCGCCGCCGCGCGGTTCAACGAGGCCGCGTTCTCGGTGCTGACCGGTCTCGGTCTCGGGGTGCGGTTCGGCGATCGGGTCGTGGCCGACGCGGACGGTGCCGTGCCGTTCCGGATCGACCCGACGATCATCTCGACCGACATCGAGTCGGTCACCCTCGACAAGGACCGGGGCGCCGAGCGCGCGCTCGCCTTCTTCGCCCAGTCCGGTCCGCTCCCGAGCGTCTGGCGCTCGGTCGGGGACTCGCGCAGCGACTACCTGATGGCCGACCACCTGCACGCGGCCGGCTATGACGTGTCCCACGTCGACGTGCGACCGGCCGACGGCATCCTCGACCGCCCCTATCCGATCATCGTCGAGGGCGACCTGATCCACGACGAGGCCGGGGCGCAGTTCCTCGGCTTCTGGGTGGACAAGCTCGGACTTCGCTAGTCCGCGATGAAGCGGATGCCGTCCTGCAGACGGCTCCGCAGCTCGAACACCTTCTCGAAGCTGCCTCGCTCCATGCCGGGCAGGCCGTCGCGCAACAGCCCGACCAGCCGTGACCGGGGAACGGTGATCACAGTGGGGCGCCGTCCGCGACCCGGAACCGTCAGGGGCTCCGAGACGGCATCGTCGGGCAGCACGATCACGATCGCGGTGAAGCGCACCCGGAGCGACCTGGCCAGGGCGCGGGCGGCATCCGTGAAGTTGTCGACGGGGTGGTCCTCGTCGTGGAGGGACTCGCCGACCAGTTCGCCGCGCCGCAACTGGACGGGTGCGCCCCAGTCCTCGGAGAGCACCCCGAACAGCCCGGCCGGCCCGAGCACGACATGGTCGATCTTGTCGACGTGCCCGCCCGCGGCAACGTCGTGCCACGCCGTGAAGCCGATCCCCAGTCCGCTGATCTGCTGGGCGGTGGACTCTTCGGCGAGGGCCTTCGCCAGGCAGTGACGGATCTCCCGCGGGGCCGACCGCACGAGCGCCGGCGCGTAGGGGTCGTCGATGGTGGTGCCGCGGCCGGCCCATTCGCGCAGGAGGTCGAGGTAGCGCTGCCGCGCCAGCCCGCCCGGGTGGCCGTACATCCGCGCCTTGAGCCCGGAGCGAGTGGCCTGGCCGGCCGTGTGCGCCGAGGCGTGGGCGGCGTGGACGGGCGGCTCACCGGAGTCCGGGTAGCGCAGGCCGTCGTAGGCGGCCCGGCTGTCGGGAGTGCCCACCCGTTCCCAGGCCACCTGCACGGCGTGGAACTGCACGGCGCTGCCGCCGACATCCGGGTGCGTCTGGCGCAGCAGACGGCGGTAGGCGCGGCGAAGCTCCTCGGCACTCGCCGACGGCGTGACGCCCAACACCTCATAAGGTGAAGCCGCGGCCGGGCTTTCTGACATCCTCGCGGTCACTTTCGGGTTCAACGGTCGATTTTCCTGTATTCACCCTATCGATCGTTGCTGGAATCTCGCCGCACGCGCCACGCTGCCGGCCAGGGGCACCCCGGCCGGTTTCTGTGGGACGATCAGCGGGTGAAGCCCATCGGAGTCCTGAAGGTCCACCGTTCGAGCACCCGCCTGGTCGTGATGGCGGTGCTGGGAATCGCGGCGGCGGTGCTGACCGGCCTGTCCGGCGACTGGGCACTCGCGCCGATCGCCGGCTGGGGCGTGGCCTGCATCACCTATGTCGCCTGGGTCTGGCTCACGATCGCCCCGATGGATGCCGTCACAACCGCCGGCCATGCGACGAGGGAAGACCCGTCGCGGGGGGTCGCGGACCTCCTGATCGTACTCACCAGCCTGGCCAGCCTCGGCGCGGTCGCGTTCCTCCTACTGGTAACCCAGACCACCGCCGGCCAGCAGGGCATCCAGGCCGGGGTGGCTGTGCTGAGCGTCGCATTGTCCTGGGTCCTGCTGCACACGCTCTTCACTTTGCGGTACGCGTCGCTGTACTACTCCGGCGTCGACGGCGGGATCGACTTCAACCAGACGGCACCGCCCGACTACGGGGACTTCGCCTATCTGGCCTTCACCCTGGGGATGACCTTCCAGGTGTCGGACACGAACATCGAGGACCATTCGATTCGGATGACGGCGCTCCGCCACAGCCTGCTGTCCTACCTGTTCGGCTCGGTCATCCTGGCCACCCTGATCAACCTCGTCGCCGGGCTCCTGCGCTGACGCTCAGCCGGCGAATTCCCGAACGGGCCGTCCGGTGACCCCCACGTCGGCCACGAACAGGGATCCGGCCAGGGGGTCTTCCCCGGGTTCCAGGTCCTCGCGCGACGTGGTGATGAACAGCCGGTCGAGCCGAGGACCGCCGAAGGTGCAGGCGGTGACCCGGTGCGCCCCGACCTCGACGACTCCGTCGAGGATGCCGTCCGGCGTGTAGCGCCGCACCGCCCCTCCCGCGTAGAGCGCCACCCAGACGCATCCGTCACTGTCGACGGTCAGCCCATCGGGGTAGCCGGCGTCGGCGGGGATCTCGGCAAAGGTGCGCAGTCCGGTCAGGCCCGATTCGGCGTCGTAGTCGAAGACGGCGACCCGGCCGGTGGGGGTGTCGTTGTAGTAGGCGAGGGACCCGTCCGGGCTCCACTCCAGCCCGTTGGAGATGGTCAGGTCCTCCTGGACCACGCTGACCCGGCCGTCGGCCTCGAGCCGGTAGAGCGACCCGGCCCCTGCCCGCTGGTCCCAGGCCATCGACCCGCAGTAGAACCGGCCATGCGGGTCGCAGCCGCCCTCGTTCATCCGCATGCCCGGTTCGTCCCACAACCAATCCTGACGGGTCAGGTCACCGGAGGCGTCCTCGAGGGCGAACCCCCGTTCGAGGGCGATCACCGCGCCGCCAGATGCCCGGGGACGCAATGCCGCCACGAAGGGACCGACGTTGCGGCGGTTGACCGTGTCGCCGTCGAGCGACAGGATGTCGCCGGCGAACATGTCCACCCAGCGCAGGCCGCCCCAGCCATCCGACCAGACCGGACCCTCAGCGTGGAAGGCGACCGGGTCGGTGAATTGCTCGGCGAGCATGACGGTCTAGTCGCGCAGCAGCTGGACCGGGATGTACACGGCGAAGGCGACGCAGAGGATTCCGCCGAAGAAGATCGGCAGCTGGCCGACGGTCACCGCGAAGGCGAGCCCGAAGAGCCAGAATCCGAGGATGAAAATCGCCATGGCGACGATGAAGGCGACGACTTTCATGGGGGGGGTCCTCTCAAGGGGTGCCCGCACAGGTTCGCCGGGCCGATGAGTCGAGCGTACCGGGTGAAAGTCCCGGGGAGGGAACGGGCGGCCGGTCAGCCCGCAGCTCGCGCGCCGACCGGTTCGATCAGTTCGGGGCCGTTCCCCGTCACCGGGGCAACCTGGTGGAAGCGGAGCGCCGCGCTCGCTTCCCGGGATGCCTCGACGGCAGCGTCGACGAGGGCCTGGTCGCCGACCGTGTGCGGGTCGAGCCACTGGTCCCAGCATTCCTCGGGAAGCACCACGGGCATCCGGTCGTGGAGGTCGCGCAGCGGGCCGTCCGCGTCGGTGGTGAGGATGGTCGCCGTGAGCACCCAGCGCGCCGGATCGTCGGCGGCGAGGACAGGATTGCGCCACCACGAATAGAGGCCGGCGAACGCGAGCGGCAGGCCGTCATCCGAGTGGATGAAATAGGGCGTCTTCTCCGTGCCGACCGCGTGCCACTCGAAGTAGCCGGTCGCGGGGATGAGCGCACGGCCGGACGCGACCGAGGCGCGGAAGGTGGCCTTCTCCGCCGCCGTCTCGGCGCGGGCGTTGAAGGTGGGGTAGCCGAGGGCGAGTTCGGTGGAGGAGGACGGGACGAGGGACCACCGCGCGGATTCGAGGCGGCGCACGACGGGCCCGGACTTCGCCGATTCGACCACGATCGGTATCTGCTCGGTCGGTTTGATGTTCCACGAGGGCTCGGGAAGGTTTTCACCCTCGTGCGCGACGTCGAACATGGCGGCGAGGTCAGACGCCGTATCCGTGATGATGAATCGCCCGCACATAGCGACAGGCTACTACCGCTGCTGCCGGTGACCATGCGCCGGGGCACTGGCGGGCGGGCGCCGGTGGGAGCAGAATCGGGGCATCGGCGCCTGTTCGCCGTGGAAGCGAGTCCCCCATGGTCGTGTTCATCGTGGTTCTGGCGGTCGTGCTCGTGCTGGCGTTCATCGTCGCCACGAATTCAATCCGGGTGATTAAACAGTACGAGCAGGGCGTGGTGCTCCGGTTCGGGCGTCTGATCGGCACGCGCCAGCCCGGACTGACCTTCATCATCCCGTTCGTCGATGTGCTGCACCGCGTGGCCCTGCGGATCGTGACCCTGCCGATCCAATCCCAGGGCATCATCACCCGGGACAACGTCAGCGTGGGGGTGTCCGCCGTCGCCTACTTCCGGATCGTCGACCCCGTGAAGTCGGTGATCGCCATCGAGAACGTGCACGCCGCGATCGACCAGATCGCCCAGACCACGCTGCGGAAGGTCGTCGGCCAGCACACCCTGGATGAGACCCTCGCCGAGACGGACATCCTCAACGTCAATATTCGCGAGATCCTCGACGTGCAGACCCTGGACTGGGGCGTGGAGGTCACCCTCGTCGAGCTCAAGGACATCCTGCTCCCCGACACGATGAAGCGGGCGATGGCCAGGCAGGCCGAGGCCGAACGGGAGAAGCGGGCGAAGATCATCAACGCGGAGGGCGAGTCCCTTGCCGCGGCCGCCCTCGGCGACGCCTCGGACACGATGATGGCGCACCCGCTGGCCCTGCAGCTCCGGAACCTGCAGAGCCTCGTTGAGATCGGGGTGGACAAGAACACCGTGGTCGTTTTCCCGGCGCCGCTGATGAGCACAATCGGTGAACTCGGCGCCTTCCTCGCCCGTGAGGCAGCCGCGGCGACCGGAAATGCCGCCGAGAGAGACCATTGACTTAATCGAAGATACGTTCGATTATGGTGGTGTGTCCAGTGCAACCGCCACCCTGTCGTCACCGTCCGGTGGTGGGCCTGCGTCCGGGCTCCAGGACCGGATCGACGCGATGCAGGCCACCCGACTCGGCGGCCATCTGCCGACCCTGCCTGCCCTGGCCGGGCTCTTCCCCGGTGGAGGGCTGCGGCGCGGGTGCGTGTACACGGTGCCGAACTCCACCCTGCTGTTGATGGCCCTCCTCGCCGCCCCGTCGCGGGAGGGCGCATGGTGCGGGGTCGTCAGCCTGCCGGACTTCGGAATCGAAGCGGCCGCAGGCCTGGGAATCGCCCTCGACCGCACCATTCAGGTGCCGTTGCCGGGTGAACGCTGGCTGGCCGTGACGGCCGCACTCGTGGACGTCCTGCCGGTCGTGGCCGTGCGCCCGCCGCTCCAGGCGCGTTCCGCCGATGCCGCCCGTCTCGCCGCGCGGCTCCGCCAGCGGGGAGGTGTCCTCCTCGTCGCCGGACCGTGGGCGCAGTGCGAGGCGGAGCTGACCCTCGAGGCCCGGGACTGGGAAGGGCTGGGTCCCGGCCACGGGGCCCTGTCCGGGGTGTGCGTCACGGTCGTCGCCGCCGCCGGGCACGGCGGAGGAACGACGCGAAAGGCCTCGGTGGTCTTCGGGGGCGGTGAACCGCACCCGTCGAACGACGCGGCCGGGTTCCTCCGGGAACGGGCAGGCTGACCGTGGTCGCCCCTGAGCTTCCCCCGACCCCGCCCGCATCCTCGAGGACGATCGTGCTCTGGTGCCCGGACTGGCCGGTCGCCGCCGCCGGCGCGGAGGCCGGTCTCCCCCGCGATGCACCGCTGGCCCTGATCTCCCAGGGAACGGTATTCGCGGCGTCGGCGTCGGCGCGGGCTGACGGGGTGCGGCGCGGGCTGACGCTCCGCGAGGCGCAATACCGGTGCGGGAGCCTCGTCGTGCTGCCCTACGACCCGCTGCTGGACGAGCGGGCGTTCGAGCCGGTGCTGGCCCGGCTCGAGGAGGTTGCCCCCGGCGTGGCGACGATCCGCCCGGGCACCTGCGCCGTGCGGGCCCGGGGTCCCGCCCGGTTCTACGGCGGCGAGGAACCGGCCGGGCAATCCATCCGTGACGCTGTCCTCGACCTGGGGGTCGCCGATGCCCGGGTCGGCATCGCCGACGGGCCGTTCGCCGCTGAGCAGGCCGCGCGGAGCGCTCAACGGGCGACGGTCCGGGCGGTGCCGCCCGGACACTCACCCGGCTTCCTGGCCGGAATGCCGGTCGCCCTGGTCGTGGACGCGCGGCTGGCCTTGCTGCTGCGGCGCCTGGGCGTGCACACCCTGGGCGATCTCGCCGCCCTTCCCGCCGCACAGGTCGCGCAGCGGTTCGGGCCCGCGGGTATGGCGGCGCAGGCGCAGGCCCGCGGCGACGATCCGGCTCCCGTGCAGGCCAGGGTGCCGCCCCCGCAGCGCGACCTGCTGCTCCGGTTCGAGCCTCCCCTCGACCGGATCGACCAGGTCGCCTTCGCGGCCCGCGCGCCGGCCGACGGATTCGTCGACGGCCTCGCCGGCGCCCGCCTGGTCTGCACGACCCTCCGGGTCGAGGTCGGCCTGGACTCCGGCCGGATGGTCGGTCGCAGCTGGCGGCATCCGCGCTGGTTCGACGCCGCCGACGTCGTCGACCGGGTGCGCTGGCAGCTGCAGGGCAGCGGGGCCGGCGATCCCGGGCTCGACTCGGCGGTGTGCTGGCTCCGGACCCTCCCGGAGGAGGTCGACGCGGCCGGCAACCACGAGCCGGGACTCTGGGGCTCCGGACCAGACGAACGCATTCATCACGCCCTGTCCCGGGTGCAGAGCATGCTGGGGCACGAGGGGGTGGTCACGGCCGTGGTCGGCGGCGGCAGGCTGCTCGCCGAGCGCCAGGTCTTCGTCCCCTGGGGGGATGCGCCTGCCGGCCGTCACGCCGGGCCGGCCGGGTCCGCCGCGGCCCCGTGGCCGGGGAGCCTGGCAGGGCCCTTGCCGGCAACCGTGTTCCGGGAGCGACGACCCGTCTGCCTGCTCACCCAGGACGGAAGCCAGGTCCTGGTGGACGAGCGCGGTCTCCTCCCCGCCGATCCCGTGCAGTTCTCCCCCGCAGGGCATCAGGACGACCTGCGTCCGGTGGTCGCCTGGGCCGGCCCGTGGCCCGTGCATGAGGGCTGGTGGCGACCGGGAGGCGGCCGCCAGGTCGACCGGGTGCAAATCGTCGATGCCGACGGCGCCGCCTGGCTTCTCCAACTCGACGACCGCCGCTGGTGGGCGGAGGGCCGCTATGACTGAGCGACCCTGGCCCATCATGCCGCTCAGGCCACTCATGCCCCTCAGGCCATCCGGCCGGAATCCGGAAGGAGAACCCTGATGGGATGGAGCAACCCGCCGATCTCCTGGTCGGAACTGGAGCGCGCGCTCTCCGACCGGCGCCGCCCGACCGCCACACCGCCCAACGCCGACGGTGGAGACAGCCCGGCCTGGTCGCGACGACGAGCGCCCTACCGCCCAGACGAGGAACCAGCCGTCACGGCACGGCCCACTCCAGGCTCAACGCCCTATGCCGAGTTGCACGCGCACTCCAGCTTCAGCTTCCTCGACGGCGCAAGCTCCCCCGAACAGCTCCTCGAACAGGCGAACCGCCTCGGATTGACCGGGCTCGCCCTGACGGATCACGACGGGCTCTATGGGGTGGTCCGCCTGGCGGAGGCGGCCGAGAGTCACCCCGAGGTCGGCACGGTCTTCGGTGCGGAGCTGTCCCTCGGCCTGTCCGGTCCGCAGAACGGGATACCCGATCCGGAGGGCACCCACCTCGTCGTGCTTGCCCGAGGCCAGACCGGTTACCACCGGCTGGCCGGGGCCATCACGCAGGCACAGCTCGCCGGCGACAAGAAAGGACGGCCGGTCTACGACCTCGAACGACTCTCAGAGCAGTCGGCCGGCCAGTGGGCCGTCCTGACCGGATGCCGCAAGGGCGCCGTCCGGGCTGCCCTGGCGACCGGGGACCAGGCCGCCGCGGCCACGGAATTGACCCGGCTTGTGCGGCTCTTCGGCCGGGACAACGTCTACGTCGAATTGTTCGACCATGGCAACCAGCTCGACTCCAGCACGAACGACGCCCTCGCCGCGCTCGCCGAACGGGCGGGCCTGCCTCTGCTGGCCACGAACAACGTGCACTACGCCAGTCCTGAGCATGCCCGGCTGGCCGCCACCGTCGCGGCCGTGCGCGCCAGACGGAGCCTGGACGAACTCGACGGCTGGCTGCCCGCAACGGCCGGCGCCCACCTCCGTGCCGGCGACGAAATGGCCGCCCGATTCCGCCGCTACCCCGGCGCGGTAGCGAACACGGTCCCGCTGGCCAGGGAACTCGCCTTCTCGCTTCGCCGGGCCCGACCTCGCCTGCCGAGCCAGGATGTGCCGGAGGGACACACTCCCATGAGCTGGCTCCGCGCCCTGGTCTGGGAGGGTGCGACCCGCTGCTATCCGGGCCTCAATGACAACGTGCGTGAACGGATCGAGAAGGAACTCGCCGTGATCGAGGCGAAGGACTTTCCCGGCTACTTCCTGATCGTGCGCGACATCGTCCAATTCGCCCGAGGACGGGGCATCCTCTGCCAGGGTCGCGGTTCGGCCGCGAACTCAGCCGTCTGTTTCGTGCTCGGGATCACCGCCGTGGATTCGATCTTCTACCGGCTGCCCTTCGAACGCTTCCTCTCCAGCCTCCGTGACGAGGAGCCCGACATCGACGTCGACTTCGACTCGGACCGCCGGGAGGAGGTGATCCAGTACGTCTACCGGCGCTACGGACGGTTGAACGCCGCCCAGGTTGCCGACGTGATCACCTACCGGCCGAAATCCGCGGTCCGGGACGTGGCCCGCGCCCTGGGCTACAGCACCGGCCGCCAGGACGCGTGGTCGAAGCAGGTGGAGCGGTCGGGAGAGGCTGTGGCGAGCGTCGACCATGACATTCCCCCGCTCGTGTCCGACCTGGCCGAACAACTCCTCACCGCGCCACGCCACCTCGGAATCCACTCCGGCGGGATGGTGCTCACCGACCGGCCCGTCGGCGAGGTCTGCCCGATCGAGCACGCCCGGATGGACCAGCGCACCGTCCTGCAGTGGGACAAGGACGACTGCGCCTGGATGGGCCTGGTGAAGTTCGACCTGCTCGGACTGGGCATGCTGGCCGCCCTGCAGTACACCTTCGACCTCGTGCGGGAGGAGCTGGGTGAGTCCTGGAGCCTCGAGTCCATCCCCCGGGAAGAGCAGGGCGTCTACGACATGCTCTGCCGGGCCGACTCGGTCGGGGTGTTCCAGGTCGAGAGCCGCGCCCAGATGGGCACCCTGCCGCGGTTGCAGCCTCGCCGGTTCTACGACCTCGTCGTGGAGATCGCCCTGATCCGGCCCGGCCCGATCCAGGGTGGGGCGGTGCATCCGTTCATCCGGCGCAAGCTGGGCCAGGAACCGGTGACCTACCTGCACCCCAAGCTCGAACCGGTGCTCGAACGCACCCTGGGCGTGCCCCTCTTCCAGGAGCAACTCATGCAGATGGCCATGGCCGTCGGCGGCTGCACCGGCGAGGACGCCGATCTGCTGCGCCGGGCGATGGGCTCCAAGCGCGGGGTGGAGAAGATCTCCACCCTCCGGGCCCGCCTCTACGCGGGAATGGCGTCCAACGGCATCACCGGTGAGGTGGCCGACTCGATCTACGCCAAGATCGAGGCCTTCGCCAATTTCGGTTTCGCCGAAAGCCACTCGATCAGTTTCGCCCTGCTCGTGTATTCCAGCGCCTGGCTCCGGCTGCACTATCCCGCCGCCTTCCTCGCCGCGCTCCTGCGCGCCCAGCCGATGGGGTTCTACTCCCCGCAGTCGCTGGTGGCGGACGCCAGGCGGCACGGAGTCCAGGTGCTCCGGCCCGACATCCTCAGGTCGGAGCCCGACGCATCGCTGGAACGCCCCGCTGGAGTCCCGGGCGGGAGCACGCCGGGAGGGAGCGGGCGCCCCGCCTGCCTCCACGCGGAGCAGCCTCCTGTCGGCCCCTTCGACCGGGCCGTTCCTCCCGACTTCCGCGAGCACCGGCGCGATGGGGCGTTCAGCGTGCGGTTGGGGCTGGCCGCGGTGACCGGGATCGGCCAGGATCTCGCCCGCAGGCTGGTCGCCGAACGTGCCGAGAACGGGCCCTACCGGTCGATGGCGGATGTCGCCCGCCGGGTCCGGCTGAGCACCGACCAGCTCGAAGCGCTCGCCACCGCCGGCGCGTTCCAGGGGCTGGGCCTGGACCGCCGCGCCGCCCTGTGGACCGCCGGCGACGCATCCTGGGAGCGATCCGGCTACCTCGCCGGCACGTCCGTGTCGGTCCAGCCGCCGCTGCTGCCGCTGCTCACCGCGGCTGAACAGGTGGTCTACGACCTGTGGGCCACCGGCATCTCCCCCGACGACCATCCGATCCGGCATGCCCGAGCGTCGCTCGCCGCTCGGGGAGCGGTGCCGATCGACGCCCTGGCGCAGCGCGAAAGCGGCCGTCGGCTCGAAGTGGGCGGCGTCGTCACGCACCGGCAACGCCCGGCGACCGCGGGCGGGGTCACCTTCCTCAACCTGGAGGATGAGACGGGGACCCTCAATGTGATCGCCGGACTCGGCGTCTGGAATCGGTTCCGGCGGGTCGCCCGGGAATCACCGGCCCTCATCGTGCGCGGCATTCTCGAGCGCTCTCCAGAGGGTGTGACCAACCTGATCGCCGACCGTTTCGAGCCGCTCACCATCACCGCCACCACGATCTCGCGTGACTTCCGCTAGCGTCGATCGAGGCGGAATCCGGCGCCGGGGATCTGGGCCCCTGGCCAGACAACAGGAATGGACGACCGAGACATGCACGATGGCGACCCGCAGGACAGTTACAGCGCGGATGTGCTCCACGCAGGCTGGCGCGACGTGGGTCGCACCGTCATCCCGTCCCAGGACGCGACCGCCGGCCTCGTCGTCGAAGAGGTTGCCACTGGCTTCTGCGGCGCCGTGGTGCGGATCGAGAAGAGCGTCGTCACGCTGGAGGACCGCCACGGCAAGTTGCGCCTGTTCCCGCTCGGCGGCGGCTTCCTGATCGACGGCCGGCCCGTCGTGCTCGTCGCCCCCGCCCGCGCAGCATCCCGGAAGCCCGCCCGCACCGCCTCCGGCTCCCTGGCCGTCTCGGATGCCCCGGCCCGGGTCGCCCGCGGCAGCCGGATCTTCGTCGAGGGGCGCCATGACGCCGAGCTGGTCGAGAAGGTGTGGGGCGCCGACCTCCGGATCGAGGGCGTCGTCGTCGAGTACATCGAGGGCGTGGACAACCTCGAGGAACTTCTCGCCGAGTTCAAGCCGGGGCCGACCCGCAAGGTCGGGATGCTGGTCGACCACCTCGTCGCCGGCTCCAAGGAGAGCCGGATCGCCGACGCCGTGGCGCGCGGGCCGTACGGCCGTCACGTGCTCGTTGTCGGGCATCCGTACGTCGACGTCTGGCAGGCGGTCAAGCCCGAGCGCCTGGGGCTCGCAGCCTGGCCCGACATTCCCCGCAGTATCGAATGGAAGCACGGGATCTGTGAGGCCCTCGGCTGGCCCCACGAGGATCAGGCCGACATCGCCCGGGCCTGGCAGCGGATCCTCGGCCGGGTGCGGACCTTCGCCGACCTCGAGCCGCAACTGCTCGGCCGGGTGGAACACCTCATCGACTTCGTGACCGTGGATTAGTGCAGGCCCCGCCCACTTTGTGCACGACTTTCAGGAAACATAACGCTTTAGCCTCAAATTCTCACAGAAAAGAGTTCGCACCGGGCGACGTGGGCTAGTGTTATCTCAGTAGTTGTAGTGCTTGCACGTCTTAAAACGCGGTGACTTCGGTTCCCGCGGCGTATTCCTTTCGGAAGCGGACGACGAATACCGCGACGAACGGCCTCGAAAGTCGAGGTCTTTCTAACACTCCTGGAGGAGTTTCAAAAATGGCAACAGGTACCGTGAAATGGTTCAACGCTGAAAAGGGCTTCGGCTTCATCGCTCCCGACGACGGAAGCGCCGATGTCTTCGCGCACTACTCCGCGATCGCATCGAACGGCTACAAGTCGCTCGACGAGAACCAGAAGGTCGAGTTCGAGGTAACCCAGGGCCCCAAGGGTCCCCAGGCCGAGAACATCCGCGCCCTCTAAATAACAGCCACATAAGCTGCTTCAACGCTCCCCGCTTCGGCGGGGGGCGTTGTTTTTTAAGACCTGCAGGCGGCCCGGGACCAGCCGGGCTCACTCCCCCGTTCACTCTCCCGCTGAAGGGGCAAGAAACCGCTCGGCCCGGCGGTCTGGCACGAGCCAGAGCAGCGCGACCACGAGGTAGGCCGCCATTCCGGCCAGCGGATGCAGCAGGGCGAGCACAAGCCCGGCGAGGTAGATCACCGGCGAGGACTTCCCCTTCCAGTCCCGGCCGAGCGCGCGGGCGAGGGCTCCATCCCTCCCCTGCTGGCGGACCAGGGTTGCCTGCAGGACGTAGAAGGCCACGGCCGCCAGCAGCAGGTTGCCGCCGTAGACGAGCACGGGCACGAGCGCGAATCCGGACTCGTCGGTCCACCGGGTGGTGAACGGGAACAGGGACAGCCAGAACAGGAGATGCAGGTTCGCCCAGAGGATGGTGCCGTTGACCCGGCCGGCCAGCTGGAACAGGTGGTGGTGGTTGTTCCAGTAGATGCCGACGTAGACGAAACTGAGCAGGTAGCTCAGGAAGGTCGGCAGCACGCCGGCCAGCCCGGCCCAGCTCGGCTCCTCCGGCACCCGCAACTCCAGCACCATGATGGTGATGACGATGGCCAGCACCCCGTCGCTGAAGGCCTCGAGCCTGCCCTTGTCCATGCCCCGTCCTCCCTGACGGCACAATCGTAGCGCCAGGGGCTCGTCGACCGGCTGCGGCTACTTGACCAGGTCCTGCCAGCCGTCCCCGTCGACGTACTCGAAGATCAGGTTGGTCTCGGTGTGGGCCACGGCCGGATGCTCCGCGAGATGCTCCAGCACGAAGTCACGCAGGTCGGAGGCATCCGCAGCAGCCACGTGCAGCAGGTAGTCGTCGGCTCCGGCCGTGTGGAACAGGCCGATCACGCCAGGCCAGTGCGGCGCCGCGTTGCGGAAGTCGTCGATCTGCACCCTCGCGTGCTTGACCAGGCGCACCGAGATCAACGCCTGGAGGGAGGCGCCGAGCGCGGCCAGGTCGATGTTCGCCCGGTAGCCGCGGATGTGCCCGAGTTGCTGCAGGCGGCGCAGCCGAAGGGACACGGTCGACTCGGCTACGCCGATCTCCGCCGCCAGGGCGGCGCCGGAGGCCCTCGCGTTGACCGACAGGGCGCGGAGGAGCGCACGGTCGACCCGGTCGATTTCGGATTTCTTCGGTTCCATGGACCCACACTTTCCTTGACGAGCAGTTTATGCGACAATCCCCGTCCAGACGGAAGACCCTGCAGGAGGCCTTGTGTGCGGACACAGAATCTGTTTTGGTCTGAGGATGATGCCAACGATGCCGCACCTGGAAACCATTGCCGTGCACGCCGGGATGGACGGCCTGACCAAGGCCGGGATGCATGTTCCTGGGATCGACCTGTCGACGACGAACCCGCTCAGCGAGGTCGAGGCCGGCGGCGATTCCTATGAGAACCTCGCCACGGGCGGCACCCTGGTGCCGGGCGAGTCCGCCGTCTACCAACGTTTGTGGCAGCCGGGCGTCGCCCGGTTCGAGACGGCGCTGTCCGCCCTCGAGGGCGCGGAGGGCACCGTCGCCTTCGCCAGCGGGATGGCCGCCCTGGCTGCCGTGCTGATCGCCACCGTGGCCGCGGGCAAGCCGCACGTGGTGGCCCTGCGACCGATCTACGGCGGCACCGACCACGTACTGGCGACCGGACTGCTGGGCACGACAGTGACCTGGGTCGACGCGGCCGGCGTGGCCGCGGCGATCCGGGCCGACACCGGGCTCGTCATCCTCGAGACGCCCGCGAACCCGACCCTGGAACTGACCGATATCCGGGCGGTGGCGGATGCCGCCGGCGAGGTTCCCCTGCTGGTCGACAACACCTTTGCGACGCCGGTGCTGCAGCGGCCGCTCGAATCAGGTGCGACCCTGGTGCTGCACAGTGCGACGAAATACCTGGGCGGCCACGGTGACGCGATGGGCGGAACCGTGTCCGGTCCGGCCGGCTGGGTGGTGCGGTTGCGCCAGGTGCGCGCGCTGACCGGGGGGATCCTGCATCCGTTCGGGGCGTATCTGCTGCACCGGGGGCTCCGCACCCTGCCCGTGCGGGTTCTCGCCCAGCAGGCCACCGCGGCCGAGATCGCGGGACGGCTCGTCGGGCATCCGGCGCTCGCCCGGGTGCACTATCCCGGCCTGCCCGGCCAGGACCCGCAGGGCCTGCTGAACCGGCAGAGCGCCGGCGCCGGATCGATCATCGCCCTCGACCTCGCCGGAGGGTTCGACGCGGCCGTGCGCTTCACCGAGGCCTGCCGGCTGATCACCCACGCGGTCTCCCTCGGCGGGGTCGATTCGCTCGTTCAGCACCCCGCCTCGCTGACCCACCGGCCGGTCGAGGCCGGTGCCCGGCCGGCCGCCGCCGTCGTGCGGCTGTCGATCGGGCTGGAGCACGTCGACGACCTGATGGCGGACATCCTGGCCGCGCTGGACGTGGCCGGCGACGTCGCGCCGGGCCGAGCGGTCCGGATTCCCGAGGAGGTCGTCGTCTGAGTCCCCGTACGGCGTGAGTTGGTCAGCTGCGACCGAGGCGGCGGCGGAGCAGGTCGATCCGTTTCTGCAGCTGCGTGACGCTGGCCTGAGCGACGGCGGGACCGCCGCACTCGCGCCGGAGTTCGGCGTGAACCATGCCGTGCGGTTCGCTGGCGAGCTTGGACCACATGCCGACCAGGCTGGCGAGCAGGGTGCGCTGTTCCTTCAACGTGCGGTACAGCGGCGGTGGTTCCTCCGGCGCTATCTCACCTGTCACGGGGTCTTTGCGCCGGTCCGTCGACCGCTTGGCCTGGCGGGTCTGCCGCTGGCGGAGCAGTTCGGAGACCTGTTCAGGCTCGAGCAGGCCGGGGATGCCGATGAAGTCGAATTCCTCGTCGGTCCCGGGCTCGGCCAGCTCGCCGAACTCGTCGCCGTTGAACATGACCATGTCGAAGGTGGCCTGCGAGTCGATGGCCTGCCAGAGGAATTCCTCGCCGAGCTCGTCAGAGCCCTTCTCCTCCTTGTTCGCGGCGGCGACCATGGCGTCTTCGGGGTTGTACATCCCGTCGTCGCCGTCGTCGCGGTTGCTGCGGTCGAGGGCGTGGTCCCGCTCGAGTTCGAGTGCGTTGGCGAGGCTGAGCAGGCCCGGCACGTTCGGCAGGAAGATCGACGCGGTCTCACCGCGGCGCCGGGCCCGCACGAATCGGCCGATCGCCTGGGCGAAGAACAGCGGGGTGGACGCGCTCGTCGCGTAGACGCCCACGGCCAGCCGGGGCACGTCGACGCCCTCTGACACCATCCGCACGGCCACCATCCACCGGCGGGTGTTGTGCGAGAACTCGTCGATCCGGTCGCTGGATTCCTTCTCGTCGGAGAGCACGACCGTGACCGGCTCCCCGGAGATCTCCTCGAGGATGGTGGCGTAGGCGCGGGCCGTGGTCTGGTCGGTCGCGATCACGAGTCCGCCGGCGTCGGGGATGCCGTGGCGCACCTGGGTGAGCCGTGAGTCGGCCGCGCGCAGAACCGCCGGGATCCACTGCCCGGTGGGCTCGAGAGCGGTGCGCCAGGCCTGCGAGGTGATGTCCTTGGTGTTGCCCTCGCCGAGCTTCGCCTCCATCTCGTCACCGGCCCTCGTGCGCCACTTCATGTGTCCGGCGTAGACCATGAACATGACGGGGCGCACCACGCCGTCCTCGAGGGCGCGGCCGTAGCCGTAGTTGTAGTCGCTCTGGGACAGCCGGATGCCGTGCTCGTCGGGCAGGTAGCTCACGAACGGGATCGGCGAGGTGTCGGAGCGGAACGGGGTGCCGGTCAGGGAGAGCCGGCGGGTGGCCGGCTCGAAGGCCTCCCGGATGGCGTCGCCCCAGCTCAGTGCGTCGCCGCCGTGGTGCACCTCGTCGAGGATGACCAGGGTGCGGCTGGACTGGGTCAGTTCACGGTGCAAGGCCGCTCGGCTGGCCACCTGGGCGTAGGTGACGGCAACGCCGTGGAAGTGGCTGCCGTAGCGCCCATTCGCGTTCTTGAAGCTCGGGTCGAGCCGGATGCCCGCCCGGGCGGCCGCATCCGCCCACTGGCGCTTGAGATGCTCGGTCGGGGCGACGACGGTGATCCGGTCTATCAGCCGCCTGGCCTTCAGCTCGGCCGCCAGCCGCAGGGCGAAGGTGGTCTTGCCGGCCCCCGGCGTGGCCGCGGCCAGGAAATCGCGCGGCTGGTGCACGAAATACGCTTCGAGAGCCTCGGCCTGCCATGCCCGCAGCTTGTTCGCCGTGCCCCAGGCTGCGCGCTCAGGGAAGGACGGGGACAGGTGTTCGGCTGCACTCGTTCCCTGGATTGGTCCGAAGGCAGGCAAAGTAGTCACTCCCTAAAATCTAGCAAGGTGCGCCGACAGTTTGGTACGAGCGGGGACAATGGAAGCATGACGACGCCGAAGCACCCGTGGTCCCGCTACGTCGCCCTCGGCGATTCCTTCACGGAGGGGGTGGGAGATCCGGAACCGGCCAGCCCCGGCGGGCACCGCGGCTGGGCGGACCGGGTGGCCGAGGTTCTCAGCCAGGGCACAGAGGATTTCGCCTACGCGAACCTCGCGGTCCGCGGAAAGCTGATCGGCCAGGTCATCGACGAGCAGATCGAGCCGGCTCTCGCGCTGCACCCCGACCTGATCACCATCTCCGCCGGCGGCAACGACGTGCTCCGGCCCGGCTCCGACCCTGACGTCATCGCCGCCCGGTGCGAAGAGGCCGTGAGCCGGCTCGCCGCCGACGGAGCGACCATCGTGCTGTTCACGGGCGCCGACGTCGGGTTCTCCCCCGTCTTCCGCGGCATCAGGGGCAAGGTCGCGATCTACAACGAGAACATCCGGGCCATCGCGGCGAGGTACGACTGCGTGGTCGCCGATCTCTGGTCGCTGACCGAGATCCAGGCAGCCGGAATGTGGGCCCCAGACCGATTGCACCTGAACGCGCTCGGCCACCACACCGTGGCGCGGATGGTGCTCGACGTGCTGAACGTGACGAATACCCTCGAAGCGCTCGTGCCGGAGCCGATGCCGGGAACGACCTGGCGGAAGGCCCGCAGTGAGGACATCCTGTGGGCGCGCGAGTACCTCGTCCCATGGGTGCTCCGGCGGATCCGCCACCAGTCCTCCGGCGACCACGTGCTGCCCAAGCGTCCGGAGGCCGGGCCGTTCAGCCGAACCCCGGCCTGACGGACCGGCCGGGCCGGGTTCCTATTTCTCGGCGGCGGCCAGTTCACCGGGATGGCTGAACCGCCACTCGGGGCCCGGGTCGTCGATGGTCTTGTCGAGTACGAGGGGAACGCTGACGGTCTTGCCGCCCACGGCGAAGTCGACCGCGCCGACCTTGTCTCCGGCGTCACCGAGGGTGATCGGACGTGCCGTGGCCACGGCGGTGACCGGCGTGTCCGACCAGACGAGAACGGAGGCGGCCTTCGCGGCGACCGCGTGGCTCTCCTGGCCCCACTTGGTGTCGTAGGAGGCGTACGCGGCGCCCTTGTCGGTGAGGGTGACCTCCCGGAACCCGGGCTTCACGCTCTCGATCAGCGCGGAGATGGAGGCGTTGAGTTCGGTGTGGTCCGTGCCGCCGAGCACGACGCCGACCAGGGTGATGGTCTCGGAGCCGACGTTGAATTCCGCGGAGAAGAGCAGGCAGGCCCCGGCCTCGTCGGTGGTGCCGGTCTTCAACCCGGTGACGCCGTGCTTGCCGAGGAGCTTGTTGGTGTTGGTGACGGTGCCGATGGTGGGCAGGTCGGCGGTGCGTTCGGAGACGATCGAGGCGAGGGCCGGGTCGGCGACGACGAGTTTGCCGATCTCGATCAGGTCGGACGGGCTGCTCTTGCTGCCCGGGGAGAGACCGCTCGTGTCCGCCACGGACGTGTGGTCCAGGCCGTGCGCGGCAAGCCAGTCGTGGGCCGCAGCCAGGTAGGCATCGACCGAGCCGAAGGCCCAGACGGCGAGGGAGATGCTGTAGTTGTTCGCCGACGGAAGCAGCATGGCCTCCATGGTCTGGCGCTGGCTGAGGACCATACCGGCGGACACGGGCGCGACGGACCCGTTCTCGGCGATCACGTCGTAGTAGATGTCGACGTCCTTGTCGGAGAACGCGATGTCGGGTCCGGCCTGCTTGCCGGTCAGGGGCTTCTTGTCGAGCACGACGAGCGAGGTGATCATCTTGGTGATGCTCGCGATCGGCACGGTGCCCTGCTCGCCGCCGGAGCCGAGCACCCCGTCGTAGCCGACGGCGCCGATGGCGCCCGACCCGGCCCCCGGCCAGGTCAGCTGGGCGGCGGGCTGGGTCAGCGCGGCCGGCTGGGTCAGGCTCGCGGCGGCCTCGGGGACCGGGGCGAGGCCGGTGCCGGCGAGGTAGCCGACGCCGCCCAGGACGACGGCGAGAACCCCGATCACGGCGAGGCGACGACGGCGGAAGGTTTGGCGTCGGGTCAGCGGCATCCGTCAATTCTACCGTCGGCCGGCGCGGGGACGCGCAGGGCGTACAGGGCGACGGCACTGGCGGAGGCGACGTTGAGCGAATCGACGCCGTGCAGCATCGGGATCGTGACGACCGTGTCCGCGGCGGAGATGGCCAGTGCGCTGAGCCCGTCGCCCTCGGTGCCGAGGATGAGGGCGAGGCGCTCCGGCGCGTCCGCGGCGAACCGGTCCAGGCTCACCGCATCGTCCGACAGGGCCAGTGCTGCGAGGTGGAAGCCGGCGGCGTGAAGCAGCGGTGCGGCCTCACCCCACTCGGGCAGCCGCGTCCACGGCACCTGCAGCACGGTTCCCATGCTGACCCTGACGCTGCGCCGGTAGAGCGGGTCGGCGCAGCGCGGGGTGATCAGCACCGCGTCGGCGCCGAGTCCGGCGACCGAACGGAAGATCGCCCCGACGTTGGTGTGATCGACGATGTCCTCGAGGATGACGATGCGCCGGGCGTCCCGGATCAGGTCGGCGACCGCGGCCAGGGGCGGGCGGTGCATCGCGGCCAGTGCACCCCGGTGAAGGTTGTACCCGGTCAGCTTCTCGAGGACGCCCGCCTCGCCGACGTAGACGGGCACGTCGGGCCACTCCGCCAGCAACGGGAGCACATCGGGCAGCCACTGCTCCTGGACGAGCACGGAACGCGGCTGGTGCCCGGCCGCGAGAGCCCGCACGATGACTTTGCTGGACTCGGCGATATAGAGGCCCCCCGCCGGTTCGGCGACGCGCCGCAGCGCGACATCCGTCAGTCGTGCGTAGTCGGCAAGACCGGGCAGGTCGAGGTCGGTGATGTGAACGATCTGCACAGCGATGGCGCCTTTCGAGGGAATGAGCGACTCCAGCCTGTCAGGTCCGTCACCCGGATCTGTCACCCACACCAAAACCCGCGAGTTTAGACTCGGAGGGACAGAGGATGGAGCACCATGACCACCGAGACGATTCCGGTCTCCGACGCGGTCGCCGCCGAGGCACTGGACACCGTCGCGGAACTGCTGCGCGGCAAGCAGACCGCTGTGCTCACCGGCGCCGGGATGAGCACCGATTCCGGCATTCCCGACTACCGGGGCAAGGGCGCGCCGGTGCGCACCCCGATGAATTTCCAGACCTTCGTTGAGGACGAGCGGGCGCGCAAACGCTACTGGGCGGGCAGCCATCTCGGCTGGCATCGGTTCCGCGCGGCCGAACCGAACCTCGGCCACCGGTCGCTGGCCCGGCTCGAGCAGCATGGCGCGATCTCCGGGGTGATCACGCAGAACGTCGACGGCCTGCACACGCGGGCCGGTTCGCGGCACGTCGTCGACCTGCACGGGTCGATGGACCTGGTCGTGTGCCTCGCCTGCGGCCAGGCGTTCGGCCGGGACAGCGTCGCGGCCCGCCTCGAACAGGACAATCCGTTCCTCGGCGAACCCGATGCCGTGCGGGTGGCGCCGGACGGGGACGCGGACGTCGCCGACGTTGAGGGTTTCGTCATCCCCGCCTGCACCGTGTGCGGTGGCATGCTCAAGCCCAACGTCGTCTTCTTCGGCGAGCTGGTGCCGACCGTCAAGTTCACCGAGGCGACCGCGCTCGTGGCCGGCGCGGAGGCCCTCGTCATAGCCGGGTCCTCCCTGGTGGTGAATTCGGGGATCCGATTGCTCGAACAGGCCAGGCGTCGCAAACTGCCGATCGTGGTCATCAACCGCGGCGTCACCAAGGGAGACGGCCGGGCGCTGATTAAGCTGGAGGCCGGGACGTCGGAGACGCTCGCGGGCCTCGCGGCCCGTCTGGTCGACTGATCCCGGTCCATGCGCGATGACGGAACGGCGGCCATGACCAGACTCTCGATAGTGCGCCACGGGCAGACCGAGTGGAACCTGCGCACCAGGATCCAGGGCAGCACGGATATCCCGCTCAATTCGACCGGACGGGCCCAGGCCGCGGAGACCGGCCTGCGGCTGCGCAGCCGGCACTGGGACGCGATCGTGACGAGCCCGCTTGACCGGGCGCACGAGACCGCGCGGATCATCGCCGGCGAGCTCGAATTGGCGCAGCCGGAGGTGGTCGAGGCGCTCACCGAACGTCACCATGGCCAGATCGAGGGGCTCACCTTCGCCGAGCGGCAGTCCCGGTTCCCCAACGGGGTCGCCGTGCCCGGACTGGAGACGCGTCAGGAGGTGTTGGACCGGGTGCTGCCGGCGCTCGGCCTCGTCGCCGCGGCCCGGCCCGGCCAGTCCGTGCTCGTCATCTGTCACGGCGGCGTGATCGGAACTCTGATCCGCAACAGCACCGGCGGTGAACGGCCCCGCCACGACGAGATCATCGCCAACGGGTCGGTGCACGAATTCGTCTGGCGTGATGGGCGGCTGGAGCTCGAGTACTTCGACGCGACCGTGCGCACCCTCGCCGAGAACACGCACTACACCGGCTGAGGCCTCGCGACCGGCTGTGAACTCGAAACCGGCCGGCCGGCTCAGTGCGGCGCGGCCGTGGCGGTGATCAGATCCAGGAGCTTGCGGGCCGAATCCGCCCAGGTGAACCGGCCCGCCGCGGCGACGGAGAGCCGTGAACGTTCGGCCCACTCCCCCGGCTGGTCGAGCCGGCTGATGGCCGCGGCGAGGGCGTCCGGGCTGGCCGGGTCGAAGTACAGGGCCGCGTCGCCCCCGATCTCGCGGAAGATGGGGATGTCGCTGACCACGACCGGGATCCCCTGGCTCATCGCCTCGACCAGCGGAATCCCGAAGCCCTCGTCCAGGGAGGCGGTCACCAATGCCGTCGCGCTGCGGAGCACCGCCGCGTACTCCGTGTCGCTGGCACCGTCGTGGAAGACCAGCCTCGCCTGGGGGGCAAGCGCGGTGAGCCGGGCGCGTTCGGACTCGCCGACCCGGCTCATCAGGTGCAGTTCGTGCCCCGGCAGCCCGGCCACGGCGCGAACGAGCGTGTCGACGTTCTTGTACGGCATGAACGAGCCCATGTAGACGAGGCGACCCGTTTCAGGCGTCGTGCGCTGCACGGGGTCCGCGCTGAGCGCGCCGGCCGCGTTGGGAACCACGGTGACCGGCCGGTGGGTGAGGGCGTGGTCCCGGATCAGGTCGCGGGTGGTCGCCGAGACCGTCACGATCGCGTCGGCCCGGTTCAGGAGCATCCGTTGCGGCCACCAGGCCAGGTGGTACAGACGCCAGAGCAGGCGGACCGCGGCCGGGAAGTCACGTGGCGGGGTGCGGTTGCGGTAGTAGATCAGGTCGTGCACGGTGAGGATCAGCCGGTACCGGCGGCCCCAGGACCCCATGGTCTGCATGGGGCTGAACACGACGTCGGGATGCAGCCGGTTGACCTGGCGGGCGACGAGCGGTTCACGGACGCTGGTGGGGCCGCTCACGAGCTGCCAGGGCAGGGCCGGCAGGAGGGCGAGCTGCCGGTGGTCGCTGATCAGCATGATCACGGGGTGCAACTTGCCCAATTCGGTGACCAGGCCCGCGGTGTACCGGCTGATGCCGTCGTGCCGGTCGAACCGGGTGTAGCGGCAGTCGAACACGATCTTCATTCCGGAGACTCCTGGGCGAGGAAGCGGCGGATCTCATCCGCGGCCTGGGCGGGAACCTCATAGTGGATCAGGTGGCCGACGTCGGGGATCACTCGCAGGGTCGCCTGCGGGAACAGTGCCTGCAGCCGGTGCTGGGCGGCTACGGGGGTGATGTCGTCCTTGTCGGCGGCGACGAGCAGGGTGGGCTGCGGGATGGCGGCGGCGAATTCGCTGACGTCGGAGCCCACGGACGCGGTGAACGCCTCGAGCACGACCGAACGGTCGGCGAACGCGGAGAAGTACCGGTCGTGCTGGTTGTGGATCCAGCGGCGGAGGTCCCGGTCGCCGGTCTTGGCCATCGTGATGCTCATCACCCGCACGATCACACGGTTGCGGAGCAGGGCGAAACCGAGCCGCTCGGGCAGCTTCGCCGCCGCCCAGTAGTAGAACACGGCCAGCCGGGTCAGGATGCCGCGCGGCCCCGAGAGCGCCGGCGCGGCGATCGGGTTCACCAGCACGACCTCGTCGGCGGTGAGGCCGCCCGCGATCGCGGCGGCCACGATGATCGAGCCGAACGAGTGCCCGAGGATGACCGTGCGCCCGGGGATCGCCAGGACGTCGACGAGTTCGGACAACCAGCGGCCGTAACCGGCGATGTCGTGCCGGATCGGGGTCAGCGGGCCCGATTCGCCGAACCCGGGCAGGTCCGGGGAGATGATCCGGAAGCCGGGGAGCTGCGCGACGACGGGCTCCAGGCCGTGGTGGTCGCCGCGGAACCCGTGCACCATCACGATCGTCGTGGCCGCTGCCGGATCGCCGTACTCCCAGTACCGGGTGTCGCTTCCGAGCACGGTCACGGTGTGCACGGTGACGGGAATCCGGGCGAGCAGTTCGTCATACGGCGAAGGAACGTTCATCAGACCCAGTTTAGGGCTGACTCTCCGATCGGGCTCGACAGACCCGGTACCGGTGAATCTAGACTCGTGCTGTTCCCGTCGATCAGAGCCCGGGCCCGGAAGGAATCCTGTGAGTTTCACCGCACCCATCCGGCTTCCCGGTCTCACCCTCGATCCGCGCTGGTATCGGCGCGCCGTGTTCTACGAGGTCATGGTCAGGTCATTCGTCGACAGCAATGCCGACGGCTCCGGCGATCTCGCCGGCCTGATCTCCAAGCTCGACTATCTGCAGTGGCTGGGCATCGACGCTCTCTGGATTCCGCCGTTCTTCTCCTCCCCGCTGAAAGACGGCGGCTACGACGTGTCGGACTACCGCTCGATCCTGCCGGAGTTCGGCACGCTCGAGGAGTTCAAGGAACTGGTCACGAAAGCCCACGAGCGCAATATGCGCATCGTCATCGACCTGCCGCTGAACCACACCTCCGACCAGCACGACTGGTTCCAGCAGTCCAGGGAGCACCCGGACGGGCCGTACGGCGACTACTACGTGTGGAGCGACAGCGACGACAAGTACCCGGACATCCGGATCATCTTCACGGACACCGAGGAGTCCAACTGGGCCTTCGACTCCGTCCGGCGGCAGTTCTACTTCCACCGGTTCTTCTCCCACCAGCCAGACCTCAACTTCGAGAATCCGGCCGTTCACGAGGCGATCCACGAGGTCGTCCGGTTCTGGCTCGACCTCGGCGTCGACGGGTTCAGGCTCGACGCGATCCCGTACCTGTACGAGTCGGAGGAAGGAAACGGTGAGGGTGAACCTCCCACCCACGAGTTCGTCCGGAGACTGCGGATGCTGCTGGACCGGGACTACCCGGGACGGATCATGATCGCGGAGGCGAACCAGTGGCCGCGCGAGGTGGCGGCCTTCTTCGGCACCGACGCGGAGCCGGAATGCCACATGGCCTTCGACTTCCCGGTGATGCCGCGCATCTTCTATTCCCTGCGCTCCCAGCGCGCCGGCGAACTCGTGCGCGTCCTGTCGGAAACGACGGACATCCCCGAATCGGCGGGCTGGGCCGTCTTCCTCCGCAACCACGACGAGTTGACGCTGGAGATGGTCAGTGAGGAATACCGCCAGGCCATGTACGGCTGGTACGCCTACGACCCACGGATGCGCGCGAACATCGGCATCCGCCGCAGGCTCGCCCCACTGCTGGACAACTCCCGGCGCGAGCTGGAACTCGCCCATGCCCTCTTGTTCGCCCTGCCCGGCAGCCCGTTCCTGTACTACGGCGACGAGATCGGGATGGGCGACAACATCTGGCTCCCCGACCGGGACAGCTCACGCACTCCGATGCAGTGGACGCCCGACCGGAACGCGGGATTCTCCGCCGCCGACCCGGGCAAGCTCTACCTGCCGCTCGTGCAGTCGCTGGTCTACAACTACACCCAGACGAACGTGGAATCCCATCTGGCCCAGTCGGGGTCGCTGCTGCACTGGATCCGCAACGTCATCCATGTGCGCAAGCTCCACCCGACCTTCGGCCTGGGCCTGATCCGGGTGCTGGCCACCGACCACGAGTCCGTGCTCGCCTTCACCCGCGAATACGCCGGGTCCGGTACGAATTTCGGCGACCAGCCGGAGACGGTCCTCTGTGTGTTCAGCTTCTCGCACAACCCGATCGCGTTCCGGATCGACGACCCGGACCTGGCCGGCACTCGCCTGTACGACATCTTCGGCGGTGCGGTGTTCCCGAGCTTCGATGACGCGGGCGTGCTCACCCTGACGCTCGGGGCGCAGAGCTTCTACTGGCTGCACTGCGGGTAGCGGCCGCACTGCGATGGCGGCTGCACGGCGGCCGGGCCGGCGGCGGGCAGTGACGGTGGTCGCCCGTAGGCTGTGCCCATGAGCAATTGGAGCGACACCCTGGCCGTATTCGACCTCGAGACCACCGGCATCGACGTGGAGACGAGCCGGATCGTCTCGGCGACCGTGGCCGTCATCGACCGGGCCGGGGAGGTGCTCGAGAGGGTGGACTGGCTGCTCGACCCCGGCATCGAGATTCCGGCCCAGGCCACGAATGTGCACGGCATCACGACCGAGTACGCGGCGGAGAACGGGCGTGGGGCCGCCGAAGGGGTTGCCGAGATCGTGGCGACCATCCGCGAGCACCTCGGCCGCGGCCTTCCCCTGGTGGCCTACAACGCGCCCTACGACCTCACCCTGCTCAACCGGGAGTCGCTGCGCCACGGCGTCTCTCCGCTTGTGGCGCCGTCGCCGGTCGTCGACCCGCTCGTGATCGACAAGGCAGTCGACCGCTACCGCAAGGGCAAGCGCACCCTGGAAGTGACCAGTGCGTTCTACGGCGTTTCCCTCGACGACGCGCACGATTCCGGTGCGGATGCGATCGCGGCCGGCCGGGTCGCGCAGGCGATCGCGCGCGCCCACGCGGCCAAGCTCCCGGTCACCGTCTCCGAACTGCATGACCTGCAGGCGAAGTGGTCGCTCGAGCAGGCCGAAAGCTTCCAGACCTACATGCGCCGCGAACGCGACCCGGAGTTCGTCGCATCCGGCGGCTGGCCGGAGCGCTGACCAGGACAGCGCTGACCAGGACGGAATTGACAACAGAAAAGGCGACCAGCCTCGGCTGGTCGCCTTCACTATGGTGCCGCGGCGTGTCGCCGCGCCGCTGCGGGGCTGGTTACTTGCCGAAGCCCTTGTAGCGCGAGTTGAACTTCTCGACCCGTCCGGCGGAGTCCATGATGCGCTGCTTGCCGGTGTAGAACGGGTGCGACTCGGAGGAGATTTCCACGTCGATGACCGGGTAGGTGGCGCCGTCTTCCCAGTCGATGGTCTTGGAACTGGAGACCGTCGAACGGGTAAGGAACGTCGCACCCGACGCGAGGTCGCGGAAAACCACGGGAGCGTACGTGGGGTGAATGTCAGACTTCATGAAGACTTCCTTATTGCTGTTCGATTGGTGAGGTGCGCTTCGATTGGCGAGAACAGTCTCGCCAGGTGCGGCAGAAAAGCTATGTGGTCGTAGGACCGACTGTCGAGTTTAGCAGAACCCGGCCGCGGCGGCGGCCATTCCGCCGGGGTTCGGGCTGGTCAGGCCGCGCGGGCGGTGAAGCGCCCGTCGGTTTCGCGCAGTTCGATCGGCAGCCCGAACGCTTCGGTGAGCGCTTCGGCAGTCAGCGCCTCGGCGAGAGGCCCTGCGCTGACCACGCGGCCGCCGGACAGGAGCAGCACGTGGGTGAACCCGACGGGGATCTCCTCGACGTGGTGGGTGACCATGATGATGGCCGGGGACTTCGGTTCGCTTGCGAAGCCGCCGAGCAGGCGAAGCAGTTCTTCGCGCGCGCCCAGGTCGAGGCTGGCTGCCGGTTCGTCCAGGAGCAGGACCTCAGGGTCGGTCATGATCGAGCGCGCGATCTGCACACGCTTCTGCTCGCCGTCGCTGAGTGTGCCGAACTTCCGGTCGGCGAGGTGGTCGAGTCGCCATTCGGCGAGCACGCGCTGGGCGCGGCGCTCGTCGATGGTCTCGTACTCCTCGTTCCACCGGCCCGTCACCGAGTAGGCGGCCGTCATGACGACGTCGAGGACCTTCTCGTTGGCGGGAACCTTCCGGGCCATCGCGGTGGACGCGAAGCCGATCCGGGGGCGAAGCTCGAACAGGTCCGTGCCGCCGATGGGCTCTTCGAGCACTTCGGCCCGACCGCTCGACGGGTGCATCAGGGCGGCCGCGATCTGCAGCAGCGTCGTCTTGCCGGCGCCGTTCGGGCCGAGGATCACCCAGCGCTGATTGTCTTCAACACTCCAATTCACTGAGTCGAGGATGGTTGTGCCAGCCCGGACGACGGAGACGTCGGTGAAGTGAAGAACGTTGACCATACAGCCATGTTATCTGCCGTCGCCGGGCGCCGGGCACGCCCCGGCCGGTGCTAGAGCAGTGAGGCGTAGATCTCCCGGGTGCGGGTGGCGATCTGGCTCCAACTGAACATTTCCTCCGCGCGGACCCGCCCGGCGCGGCCCATCTGAGCCGCGAGTTCGGGATCGGACAGCACTTCGGCCAGGGTCCTCGCCAGGTCGGCGACGAACCGGTCAGGGTCGATCGGTGTGCCGGTGCCGTCGGTTGCCTGGTCGATCGGCACGAGGCGGCCGGTGACGCCGTCGGCGACGACCTCGGGGATACCGCCGGTGGCGGTTCCGACGACGGGCAGACCGCAGGCCATCGCCTCGAGGTTGACGATGCCGAGCGGCTCGTAGACCGACGGGCAGACGAAGACCGTTCCGGCGGTGAGGACGGCCGCGAGCTCGTGCTGCGGGAGCAGCCGGTCGATCCAGACGACGCCGGTGCGCTCGCGCTGCAGGGCTTCGACCCCCGCGGTGACCTCGGCGAGGATCCCGGGAGTGTCGGGCGCGCCGGCGCAGAGGACCAGCTGCACGTCGGCGGGGAGGGCCGCGGCCGCGCGCAGCAGGTAGGGCAGGCCCTTCTGACGGGTGATCCGGCCCACGAAGACCACGGCGGGCCGGTCGGGGTCGATGCCGAGGGCGCGCACGATGTCATGGTCGACGGTGGGCTTCCACCGCTCGAGGTCGATGCCGTTGTAGACCGTCTGCACCCGGGCCTCGTCGAGCGCGGGATAGCTGCGGAGGATGTCGCGGCGCATGCCGTCGCTGACGGCGATCACGGCATCCGCGCCCTCGAACGCGGTTCGCTCGATCCAGCTGGACACCCGGTAGCCGCCGCCCAGTTGTTCCGCCTTCCACGGCCGGAGCGGTTCGAGGCTGTGCGCGGTCACGACGTGCGGCACGCCGTGGAGCAGCTTGGCGATGTGTCCGGCCCCGTTCGCGTACCAGGTGTGGGAGTGCACGATGTCGGCCCCCTGCACGTCCTGGGCCATCTGCAGGTCGACGCCCAGGGTGGCCAGCGTGGCATTCGCATCTTTGAGCTGGGCGGGGACGCCGTAGGCGAACGTGTCGGCGGCGTCACGTGGCGCACCGAAGCACCGAACGACCACGTCGATGTCCGTGCGCAGGGCGCGCACGAGCTCGGCGACGTGCACGCCGGCTCCGCCATAAATCTCCGGGGGGTACTCCTTGGTCAACAGATCCACTCGCATGCAGTAAAGCTAGCGCAGCGCGACCCAAGACACACCCATCCGTGCTGGTCCAGTGCTCCGGATGGCCCTACTGTAAGGGTATGGAGTCGAAGAAGATCTTTGGAATCGTGCTTGCTGGCGGCGAGGGAAAACGGCTGATGCCGTTGACCGAGGACCGCGCGAAGCCGGCAGTGCCGTTCGGCGGCCACTACCGGTTGATTGACTTCGCGCTGTCCAATCTCATCAACTCCGGCCTCACTCAGATCGTGGTGCTGACGCAGTACAAGTCGCACAGCCTGGACCGCCACGTCTCGCAGACGTGGCATGTCTCCGGCGGCCTGTTCAACTCGTACATCGCCTCGGTGCCCGCCCAGCAGCGGCTCGGCAAACGCTGGTTCAGCGGCTCGGCCGACGCGATCCTGCAGAGCCTGAACCTGATCCACGACGAGAAGCCCGACATCGTCGTCGTCGTCGGCGCCGACCACGTCTACCGCATGGACTTCAGCCAGATGATCGCCGCCCACATCGCCTCCGGGGCGCAGGCGACCGTCGCCGCAATCCGGCAGCCGATCGAACTCGCCGACCAGTTCGGCGTCATCGAGGTCGACGCGGCCACGCCGGATCACATCCGGGACTTCCGTGAGAAGCCCAAGGATGCCGTCGGCCTCGCCGATGCCCCGCACGAGGTGTTCGCCTCGATGGGCAACTACGTCTTCAACGCCGACGCGCTGATCGAGGCCGTTCTCCGCGACGGCGAACGCACCGATTCCAGCCACGACATGGGCGGCGACATCATCCCGGACTTCGTGTCCCGCGGCGAAGCCGGCGTGTACGACCTGAAGCGCAACGTCGTGCCGGGTTCGACCGACCGCGACCGGTACTACTGGCGCGATGTGGGAACGATGGACTCGTTCTTCGAGGCCCACCAGGACCTGATCAGCGCGCTTCCCGTCTTCAACCTCTACAACCAGAAGTGGCCGATCTTCAGCCAGCAGCTGAACTCGCCGCCGGCGAAGTTCGTCCGCGACGCCCATGGCGCCCTCGGCACCATGATCGACTCGATCGTCTCCCTCGGTTGCGTCATCTCCGGTGCGCACATCGAACGCAGCGTGCTCGGCCCGTGGGCCGCGATCGACTCCGGCGCCCAGGTGGTGGACTCGATCGTCTTCGACCGGGTGCAGATCAAGCCGGGCGCGATCGTGCGCCGGGCGATCCTCGACAAGGACGTCATCGTCGGCGCCGGCGCCGAAATCGGCGTCGACCGCGACCGCGACCTGGCCCGGGGTTTCAGCGTCACCGATTCCGGCATCACCGTGGTCGGCAAGGGCGTGCACGTACACCCGTGACCGTCCCCGCTCGATTCCTCGTTGTCCTTGATGCCGATTCCACCCTCATCGAAAACGAGGTCATCGAGTTGCTGGCGGACGCCGCCGGCTCCCTCGAACTCGTGGCGGAGGTCACCGAGCAGGCCATGCGCGGTGAGATCGACTTCGCCGCGAGCCTCCGGGCGCGGGTGAAGACCCTGGCCGGACTGTCCACCGGTGTCTTCGCGGACGTCGGAGCGTTGATCCGGCCGACGCCGGGGGTGCACGACCTGATCTCGGGCCTGCACGCCCACGGCTGCAGCGTCGGGGTGGTGTCCGGGGGGTTCCATGAGGTCCTCGACCCGCTCGCCGCCCGGTTCGGCCTCGACCACTGGCGGGCGAACCGTCTGGAGGCGGTGAACGGCCGGTTGACTGGCGGCCTGGTCGGTCCGATCATCGATGCCAGGGCCAAGGCGGCCGCCCTCACGGAGTGGGCCGCGGCGGAGTCGCTGCCGCTCCGGCAGACCGTCGCCGTCGGCGACGGCGCGAACGACCTGCTGATGATGCAGGCGGCAGGGCTGGGCATCGCCTTCAACGCGAAACCCGTGGTGCGCGCACGGGCCGACCTGGCGATCGACGTCTGCGACCTCAGCCAGGTGCTGCCCGTGCTCGGCCTGCGCGGTTAGTGCCCCATGCCCAATCCGCCGTCGACGGGGATGACCGCTCCGGAGATGTAGGCGGCGTCGTCGCCGGCCAGCCAGGTGACCACCCGCGCGACTTCACCGGCGGTGGCGAAACGACCGGCCGGGATGCTCTTCTTGTAGTCGGCCTGCTGGGTCTCGGACAGTTGCGCGGTCATGTCGGTCTCGATGAAGCCGGGCGCGACGACGTTCGCCGTGATCCCCCTGGCCCCGAGTTCCCGGGTGACGGACCGGGCGAGCCCGATCAGGCCGCTCTTGGACGCGGAGTAGTTCACCTGCCCGGCGGAACCGTACAGGCCGACGACGCTGGAGATCAGAACGATCCGGCCGAAGCGGGCCTTGAGCATCCCCTTGGAGGCTCGTTTCACGACCCGGAACGCTCCGCTGAGGTTGGTGTCGATCACGGAGGTGAAGTCGTCCTCGGTCATCCGCATCAGCAGGGTGTCCCGGGTGATTCCCGCGTTGGCGACGACGACCTCGACCGGGCCGAGCGCGGCCTCGATCTCGGTGAACGCGGCGTCGATCGAGGCGGCGTCGGTGACGTCAGCGCGCACGGTCAGGCTGCCCTCCGGCCCCTGGCCGGAGCGGGCGGTCACCGCGACCCGGTGTCCCTGCTTGACGAACTCCTCGGCGATGGAGAAGCCGATTCCTCGGTTTCCCCCGGTCACGAGAACGGTCCTGACAGTCGTCATGGGGTGGTCCAATCTTTTCCCAGCGAACGAACAGCCGCGCGCACGTAGATTTCAGTTTACGGCGTCCGTGTCGTCGGTCGACGAGACGTAGGCTTATCAAGCGAATCTTTAGCCGGCTGACCGGAGCGATGGCATTCATGAAACAGCAGTCGATCACCTCTTTACCTCCGTCGCCGGAGGCGGAGCGACGCGCCCGGATGATCAAGTATTCGGTGGCCATGGGCATCCGGATGGTCTGCATCGTGCTCATGCTGTTCGTGCACGGCTGGTGGCTGCTGCTCTGCGCCGCCGGGGCCATCCTCCTCCCCTACTTCGCCGTCGTCGTGGCGAACGTGCACGGTGGCGCCCCGGCCGGCACCGTGGTCCGGCCCGGCGCGATCGAGGTGTACCGCAAGCCGGACGAGAGCGGCCCGCCGTGATCGGTCTCGGCACCGACCTGGAGACCGCGACCTGCTCCCGGGCCGGCTGCCGCTCGGATGCGATCTGGCGACTGGACTGGCGCAATCCCCGCATCCACACCGGCGACCGGTTCAAGACCTGGCTCGCCTGCGACCTTCACGTCGACTACCTCAGGGAGTTCCTGGCGGCGCGCGACTTCCCGCTCACGGTTGCCCCTCTGTCTGTCGAGACGGACCAGGCGTGATCGGCTGGAAATTCGCGTTCACCCGGCGCTGGGCCGGCTACCTCGCGCTCACCATCCTCTTCGCCGCGATCTGTGCGGGACTGGGAACCTGGCAGCTCGCCCGCCGGGCCGAAGCCCTGGCCGAGATCGTCAAAGTGGACGCCAACTTCGATTCCGAGCCGATCCCGCTGGCGCAGGCTCTGCCCGACCCGCGGTCCTTCGCCGAGTCCCAGAAATGGCTGCCCGTCGTGATGAGCGGAACATACCTCAAGGCCGACGAACTGATCGTGCGGAACCGTCCGCTCAACATCCACCCCGGCTTCGAGGTGCTCACGCCGCTTCGCCTGAAGGACGGCACGGTCTTCATCGTCGACCGCGGCTGGCTGCCGACCGGCGAGACCCCGGAGGCACCGGCATCGGTCCCTGAGGCGCCCGACGGCGAGGTGACCGTCGTCGCCCGGCTGAAGGCAGGCGAACCGTCCCTGGCCGGTCGTTCGGCGCTCGGGAACCAGATCGCCACGATCAACCTCACCGAGGTGCAGGGAAGGCTCGACCTACCGACGTACACCGGGGCCTACGGCCTGATGAAGTCGGAGGACCCGGCGCCGGGAGAACGCCCGGTGGCGGTCACCCGGCCGGCGCGGGACGAGGGCCCGCACCTGTCCTACGCGTTCCAATGGTTCGTCTTCGCGCTGCTCGCGTTCGTCGGACTGGGCTGGGCGATTCGCCAGGAATTCCGGTCGGTCAACGCCGACGACCCGCAGGAACGAGCCCGGGCCCTCGAGCGGGCCAGACGGCAGGCCGCGAAGCCCCGCAGCGACGCCGAGGTCGAAGACGACCTGATCGACTCCCCGCACTGACCCTGCCGGGCCCCGGCATCCGGGTCAGGATGCCGGGCGCCCGACTGGACGGGCCACGGTGATCAGGCCAGGGTGATCAGATCGAGGTAGTCCTTGTTCCAGTGGTCCTCAGTGCCCTCAGGCATGATCAGAACCCGCTCGGGGTTGAGGGCTTCGACGGCCCCCTCATCGTGGCTGACGAGCACCACAGCGCCGCTGTAGTGGGCGAGGGCGTCGAGGATCTCCTCGCGACTGGCCGGGTCCAGGTTGTTGGTCGGTTCGTCCAGGAGCAGCACGTTGGCGCCAGACACGACGATCATGGCCAGGGCGAGCCTGGTCTTCTCGCCGCCGGAGAGCACCCCGGCCGGCTTGTGCGAATCGTCCCCGGTGAACAGGAACGAGCCGAGCACCCGCCGCGCCTCCATCTCGGTGATGTTGGGCGAGGAGGAGACCATGTTCTCGAGCACACTGCGCTTGACGTCGATCGTCTCGTGTTCCTGCGCGTAATAACCGATCCGCAGGCCATGGCCGGGTTCGATCCGTCCGGTGTCCGGTTTGTCCACGCCGGCGAGCATCCGAAGCAGAGTGGTCTTGCCGGCGCCGTTGAGGCCGAGGATGACGACCTTGGAACCGCGGTCGATGGCGAGGTCAACGGCAGCGAAGATCTCCAGCGAACCGTAGCTCTTGGACAGGTCGGTCGCCATCAACGGGGTGCGGCCGCACGGCGCGGGCTCGGGGAACCGCAACTTGGCGACCCGGTCGACCGCGCGCACGGCGTCGAGCCCGGAGAGGAGCTTCTCAGCGCGGGCCACCATCTGGTGGGCGGCGGCGGCCTTGCTGGCCTTGGCTCCGAACTTCGCGGCCTGCAGCTGCAGCGTGGACGCCTTCTTCTCGGCGTTGGCGCGCTCCTTTTTGCGGCGGTCCGCATCCGCGACGCGCTGGCGCTGGTAGTTCTTCCAGTTCATGTTGTAGATGTCGATGACCATGCGGTTGGCGTCGAGGTAGAAGACCCGGTTGACGGTGTCGCCGACAAGTTCGATGTCGTGGCTGATGATGATGCAGCCGCCGCGGTAGCTCTTGACGAACTCGCGCAGCCAGACCACGGAGTCGGCGTCGAGGTGGTTGGTCGGTTCGTCGAGGATCATCGTCTCGGCGGCAGAGAACAGGATGCGCGCGAGTTCGATCCGGCGGCGCTGGCCACCGGAGAGGGTCTTCAGCTGCTGGTCCAGGATGCGGTCGGGAAGGTTGAGGTTGCTGGCGATCGACGCGGCCTCCGCCTCGGCCGCATACCCGCCGAGCGCGTTGAACTGGTCGGTCAGCGTTCCATAGGTGCGCATGGCCTTCGCGGCGACCTTGGGATCGGTACTGCCCATGTCGAGTCCGGCCTGGTTCAGCCCCAGGGAGATCGTGCCGAGGCCGCGAGCGTCGAGGATCCGGGTGCGGGCGAGCATCTCCGGGTCACCGGAACGGGGGTCCTGGGGCAGGTAGCCGATTTCACCGGACCGGTCGATCTGGCCCTTCGTCGGCACGGTCTCGCCCGCCAGCGTCTTCGTCAGGGTGGTCTTGCCCGCGCCGTTTCGGCCGACCAGGCCGATCTTGTCACCGGCGGAGACCCGGAAACTGACGTCTTCCATGAGCACGCGCGCCCCAACTCGGATCTCGAGATTTTGCACACTGAGCACAGCAATAGTCCGTTCACGGGGGTTGTGGGAGTCTCCGGCCCAACCGGGCCAGCTATCCAGTATATTTGTTCGCCCGTCGCCGTGCGCGCGCGAAGCTAAGACAGCGCCGCGGAGAGCGTCTTTTCGACCCAGTCCCGGTAGGCCGCGCCGGACCAGCCGAGATCAAGAACCAACGACCGATACACCTGCGGGTGCCCGATCGCCCAGATCGCGGCCGCGGCCTCGTGGTCGCTCAGGCCCGCACGCAGGCCGCGCAGTCCGCGCAGGGCCGTGGCGGCCTCGCCGTACTGGTAGAGGCGCTGGGACGAGCGCCGCAGTTCGAGCTTCGCCACGTCGGGGTCGACGCCCGCGGCCTGAAGGATCACCCGGTGAACCCCGGCGGTTCGGGTGTTGACCTCGACGATCCCCGCCGCGAGCCTGCGGATGACCTCGCCCGCCGACCGGGCGGGCGCTCCCGGTCCGGGTCCGGGTCCGCCAGCGGACCCCGGGCCCGGAGCCTCCGCGGCGGCGGCTCGATCGAGCACCGCCGCGAGCACGTCGGCCTTGCCGCCGATGGAGTTGTAGATGGTCTGCACTGCGACGCCGGCGTGCTCCGCGATCGCGGCGATCGACGTCGGGATGTACCCGCGGTCGAACATGAGCCGCTGGGCCGCCTCGACGATCACCTCTCGGGTGGCCGCGCCCTGCCTCGTGCGCCGCGTTGCCGGTGAATCAGGCGACTTCTCCATTTTCTTAGAATAGCATTCCACTCACTGGAATGGCATTCCAACCTGTGTTTGTGCACGTCGCGGCCGCCCGTCGCCCGGCCCCGCACGACAAAACGGATGTCCGCGCAGCCAGGCTGCGCGAACATCCGTCCCGTGTTCACTCTGCCCCGTCGGCCGGGGCGGGAGACCGTGTGCTAGATCGAGAAGCCGAGGGCGCGCATCATGTCGCGCCCGTCGTCAGTGATCTTCTCGGGGCCCCACGGCGGCATCCAGACCCAGTTGATTCGGAACTGGTCGACGACGCCGTCCAGGGCCTCGGCGGTCTGTTCTTCGAGCACGTCGGTCAGCGGGCAGCCCGCGGAGGTCAGCGTCATGTGGATGATGAGGGCGTCGTTCTCGTCGTCCCAGCCGAGGTCGTAGATCAGGCCGAGGTCGACGACATTGATGCCCAGCTCGGGGTCCATGACGTCTTTGAGCGCTTCTTCGATTTCGTCGAATCGCGCCGGTGTCAGCGTTGAAACCATGTTTTTAGCCTACGTTCGATTCGGTCAGAAAGCGATCGTAGCCCTCGTCCTCGAGCCGGTCGGCGAGCTCGGGGCCGCCCTGTTCGGCGATCCGTCCGTCGACGAACACGTGCACGAAGTCCGGCGTGATGTAGCGCAGGATGCGGGTGTAGTGCGTGATCAGGAGCAGGCCGAGGCCGGTGTTCTCCTTGGCCCGGTTGACGCCCTCCGACACGATCTTGAGCGCGTCGACGTCGAGTCCGGAGTCGGTCTCGTCAAGGATGGCGAACTTCGGCTTGAGCAGTTCGAGCTGGAGGATCTCGTTGCGCTTCTTCTCGCCGCCCGAAAAGCCCTCGTTGACGTTGCGCTCGGCGAAGCTCTTGTCCATCCGAAGGCGCGCCATCGATTCGCGGACGTCCTTGATCCAGGTGCGGATGGCCGGGGCCTCTCCGTCGATCGCGGTCTTGGCGGTGCGGAGGAAGTTCGTGACGGTGACGCCGGGGATCTCGACCGGGTACTGCATGGCCAGGAAGAGGCCGGCCCTGGCGCGCTGGTCCACGGTCATGGTGGTGACCTCTTCGCCATCGAGCAGGATCGAGCCGCTGTCGACCTTGTACTTGGGGTGGCCGGCGATCGTGTAGGCGAGGGTCGACTTGCCCGAGCCGTTGGGGCCCATGATGGCGTGGATTTCGCCCTCTTTGATGGTCAGGTCGACCCCGCGCAGGATCTGCTTGGTGCCCTGGTCGGTCTCGACGCTGACGTGCAGGTCTTTGATCTCAAGAACAGACATGGATTCGCTATCTCTTTCATTCTCCGGCGCTGGCGCCGGTACGTTGGGGTGGCTGGTGGCCACTGGGTCGGAAGTCGACCAGGTCAGACGGGCACGATAACCAAAGGGTCGATGTAGACATCACCGTCGATCAGCTCGACCTTGAAGACCGGTACCGGCTCGTAAGCCGGCAGGTTCAGGGGCTTGCCCGTTTTGAGGGAGAACTTGGAACCGTGCGCCCAGCATTCGACGGTGTCGTCTTCGACGAATCCCTCGGACAGGGAGATGTCCCCGTGCGTGCAGGTGTCGCCGATGGCGAACACGTCGCCGGCTGCGTCGCGGACGACCACGATGGGTACTCCGTCGATTTCGACCTTGACGGCCTCATTCGGTTCGAGCTCGTCGAACGCGCAGATTTTCGTGGACGCCATGGTTACTTTTCCTCTGTTCCGCGGAGTTCCGCTTCGATCGCTGCCTGGAGCCGGTCCTCGAGCGGTTTGGACCCGATTTGCTGCACGATTTCGCTGAGGAAGCCGCGCACGACGAGCCGACGGGCCTCATCCTCGGTGATGCCGCGAGACTGCAGGTAGAAGAGCTGCTCGTCGTCGAAGCGTCCCGTTGCGCTGGCGTGGCCGGCACCCTTGATGTCGCCGGTCTCGATCTCCAGGTTCGGGATCGAGTCCGCGCGGGTGCCTTCGGTCAGCACGAGGTTGCGGTTCTGCTCGTAACTGTCGGTGCCGGCCGCCGTGCGGCCGATCAGCACATCGCCGATCCAGACGGTCCGCGCTCCGGTGCCCTGCAGCGCGCCCTTGTAGGTCACCCGGCTGCGGCTGTTCGGCGCATCGTGGTTCACGTAGACCTGCTGTTCGAGGTGCTGCCCGGCGTCGGCGAAGTAGAGCCCGAGGAGTTCGGTGTCAGAGCCGGGTCCGGCCAGGCGGACGGACGGGTTGACCCGCACGATGCTGCCGCCGAGCGACACCACGATGTGCTTGAGGCGCGCGTCGCGTCCGATCGAGGCGAAGTGGTTGGCCAGGTGCACCGCACCGGCGTTCCATTCCTGGAGTGTCACCACGGTGAGGTTCGCCGACTCGCCGAGGATGATCTCGACGTTCTCGGTGAGGCGCGCGTCCCCGATGTTCTCGAGGATCACCACGGCCTGGCTGAACGGCTTCGCTTCGATGATGGTGTGCGCGCCGCGAGGCGCGGAGCCGAGGTGGGCACGGGTGACCGTGATCTCCTTCGCCTCTTCGCCGCCGACCGTGATCGCCAGGGCCTGGTCGAAACTGCTCCAGGCGTTGGCGGCAGCGCGTTCCTCCGGGGCCCCGGCGGTGCCGATCCGGGAATCATCCCGGTCGACCCAGCCGACGGTGATGTCGGCGGCCGGGGTGGACTCCACGGGGTAGACGGAACCGTCCAGTTCCCCGGCCGTGAGATCGGTGAACTTGGCGACCGGCGAGAGCTTCCAGACGGCCTCGCGCCCGGTCACCGGCGCGAAGTCCGCGACGTTGAAGCTCTTGAAACGGCCGGAACGGGTCTGGACCGGCACGAAACCGAACCGCCCGTCCGAGTGTTCCTTGATTCCGTGCTGCTCTTCGGTGGGCATTGCTTCGGTTGTTGGCACCGTGGGGGTCACTGCCGATTCTTGAGTGGGTGGGGCGTGTGTAGGTGTGGGGGCGGCGGACATTTAGCCGACGGATCCTTCCATGCCCATTTCAATGAGCTTATTGAGTTCGAGGGCGTACTCCATGGGGAGTTCCCGGGCGATCGGTTCGATGAAGCCGCGCACGATCATGGCCATGGCCTCGTCTTCGGGCATGCCGCGGCTCATCAGGTAGAACAGCTGCTCTTCGCTGACCCGGGAGACCGTGGCCTCGTGGCCGAGCTGCACGTCGTCGACACGGATGTCGATGGACGGGTAGGTGTCGGAGCGGGACTGGGTGTCGACCAGCAGGGCGTCGCAGCGCACCGTGTTCGCGGAGTGGTGCGCGGTGGCATCCACTCGCACCTCGCCGCGGTAACCGGAACGGCCGCCGCCACGGGCGATGGACTTCGAGACGATGGACGACTGGGTGTACGGCGCCATGTGGATCATCTTGGCGCCGGCGTCCTGGTGCTGGCCGGGGCCGGCGAAAGCCACCGACAGGGTCTCGCCCTTGGCGTGCTCGCCCATCAGGTAGATCGACGGGTACTTCATGGTCACCTTGGACCCGATGTTGCCGTCGATCCATTCCATCGTGGCACCCTCGGCGGCCGTGGCACGCTTGGTGACGAGGTTGTAGACGTTGTTCGACCAGTTCTGGATGGTCGTGTACCGCACGCGGGCGTTCTTCTTCACGATGATCTCGACGACCGCGGAGTGCAGCGAGTCCGAGGAGTAGATCGGAGCGGTGCAGCCCTCGATGTAGTGAACGTAACTGCCCTCGTCGGCGATGATCAGGGTGCGCTCGAACTGGCCCATGTTCTCGGTGTTGATCCGGAAGTAGGCCTGAAGCGGGATCTCGACGTGCACGCCGGGCGGCACGTAGACGAAGGAGCCGCCGGACCAGACCGACGTGTTCAGGGCGGCGAACTTGTTGTCGCCCGACGGGATGACCGTGCCGAAGTACTCCTGGAAGATCTCCGGGTGCTCCTTGAGCGCCGTGTCGGTGTCCATGAAGATGACGCCCTGGGCTTCGAGTTCTTCGTTGATCTGGTGGTAGACCACTTCGGACTCGTACTGGGCGGCGACGCCGGAGACGAGACGCTGGCGCTCGGCCTCGGGGATGCCGAGCTTCTCGTAGGTGTTCTTGATGTCGTCGGGCAGGTCTTCCCAGGTCTGGGCCTGCTTCTCCGTGGACCGGACGAAGTACTTGATGTTGTCGAAGTCGATGCCGGACAGGTCGGCACCCCAGGTCGGCATGGGCTTTCGCTCGAAGAGTTCGAGGGCCTTGAGCCGGCGCTTCAGCATCCAGGCGGGCTCGTTCTTGAGCTTGGAGATGTCGGTGACAACCTCCGGTGAGATGCCACGGCGGGCGGATGCGCCGGCCGCGTCGGAGTCGGACCACCCGAATTCGTAGACACCGAGCCCCGCGAGTTCGGGGCGGTCGAGCAGGACGTCAGACATATATACCTCTTCTCCCATCCACGACAACCCGGATATTAGTCCGGTCATTCCCGGGCGGGTCTTCCGAAGGAGACCCGGCGAGGGAACGGGTTGTGTGGGCGGCTACGTTGCGTACCTAAGATGTTTAAGGACGACGTGGTTCTCAGCCGCGGTTGTGTCAACCGCGGTCGAGCCGCCCAGGAAACACCTAATTCTACAGGTTAGCGGTGGGATTAGTAGTGCGATCCGGCGTTTTCACATGTGCCACAGCGAAGAGGAAGCAGAACCGGTGAAACGGATTTCGGAATGGTTGCCCACGAGCGTTGACAAACGGGTTCGAGTGGTGGCCTGGATCTACCTCGCCGCCCAGATCCTTCTCGTGGGCACGGGAGGTCTGGTGCGGCTCACCGGTTCCGGCCTCGGGTGCCCGACCTGGCCCCGGTGCACGGACGCATCCTTCGTCAACACGCCCGAAATGGGCATCCACGGCGTGATCGAGTTCGGCAACCGGCTGCTCGGCGTCGTGCTGGGGCTGGTCGCGATCGCCGCGTTCCTGGCGGTCGTGCGACTGCGCCGGTCGCGTCCCGACCTGTTCTGGCTTGCGTTGCTGGCCGGCCTGGGCATCCCCGCGCAGGCGGTCATCGGCGGGGTGAGCGTGCTCGTGAAACTCAACCCGTACGTGGTCGGGCTGCACTTCGTCATCTCCGTCGCCCTGGTCGTTCTCTGCACGGTCTTCCTGCACCGCGTCTACACCGGAAACCCACCCCGGGTGCCGGCCGTCCCCGGCTGGTTCCGGTTCCTCGCGTACGTCACGAGCGCGCTCGTCCTGGTCACCATCCTCGTCGGGATCGTCACCACCGGTTCCGGCCCGCACGCCGGGGACGCGAACGCGCCGCGCAACGGCCTCGACTCCGAGCTGCTTCAGCACGTGCACAGCTGGCCGGCCTATGCCACCCTCGCCCTGACGATCGCCCTCGTGATCGCCTCGGTCGCCCTGACGCTCCCGCCGCGCGGCTGGGCCGTGCTGCTGCTGATCATCGAGGCCGGCCAGATCGGCGTCGGCCTGCTCCAGGCGAACGTCGGGCTCCCGCCCGCGCTGGTCGGCATTCACATGGTGCTGTCCTGCGTTCTCGTGGCGGGCATGACCGCGCTCGTCCTGAACCTCACGGTGCCGTCGGCGAAGGCGTCGCCGGCGGCCGGCCCGCTCGCGGAGAGCGCCGCCGCCCGTTAATCGGGATCGGTGATGAATCCCCGGGCCTTCATCCAGGCGAAGGCGACGTCGGCGGGTTCTTCACCGTCGACGTCGACCTTGCGGTTGAGGGCCCTGAGCACCTTGTCGGTGAGGGCCGGCGTGATCTGGTCGAAGACATCCGCCAGCTCCGGGTGCTTCGTCAAGGTGTCGGTGAAGTACACGGGGGCCACGTTGTAGGCAGGGAAGAACGCCCGGTCGTCGGTCAGCACGGTCAGCCCGAGGGAGTCGATGCGGCCGTCAGTGGTGAACACCTCGCCGAAGTTGCAGTCCCCCTTGTCGGTGGCGCTGTACACCGCACCGCCGTCGTAGATTCCTACGTTGGCGTCCGGGACGCCCGCGGCGGTTCCACGCTCGAGCCCGTAGGTTTTGAGCATCGGGTTGAAGCCGTCGGAGCGGGAGTTGAATTCCGCCTCGACGCAGAAGGTGCGTTCCGCCGCGGGAAGCGCCGCGATCTGCGACATCGTGCTGATTCCGCCGAGCTTCGCGGCCGCCTCGCTGCGGATGGCCAGGGCGTAGGTGTTGTTCATCGGGGCGGGACTACCCCAGGTGAGCCCGTTCGCCAGGTCGGCGTCGTGCACGGCCTTCCACTGGGCTGCCTGGTCGGGGATGCCCTCGGACTGGGCGAGGTAGGTCAGCCAGGCCGTGCCGGTGTACTCCCACATGAAGTCGGCCTGGCCGAGGGCGAGGAGTTCGCGCGCGGGCTGGCTTCCGGGCAGGTTGCTCAGGTCCGTGACGGAGAACCCGGCGGCCTGTGCGGCCAGCACCGCGATCTTCCCGAGGATGAGTTGCTCGGTGAAGTTCTTCGAGGTGACCGTGAGCGACGCGTTCTTGAGTCCGGGGATCGGCCGGATGGTGCCCGGGCCGACGGCCGGCACGTAGGAGGTGGCCGGCGACAGTCCGCAGCCGGTCAGGGCGAGCCCGGCGACCAGCAGCACTGCCGGGGCGACGAGGCGTCGTCGTGGATTCGTCATGGTTCGGCCGTTCTCGTGTGTCGGCGTGGTGGACCGGGGTGGCATCAGAGGCCCTTCGGCCGGGCGAGCTGTTCGACGACGCGGCCGAGCCAGTCCACCAGGAGGGCGAGGAGCGCCACCAGCAGCGAGCCGGTCACGAGCACGGAGGTGAGCTTCAGGTTGACCCCGGTCGTGATCAGGATGCCAAGTCCACCCCCGTTGATGAACGTGGCGAGGGCAGCGGTCCCGACCAGCAGGACCATGGCGGTGCGGATGCCGGCGAGCATGACCGGCACCGCGAGCGGGAGTTCGACCCGCAGCAGCACGGCGGCGGCGCTCATCCCCATCCCCCGGCCGGCCTCCACCAGCCGGGCGTCCACCTGCTGGAGCCCGACGATGGTGTTCCGCAGCACCGGCAGCAGGGCGTAGAGCACGAGGCCCATGGTCGCCGCCCAGAAACCGAAACCCAGCCAGAATGCGAGGAGCACGACCAGCCCGATGGCGGGGGCGGCCTGACCGATGTTCGCGGCGGTGAGCACCGGGCCGGTGAACCGCCGCATCGCGGTGCGCGTGAGGGCGACGCCGAGCGGTACCGCGATCAGCAGCACGATCACGGCGGCGACGAGGGTGAGTTGCAGGTGTTCGACGGTGTAGCCCCACAGTGCGGCCGGGGCGAGCGTCGTCAGCTCGGTCTTCGACAGGTCAGCGGTGGCCAGCCAGCCCGCGAGGCCCAGTCCGGCGGCGACGATCCCGGCCAGTTGGAGCGCCAGGCCGCGCCAGGCGGCGCGGCCTGGCGCGGGGGCCCTGCTCACGGCGCTGCCGGGGCGTCGCCGGCCGCACCCGACGGGCCGGGATTGTCGGCGGGAGCACTGTCGTCGCCCTCGTCGCCGGTGGCTGGTGTGCTGAAGATGCCCGTGTTCAGCCCGACCGGGGCATCCGTGGAGTCCAGCGCCGCCGCATCCTGAGACCGGCCGATCGCGTCCATGACGGTCTTGATGTCGATCACGCCCTTGAACACGTCACGGCGGCCCGTCACGAGCGCAGCCCCGGCGCTGGACACGAGCATCGTGTCGAGCGCGTCGCTGAGCGTCGCCCTGCTCCCCACCACGGGCAGGGCCGGATCCGGCGTCGAACCGATCGTCTCGAGCCGGTCCAGTTTGCGGCGGGACAGCCATTGGATGGGACGTTCCCGCGAGTCGACGACCACGGCGTGGCCGTGCCCGGCGGCGACGATCCGGGCGAGGACGTCCCCCGCCGGCTCGCCTGGCCGGGCGAGGACCGCCTTCTCCATTCCCACATCGGCGACCCTTGTCAGCGTGAGCTGTTTCAGCCCGGCCCCTGACCCGATGAAGTTCTCCACGAACTCGTTAGCCGGGTTGCCCAGGATCCGTTCCGGTGTGTCGTATTGCACGAGCTGGGCGCCCTCGTCGAAGATCGCAATCCAGTCGCCCAGTTTCACGGCCTCGTCGAAGTCGTGGGTCACGCAGACGATGGTCTTCTGCAGTTCGTCCTGGATGTTGATCAGCTCGTCCTGCAGGCGGAGGCGGGTGATCGGATCCACCGCCCCGAAGGGCTCGTCCATCAACAGCACCGGCGGGTCGGCAGCCAGGGCACGGGCCACCCCCACACGCTGTTGCTGACCCCCTGAGAGTTCCTTGGGGTATCGGTCCCGGTACTGCTCAGGGTCAAGGGATACCAGCTCGAGCAGTTCGTCGACCCGAGCCGCAACACGCTCCCTGGTCCAGCCGAGCATCCGGGGCACGATGCCGATGTTCGTGGCGACCGTCATGTGCGGGAACAGTCCGCCGGCCTGGATCACGTAGCCGATTCCCCGACGGAGCCGGTCGCCGTTCATCTGCGTGACGTCGTCGCCGTCCACGACGATCCGGCCCTCGGACGGTTCGATCAGTCGATTGATCATCTTGAGCGTCGTGGTCTTGCCGCAGCCGGATGGGCCGACCAGCATGACCGTCTTGCCGGCGGGGATCTCCATGGTGAGGCCGTCGACGGCCGGCCTGGCCTGGCCTGGGTACCGCTTGGTCACGTGGTCGAGCAGGATGCCGGCCCCGGTCACGACGGAGTCGGCCGGTTTGGCGGGTGTGTGTTCAGGCACGGATACCTCGCGGGATGGTCAGGCGGCCGAGGCCGACGAGCAGGAGATCAAGGATGAGGGCCAGGATGATGACCCCGACGACACCGGTGACCACGGATTCGAACGAATTGGCGCCCCCGAGCCGGGAGAGGCCGGAGAAGATGAACCCGCCGAGGCCTGGGCCGAGCGCGTAGGCCGCCACAGCGGCCACGCCCATCACCATCTGGGCAGAGACCCGGATGCCGGTCAGGATGATCGGCCAGGCGAGCGGCAGCTCCACCTGGACCAGGGACCTGAATCTGCTCATGCCGATCCCCCGTGCCGCCTCGACCACGGTCGGCGCGATGCCGGACAGGCCGACGACGGCATTGCGGAGGATGGGCAGCGTGGCGAAGAACGCGACCACGATGACGGCGGGCAGCACACCGAAACCGAACGGCGAGATGAGCAGGCCGATCAGGGCGAAGGACGGGATGGTCAGGCCGATGGCGGAGACCGAGTTCACGACGCCGGTCAGAGCCGGGCTGCGGTAGACCAGCGCGGCGATGACCACGGCCAGCACTGTCGCCAGCACCAGGCACTGCACGACGAGGCTGAAGTGCTGCCAGCTGGAGAACAGGATCTGCTCATACCGGTCGCCCAGGAAATCCAGCACTTCGAGACCTCTTCACGTGGGTGACTGACGGAACTGACACGGCAGTTGATGGCACGTCGCGTAGGCCGGGGCGGATCGCCTCCTGCGAACAGGAGGCAAGGTCAGACTACAGCAGAGTCGCCCCCCGAACGGGGACCGGTCATGGTCAGGGCCCGGCCGCAGGAAGATGGGGAAGGCTAGAAGGGCAGCAGCGGGTCGATGCCGACGGCGACGAACAAGAGAGTCAGATAGACGATCGAACCGTGGAAGACCCGCATCGGCGACACGTGCTCGTGCCGGATGGCGAGGCTGTACAGGCGGTGCGTTTCATAGATGAACCAGCCGCCGCTGACCAGTGCCGTGAAGGCGTAGACAAGCCCCATGTCGGCGATCGGGATGAGCAGCAGTGAGCAGGCGACCGTCGCCCAGGCGTAGAGGATGACCTGCAGGCCGACCTGGCTGCGCCCGCGGATGACCGCGAGCATCGGCACCCCGGCGGCCTGGTATTCGCTGCGGTATTTCATCGAGAGCGGCCAGTAGTGCGGCGGGGTCCAGAGGAAGATGATCAGGAACAGGATGAACGGTGGCCAGGACAGGTCTCCGGTGACCGCGGCCCAGCCGATCAGGACCGGCATGCAGCCGGCGATACCGCCCCAGACGATGTTCTGCGCGGTGCGCCGTTTGAGTACCAGCGTGTAGAAGACCACGTAGAGCAGGATGGCGCCGAGCGACAGCAGTGCGGCGAGCCAGTTGGTGAACACCCAGAGCCAGACGATGGACACGGCACCGAGCACCCACGCGAACACGAGGGCCTGACGATCGGTCAGCTCCCCTGTCACCAGCGGACGGCCCTTGGTGCGGTCCATCACCCGGTCGATGTCCCGGTCGATGTAGCAGTTGAAGGCGCCGGCCGATCCGGCGCTGAACGCACCGCCGACCAGGGTCGCCAGGACCAGCCACAGGCTCGGGATGCCCTGCTGCGCCAGGAACATGGTCGGCGCGGTCACGACGAGCAGAAGCTCGACGACCCTCGGTTTGGTCAGAGACAGGTAGGCCAGGAACGTGCGCCGGAATGAGCGGGTTCGGCTCACGGTCGGGGTTGAGACGGGTCCGGGCATGACTCCTCTTACGCTGTGCATTGTGAGACGAGTCTAGGCGATCCGGCCGTGCGGATAAGGCAGGGGCGCTCCGGACCGGGGCATCGGGGATCCGGTGCCATCCAGCGTCACATCGCTCGGCCGTTTCTCGACGACTGCCTATACTGGGGGGTGCTCGCCAATCTCGGTGCATGCGCGGATCCACCGAAGTCGGGCCTCTGCCGCAATGCCTGGATGACGTCGATGTCCACGGGCGCGCTCAATCCAATGGGTGCGGGTTCTCGACAACCTGCCCCCTTTGTCTACGAAGGGTCAAGACCAAGTGGCAGCACTGCAGTGGGATTCGATTGACAACAAGGCGGTCGACACCGCACGTCTCCTCGCGGCTGACGCCGTCGAGAAGGTCGGGAACGGGCACCCGGGAACGGCGATGAGCCTTGCACCCGCCGCCTATCTCCTGTTCCAGAAGGTCATGCGCCGCGACCCTGCCGACAATGAATGGATCGGCCGCGACCGGTTCATCCTCTCGGTCGGACACAGCTCCCTCACGCAGTACGTTCAGTTGTACCTCGGTGGCTACGGCCTCGAACTCGACGACCTCAAGGCCCTTCGTACCTGGGGTTCGAAGACACCGGGCCACCCCGAATACGGTCACACCGACGGTGTCGAGATCACCACGGGTCCCCTCGGCCAGGGACTAGCCTCCGCGGTCGGTTTCGCCTACGCCTCTCGCTTCGAGCGCGGCATGTTCGACCCGGACGCGGCGGCGGGCACCAGCGTGTTCGACCACTTCGTCTACGTGATCGCCGGCGACGGCGACCTGCAGGAAGGTATCACCAGCGAGGCGTCCTCGCTGGCCGGCCACCAGCAGCTCGGCAACCTGATCGCGATCTACGACAGCAACCAGATCTCGATCGAGGACGACACCAACATCGCCTTCACCGAAGACGTCGCGGCCCGCTACGAGGCCTACCACTGGCACGTGCAGACGGTCGACTGGAAGAAGACGGGCTCCTACGTCGAAGACGTGCAGGCGCTCAACGACGCGATCGAGGCCGCCCAGGGCGTCACCGACAAGCCGTCCCTGATCATCCTGAAGACCATCATCGGCTGGCCCAGCCCGAAAAAGCAGAACACCGGCAAGATCCACGGTTCGGCGCTCGGCGCCGACGAACTGGCGGCCGTCAAGGTGATTCTCGGCTTCGACCCGGAGCAGACCTTCGAGGTGGCCGACGAGGTCATCGAGCACACCCGCAAGGCACTCGACCGCGGCGCGGCCGCGCACTCCGAGTGGGATGCCGCGTTCCGGGTCTGGGCTGAGGCCAACCCCGAGCGCAAGGCGCTGCTCGACCGGGTCCTGTCCGGCGAACTCCCCGAGGGCGTCGAAGCGGCCCTCCCCGTGTTCGAAGGCGGCACCGAGGTGTCGACGCGCGCGGCATCCGGCAAGGTCCTGACGGCGCTCGGCGCCGTCGTCCCCGAACTCTGGGGCGGCTCGGCCGACCTCGCCGAGTCGAACAACACCACCATCGGCGGTGCAGCCTCGTTCATTCCCGGCGAGCACTCCACCCATGAGTGGACGGGAAACGAGTACGGCCGAGTGCTGCACTTCGGCATCCGCGAGCACGCGATGGCCGCCATCCTCAACGGCATCGTGCTCCACGGCAACACCCGCCCGTTCGGCGGCACGTTCCTGATCTTCAGCGACTACATGCGCCCAGCGGTCCGGCTTGCCGCGCTGATGAAGGCCCCTTCGATCTTCGTCTGGACGCACGATTCCGTCGCCCTCGGCGAGGACGGTCCCACCCACCAGCCGATCGAGCAGCTCGCGACCCTGCGCGCCATCCCCGGCCTGGACGTGGTGCGCCCCGGCGACGCCAACGAGGTGTCGTGGGCCTGGAAGACGATCCTCGAACGACGCAACGGCCCGGCCGGGATCGTGCTGACCCGCCAGAACATCCCGGTGTTCACCCGCGGCGACGGCGAAGCATCCGGTGACGTCCTCGCCTCGGCGCGGAACGTGGCCAAGGGCGCCTACATCCTGGCGGAGGCCGCCAACGGCACCCCCGACGTCATCCTGATCGGAACCGGCTCAGAGGTGCAACTGGCGCTGGCCGCCAGGGACCAGCTGAAGTCTGAGGGCATCAACGCGCGCGTCGTGTCGGCGCCGAGCCTCGAATGGTTCACGGAACAGTCAGCGGAGTACCGCGAGTCGGTCCTTCCGAAAACTGTGACGGCCCGGGTATCGATCGAGGCCGGAATCGCGTTGACCTGGAATAGCTACGTCGGCGATCGCGGCCGCAGCATCTCCATCGAGCACTTCGGCGCATCGGCGGACTACAAGACCCTGTTCCGCGAATTCGGTATCACAACGGAGGCCGTCGTCGCCGCCGCCAAGGAATCGCTCGCCGCCCACTGAGCTCCTCGACGGCGCCCATCCCCCACACCTGAATCACCCGCTTCACTAGGAGAATCACTATGACCGAGAACACTCCCCTCGCCCAGCTTTCCGCTGCCGGCGTCAGCATCTGGCTCGATGACCTGTCCCGCGAACGCATCGTTTCCGGCGGCCTGCAGAATCTGATCGACACGAAGAACGTCGTCGGTGTGACCACCAACCCCACCATCTTCGCCGGCGCCCTGAGCAAGGGCGACGCGTACGTGGAGCAGGTGGCGGCCCTCGCCGCCGGCGGCGCCACCGTACAGGAGGCCGTCTTCGAGATCACGACCGACGACGTCCGGGCCGCCAGCGACATCTTCCGCCCGGTCTACGACGGCACCCGCGGCGTCGACGGCCGGGTCTCGATCGAGGTCGAGCCCGGCCTCGCCCACGACGCGGCCGGCACGGTCGCCCAGGCCGAGGAACTCTGGGCCAAGGTCGACCGTCCCAACGCCATGATCAAGATCCCGGCGACCATCGAAGGTCTCGACGCGATCACCGCGACCATCGCGCAGGGCATCAGCGTGAACGTCACCCTGATCTTCAGCCTCGAGCGTCACCGCCAGGTCATCAACGCCTACCTGTCCGGCCTGGAGAAGGCCCGCTCCGCAGGCCTCGACCTGTCGACGATCCATTCCGTGGCCTCGTTCTTCGTGTCCCGCGTCGACACCGAGATCAACCAGCGCCTCGAAGCCATCGGCACGGATGCTGCCCTCGCCCTCAAGAGCAAGGCCGGCGTCGCCAACGCCCAGCTGGCCTACGAGGTCTTCGAGCAGGCGTTCTCCAGCGAGCGCGCCCTCGGCCTGCTCAATGCCGGCGCCAACAAGCAGCGCCCCCTTTGGGCATCCACCGGCGTCAAGGACCCGGCCCTGCCGGACACCCTCTACGTGACCAACCTGGTCGCACCCGAGGTCGTCAACACGATGCCCGAGAAGACGCTCGAGGCGACGCTCGACCACGGTGTCATCCCCGCCGACTCGGTCACCGGCGCCTACGACGAGGCCAATGCCGTGCTCGACGCCCTCGCGAACGAAGGCGTCTCCTACGTGGACGTCACCCAGGTCCTCGAGGCCGAGGGTGTCGCCAAGTTCATCGTGTCCTGGAACGAACTCCTCGAAACCGTCTCCGTGGCGCTCGACGCAGCGAAGGCCACCACGACGGCAGCACTGTGAGCTTCCGCATCTCGGTCAGCGGCGCGGCCGCCGACGCCGTGCGCAGCACGGTCCCGACCCTCGTCGCCGACATGGTCGCGTCCGGTATCACCGCGCTCGACCCGGCCCTGTGGGGTCCGGAAGCCGAGGACGAGGCTGCCAAGCGACTGGGCTGGACCGAGTCGGTTTCCGACTCCCGTCCGCTCATCCCCGAGATCCTGGCGCTGCGCGACGAACTGCGCGCCGCGGGAGTGAACCGGATCGCCCTCGCCGGCATGGGCGGCTCCTCGCTCGCGCCGGAGGTCATCACCCGCACCGCCGGAGTGCCGCTGACGGTACTCGACTCGACCGACCCCGGCCAGGTCCTTGCCGCACTCGGCGAGCACCTCGCCGCGACCGCTCTTGTCGTCTCCTCCAAGTCGGGCTCGACCGCGGAGACCGACAGCCAGCGTCGCGTGTTCGAACGTGCCTTCCGCGAAGCCGGCATCGACCCGGCCGAGCGGATCATCGTCGTCACCGACCCTGGCTCCCCGCTGGACGCGTCCGCGCGCGCCGCCGGTTACCGCGTCTTCAACGCCGATCCCACCGTCGGCGGTCGATTCTCCGTGCTGACCGCCTTCGGTCTGGTGCCGTCCGGCCTGGCCGGGGTGGACATCGCCGAGTTGCTCGACGAGGCCGAGGCGATCTCGATCGCGCTTGCCGTGGACAGCCCGGAGAACCCGGGGCTCATCCTCGGTGCGGCGATCGCCGCCACCACGCCGCGCCGGGACAAGCTCGCCATCGTCGCCGACGGCACGCACATCGTCGGTTTCGCCGACTGGGCCGAACAGCTCATCGCCGAATCCACCGGCAAACAGGGAAAGGGCATCCTCCCGGTCGTCGTCGGCCTGGATGCCCCCGAGCTCTCGGAGAACCTCCCCGACGTCCAGGTCGTGCGCCTCGTCGCCGATGCCGGGGTGGAGGTCTACTCCGCCCGAGACGGCGCGGATGAGATCCGCGTCAGCGGAACCCTCGGGGCGCAGTTCCTGGTCTGGGAGTACGCCACGGTCATCGCCGGGCGCCTGATCGGCATCAACCCGTTCGATCAGCCCGACGTGGAGGCTGCCAAGATCGCCACCCGCGGCCTGCTCGACGCCCGCCCGGAACCCGCTCCCGCGGCGTTCATCGCGGACGGCATCGAGGTCAGGGGAACTGCCCACGTGATCGGGGCCGCCAGTGACCTGGCATCCGCGATCGACGCGCTCCTGGAGGAGCTCGGCCCGGACGGTTATGTGTCCGTGCAGGCCTACGTCAACCGCCTGGCCCTGCCGCAGCTCGCCGAGATCCGCGACCTGCTCGCGGCCCTCGCCAAGCGCCCGGTGACCTTCGGGTGGGGACCTCGGTTCCTGCACTCGACCGGTCAGCTGCACAAGGGCGGCCCGGCCACCGGTGTCTTCCTGCAGATCCTCGCCACTCCCCCCGTCGACCTGGACATCCCGGAGCGCCCGTTCACGTTCGGCGAGCTCATCCAGGCCCAGGCCAGTGGAGACGCGAGCGTTCTGGCCGACCATGGTCGCCCGGTGCTCACGCTCACGCTCACCCAGCCGGAAGCGAACGTGGCGTCACTGTTCGCTGCCCTCCGCTAACCGAATCCCGTCACCCGGCCGGCCACGGCCACGCCGCTGTGCACACCCTGAAGGAGCTGCATGTCCCCGGTGGAAATCACCCCGGAGTTCAACCCGCTGCGATCGCCCTCCGACTACCGCCTGAATCGAATCGCGGGGCCCAGCAGCCTCGTCATTTTCGGCGTGACCGGAGACCTCTCACGGAAGAAACTCATGCCGGCCGTCTACGACCTGGCCAACCGGGGCCTGCTGCCGCCCGGGTTCGCCCTGGTCGGCTTCGCCCGGCGGGACTGGGACAACGAGGACTTCATGAAGGTGGTGCACGACTCCGTCAAGGAGTTCGCCCGCACCGAGTTCCATGAGGATGTCTGGGCTCAGCTGGCCGAGGGCATCCGTTTCGTTCCGGGGACGTTCGACGACGACGAGTCGTTCGAGCGTCTCAAGGACACGATCGCGTCGCTCGATGAGGAACGCGGAACGATGGGCAACCACGCGTTCTACCTGTCGATCCCGCCGAAGGCCTTCCCGCAGGTGACCGAGCAACTGAGGCGGTCCGGGTTGGCGGAACAGAAAAACGGGCAATGGCGGCGTGTCGTCATCGAGAAGCCGTTCGGCAGCGACCTGCAGACCGCGCGCGAACTTAACGACGTCGTCGAGTCGGTCTTCCCGCCCGACTCCGTCTTCCGGATCGACCACTACCTGGGCAAGGAGACGGTCCAGAACATTCTGGCGCTGCGTTTCGCCAACCAGTTGTACGAACCGATCTGGAACGCCAACTACGTCGACCACGTGCAGATCACGATGGCCGAGGACATCGGCGTCGGCGGCCGGGCCGGCTACTACGACGGGATCGGCGCGGCCAGGGACGTGATCCAGAACCACCTGCTCCAGCTCCTGGCCCTCACCGCGATGGAGGAGCCCATCTCCTTCGACGCGGCAGACCTCCGCACGGAGAAGGAGAAGGTGCTGGCGTCGATCCGCCTGCCGGAAGACCTCGCCACCGGCACGGCCAGAGGCCAGTATGCCGGCGGCTGGCAGGGCGGGGAGAAGGTCCTCGGCTTCCTCGAGGAGGATGGCATGGACCCTGAATCGGTCACCGAGACGTATGCGGCGCTCCGCCTCACGATCGACACCCGTCGCTGGTCGGGGGTGCCGTTCTACCTTCGGGCAGGCAAACGCCTCGGACGCCGCGTCACCGAGATCGCCGTCGTGTTCAAGCGCGCGCCGCAGCATCTCTTCGCGAAGGGCAACACGGCCGACCTCGGCCAGAACGCCCTCGTGATCCGAGTGCAGCCCGACGAGGGCGTCACAATCCGATTCGGTTCCAAGGTGCCGGGTGTGGGCATGCAGGTGCGAGACGTCACGATGGACTTCGGCTACGGCCATGCCTTCACCGAGGCCAGCCCGGAGGCTTACGAGCGCCTGATCCTCGACGTGCTTCTCGGCGACCCGCCCCTCTTCCCGCGGCACGAAGAGGTGGAACTGTCCTGGAAGATCCTCGATCCGATCGAGGAGTTCTGGGCCGAGCAGGGACAACCGGAGCAGTACCGTCCGGGAACCTGGGGCCCGGCCTCAGCCGATGAACTGCTGTCTCGCGACGGCCGACACTGGAGACGCCCATGATCGTCGATCTTCCCGACACCACCACCTCCAAGATATCCAAGGCCCTGGTCAGGATCCGCGAAGAGGGCGGCGCGGTCGCTCTCGGCCGGGTCCTCACCCTGATCATCGCGTCGACGATGGGCCATGAAGAGGAGGCCATCGAGGCCGCGAACGACGCCTCCCGCGAACACCCGATGCGGGTCATCGTCGTGTCCACCCAGGCGCTCGATGACAAGGGCCTGGCCACGACACCACGCATCGACGCGGAGATCCGGGTCGGCGGCGACGCCGGCGCGAGCGAGGTCATCGTGCTCCGCGCCTACGGCGAGGCCGCCAGCGACCCGGAAAGCCTGGTCACCGGTCTGCTGCTGCCGGACGCTCCCGTCGTCGCCTGGTGGCCCGGTGTGGCCCCTGCCGTGCCCGCCGAGTCCCCGCTCGGACGCATCGCCTACCGCCGGATCACGGATGCGTCCGCGCAGCTCGACCCGCAGGCCGCACTGCATCACCTCTGCACCTCCTACCGCCCGGGTGACACCGACTTCGCCTGGACCCGGCTGACCTTGTGGCGAGCCCAGCTCGCCGCGGTCCTCGACCAGCCGCCCTACCAGCCCGTCACAGCCGTTCAGGTGTCCGGTGCGTCGGATTCCCCGTCGACGGCGCTGCTGGCGGCCTGGCTGCAGTTGCAGCTGCAGGTTCCGGTCAGCTACGAGTTCACCACCGACCCGCTGTCCAGCGGCATCCGCGGCGTGCACCTCACCCGGGCGGCCGGGGTGATCTCGCTCGAGCGCGAGGTGCCCGGCATCGCCACCCTCACCCAGCCGGGCCAGCCGGTGCAGGACCTCACCCTCAAACGGCGCAGTCTCCGCGACTGCCTCAGCGACGAGTTGCGCCGCCTCGATCCTGATGAGCTGTATGGTGAGGTCATCACGCGCGGCCTCCCGCACCTTGACGATGTGGTCGCAGATCAAACCGAAGGACGACCGTGACCAACGAACGACGCGTACTCGTACACCCCGACCGGGCCGCCCTCGCTGCGTCGGTGGCGGCTCGATTCATCACGACGGCCGTGGACATCCTGCACGAGCAGGGCGAGATCAATGTGGTGCTCGCAGGCGGTTCCGTCGCCAACGAGGTGCTCGAGGCGATCAACGCCTCAGCCGCCAGGGACACCATTGACTGGGACCTGGTCACCTTCTGGTGGGGCGACGAGCGCTGGGTGCCGAAGAACGACCCCGAACGCAACGAACTGCAGGCGCGGAACGCCCTCCTCGACCACATCGCGGTCCCCGAGGCCAACATCCGCCCCTTTGCGGCGTCGGACGAGGGCATCGATCTCGATTCCGCGGCCGCCGCCTACGCGGCCCAGCTCGAGGCCGCGTCCATCGAGGGCACTGCCCTTCCGCGCTTCGACATCACGTTCCTTGGCGTCGGCCCTGACGGGCACGTCGCGTCGCTGTTCCCGCACCAGCCGGGGATCAGGGAATCGGAGGCGAGTGTGCTCGCCGTCCGGGATTCCCCCAAGCCCCCCGCGGAACGACTCAGCCTGAGCCGGCCAGCCCTCAACTCCTCCCGGTGCATCTGGATGGTCCTCGCCGGGCCGGACAAGGCATCCGCCCTCGGGCTCGCCCTCGCCGGCGCGAGCCGTGACGAGGTTCCCGTGGCCGGGATCAAGGGACGCCGGTACACGAACTTCTTCGTCGACAAGGAAGCCGCCGCAGAGGTCCCGGAGAACCTCACGGCGTCGACCTTCTGACCTGACTCGGAAGCAGGCTGCGCGAGCCGGCCCAGACGAGAAGAGGGCGGCGACAAAAAGAGCGGGCCCCGATTTATCGGGGGCCGCTCTGTGTCGTCCGGAACCGGGGATCGGACGACAGGATGCTAGTTGGTGGCGGAGAGCTTCCCGCGACGAACCCGCAACTGCTGGAGCGCCTCTTCGAGGAGGGATTCGGCTTCTTCCTCCGTGCGACGCTCCTTCACGTAGGCGAGGTGCGTCTTGTACGGCTCGAGCTTCACCACCGACGGCGGGTTCTCCTTGTCGCGCCCGGCAGGCAGGCCGGATGACGGGCAGTCGATGGTCTCCGGGATTTCCTCGTCGGGGAGGTTCGCCGCGAAGTACCGGACGGTCTCATTGCCCAGGGCGTCCCAATAGGAAACCCTGATCCGGTCCGCGTGGAAACCGCGGTCCTGCTCGCCCATGGGGCCAGCTCCTACACGGGAGCCACGAATTGCGCTGCCACCAGATGCCATGATGTTCCTCCGCTAGAAAGGGGCGTTGAAGCTGATTGGCCGTTTCAACCGATGTCGGGTTGAACGGGTCGTGCAGATTTCGTTCGGCCGGGAATCAACCCCGGCCTCGCGACGTGGATCAGAGGCCCGCGTCGAACTTCGTGATCAGGCCGAGCACGACGATGCACGAGATCCACAAAAGACCCAGGATCACGGTGATGCGGTTGAGGTTTCGTTCGGCGACGCCGGAAGCGCCGAGGTTCGAGGTCACACCGCCGCCGAACATGTCGGACAGTCCTCCGCCACGCCCCTTGTGCAACAGAATGAGCATGGTGAGCAGGAGGCTCGTAATGCCGAGCAAAACCTGCAGCACTACCTGGAGAATACCCACGCGAAACCTTTCACAGTGCGATGGGGCACTTGCCCCACCAAGATCAGTGATAATCATAGCCTGACTCACGTCACAACCCGCCGTCCCCCGGTTCGGGGGACGGCGGGTTGCCTCAGACGGTGTAACCGGTGCTACAGTCCAACGTGCTTCTGAAAACGCACGATGCTGGAGAACTCGTCGATGTCCAGGCTTGCTCCGCCGACGAGGGCGCCATCCACATTGGGTTCGCGCATGTAGCCGGCGATGTTGACGCCCTTGACGGAACCGCCGTAGAGGATGCGGGTCTTGGCGGCCACATCTTCCCCGAGGGTGTCCTTCAGCACGGTGCGGAGCTGGGCCGCAACCTGCTCGGCCTGCTCCGGAGTGGCAGCCTGGCCGGACCCGATCGCCCAGACGGGCTCGTAGGCCACGACGATGTCCGCCGCGTTGGAGACGCCGGTCAGGGCCGCCTTCAACTGCGCAACCGGCACGGCGCTCGGGCCGTGCAGTTCCAGGTCTGCGGCGGTCTCGCCGACGCAGATGATCGGAACCAGGTTGTGCTTGAGCGCGGCCTTGACCTTGGCAGCGACCTGCTCGTCGTTCTCGCCGTGCAGCGTGCGCCGCTCGGAGTGACCGATCAGAACGTACTGGCACTCCAGCTGCGAGAGGAACGCGCCGGAGATCTCGCCGGTGTAGGCGCCGGAGTCCTGTGCCGACAGGTCCTGCCCGCCGTAGGCGAGCGGGAGCTTGTCAGCGGACACGAGCGTCTGCACCGAACGGAGATCGGTGAACGGCGGGAACACGGCAACCTCGACGGCTGAGAAGTCGTGCTTCGCATCCTTGAGGTTCCATGCCAGCTTCTGCACGAACGCGATGGCCTGGAGGTGGTCCAGGTTCATCTTCCAGTTGCCCGCGATCAGCGGGGTGCGCCGCGGGTTGTCGTTTACTGCCATCCGAGGACCTCCAGTCCTGGCAGGCGCTTGCCTTCGAGGAATTCGAGGCTGGCGCCACCGCCGGTTGAGATGTGACCGAACTGATCGTCCGTGAAACCGAGCGTGCGCACGGCGGCGGCGGAATCGCCACCTCCGACGACGCTCAGCCCATCGACCTCAGTCAGGGCGGCGGCCACCACACGGGTGCCCTCCGCAAACGGTGCGAACTCGAACACGCCCATGGGGCCGTTCCAGAACACCGTCTTCGAGGAACTGATGATCGCGGCGAACGCCGCGGCCGTCTCCGGGCCGATGTCCAGGCCCATGCCGGTGGCACCGAATGCGGTGTCCTCGATCGAGTCGGCCGTGGTGATCACGTGCTCGGCATCGGGTGCGAACTTCGCCGCCACGACGATATCCGTCGGCAGGACGATCTTCACACCCAGGCGCTCAGCCTCGACCAGGTAACCGCGAACGGTTTCGATCTGGTCGGCCTCGAGCAGGCTCGCGCCCACCTTGTGGCCCTGAGCTGCGAGGAACGTGTAGAGCATTCCGCCACCGATGAGCAGCGAGTTGACCCGCGGCAGGAGGTGACCGATCACGCCGAGCTTGTCCGACACCTTCGAGCCGCCGAGGACGACCGTGTACGGTGCCTCCGGCTTCTCGGTGAGGCGATCGAGGACCTCGAGCTCCGCGGCGATCAGCAGACCGGCGGCGCTGGGCAGAATCGATGCCAGGTCGAACACGCTGGCCTGCTTGCGGTGGACGACACCGAAGCCATCCGAGACGAGCACGTCACCGAGAGCGGCAAGCTCATTGGCGAACGCAACGCGTTCGGCGTCGACCTTGCTGGTCTCCCCGGCGTTGAACCGGAGGTTCTCCAGTACGACGACGTCACCGTCGGCCAGGGCTGCGACGGCAGCCGTCGCGGACTCGCCGACGGTGTCGGTGGCGAACGCGACGTCGCTGCCCAGCAACTCAGCCAGGCGTGCTGCGACCGGGGCCAGGCTGTACCTGTCCTCGGGTGCGCCCTTGGGCCGGCCGAGGTGCGAGACGATCACGACTCGGGCGCCCTGGACGAGCAGCGCCTTGATGGTGGGCAGGGACGCGCGAACGCGGCCATCGTCCGTGATCTCTCCGTCTTTCAACGGAACATTGAGATCGCAACGGACGATGACCCGCTTGCCGTGGAGCTGCCCCAGTGATTCGATTGTTCGAAGTGTCACCGTGGGCCTCGGTTAGAGGCTCTTGGCGACGAGTTCGGTGAGGTCAACCATGCGGTTGGAGTAACCCCACTCGTTGTCGTACCAGGACGACAGCTTGACCTGGTCGCCGATGACGCGCAGCAGTCCGGCATCGAAGATGGAGGAGTGCGGGTCCGTGACGATGTCGCTGGAGACGATCTCGTCTTCGGTGTACATCAGGATTCCCTTGAGGGGGCCCTCGGCTGCTGCCTTGTAGGCGGCCTTGATGGCTTCGACGGTCACCGGGCGTTCGGCGATGACGGTCAGGTCGGTGATGGAACCGGTGGGAACCGGGACGCGAAGCGCGAAGCCGTCAAGCTTGCCCTTGAGCTCCGGGAGCACGATGCCGAGCGCCTTGGCGGCACCGGTCGAGGTCGGGATGATGTTGAGCGCGGCGGCGCGAGCGCGGCGCAGGTCGGAGTGCGGGCCATCCTGAAGGTTCTGGTCGGCCGTGTACGCGTGGATCGTGGTCATCAGACCGGACTTGATGCCGAAGTTGTCGTTGAAGACCTTGGCCAGCGGCGCGAGGCAGTTCGTGGTGCACGACGCGTTGGAGATGATGTCGAACTTGGCCGGGTCGTAGTCCTGCTCGTTGACGCCCATGACGATCGTCGCGACCTCGCCGGTGGCGGGAGCGGAGACAATGACCTTCTTGGCGCCGGCGGTGATGTGCTTGCGCGCGTCGTCGGCCTTGGTGAAACGACCGGTGGACTCGATGACGATGTCGACGCCCAGCGCACCCCACGGGAGGTTGGCCGGGTCGCGCTCGGCGAGGACCTTAATCGGCTTGCCGTTGACGAGGATCGAGTCGCCGTCAACCGAGACGGTCGCGGCGAGGCGCCCGGTGATGGAGTCATATTTAAGGAGGTGAGCCAGCGTCTTCGTGTCGGTGAGGTCGTTCACGGCGACGATCTCAATGTCGCTGCCCTGGGCGAGGGCGGCGCGAAGATAATTACGGCCAATGCGGCCAAATCCGTTAATACCAATCTTTACAGACACGAATGTCTCCTAATCTTGTGCGCCGAAGCGCGTTTCTTGTGGGTGAACTGGACGGGGTGCCGGCCCCCTCCCGGGGGCCGGTCCTGCTATGAGAGCAGGAGCAACCCGTTGGTCTTTTCGCGTGCGATCGTGAAGCGTTCCTGGACGTTCGCCCAGTTGACGATGTTCCAGAATGCCTTCACGTAGTCCGCACGCACGTTGCGGTAGTCGAGGTAGTACGCGTGCTCCCAGACGTCCAGCATCAGCACCGGGATCGTGCCGGCGGCGAAGTTGGCCTGCTGGTCGAAGAACTGCTGGATGATCAGACGCTGGCCGATCGAGTCCCAGGCGAGCACTGCCCAGCCGGAACCCTGCACTCCGAGCGCGGTGGCCGCGAAGTGGGCCTGGAACTTGTCGAAGGAGCCGAAGTTGTCGTCGATGGCGCTGGCCAGGTCGCCGGTGGGCTTGTCGCCGCCGTCCGGGGAGAGGTTGGTCCAGAAGATCGAGTGGTTGACGTGCCCGCCCAGGTTGAAGGCGAGGTCCTTCTCAAGCTTGTTGACGTAGGTCAGCTGCCCGGAATCACGGGCTTCGGCCAGCTGCGCGAGGGCGGTGTTGGCCCCGGTCACATAAGCCTGGTGGTGCTTGCTGTGGTGGAGTTCCATGATGGTGCCGCTGATGCTCGGCGCGAGCGCCGAGTAGTCATAGGCGAGGGCCGGGAGTGTGTATTCAGCCAATGTGTATCTCCTCTGAATTTGTCGGCGGTAATTGCTCCGCCACCAGTTAGTGAGCGACCTATCTAGTCTACTCAGGTCAAGCTGGCCGCGTGACGAACGGCGGAATCAGACCTCGTCGAGGTCGGAGGGCAGATCGGCGTCGGTTCCGGGGATCCCCTGGTCGGCGGCCTTCTTGTCCGCCATCGCGAGCAGGCGGCGGATCCTGCCGGCGACGGCGTCCTTGGTCATCGGCGGGTCCGCGTGATGGCCGAGCTCGTCAAGGCTTGAATCCCGGAACGAGAGGCGCAACTCCCCCGCATAGCGCAGGTGCTCGGGAATGTCGGTGCCGAGGATCTCCATCGCCCGCTGAACCCGGGCGCAGGCGGCGACGGCGGCCTGCGCGGACCGGCGGAGGTTGGCGTCGTCGAAGTTGACGAGCCGGTTCGCGGTGGCTCGCACCTCCCGGCGCTGGCGGAGTGCCTCCCAGTTGAGCACGGTGTCCTGGGCGCCCATGTGCACGAGCATCGCGCCGATCGCGTCGCCGTCGCGGATGACCACCCGGTGGACCCCGCGCACCTCCCTCGCCTTGGCGACCACGCCCAGGCGCCCGGCCGCACCGACGAGAGCCATCGCCGCTTCGTTGCCCGGGCAGGTGATCTCGAGGGCAGCGGAGCGCCCCGGGTCGGTCAATGAGCCGTGGGCCAGGAACGCGCCCCGCCACACGGCGGCGATCTCTTCCTTCGACCCTGTGGTCAGCCGGTTCGGAAGCCCGCGGATCGGGCGCCGCCTGGCGTCCAGCAGCCCGGTCTGCCTGGCCAGGGTCTCTCCCCCGTCGAGGACGCGCACGAGGAAATGACTCGTCCTGCGCAGCCCGGAGGCGGCGATGACGGAGACGTCGCTGCGCACCCCGTACAGTTCGGCCAGGTCCTTGCGAACGCGGCGGGCGAGCAGTGCGGTGTCGAGCTCGGATTCGATGGCGATCCGGCTGGAGATCATGTGGAGTCCGCCGGAGAACCGAAGGATGGTGGCCAGTTCAGCGGCCCGAACCGTGGTCTTCGAAACCTCGACGCGAGCGAGTTCGTCTTTAACGTCGGCCGTGAGTGCCAATCGCTTGTCCATTCTGTTGTCCTGGCCTTGTCCCGGCCGGGAGTTGTTCTGGCTGGGCCCGGTGGCTGTTTCCAGGCACCGTCGGCCGTGGTTATTCTCGTCCGAGGTCGCGGTTCTTGAGACTGACCGCTACCCCGGGAAAGTTCTTGATCCGGCCGGCGATCTCGGCCGACATCGCGACCGAACGGTGCTTGCCTCCGGTGCAGCCGACCGCGATCGTCACGTGGCGCTTGTTCTCACGCTGGTAGCCGGCGAGGACAGGTTCCAGTGCCGCCGCATAGTTGTCCAGGAACTCCACCGCGCCGGTCTGGGCCAGCACGAAGTCACGGACTTCGGCGTCCTGCCCGGTGTGGGCGCGGAGCTCGGGGATCCAGAAGGGATTCGGCAGGAAGCGCACGTCGGCGACCATGTCGACATCCGTGGGCAGGCCGTACTTGAAGCCGAAGCTCATCAGGGTGACGTTGACCCCGGCGGTGTCGGCCGCCGCGAACCGGTCGGTGATCGTCGTGGCCAGTTGGTGGATGTTCAGGTCCGAGGTGTCGATCACCAGATCGCAGGATTCCCGCACGGCGCTGAGTTTGCTGCGCTCGGCCGAAATCCCGTCGAGGATGGTGCCGTCACCCTGGAGCGGATGCGGCCTGCGCACCGACTCGAACCGGCGCACGAGCACATCATCCCGGGCCTCGAGGAAGATGACCCTGACGCGGGCGCTCTTGCGCAGGGACTGGACGATCTCCTGGAAGTCAGTGAAGAAGCCCCGGCCGCGGATATCGACGACGGCGGCGATCTTCGGCAGGCTGGTGCCGGCCCGGCTGACCAGTTCCACCAGCGGTCGCAGCATCTGCGGGGGCAGGTTGTCCACGACGTACCAGCCGAGGTCTTCCAAGGCGTTGGCCACGGTCGAGCGTCCCGCTCCGGACATGCCCGTCACGATAAGCATCTCCTGCTTGTCGTTCTCCGTTGTCATATTCGCTCTGGCGCCTTCGGTTGTGGTGGATATCGCGTGTCCAGCCTACCGACCGGCCGGGGCCTTCAGGCGCGCAAGTGCTGATGGATCGTGGCAGCGAGGCCGGGGCCGATCCCCCGGACCTCGGCGATCGACTCCGCCGAGGCTTCTTTCAGACGAGCCACCGAGCCGAAATGCTGCAGCAGAACCTTGACACGCGCGGGGCCGAGGCCCGGGATCTCGCCGAGGACGGTGGAGATGTCCCGTTTGCGCCTGGCCCGTTGATGGGTGATCGCGAACCGGTGCGCCTCGTCCCTGATCCGCTGGATCAGGAACAACGCGTCGCTGTTCCTGGGCAGGATGACGGGGTAGTCCGAGTCCGGCAGCCAGATCTCCTCGAGCCGCTTGGCGATGCCGCAGAGGGTGATGCCGGTGACCCCCGATTCCCGGAGTGCCCGGGCCGCGGCCGTGACCTGCGGCTGCCCCCCGTCGACGATGAGCAGGTTGGGCTGGTAGCGGAACTTGCGCCGCTTGACCGGCGCCTCGCCGGCGTCGTCGGCGGGCGCATCCGGTGCGTCATCGGGGATCAGGTAGGCCAGACGCCGGGTCAGCGTGCGGTAGATGGAGTCGGTGTCGTCCGTCGACTCCGGGATCCCGAACCGGCGGTATTCGTCGGTGCGGGGCAGGCCGTCCTCGAAGACGACCATCGAGGCGACAATGTTGGTGCCGCTCAGGTGCGACACGTCGTAACACTCCATCCGGAGCGGCGCGGACGGCATCCCCAGGGCTTCCTGGATGTCCTCCAGCGCCTTGGAGCGCGCCACGAAGTCCGAACTTCGCCGCGTCTTGTACAGCATCAGGGCGTGCTTGGCGTTCTGCGTCGCCGTCGCGAGCAGGGCCGCCTTGTCACCTCGCTGGGCGGCGAGGATCCGCACCTTTCGTCCGGCGATGCCGGCGAGCCAGCCCTCGAGGGCCTCGGCGTCGTCGGGCAGCTCGGGAACCACGATTTCCCGCGGCGGCACGGCATCCCCGCCGTACGCGGTCTGCATGATCGAGTCGATGAGTTCGCTGGTGGACAGGTCGAGTTCCTTGTCGACCATCCAGCCGCGGACACCGCGGATTCGTCCGCCGCGCACGATGAACAGCTGGACGGCGGCCGCGAGCTCGTCCTCGTCGAACGCGAACAGGTCGATGTCGACGTTGTCGCGGAGGACGACGGCGCTCTTTTCGAGCACCGCATCGAGGGCGCGGATCTGGTCACGCCGTTTGGCGGCCGTTTCGTACTGCTGTTCGGCCGCGGCCACCTTCATCTCCGTGGTCAGCCGGTTGATCAGTTTGCGGTCCTGGCTGCCCAGGAAGCTCACGAATTCGTTGACGATGACGCGGTGTTCCTCGATGGTCACCGTTCCGGAGCACGGTCCGAAGCACCGCCCGATCTGACCGGCGAAGCAGGGCTTGCCGGACTGCATCGCCCGCTTGTAGTTGGCGTTGTTGCAGGTGCGGATGGGGAATGCCTTGAGCATCAGGTCGATGGTCTCGTGCACCGCCCAGACCTTCGGGTACGGCCCGAAGTAGCGGGCCCCGCGGATGCCGGTGGTGCGGGTGACAAGGGCGCGCGGCGCCTCGTCGGCCAGGGTGACCGCCAGGTAAGGGTAGGACTTGTCGTCCTTGAACTGCACGTTGAAGGGAGGATCGAACTCATTGATCCAGGTCCACTCGAGTTGCAGCGCCTCCACCTCGGTGCCGACGACGGTCCACTCCACGGAGGTGGCCGTGGTGACCATCCGCCTGGTGCGTTCGTGCAGGCTGCCCAACGGCGCGAAGTAGTTGCTGAGCCGGGCCCGGAGGTTCTTCGCCTTGCCGACGTAGAGAACGCGACCGGTCTCGTCACGGAACCGGTACACCCCCGGGCGGGTCGGGATCTCGCCCGCCTTGGGGCGGTAACTCAGCGCGTCGGACATGGCCTCCCCTGGTCCGCGCCTACTGCGCCGCCAGGACCTCCTTGAGGAACTTCCCGGTGTGGCTCTTCTTGACGGTGGCCACGTGCTCCGGGGTACCGGTCGCGAGCACGCGACCGCCGCCGGACCCGCCCTCGGGGCCGAGGTCGATCACCCAGTCCGCGGACTTGATGACGTCGAGGTTGTGTTCGATCACGATGACGGTGTTGCCCTTGTCGACGAGGCTGTTCAGCACCAGCAGGAGCTTGCGCACGTCTTCGAAGTGCAGCCCGGTGGTCGGCTCGTCAAGCACATAGACGCTGCGCCCGTTGGAGCGGCGCTGCAGTTCCGTGGCGAGCTTGACTCGTTGGGCCTCACCGCCGGAGAGGGTGGTGGCGCTCTGGCCGAGCCGCACGTAGCCGAGGCCCACCTCGACGAGGGTCTTGAGGAATCGATGGATGGCCGAGATCGGCTCGAAGAACTCCGCCGCCTCGCTGATGGGCATGTCGAGCACCTCGGCGATGTTCTTGCCCTTGTAGTGCACGGTGAGGGTGTCCCGGTTGTACCGCGCTCCCCCGCACACCTCACAGGCGACGTAGACATCGGGCAGGAAGTTCATCTCGATCTTGATCGTGCCGTCGCCCGAGCAGGCCTCACAGCGGCCGCCCTTGACGTTGAAACTGAACCGGCCCGGCAGGTAGCCTCGCGCCTTCGCCTCGATCGTTTCGGAGAACAGGGTGCGGATCTTGTCGAAGACGCCCGTGTAGGTGGCCGGGTTGGAACGGGGGGTCCGCCCGATCGGAGCCTGGTCGACGTGGATGACCTTGTCCAGATGGTCGAGGCCGGTGACCCTGGTGTGCCTTCCGGGCAGCTTGCGTGCGCCGTTGAGGCGGTTGGCGAGGACCCGGTAGAGGATGTCGTTGACCAGCGACGACTTGCCGGAGCCGCTGACCCCGGTGACGGCGGTGAACGTGCCGAGGGGGAAGCTCACCGACACCTTGCGGAGGTTGTTCGCCTCAGCCCCGACCACGGTGATCTCACGGGCCGGGTCGATCTCGCGTCGCGTACTCGGCGTGGGAATGATCTTGCGGCCCGCCAGGTAGTCGCCGGTCAGTGACTTCTTGTTGGTCAGCAGGCTCTCGTAGGAGCCGGAGTGCACGACATGGCCGCCGTTGACGCCGGCGCCCGGCCCGATGTCGACGATCCAGTCAGCGGTCTTGATGGTGTCTTCGTCGTGCTCAACGACGATCAGGGTGTTGCCGAGGTCGCGCAGGGCCACCAGGGTCTCGATCAGCCGGCGGTTGTCCCGCTGGTGCAGCCCGATGCTCGGTTCGTCGAGCACGTAGAGCACGCCGGTGAGGCCTGAGCCGATCTGGGTGGCGAGACGGATGCGCTGCGCCTCACCGCCGGACAGCGTCGCCGCGGCCCTGGCCAGGTTGAGGTAGTTGAGGCCGACCCGGATCAGGAAGTCCAGCCGGGCCTTGATCTCCCGGAGCACCTGCGCCGCGATGGTCGATTCGCGGTCGGTGAGCTCGAGCTTGTTCATGAACGAGCGGGCGTCGGTCAGGCTGAGGTTGCAGACATCCGCGATGCTCGACCCGTGCACCAGCACGGCGAGGACTTCCGGCTTGAGCCGGGTGCCGGAGCAGACCGGGCAGTCGACCTCGCGCAGGTACTCGCCCCAGCGCGCCCGCTGGGTGTCGGATTCGGCCTGGAGGTACTGGCGTTCGATGTAGGGCACGACGCCTTCGAAACCGGACGTGTAGCTCATCTCCCGGCCGTAGCGGTTCTTCCACTTCACCTTGACCTCGAAGTTGTCGCCGCGGAGCACGGCGTTCTGCACCTCGGCGGGCAGCTCGCCCCAGGGGGTGTCGAGGGAGAAGTCGAGGTCGCGGGAGAGCCCGTCGAGGAGCTTCTCGTAGTACTGGAACAGGCCTTTGCCCTGGGTGGTCCAGGGCAGCACGACGCCGTCGGCGATGCTGAGCTCCGGGTCGCCGAGCAGGAGGTCGGCGTCGACGGACATGCGCGTGCCGAGTCCTGAGCACTCGGGGCAGGCGCCGAACGGCGCGTTGAACGAGAAGGTGCGCGGTTCGATCTCGGTCAGTTGCACGGGGTGGTTGTTGGGGCAGGAGAGCTTCTCCGAGTAGCTCTGCCAGGCGTCGTCGCCCTCGCCGTCGACGTAGTTGATCTGCACGATGCCGTCGGTGAGCTTGAGCGCCGTCTCGAGGGAGTCGGTGAGCCGGCTGAGCAGTTCCGGCCCGGCAACGAGCCGGTCGACGACCACGGAGATGTCGTGCTTGATCTGCTTCTTGAGCACGGGCGGCTCGTTGAGCTGGATCTGCGTGCCGTCGACGATCGCCCGCGAGTAACCGCCGGCCGCGAGTTCCTTGAACAGGTCGACGAACTCGCCCTTCTTCTGCGAGACCACGGGGCTGAGCACCTGGTAGCGGATGCCGGCCTCCAGCTCCATCAGCTGGTCGGCGATCTGCTGCACGGTCTGGGCCTGGATGACCTCACCGCAGACGGCGCAATGCGGCACACCGATCCGCGCCCACAGCAGTCGCATGTAGTCGTACACCTCGGTGATCGTGCCGACCGTGGACCGGGGGTTGCGGTTGGTGGACTTCTGGTCGATCGAGACGGCGGGGCTGAGTCCCTCGATGAAGTCGACGTCGGGGCGGTCGACCTGGCCGAGGAACTGGCGCGCGTAGGCGGACAGCGACTCGACGTAGCGGCGCTGGCCCTCCGCGAAAATGGTGTCGAAGGCGAGCGATGACTTGCCCGACCCGGACAGCCCGGTGAAGACCACAAGGGAATCCCGAGGGATCTCCAGATCCACGTTGTGCAGATTGTGCACCCGTGCGCCGCGAACACTGAGTTTTGACCCGGACTCTACCTTGGAAATTGACACCATTCGAGTCTATGCAGTGCCGCCGACACTCCGGTGCGCCAGCAACACGCCCTGAGCGAACACATGTTCGACAATTCGGAATTCAGTGGCGCAGGTGTTCGAGCACGGCGGGCTAGATGTGGCCGGCCTTCTCCATCTGGCGCAGTTCGCGCTTCAGCTCGGACACCTCGTCACGCAGCCGCGCCGCGAGTTCGAACTTGAGTTCCCCGGCAGCCTCGAGCATCTGGCCATTCAGGTCCGCGATGATCGACTCCAGGTCGTTGGCGCCGTTCGCGGCCAGGCCCTGGCGGCGAGGGGTCGGGGCGCTCCCCTTGCGCCGCTCGGTGCGGCCGGCCAGGAGCTCGGCGGTGTCTGCCTCCTCCCGGGCGAGAACCTCGGTGATGTCCGCGATCCGCTTGCGGAGCGGGGTGGGGTCGATCCCGTGCAGGGTGTTGTAGGCCACCTGCTTCTCGCGCCGGCGGTCGGTTTCGTCGATGGCGCGTTCCATCGAGGCGGTGAGCCGGTCGGCGTACATGTGAACCTCGCCGGACACGTTGCGGGCGGCTCGGCCGATGGTCTGGATGAGTGAGGTCGCCGAGCGGAGGAAGCCTTCCTTGTCGGCGTCGAGGATGGCGACCAGCGACACCTCGGGCAGGTCGAGGCCCTCCCGCAGCAGGTTGATTCCGACGAGCACGTCGTAGACGCCGGCGCGGAGCTCCGTGAGCAGTTCGACCCGGCGCAGGGTGTCGACGTCGGAGTGCAGGTAGCGCACCCGCACCCCGGCCTCGGTGAGGAAGTCGGTGAGTTCCTCGGCCATCTTCTTGGTCAGGGTCGTGACGAGCACCCGTTCGTTGCGCTCGACCCTCTTGTGGATCTCCTCGAGGAGGTCGTCGATCTGCCCCTTGCTGGGCTTCACGACGATCTGCGGGTCGATCAGCCCGGTCGGGCGGATGATCTGCTCGACGACGCCGTCGGCTATCCCCATCTCGTACTTGCCGGGGGTCGCGGACAGGTACACGGTCTGGCCGACCCTGCCCTTGAACTCACTGAACTTGAGCGGCCGGTTGTCCAGGGCGCTGGGGAGCCGGAAACCGTGTTCGACGAGGGTTCGCTTGCGGGAGGAGTCTCCCTCGTACATGGCGCCGATCTGGGGCACGGTCACGTGCGACTCGTCGATGACCATCAGGAAGTCGTCGGGGAAGTAGTCGAGCAGGCAGTGCGGCGCCTCCCCCGGCTGGCGGGCGTCGATGTGCCGCGAGTAGTTCTCGATCCCGGAGCAGAAACCGATCTGCTCCATCATCTCCAGGTCGAAGGTGGTGCGCATGCGCAGGCGCTGCGCCTCCAGCAGCTTGCCCTCACGCTCGAGTTGTTCGAGGCGTTCGGCCAGCTCTTCCTGGATGGTGCCGATGGCGCGCTGCATGACCTCGGTGCTGGCGACGTAGTGCGATCCGGGGAAGACGGAGACGGAGTCGAGCTTGCGCACGATGTCTCCGGTCAGCGGGTGCAGGCTGTACAGCGCCTCGATCTCGTCACCGAACATCTCGATCCGGATCGCGAGTTCCTCGTACATCGGGATGATCTCGATGGTGTCGCCCCGCACCCGGAAGTGACCCCGGGAGAAGTCGACGTCGTTGCGCTGGTACTGCATGGCGACGAACCGGCGGACGAGCCAGTCCCGGCTGACCTTCTGGCCGACCTGCAGGGCGATCATGGCCTCGAGGTAGCCCTCGGGGGTGCCGAGGCCGTAGATGCAGGAGACGGTGGACACGACGATCACGTCGCGCCGGCTCAGCAGCGAGTTGGTGGTGGAGTGCCGCAGCCGCTCCACCTCCGCGTTGATCGACGAGTCCTTCTCGATGAAGGTGTCGGTCTGCGGAACGTAGGCCTCCGGCTGGTAGTAGTCGTAGTAGGAGACGAAATACTCGACGGCGTTGTTGGGCATCAGCCCACGGAACTCGTTCACCAGCTGCGCGGCCAGGGTCTTGTTGTGGGCGAGCACCAGTGTGGGGCGTTGCACCTGCTCGATCAGCCAGGCGGTCGTCGCCGACTTCCCGGTCCCGGTGGCACCGAGCAGCACGATGTCGGTCTCACCGGCATTGATCCGGCCGGCCAGCTCGGCGATCGCGGTCGGCTGGTCACCGCTGGGGGTGTACTCGCTCACGACCTCGAACGGATGTACAGAGCGCGTGGGTTCCATGCCTCCAGTCTATGGAGCACCACTGACAGTCGTCTCGGCGGCGGCCCGCACACGGTGCCAGAGGTCGTCGACCTGGGCCAGGGTGTGGCCGAGCGTGCCGGTGGTGTCGATGACGACGTCCGCGACGGCCAGGCGCTCGGCGTCGCTGGCCTGGGACCGGATCCGGCGCACGGCTTCCGCCTCCGGCATGCCGCGGAGGTCGACCATCCTCCGCACCCGGGCGGCCTCGTCGGTGTGGGTGACCACGATCAGGTCGAACGGGTGGTCGACGGCCGCCTCCACCAGCAGGGGGACGTCGTAGACCACGACCGCGTGCGGGTCGCTCTCCGAGGCCTCATGGATCATTCGGTTCGACAGGGAACGCACGGCCGGGTGCACGATCGAGTTGAGCAGCGCGAGCGCCGCCGGGTCGGCGAAGACGACGGCCCCCAGTGCCGCCCGGTCGAGGCTGCCGTCCGACGCGATCACCGAGGGGCCGAACGAGCGGCCGATCTGGTCGAGCGCGGCGGTGCCGGGTTCCACCGCGACCCGTGCCAGCTGGTCGGCGTCGATGTGCACGGCGCCGAGTTCGGCGAGCCTCCGCGCCACGGTGCTTTTTCCGGATGCGATCCCGCCGGTCAGTCCAATCAGGTACACGCGTGCAATGCTAACGTCCCGCAGGGCGCTCAGCGCCCGGGGTTGCCCGTGCAGTCGACCGTCTCCGGTACGAGCGCCCCCTCGTTGTAGGCGGAGTCCCGGGCCACGGTCCTGCCGCCGAAGCCGAGGATACAGGACAGCGCGCCCGTGGTCGTGCTGGTCGCCGTGAAGGTCCAGAGTCCTCCGCTGACGTCGGGCACGCAGGCGTAGACGGTGGTGCTGGCCACCGGTCCGTAGACGACGGCGGTGCGCAGGGGTGTGCCGCCATCGGTGGTGAAGGCGGTGTAGGTGATGGTGACCGGCGTCGTCGAGTCGTCGGCCAGCACGGTGTAGGTCGTGGCGGCGGTGCGGGCATCCGCTGCCGTGCAGTCGCCTGCCGTCGCAGGCCCGGTCGGCGTGGCCGTCGGGGAGGCCGTGGTGGTCGCTGTGGCGGACGGGCCCGAGGAACCGTTCGGGCGCGGCGAAGCCGAGCCGCCCGGACCGGGCGCCGCACAGCCGGACAGGGCGAGGGTGAGGAGGACGGGAACGGTGACCGCGAATCGGAGACGGGGCATGCCCGCAGTCTACGATCCGGATCGATTCTGGCAAGTCCGGGAACGAAACAGGCCGGACCCCGAAGGGCCCGGCCTGATTCAGCGGGACGTCACCGTGCAGGTTCCGTCCGGCTGGGTGGAGATTCGCTGCTAGTTGGAGCTGGAGAGCTTCTCGCGCAGAGCGGCGAGGGCCTCGTCGTCCGCGAGGGTGCCGGCGCCGGCGGTCTCGCTGGAGAAGGAGGAGCCTGCTGCGGACGGGACATCGCCGGGGGCGATGATCTCGTCGTTGGCGGAGGCCACCTGCTTCTTGTGGGCTTCCCAGCGAGCCTGGGCTGCAGCGTAGTCCTGCTCCCACTTCTCGCGCTGGGTTTCGAAGCCTTCGCGCCACTCGTTGGTCTCCGGGTCGAAGCCCTCAGGGTACTTGTAGTTGCCCTGGTCGTCGTACTCGGTGAGCATTCCGTAGAGTGCCGGGTCGAACTCGGTGCCCTCGGGGTCGACACCCTCGTTGGCCTGCTTGAGGCTCAGCGAGATGCGGCGACGCTCGAGGTCGATGTCGATGACCTTGACGAAGACCTCGTCGCCGACGGAGACGACCTGCTCGGCGAGCTCGACGTGCTTGCCGGAGAGCTCGGAGATGTGGACCAGGCCCTCGATGCCCTCGGCGACGCGAACGAACGCGCCGAACGGGACGAGCTTGGTGACCTTACCCGGTGCAACCTGGCCGATGGCGTGGGTGCGGGCGAAGACCTGCCACGGGTCTTCCTGCGTCGCCTTGAGCGACAGCGACACGCGCTCGCGCTCGAGGTCGACCTCGAGGATCTCGACGGTGACTTCCTGACCGACCTCGACGACCTCGCTGGCGTGCTCGATGTGCTTCCAGCTGAGTTCGGAGACGTGAACCAGACCATCAACGCCGCCCAGGTCGACGAACGCACCGAAGTTGACGATCGACGAGACGACGCCCTTGCGGACCTGTCCCTTCTGGAGGTTGTTGAGGAACGTGGTGCGGCTCTCGGACTGCGTCTGCTCGAGCAGGGCGCGACGGGACAGCACGACGTTGTTGCGGTTCTTGTCGAGTTCGAGGATCTTGGCCTCGATCTCCTGGCCCAGGTACGGGGTCAGGTCGCGAACGCGGCGCAGCTCGATGAGCGATGCGGGGAGGAAGCCACGGAGGCCGATGTCCACGATGAGGCCACCCTTGACAACCTCGATGACCGAACCGGTGACGACGCCATCCGATTCCTTGATCTTCTCGACGTCGCCCCATGCACGCTCGTACTGAGCGCGCTTCTTGGACAGGATGAGACGGCCTTCTTTGTCTTCCTTCTGAAGAACGAGGGCCTCAACCAGGTCGCCGACCTTGACGACCTCAGAGGGGTCAACGTCGTGCTTGATGGAAAGTTCGCGGGAGGGGATGACACCCTCGGTCTTGTAGCCCACGTCGAGGAGAACCTCGTCGCGGTCGATCTTCACTACGGTGCCTTCGATGAGGTCGCCGTCGTTGAAGAATTTCAGAGTCTTTTCGACCGCGGCAAGAAAGTCTTCAGCAGATCCAATGTCGTTGATGGCGACCTGCTTGGGTGCCCGTTCGGTCGTTGCGATTGTCATGTAGTAGTTGCTCCAGGATGGACATAGATCGGGCCACACGCAGAAAGGATTTCAGGGTTGCGCACCGCGCGTGGCAGCGGATAGGACGTCACAAACGTGACAGTCAAGCTTAGCTGTTTGCGGACGGGCGCGGCAACTTCACCAGAACCGGCCGGAACCGCCCGGAACCGGCGACGCGCCTGGTCGCGTCACCGGTTCAGGACCTAGCCGAGCATCGCCGATCGGAGCGTGTCGAGGCCGACTCCGCCGAGGTCCAGGGCCTTGCGGTGGAAGTCCTTGATCGAGAACGCGTCGCCTTCCTTCTCGCGGTAGGTGTCGCGCAGCTCTTCCCAGATCCGCTGGCCGACCTTGTAGGAGGGTGCCTGGCCGGGCCAGCCGAGGTAACGGTTGACCTCGAACTTCACGAAGCTGTCGTTCATGTTCACGTTCTGGCGGAGGAAGTCGAACGCGTAGTCCGCCGTCCACGGTCCGGAGCCGTCCGGGAGCTGCTTCTCCAGGTGAACCCCGATGTCGAGCACGACGCGGGCGGCGCGCATCCGCTGGCCGTCGAGCATGCCGAGGCGGTCGGCCGGGTCGTCGAGGTAGCCGAGCTGCTCCATCAGGCGTTCGGCGTACAGGGCCCAGCCTTCGGCATGGCCGGAGGTACCGGCGAGCTGACGGCGCCAGGTGTTCAGTTTGGCCCGGTTGTAGACGGCCTGGCCGATCTGCAGGTGGTGGCCGGGGATCCCTTCGTGGTAGACGGTGGTGAGTTCGCGCCAGGTGTCGAATTCGGTGACGCCGACGGGGACGGACCACCACATCCGGCCGGGGCGGGAGAAGTCGTCGGTGGGGCCGGTGTAGTAGATCCCGCCCTCCTGGGTGGGGGCGATCAGGCACTCGAGCCGTTTGATTTCGTCGGGGATGTCGAACTGGGTGCCGGACAGTTCGGCCACGGCGCGGTCGCTGGTCTCCTGCATCCACTTCTGCAGCGCCTCCGTGCCGTGCAGCTTGCGGCTCGGGTCGGTGTCGAGGTGGGCGATCGCCTCGAGCACGCTCGCGCCCGGCTTGATCTGGTCGGCGATGCTCTCCTGTTCGGCGACCATCCGGGCCAGTTCCTCGACGCCCCATTCGTAGGTCTCGTCGAGGTCGATGGTGGCGCCGAGGAAACGTCGGGACTGGAGCGCGTACAGCTCACGCCCGACCGCGTCCTTCTCGGGGGCGGCGCCCTCGAGCGTGCCACCGAGGAATTCGGCGAGGGTGCCGTACGCGGCGGCGGCGGCGCGCGCCCCCGCGGCGAGGTCGGTCGCCAGGGAGGCCGGCAGGCTGCCGGATTCCAGGCTGGCCTCGGCGGCGAACCGGGCGAAGAAACCGCCGTTCGCGGCGTGGCGTTTCGCCTGGCCGGCCACCTCGCGCACCTGGCGCCTGGCCGGCATGATGCCCTGGCGCATCCCCTCGCGGAGGGTCTGGAGATAACCGTCCATTGCCGCGGGGACGCTGCCGAGGCGGGCGGCGATGTTCTCCCAGTCGTCGACGGTCCCCGTCGGCATGAGATCGAAGATCTCACGGATGCCCTGGGCCGGCGACGCGATCACGTTGAGGTCACGCAGCTGCAGTCCGGCCTCGTGGCTCTCCACGTCGAGGGCGAGCGAGCTGCGCAGGTCGGTGCGGGTGACGACGTCGACGTCGTCCATGGCCTGCGCCGCATCCAGGAGGGCGATGACCTTCTTCACCTCGAGTTGGCGGCGCTCGTCGCCGGCCGGTGAGTAGTCCCCGAACCGTCCGTCGCCCTCGGTGCGGCCGATGTAGGTTCCCACCGTCGGGTCGAGGTCGACGAGGGTGTCGACCCAGTCCTCGGCAATCGCATCGATCGCCGTCGGAGTGCGCTGAATGTCCTTTGTCATGGCACGAGCCTAGGTCACGGCGGCCCGGTCGGGCCGGTGCGCGCGGGAATCTGCGGGCACCGGCGGATGCGGGTGGTGACTAGTGCGCGGCCGCATCCCAGTTCGCGCCTCGGCCGACTTGCACCTCGAGCGGCACGAGGAGGTCGGCCGCCGTCTCCATCCGGTGCGTCACAACAGCGCGGAGTGCGTCCCATTCCCCGGGGGCGACCTCGAAGATCAGTTCGTCGTGCACCTGGAGCATCATCCGGGACTCGAGGGCGCCCTCGGCCAGGTCGTCGGCGATCCCGTTCATCGCGATCTTCATGATGTCCGCGGCCGAGCCCTGGATCGGCGCGTTGAGGGCCGCACGTTCCGCGTTCTCGCGGAGCACCCGGTTGGCACTGTGCAACTCGGGGAAGGGACGGCGACGGCCGTAGATGGTGGCGGTGTAGCCGTCGAGCTTGGCCTGTTCGACGACATGCCTGAGGTAGTCCCGCACCGCGCCGAACCGGGCGAAGTAGTCAGCGATCAGCTGTTTGGCCTCCTTGGTGTCGATCCGGAGCTGGCGGGACAGTCCGAATGCGCTCAGCCCGTAGGCGAGGCCGTAGGACATCGCCTTGACCTTGGTACGCATCTCGGGGGTGACGTCGGCGGGGGCCACGCCGAACACGCTCGCGCCGACGAACCGGTGCAGGTCCTCGCCGGCGTTGAAAGCCTCGATCAGGCCGGCGTCCTCGGAGAGGTGCGCCATGATGCGCATTTCGATCTGGGAATAGTCCGCGGTGAGCAGGCATTCACTGCCGGGCCCGGCGTGGAAGGCGGCGCGGATGCGGCGGCCCTCCTCGGTGCGCACGGGGATGTTCTGGAGGTTGGGGTCGGTCGACGAGATGCGCCCGGTGGCCGTGCCGATCTGCACGTAGTTGGTGTGGATGCGGCCCGTCGCGTCGATGGCCTTGTCGAGGGTCTCCACGATCTGGCGCAGCTTGGTCGCGTCGCGGTGCTGCAGGAGCAGGTCGAGGAACGGATGCGGGTTGCTGGCCTGCAGGTCGGCGAGGGCCCCGGCATCCGTGGAGTACCCGGTCTTGTTCGCCCGGGTCTTGGGCATGCCGAGCTGGTCGAACAGCACCTCCTGGAGCTGCTTGGGCGACCCGAGGTTGACCTCGCGGCCGATCTCGGCGTAGGCGCCCGCGGCCAGGGCGGCGGAGCGTTCGCCGAGCTGGGCGGACAGCGCCGACAGCTCGTCGTGCGAGACGGCGACCCCGGTCAGCTCCATGTCCACGAGCGCGACCAATGTGGGCATCTCAATGCCGGTCAGCACCCGCTGGGAGCCCTCGTCGAGCTGCGCGGCCAGGACCTGGGCGAGGCGGAAGGTGTACCACGCCTGCATCGGCACTCCCCCGGCCTCCGCGTCATCCGGCACGAGCTGGTTGGGGTCGTGCACGGGAAGGGTCTCGTCGAGATAGCGGGTGACCAGGTCGGTGAGCGTCTTGTCGGGGCCGCCGGGACGCAGCAGCCAGCCGGCGATGAGCGTGTCGGTGGCCAGGCCGGTGAAGGCCAGGTTGCTGCGGCGCAACGCCTTGATCTGTTGTTTGGCGTCGTGCATGATCTTGGGCGAGTCGCTGGCGAGCCATTCCTCGAGCGGGAGGTAGTCGGTGCGGCCCGGCTGCCAGGGCAGGTTGACGGTCTCGGTCGGGCCGGCCAGGCCGAACCCGATCGCCCTGCCGTCCTGCACCTCGACGCACAGGCCGAGGCCCTCCGGTGAAGCGGCCACGGCCCGGCCGATCCAGGCGCCGAGTTCCTCGTCGAGCAGGTCCTGCGCGGCGGGCGCCGTCGGGGCGGGGACGGTTTCCGGGGCCGCGGCCGGAGTCGCGGCCGAGTCGGCGTCGACGGGCCCACCCTCGAGCTTGATCACCCGGTCGAGCAGGGTCTTGAATTCGAGCCGGCCGAAGATGTCGCGCACGGCCGGTTCGTTGATCTGGCCGCGGGCCAGGTCGGTGATCTGCACGGGCAGGTCGAGGTCGGTCACCAGCCGGTTCAGCCGGCGGTTGCGGATCGCGTTCTCCTTCTGCTCGCGCAGGTTGTTGCCGACGACGCCCTTGATCTCGTCGGCGTGTTCCAGGATCCCGTCGAGGCTGCCGTAGAGTCCCAGCCATTTCACGGCCGTCTTCTCGCCGACCTTGGAGATGCCGATCAGGTTGTCGCTGGTTTCGCCGACCAGCGCCGCGACATCCGGATACTGGGCCGGCTCGATGCCGTACTTCTCCATCACGCGCTCCGGGTCGTACCGGGTCAGTGCGGACACGCCCTGGCTGGCCGGATATAGCAGGGTGACGTTGTCGTTGACGAGCTGGATGGTGTCCCGGTCGCCGGAGACGACGAGCACGTGGTACCCCTCGTCGGTGCCGCGCACGGACAGGGTCGCGAGGATGTCGTCGGCCTCGAAGTCCTCCTTCGTCAGGGTCGTGATGTTCATCGCGGCGAGGGCGTCCTGGAGCAGCGGGACCTGGCCGATGAATTCGCTGGGAGTGCTGGCCCTGGTGCCCTTGTAGTCGGGGTATTCGCGGGTGCGGAAGGAGAACCGGGAGATGTCGAAGGCCACCGCGATGTGGGTGGGCTTCTCGTTGCGCAGCAGGCTCAGCAGCATCGAGATGAACCCGTGGATGGCGTTGGTATGCTGCCCGTCCCGGGTCTGGAAACTGTCGACCGGGAGAGCATGGAACGCCCGGTAGGCCAGGGAATGGCCGTCGATGATCATCAGGGTAGGCTTTTCGGAATCCAACACAGAGACAGCCTACAAGCGTCGTCAGACGCGGGCAGGGTGCGGCGACCAAAGGTGATCATGATCGAGAAGACCGAAGACGCGTTGGCCTGGGTTCAGGAGCGCGGGGCAGGCAGCCTGGCCGAGAAGATGGGGATCGAGTTCGTCGAGTTCACGATCGAACGGGCGATCGCGCGGATGCCCGTCGAAGGCAACACCCAGCCGGCGATGCTGCTCCACGGCGGCGCTTACGTGGTGCTGGGCGAGTCTCTCGGGTCGATGGCGGCCAACCTGTACGCCGGTCACGGGCGTCTCGCGGTGGGCATCGAGATCAACGCCAGCCACACGGGGTCGGCCACGTCCGGCTATGTCACGGGCGTGTGCACACCGCTGCATCTGGGCCGCACGCTGACCACCCACGAAATCGTCGTCACCGACGATCGGGGCCGGCGCTGTTCGACCATCCGGATCACCAACCTGATCAAGGAACTGCCGGCGTCTGCATAGACGACACGCAGGCAACCCGTCCACCCACGGTTTGCCTGCGTGTCTCGCTCAGAGTTGTGAGTGCCGCCTATTTCTTGGCGGAGAGCTGCTCGATGATCGCCTGGGCGACGTCGTGCATGGTGAGGCGACGGTCCATGGACGCCTTCTGGATCCAGCGGAACGACTCCGGCTCGGAGAGGCCCATCTTCTCGTTGAGCAGGCCCTTGGCCCGGTCGACGAGCTTGCGGGTCTCGAAGCGCTCGACCAGATCGGCGACCTCGGCCTCGAGCGTGATGATCTGGCTGTACCGGGAGAGGGCGATCTCGATCGCAGGGAGAAGGTCGTTCGGCGTGAACGGCTTGACCACGTAGGCCAGCGCGCCGGCCTCGGTCGCCCGCTCGACGAGCTCCTTCTGACTGAACGCCGTGAGCAGCACGACCGGCGCGATGTGCGCCTTGGTGATGCGTTCGGCCGCGGAGATGCCGTCGAGGTGCGGCATCTTCACATCCATGATCACCAGGTCGGGCCGCAGCTCGGTGGCGAGGGCCACGGCGGTTTCGCCGTCGCCGGCTTCGCCGACCACCTCGAATCCGGCGTCGCGGAGGATTTCGACGATGTCGAGGCGGATGAGGGACTCGTCTTCGGCCACGACAACGCGGCGAGGAGGAACTGGGGTGGAATCTTGGTCGGTCACGGGTCAAAGCCTACGGTATTCTGATCCAGGTGTTGTGAGCCGGTGTGGCGGAATGGCAGACGCGGAGCACTCAAAATGCTTTGTTCGAGAGGACGTGTGGGTTCGAGTCCCACCACCGGTACCAACACCCCCGCTGCGCACCCCTTCACTCTCCCCGGCCTCCGCGCCGATTCCCAGGTTTCGCGAGAGTGCACAATCCGCCCGTTCAGCTCCCCCGAAGGGGCTTCTTCTGCGTTCTCGCGGCCGGGGTCAGGGCTGAGCGCGCGGCGGGCACGGAGAAGCCCCGCCGTCCGGCTGGGCCGGGCGACGGGGCTTGTACGGGAACGAACTAGTTCTTGGCGTAAGCCGGGTGAACCTCGTTGTGCGCATCGCCGACGCGGTGCACACGGATGTCGTTCGTGGAGCCGGCGATTCCGGGAGGGGATCCGCTGATCACGACGACCTTGTCACCGAGCTGGGCAAGACCCTGGCTGAGCAGGATGTCATCCACCTGTCCGAACATGGCGTCGGTGTGGGTGACCCGATCGACCAGGTACGTCTGGATGCCCCAGGTGAGGGCAAGGCGACGACGGATGCCGGGCTCCGGGGTGAAGGCCAGCATCGGGATCTTCGAGCGCAGGCGGGACATCCGCCTGGCCGAGTCACCCGACTCCGTGAAGATACAGAGGAACTTCGCCTCGACGAACTCGGCTACCTCGATGGCGGCGAGGGTGATCGCCCCACCCTGGGTGCGCGGCTTGTTCGTCAGCGGAGCAATGCGCTCCAGGCCGTGGTCCTCAGTCGACGCCACGATGCGCGCCATCGTCTGGACCGTGACGACGGGGTACTCTCCGACGCTGGTCTCGCCGCTGAGCATGACTGCGTCGGCACCGTCGAGAACGGCATTGGCCACGTCGGACGTTTCAGCGCGGGTCGGGACCGGGCTGTGAATCATGGATTCCAGCATCTGGGTGGCCACGATGACCGGCTTGGCCATGCGACGAGCGAGCTCGACCGCCTGCTTCTGCACGATCGGCACGGCTTCCAGCGGCAATTCGACGCCCAGGTCGCCACGGGCGACCATGATCGCGTCGAACGCGTCGACGATTCCTTCGAGGTTCTCGACGGCCTGCGGCTTCTCGATCTTCGCGATCACGGGGACGCGGCGGCCTTCTTCAGCCATGATCTCGTGCACGCGGGTGATATCGGCGGCGTCACGGACGAACGACAACGCGATCAGGTCCGTTCCGAGCCGGAGGCCCCAGCGCAGGTCGGCCTCGTCCTTTTCGGACAGGGCCGGCACGTTGACGGCGACGCCGGGCAGGTTGATGCCCTTGTTGTTGGAGACGGGGCCTGCCACGACGACCTTGGTGGTCACGACGGTGTCGTTCGTGGCAACGACCTCCACCTTGACCTTGCCGTCGTCGATGAGGAGGAAGTCCCCGGCCTTGACGTCCTGGGGAAGGCCCTTGTACGTGGTGCCGGAGAGTTCCCGGGTGCCGACGACCTCTTCGATGGTGATCTTAAAGATGTCTCCGACGGCCAGTTCGTAAGGGCCGCCTTCGAACTTGCCGAGACGGATTTTCGGCCCCTGCAGGTCGACCATGACCGCGACCGCACGGCCGGAGTCATTCGCCGCCTTGCGGACGTTCGCGTAAACACCCTCGTGGACTTGGTAGTCCCCATGGCTGAGGTTCATCCGGCAGACATCGACGCCCGCATCGATGAGCGCTCGAATTTGATCGTAGCTGGATGCTGCCGGCCCGAGGGTGGCGACGATTTTGGCGCGTCTCATACTGAAAATTCTCCGGTTTCCGCGCTTTTTTGGCGCTGTGGTGCTTTCGTGGGGGCAGAGACCACGGGGTGGTGGGTCTCTTGGGTGGTGATCACTTGGGTTTCGGACCAATCAGATTGCGAAGGCATGGTCGGTCGGTTTGACCGGAGCAGGCAGTAGGGTCTCACCTTCGAGGTAACGATCGACGGCGGCTGCCGCAGCCCGGCCCTCGGCGATCGCCCATACGATGAGCGACTGGCCGCGACCGGCGTCGCCGGCAACGAACACGCCTTCGTGACTGGTCTGGTAGTTGCCGTCACGTTCGACATTACTCCGGTCGTCGACCGGCAATTGCAGTTGCGCGGTGAGGTCGCGGGATTCCGGCCCGGTGAATCCGAGGGACAGAAGCACGAGATCAGCGGGGATCTCCCGCTCGGTGCCAGCCTTGGGCACGCGGCGCCCATCGAGGTATTCGGTCTCGGCGACCCGGATCGCGCGCACCTCGCCGGCATCGTTCGCCAGGAACTCGATCGTCGACGCGAGGTACTGCCGGCTGCCGCCCTCTTCGTGGGCGCTCGACACTTCGAACAGCGTCGGCGACAGCGGCCACGGCTGGTGCTCCGCGCGGCTCGCGCCCGGCTGCTTGCCGATCGCGAGGTTGGTGACGGATGCCGCGAGCTGCCGGTGCGCGGTGCCGATGCAGTCCGCGCCGGTGTCGCCGCCGCCGAGCACGACCACGTGCTTGCCTTCCGCGGTGATCTGCTGGTCGACCGTGTCGCCGGCCCCGACCTTGTTCTGCTGGACCAGGTACTCCATCGCGAAGTGCACCCCGGACAGGTCCCGCCCGGGGATCGGGAGATCGCGGGGCACCATGGCGCCGGTGGCGATCACCACGGCGTCGTACCGGGCCCGCAGGGCGTCCCAGGTGATGTCGACGCCGATGTTGACGCCGGCCCGGAACCGGGTTCCCTCTGCGGTCATCTGCGCCAGACGCAACTCGAGGTGCTTCTTCTCCATCTTGAAGTCCGGGATGCCGTAGCGGAGCAGCCCGCCGATCCGGTCGTCTCGTTCGAAGACCGCGACGGTGTGGCCGGCGCGGGTGAGCTGCTGCGCCGCAGCGAGCCCGGCCGGGCCGGAGCCGACGACGGCGACGGTCTTGCCGGTGAGGCGCCCCGGCGGCTGGGGCTGCACCCAGCCGTTGGCGAACGCCTGGTCGATGATGGACACCTCAACCTGCTTGATCGTGACGGCGGGCTGGCTGATGGCCAGAACACAGGCTGATTCGCAGGGTGCCGGGCAGAGCCGGCCGGTGAACTCCGGGAAGTTGTTCGTCGAGTGGAGGCGTTCGATCGCCTGCCGGCCCTCGTCCCGCCAGGTGAGGTCGTTCCACTCGGGGATCAGGTTGCCGAGGGGACAGCCCTGATGGCAGAACGGCACGCCACAGTCCATGCAGCGGCCGGCCTGGCGCTTCAGCTGCGCCGCGTCGCCCTGCTCGTAGACCTCTTTCCAGTCCATCAGGCGCACGGAAACGGGACGACGGGCCGGGGTTTCCCGTTCCGTGGTTTTCAGGAAGCCCTTCGGGTCAGCCATTGGTTACCTCCAGAATGCGGTTCCAGACGACGTCGCCGTCGGGGTCGAGACCCTCGGCGACAGCGTTCTGCCTGGTTGCCAGCACGGCCGCGTAGTCCCGCGGCAGCACCTTGACGAATGTGGACATGGTGGTTTCGAGGTCGGCGAGGAGCCGGGCCGCGAGCGGTGAATCGGTGTGGTCGCGGTGCTGTTCGAGCAGGTCGCGCACGATCTCCTGGTCGGCGATCCCGAGCGGCGACATGGTCAGTTCCCCGGATTGCAGGGCCTGGAAGTTGACGTTGTCGCTCCGGAGGTCGTAGATGTACGCCGTTCCGCCGCTCATTCCGGCCCCCAGGTTGCGCCCCGTCTCGCCGAGGATCACCGCGAGCCCGCCGGTCATGTACTCGAGGGCGTGGTCGCCGACGCCTTCGACGACGGCGGTCGCGCCCGAGTTGCGCACCAGGAACCGCTCCCCCACGATGCCGCGGATGAACATGCTGCCCTGGGTCGCGCCGTAGCCGATCACGTTGCCGGCGATGACGTTCTTCTCCGCGGGAAAGAGGCTGCGCCGGTCGGGGCGCACGATGATCTGACCCCCGGAGAGCCCCTTTCCGACGTAGTCGTTCGAGTCGCCCTCGAGCCGCAGGGTGATCCCGCTCGGCAGGAACGCGCCGAAGGACTGGCCTGCGGATCCGGTGAGGGTGACGTCGATCGAACCGGCGGGGAGCCCCTGCTCGCCGTGGCGCACGGTCACCTCGTGGCCGAGCATCGTTCCGACGGCCCGTTCGGTGTTGCGGATGGGCAGTTCGATGGCGATCCTGCCGCCGTGCTCGAGCACGCTGGCGCTCCGGCGGATGAGCTCGTTGTCGAAGTGCAGTTCGAGTTCGTGCTCCTGCGGGCGGCCGGATTGCCGCGGCTCACCGGCGGAGAAGTCCGGTCCGACCAGGATCGGCGACAGGTCGAGTCCGGATGCCTTCCAGTGCGTGAGAGCGCCGTCCACGTTGAGGATCTCCCGGTGCCCGATCGCCTCCTCGAGGCTGCGGAAACCCAGATCGGCCAGATACTCGCGCACCTCCTGGGCGATGAACTCGAAGAAGTTGATCACGTATTCGGCCTTGCCGGTGAAGCGCTTCCGCAGCTCCGGGTTCTGGGTGGCGACGCCGACCGGGCAGGTGTCCAGGTGGCAGACGCGCATCATGACGCAGCCCTCGACGATGAGCGGGGCGGTGGCGAAGCCGAACTCCTCGGCGCCGAGCAGCGCGCCGATGACAACGTCCCTGCCGGTCTTGAGCTGACCGTCGACCTGCAGCACCACCCGGTCGCGCATGCCGTTGAGCATGAGGGTCTGCTGGGTCTCGGCGAGGCCGAGTTCCCACGGGGTTCCGGCGTGCTTGAGCGAGTTCAACGGGCTCGCGCCGGTGCCGCCGTCGTGGCCGGAGATCAGGATCACATCGGACAGGGCCTTCGCGACGCCGGCCGCGACCGCGCCGATGCCGGACTGGCTGACCAGCTTGGTGTGGATCCGCGCCTGGGGGTTGGCCCGTTTGAGGTCGAAGATCAGCTGTTTGAGGTCTTCGATCGAGTAGATGTCGTGGTGCGGCGGCGGCGAGATCAGGCCGACTCCCGCGGTGGCGTGGCGGGTGCGGGCGATCCACGGATACACCTTCGTCGGCGGCAACTGGCCACCCTCGCCCGGCTTGGCCCCCTGGGCGAGCTTGATCTGGATGTCGTCGGCATGCGAGAGGTACATGCTCGTCACGCCGAACCGGCCGGACGCGACCTGCTTCACGGCGCTGCGCCGCTCAGGGTCGATCAGCCGGTCGAGGTCTTCGCCGCCCTCGCCGGTGTTGGACTTGCCGCCGAGGCGGTTCATCGCGATGGCGAGCGTCTCGTGGGCCTCGGGCGAGATCGAGCCGTAGCTCATCGCACCGGTCGCGAAGCGCTTGACGATCGACTCGATCGACTCGACCTCGTCCAGCGGGACGGGGTGGCGCTTGCTGGTGTCGAAGGTGAACATCCCTCGCAGCGTCATCAGGCTCTCGGCCTGGTCGTCGACGAGTTTCGTGTACTCGCGGAAGATGTCGTACCGGCGGGTGCGGGTGGAGTGCTGGAGCCGGAAGATGGTCTCCGGGTTGAACAGGTGCGGTGAGCCATCGCGGCGCCACTGGTACTCACCGCCCGTGTTCAGTCGCTCGTGCGCGGTGACGGCGGCATCCTCCGGGTAGGCGGAGGCGTGACGGGCCTCGTTCTCCGCGGCGATGACGTCGATGCCCACCCCGCCGAGCTTGCTGGTGGTGCCGGTGAAGTACTGGTCGATGAATTCCTGGCTGAGGCCGACGGCCTCGAACGTCTGGGCGCCCGCATAGGACGAGACGGTGGAGATGCCCATCTTCGACATGATCTTGAGCACACCCTTGCCGAGCGCTTTGATCACGTTGCGCACGGCCTGTTCGGGCGTTCCGGACGTGATGTAGCCGCTGCGGACGAGGTCCTCGCAGGTTTCCATCGCCAGGTACGGGTTGACCGCGGAGGCGCCGTAGCCGATCAGGAGGGCCACGTGGTGCACCTCGCGCACGTCGCCGGCCTCGACCACGATGCCGACCTTCATCCGGTTCTCGGTGCGGATCAGGTGGTGGTGCACGGCGGCGATCATCAGCAGGGACGGGATCGGCGCGAAGTCCTTGTTGGAATCACGGTCGGAGAGAACGATGAACATCGCTCCGGCCTCGATGGCGGCGTCGGCCTCCAGGCACATCTCGGCGATCCGGGTGGACAGCGCGTCGGGCCCGTCGTCGAACCGGTAGAGCCCGCGGATGGTGGTGGTCGTGCGACTGCCGGGCGCGGTGTCGATGTGCTGGATCTTGGCCAGCTCGTCGTTGTCGATCACCGGGAAGTCGAGCACGACCTGGCGGGCGTGCTCCGGTCCGGCCGAGAGCAGGTTGCGTTCCGGGCCGAGCCCGAGCTTGAGCGAGGTGACGACCTCTTCCCGGATCGAGTCGAGCGGCGGGTTGGTCACCTGCGCGAACTGCTGGGTGAAGTAGTCGAAGATGAGCCTGGGCCGGTCGCTGAGCACGGCGATCGGGGTGTCGGAACCCATCGCTCCGAGCGGTTCCCCGCCTGTGCGCGCCATCGGCGCGAGCAGGACCCGCACCTCTTCCTCGGTGTAGCCGAAGGTGCGCTGGCGGCGCACGACGGATGCGGGCGGGTGCACGATGTGCTCCCGGTCGGGCAGGTCCTTGAGGTTGATCCGGCCCGCGTCGAGCCAGGTTCCCCACGGTTCGCTGGCGGCCAGGTCGGCCTTGATCTCGTCGTCCTCGATCAGTCGCCCGGCGACGGTGTCGACGAGGAACATCTTTCCGGGGCGGAGCCGGCCCTTGCGCACGACACGGGCGGGGTCGATGTCGAGCACGCCGATTTCGCTGGCCAGCACGACGAGTCCGTCATCGGTGATCAGGTAGCGGCCGGGGCGGAGTCCGTTGCGGTCGAGGGTCGCGCCGACGAGGGAGCCGTCGGTGAAGACGATCGCGGCCGGTCCGTCCCACGGTTCCATCAGCATGGAGTGGTACTCGTAGAACGCGCGGCGTTCCTCGTCGAGGTCGGTCTGGTTCTCCCAGGCCTCCGGCACCATCATCATGACGGCGTGCGGGAGGGAACGCCCGGACAGGCTGAGCAGTTCGACCACCTCGTCGAAGGAGGCGGAGTCGCTTCCGCCCGGGGTGACGATCGGCAGCAGCGGGGCCAGGTCTCCGAGCAGCTCTGATTCGAGTTGTGACTGGCGCGCCTGCATCCAGTTGCGGTTGCCCTGCACGGTGTTGATCTCGCCGTTGTGCGCGATCATCCGGAACGGCTGGGCGAGCGGCCAGGACGGAAAGGTGTTCGTGGAGTACCGGGAGTGCACGAGCGCCAGCTTGGAGACGAACCGCGGGTCGGAGAGGTCTGGGTAGAACGGTTCCAGCTGGAGGGTGGTGACCATGCCCTTGTAGACCATGGTGCGGCAGGACAACGAAGCGAAGTAGATCTCCAGTTCGCGTTCGGCGCGCTTGCGCAGCCGCACCGCCTGGCGGTCCAGGGCGATGTCGCCCAGGGTCGACCCGGCGTCGTCGGTGCGTTCGCTCTGCACGAAGAGCTGCTGGATCGCCGGCATGGCGGCCCGGGCCAGGTTCCCGACCTCGTCTGGGCGCACCGGGACCTCGCGCCAGCCGAGGATCGTGAGGCCTTCCTCGCGCACGATCCGGGCGATCTCGCGCTTGATCTTGCTGCGGGAGGTCGGGTCGGTGGGCAGGAAGACGTTTCCGACGGCGTACCGGCCCACCGCGGGGAGGGAGAAGTCCGTGACGGAACGGAGGAAGTCGTCGGGGATCTGGGTGATGATGCCGGCGCCGTCGCCGGTTCCGGCATCGGAGCCCACCGCGCCGCGGTGTTCGAGGTTGCGGAGCGCGTCGAGGGCGAGCGTGATGATGTCGTGGCCGGCCGTGCCGCGCAGGGTGGCGACCATGGCCAGACCGCACGCGTCACGCTCGTCGGCAGGGTTGTACAGCCCTTGGGGCTTCGGCACGCTGCTGAAGCGCGAGAAGAGGGGTGTTTGCGGCATGGGACCGTCCTCACGAAGTGACTGGCAAGTGGGGACGACGCTGGCCCGCTGAAAGTGATCTGGTGCGCGGCGGCCCGTGATACCGGGTGACAAGCCGTAGCGGGTTTTCCCTGGGGCTAAAGGCGCGAGTTGCTGGTGCTTGTGGCTGCAACCTCGCCTGATCCGGTGGGTTCGACGGCGTCATCACCGTGATCCTCGGTATCCGAATCAAACTCATCAGATTCTACCTCAGCATCGGGTCCCTTCCATTCGCGGCCGGGTCGGTAGGCACCGACGGGGGTCCCGGTGTGGCGCCGGCTCTGCACGATGAGGATGACCAGGCCGATCAGGATCGCGGCGTACGCGGCCCAGACGTTGGTGCGGATTCCGAAGTAGATTTCGCTCGGGTCCACCCGGATCGACTCGAAGAAGCTGCGCCCGAGGCCGTACCAGATCAGGTAGACGCCGAAGGCCTTGCCCCAGCGCAGGGTGAGCCTGCGTTCGAGCAGGAGGATCACGGCGACGCCGATCACGTTCCAGATCATCTCGTAGAGGAAGGTGGGGTGGAACAGGGTGCCGGCGGGCAGCCCGACCGGGTAGGCCGGATTGGTCGTCTCGATCTGCAGGCCCCAGGGCAGGGTGGTCGGCAGGCCGAACAGTTCGTGGTTGAACCAGTTGCCGAGCCGCCCCATCGCCTGGGCGACGAGCATGCCGGGCGCCAGGGCGTCCGCGAACGCCCAGAACCGGATGCCGGACAGCCGGCAGCCGATGTATGCGCCGACGGCGCCGCCGAGCAGCGCTCCGAAGATCGCGTTGCCGCCCTCCCAGATGTACAGGGTGCGGAGCAGGTCGGCGCCGGCGTAGAAGTAGTCGCCCGGGTGGGTGAGGACGTGGTAGATCCGCGCCCCGACGATGCCGAGCGGGACGGCCCAGAGGATGATGTCAAGCACCACGCCCGGTTCGCCGCCGCGGCTGGTCAGGCGGCGCGAGGTCAGCACGGTGGCGGCGATGATCCCGGCCAGGATGCAGAGGGCGTAGGCGTGGATCCGGAACGGTCCGACGTCGAAGAAGCTCCACTCCGGGCTGGGGCTCGGGATGCTCAGCAGAAAAGACACCTGGTATTACCTTTCATCGTGACGACGTCACTCCGGGTTGGCCGAAACCGGTGGTCGGCCCGACAAAACTGTCGAGGCGTCGAACGACCGCCTCGGTCAACATACCTCAGACTGCGGGTCGGATGTCCCTGGCCCCGGCGGCGAGGTCGCGGGCGAGGGCGGCGACGGCCGGGACTCCCCCTTCGGCGAGGGCCTTCACCAGCGCGGAGCCGACGATGGCGCCGTCGGCGTAGCCGAGGATCTCCCGCACCTGGCTGGGGGTGGAGATGCCGAGCCCGACACAGGCGCTCGTCGACCCGACCGCGCGCAGGCGGTCGATGAGGACCCGCGCCGCCGAGTCGACGTCGCTGCGCGCTCCGGTGATCCCCATCGTGGACACGGCGTAGACGAAGCCGCGGCTCGCCTGCACCGCCTGCGCGAGCCGGGCATCCGAGGACGACGGCGCGGCGAGGAATACCCGGTCGAGGCCGGTGCGGTCACTGGCCGCGACCCAGTCCGCGGCGTCGTCGGGGATGAGGTCGGGCGTGATCAGCCCGGCGCCGCCGGCGACCTGGAGGTCGTCGGCGAACCGGTCGACGCCGTACTGCACGATCGGGTTCCAGTAGGTCATCACGAGCACCGGGGCATCCACCTGGGCGGTGATCGCCGCGACGGCCTCGATGCCGTGGCGCAGCCGGAAGCCGTTGGCCAGGGCCTGCTGGGTGGCGGCCTGGATGACCGGGCCGTCCATCACGGGGTCAGAGTACGGCAGGCCCAATTCGAGGATGTCGACACCACCGGCGACGAGGGCGACGGCCGCGTCGATGCTCTCGGAGAGGGTCGGGAAGCCGACCGGCAGGTAGCCGATCAGGGCCCCGCCGCCCTGTTGGCGCCGGAGGGCGATGGTGGATTCGACCGTGCTCGTCGTCGTCGTCATAGCTGTGCCGCGCCCTCGTCGAGCAGGTCGAAGTATCGGCCCGCGGTTTCCATGTCCTTGTCGCCGCGGCCGGAGAGGTTCACCAGGATGGTGGCGTCCGGTCCGAGCCGCTTGCCCAGGTCGAGGGTGCCGGCGAGAGCGTGTGCCGACTCGATCGCCGGGATGATTCCCTCGGTGCGGCTGAGCAGCCGCAGGGCGCTCATCGCCTCCGCATCGGTGACGGGCAGGTAGGTCGCCCGGCCGATACTGGCCAGCCAGGAGTGCTCCGGACCGACGCCCGGGTAGTCCAGGCCGGCGGAGATCGAGTGGGACTCGACGGTCTGGCCGTCCTCATCCTGGAGCAGGAAGCTGCGGGCGCCGTGCAGGATGCCGGGGCGCCCCTTGGTGATCGTGGCGGCGTGCCGGAGGGTCTCCGCGCCGTCGCCGCCGGCCTCGTAGCCGTACAGGGCCACATCGGCGTCGTCGAGGAACGCGTGGAAGATGCCCATCGCGTTGGAGCCGCCGCCGACGCAGGCGGTGACCGCGTCGGGGAGGCGCCCGGTCAGGTCGAGGACCTGCTGGCGGGCCTCCTCGCCGATGATCTTCTGGAAGTCGCGCACCATCGCCGGGAACGGGTGCGGGCCGGCGACCGTTCCGAAGATGTAGTTGGTGTTCTCGACGTTGGTCACCCAGTCGCGCATGGCGTCGTTGATGGCGTCCTTGAGCGTGCGGGAGCCGGTCGTGACCGGCACGACCTCCGCGCCGAGCAGCCGCATCCTGGCCACGTTGAGGGCCTGCCGTTCGGTGTCGACTTCGCCCATGTAGACGACGCAGTCCAGCCCGAACAGGGCTGCGGCGGTCGCCGTGGCCACGCCGTGCTGGCCGGCCCCGGTCTCGGCGATCACCCGGGTCTTGCCGATCCGCTTGGTGAGCAGGGCCTGGCCGAGCACATTGTTGATCTTGTGCGAACCGGTGTGGTTGAGGTCTTCGCGCTTGAGGATGACGCGGGCGCCGCCGGCGTCGGCGGCGAACCGGGGCACCTCGGTGATGATGGAGGGGCGCCCCGTGTAGGTGCGGTGCAGTTCCATCAGCTCCGCGGCGAAGGCCGGGTCGGAGCGGGCGAGGGTGTACTCGTTGGTGAGTTCGTCGAGCGCGGCCACCAGGGATTCGGGGACGAAACGTCCGCCGAAATCTCCGAAGTACGGGCCTGCTTCTGCTTTGAGGGACATGTCTATACCGCCAGGAATTCGGTGAGGGTGCGGATGGGGTCGCTCGTGACGAGCGCTTCGCCGACGAGCACGACGTCGGCTCCGGCGGCGCGGTAGTGCGCGACATCCGCCGCCGTCTTGACCGCGGATTCGGCGACCCGGACCACGCCGGAGGGGATCCGATCGGCCAGTCGGCCGAACAGGTCCTGGTCGAGCGTGAATGTGGACAGGTCGCGGGCGTTCACTCCGACGAGGCCGGCGCCGAGGTCGAGGGCACGGTCGACCTCGTCGGCGCTGTGCGTTTCGACGAGGGCGGTCATGCCGAGTTCACGGACGAGGTCGTGCAGGGAGACCATCGTGGCCTGGTCAAGGGCAGCGACGATCAGCAGCACGAGGTCGGCTCCCGCGGCGCGGGCTTCGAGGACCTGGTACGGGTCGCCGATGAAGTCCTTCCGGAGGACCGGAACCGAGACGGCCGAACGCACCTGCTCGAGGTCCGACAGCGAGCCGAGGAAACGGCGCCCCTCAGTCAGCACGCTGATGGCGCTCGCGCCGCCGAACTCGTAGGACACGGCCAGGGCGGCCGGGTCGCGGATCTCGGCGAGGGTGCCGCGGGACGGACTGGCCCGCTTCACCTCGGCGATGATCTTCACCCGATCCGCCGGTGCGAGCGCGGACAGGGCGTCGATGGCGGCCGGGCGCGCGAGGGCGTCCGCCTCGACGGCGGAGTACGGGCGATCCCGGCGGCGGAGGTCCGCGTCGGCGATCGCCCCGGCTAGCAGCTCGGAAAGCACTCGGCTAGTGGCCTTCGTGCGGCTGGGTGTCGGCTACGCCGTAGCCCACCTTGGACAGCACCCAGCCGACGCCGAGACCGACGACCAGCAGCACCACCGAGGCCCAGACGAGCCAGGACAGCGCGAGGAAGAACGCCACGGTGCCGACGGCGATGGCCAGCAGCATGATGGTGACGGCGGTCCAGGCCGCAATGGAATGGCCTTCGCCAGGGTCTACCGACTCGAAGCTCATGGATCTCCTTTTGTGCGTTGACGTGCGGATCAAGTCTAGCGGCCTGACGGTGATCGTCTTCAGCGACGAGCGGTGGGGTCCTCGCCGCGGGTGAGCCCGTCCCAGTCGTCGACGGCGTCGCTCGACGGGTCGCCGGAGGGGTCGGTGACCGGGTGGCCGGAAGCATCCGCGGCGGCGAACCGCACGGCCTGGTACCGGGAGCCGGGGCCCGGCCAGCGGCGGGCCGTGACGAGGATGAGGATGCCGGCCGCGGCCATCGCCACGCCGGCGACGAGTGCCAGGTAGGGCCAGGGCGTCGAGACCGAGGCGACGACTCCGTCCGTGACGGATTCCTTGCCGGCGATCCCGGTGGCCGCGGTGATCAGGGCCGAGCTGGCTCCGGCCGGGTCACCGAGCGCGAGAGCGGCGGCGAGGCCGACCGATAAGCCGAGCAGGATTTCGAGCAGGCCGAGGACGACCCGGATGACGGGACCGGCGATGGTCAGCGCGCCCGCGAGGGCCACCCCGGCGAGGGCCAGTGCGGTCAGGCCGGGCGCGGCGGTCGAACCGGTGACCGCGAGCGTCTTCGCGGCCGAGCCGGGTTGCACGGCGTCGGCGGTGATCCAGACCTGAGTCCAGGCCAGCAGCGCCAGGGCGCTGGCGGCGAGCACCAGCAGGAGAACGGCGAGCTTGAGCCTGCGGGCGGACACTCAGCGCACCCGTTTCATGGCGTTGGCCACGGCCACGGCCCGCAACGGGGCGGCGGCCTTGTTCTGCGACTCCTGGTACTCGGATGCCGGATCGGAGTCTGCGACGAGGCCGCCACCTGACTGCACCCGGGCTGTGCCGTTCATGATGGTGGCCGTGCGGATGGCGATGGCGAGGTCCGCGTCACCGGCGAAGCCGAAGTAGCCGACCACTCCCCCGTAGACGCCGCGCTGGGTGGGTTCGAGTTCGTCGATGATCGCCAGGGCGCTGGGCTTCGGTGCGCCGGACAGGGTACCGGCCGGGAAGGTCGCCCGGAACACGTCTATGGCGGTCTTGCCGGGCAGGAGGTTGCCCTCCACCGACGAGACGAGGTGCATGATGTGGCTGAACCGTTCGATCCGCATGAACTCGGTGACCTCCACCGACCCGGCCGCGCAGACCTTGAGCAGGTCGTTCCGGGCCAGGTCGACGAGCATGAGGTGCTCTGCTCGTTCCTTGGGGTCGCCGGCGAGTTCGGTTTCGAAGTCGGCATCGGTTTCCGGTGTGGTCCCGCGGGGCTTCGATCCGGCGATCGGGTGGGTGAACACCCGGTCCTGCTGCACCTTGACCAGGGCCTCCGGCGAGGAGCCGACGATCCAGTACGGTTCGCCCGTCGTGGACTCGAGGCTGAGCAGGTACATGTACGGGCTGGGGTTGAGGCTGCGGAGCACCCGGTAGACGTCGATCGGGTCGGCGGTGCAGGCCTGGTCGAAGCGCTGGGAGATGACGACCTGGAAGATGTCCCCGTCGACGATGCGCTGCTTGGCGACCTCGACCGAGGCGAGGAAGTCGGCGCGGGTGGTGCGCATCTCCGGTTCGGGCGCCGTGGACAGGTCGACCTCCGCGAGCCACGCCTCCGAGGGTGCCGCGAGGCGGGCCTGGAGGGAGTCGAGCCTCGCCTGGGCGCTCGCCCAGAGTTCGGCCTGGGTGTCCGTGCCGTCGTTGAGCACGTTCGCGATGAGCTGCACGGTGCCGTACTTGTGGTCGATCGCGACGAGGTCGGCAACGAAACTGAACGCCTCACCCGGCACGTCGTAGTCGGCCGGCGGCCGGTTCGGCAGACGTTCGATCTGGCGGATGGCTTCCCAGCCGATGAAACCGACCAGGCCGCCGGTGAGCGGCGGGTGCCCGGGCAGGCACGGCGTCCGCCAACGTTCGAACAGGCCGGAGAGCGCCGCCAGCGGGCCGAGACCGGCGGCGACTCCGAGCGCGCGGTCGGCGTCCACGCCGTAGTCGATCCAGCGGGTGTCGTCCCCCTGCTGGGTCAGCACGCCGAAGGAGGACACCCCGACGAAGGAGAACCGGGACCAGATCCCGCCCTGTTCGGCCGACTCGAGGAGGAAGCTGCCCGGCGCCCCGGCGGCGAGCTTCCGGTAGATGCCGACCGGGGTCTCCCCGTCGGCGAAGAGTTCACGGATGACCGGGATGACCCGGTGCTCCTGTCCGAGGGCGGCGAACTGTTCGGCCGTCGTCGTGCCGGCCGTGGTTTCGTCGACGGCCACGGTCAGTTCACCGTTTCGACGGATGCGGCGGCGGAGGCGACAGGGCGGGTGCCGGTGGCGACGCCGATGCCCCGGCCGTCGAAACAGGTGCGCGTGCCGGTGTGACAGGCGGCGCCGACCTGGTCGACCTGCACGAGGAGGGTGTCGGCGTCGCAGTCGAGGGCGGCGGACTTCACGTACTGCCCGTGCCCGGAGGTGTCGCCCTTGCGCCAGTATTCCTGGCGGCTGCGAGACCAGAAGGTGACGCGGCCCTCGGTGAGGGTGCGTCGCAGCGCCTCCCGGTCCATCCAGCCGAGCATGAGCACCTCGCCGGTGTCCCACTGCTGGATCACCGCCGGCAGCAGGCCGTCGGCGTTGAAGGCGGCCAGCGCGAGGCCGGCGTCGACGGATGACAGTGCCTGGTCGTTCATGGTGGCGCCCTCTCGTTCGGGGTTCATCGGTCGTGGGGCTGGGGTCGTCTGGCGTGGCTCATCAGCGCACCGGCATCCCGGCGGCGCGGAGCTCCCGCTTCACGTCGTCGATGGTCAGTTCGCCGTTGTGGAAGACGGATGCCGCGAGCACCGCGTCCGCTCCGGCAGCGATCGCCGGTGGGAAGTCCTGTGCCCGTCCGGCGCCGCCGGAGGCGATCACCGGCACGCGGCTGATTTCCCGCATGAGCCGGATGAGTTCGAGGTCGAAGCCGGCCTTGGTGCCGTCGGCGTCGATGGAGTTCACGAGGAGTTCGCCGACGCCCAGTTCGATCGCGGTGCCGGCCCAGGCCAGGGCGTCCAGGTCGGTTTCGGTGCGGCCGCCGTGGGTCGTGACGACGAAGCCGGATTCGGTCCGGTCGCTGCGCTTCACGTCGAGTGAGAGCACGAGGACCTGCGAGCCGAAGCGGTCGGCGATCTCCCCGATCAGCGCCGGGCGGGCGATGGCCGCACTGTTGACGCCGACCTTGTCGGCGCCGCTGGCCTGCAGCCGGGAGACGTCCTCGACGCTGCGGATGCCGCCGCCGACGGTGAGCGGGATGAACACCTGTTCCGCGGTGGCACGCACCACGTCGTAGGTGGTGGACCGGTTGTCCACGGTCGCGGTGACGTCGAGGAAGGTGAGTTCGTCGGCACCCTGTTCGTAGTACCGGCGGGCGAGCTCGACCGGGTCGCCCGCGTCGCGCAGGTTCTGGAAGTTCACGCCCTTCACCACGCGGCCGTTGGCCACGTCGAGACAGGGGATGACCCGCACAGCAAGACTCACGATTTCCTCCGTGACAATTCTCTTACCCGGACTCGTTGGTTACAGGCGGGCGTTGTGGATGGAGCTGATCAGGATCGCCCTGGCGCCCAGCTCGTAGAGCGCGTCCATGACGTGGTTGGTGTTCAGGCGCGGGATCATCACCCGCACGGCGACCCAGTCGGGGTCGTGCAGCGACGACACCGTGGGCGACTCGATGCCGGGGGCCAGCAGGCAGGCGTCGTCGAGCAGGGCCGCCGGGATGTCGTAGTCCATCAGCACGTACTGGCGGGCCACGAGCACACCCTGCAGCCGGCGGAGGAGGGTCGCGATCCCGGGCTTCTCGTTTTCGGCGGTGATCAGCACGGCCGTCGACTGGAGGATGACCGGGCCGAAGATGTCCAGGCCGGCCTTGCGCAGGGTGGAGCCGGTGGAGACGACGTCGGCGACGGCATCCGCCACGCCGAGCTGCACCGCGGATTCGACCGCCCCGTCGAGGGTGACGAGGGTGACCGACACGTCGTGCCGGGCGAGGAACGCCTCGACCAGGCCCGGGTAGCTGGTCGCCACGCGGAGGCCGGCCAGGTCGGAGAGGTCGGTGAAGCGGCCCGCGGGGCCGGCGAAGCGGAAGGTGGAGTCGCCGAAGTCGAGGCTGGCGATCTCGTGGGCGGTCGAGCGGGAGTCGAGCAGCAGGTCCCGGCCGGTGATTCCCACGTCGAGGGCTCCGGATCCGACGTAGGTCGCGATGTCGCGGGGCCGGAGGTAGAAGAACTCGACGTCGTTGAGCGGATCGGCGACGACGAGGTCGCGCGGGTCGCGGCGGCCGGTGTACCCGGCCTCGGCCAGCATCTGCGCGGCGGTTTCGGACAACGAGCCCTTGTTGGGCACGGCGATTCTCAGCATGGTGTTCTTTCAGCGTTGGCGGGGAGGTGGACGGAGTCGGCCGGTGGCCTGGCCGTCACAGATGCCGGTACACGTCGGCCGGGGTGAGCCCCTTGGCCAGCATGAGCACCTGCACGTGGTAGATGAGCTGCGACATCTCGGCCGCCGTCTCCTCGTCGCTTTGGAATTCGGCCGCCATCCAGACTTCTGCGGCTTCCTCAACGATCTTCTTGCCAATGGCGTGCACGCCGGCATCAAGCTCACGCACGGTTCCAGACCCCTCGGGCCTGGTTAGTGCTTTGTCGCTCAGCTCAGCGAAGAGGTCGTCGAATGTCTTCACTCCCCTAGGTTACTAGTGCGCGTGCCGGTGTTCGTCCGCGGCGGCGCGCAGCCGGGCGATCTGGGCGGCAGGGTCGGCGGCGTTGAACACGCTCGAACCGGCCACGAAGGTGTCGGCGCCGGCCTCGGCGGCGACCACGATGGTCTCCTCGGTGATGCCCCCGTCGACCTGCACCCAGACGTCGAGACCGCTTTTGCGCACCGTCTCGGAGAGCGTCTTCAGCTTGCGCATGGTCGACGGCATGAAGCTCTGCCCACCGAAACCGGGCTCGACGGTCATCACCAGCACCTGGTCGAATTCGGGCAGGAGTTCGAGGTAGGGCTCGACCGCGGTGCCCGGCTTGAGGGCGATGCCCGCCCGAGCGCCGATCGAGCGCAGCTTCCGCGCCAGGCCGACCGGGTTGGTGGTGGCCTCGGCGTGGAAGGTCACCGAGAAGGCGCCGGCCTCCGCGTAGCCGGGAGCCCACCGTTCGGGGTTCTCGATCATCAGGTGCACGTCGAACGGCAGCGGTGAAACCTGGGCCAGGCGGGAGACGACGGGCGGGCCGAACGTGAGGTTGGGCACGAAATGGTTGTCCATGATGTCCACGTGCACGAGGTCGGCGGTGCGGATGCGCCCCAGTTCCCGTTCGAGGTTGGCGAAGTCGGCGGCGAGAATGCTCGGGTTGATCCTGGAGGGCATGACTTCACCCTAGCCCGTGGCATCCGCCCGCCGCCCGCCGCCGCCGCCGCCCTGCGGCCCGTCCGATTCGGCGCAGGCTAGGCGGTGCGTTCGAGCAGGGTGATGAACATCGCGTCGGTGCCGTGCCGGTGCGGCCAGAGCTGCACGCTCCCGCCGTCGGCGGGCAGGTCGAGCGGCGAATTCGCGAGGCCCTGAACGATCCCGGCGGTGTCGAGGGTGCGCACCGTGCCGCCCCACTTCTTCAGCGCCGTGGCCACGATCCCCCGGGTCTCGGCGATGTGCGGCGAACAGGTGACGTAGGCCAGGATGCCGCCGGGCTTGAGGGCACCGAGGGCGGCGTCGATCAGGCCCGACTGCAGGTCGCTGAGTTCCGCGACGTCCCGGGGCAGTTTGCGCCAGCGCGCCTCCGGCCGGCGGCGCAGGGCGCCGAGGCCGGTGCACGGCGCGTCGAGGAGGATCCGGTCGAAGGCCTCGGGGTGGGCATCACCGAAGGTGGTGCCGTCCTCTTCCCAGACGGGGACCGAGGCCGGAACGGCGGCCAGGGCCTTGCGCACGAGCGTCGCCCGCGCGGGGACGAGTTCGTTGGCGACGAGGGTGGCGCCGGCGGCGAGGGCCTCGGCGGCAAGCAGCGCGGCCTTGCCGCCCGGGCCGGCGCAGAGGTCGAGCCAGCGTTCGCCCGGGACGGCCGGGCGGGCACGGCTCAGGGCCAGGGCTGCCAGTTGCGAGCCTTCGTCCTGCACGCGGATGCGGCCGTTGTGGTCGTGCATGAGGTGCACGGGGTCTCCGCCGGCGAGCACGAATCCGGTCGGGGAGAACGCGTTGGGCTCGCCAAGGCCGGCCGTCTCGTCGGCGGGCACGAGCCCAGGGAGGGCGACCATGTTCACCCGGGGGGCCGCATTGTCGGCGATGAGCAGGTCTTCCAGTTCGGCTTCGCGCCCCTCGAGTCGCAGGGACTGGCGGAAGGCCCGGACCACCCAGACCGGGTGCGAGTGTTCGATCGCGAGTCGGTCGTCCTCCCCGGTGGCGTCGGCGAGGATCCGCTCCCGCCATTCCTCGGTGCTGGAGCGGGAGATGGTGCGCAGCACCCCGTTGGTGAAGCCGGTGGCGGCGCGCGAGCCGACCTGCCTGGCCAGCTCGACCGATTCGTTCACCGCGGCGTGGGTGGCGACCCGGGTCGCGAGGAGCTGGTGGGCGCCGAGCCGCAGCACGTCGAGGATGGCCGGGTCGATGGCGGAGACCGGCCGCCCGGCCGCTTCGGCGATGACCCGGTCGTAGAACCCCTGCATTCGCAGGGTGCCGTAGGTCAGCTCGGTGGCCAGCGCGGCATCCGCCGTGTTCAGGGCGGCCCGCTTGATGCGGGTGGGCAGCAGCAGGTTGGCGTAGGCGTCGGATTCGCGCACCGCCGCGATCACCTCGTAGGCGACCCGCCTGGCCGGCTGGACGAAATCGTGTTGCGGGCGCGGGCGTTCCTGCTGCCGGCCCCGGCCGCGCTCGTCGCTCATGAGGCGACCACCTCCGTCGCCGCCACTCCACGCCACCAGTCCGTTGCCTTCATTGCCGTCTTTCCCGCCGGTTGCACCGTGACGAGCTCGAGCGGCTCTGTCCCGGTGCCAATCAGCACTTTTTTGTCGATCTCTCGAATCGAGCCCGCCGGTTGCGGCAGGGCCCCATGGGTCGGGGCGACTTCGAGGAGTTTGAGGCGCGCGTCGTTCACCGTCGTGAACGCGCCGGGCTCGGGGGTGACCCCGCGCACCCGGTTGTAGACCGTTTCCGCGGGGGCGGCCCAGTCGATCCGGGCGTCGTCGAGGGTGAGCTTGGGGGCGAGGGTGACCTCCCCGGCCTGGGCGAGGGAGGTCGCCCGCCCGGCGGCGAGGTCGTCGATCACGCCGAGCAGCAGCTGGGCGCCGCTCTCACTGAGTCCGGCGAGCAGGGTGCCGGCGGTCGCGTGCCGTCCGATCGGTTCCGACTGCTGGGCGAAGACCGCGCCGGCGTCGAGTTCGGGCACCAGCTGGAACACGGCGGCGCCGGTGCGCGCGTCGCCGGCGATCAGGGCGCGCTGCACCGGTGCGGCGCCGCGCCAGCGGGGAAGCAGGGAGAAGTGCAGGTTGATCCAGCCGAGACGCGGCACGGAGAGCAGCGGTTCCCGCACGAGTCCCCCGTAGGCGACGATCACGCCCAGGTCGGGGGCGAGGGCCGCGATCTCGGCGGTCGCCGCTTCGTCGAGCCGGTTGGTCTTGAGCAGGCGCAGGCCGCGGTCCGCGGCTGCCTGCCCGACCGGGGACGGGGAGAGAGTGCGCTTGCGGCCGAGCGGCGCGTCCGCCCTGGTCACCACGGCGACGAGGTCGTGCCGAGAGTCGGCCAGCAGCGCCAGGCTGGGCACGGCCGCCTGGGGGGTGCCCGCGAAGACGATTTTCATTTAGAGCAGCTCCGGGTCGTCGAATCGTACTTTGAGTGTAGGTGCCGCACGGAAGGGAGCGCCCTTCGGCCGCCGCCGCCGGGCCGCGTTCCGCACGATGGCGGCCTTGAGCAGGCGGGCGGCCTCGTCGCCGCTCGCGTAGGGGAAGCGCACGATTCCGCGCACGAGGGGCGGCTCGGTGGCCACCGGGCCGAGCACGTCGAGCCCGGGAACCTGGTCGAGGTCGACGAGGGCCGCCGCGACGTCGTCGGCGGTGCCGGTGACGGAGGCCGCCCGCACGGCGGGCGGGAAGCGCAGCTGCCGCCGGTCGGCCAGCTCCGCTGCCGCGTGTGCCTCGGGCTGCCAGGCGTTCAGTGCGCGGGCGAGGGTGCCGCCGACTCCGACGAGCATCACGGCCGCCCCCGGGGCGGCCAGGGCGGCCGTGTTGCACCAGGCGCGAAGGCTGTCGTCCCCGACGCGGAGCGACTCGCGGGCGAGCATCCGTTCCCCGTCGAGCAGCAGGATGGCCCGGTAGCCGCCGGCCGGGATCGGCTCGGCGCCGCGGGTCGCGATGATGAGGGCGGGTTCCGCGCCGAGCTGCTGCACCTGGTGGTCGCCGTCGGCGATGATGACCCTGGCCCCGGGGAAGGCCCGGCCGAGTTCCTCGGCGGTGCGGCCGGTGCCCAGGGTGACGACCCGCAGCTTGCGGCCTTCGCAGTGTACGCAGCTCCAGTCGGCCGCCAGGGCGCCGCACCAGCGGCAGGACGGCATCGCGGCCGCCGAGGCCAGGCCGAGCGGGCCCTGGCAGGTGGTGCACCGCGCGGCCTTCTTGCAGGTCTGGCAGGCGAGCATGGGCGCGTAGCCGGGGCTCGCCACCTGCACGAGCACGGGCCCGTGCTGGAGGGCTTCCCTGGCGGCCTGCCACGCGGCGGTGGGGATGCGCGCGGCGCGGACCTGCTGGTCGGGTTCGGCCTGGAAGTCGGTTGGGATAATCCGGGGGTGCTGGTTCCTGGTGGGGTGCACCTGGCCGAGCCAGCCGAGTTCGACCAGGCGCTGCACCTCGACCGTGCGGGTGTGCCCGAGGAAGACGAGCGCGCAGCCGGCCTGGCCCTGCCTGACCAGCGCGGCGTCCCTGGCGTGCACGTAGGGGCTGAGCTGTTCGCCGTGCAGGGGGTCGCCGTCGTCCCAGAGCGCGATCAGGCCCAGGTCATGCGCCGGGGCGTAGACGGCGGAGCGGTTGCCCAGCACGATCCGCGGGGCGGCGGCCAGGCAGGCGAGGAAGGCCCGGTACCGGTCGGCGTTGGGCTGGCGGGCGTCGACCCGGCTGACCGTGCCTGCGGGGGCGAGCAGCTCCAGTGCCGCCTGGACCTGGTCCTGGTCGCGGTAGTCGGGAACGACGAGGATGCTGCTCCGACCGGCCGAGAGGGCGGCGACGGCGAGCTCGGCCATGGTGTGCGCCCAGCGCCCGATGGTGAGTCCACCCGGCAGCAGCATCAGCGTCGGCACTGCCGCGACGCAGAGCCGTTTCTGTTCCGCGACGACGGTGTCGAGGCTGCCGGCCGGGTAGTCGGCGAAGACGTGCGGCGCCGCGGATGACGGGTCGGCGGCGGCCGGCGCGGCCACGGGGGCCGTCACATCCGGCGCAGCCGTCGCAGCCGTCGCAGCCGTCGCAGCCAGGCCGGCGAGCCAGGCCTTCTCGACCCGCACCTGCCGGGGTGGGACGGCGAGCCGGATGATGTCGCTGGCGTTGCCGGCGGCGCGGTCGGCCACCCGCCTGGCCAGCTTCCAGACCTCGGGGGTGAGTACCGGCGCCTCGGACACGACCGCGTCGAGCGGGCTGAGCGCGCCGTGGTAGTCGGGGGTGACCCCGTCGAGGGTCGCCGGTTCCCTCCCGCTCGGAGGGGCGGCCGTCTCCCCGCCGACGACCTCGATCAGGTAACCGTCGGCCACCCGCCCGGCCGACCGGAGCGGCACGCGCACCCGCACTCCGGGCTGCGCGAGCGTGGCGAGCTCTTCCGGGATGCGGTAGTCGAAGAGGTGGTCGAGCTGCGGCAGGGGCGAATCGATCAGCACCCGTGCCACGAGGCCGGTGCGGGTCATCGCTACAGCCCGGCGGCGCTCTTCAGTTCCTCGACCCGGTCAAGCCGCTCCCAGGTGAAGTCGGGCAGTTCACGGCCGAAGTGGCCGTAGGTGGCCGTCTTGGCGTAGATCGGGCGCAGCAGGTCGAGGGAATGGATGATCGCGGCCGGCCGGAGATCGAAGACCTCCCGGATCGCGGCGGTGATCTCCCGGTCGGGAAGGGTTCCGGTGCCGAACGTTTCGACGTACAACCCCACCGGGGAGGCCTTGCCGATGGCGTAGGCGACCTGGATCTCCAGGCGGTCGGCCAGTCCGGCGGCCACCGCGTTCTTGGCCACCCAGCGCATGGCGTAGGCGGCGGAACGGTCGACCTTCGACGGGTCCTTGCCGCTGAACGCTCCGCCGCCGTGCCGGCTCGATCCGCCGTAGGTGTCGATGATGATCTTGCGCCCGGTCAGGCCGGCGTCGCCCTGCGGGCCGCCGATCTCGAAGCGGCCGGTCGGGTTGATCAGCATGTTCAGGCCGGAGGAGTCGAGGTCGACCCGGTCGAGCACAGGCCGGATGACGAGTTCTTCGACCTCGGCGCGCAACTGCTCGTTGGAGACGGTCTTGGAGTGCTGGGTGGAGAGCACGACGGTCTCGACGGTGCGCGGGATGATGCCGTCGTAGCCGATGGTGACCTGGGTCTTGCCGTCGGGGCGGAGGTAGTCCAGCTCGCCGGACTTGCGCACCTCGGCGAGGCGCTCGGCGAGGCGGTGCGCGATCCAGATCGGGATCGGCATGAGCTCGGGGGTCTCCCGGGTGGCGTAGCCGAACATGATGCCCTGGTCGCCCGCGCCCTGCCGGTCGAAGTCGTCGATGCTCGACTCCTCGCGCCGTTCGAAGGCGTTGTCGACGCCCTGGGCGATGTCGGGTGACTGACCGCCGATGGAGATCTCCACACCGCAGGAACGGCCGTCGAACCACACGTCGGACGAGTCGTAGCCGATGTCGGTGATGCACTTGCGCACGATCGAGGGGATCTCGACGTAGGCCTCCGTGGTGACCTCGCCGGCGACGTGCACGAGACCGGTGGTGACGAGCGTCTCCACCGCGACCCGGCTGTGCGGGTCCTCGGCCAGAAGCGCGTCCAGGATGCTGTCGGAGATCTGGTCGCAGATCTTGTCGGGGTGGCCTTCGGTGACTGACTCCGAGGTGAAGAGGCGTAGATCGCTCATCTGGCCCGTCTCTGTTGGTGGTTCATGTACATGGGGGAAAACGGTTGCGGCGGACGCGGCCGACGCGGCGCGGAACGGCCTGCGTTCCACGCCGGAGTCTGTCTGAGCCGAACCGGTCGGCTCAGCGTTGATCAGCTGAGCCTGCTCAGCTCAGCAGGTCGAGGATGCTCTCGGCCACCGACATCTTGCTGCCGGAGGCCTCAATCACTATATCTCCGTGGCGGTTGAGCACCCGGACCTCATTACGTTCGGAGGCGAAACCCTCGGTCCAGCCCACCATGTTGAGGACGAGGTAGTCGCAGCCCTTGCGGGCGGCCTTCTCCCGGCCGAGTTGGAGCAGCAACTCCGGGTCGGCCTCGGTCTCGGCTGCGAACCCGATGACGACCTGCCCTGGCTTCCGGGCGGCGGCCAGCCCGGCGAGGATGTCGGGGTTGCGCACGAGGGTGAGCACGAGGGTGTCGCCCGTGTCGTCCTTCTTGATCTTGTCGGCGCGCACTTCGGCGGGCCGGTAGTCGGCCACGGCGGCCGCCATGATGATGACGTCTGCCTCGGCCGCCGCCTCGGTCATCGCCCGTTCGAGGTCGGCCGCGGAACCGGCCAGGCGCACGTCGACGTTCGTCGGCGCGGGCACCTCCAGGTTGGCGGCGACGAGGACGACCTCGGCCCCGCGGGCCACGGCCGCCTCAGCCAGGGCGACGCCCTGTTTGCCGCTGGACCGGTTGCCGAGGAACCTCACCGGGTCGAGTGGTTCCCGGGTTCCCCCGGCGGAGATGACGATCCGTTTCCCGGCCAGGTCGCCAGCGGCGCCTCCGCGGTCGGCTACGGCCAACGCTGCGAGGGCCGCGGCGACGATCGTGTCCGGCTCTTCCATCCGGCCCGCCCCGGAGTCGGCGCCGGTGAGCCGGCCCGTCCCCGGACCGACGACGACGACGCCGCGTTCGCGCAGGGTTGCGACGTTGGCCCGGGTGGCGGCGTTGTTCCACATCTCGGTGTGCATCGCCGGTGCGATCACCAGCGGCGCTGTGCTGGCCAGGATGGTGTTCCCGAGCAGGTCGTCGGCCAGCCCGCAGGCGAGTTTGGCGATGGTGTTCGCGGTGGCCGGCGCGACGACGATCAGGTCGGCGGACTGGCCGATGGCCACGTGCCGCACCTCGGCGACCCCCTCGTAGAGGTCGGTGTGCACAGGGTTGCGCGAGATGGCCTCGAGGGTGGGTCGGCCGACGAAGCGCAGGGCGGCCGGCGTGGCGACGACGTGCACGGAGTCCCCGCGCAACACAAAAGCGCGCACGATGTTGACGGCCTTATAGGCAGCGATGCCCCCGGTGATCCCGACGACGACCGTGCGACCTGACGACATCCTGCGCGCTCGAGTATGCCCGGTCGGCTACTCGACGATGGGGCGGGAGACGAGCTTGTCTTCGTTGATCTCGCGCAGCGCGACCGACAGGGGCTTGTCGTCGACGGTGGAGTCGACCAGCGGTCCGACGTTGTCGAACAGGCTGCCTTCGTGCAGGTCGGCGTAGTAGTCGTTGATCTGACGAGCGCGCTTCGACGCGAAAACCACGAGGGCGTACTTGGAGTCGACCTTGGTCAGCAGGTCGTCGATGGGCGGGTCAATGATGCCAGTGGGCTTGTTGGCCATTGGTGTCACTCCTTCAGAGCGGTTCGTGCTGCGGGGTGATGCCGCAGCGGGTAGCGGTGGTGCGGGTGACGCTGGATCGGCTGGACGGGCGAGTGTCGGCACGTCTCAAACACGAAAAATCGGGCGCTAAGGCAGCTGGGGTGCCTGACGCAGATTCATCAAGTCTACGACCTCCCGGGCGGCCTCGGCCACGTCGTGGTTGACGACACGGAAATCGAACTCCTCCTGGGCAGCCAATTCGAGCTTCGCGGTCTCCAGCCGACGGGCCTGCTCGGCCGGGCTTTCGGTGCCGCGGCCGATCAGGCGGCGCACCAATTCGTCCCAGGTCGGCGGCAGCAGGAAGACCAGCCTGGCCTGCGGCATCGAACGTCGCACGGCGCGGGCGCCCTGGATGTCGATCTCGAGCAGGACGCTGTCGCCGCGGGCCAGCGCCGCCTCGACGGGGCCGCGCGGGGTGCCGTACCGGTAGGCGTTGTGCACGACCGCCCATTCGAGGAGCTCGCCTGCCTCGACCATCCGGTCGAATTCGGCGTCGTCGACGAAGAAGTAACTCACTCCCTCGACTTCTCCCGGCCGTGGCGCCCTGGTGGTGGCCGAGACGGACAACAGCACCTGGGGATAGTGCTCGCGGATGTACCCGGCGACGGTTCCCTTGCCCACCGCCGTCGGCCCGGCGAGCACGACGAGCCGGGCAGGCGATGCGCCCCGCCGCACCCTCGACCGGCTCGTCAGGAAGTCACGCAGCCGGTCACGCTGGTGCTTGCCCAGGCCGCCGAGACGCTTGGACGGCGAGATCTCCAACTGGCTCATGATGCGTCGCATCTTGGTCACGCCGATGGCCGGGATGCTGATCAGGAACTCGGTCACGCGCAGGCGCCCCTCGACGCCGTCGGGGCTGCTGATCGCGGTCGACAGCACCTCGAGGGCCGAGCGCTTCTCGTGCGCGATTTGGTCTTTCACGGCCGCGCGGGCGCGCCTGGCGGCCACGGCGGCGCGCGAGGCGGCGACCCGGTCGACGTCGGGTGGGGTAGGGCGATTCTCAGCCACGGGCCGCTCCAGCTTCAAGTACTCGGCGCGCTATCGTCTCGGCAATTCGGCGGGGACCGGCCGAAAGAACGCTACGCGATTCACTCACGATAACGCCTTGAGCGTACCCCCCGTACAAGTTCCTCACATCTGATACCTGCGCGCCCTGGTGGCCGAAGCCGGGAGCGAGGATAGGAGTGAGCGCCCGGGCCGGCGCGACGGTCAGGTCGACCCCGAATGCCGCCAGGTCGAGGGTCGCGCCGAGCACGACGCCGAGGGAGCCGATCCTGTGGGTCGGGTGCTCCGCATTGCGCGCCGCGACGTCCTCGAAGATCGCGCCGGCCACCGTGAGGCCGGCCTGTCCCCCGCCGGCCAGAACCGCCTGCTGAATCGCCTCGGCCTCGGGGTTCGAGGTGGCGGCGAGCAGGAACAGCCCTTTGCTCTCCCGCTCGGCCTGGGCGATGACGGCGGCCAGGGAGCCGACGCCCATGTAGGCGTTCACGGTGATGGCATCCACCTCGAGCGGCGAGCCGCCGCTGAGCCAGGCCTGCCCGTAGGCCTCGGCGCTGGTGCCGAGGTCGCCGCGCTTGACGTCGGCGATGACGAGGAGACCGGCGGCGCGGGCATCCGCCAGCACGCGTTCGAGCGCGGCGTAGCCGGCCGAGCCGAAGCGCTCGTAGAAGGCGACCTGGGGTTTGACGATTCCCGCCTGCCCGGCGCAGGCCTCGACCACCGTGCGCCCGAAGGACTCGGCGCCGGCCGCGGAATCCGGCAGCCCCCAGTCGGCCAGGAGCCAGGCGTGGGGGTCGATGCCCACGCACAACGGGCCGCGCGCGGTGAAGACCGCGTCCAGGCGGTCCCCGAACGACGCGGCGACCGCCGCGGACGGATCGTGGCTCACAGGGCGTTCGTCCGGGTGGTGGCGTACTCCTGCAGCGAGGTCACCTCGAAGCCACCTCGGATGGCGTCGATCGAGGCGACGGCGGCGCTCAATTCGGCGATCGTCGTGAACAGCGGCAGGTCTCCGGCGACGGCGGCGGCGCGGATCTCGTAACCGTCGGCGCGCGCGGTGCGACCGCCGGGGGTGTTGATGACGATCTGCACCTCCTCACGGCGGATCAGCTCGACGATCGACACGTCATCCGCGCCGCTCTTCTCGCTGAACTTGGTCACGATCCGGGCGCGGATGCCGTTGCGCTGGAGGACCTCCGCGGTGCCTTCCGTCGCGGCGATCTCGTAGCCGAGCTGCTGCATCCGCAGCATCGGCAGGATGATGGCCCGCTTGTCCCGGTCGGAGACCGAGACGAAGACGGTTCCGCTGAGCGGGATTCCGCCGTAGGCGGCGAGCTGGCTCTTCGCGAACGCCCGGGGGAAGTCCCGGTCGATGCCCATGACCTCGCCGGTGGAGCGCATCTCCGGGCCGAGCACGGAGTCGACGACCAGGCCGGCCGGGGTGCGGAACCGGTTGAACGGGAGCACGGCCTCCTTGACGGCGACGGGCGATTCCATCGGCACCCGGGACCCGTCGATGAGAGGCAGTTTGCCCTCGGCCTTGAGCTCGGCGATGGTCTTGCCCACCATGATCAGCGACGCGGCCTTGGCGAGGGTGATGCCCAGCGCCTTGGCGACGAACGGCACCGTGCGGGAGGCGCGCGGGTTGGCCTCGAGCACGTAGAGCACCCCGGCCCCGATGGCGAACTGCACGTTGAGCAGGCCGCGCACGCCGATGCCCCTGGCGATGCCGAGGGTGGCCTCGCGGACGCGGTCGATCTCGGCGCGGCCGAGGGTCACCGGCGGGAGGGTGCAGCTGGAGTCGCCCGAGTGGATGCCCGCCTCCTCGATGTGCTCCATCACGCCGCCGATGTAGAGCTCGGTGCCGTCGAAGATGGCGTCGACGTCGATCTCGATCGCGTCGTCGAGGAACCGGTCCACGAGCAGCGGATGCGACGGGCCGATGATGCCCTGGCCGGCCATCCTGGTGAAGTAGTCGGCCAGCGAGGCGCTGTCGTAGATGATCTCCATGCCGCGGCCGCCGAGCACGTAGCTCGGCCGCACGAGCACCGGGTAGCCGATCTCCTCCGCGACGACGACGGCGCCGGCGAAGTCGGTCGCGACGCCGTTGCGCGGCGCGAGCAGGCCGGCCTGGTCGAGGATGCCGGAGAACAGTCCGCGTTCCTCGGCGAGGTCGATCGCTGCCGGCGAGGTGCCCAGGATGGGGATCCCGGCTGCCTCGAGGCCCTTGGCCAGGCCGAGCGCGGTCTGGCCGCCGAGCTGCACGACCACGCCGACGAGTTCGCCGCTCTGGCTCTCGGCGTGGATCACCTCGAGCACGTCTTCGAGGGTGAGCGGCTCGAAGTAGAGGCGGTCGGAGGTGTCGTAGTCGGTGGAGACCGTCTCGGGGTTGCAGTTGATCATGATGGTCTCGTAGCCGGCCTCCGAGAGCGCGAAGGACGCGTGCACGCAGGAGTAGTCGAACTCGACGCCCTGCCCGATCCGGTTCGGGCCGGAGCCGAGGATGACGACCTTCCGGCGGTCGCTGGGCACGACCTCGGTCTCCTGGTCGTAGCTGGAGTAGTGGTACGGGGTGAGCGCGGGAAATTCGCCGGCGCAGGTGTCGACGGTCTTGAAGACCGGGCGCACGCCGAGGATGTGGCGCACCTTGCGCACATCCGCTTCGCCGAAGCCGCGGAGCTCGCCGATCTGGGCGTCGGAGAAGCCGTGGTCCTTCGCGGTGCGGAGGATGTCGGTGTCGAGGCGCTCGGCGGCGGCGATCTCGGCGGCGATCTCGTTGATCAGCACTATCTGGTCGATGAACCAGGGATCGATCTTCGTGGATTCGAAGACCTGCTCGATGGTCGCGCCCTTGCGGAGCGCCTGCTGCACCGTGACGATGCGGCCGTCGGTGGGCACGGCGGCGACGAGGAGCAGCTCCTCGAGGCTGCGGGTCTCGGCGCCCCAGTGGAACGAGGATCCGCGCTTCTCCAGCGAGCGGAGCGCCTTCTGCAGGGCGGAGGCGTAGTTGCGGCCGATCGCCATGGCCTCACCGACGGACTTCATGGTGGTGGTGAGGCGGGGGTCGGCGGCCGGGAACTTCTCGAACGCGAACCGGGGCACCTTGACCACGACGTAGTCGAGGGTGGGCTCGAAACTGGCCGGGGTGACCCCGGTGATGTCGTTGGGGATCTCGTCGAGCCGGTATCCGAGCGCGAGCTTGGCGGCGATCTTCGCGATCGGGAAGCCGGTGGCCTTGCTGGCCAGGGCCGAGGACCGGGACACCCGCGGGTTCATCTCGATCACGATGATCCGCCCGTCGGCCGGATTGATCGCGAACTGGATGTTGCAGCCGCCGGTGTCGACGCCGACGGCGCGGATGATGTCGATGCTGAGGTCGCGCAGCTTCTGGTATTCGCGGTCGGTCAGGGTCAGGGCGGGGGCGACGGTGATCGAGTCACCGGTGTGCACCCCGACCGGGTCGACGTTCTCGATCGAGCAGACGACGACCGTGTTGTCGGCCGTGTCGCGCATCATCTCGAGTTCGTATTCCTTCCAGCCTAGGATGGATTCCTCGAGGAGAACCTCTGTGGTCGGGCTGTGGTGCAGGCCGTCGCCGACGATCCGGCGCAGCTCCTCCTCGGTGTAGGCGAAGCCGGAGCCGAGGCCGCCCATGGTGAAGGAGGGGCGCACGACGAGCGGGTAACCGAGGTCTTCCGCGAACGCGACGGCTTCATCGACGGTGTGCGCGATGTGGGAGCGGGCGACGCCGCCGCCCAGGTCCTGCACGAGCTGTTTGAAGATCTGGCGGTCTTCGCCCTTCTGGATCGCGTCGAACGACGCGCCGATGAGTTCGACTTCGTATTTCTCGAGGATGCCGCGCTCGTGCAGCTGGATGGCCGCGTTGAGGGCCGTCTGGCCGCCGAGGGTCGGCAGGATCGCATCCGGTCGTTCCTTGGCGATGATCGTCTCGAGGATCTCGGGGGTGATCGGTTCGATGTAGGTGGCGTCGGCGAAGTCGGGGTCGGTCATGATCGTGGCCGGGTTGGAGTTGACCAGGATCACCCGCACCCCCTCCGCCCGCAGCACCCGGCAGGCCTGGGTGCCGGAGTAGTCGAACTCGCAGGCCTGGCCGATCACGATCGGTCCGCTTCCGATGACAAGGACGCTGTTGATGTCGTCGCGCTTGGGCATTACTTGGCGTCTCCTGCTCCGGCGGCCGCGATATGCGCGACAACCACGTCCCTGAACCTGTCGAAAAGATACTCGGCGTCGTGCGGGCCGGCCGCCGACTCCGGGTGGTACTGCACCGAGAAGGCGGGGATGTCGAGGCAGCGGATGCCCTCGACCACCTGGTCGTTGAGGCTGTAGTGGCTGACCTCGACCCGGCCGAATCCGGTGCGGGAGTCGCTGATCCCCTCGATCGGCATGTCGACGGCGAAGCCGTGGTTCTGCGAGGTGATCTCCACCCGGCCCGTGGTCTTGTCGAGCACCGGCTGGTTGATGCCGCGGTGCCCGAACGGCAGCTTGTAGGTGCGGAAGCCGAGGGCCCGGCCGAGGAGCTGGTTGCCGAAGCAGATGCCGAAGTACGGCACGCCCGCACGGAGCACCTCCTGGAGGAGGGTGACGTGGGCGTCGGAGGCGGCCGGGTCGCCGGGGCCGTTGGAGAAGAACACGGCGGACGGGTCCAGCGAGAGCACGTGCTCCGCGGTGACCGACTGCGGCAGCACGAGCACTTCGAAGCCGCGCTCGGCGAGGTGGTTGAGGGTGGAGGTCTTCACGCCGAGGTCGAGCACCGCGACCGAGCCGATCCGCTCCCCCTTCGCCGGCACCGAGAACGGTTCGACTGTCGACACCTCGTCGGAGAGGTTGCGGCCGCGCATGGCCTGGCCGGAGCGCACCAGTTCGAGCTGCTCGCCGTCGGAGAGGCCGAAGGCGTCGCCGGAGAAGATGCCGGAGCGCATGGCGCCGGCCGAGCGGATGTGCCGAGTGATCGCCCGGGTGTCGATCCCGCTGATCCCGACCACGCCGCCGTCTTGGAGGTCGTCGTCCAGGGGCCGGGTCGAGCGGAAGTTGGAGGCGATTCGGGCGGGTTCGCGCACGACGAATCCGGACACCCAGATCCGGCGGGACTCCATGTCCTCGTCGTTCGCGCCCGTGTTGCCGATGTGCGGCGCCGTCATCAGCACGATCTGCCCGGCGTAGGACGGGTCGGTGAGGGTCTCCTGGTAGCCGGTCATCCCGGTGGCGAAGACGATCTCGCCGAGAGTCCGTCCGCGGCTTCCGTAGGCACGGCCGACGAAGCGGCGGCCGTCCTCGAGCACGAGCACGGCGGGATCCGTGGTGCGGGTGTTCGGCCGGCTGGTGTCCGGGTGGTCCAGGGTCGCTGCGTTGCTCACGCTACGCCTCGCTTTCGTCGTGCGCGGCCGGGCTCAGGGCTCCGGCAGCAATGGTTCGGATCGCGTCGTTCACGGTGGCGCGGTCACTGGGGTCGATGATGCGGAGGTAGCTGTCGACGATCTCGCCGGTCTCGTCGGCCGGGGCGTTCAGCCGCCAACCGAGCAGGAGCAGGCCGTCTGATTCGACGGCCCGGTCGATCGTCCAGGTGGCGGCTTCGAGCAGTTCGATGGCGTCGGCCGGGATGAACACGACTTCCTCGCCGGCGAGGGAAAGGAGGACGCCGGCCTCGGTGACGGTGACGACTGACCTGGCCCGGAACCCGAGCCCGCGTATGTTCAGGCGTTCGAGGGGTGTCCCCCGCCTGGTGGTGGCCACATAGAAGGCCGCCGCCGACGCCAGCTCCGGGCTGGTCTCTCCGGGCAGCGGGTAACCGGCCGGCAGGGCGGCGTCGCGGCGTCCGCGGGCCCGCCAGCTGCGCATCATCAGGGCGAGCAGCCCCAGCAGCACGAGCGCCGTGATGACAGTGGGGATGGTCCTATCCATGGTTGTTCTCCCGTTCCGACGAGATTTCGGCGGCCGGTCGCAGTGCGCCGTCCAGCACCGTCGCGTAGCCGCGGTGGAACGTCGCGAGCACCCGGCCGGGGAGCGTCATGCTCAGGTACGGCGAGTTGGTTCCCTTGCCGGCGAGGTCGGCCCGCCCGAAGACCCGGCTGGCGGCCGGGTCGTAGAGGGTGAGCTCCGCCGGCGCTCCGACGACGAGTCCCTGGCCCTGGCCGGTGACGCGGCCGATCCGCGCGGGCGTGGCCGAGAGCACCCGGGCGATGTCCGCCCAGTCGAGCAGTCCGCTCTGGACCACTGCGGCGTGCACGACGGACAGGGCGGATTCGAGGCCGACCATGCCGTTGGCCGCGGCATCCCATTCGCAATCCTTGGCCTCGACCGGGTGCGGGGCGTGGTCGGTGGCGACGATGTCGATGGTGCCGTCGGCAAGTCCGGCGCGCAGCGCCTCGACGTCTTCGCGGCGGCGCAGCGGCGGGTTGACCTTGAACCGGGCGTCGTAGCCGCGCACGAGGTCTTCCGTCAGCAGCAGGTGGTGCGGGGTGGCTTCGGCGGTCACGTTGATGCCGCGGGCCTTCGCCCAGCGGATGACGTCGACGGACCCGGCGGTGGAAACGTGGCACACGTGCAGGCGGGAACCGACGTGCTCGGCGAGCAGCACGTCGCGGGCGATGATCGACTCCTCGGCGACCGCGGGCCAGCCGGCCAGTCCCAGTTCGCTGGACAGGGCGCCCTCGTTCATCTGGGCCTTCTCGGTGAGCCGCGGCTCCTGGGCATGCTGCGCGATGACTCCGTCGAACGCCTTGACGTATTCGAGGGCGCGGCGCATCAGGAGCGGGTCGGCGACGCAGAACCCGTCGTCGGAGAACACCCGCACGCGCGCCCGGCTGGTCGCCATGGCGCCGAGTTCGGCCAGCCGCTCCCCCGCCAGGCCGACGGTCACGGCGCCGATCGGCTGCACGGTGACGTAGCCGGCCTGTTCGCCGAGTGCGAGGACCTGTTCGACGACGCCGGCGGTGTCCTGCACCGGGGAGGTGTTGGCCATGGCGAAGACGCTGGTGAAACCGCCCATTGCGGCAGCCTGGCTGCCGGTGAGAATGGTCTCGCTCTGCTCGTAGCCCGGCTCGCGAAGGTGGGTGTGCAGGTCGACGAGCCCGGGCAGGGCGATCAGCCCGTCGGCGTCGACCGTGGTGGCGCCGGCGCGGGAGAGGCCGGGGCCGATCTCGGCGATCCGTCCGCCGTCCAGGACGAGGTCGGCGCGGGTGCCGTCGGGGAGCGTGGCGCCCCGGATGAGCCAGGGCGTGCCTGGGGTGCTATCGCTGGGCATTTAGGAATCCTCCCGGTCACCGGACATAAGCAGGTACAGCGCCGCCATCCGCACGGAAACCCCGTTCGCCACCTGTTCGAGCACAGTCGACGCGGCCGAATCGGCAGCCGCCGAAGAGATCTCGAGGCCGCGGTTCATCGGGCCGGGGTGCATGACAATGCTAGTCGGAGCCAGCCGGGCGAATCGCTCGTCGTCGAGACCCCAGCGACGCGAGTACTCGCGGCTGTTCGGGAAGAAGGCCGCGTTCATCCGCTCGGACTGGATCCGCAGCATCATGATCACGTCAGGCTTCGCGGCGATCGCCGCGTCGAGGTCGAACCCGACGTCGGCGGGCCAGCCGGACATGTCCATCGGCAGCAGGGTCGGCGGGGCGACGAAGGTCACTCCCGCGCCGAGTGTGGTGAGCAGCCACAGGTTGGAGCGGGCCACCCGGGAGTGCAGCACGTCCCCGACGATGGTGACGCTCACCCCGTCGAGGCCCTTGCCGCGGGAGGCGGCGCCGTGCAGCCGGCGGCGGATCGTGAACGCGTCGAGCAGTGCCTGGGTGGGGTGTTCGTGGGTGCCGTCGCCGGCGTTGATGATGCCGGCGTCGATCCAGCCGCTGGCGGCGAGCACCTCGGGGGCGCCGGAGGCCGGGTGACGGATGACGACGCCGTCGGCTCCCATCGCGGCCAGGGTCTGGGCGGTGTCCTTGAGGCTCTCGCCCTTCGACACGCTCGATCCCTTCGCGCTGAAGTTGATCACGTCGGCGCTGAGCCGTTTGGCGGCGGCCTCGAAGGAGATCCGGGTGCGGGTGGAGTCCTCGAAGAAGAGGTTCACCACGGTCTTGCCGCGCAACGTGGGCAGTTTCTTGACCTCACGGTTGGCGACGTCGGCCATGTCCTCGGCGATGTCGAGCAGCCCGATCGCCTCGGCGCGGCCCAGTGCCTTGGTCGAGAGCAGGTGCTTCATCGGGTGGCCTCCTCGTCGTGGCTGGTCGCAGCATGGTCGACCGGCGCCCCGCCGTCGATGCTGACGAATTCGTCGCCGTCGACCTCGAGCAGGTGCACGTTGATCCGCTCGGCCGTGGAGCTGGGCAGGTTCTTGCCGACGAAGTCCGCCCGGATCGGCAGTTCGCGGTGACCGCGGTCGACGAGCACGGCCAGGCGCACGATGGTGGGGCGACCGTGGTCGCCGAGCGCGTCGAGGGCGGCGCGGATGGTGCGACCGGAGTAGAGCACGTCGTCGACGAGCACGACCGTGGCCCCGTCGATGCTGCCGGGCACCAGGGTGCGGGACGGGGTCCGGGTGCGAGTGTGGGCCAGGTCGTCGCGGTACATGGTGACGTCGAGGGAGCCGACCCGCACATCCGTCGCCGTGGGTTCGATCCTCTGGATCGTCTCGGCGATCCGCTGGGCGAGCACGACGCCCCTGGTCGGGATGCCCAGGATCACCAGCTTGTCGGGGCCTCGATTGGACTCCAGGATCTCGTGCGAGATCCGAGTCAACGCTCGGGCAATGTCAGCCTGGTTCAGCACGGTGCGTGCCATAAACCGGACCTCCTTCCCCGCCTCACCGGACGGTTGTTAAAGGATGTCTGTCGGGGTTCAGCCTAGCAGCGCCGGCGGTTCCTCCGTTCGCCGCGGCCGAGAGCCTCAACGCAGCGGCTTCACGGCCTGGATCGTGTAGCTCAACGGCGCGACCCCGGCCCGCGCGTCGAGGGCGTACTCGCCGTCGCCGCGCCGAAGCATCTGCCCGGGAAGCGCCTCCCACGGAACGCTGTCGTGTTCGACAAGCATGGTGAGGTTGAGGCCCACGCCCAGCAGCGCGGTCACGATCTCGCCGAGACCGTGGTTCCACTCGAACGTCTTCGTGGCCGTGATCGGCCGGTCGGTCTCGACATAGCTGGAGTCGTCATCCCATTCGAGCGGCTCCTCCTGCTCGAAGTAGGGAAAACGCAGGTGCAGGTCGTCGGCGATCCTCTCGTCCATGGTCCACAGGATTGGATGGCCCTCACGCAGGAAGAGCCGTCCGCCCGGCGCCAACAGGCCACACACCACGGCCGCCCAGCGGTCGATGCTGGGCAGCCAGCAGAGCGCCCCGATCCCCGTGTAGACGAGATCGAAGGTCTCCGGCTCGAGCACCGACAGGGCCGAGTAGACATCCGATTCGACGAAGTCGACCTGGTCGCCGGTGTCCGCAACGAGGGCACGCGCCTCAGCAAGGGCAACCGGGGAGAAGTCCAATCCCGTGACGCGCGCACCGAGTCTGGCCAGGGAGAGAGTGTCGGTTCCGATGTGACACTGCAGGTGCACCGTGCGCAGCCCGGCGACATCCCCCAGCCGGTCGAGGTCGAAGCGCACGATTTCCGACAGGAGTCCGGGGTCGTCAACATAGCGCTGAACGTTGTAACCCAGTCCGTTTCGCGCGGCGTGGGCCGCCGCGCGATCGTCCCAGTTGGCGCGATTCGTGTCCAGATGGTGCTGCATCGTCGTCCTCTTCCCGCTCGGCGTCGGCGAGCCCACCAGACTATGTGACCGCGTCCACTCCGTGCCACCGAATACTGAATCCAATGTTCGATCAAACAAACACGAGTAATACTCGTATGTATGTTCGAATTGTGGTATTCTGGGGTCATGGCAGGAACCCCTGATCCCAGTGCCACCACCGCCTTCCCCGAGGCGGATGCCGGCGCGGGCGGTGGTGTGGGCGGCGTTGCGACGGGTGCCGAGGCGGATGCCGGTGGGGCGGATGCTGCGGAGGTATCGCCGGTGCAGCGTCTGGCCGCCCTGCAGGCGATGGTGGCGGGCGCGTTGGCGGCGGTGCCGTTGTCCCGGTTGAGTGATCTGGACACGGTGGCGGTGCTCACCGTGGTGGAGGGGCTGGGCCGGAGCATCGATGCGGCGAGGGTGGCAGCCGCCGCGGAGGTCGGCAGCCGGGCGGTGCGAATCGCGCCGGGCCGTTCCCAGCCGGGGCTGCCGGCCGCGCTGGGGTGCCGGGACGGCCTGGAAGTGGTCGTGCGGGCGACCCGGATCTCGGTGCGGGAGGCCAAACGCCGGTCCCGGCTGGGCGGGTTCGTCACCGCCCGCACCGGGGTCGGCGGTGTCCTGCCGCCGTTCTACCCGGCGGTGGCTGCCGCACTGACCCAGGGCGAGCTCGGGCTGGAGGCGGCGGAGGTGATCGTGACCGGGCTGGAGCAGATCAGCGCCCGGGTCGCCCCCGACGACCTGCACACCGCCGAGCGCGCCCTGGTTGCGTGCGCGACCGGCGCGGTGACCGACGAGACCCAGGGTCTGCCCGGCGAGGGCCTCGCGTTCAGCCCGGACATCCTCCGCGGGATCATGCTGCAGTGGCAGGCCCGGCTCGATCCCGACGGGACGGCCCCGACCGAGCCCGTGCTCGAAAGCCGCAGCACCCTCGGCTTCGGCCTGTTCAAAGACGGCCTCTACCCGCTCCGCGGCGGTGTCACCCCCGAACTCCGCGGCATCATGAACGTGCTCTTCGACAGCTACCTCTCCGCCCGGGCCGCGCCCGCGTTCCCCACCCAGGAAGAACAGGCCCGGATCGACGCCGGAGCCCTGAT
>NZ_JADOVI010000007.1 GCF_015752155.1 Cryobacterium sp. MP_M3 | reverse complement strand
GAACGGTTCTCACTGACCATCGCACGATGGCTCACTACGTCGACAATCCGACGCTCAAACCCCGGGGAAATTACACCACTCGGAGGGACGCAACCTCGCTGCTTGGGTCCACGGTGACCGACACCACTGTGCCGGCCGCAAGCGTGGTTTTGACGCAGTTCGAGGTTTGGGAGGTGTCGGGTCCGATCTTTGTGACACCAAACACGGAACTGCCTACCGGGACGGTGCCATTCACGTGGAATGTGCCGACTCCAGTTGCATCCGTCGTCAACGTTGCGGATCCGACGAGAGTGCCTGCTGGGCGGACGGGAATGCAGTCTTTCGCTGCAGATGCGTATAGGTCCACGCCTAGTACGGTGTGTGCAGCCCCGAGCACTGTTCCATCAATTGCACCGGGGACGGTGTTGGTGCTGGACAGCGCCCGCGTTATCACCGGGACTGTCGGGATCGTGCCGGTCCGTTTCTGGATGACAAGATAGGGCTTGTTGGGGGACAGGTGACTGCCGATCGACACCACGAGACCGAGTCCGTTTGGAGGGTTGTCTTCGGTGAATGCCAAGCTTGCCGGCGCTCCGGCTTCTCGGCGAGCGAAGTCGGTAACGTCCATCTCTCGAAGTCTGGTGGTGTTGTCGACCGAGGTGGTTCCCGCCCGGTAGTCCATGGATGGTCTGGTGGAAAAGGTGACGGCATTCGGGGACCATGGCTGGATTACTGCATGCGCATTGACGTCGATTTGGTTGCCGCCAGGATCAGCCACTGCTGCAGTGAAGTAGAGCTTGGCTGACTGAATGGTGGCTTGAGAGAATTGCGATAGGTCGAAGGACATGTAGGCGTACCGGTCAAAGTCGGGATAAGCGTCATTGTGTCGTACGAAGAGCTGCCAAGCTGTGCTGAGATTCGCATTCTTGAGCGACCCTCCCTGGACATACGTGGTCCCACTCGAAGGCACGGTCATGATCGTGTTGTCTGAGACGTCGATGGTGGCAGACGTGTACAGCTCCTGATTGTTATTTGTCGGAATCGAGATCGAGACTTGGGTTCGTCCAGGCTTAATGGCGGTGATGTCGCCAGCGGAATTCACGCTTGCAATCGATGGTGCCGATGACTCGTACAACCCCGGATACCCGGTCCCAGGACGTACCTGACCGTCCAACCCCGTTACCATGTATGGAAGAGTCGCCTTGGCGCCGACCTCCAGCTTCATGTCACCGGAATCGAAAGCGACTGAGTAGTGAGGGGTCTTCGCGTAGGTCAGCACGTGAGGGAGATTGTCACTGTAGATCTTCACTTCATTGATGGCCGTTGGGAAGGCCGGAGTGCCGTCGCCAAGACTCAGGATTTTGACGTACCTTGCCAGGATTGGCCCAGTCTGGAAGGACGCCCAGTGCATGAGTTTGGTCGCCTTGACCACGCCGGCATAGGACTTTGTCCAGGTGGACATGTTGGTCGAAACATGAACTTCATACTTCGACCCGGCCGCCAGCATTTGATCCCAGTTGACCTCAATATGTGACACGGTTGTCGTTCGGCCGAGGTCATACTGAAGCCATTGATTTCCTTTTGACTTCCATACTGAATATGGCCGACCGTCAATCGTGTTCAGTGACGGATTGGAGGCCGACTCTGTACTCGAGGAAACTGACGCGATCGGAATGGCTCCGGAGTGAAAATACACGGAGTAAGTCCGCGGCAGCTTGCCGGGCTCAGACACGACGGCGACCGCGCGCCCTGGGACTGCAGTTGCCTGAGTCACTTGCACAGAAGCCCCAGCTGAGGCGCTGGCGAGAAGGGACGGCGGAGTTGACAGCGTCGACGCATCAACGTCATAAGTCAGCGTCGAGGGTGAAAACCCGGCGACCGGAAGGCCCGCCAACGAGAGTCCGGTCACCGTAGGCGCCGGGCCCGGACTAGTACCCCAAGTTGAGAGTGCTTGCACCTCTGTCGCTGGCGGTATTGGAGAGCCGCGCCTGACCGGCGTGAACTGTACAGCGAGCGAGAAGTTCTGTGCATTTGACAGGTGAACTGCGAGTTTATGAGTGTCCAAGTTTGGAGCTTGCCCGGACGGCGCCGGGGAGGACTTCAACGGCTTTGCATCCATGTAGGAGAAACGCGCTCCTGACGGCGAAATAAGTCGGGCAACCATTTGCTCCCCGTCTTGCGTGAGCACCGCGGAGAGCCCGTCGGAAGCGACATTGATATCCGATTTCGTGTGCATGAACCACCACACGTCGTTGGCGTGCGACGCCTTCACCTCGTCCTGGACTAGCACTTGGCTGCGCCCATCAAAGAGACTCACTCCGCGCTTCCAGGACGTGACGTGTCCGGAGGAGGACGATGTCAGGTCAGAGATGACGCGCCCACTGTCGGGATTTGATTGCACAACGGAAAGTGTGGGGCTGACGTTCCAGTCGCTGTCGGGAGTGGACTTGGGGTTGAAAACCAAACGGTTCTGACCCTCCGGGCGCTTTCGATAGAACTGCCAGCGATTATCGGCGTTTGGCGTGAAGTACCCGGGCAATGCGTAACTATCCGCACCGAGGTCAACGGCCCAGTTGACGCCCAAGGCATCGAGAGAGAACTGCCCTGCGTCAAGATCGGAATGCCCGGTCAGGGGGCCGCGGGAGCCACGGAGTGTCGCGAAAGTCGCGTCGGAATCCGACCAGCTCGATCGAACGGCGGCAATGTCAGCTGAGGAAAATACGGAATCTTTGGGAATGGAGGTTGGCGCCGATGATTTGGCGTCCGGGTAGTACCAGATTAGACCGCGCGGCGTTACCTCGTCTGATTGAGGGCCTGTGGATCCTGTTATCGCACGACTTGAAAGTCGGTCGTCGGCGTACAGTTTCCTGAGGCCGAGCAGCGGAGTTGTTAACTTTTCATTGGACCATGCGTCACCGGTATTTGCTGCGTTCCCGCTGGGCCCGCTCAAGCTGACCGCGAAAGTCCCGGTGTTCGAAAGCCCAGGTGTTTGCAGCAGTCCCTGATCAGAGCCGGTCGCTGACAGCAAGACCGATGTGTACGTGACGAGATAGCTTGTAGCGTAAGCCCAGTACGTAATCCCTTCTTTGAACCCTCCATCAGGACTATATGAAGTGAGGCTCGCCTTCAAGCTTGTCTGAGCTCGCGCAAGCACGGCCGCAGCATTATCCGCGGTGCCGTCAGCAAACGCCAGCGCGGCTATGGCGAGCCCACTGTTGCAGACCGTGTTCCAGTTGCCAGTGTCGGTGACCCAGAACGATGCGCTGTCATAGGCGGCGATTGCCGGCGTGAACGCAAGTCTTGTGACCGCTGAGCGGAGGGTTGAGCGTTGAGATTCGGTCCAATACTCAAATAACCAATCGTAGCCGATTGCAAAAGCGTGGGACATCTCCGCCGTGTCCAAGAAATGGGTCGGATTCCAGGTGGGGAAGGATGCGGCTGCATTCAGTTCCACCCACGCTCTCTCGGCATATGTCGAGTCTCGGGTGACCTGCCACATGAATCCAAGTCGATAGACACGTTCAAGTACCGTTCGACTCGTCGTTAGCAGGTTGCCCGAGGACAGGTCATATGTTGCTGCACCTTCTCCAAGCGTGACGTCGGCTGCGGCCTTGATCTGGGCATACCACGCTGCGGCGACGTCATCGGTAGTAACAAGGCTCCTCAGTTGCGCGAACTTCGCGTCGTCGGCGAGCAGCCTGGGGTGTGAGGATTTCAGATCTGCTGGGGCCGCTGCCGCATACGCGATCCCCATGTCGTGCGCAGGAGGGATCCCGATGCCCGCTGTAAGGACCAAAAACGATAATAGGACTCTGGCGATGACATGCATGCGGATACTCCCCCGAAATCCAAGGCAAAAGAATGGTGGCTGCCCTGGGCCGGGATAGTGGGCCCCAGTAAAGAACACAATCGCCCAAAATGGCGAGCGCGCACCGCATTGACCCGACTCTAGTTCAGCATCCGAGTGATTGGAAACCTATTGCGGTGGCGGGATGCTTATCGCTGCTTCTTCTTGTTTGGGATGCGAGGTTGGGCGATGAGCCGTGTGAGCGCGAAGTCGTAGGCCTGGCACACACCCTCCCACGTGTATCGCTCCCGTGCGCGAGCGAAGAGCGCCGCGCTTTGTCGTTCTTGGAGGGTGGGGTCAGCCATCAGCGCACCAATAGCTAGAGTGATTTGGTCGGGCGTGGGCGCGCAGAAGATCCCTTGTTCGCCAAGTACCTCGCGATTGTAGGGAGTGTCTCGAGCGACGATGGGAGTGGCGGTCGCCATCGCCTGAACCAGCGTCGGATTCGTTCCGCCCACGCTGTGACCATGGAAGTAGACTCCAGCGTGCTGCCAAAGGGAAAGCAGCCTCCGGTCGTCGCTGATGTGGCCAAGCCACGTGATGCCCGCATTATTGGCTGCCAGGACCCGCGCTCGCTCGTCAATGGGACCCCCATACCCGGATGATCCGACAATAACCACCGGCCACAGCTTGCTTAGAGCGACAGAGGCTTCCAGAAACTCGGGAATCGTGTTTTCCGGGACAAATCTGGCAACTACGAGGACGTAACCGCGGTGCGCAAGACCAGGCTCAAGGGGCAATACGTCTACAACATCGCCTCCATAGGGAATGAAGTCGCCCTCCAACCCAAAGTCCTCTCGCCATCTGACCGCGATCTCGTGGGAGTCATATACCATCCTTGTGCCGAATCGGGCGGCCAGGCGGGCACCGGTGCGGAAAACGGACTTCGCAAGTCGCCCCCACTTTGCGCGCTCCCATTCAATGCCATCGACGTTAACCAGCGTCGGTATCCTCCTAAAGTGGAGGAAAGGCAGAAAATAGCCATTCGCAACATTCATGACCAATGCAACATCTGGTCGCCTGCGAGTTGCGCTTAAGCAGGCGCTGAGCCCGTAGGAAAGCGTGCTTACGGATTTAGTCTCGAATCCCCACGTCGTGACCGTCTGGATGCGGCTGTCTCTCTCCGGATCGGTTTCACTTGTCGCACCGGGGCGCCCATAGACGGTTACATCCCAGCCCTTATCGGCCAGAAATGGAGCGATCTTTCGGACAGCAGTCTCGAATCCGCCATAATAACTCGGATATCCGCGCGTTCCAATGATTACAACGGACTTTGACATTTGGCTACGAGCTTTCGGATCTATTCGGGTGCGCATCTGATTTCCGGCAGTTTGATGTGTCAACGGTTTCTTCACGGGCGACGTCGAGCGGGAATCCCGACTAAAGGGGTGCCTCTGCCGAACGCGCAATAACATCCCGCTTCACAGAATGGCCAGTTTGAATTCTACTTCAAGGGTCGTGCGGAGAATGCAGCGGCCAATGGCGCAGGTCGTAATTGGCTGTCTAGGGCATAATTCGCTTGTTAAGTACATCTGGCAGCGTCCGGATCTTTGTGGCTGGAACGCCGGCGTATAGAGAATCCGCCTCGCAGTCTTTCGTCACCACTGCGCCAGCCGCAATAATGGTGCCCGGCCCGATGGTGACCCCAGCAAGCACAGTGACGCGCGCGCCGAGCCAGGCGCCATCCCCAATCACGACAGGTGAGCTAAAGCCGTCGCCCGCTCGCTTCGAACTTGGTCCCTGGTGATGACTCGCCGTCGCGATCAGACAGCCCATGCCGAGGGCGCAGTCTCGTCCGATCCTGACTGAACCGCTGTGATTGACTACGCAACCGCGGTTGAGAAAACTGCGAGCGCCGATCGCGACCTCCCCGCTGCCGAACCACGTGACGCCGCTGGAAATGGCGCACTTCTCCACGTCGAATCCGCCCAGACGCAGGGCCAGATAGCGCGCTGCCCTGGGCAGAAGTGGGGAGGCGACGAGCCAGTTGAAATAGATGTCATGCCATAGGCCGAACCAGATTGGCTGGCGCTTTGGAGCGCTCATTCGAGAATTCCAGGGTGCCAACGCGTTGTCAGGAATGTTTCCTCGGAAACGAAAGCATACGACTGGAGTTTCTTGACGCTCCGTTCGCATCGTCGTCTCCGCGCCCCCGCAAGGACACGCGCTTGAGTTTCAACGCGTTCTTCTCTACGAGGTGCCATGAAGCGAATGCTACGGCAAGCGTGGATGCGAATACTCCTATCGTCGACCAACGCTGGCCCTCAAACCCGAACCAGAGGAATATGTTGATGACGGTCGAGTGCCACACGTATGTGCCGAAACTCAAGTCCCCGAGGTTTCGCGTGACGCGTTCCAATGACCTTGGACCTTTATAGCCAACGCAGATGGTCAGATAGGCCAAGGGAATCGAAACTAAGACAGATTTGAACGCTCCATAGATGAAAGTCGACTTTCCCAGCGTTTCGAGGAGGACGTAGGCAAGGAGGGCCAGAATGAAGGCCCACCAACGCAGAGGAATGAGCCGTCCGTACCTCGCGAGTATGATGCCAGCGGAAAAGCATCCCGCCCGCTCAATGAAGGTGTGGTGCAAGAGTGCTCGGGTGAGGTCGTTCCCTTGATTGGCAAAGTAGGCTCCACACAGGGAAATGGCGATCATAACTGACATCATCTTCCAGAAGCCAAAGCGCTTTGCGGCGAGCACGAGCAGCGGCACGATGAGGTAAAAGCTCACTTCCGCGGGAATTGTGTAGAGGGGCCCATTGAGAACTCCGGTTCCGACACCTGACCAGATGGAAGGATCAAAATTGGGCAGGAACACGAAACTGCTACCGAGCCAGACCACCATTTGGGGGTCGATCAGGGCGGTAAGCCCAATGGTGCCGAATGCAACCAAGATTAAGGGCGCAAATATCGCAAATGAGTAGATCGCAGGGGCGATTCGCAAGTACCTGTTGAGATAGAAGTCGCGCCAGCCACCAGTGCGATCCCATGTCTTTTCGGCGGACATGAAGACGAACATCCCGCTCATTATGAAGAACATAGAAACGCCATCAACGAGTTCCCAAGCTCCCCACCCAGCGTTTGTTGCCAGACTGTAGTTCGAGTGGGCGAACAGAACGGAGACAGCGGCGAAAGCCCTGAGGAAGTCAAAGGTATTTCGGGTTTCAACGGCTGCGACGTTAGTCATGGTCACGCGCGCCGCCCCCGACCTGTTGGTTTTCCCCAGGCCTCAGTGTAGTTCTTGGTGCATGGTCCGCCGCTCACTTCAACTGGTCAGGACAACTCGCGCCCGCGAACGAGAAGCCCGCGTGGTCATGGTACGAAGACTTCGGGCCGGCAAGGGGTGACCAAACCGATTGGCGGCGCAGCGGTAGGCTCGAGCGCATGGGAAAAACCACATGAAACTCTCCGTCATCGGCTGTGGTTACCTCGGCGCAGTGCATGCATCGGCGATGGCCGAACTCGGGCACGACGTGGTCGGCATCGACATCGATGCGCGCAAGATCGACCAGTTGGCAGCCGGGAAGCCGCCGTTCTACGAGCCGGGTCTTCCCGAGATCCTCACCTCGGCCATGGCCTCCGGGCGGCTCCGGTTCAGCACGGACATCGCCGACGCCGCGGGCGCGCAGGTGCACTTCATCGGCGTCGGCACACCGCAGAAGCCCGGCAGCCATGCCGCCGACCTCACCTACGTCGACGCCGCGGTGCAGTCGCTGCTGCCGTACCTCGCGCCCGGTGACCTGGTCGTCGGCAAGAGCACGGTGCCGGTGGGCACCGCCGCGCGCCTCGCGGCGGTCATCGACGCGTCCGGCAGTGGCGCCTCGCTCGCCTGGAACCCCGAGTTCCTGCGCGAAGGTTTCGCCGTGAAAGACACCATCAGCCCCGACCGTCTGGTCTACGGGGTGCCGGCCGCCGCCGCGGGGGAGCATGCCGCAGAGCTTCTGAACGAGGTCTACGCCTCCGCGATGGCGGCCCAGACGCCTGTGATCGTCACGGACTACGCCACGGCAGAACTCGTCAAGGTCGCTGCGAACGCGTTCCTGGCCACCAAGATCAGCTTCATCAACGCGATGAGCGAGATCGCCGACGTGTCCGGCGCCGACGTCACCCAGCTAGCGGATGCGATCGGCTTCGACGTGCGCATCGGCCGCAAGTTCCTCAACGCGGGGGTCGGGTTCGGCGGCGGCTGCCTGCCCAAGGACATCCGGGCGTTCACGGCCCGGGCGGAAGAGCTCGGCCGGGGCGACTCGGTCGCGTTCCTGAAAGAGGTCGACGCGATCAACCTCCGGCAGCGCCAGCGGGTCGTCGCGATGACCTTGCAGGCGCTGGACAAACCCGTCTACACGGCGAAGGTCGCCGTGCTCGGGCTCAGCTTCAAGCCGCATTCCGATGATGTGAGGGACTCGCCGGCGCTCGACGTGGCCGTGCAGCTGCGGGGGCTCGGCGCCGACGTCGTGGCGACCGATCCGCAGGGGATCGAGAACTCCCGGTTGCGGCATCCGCAACTGAGCTATTCGACCAGCATCGAGGAGACGCTGCGCGACGCCGACGCTGTGGTTCTCGTCACCGAGTGGGCCGAGTTCAAGCAGATCGACCCGGTGTGGGCGGCCTCGCTGGTGCGATCGCGCATCATCATCGACGGGCGCAACACTCTCGATGCGGCTGCCTGGCGCGCCGCCGGATGGACCTACCAGGGGCTCGGCCGGCCGTAGGCGGTGTTGCCCTGTGTGGTGCATGATCGGTATCTGCGCGACGCTCATTTTGGCCGCAGTTGTGCCTCTGTCTTGAAGCGCCTGTCTTGCTCTGGAGCCCTCACGCGCTGCTTCGGCTATTGGCTTGTTTCTCGTTCTTGGCTCATTCCTGCATCGGCGACGGCCTGTCGCAGTTGATCGTTCTCGTTCGTGAGGCGTGCGACCTGCGCGTAGAGGTCGAGGATCAAGGCCAAAGCAGCTTGCGGGTCCATTATTGTCCTTCGCTAGGAACGTGCGATGGTGGTGACGGTTCCTGCAGCTCCCCGGAATTTCAGAGCGCCCCCGTCAAAATAGAGAAGTCCCGGAGTCGTCGCACCGAATGCGATCCCAGCCTGCGCGGCCGGTCCGCAGTCGCCGACCACAACCTGCGCGCCGCGCGCCTCAAGCGCAACCAGCTTGTTGATTGTCGTGACGGTTCCCGATGACGTGACGCGGACAATGCGCGTATTCGAACTGCTGTTGATCGTGAAAAGGTTGACCGAATGCGACGGCGCTGCACGAAGGGTGAGGAGACTGTCCGTCGCATTGACACCATAGATTTCCACATTCTCCATGAAGCGCGATCGGCCACCCGCAACCCACATTGAGAACGCGTTTGTGGACTCAACTTGAGAGGGGTAAACGGCCTGAACATACATTCCATATGCCCACTTAGCAGTCCCGCCGGATGCGCCATTCTTGCGGACGGGAGCATTGACTTGAAAGGACTTTATATTGTCCACAGTTGCACCAGCCGATGTGCCGAAAAACGATGCCTCAGCGAGCAACCCGTAGACGTTTTCAATATGGGTGCCCGTGGGCGCATTCACATTCGCCTCTATCAGAGCACCGGAGAGAGCGAACAGCCCGTTGCCGTCGCCCGCATTCGGACCTGTTACCGTGAAGATGTTCGCCCCCCAGGCGAAGCGAGGGCTAGACCCTTGGTCGGCAGACCAGTCGCCGTACACCTTCGTCTGCATCGCATGGCCGATGTGGTCGTCGGGGCCGGGGTCGAGAGCGCGAAGTTCTTGCGAGCTCATGAACGGTTGGCGAGCTCGAGCTGGAATATTGCCGCTGAACGTGGCCTTCCCGGCCCATGTGTTGTCTCCTGCTAGCTTGCCGTAGCTGGGGGACAGGCTCCAATTGCTAGCGGCATAGGTTGTGCTGGAGGTGAAAGTGGAATGCGCCGTGACAATGTCTCCACTCGGTGAAACGACCTTGTCGCCCCGCCAATATGACGTGGCCGGCAGCCAGCGCGGCACGAACGTCGCAGCCAGAGTGGTCATTGAAACTGGGACGTCTGCCGCTTGGCTGGGGTCTCCGCGACCTGCGAGCTGCATGGCTGATCCACCGACGATTCCCGCAGCCGCATAGCCGGAGCGTCTCAGGAATGAGCGGCGAGACGCGCCTTGTTCTGGCAACGGCTGCGGCTTGCCCGCAAGGTCGACTTCTGGTGTCCTTCTTAGCCAATTCAGGAGTGTTCGCACAATGCTCCATCCGCTCGGGTGAGGATGACTCGATTCGTGACCACACTATGCACCCATTTCGACGATCTGATTGGCGAATGATTCCCCCCACTGTGAGGGTCACGCCATGAACCAGAGGCTCGAGAGCCGACCTGCCTCCGACCGGCCCGCCCGGGTGTGGGAGCCGGACACGGGACGAAGCGGCAGACTGAAGACTGGAGCGAGGGGGCGGCTGTGTCCATGGCTAGAAACCGCACAGTTTGGCATGGTCGCTAACGCGGCTGCCTGCCCAAGGACATCCGGGCGTTCACGGCCCGCGCCGAAGAGCTGGGCCGGGGCGACTCGGTCGCGTTCCTGAAAGAGGTCGACGCGATCAACCTCCGTCAGCGTCAGCGGGTCGTGGCGATGACCCTGCAGGCGCTGGACAAGCCCGTCTATACAGCGAAGGTGGCGGTTCTCGGGCTCAGCTTCAAGCCGCATTCCGATGATGTGAGGGACTCGCCGGCGCTCGACGTGGCCGTGCAGCTGCGGGGGCTCGGCGCCGATGTCGTGGCAACCGACCCGCAGGGGATCGAGAACTCCCGGTTGCGGCATCCGCAACTGAGCTATTCGACCAGCATCGAGGAGACGCTGCGCGACGCCGACGCTGTGGTTCTCGTCACCGAGTGGGCCGAGTTCAAGCAGATCGACCCGGTGTGGGCGGCCTCGCTGGTGCGATCGCGCATCATCATCGACGGGCGCAACACTCTCGATGCGGCTGCCTGGCGCGCCGCCGGATGGACCTACCAGGGGCTCGGCCGACCGTAGCGCACCGGCCGGGACGCCACGCGTCCGGGGGGTCTACAGGGTCGTGCTGAGGGCGACGACACAGGCGACCGCCGCGCCGGAACCTGCAACGGCAAGCAGGGTGTACTGCATCCACTTGGTGCTGCGCCCACGCCGCAGGAGTGCCTTATGGCCCATTTGTTCGGGGCGAATTTTGCTCACGAATTTCAGCCTAGCCCTGTCACCGAGGCCGAACTGACGAAAGACGACCCCCCTACAGGGGCGAAGTTGACTGCGAACATGACCGGTCAGGTGGGCGTCAATGCTGAACTGGTCGGGCGCCGTCCGGCCAGCTACGGCAGGATGCTGCTGCTGACGGCGGCCTCGGCGCCGAGGATGATGATGCGGGTGGGTTTGAGCCTGGCCAGCTCGGCCTGCACCGGGGCAGGGATGCCGTCCGGCTGCACGAGCAGCACCGGAACACCACCATTTCCGGCCACGGGCGCCGCGGACAAGGCGTCGGGGAAGTTCAACCCGTTGGCCAGGTAGACCACCGGAACGCCCGGGGCGAACCCGGCGGCGGAGATCGCCGCACTCGTCGCGAACCGGTCCGGCCCGGAGATGCGGGTGACCCCGCCGGCGGTCAGCGACGCCAGCTGCGTTGCGACGGCGGCGCTGACGGCGGCCTCCGCCCCGAGCAGCACGATGCGGCCGGGGTGCAGCCGGGCCAGCTCGGCCTGGATCGGGGACGGGATCCCGTCGGGCTGCACGAGCAGCACGGGGGCGCCGTCCCTGCCGGCCAGGGGCGCGGCCGAGAGAGCATCGGGAAAGTTCAGCCCGCTGGCGACGTACGCCACCGGCACGCCCGGGGCGAACCCGGCCGTGGAGATCGCCGCGCTCGTCGCGAACCGGTCCGGCCCCGACAAACGAGTCACCCCGCCTGCGGTCAGCGTCGCCAGCTGGGTGGCCACAGCGGCGCCGACCGCCACCTCGGAGCCGACCACGACAATGCGGCCGGGTTTCAGCCGGGTCAGTTCGGCCTGGATCGGGGCCGGGATCCCGTCGGGCTGCACGAGCAACACCGGAGCACCGTCCCGCCCGGCCACTGGGGCCGCCGACAACGCATCCGGGAAGTTCAACCCGTTGGCGATGTACGCCACCGGCACACCGGGGGAGAAGCCGGCGGCTGACACGGCCGCGCTCGTCGCGAACCGGTCCGCACCCGACAGGCGGGCACGCAGGTGACTCCACGGGCTCGCCTGATCCGTGGTGCCGGCATTCCGGATGTCGTCATCGCCGATCGTCACCGTCGGCTGCCCGCCCGCAAAGCCTGCCACGCTCGACACGAACCTCGGGGCGCCGCCGGTGATCTCGAAGACCTCGGCGCTGGGTTGCGCGGCCACGAACGTGCCGTCGGCGGGGGTGCGCCGCAGGCTCGCCCATTGCGCGTCCGAGAGAGTGATCACGGGCTGGGGCCCACCGAAGGGCGCCCACCCCGACACATAGAGGGGCGCCCCGCCGGCCAGCCGGTAGATGTCGCCCCGGTAGATCACGAACGCGCCCGAATGCAGGCCCGACCCGGCATCCTTGAAATGGATGTAGCCCGACACCGCGGAGGCGGCGTAGGTGCTCTCGTGATAGGCGCCGTCGTGGCCGGTCGGGGTGCGCCAGTTGAAGGCCTCGACCGTCACCGTGCCGCCGGCATTGACCGACTCGACCCAGGCAAGGTGGCCGTACGACCACCAGGCGATGGAGCCGACGGTGGGATTCATGTCCACGGTGTAGCCGCGGGCGAGGGCATCCGCACCCCACCCGCTGGCGTCGTCGTAGAAGGGCATTTCGAAGCCGTTCCGGGAGTGCAGGCGCCATGCGGCGAACGAGGTGCACTCGCGGTTGTACTCGCGCCAGGTGTCGAACACCGAGTCCTGTGGCACATCCCGCCACTGGGCCGGATAGTCGTCCGTGCCGGCGAAGGCCACCGGTGAGAAGACGAGGGTGGAGGCTGTCACCACGGCGAACGCCACCGCAGCCGAGACCGTGCGCTGCAACCAGACGGAGAGACGCCTCCGTGCAAGCGCGGCACCGCGCGTGTTCTGTTCCATGAGCTCCCCGTCAGGGCGCTCCGCGTCCCACGTATGTCTAACATCTCCGGCTACCGGAGACGAACCCCCATTTGTGGCGCGGAAGGAGTCCACATCCGAATCGACTAAACTCGAAGGTCGGATTTGAGGGGTGTTTTTGTGGTCGACCTGGAGCTTCAGCGCGAACAGAACTATGTGGCCACGCTGTACGCGCGGCTGGACGCGCTCCAGCGTGAGGCCGAGCAGCAGCTGACCGCTGTGCGGCGGCTGAACGTGGGCGGCAACCACCAGGCGCGCTCCGAGCGCGACACCTTCGCGCGCCTCTACGAGGACCGGATCGTGCAGCTGCGGGAGGTCGACGACCGGCTGGCGTTCGGCCGGCTGGAGACGGCATCCGACGCCGACGACGGCTCCATCTACCGCTACATCGGCCGGGTCGGGCTGCGCGACGAAGACCTGCAGCCGATCCTGCTCGACTGGCGCGTGCCGCAGGCCAGCGCGTTCTACCAGGCCACGGCCGCGACCCCGCTCGGTGCCCGTGCCCGGCGCCACCTGCTCTCCAAGGGGCGCAGCATCATCCGGATCGAGGATGAGATCCTCGACGCCGAACTGCTCGAAGGGGAGGCCGCTACCCACCACCAGGGCGAAGGTGCCCTGCTCGCCGCGCTCACCGCGCAGCGCACCGGGCACATGTCCGACATCGTGGCGACCATCCAGGCCGAGCAGGACCGCATCATCCGCTCCGACCTCAAGGGTGTGCTCGTGGTGCAGGGCGGCCCCGGCACCGGAAAGACCGCCGTGGCGCTGCACCGTGCGGCCTATCTGCTCTACACGCACCGCGACCGGCTCAAGCACTCCGGCGTGCTCATCGTGGGCCCGTCGCCGTCGTTCCTGCAGTACATCGAGGCCGTGCTCCCCTCGCTCGGCGAGACCGGGGTGGTGCTCGCCAGCGTGGGCCAGCTGTTCCCCGGCGTCGACGCGACCCACGAGGATGCCCCCGCCGTCGCCGCGCTCAAGGGCCAGACCGCCATGGCCGGAGTGATCGAGCGCGCCGTGCGTTCCCGGCAGCGCATCCCCGAACGGGACCAGCTGCTCGAGGTGAACGGCGACCGGGTGAAGCTCACCGCCGAACTGGTGGGGAAGGCCATCCACCGCGCCCAGACCAGCGGCAAGCCGCACAACGAGGCCCGGGTCACCTTCGTGAAGAACGCGCTGAACGCGCTGTCGCGGGAATGGCTGGAGACGCTCAAGGCCGGGGGCGCCTCGATGGACGAGAGCGACCTGCCCATGCTGCGGGAAGACCTGCGCTCGGCCGAGGCCGTGCGGGTTGCCCTCAACACGGCCTGGCTGCCGCTCACGCCCCAGAAACTGCTGCAGGACCTCTACGCCCGCCCGGAGTGGCTGGCCTCGCTCACCCCGCGGTTCTCGCCCGAGCAGCGGGCACTGCTGCACCGGTCGCGGAACGCCCCGTTCACCATCGCCGACGTTCCGTTGCTCGACGAGGCGGCCATGCACCTGGGCGAGTACAACGTGGTCGACGCGGCGCAGAAGCGCGAGCAGAAGGAACAACGCAAACGCGACATCGAGAACGCCGAGGCTGCCATCGCCAACATGGCGGTCAAGGGTCTCGTGAACGCCAAGTCGCTCGCCGACAACTTCGCCGAGCTGGGCGACCGGGCCACCACCGCCGAGCGCGCGGCCGTCGACCGCACCTGGACCTACGGGCACGTCGTCGTCGACGAGGCGCAGGAACTCTCGCCGATGCAGTGGCGCCTGCTGCTGCGCCGCGGCCCGCAGCGCTCGTTCACCATCGTCGGCGACATCGCCCAGGCGGCGTCGGCCGCGGCGGCCACCAGCTGGAAGGAGGCGCTCCGGCCCGTGCTCGGCTCGTCCCTCGAGGCCGAGCGGTGGCGGCTCGAAGAGCTCACCGTGAACTACCGCACCCCCAGCCAGATCGCGGAGGCGGCCGAGGCGATGGCGCTCGCGCACAACCTGCCGATCACCCCGGCCCGGTCGGTGCGGGCCAGTGACTGGCCGATCGAAACGGTGAAGGATGCCGCCGAGGCCGTGCGCCGAGACCTCGCCCTCGATGCCGGCGGCACCCTTGCGGTGATCGTGGTCGAGGCATCCCTCGCCGCCGTCAACGCCGCCCTCACCGCGGAGTTCGGCGACGCCGTCGGGCTCGGCGCGCTCGGCCTCACCCGGCCGGTGGCGCTGCTCACCCCGCAAGACGCGAAGGGGCTCGAGTTCGACGCGGTGGTCGTTGTCGACCCGAACGCGATAGTCGCCTCCTCCTCCCGGGGGGTCGGCGCGCTCTACGTGGCGCTCACCCGCGCCACCCAGCGCCTCTACCTCGTCACTGACGGCCCCCTGCCGGAGGGTCTCGCCGGCTGAACCGCCGCACGATGCGGAAGCACCCAGCGGTCGCCTGTAGAGTTTTTTCTGGCGTTGCGAATGGGTGACGCTCCGCACCGGGCCCAGTCCGGCGCACTGATCCTGCTAAAGGAACCACTAGAGATGACGTCCCTTCCCCGGCTCGTGGCCTTCGACCTCGACGACACCCTGGCCGCCTCCAAGTCCCCACTCGACCCGCGAATGGCGGCGCTGATGGTGCGCCTGCTCGGCGCCGTGGAGGTCTGCGTCATCTCCGGCGGCCAGATCGCCCAGTTCCACATGCAGCTGATCGACAACCTCGACAACGTCAGCAACGAGGCCCTCGCCGGGCTGCACCTGATGCCCACCTGCGGCACCCAGTACTACCGCCACATCGAGGGTGTCTGGACGCAGATCTACGCCGAGCTCCTCACCGACACGGAGAAGGCCAGCGCGCTGTCCGCCGTCGAGGCGACCGCCCGTGAGCTCGGCTACTGGGAGAGCGACACCTGGGGCCCGATCCTCGAGGACCGCGGCTCGCAGATCACCTTCTCCGCGCTCGGCCAGGCCGCCCCGGTCGCAGCGAAGAGCGCCTGGGACCCGAGCGGGGAGAAGAAGAACGCCCTCCGCGAGGCGGTGCAGGCGCGCCTCCCCGAGCTCGAGGTGCGGTCGGGCGGCTCGACCTCGGTCGACATCACCCGCCGCGGCATCGACAAGGCCTACGGCATGAACAAGCTCGCCACGCTCACCGGCGTCTCCCTGGCGGAGATGCTCTTCGTCGGAGACCGCCTCGACGAGCACGGCAACGACTACCCGGTGAAGGTGCTCGGGGTCGAGTGCTTCGCCGTGGGCGGCTGGGAAGACACCGCCGCGTTCCTGGAGACCCTGATCCCGCGGCTCGAGGCCGGCGTGGCCTGAGTAGGCCGATACAACTTCATGCATTAGCGTTCCTCAGGTGACTGAATCTAGCGACGACCGCTCCGGCAAGCCCAAGAGCCGAAAATCCAGCGGCGAGGCCGCGACCGAAGGCTCGGCTGCCGGGGTCGCGCCCGTTCGCCACCGACGGATGAAGCGTCGCACCCGTCGCATCCTCGTCACCCTGTCCGTGGTCGTCGGCGTCCTGCTCGTGCTCGGCGCCGCAGCCGGCTGGGTCGGTTCACGGGCGCTCACCGCCAAGTCGGAACTCGAGAAGGCGCAGACCCTGGTCGGCACCCTCAAGACCCAGGGTGCCGCGATGGATTTCGCGGGCCTGGGCACAACGTCCACCAAGCTGACCGCGGCAACGAGCAAGGCCGTCGACCAGACCCACGACCCCCTGTGGCGTGCCGCCGAGATCGTTCCGGTAGCCGGACCGAACCTCGCCGCAGTGCGCCAGATGGCCGAATCCGTTGACGCCGTCGCCCAGCACGCGCTCGCCCCCGTGGCCTCCATCGCCTCCACGCTCAGCCCCGCATCCTTGAAGCCGGTCGACGGCAAGGTCGACCTCAAGCCGTTGATCGACCTGAACACGGCCCTCGGCCAGGCAAGCACGACGCTCACCGGCGAAGCAAAGTCCGTCTCGAAGATCAACCTGGACGGCACGATCGGCCAGGTCGACTCGGCCGGCGTCAAACTCTCCACCATGCTCACCAGCGCGGCCACCATGGTGAGCGATGTGCATTCGATCACCGCCGTCGCCCCGGCCATGCTGGGAGCTTCGGGCCCGCGCACATACCTGCTGATGTTCCAGAACCTCGCCGAGACGACCGCGCTCGGCGGAACCTCCGCTGCCCTGACCGAGGTCACGGTGAACGACGGCGCCATCGCGATCGGCCGGCAGGCGTCGAGCCAGAGCTTCAAGACGGATGACACGAGTCCCGTCCTGGCCGTCGACCCGACCCTTGCCTCCCTGTACACCCCGCTGATCTACACCAGGCTGAACCTGGCGACCAGCCGCCCCGATTTCCCCACGGCGGCCCTCATCACCGATGCTTTCTGGAAACGGGACATCGGCGGCGCCCCGGTCGACGGCATCATCTCCATCGACCCGGCTGCCCTCGCGCACATCCTCGGCGCGACCGGCCCGATCGCCATGAGCACCGGCGACCAGCTCTCGAGCGAGAACGCGGTGTCGCTCCTGCTCAACGAGATCTACTTCCGCTATCAGGGCGAAGACGGCCCGAACCAGACCGACGCGTTCTTCGGTGAGGCCGCGAAATCTATCTTCGGTGCCCTGATGGGGTCAGGGGCAGACCCCAAGGAACTGCTCAAGTCGGTCATGCAGGGTGTGGACGAACACCGGATCATGGCCTGGAGCTCGCATCCCGAGGAGCAGGCGATTCTCGCCGATTCCGCGCTGTCCGGGATCCTGCCGACGACGAACGAGAAGTCGACGACCACGGGCGTGTACTTCCGCGACACCTCCACCTCGAAGATGGACTACTACCTCGAGACGGCGGCGAAACTGACCACGGATGTCTGCACGTCGAAGACTCCCACCTTCACCGCGACGGTCGACCTGCACTCGAAGATCACCAAGGCCGAAGCCGCAGAGCTGCCGTCCTACGTGGCCAGCGGGTACTGGAAGGGCAAGCAGTTCCGCACCCAGGTCTTCGTCTACGGCCCTCCCGGAACGACCCTCGCCTCGACGGTGGTGAATGTCGCCGGGGTGTCCACCGGCCTGGTCGGCACCACGGACGACCTGGGGCGCCCCGTGGCCATGTTCGAGGCGGTGCTGGCTCCCGGCGAATCGAGCACGGTAACCGTGGCCTTCAGCGGGGCAGCGGGCACCTACGCGGCTCCGGAGCTGCGCACGACCCCGATGCTCAACCCCACAGTCGTGACCGTCGACGCGGCCGGCTGCGCCCCTAAGAAGTAGGACAGCCGGGTCAGGCCGGCTGAGCCGGGCCCGCCGCTCCTCAGGCGCCGCGCCTGAGTCGCCTCGTTCAGTCGAGGGTGGCGACGAAGTCGTGCAGCCAGGGGCGGAGGTCGGGGCCGAGGTCGTCGCGGTCCACGGCGAGCTGCACGATGGCCTTGATGTAGTCGAGGCGGTCGCCGGTGTCGTAGCGGCGGCCGCGGAAGATGACGCCGTAGACGCCGCCGGTGGTCTCCGGGGTTTCGGCCATCTCCTGCAGGGCGTCGGTGAGCTGGATCTCGTTGCCCTTGCCCGGCGCGGTGTGCTCGAGCACGTCGAACACCTCGGGGCGGAGCACGTACCGGCCGATGATAGCCAGGTTCGACGGGGCATCCTCCGCGGCCGGCTTCTCGACCAGGCCGGTCACCCGCACCACGTCGGGGTCATCGGTGGGCTCGACCGCGGCCGCACCGTAAAGGTGGATCTGCGACGGGTCCACCTCCATCAACGCGATGATGCTCGCGTTGCGGTTGCCCTGCTCGGTGAGCATCTTGGAGAGCAACGGGTCGCGGGCGTCGATGATGTCGTCGCCGAGCAGCACCGCGAACGGCTGATCTCCCACGTGCATCCTCGCGCGGAGCACCGCATGGCCCAGGCCCAGCGGGTCACCCTGGCGCACATAGTGCATGTCAGCCAGATCGGTGGCGTGGTTGACCTTGGCCAGCCGGCTCTGGTCGCCCTTCTGCTCCAGGATCGCCTCGAGCTCGGTCATCCGGTCGAAGTGGTTCTCCAGGGCGTTCTTGTTGCGGCCGGTGATCATCAGCACATCGGTCAGGCCCGCATCCACGGCCTCCTCGACCACGTACTGGATCGCCGGCTTGTCAACGACGGGCAGCATCTCCTTCGGCATCGCCTTGGTCGCCGGCAGGAAGCGAGTCCCCAGCCCGGCAGCGGGAATGACGGCCTTCGTAATACGTGTGCTCATGAGATCAGCCTAAACGCCGTCGGTTGCGGGCCGGTCCCGTGCCGGAAGCGCTGCGCGGCCGACCCCGTTTCTGCCCCCCTATTGGGTGCCAACCGGGCCATTCCCTCCATCGAGGCCCGGGTTTATGGTGAGTGGACCGTTTACCCGAGCGGCACAGCTGGAGGCAACCCGATGCCGCAAACGCGCCCATTCCCTACCCGCCCGCGACCCGACGCATTGCCTTCCCGGCCTCATCTGAGCGTGGTGACACCATGACGAGCGTCGGCGGCTGGCATCCGCCGAGCGTGGCGTGGCGAATCACGTCCATTGCCCTCGTCGTCGGTCTGGCCGCGGTGTACAGCGTCGCCAGCATCAGCGACCTGGTGACCAATCGCATCCTCGGCACCCAGTTGAACCAGGTGACGGAGGTCTTCCCCGCCGACGAGACCCGCCCGCCGGAAACGGTCGGGTCCGCGGCCTCCGCCCAGAACCTCCTGCTTCTCGGGTCGGACAGCTGGAATGCCGTGAACGGAACGCTTGAGAACGTCAGCGGTCAGCGCTCCGACACGATCATGGTCCTGCACATCCCCGCAGACCGGAAGAACATCTACGTCATGTCGATCCTGCGTGACAGCTGGATCATCCTGCCCGGGCGGGAACCGGAGAAGGTGAACGCCGCGCTGTCGTTCGGCGGGGTGCCGTTGGCCGTGCAGTCAGTCGAGAGCCTCATCGGCACCCGGATCGACCATGTCGCCCTGGTGGACTATGCGGGGTTCGCCGGCCTGGCGGATGCCGTGGGAGGCATCGACATCGACAATCCCACCGCATTCTCCTCCACCGCCACCGGCCACTACTACCCGGCGGGTGCCCAGCATCTCGACGGCACGGAGACGTTGGCGTTCGCCCGGGAATGGGCGGCGCTGCCCGACGGCGACTTCGAGCGGGTGCGAAACCAGCAACTCGTGATGAAGGCCGTACTCGGCAAGGCGATGACCCGGGAGACCCTCGTCGACCCGGTCCGGATCGCCGCGCTGCTCGGCGCGGTGAAGGAGTACGTCGCCGTGGATGACGGGCTGGACCTGCCCTACCTGACCGGGCTCGCGAGGGAACTGCGCGGCATCCGTGCCCATGACTTCACGTTCTTCACCGCGCCGACCACCGGAATCGGCACCTCTGCAGACGGCCAGTCGATCGTGAACCTCGACTGGGACAAGCTCGCGGAGGTGCAACGGGCCTTCCAGACCGACACCCTCGACGGCTACCAACCCGTCTTCCAGACCATGCAGTGACGGTTCAGCCAGGCAATCTAGCACGCAATCGCCCGGCTGAACGGGGGGTCGCCGCCCGCTTCCACCGGCGGCTAAGTTGGGGCACCTCGAAACCAGGCGGCCCGGGGACCCTCCTGAAGAACACTTTCCTGCTCCACCCAAGCGAATCGTTTGCGTCATAGGAAGGCATGTGCAATGAGTACCTCAACGAAGAAGTATCCTCGTCCGCACCGAATGACCGGAGCGGCCCTCGCCCTCGGTCTCGGCCTGTTCAGCGTGTTCCCGATCGCCTCCAGTGCGGTCGCCGCCGCGCTGCCCGGAACGATCACCGGTACGGTCACCGCCGAGGACGCCTCGGCGGCGCCCTACGCCGAGGCCTGGGTCTCTGACGGGGCCGGCAACTGGTCCCCGGCCAGCGCGCAGGTTGCCGTCGACACCTCCGGCCACTACAGCATCCCGAATCTCGCGCCGGGGTCCTATCGTGTGGGCTTCGGGGACTCGTCTCCGACGCCGGCCGTTTCTCCGGAGTACTACAGCGACCAGCTCTCTGTCGATAACGGCCTCGACATCGCCGTCGCCGACGGGGCCACCGTCACCGGCATCGATGCCGTTCTCACCTATGCCGGGCCGGTCCCGACGACACGCCTGGCTGGTCCCACCCGCATTGAGACTGCGGTCGAGGTATCGAAGTTCGCCAGGTCTGCCGCCTTCGACCCTGGGTCAGGGGTGGTGTACGTCGCCAACGCGCTGAACTTCCCGGATGCCCTCAGTGCCGCCCCTGCTGCGGCCCTGCTGGGCGGGCCGCTGCTGCTGACCCCGCCCGACGTATTGCCCGCCGTGGTCAGCGATGAGATTCTGCGCCTGGCCCCCAGCCGCATCGTCGTGGTCGGCAGCACCACAGTCGTGTCTGCCGGCGTCTACGACGCACTGGCCGCGTTGATCCCTGACGGCACCATCGAACGCCAGGGTGGTGCAGACAGGTACGAGACGTCCCGGATCGTGACAGAGAAGGCTTTCGGCATATCCGCACCCGCGGCATCCGCCCGCGCGAACGGGGTGGCGGCGCTCGTGCCGACTGCCCAGGCCGTCTTCATCTCCAGCGGCCAGAACTACCCCGACGCCCTCTCGGCGTCGGCCGCCGCCGGGTACTACTACGCGCCGGTACTCCTGCTCAACGGGAAAGAGGCCGCAGCCGACCCGGTGACGATCGCTCTCCTGCACAGCCTGAATGCGACTGAGATCTTCCTCACCGGGGATGCCAGCGTGGTGTCAGCGGGAATTGAAACCTCCCTGGTCAACGAGGGTTTCCCCGTGCAACGCCTGGCCGGGTCGGATCGTTACAAGACCTCTGTCGCGATCAACGCGCTGATCCCCCAGAGCGGCCGGGTGTACCTCACCACCGGCGCGGGCTTCGCTGACGGCCTCGCCGGCGGCGCGGTGGCCGGCTGGGAAGGCGCAGCGCTCTACGTGATTCCCGGCACCTGCGTCCCCGTCGACGTGCTCAAGGAAATCGCGCGGCTGGGCGCAACCGAGATCGTCGTGCTCGGAAGCACCGCGGTGATGAGCGCCGAGGTGGCGAGCCTCACCCACTGCTGATCTGGTGACCTCGAAGGGTCCGGCAGCGGCGATTCACGCCGCCGCCGGACCCTTCCGTCGTCTCTGACGACCGATTCCCACCGGCGCCCATGATTTCGGGGGCACCGGGTTTGGGGGCGGGCTGGGCTCCGATTCCCCGACGGCCCGGTCGCGGGTGACCATAAAGTGAGAACGGGGGATTACCTCCGCGCGGGCGAAGGCCGAATTGAGCCGATGCCGTGCCGGACGAATTGAGAAACTCTTGGGGACCATACTTCGCCGCATCCGGGATCGCAGCTTCATGCTGTCGGTCATCGTCGCTGCAGGGCTCGCGTTCGGGATGCCGGCAGTCGCGCCGGCCAACGCCGTCGACACCCCCGACCCGGCGACGGCATCGATCAGCGGAACGATCCGTGGCGCCGCAGACGGGGGCGGCACGACCGTGCTCCCGGGGGGAATCGCCTATGCCCACCTGTATGAAGTCGTCGGCGGTGTGTTCTCCGAGCACGCGATCCTCCAGGTTCCGGACTCCGGAGACTTCACCTTCGGCTACCTGCTGCCCGGCACCTACACGGTGTCCGTGACGAGCGACAACACCCAGACCGACTGGAACGGGATCCCCGTGAACGGCGTCCCCGGCCTCGGCACCCTGCCGACCTACACGCTGGCGACAGGGGAGGCGCATGCGGCCGGCGCGCTCGTGCTGCCATTGCGCCCGTCCGTCTCAGGAATCGTCTACGGCCTGTCGCCGACCGGGAAGATCCCGCTGAAGGGAGCCCTGGTCGAGACGCAGGGTCTGATGAGCTACCGGCAGGCGGTCACCGACGAAACCGGCCGTTACACGCTCAAGCACGTCGCCTCCGGTGACGTCACGCTGCGGGCTCACTACACGGACGCGTCGTCCGCCATCTCCTTCCAGAACGGAGAGTCGGCCGTCATTCCCGCCGGGACCGAGAGCCTCGACAACGTCGACATCACCCTGAAGGCGGGCAGCGCCATCAACGGCACCCTGACCAAGCGAGTCGGCGGTGTGGTCACCGCCGCGACAGGACTCGACGTGGCCGTCTACGACGCGCTCACCGGAGCCAACGTCGGCTGGGGACACAGCGATTCGAATGGCAGGTACTCGGCACCGGCACCGCGTGCGGGCGCCTACAAGGTGAGCTTCGGGGTCTACGCGTCGTCGACCGGGCTCATCCCCGAGTACTTCGACAATGCCTCGGACCTTGCTTCGGCGAAAACCATTCCCGTGGCCGGCGAGACCACGGTCCTCGGCATCGATGCGGAACTCAGCGACGTCGCGGTCGTGCCGCCGGTTGTGACCGATCCTCCGGTCGACCCGACAAATCCTCCGGTCGACCCAGGCAAGCCGACGAACACGACGGCGGATTCCACGTCGAAGATTGAAATCGGAGGCATGATCGCTGTGTCCGGCGACGGTTTCCAGCCGTTCGAAAAGGTGAAGATCTGGCTGCACTCTGAGCCCGTCCTCCTCGGGACGCTCACTGCCGACGCCCAGGGGCACATCAGGGGCAGCCTGGCCATCCCCGCCGACACCCCGGCGGGCACCCACCACCTGGTGATGGTCGACTCATCCAGTGTCTCCGTCGTCTCCGGCAGCATCGCCATCAGCGCGCCGGCTGCGGCAACGCCTATCACCCCGTCGAGCACCACGACGGCTACGCCCACCGCGTCGAGCACAACGGCGACGGCGGTGGTGAAGAAGTCGGTGAAGCCGGCCTCGGTGCTGGCCTCGACCGGCACGGATGTCTCCGGCGCCTGGTTCGGCATCGCCTTCCTGCTCCTCGGTGGGCTGGCACTCACCGTCGGGGCCCGTGCGCGCCAGCGATCGGATCTGAAGTCCAACTAGCATCCACCTCGCCGGCTCGCCAGCCCGCTCGCACGAACCGGCCCACGGGAACCGGGCGGGCAGCTCGGCCGGCCGGCTCGCCCAGGGGCGCGCAGGCAGCACGGCTGCCCGCACGCCCCGCCAGCCGCCCACGGACCGAATCCACTGGGCGGGAACGCGCCGCGACCGTCGCGATCTGGCTCCTTGTGCTGGCCTCCATCGCGGTGCTTCCGGACGCATTCGTGCGCTGGATCCTGCCGAAGGACGTGCTCGCCGCTGTCGCCGTGGCAGTGGCCTCGGCGGCCTGGGCCCGGGGCAGGCTGCCGCGCTGGTTCGTCGGAGCGAGCGCCGTGGCAGGGCTGGCCGCCCTCCTGAGCGTGCTGCTCTCGGCCGCGCCCGGGGTGCAACTCCTCGGCCGTTGGCCGCGTTACGAAGGACTCGTGACCGTACCGGTCTATTTCGGAGCGGTCTGGGCCGGGGCGCGACTGCTCGGCCCCGCAGCGCCCGCATCGAAGCTGCGCAGCCTCGTGACGGCCGCCGCTTCGGCGGCAATCCTGCTCGGCGCGGTATCGATGCTCGAGGCCGCGGGTGCCCGGCCCTTCGCCTCCGATCTGGCCCGGCCCGGGGCCCTCACCGGCAATGCGACCGACCAGGGCGTGCTGGGAGCGCTCTTCGTGGCTGTGCTCGTGCTTCCGGTGACGCGGGCCTGGACCGGCGCCCGGCCGGCCTGGTCCCGCGCCCGTCTCGAGCGTGGCTGGCTCACCGCCGCGCTCGCGCTGGCGGCGACCACCGTCATCCTCTCGGCCTCGCGGGCCGGCTTCCTTGCCGCCTTGACCGTCGTGGTCGTTCTCGTCGTTCTCGAGATCACGCGAGCCGGCCAGGCCGGGCGCAGCCGAAGGCGCCGCAGGCTGCTGGTCGGGGCTGCGGCCGTGGCAACCCTGGTCGGTGGCGCACTGGCCGTGCCGCTCACCCGGGAGCGGCTCCTCGGCAGCAGCCCGCTGTCGACGCAATCGTTGCAGGGTCGATTCGCGTTCTGGCAGGACAGCCTCGACGTGCTCGGCGTTCACCCGCTCGGGGTGGGTGCGAGCGGCTTCCTCAACGCGAACGCGTCCGCGTCCACCGGAGAGGGCACCTTGGACTCGCCGCACAATTGGCTGCTCCAGGTGGCGATGGCCGGCGGCTTCCCGTTATTGGCCGTGGTGCTCGGAATCATTGTCGCGGCGTCCCTCGGCGGGGTGCGCCGCTGGCTGGCAGCGGCCCGCGGGGGAACGGATTCCGACCGAACCGACCTGCTGGCCGGCGCCCTGGCCGGGCTGGCCGCGTTCGGCGTCGCACTGCTGACGCATTTCACGGCACCGTCAACGACCATTGTGGCGGCGATGCTGCTCGGAATCCTGGTCGCACGGGGGCCGGACGGGGGAATGGGAGCGGGGAGCAGCGCCCGCGTGCGGGGCGGTGCCACCGGTATTCGGACCGTTCTGCTCTCGTTCTGGGCGATCTGGCTGATCGTGATCATGAGCGCCGAGGTTCCATTGGCGGCGGGCGTGCTGGCCACGGCGAGAGGGGACGTGTCCGCGGCGGACGCCGAGTTCCGGCAGGCGCAGTCGTTGCGCCCGTGGGACGCGGATCTCGCGGGCATTGCCGCGCAGTCCTTCGCCGCGGCGTCAGACGCGGAGGTGGCCGGCGCAGCGCCGCTCGCGGTGTCCTGGGCCGAGCGCTCCCGGGTCCCGCTGCCAGGCACCGTGGCGACCGAACGGGCTCTCGCCGTGGGCCAGGTGAACTCCGGTGATGTGACGGAAGCCGGACGAACCCTGGCTGCGCTGGTGGAGGTCGCGCCCCACGACGCGGCCGTGGCGGTGCAACATGCGGTTGTGCTCTATCTGCTGGGTGACATTTCCGGCTGCGCCGGCGAGGTGCGGCGGGCGCTGGAGCTCGACCCGGCGGAGCCGACGGCGCTGCGCCTGCGCGACGTGCTGTTCTCCGGCTAGGGGAGCGGCGCGGCTGCCCGGGCCGCCGGCGGCAGGAGCGCGACGGCGATGACCGCTCCGATGACCGCGCCGGAGGTGTTCGCCAGGATGTCGTTGACACTGGCCACCCGGTCGGGCAGGAAGACGAGCTGCCCGAGTTCGAGGGCGGCGCTGACGGTGAACCCGGTGAGGACACCGAGCCACCACCGTCGGGCGCCGGCCAGCACGACGAGGAACAGCCCTGCGGGGATGAAGAGGAGGATGTTGGCCGTGAACTCGACCAGGGAGTAGCGCAACCACACCGGCCCGCCGTGGGCCTGGAGCCAGTCGAGGCCGGCCAGCAGGGAATCGTGCCCGCTGTGATCGACGGGCGTGGGCCAGAGCGCGACGAGCGCCAGCGCGAGCACGTACGCCCCGGCCAGGCGCAGGGTCAGACGGCGCAGCTGAGGTTCCCGAAGCCACCGGCGCAGCGGCGGGCGTCCCACGTCGGCGGGCAGGCGCGCGTCGCCGCGCTCGGGCCCGGCACTCCCTGACGGGCGCCGTTGCGTTGTCGTTCCGGCCACATGTCACCTCGCGGAGTCGGTGCGGTCACGAGACCGACGGAGCCGGTGATGAACCGCAGCATTGTCGATCGCACAACCCTAGGCGTCATCCGCGCTCAGCGGAAACCCCGCTGGGAATCCCCTCCGAGCGCGACACAGGCACGGCCCCACCACGGGATGCCCCGCCTGGCCGGGGAATCAAAAGCCCCGGTAGGTGGTTGAGTCGGGAGATGCAAACGCTACCGATCAACGTGCTCGACCTGGCCGGCCGCCCCGCGGGCGGCACCAACGCGGATGCGGTGGCCGGCAGCATCCGTCTGGCGCAGGCCGCCGAGGACCTCGGCTACGACCGCTTCTGGGTGGCCGAGCACCACAACATGCCGGCGATCGCCTCGAGTGCACCGCCCGTGCTGATCGCGGGGATCGCGGCCCGCACCGAGCGCATCCGGGTGGGATCGGGCGGGGTCATGCTGCCCAACCATGCCCCGCTCGTCGTGGCCGAGCAATTCGGCACCCTGCGTGCCCTCTACGGTGACCGGATCGACCTGGGCGTCGGGCGCGCGCCGGGCACGGATGGCGCCACCGCCCTGGCCCTGCGCCGCAGCGCTGAGGGCCTCGGCGTCGACGACTTCCCGCAGCAGCTCGTGGACCTGATCGGTTTCTTCCACGGCGGGCTGGCCGAGGACAACCCGCTGCGCGGGATCACCGCCTACCCCGGCCTCGGCGACGCCCCCGAGATGTGGCTGCTCGGCTCCAGCAGCTTCAGCGCGCAGCTCGCCGGGGTGCTCGGCCTGCCCTTCACCTTCGCGCACCACTTCGCGGGCGACGGCACCGAGGCGGCGCTCGCGCTCTACCGTGACCGGTTCGAGCCGAGCAGTTTCCTCGCCGAGCCGCACGCCATGATCGCGGTCGGCGTGATCAGCGACGACGACGCCGAGGTCGTGCGCCGCGAATCGTTGCCCGGCCTGATCACGTTCATCCGGATGCGCCAGGGCAAGAAGCCCGCACCCGTCGGGGTGGAGGAGGCGCTCGCCTACCGGTTCTCGTCCTATGAGCAGGAGCTCGTGCAGGCCCGCAACCGGCGCCAGGCGGTCGGCACCCCCGATCAGGTCGACGCCGCGCTGACCCGCCTGCTGGGATCGACGGGTGCGGATGAGCTGATGGTGAGCGCTCAGGCGTCCAGCCTGGCGGGGCGCATCCGTTCGCTGGAGATCGTGGCCGGCCTGCGCGACGTCGCCGCCTGAGTCGCCACTCCTGAGCCATTCCGTCGTCTGAGTTGCGGACAAAGCACCTTCACCTGGACTCTGAGGGTGTTTTCTCCGCAACTCAGCCACTCGACGGCGAGGAGCAATTCGACACGTGCAAAGCGGGCGATGCCCCGCGCCCTGTCCTCGCCTGGCGCGGATGCCCCGCGTCACCCGAGCATCCGTCCGTGAGTTGCGGAGAAAGCACCTTCACTTCGCCGCCGAAGGTGCTTTCTCCGCAACTCAGCCGCGTCAGTAGCGGGCGTCGACCCGCTTGGGCAGCACGAAGACGAGCAGCAGCGCGAGCACGCTGAACGCGGCGCTGATGCCCATCGCGGCGGTCGCGCTGGTGGTGAAGCCCGCGGCGAGGGCGGCCGGGCCTGGACCGGCAACGACGAGGGTGCCGAAGAACACGCTGCCGATCACGGCGATGCCGATCGCGCTGCCGACCCGCTGCATCACACCCACGACGCCGCTGGCCGCGCCCGCCTCGGTGCGATCCACGGTTGCCACGATGAACTGGGCGTTCGGCGCGATGAAGAACCCGCTGCCGAGGCCCGCGATGGCCAGCGGCGGGAGCAGCTGCCAGTTGGTGATCTCCGGGCCGATCAGGAGCAGGTCGAGCCAGATCCAGACGAGTCCGACCGTGACCAGGGCCACGCCGATGACGAGCACGGTGCGGCCGAGGCGCTGGGCCAGCCGGTTGCTCTGCGAGGCGCCGATGATCGTGCCGAACGCGAACGGGATCGACACCAGTCCCGACTCGAGTGCGGTGTGGCCGAGGCCGGCTTGCCAGAGGATGGAGATGGTGAAGAAGATGCTGGTGAACGCCGCGAAGTAGACCAGGGCCAGCACGATACCGCCGGAGAACGCCGGATGCCTGAACAACCGTGGCGGGACCAGCGGGCTCTTGCCCCAGCGGGTGAACATGACCTCCCAGGCGCCGAAGGCGACGACGAGCAGTGCGCCGGCGGCGAGGGTGAGGTAGGTCCAGAGCGGCCAGCCCTGGTCCTGGCCCTCGATCAGCGGCACGAGGAGCGCGACCAGGCCGGCAGAGATGAGGAGCAGGCCGACCCAGTCGATTCCCGAGCGGGCCTCGTCGGTGGCATGTTCGGAGCCGGACGGCAGCAGCAGGGCCGCGGCGATCAACGCGGCGACGCCGATCGGCAGGTTCACCCAGAAGACCAGGCGCCAGCCGTTCTCGTTGCCGAAGGCCTGGATGATCAGCCCGCCGAGGATCGGCCCGAGCGCCGTGGAGACGCCGATGACCGAGCCCATGATCGCGAAGGCCTTGCCGCGGGCCATCGGCGGGAACAGCAGCTGGATCACTGCGGTGACGGCGGGCACGAACATGCCGCCGGCGAGGCCCTGCACCACCCGGGCGATGATCATCTGGAGGTCGTTCTGGGCCAGGCCGCAGGCCAGGCTGGCCAGGGTGAACAGGGCCAGCCCGGTGAAGAAGACCCATTTGTGGCCGATCCGGTCGCCGAGACGCCCGGACGGGATGAGGGCCAGGCCGAAGGCGAGGGCGTAGCCGGAGATGATCCAGGAGAGCGTCGCCTCGGAGGCGTTCAGGCTCGTGCGGATCGTCGGCAGCGCCACATTCACGATGGTCGTGTCGAGCAGGGCCATGAACATGCCGGCCAGCAGCACGACGAGAGCCTGCCAGGCGTGGCGGGGGATGACCGCTGCGGGGCGGCCGGCCTGGGTGGTGTCAGACATGGTCAATGGTCCTTTCGGGCGTGTTCGTCCGCGATGATGTCGGGGAGGACGGTGACGAGGTGGTCGTGCCAGGCGATCTCGGCACGGATGCGATCGGCCTTGTGGCGCATGACGAGGCGCTCACTGGCGGTGAGATAGGGGAGGGCCGAGGCCGTGACGGCTTCGGCGTCGGCGACCATCGCGCGGAGGGCGAGCACCCGGGCGTCGATCATCCGGGGCAGCTCGTCGAGTCGGTCTGGATCGAGCCGGGTCATGGCGAGATCGAACGGGTCGGGCTTGATCACGATCGTGCGCAGGCCCTCGAGCCTCAGGGCGGACAGCGCCTGCCGGCCGGTCGGTGAAACCTCGTAGACCTGGCGCTCCGGGTAATTGCCCTCGCGTTCGACCCGGACCACGTCGATCAGTCCTTCGGTGGCGAGTCGCTTCATCGCGCCGTAGACCGCGCCGACGGAGATGTCGGTCCACAGGTGCACGTGTTCCTGCTCGGCGAGGAGCCGCAACTGGTGGCCGTGCATGGGCCCGCGCTCGGCGAGGGAGCCGAGAATGAACAGGCGGATGGACGACATCCGCTTACTCTCGCATGAGTAGTCTTGCAAGTCAACCGGATGCGTGGTGATCCGGAATGCACAAAACCCCCACTCCGCAGAGTGGGGGTTTTGTGCATCTGTCGGGGTAACAGGATTTGAACCTGCGACCTCGTCGTCCCGAACGACGCGCGCTACCAAGCTGCGCCATACCCCGATGGCCCGTAAGCCTTGTCAAGTATAACCCCACCGGGGAGGTGGGTCTCGACAGACCTACGCGGAGGTGAGGGTGAGCAGCGTCGCCTCGGGCGGGCAGGCGAACCGTACCGGGGCGTAGATGGAGGTGCCGAGCCCCGCCGAAACGTTGAGGTACGCGGTGTGGAGTCCGGAATCCCAGAGGCTGAGTCCCTTGACCTGCTTGCGCGGGATGTCGCAATTGGTGACGAGGGCGCCGAACCGGGGCACGCAGACCTGGCCGCCGTGGGTGTGGCCGGCGAGGATGAGCTGGGCTCCGTGGTTGACGAAGGAGTTGAGCACCCGCTGGTACGGCGCGTGCGCGACGCCGACGGTGAGCGTCGGGCGCGGCGCGGCGGCTTCCTCGGGGTCAGGCCAGGACTCGTCGGAGAGCGGGTCGTTCGCGCGCAGGTCGTCGACGGCCCGGGTGATCACGTCGAGACGATCGAGGCCGATGTGCGGGTCGTCCACGCCGAACAGCTCCAGGTGCGTACCGTTGATGTCGAGGGCCTCGGCCGTGTTGTTGAGGTCGGTCCAGCCGAGGCTCGCGAAGACCCGGTGCAGGCTGTCGATGTCGAGCTTTTGGTGCATCGCGTTCCGCAGCAGCGACGGCGCGCCGAAGTAGCGCAACGGATTCTTGAGCATCGGGCCGAAGTAGTCGTTCGAACCGTTTACGAAGATGCCCGGCACGCCGCGGAAGGGCTCCAGCGCATACTCGATGCCGGAAACGCCGTCCTCATGGCCGAGGTTGTCGCCGGTGTTGACGACGAGGTCGGGCTGGAGGTCGGCGAGGCCGCGCACCCAGTCCTGCTTGTCGCGCTGCCACGGCGCCATGTGCAGGTCGGACAGGTGCAGCACCTTGATCGGGTCCGACCCGGGGGCCAGCACCGGAACGGTCACTTCACGCAGCGTGAACAGGCGCCGCTCGACCAGGGAGCCCCACGCGAACGCGGCGAGCCCGGCCGCTGCGACGGCACCGAGGCTCACCGCGACGGTCTTGCCGCCGGTGGTCATCCGTTTCCCTTGCCGCCGGCGCCGAGTTTGCCGACCGCGATCGACACCCGGCCGCCAGGGGCGGAGCCCGAACCGGCCGCGGGCGTCATGCCCACCACAGTTCCGACCTGCTTGGGGTCGGTGACGTCCTGTTCGGTCTTTGTCACGGCGAAGCCGTTGAGGGTGGCCCTGGCCTCAGCCTCGGTCTTTCCGACGACGTCGGGAACGACGACCTGGGTGCCGTTGCTGGAGTAGACGGTCACTGTCGCGCCTCGGCTGGCGCTGGTTCCGCCTGCGGGGTCGGTCCGGGCCACGGTGCCGGCCGGCATCTCCGAGTCGGTCACGCCGCCGTCGGCGTAGCTGAAGCCGGCCGACTCGAGCGTGGACTGCGCATCGGCCATCGTCTTTCCGCGGAGGTCGGGCACCGGCACCTGAACAGCCTGCAGCACCTTGGAGGACGCCTCGGCGAAGGCATCTCCGCCGTACTTGGCGTTGGCCACCGACATGACCTCTGGCCACATCCGGTGTCGCGCCGTAGCCGCCTGGCCGCTATCGAAGAAGATGTTGCGCTGGTTGATATCGCCGGTGACGCTGACGACGCCGACAACGGTGGCGACCTTGGTGCTCGCACCGCTCATCCAGGTGTCCTTGTTGCCGTCCGTGGTTCCGGTCTTACCGATCATCGGGACCTTCGGAGACGTCGCGCGGTTGGACGCGGTCGCCGTGCCGTTCGACATGACTCGCTGCATCGCATAGGTCATTCCGGCATCGACCGACGGGTCCACGGACTGCTTGCAGTCGGACTTGGGCGGCGGGATCTCAGCACCGTCGGGTCCGGTGATCCGGTCGATCACAATTGGGCTGCAGGTGACGCCGTTGTTGGCGATGCCGGCGAACGCGACCGCCATGCTCAGCGGCGCGACTTCGTTGGTGCCGAGAACCGCGGAAGCTCCCTGTTGGAGCGGGTCAAGATCCGCACGGTGCACACCGAAGCTCTCGGCCGTCTTGCGGATGCCGCACAGGTCGAGTTTCTTGGCCATGCCGATGAAGCCGGTGTTAATGGAGCCGATTGTGGATTCGAGGGCGCTGTAGTTGGTTCCGCTCTCGTTCGAGTCGTTCTTGGGGTTGAAGCCGGGGAAGTTCTGAGGACCGTTGCAACTGTCCTTGAAGGTGCCCCAATCAGACTTGCGCCGGGAGTCGACGCGCTCGTTGAGCGAGTGCCCCTCGGTGAGCCACTCGCCGAGCGTGAACACCTTGTAGGTCGAGCCCGGCTGGAAGCCGTGGGAGCCGCCCTGGTCGATGTCGGTGTTGTAGTTGAGGCCCGTGGCGTTGGGGTTGGAGGCGGCCACCGCCGGGTCCTGGGTGTAGTCCTTGTTCTGGGCCATGCCGAGCACGCGACCGGTCCCGACCTGCACGCTCGTGATGACTCCGCCGACGTCCCAGCCGGGGTAGGACGACGGAACGTTGGCCTTCATCGTGGATTCGGCGACGCTTTGCAGGTCGAGATCGAGGGTGGTGTAGATGTTGTAGCCGCCGCGCCGGAAGTTCGCCAACCGGGTTGACTCATCCGCACCGAAGGTGGGGTCGTTCTGCAGGGTGTTGATCACGAGGTCGCAGAAGTAGGCGCTGCCGCCGGCGGTCTGGCAGCCGGTGCTGGGCTCGTGCAGGTTCGGCTGCACCGGGCTCGCAACCGCCGCGTCGTGGTCGGCCCGGCTGATCTTCTTGTACTTCAGCATCTGCCCCAGGATGTAATCGCGGCGCTGCTTGTTTGCCTGGTAGCCGTTTTCCGCGCCGTTGGTCTTGCTGTCGGGGTTGTCGAGCTTGAACTTGACCGGGTTGTTCACGATCGCGACGAGGCTCGCGGCCTGCGGCAGGGTGAGGTTGGCTGCCGAGGTGTAGAAGTAATAGTTCGCAGCGGCTTCGATGCCGTAGACGCTGCCACCGAAACCGGTGATGTTGAGGTACTGGCGGAGGATGTCATCCTTCGGGTACTTCTTCTCCACGCCGATCGCGAGGCGCATCTCTTTCAGCTTGCGGTCGGGGCTGGTCTCGGTTGCGGCGTCGTAACAGGTGGTGCGCTTCTTCTGATCGGTGAGAACCTCGCACTTCTGCACCAGCACATTCTTGACGTACTGCTGGGTGATCGACGATCCGCCTCGCGCCGTGCCGCTCGCCAGGGTGGTGACAAGTCCGGTGACCGTGCCCTGGAGGTCGACGCCGCCGTGCTCGTAGAAGCGGGGGTCTTCGCCGGAGATGGCGGCATCCTTCACGAACTGGTTGATCGCGTCGGAGGCGACCTCGACCCGGTTCTGGTCGTAGAAGGAAGCGAGGAGGTACGGAGATCCGTCGGTCAGGTTGGCATAGACGTTGCTCTTCTGCGCCAGCTGGTCGATCGCCAGGTAGTCGGGAAGGTTCTCGAAGACGTTGATCGTGTTCGTCGCGGCCATACCGGACAGGGCGAGAGCGGGGGTCACAGCGGCGGTGACGAGGATGCCGGCGATGGCACTCATCCCGACGAAGCCGAGGAACCCGCCGAGCGCTCCGCTAACCGTTCGATTTTTGGCAGACATACACTTGAGGTTACGGGACAAAACCTGAAAGACCGCCTGAATCGGAGCCATATGCCTGCCTGGGAGTACCTTACGACGCCGCTGATGATTCACAACACGGCCGCAATCTTGAACAACTGGGGCTCTGACGGCTGGGAATTGGTGCAGGTCGTCCCCGGGCCGGAGGGCGGGCTCGTCGCCTACCTCAAGCGCCCGGTCGCCGCAACGGAAGGATCGTAGCCATGTCGCAAATCGAAGCGCGTCTCGCCGAACTGGGGATCGACCTGCCGAGCGTGGTGCCGCCGGTGGCGTCCTACGTGCCCGCCGTCGTGTCCGGATCGTTCGTGTTCACGTCCGGCCAGCTGCCGATGGTGTCCGGCGCCCTCCCGGCGACGGGCAAGGTCGGCGACGGCCACGGCCTCGTGCCGGCCGGCGACGCCAAGGAGTACGCCCGGCAGTGCGCCCTCAACGGCCTGGCCGCCATCAAGGCCGTGATCGGGTCGCTCGACCGGATCACGCAGGTGGTCAAGGTCACCGGTTTCGTGGCATCCGACCCTTCGTTCACCGGCCAGCCCGGCGTGATCAACGGCGCCTCCCAGGTGCTCGGCGAGATCTTCGGCGACCAGGGCGTGCACGCCCGGTCGGCCGTGGGTGTCGCGGTGCTGCCGCTGGACTCGCCGGTCGAGGTCGAGCTGATCGTCTCGTTCGCCTAGTCGGCTCGCCTAGTCGTTCGACTGGTCAGGGAAGGGTCGCCCCGGTTCGAGGGGCGGCCCTTCCCTGCGTTGGCGGGGCGGATGCGCGTCGGCCGCGGCCGTCGCAGCGGGTGCGGCAGCGTGGAACGGATGCGCGAACGCCCGCCCGGCCGCCGCGGCCAGTTTCAGCGAGGGCTGTTCGACCCAGCGCGTCATCAGCTGGGCGAGCACGAGGCTGAGCGGCACCGAGACCAGCGCGCCGAGCCACCACAACTCCGGCCCGAACAGGTTGCCGAACGTGACCACGATCGGGAAGTGCACGAGGTAGAGGGTGAAGCTCACCGTGCCGAGCCAGACCAGCGGGCGCGCGGTCAGCGGCCGGTGCAGCGGTGGCCAGAGCGCGACGGCGGCGACGACCAGCACGGCGCCCGGCACGCGCAGGGCGAGGGTGAGGTCGCTCCACGGGCCGGACAGGAACGGGCGCGCGAGCCAGTGCGCGATCAGCAGCAGCGGGCCCAGGGCGGTGAGGCCGATCCACGCTGCGGTGCCCCAGCGGCGGGCGGCCAGGGAGGCCGCGCCCGCCTGCAGGGCCTCGAAGTTGGCCGCCAGCAGGGCGCCGAGCGCGAACGCGGGCAGGTACATCAGCGGTTCGATCCCGGTGACATAGCCGTAGGCAGAGACGGCCAGGAACAGCGCGGCCCAGAGCCCGGTCCAGCGGCGCGTGGCGGCGGCGAGCACCACGCCAACCGGGAGCAGCAGGGAGAACCACATCTCCCAGGCCAGGGACCAGAGCGGCGGGTTGACGTCGGGCCGGCTGGTCTCGGTGATGATGCTCGCTTCGCGCAGCAGGTTGCCGAGGCCGAGGCTGGGGTTGTCCTGCCTGGCCAGCCACGCGCCGCCGCCCGGGTCGCCGGTGCGCGGGAAGAAGTAGATCCAGGCCGCCGCCAGCCCCACCGAGATCACGACGGGAACGGCGAGGCGGATCACCCGCCGCGGGTAGTAGGCCATCCAGTCGTAGGCGGGCGCCGCGAGGGGAGACCGCACGAGCACGAAGCCGCTCAGCACGAAGAACACCAGCACGAACTCCGGCCCCGCGAAGAGCAGCTTCAGGGGCGACAGCGTCGTCCACCAGCCGACCGACAGGAACTCGACGCCGGCGCTCGACTCGTAGGCGGCCGAGACCGCCGGCGCCGTCATCGAGACGTGGTGCACCAGAACGATCAGGGCCGCGACTCCGCGCAGGGAATCGAGGGCAACCAGACGGCCGGGCGAGGGGAGTCGGGACATTGACCCCACGGTAGGGGTGCCTCTTGTGAATTCCCTCCGCGCGGCATCCGCCCCCACCTGCGCCGAGATGTGAGAAAAGCCGCCTCCCGGGCGTTCGGAGGCGACTTTTCTCACAGGTCGACGCCGTGGCGGTGGGCCAGGGCGACGGGTGGGCGGGTCGCTACTTCAGTGTGGACATGATCGCGGTCATCACCGAGGTGTCGGCGAGGGTGGTCGTGTCGCCGATCTCCCGGCCCTCGGCCACATCCTGCAGCAGACGCCGGATGATCTTGCCCGACCGTGTCTTCGGCAGCTCGCTCACGATGAAGATCTGCCGGGGCCTGGCGATCGCGCCGATCTGCTGGGACACGTGCGCCCGCAGCACCGCGGTGAGGTCCGCGTGCGAGGACTCCTCCAGGTGGCTGTACTTGATGATCACGAAGGCGACGACGGCCTGGCCGGTCGTGTCGTCGTGCGCGCCGACCACGGCGGCCTCGGCGGTCATCGGATGCGCCACCAGCGACGACTCGATCTCCGCCGTCGACAGGCGGTGCCCGGACACGTTCATAACGTCGTCGACCCGGCCGAGCAGCCAGATCTCGCCGTCCCGGTCGAGCCGGGCGCCGTCGCCGGCGAAGTAACGCGGGTTCTCCTCGCCGAACTTCTCCCAGTAGGTCTCCTTGAACCGTTCGGGGTCACCCCAGATTCCGCGCAGCATCGACGGCCACGGCTCGGTCACCACGAGCAGCCCGCCGTTGTCACGGCCGACGTGGTTGCCCTCGTCGTCGAGCACGTCGATCACGACGCCCGGGATCGGCACCTGCGCGGAGCCGGGCTTGGTCGTGGTCACCCCGGGCAGCGCGGAGATCATGATCGCGCCGGTCTCGGTCTGCCACCAGGTGTCGACGACGGGGGCGACGTTTCCGCCGATCACCTCGCGGTACCACATCCAGGCCTCGGGGTTGATCGGCTCGCCGACCGATCCGAGCAGCCGCAGGCTGGTCAGGTCGAAGCCCTGCGGGATCTGGCGGCCGAGTTTCATGAAGGTGCGGATGGCGGTGGGCGCCGTGTAGAGGATGCTCACCTTGTACTTCTCGACGATCTCCCACCACCGGCCGGGGTGCGGGGTGTCGGGGGTCCCCTCGAACAGCACCTGGGTGGCGCCGTTGGCGAGAGGCCCGTAGACGACGTAGCTGTGGCCGGTGATCCAGCCGACGTCTGCGGTGCACCAGTAGACATCCGTCTCGGGGTGCAGGTCGAACACGTTCTTGTGGGTGAAGGCAACCTGGGTGAGGTAGCCGCCGCTCGTGTGCAGGATGCCCTTGGGCTTTCCCGTCGTGCCCGAGGTGTAGAGGATGAACAGCGGGTTCTCCGCGGGGAAGCCCTCCGCCTCGTGCTCGGCGTCGACCGAGGCAAGCTCGTCGTGCCACCACAGGTCGCGCTCGGTCCACTCAACTTCGCCGTTCGTGCGCTTGACCACGAGCACGTTGCGCACGGTTGTGTCGTTGCCGGCCAGGGCCTCGTCCACGGCCGGCTTGAGCGCGGACGCCTTGCCCTTGCGGTAGCCGCCGTCGGCGGTGATCACGAGCACGGCGCTGGCGTCGTCGATGCGCGAACGCAGGCTCTCGGCGCTGAACCCGCCGAAGATGACCGAGTGCACGGCACCGATGCGGGCCACCGCGAGCATCGCGACCACGGCTTCGGGGATCATCGGGAGGTAGATCGCCACCCGGTCCCCGGCGTTGACGCCGAGCTTTCTCAGCACATTCGCAGCACGCTTCACTTCGGCGGTGAGTTCGGCGTAGGTGATGTCGCGGGAATCGCCCGGCTCGCCTTCGAAGTGCAGGGCGACGCGGTCGCCGTTGCCGGCCAGGACGTGCCGGTCGAGGCAGTTCCAGGCCACATTCAGTTCGCCGTCTTCGAACCATTTCGCGAACGGCGGGTTCGTCCAGTCCAACGTCTTCGTGAACGGCTTGTGCCAGTGCAGCAATTCACGCGCCTGATCAGCCCAGAATTTGAGACGATCGGCGGCGGCATCCTGGTAGAGCTGGGCGGTCCCGACGGCTTGTGCGGCGAATTCCGGTGTCGGCGGGAACCTGCGGGTCTCGTGAAGAAGATTGTCGATCTTTACGCTCATACCTGGTTCGCTCCTTTGCGATGCATTGATGGGCGCGTAGCCAGCCCCCCTGAACCATACTCTGCGGGCCTGAACAGACGGGTTGCGACCGGTTGCGACCCCTTGCAACGTCCCCTTTCAGGGGTGAAACGGGCCTGCCGGTTTCGTGTCCTCATTTATGAGGACAAAAAGGACTTGCCCATCTCCGTTTTCCATATACACTGGGACACGTCCGAACGAAAGTTTTGACCTGCGGTGCGTTTGGTTCCCCCCAATCAACGCACTGCCGAGGCGGCACCTGTTCCCCCCAATAGGTGCCGCCCCCCTTTTTTTAACGGCCTCTTTACTTCTCCTCCACTGGAGCGCCGGGCGGCGACAGCACCCCGGGCCTGCGTCTCCCCGCGGGGCTGGAGCCCGGTCGGCCTAGGGTCGGTCCATGCCGGAACCCTTCGTCGCCGTCCCGTCGTTTGCCCGCCCAGGCGCGGCAGAGGCGGTGACGCCGCCGTTGACGCCTTGGATGACGTCGCCGCTGACCGAGCCGGGGGAAGGTGTGCCCGCGCGCGTGCCGCCCCGGCATGCGCGGCCGGGAGGCTTCGGTGCACGCCTCGTGCCGGATGCCGCCGGCCGTGTCGGCCGCGTCGGCTTCGCGGCACCTGTCCCACAGCCTGCCGTCCCGCAGCCCGCCATCCCGCCGCCCGCGGCCAGGGTCGACCTGTCCGGGCTGGGCCCGCTCGCCGGTTTCGCCTCCGCCTCCGGCGTCACCGACCTGTTCGTCAACGGTGAGGCCGGCCTCTGGGTCGACGCCGGCCACGGTCTCGTGCGCGAACCGGGCTGGGACCGCGGTGAGGCGGCCGTGCGCGAGCTCGCCGTGCGTCTGATCGCGCTCGGCGGGCGGCACATCGACGAGGCCAGCCCGTGCGTCGACGTGCGGCTGTCGGACGGCATCCGGGTGCACGCCGTGCTTCCGCCGGTCTCGAGCACGGGCACCCTGCTGTCGATCCGGCTGCCGCGGGCGGAGCGGCCGAACCTGGCGGGCCTCGCCGCGGCGGGTTTGTGCGGCACAGGGGAGCCGGCCCGGCTGCTCGTCGACCGGCTCCGCTCCGCGGTGGGCGATCGGGAGAACCTGCTCATCACGGGCGCGGCCGGCAGCGGCAAGACCACCCTGCTCGCGGCCCTGCTCGGTGAGGCCCCGCCCGGAGAACGCATCGTGGCGATCGAAGACGTCGCGGAGCTCCGTGTCGACCACCCTCACTTCGTCGCCCTCGAGTCACGGCAGCCCAACCTGGAGGGTGCCGGCCGGATCGGCGTGGACAGCCTGCTCCGCGAGGCGCTGCGGATGCGGCCGGACCGGCTGGTGCTCGGCGAGTGCCGCGGCGCGGAGATCAGGGAGCTGCTCGCCGCACTGAACACCGGCCACGACGGCGGGGCCGGCACCTTGCACGCCAATTCTCTCCGGGACGTGCCTTCCCGGCTCGAGGCCCTGGGTGCCCTGGCCGGGATGACCGCCGAGGCCGTGGCCCGCCAAGCGGTCAGCGCGATCGGCCTGGTGCTGCACCTCGAGCGCCGGGGCGGCCAGCGCCGGCTCGCGCAGGTGGGGCGGTTCGTACTGGACGAGGCGGGCCGGCTGGCGACGGTCACGGCCGGTGGCGGCGGGCGAACTGCAGGCGGCACGGGCGCCGGTCCCGGAGCGGGAGCAGACGCGGTGCCGCAGGGGACGATCGCGTGAGGCGGCGGAGGCGCGAGGCATCCCCGGGTATCGACGATGTCGCCCGGGTCACCCAGAGGCTCGCCGTGCTGCTTTCAGCCGGAGTCACCCCGCCCTCCGCCTGGCAGCACCTGGTCGAGGTCGAGCCTCCCGCCTCGCCGCGACCCGGACGGCCGCCGCGGGGCTCGGGTGCGGAACCGCTCCCGACCGCCAGGATCATCGGTGCGGCGGCCGCCGCCGGGAAGACGGGCGACAGCATTGCGGATGCCGTGGCCGCCGAGGCCGTCGCGGTCGGCGGGCAGGTCGGTGAGGCCTGGCTCGGCCTGGCCGCGGCCTGGCGCGTGGCAACCCAGGCCGGGGCGCCCCTGGCGGCCTGCCTGCGAGAGCTCGCCGCGTCACTGCGGGAGCTGGGTCGCCTGCACGCCGACCTCGCGGTGGCGCTCGCCGGGCCGGCCGCGACCGCCCGCATGGTCATGTTCCTGCCCATGATCGGTCTGTTGTTCGGCAGTCTGATGGGCTTCAACGCCCTGCGGATGCTCTTCCTCACCGTGCCGGGCTGGCTCTGCCTGGTCACCGGGGCGGCCCTGATGTTCGTCGCGGACCGGTGGAACCGGCGTCTGGTGAGCGGGGCCAGAGCCAGGGACCCGACCCCGGGACTCGAGTTCGACCTCACCGCGATCGCCATGGGCGGCGGCGGTTCCGTGGACCGCGCGCGAGCCCTCGTGGAGGACGCGGTCGACCGATTCGCGCTTCACCGGGCCGACGTGACGGCTGACATCGGGCAGGTGCTCGAACTGTCGGTTCGTGCGGGAGTGCCGGCCGCCGAGTTGCTGCGCGCCGAGGCGGAGCAGTTGCGCCGGGACGCCCGCGCCGACGGTCAGCGTCGGGCGGCGACACTCGGGGTGACGCTGATGATCCCCCTCGGGGTGTGCGTGCTTCCGGCCTTCATGCTCGTCGGCGTCGTGCCGCTGCTGATGACGGTGCTGTCCTCGACGCTGACCGGGTTCTGAGACGGCGGTGGCGATGCCGAACGGGGATGCCGACAGCGGTCCGTTAACGAAAAGAGCCGGGCCCAAGGCCCGGCTCCCGAAGTCACGGCAACTGCCGTCCAACTGCTCTAGCTGTTCCGTGCCGATCTGATGTTCAAGGCGGCGCGCTGTACCTTCAGAGACTCCGTTGCGACGGTCTTACCTGTGCTCTTCTTCGGTGATTGGTCTGCCATCAGCGCCCCGATTCTCCGAGCCCGTTGGCTTCGGTGGACAAAGACTACGCCTCGAAACGACCGGGCGGAAGAGCTCGGCGAAAATGATCCACCAACTCACGAAAATGGCAAGCCCGCCGCCGGCCGGCCTGGATACGTCCGGCCGCGCGGAACGTGTTCCACACCACAGGCCGCGCCGACCGATCTTGCGCACCGATCCGTTCCGATCCCGCACCGGCCGGGCGCCGCAGGCGAGTCTGGTTCCGGTCGTGCCGCCCACAACCGCGTCGAAGGACGCGAGAGGAGACGAGAAGATGCCCGGAAACACCCAGCCCGCATTCCCCGGGAGATTCCTGCGCCGCCTGCGCGCCGACGCCGGTGCCGCCACCGCGGAGTACGTGATCGCGACCATGGCGGCGGTCGGCTTCGCCGGCCTGCTCATCGTGATCCTGCGCGGGGACGAGGTGCGCGGCATCCTGACCGACCTGGTGCGCAATGCCCTCACCGTGGGGTGACCGGGGCACCGTCACGGCGGAGTTCGCCGCGGTCGTTCCCGCAGTGCTCCTGGTGCTCGCCCTCTGCCTCGGCGCGGTGCAGGTCTCCGGGCAGCAGGTGCGCCTCACGGGTGCCGCGGCCGCCGCCGCCCGATCGCTGGCCCGCGGCGACAGCGACGCCACCGCCGCCGGGCTCGTGCGCCGTCTTGTCGGCCCGGCCTCGATGAGCACCGAGCGGCAGGGAGAATTCGTCTGCGTGCGTCTCCGCATGCCGAGCGGATTCGGCGCCTTCGCCGCGTTCGGGGTCACCGTGACGGCCGCCTCCTGCGCGCTCGGCGGGGGCGCGTGATGAACCAGCCACGGGACAGGCCGGGCCGGGCGGAACGAGGATCGGGTTCGGTGCTCGCGGTCGGGGTGATCGGTGCCGTGCTCGCCCTGACCGCTGTGCTGCTGCCGTTGATGAACGTGCTCGCGGCCGGTGCGGCCGTGCGGGCCGCCGCCGATGCAGCCGCGCTCGCCGCGGCCGACACAGCCTCAGGCCTGGTGGCGGGGGTGCCCTGCCAGGCCGCAGCCACGGCGGCGGAACTCGGCGGTGCCGCGCTGACCGGGTGCGCGGTGGACGGCCTGATCGCATCCGTCACCGTGGCGCGCACCGCGCTGGGCTTCGAACTCGGCTCGCGCGCCCGTGCCGGACCCCCGCCCGGCCCATAGCCCGGCCACAGACTGCTCCGTGCCGGGCGAATCAGTCCGGGCGGGTCAGCGCGGGCGAAGCAGCGCGGGCAGATCTGAACGGGCGGATCAGATCAGTCGAACACGGCCTCGAGGTAGCGGTAGTCGACGGCGGTCGGCCGTTCCGGGAACTCCGACGACTCGAACTCGAGGCCGGCGCCGCGGGTATAGAGGTAGCGTTTGGTACCCGTGTCCGCGGGGATCTCGAGCCGGGGTCGCGGGTCACCCGATTCCAGGAACTCGGTGGTGATGGTCTTGCCTTCGAGGGGGCCGTCCGTGAGCTTCGCGGTGTACGTGCCCGTTGTTGGTGTACCCATGCCTCCATTGTCCTCACCAGCGCGCAACTGGCAAGCCCCCAAGTCTGTCACCAAGCCCGTCACCGGGCCTGTCACCGGCGCGGCCGATTAGGCAGGCACCCGATTGCTGTGTGTATGGTGTGCCTTGGCCCCTCATTGGGCCGTTACCTATAAAGAGGAGTCTGGTGCCAGGCACTAAGAAGCTGGTCATTGTCGAATCGCCGACCAAGATGAAGTCCATTGCGGCTTATCTGGGCGACGGCTACGAGGTTTTGTCCTCGGTCGGTCACATCCGCGACCTGATCGAGCCCAAAAACCTGCCGCCCGAGCTGAAAAAGGGACCGCTGGGCAAGTTCTCCGTCGACGTCGACAACGGCTTCGAACCGTACTACGTGGTGTCCGACGCCAAGAAGAAGACCGTCGCCGAGCTCAAGCGGGCGATGAAGAACGCCGACGAACTCCTGCTCGCAACTGATGAGGACCGCGAAGGCGAGGCCATCGCCTGGCACCTTCTGCAGGTCCTGCAGCCCAAGGTCCCTGTGAAGCGCATGGTGTTCCACGAGATCACCAAGGAGGCCATCCTCCAGGCCAAGGACAACACCCGCGACCTCGACACCGCGCTCGTCGACGCCCAGGAGACCCGACGCATCCTCGACCGCATCTACGGCTACGAGATCTCCCCGGTGCTCTGGCGCAAGGTCGGCCCCGGCCTCTCCGCCGGCCGGGTGCAGTCCGCGGCGACCCGGCTCGTCGTCGAACGCGAACGCGAACGCCTCGCATTCGTCTCGGCCGGCTACTGGGACCTGATCGCGCAGCTGGCCCCCGGTGCCGACGCGACGGATGCCGCCTTCCAGGCCAAGCTCGTCCGCCTCGGCGGCGAGCGCATCGCCACCGGCGGCGACTTCGACGACCTGGGAAAGCTCAAGCCGAAGGTGGCCGCGGCGACCCTCGACGAGGCATCCGCCCTTGCCCTCGCCGAGGCGCTGAAGGCGCCCGACGTCGCCGTGACCGTGACCAAGGTGGCCTCCAAGCCCTACCGGCGCAGCCCGGCCGCGCCGTTCACCACCTCGACGCTGCAGCAGGAAGCGGCGCGCAAGCTCCGCTTCACCGCCCGCCAGACCATGAGCGTGGCCCAGTCGCTGTACGAAAACGGGTACATCACCTACATGCGTACCGACTCGCCGTCGTTGTCGCACCAGGCGATCACCGCCGCACGCACCCAGGCGTCCGCGCTCTACGGCCCCGATACGGTGCCGGCCCAGCCGCGCCTGTACAAGGGCAAGAGCAAGAACGCCCAGGAGGCGCACGAGGCGATCCGCCCGTCGGGCGACACCTTCCGCACGCCGGCCTCGCTGTCGTCGTCGCTCCGCGGGAACGACTACAAGCTCTACGACCTGATCTGGAAGCGCACCGTCGCATCGCAGATGGCGGATGCGACCGGTTCGACCGCGTCGGTCACCATCTCGGCCGGCCCCACCGGCCCCGCCGAGCACCCTGCGGCCTCCGGCGCGATCGCCGAGTTCTCGGCCAGCGGCACCGTGATCACCTTCCGCGGCTTCCTGCTCGCCTACGAGGAATCCCGCGACGAGGAACGCAACGCCCCGACCGACCCGACCGAGTCGAAGCTGCCGCCGCTCGCCGAGGGCCAGGCCCTGACCATGCTCGAAATGGAAGCCAAGGGCCACGAGACCACCCCGGCCGCCCGGTACACCGAGGCGAGCCTGGTCAAGAAGCTCGAAGAGCTCGGCATCGGCCGCCCGTCGACGTACGCGTCGATCATCTCCACGATCACCGAGCGCGGCTATGTCACTCCCCGCGGCCAGTCGCTCGTGCCCAACTGGATCGCATTCTCCGTCGTGCGCCTGCTCGAGGAGTACTTCTCCGACCTGGTCGAATACGACTTCACGGCCGAGATGGAAGACGACCTCGACCGCATCGCCGACGGCAAGGCCGACCGGGTGGACTGGCTGACCAGTTTCTACTTCGGTTCGGACAAGCACCGCGGCCTGCGCCAGGTGATCGACAACCTCGGTGAGATCGACGCCCGCTCGATCAACTCGATGCCGATCGGCGACGACATCACCCTGCGGATCGGCAAGTACGGCCCCTACCTCGAGGTCGCCGACCCTGACGCCGGCCCGGATGCCCCGCCACGCCGGGTGAACATCCCGCCGGCTCTCGCCCCGGACGAGCTGACCCCGGCCAAGGCCAGGGAACTCATCGACGCGCCGGTCATCACCGACCGGGTGATCGGGATCAACCCCGACAACGGCAAGTCCATCGTGGCCAAGGACGGCCGGTTCGGCCCGTACGTCACCGAGCTGGAGCCCGAGCCCGAGGTTATCGAGCCAGGGGAGACCGTCGACCCGGTCACCGGTGAGGCGACCCTGCTGGCCGACTCGGCCGCTCCGGCCGCCACCGCCACTGCGACCAAGCCCAAGCGCAAGCCGGCCGCGAAGAAGGCGGCCGCGGTCAAGCCGCGCACCGCCTCGCTGTTCAAGTCGATGGACCTGGCCACGATCGACCTGGACACCGCCCTGCACCTGCTGGCGCTGCCGCGCGTCGTCGGGATCGACCCGGAGACGGGTGCCGAGATCACCGCGCAGAACGGCAAGTTCGGCCCTTACCTCAAGAAGGGCGTCGACACCCGGTCGCTGAGCCAGGAGGACCAGATCTTCGAGATCGACCTCGTCGGCGCGATCGAACTCTACGCGCAGCCCAAGTACGGGGCGAAGCGCGCCTCGAGCGCGCTCAAGGAGTTCGAGACGCCCGACCCCGAGAGCGGCAAGGCGATCAAGATCAAGGACGGTCGCTTCGGCGCCTACGTCACCGACGGGGTCACCAACGCGACCATCCCCAAGGCCGAAAGCGTCGAGGAGGTCGATTTCGACCGCGCCGTTCAGCTGCTCGCCGACAAGCGTGCCAAGGGTCCCGTCGTGAAGAAGACCGCCGCCAAGAAGGCGCCGGCCAAGAAGGCCCCGGCGAAGAAGGCCGTGGTCAAGAAGGCGCCCGTGAAGAAGGCTGTCGTCAGGAAGCCGACCGCGTCGGGGGCGAGCACGACCGTGCGCAAGCCCGCCACCCCTGCCCAGAAGGCGGCCACCGCCGCGAAGGCCGCAGCCACCCGCGCCACGAACGCGGCGATCAAGGCGGCGGCGAAGGCATCCGCGCAGTCGTGACCGGTCTCTTCATCACGCTCGAGGGCGGCGACGGCTCCGGCAAGTCCACCCAGGCGGGGCTGCTCGCCGACTGGCTCGCCGGCCAGGGCCGCACGGTCCTGCGCACCCGCGAGCCGGGCGGCACGCCGGTCGGGGTCCTGATCCGCGACATCGTGCTGCACCACCGCGGCGAGGTGGCGCCCCGCGCCGAGGCACTGCTCTACGCGGCCGACCGCGCGCAGCACATCGCGACCGCGGTGCGGCCGGCCCTGGCTCGCGGCGAGGTCGTCATCCAGGACCGCTACCTCGATTCCTCGGTCGCCTACCAGGGTGCCGGCCGGGTTCTCGGCGGCACCGAGATCCGCGACCTGTCACTCTGGGCGGCGGAGGGCCTGCTGCCGCAGCTGACGATCCTGCTCGACCTCGACGAAACCGCGGCCCGCGGGCGCCTCGACGACGCCAACAAACGCTTCGACCGGCTCGAGGCGGAGAAGGCCGACTTCCACCGCCGGGTGCGCGCCTCATTCCTCGAGCTGGCCGCCGCCGAACCGGAACGATTCCTGGTCGTGGATGCCTCGGAGCCCGTCGACGCGATCGCCGCGACCATCCGGGCCAGGGTCGCCACCCTCCTCCGTTAGCCCGCGCGGGCCGACGCGTGCGCTCAGGAGAGTGTCACCGACGAAAGGTACTCTGGTCCGATGAACGTGTGGGATGACCTGACCGGTCAGGCAGACGCGATCGCCATCTTCCGGGCGGCGGCGGAGCGGCCGACCGCGAAAGCGGCCGGGACGCCCGATACCGGGACCGCGGAGTCCTCGGTCGCGGGGTCCTCGGCCGCAGAGTCCTCTTCGGCGGGGTCCTCGATGACGCACTCCTGGCTGATCACCGGTCCGCCCGGGTCCGGCCGGTCCAATCTGGCTTTCGCCTTCGCCACGGCCCTGCTCAGCCCCGGCACGCCGGATGGCGACGCGAGCGCCCGCCGCCTGGTCGACGCGCGCACCCACCCCGACCTGATCGTGCTGTCCACCGAGGGCGTCATCATCAAGATGGAGTCGGTGAAAGAGGCCGTTCAGCGTTCCCAGTACTCGCCGTCGGTGGGCCGCTACCGGGTGATCGTCGTCGAAGACGCCGACCGGATGGTCGAACGCACCTCGAACGTGCTGCTGAAGGCCCTCGAGGAGCCGCCCGAACGCACCGTCTGGATCCTCTGCGCGCCGAGCGAAGCCGACCTGCTGCCGACCATCCGGTCCCGGGTGCGCTCCGTGCGCCTGCGCGTGCCCAGCGTCGATGACGTCGCCGCGCTGCTGATGAGCCGCGACGGCGTCGACGAGGCCACCGCGGAACGGGCGGCACGGGAGGCGCAGAGCCACATCGGCATGGCCCGCCGCCTGGCGACCAACCCCGAGGCGCGGGCCAGGCGGGAGGAGACCCTGCGGGCGGCCCTCGGCATCCGCGGGGTGTCCGCGGCTGTCAACGCGGCGGCCCGTCTGCTCGCCATCGCCGGCGACGACGCCAAGGCCATCACCCTGGAACGGGACGCGGTCGAACGGGAGGGCGTGCTGCGCTCCCTCGGAGTCGAGCCGGGCCAGTCCGTGCCGCCTGGGCTGCGCAGCCAGATCAAGGCCCTCGAAGACGACCAGAAACGCCGGGCGACCCGCAGCCTCCGCGACGGCATCGACCGGATCCTGGTCGACCTCACCTCGCTCTACCGCGACGTCATCATGGTGCAGCTGGGGCGCGAGCAGAGCGTGATCAACCGCGAGCTCCTCACCGAGGTGCGCGGCGCCGGCAGCTCCTGCCAGCCGACCGCGACGCTCGCCACCCTGGACGCGATCGCCCTGGCCCGCCAGAGAATCGAGTCGAACGTGGCACCGGCCCTCGCCCTCGAAGCGATGCTGGTGTCCGCGATCCGCCGCACCTAGACCCGCGCAGCACCCGTCAAGGAAGAGGAACCATTGAGCAGACCACCCCGCACGCGCACCATCACCGTGCTGGCGACGACCCTGGCGGCCGCGCTCGCGCTCACGATGGGGCTGAGCGGCTGCGTCCCCCTCTTCCTCCCGCAGCAGGCCCGGTCCACCTCGGCGCCGACCACCGAAAAGGTGAGCGCCGACCTCGAACCGTTCTACAGCCAGGTGCTGAAATGGAAGGACTGCGGCTCCGGACTGCAGTGCACCACGGCATCCGCGCCCCTGGACTGGGCCGACCCGGCGGCGGGCACCGTCGGCCTGGCTCTGGTGCGTCATCCTGCCTCGGGCAGCAGGGTCGGCTCGCTGCTGGTCAATCCCGGCGGCCCTGGCGGCTCCGGCTATGACTTCGTGAAGGACTCGCTCGACTACGCCACGGATGCGAAGCTGCAGGCCGGGTTCGACATCGTGGGCTTCGACCCGCGCGGAGTCGGCCGGTCCTCCGCCGTGAAGTGCTACCAGCCCGCCCAGATGGACGAGTACCTCTACGGCCTGACCACGGCCCCGCGCGGAACGGATGCCTGGATCCAGGAACTCGAGACCGCCTCCGCCGACTTCGGCGCGGCCTGCGCGAAGAACACCGGGGCGCTGCTCGGGCACGTGGACACCGTGAGCGCCGCCCGCGACCTCGATCTGTTGCGCGCCGCCCTCGGCGACAAGAAGCTCAGCTACCTTGGCTACTCCTATGGAACCTTTCTCGGTGCCACCTATGCCGACCTCTACCCCGGCAAAGTCGGTCGGCTTGCCCTCGACGGCGCGCTCGACCCGTCCACCAGCAACGCCGACGTGACCCGGGTACAGGCGACGGGCTTCGAGAATGCGTTGCGCGCCTACCTCGCCGACTGCCTGGACGGCGCGAAGTGCCCGTTCAACGGCAGCGTCGACGAGGCCATGACCACCATCGGCTCGCTGCTCGCCTCGGTGGACGCGAGCCCCATCACGGCCAGCGACGGCAGGAAGCTCGGAGCCAACACGCTGCTCACCGCGATCATCTACCCGCTCTACCAAGCCGAGGCGTGGCCCAACCTGAGCGAGATGTTCACGACCGTGCTGCGCGGCGACGCGGATGCGGCCTTCCAGTTCGCGGACGGCTACAACGGTCGCAACAAGGACGGCAGCTACCGCGACAACTCCACCGAGGCGTTCATGGCCATCAACTGCGTCGACTACAGCTACAACGACGACCCGGCTGCGATGCGCGCCCAGGCCGCCCAGATCGAGGCCGCCGCGCCCGTGATCGGCAAGTACATGGCCTTCGGGGACATCGGCTGCGCCAACTGGCCGCACAAGTTCACCGGTGAGCGCACGCAGATCCACGCGAAGGGCGCCGCACCGATCCTCGTCGTCGGCACGACGAACGACCCGGCCACCCCCTACGTGTGGGCGAAGAACCTGGCCAACCAGCTCGACAGCGGCCACCTCGTCACCTACACGGGCGAGGGCCACACGGCCTACAACAAGTCCAACTCCTGCGTCAACAACGCGGTGGACGATTACCTGCTGAAGGGCACGGTGCCGGCGACCGACCCCAGGTGCTGACGGTCCGAGCCGGAGAATCGGCCATCCTTGACTCGTGGGGTGCAGAATTGCGCACTGTGTAAGAATTGAAGGATGTCGGCAGAACACGAAGGGCCGGGCCTGCGCGAACGCAAGCGGCTGGCCACCAGGCGGGCCATCCAGCGAGCGGTGCTCCTCCTCTCCTGCGAGCGCGGAATGGACAAGGTGACCGTGGAGGACATCAGCCGCGCCGCCGACGTCTCCCCGCGCACGTTCTTCAACTACTTCTCCTCCAAGGATGCCGCCATGGTCGGCGACGAACTGGACCTGGCCTCCGCGGAGGACATCGACGCGTTCGTGCACGGCGGACCGTCGGGGGACATCCTCGCCCAGCTCGCCGAACTGCTCGCTTCCAGCCTGAAGAACACCGAGGGCGACCGGGAGATTCACCAGCTGCGCCGCACCGTGATGAAGGAGAACCCGTACCTGTTCGGCCTGCGGATGGCGACCCTGCGCACCTTCGAGGCCCGGCTGCAGGACATCATCACCGAGCGTTTCGCCGCCGACGATCCCGACCTTGCCGCCGACCCGGTGCGGCTGCACCAGCGCGCGCTGCTCTTCACCCTCGTCGCCGTCGCAGCCGTGCGGCACGCCTGGCGGTGCTGGGCCGAGGACGACGCGGCTCGGCCCCTGGCCGAGCAGGTCGCCGACTCATTCGCCCAACTGTACGAGATGACCCTCCGGACCAGCTAAGCTTTGTTGCTGTGTCACCGAGCCCCTCCGTGAGGGAGGTATCGTGCGTCACGCCGCCTTAGCTCAGTCGGTAGAGCGTCTCACTCGTAATGAGAAGGTCATCAGTTCGATTCTGATAGGCGGCTCAATGAATCTCCCGCTTCCGGGCCTGATCGGCCGGCGATCCGCCGCGCTCGCGATGGCCGGAGTGGTCGTCTACGTCCTCGTCGACGTCGTGCTCCAGCTGCTGCCACCGCACTACAGCCCGATCAGCGCCGCCGAGAGCAATCTGGCCGTCGGCCCGTTCGGCTGGCTGATGAACCTCAATTTCCTGGGCCGTGCCGCCACCACCGTCGCCGCCGTCGTGGCCATCGGCACGGTCGGGCCGGCCACGCGACTTCGCCGCGCGGGCCTGGCGCTGCTGCTGTGCGGGGGAGCGTGTTCCGCCGTCCTCGCCTTTCTACCCACGGATGTCCCGGCGCCCGGCCACCTCACCGTCACCGACCACACCAGCATCGGGATGGCGCACCTGGCGGTCGCCTCGACCGGGTTCATCGCGGCCCTGGCCGGCATCACCGTCCTCACCGTGTGGCTTCACCGAAGCGGCCGGCCGGCCGCCTTCCCCGCTGCGGCGGCGTTGGCCGTCGTCACCGGTGCCGGATTGCTGACCCTGGGCCTGGCCACCGCGCTCACCCCGGCGCTGCTCGGCCTCGCCGAGCGCGTCTGCCTGGCCGGGATCCTCGGCTGGACCTTCTCGGTGTGCGCGTCCGTTCACTCCGGCAGGAGCGCGATCCGTGATCGCGCTCGCTAGGCTGAAGCCCATGACCGACGCAATCCGCTGGGGAATCCTGGCCACGGGCGGGATCGCCCACGCATTCACCAACGACCTCGTCCTCGGCGGATTCCAGGTGCAGGCGGTTGCCTCCCGCACCCAGCCCTCGGCCGACGCCTTCGCGGCCGAGTTCGGCATCCCCACCGCCCACCCGAGCTACGAAGCCCTCGCCGCCGACCCCGACGTCGACATCGTCTACATCTCCACGCCGCATCCGTTCCACGCCGAGAACGCGCGCCTGATGTTGAACGCGGGCAAGCACGTGCTGATCGAGAAGCCGATCACGCTGAACGGCCGCGAAGCCCGGGAGATCGTCGACCTCGCCGCGAGCAAGGGGCTGCTCGTGCTCGAGGCCATGTGGACCAGGTTCCTGCCGCACATGGTGCGGATCAGGGAGATCCTCGCCGCCGGCACGCTCGGGGACGTGCACACGCTCATCGCCGACCACACCCAGCGTCTACCGGAAGACCCTGAGCACCGCCTCAACTCGATGGCGCTCGGCGGCGGCGCCCTCCTCGACCTCGGCATCTACCCGCTCACCTTCGCCTCCGAGCTGTTCGGGCGACCGGAGACGATCCTGGCGACCGCGACCTTCAAGCCCACCGGCGCCGACGCGCAGGTCGCGACGACGTTCCGCTACCCGGGCGGGCAGATCGCCCAGACCCTCTCCGCGAGCGACACGGCCGGCCCGAACACGGCGACCATCCTCGGCACCGCTGGCCGGATCGACATCGACCGAACCTGGTACGCGCCGACGACCATCCGGGTGCGGGACAGCGCGAACGAGGTGATCGAGACCTTCAGCGCCCCGATCACCGGGCGCGGAATGCACTTCCAGGCCATCGAGGCCGAGAAGCTCATCCGGGCCGGGAAGATCTCGAGCGACATCCTGCCGGTCGAGGAGATCGTCGCGATCATGGAGACCCTCGATGCCGTGCGCGAGCAGATCGGACTGCGCTACCCCGGCGAGTGACGTTCGCCGCGTCACCCATTCTGGGGTGCGCGCGGGCCGGCCAAACCGGCCGGCCGGCCTGATGCCGCCGATATCCTGAGGTCAGACCGGCAGGGGGCGAGTGGAAAACAGCACTATCACCGGCCCGCCGACGCCTTCCGCCCGGTTGGTGAGTCACGGCAACCTGCTGGTCTGGGCGATGGGGGTGGTTCTCGCCGTCTACCTGGCCGGGCTGGCGCTCCCCAGCCACGACCTCCGGCCTGTGGTCAACGGCTGGCTGGGCACGATAACCCAGTGGATACCCGCGGCGCTGTGCTGGCGCGCGGTCTATCGCAGCGGATTCCGACGGACGCTGGTGATCCTGGCTGCGGCCGCCGTCACCGTATTCGCGGTCTCGAACCAGTACTACGTGCTGGCGCTCGGCGACGCGGAAGCGCTGAAATTCCCCTCGCCCGCCGACTTCGGCTACCTGCTCTTCTACCCGCTCATCCTCGGGTCGCTCGCCATCCTCGTGCACCGCCAGCTTCGGGCGCTTCCACGGGCGGTCTCGCTCGACAGCGCGGTCGGAGCCCTCGGCGCCGCGGCCCTGCTCGCCGCGATCCTCAGCCCGATCCTCCTCGCCGCCCAGACCGGTGAACTCACCCTCGCCACGGCTGTTGCGACCGCCTCCCCCCTGTTCGACCTCGTGCTGGTCGCCGCCGTGGTCGGAGTCGCCTCCGCCCGGGGGCTGGACGTCGGCGGCCGCTGGGGCATCCTCGTCGCCGGCCTGCTGGTCTTCGCCGCCACCGACGTGACCTACGCGGAGCAGATCGCCGGTGACAGCTACGCGATCGGCACGGTGCTGGACGGCGGGTGGGCCGTCGGCCTCACCCTGATCGCCCTTTGGGTGGACGGTCTCACCCGACCTCCGGGGGAGGTCGGCCGCCGGCTGACCGGCGCCCTCTCCCTGATCGTGCCCGTGGTGGCCACGGCCGCCGGGGTGCTGGTGCTCGTGCTGGGCACCCAGGTGAGGCTCTCCATCCTCGCCGTCGTGCTGGCGACCGCGACCCTCGCCGGGGCGAGCCTGCGCACGGCCGTCGCGTTCCGGGATCTCGGCCGGATGGCCGACCTCCGCCGCCAGGCGCGCACCGACGACCTCACCGGGCTGCCCAACCGGCGGGCCCTCTACCTCGACGTGCCCATGCGCCTCGGAGCAGGAGGACCGCGAAGCGCACTGATGCTGCTCGACCTGGACCGGTTCAAGGAAGTCAACGACGGCCTCGGCCACGATGTCGGCGACGAGCTGCTCGTGCAGGTCGGGCGTCGCCTGGCCGACCAATTGCGGCCCCGGGACCTGCTGGCACGCCTCGGCGGAGACGAATTCGCCATCCTCCTCGACGACGCCGGCGCGACCGAGGCGGAGGCCGTCGCGGCGACGGTACAGGCGGCCCTGGCCGAACCGTTCACCCTCGCCGGGATCTCCCTGCAGACCAGCGTCTCGGTCGGGATCGCGCTCTACCCCGACCAGAGCGACAACCTGACCGGGCTGCTGCGGAAGGCCGACATGGCCATGTACAAGGCCAAGGCCGGCGGAACCGGGCATCATGTCTACCGCAGCTCCGACGACAGCCACGGGGACTCCCGGCTGCGCACGGTGCAGGAGCTGCGCGAGGCACTTCGCGAGGACCAGCTGGTGCTGCACTACCAGCCGAAGATCGACCTGCCCACCGGGCAGGTGAACTGCGTCGAAGCGCTCGTGCGCTGGCAGCACCCGGCCCGCGGCCTGCTTCAGCCGGGGCAGTTCCTCGACCTCGTCGAGGAATCCGGGTTGATGCACGCCATGACGCACACGGTGCTCGACAAGGCCCTGGACCAGGCCGCGCTCTGGCGGGCCGAGGGTCATCCGCTCGCGGTCGCGGTGAATCTCTCGGCGCGTTCCCTGCTCGACGCCGAACTGCCGGCGCGGGTTGGTGCCATGCTCTCGTCCCGGCACCTGCCGGCCTCCGCCCTGACACTGGAGATCACCGAGGAGTTCCTGATGGCAGACCGGGAACGGGCGAGGGACATCCTCACCCAGTTGCGGGAGACGGGAATCCGGATCGCCGTCGACGACTTCGGTACCGGCTACAGCTCCCTCGCCTACCTGCGCGACCTGCCCATCGACGAGCTCAAGCTGGACCGCTCCTTCATCTTCCCGATGGCCGACGACGCGCGCGCCGCCGCGCTCGTCTCCTCCATCGTCGACCTCGCCCACAGCCTGGGCATGAGCGCCGTCGCCGAGGGAGTGGAGGATGCCGTGGCCTACGACGAACTCGTGCGATACGGGTGCGATCAGGCGCAGGGCTTCCACATGGCCCGCCCGCTCCCCGCGGCCGACCTGGCTGCATGGCTGGTTTCGCGGCGCGCGGCAGTGGCCACGGCCTGACCGGGATCGAACGCTGTCGGTCGGGGCCCTCTGTCCCCAGTTTTGGGTTGGCCCGCAGCCTGGCCCGCCCGGGGAATGGTGGCCCGGCTCCGCTAGCGTGGAAAACCAAGGGAGCCTCATGATGCGAGCCGATCGCGCGACCAGCCAGGACGGCTTGCCCGGCGCGCCCAACCGCGCGGACCTCTGGCTCGTCGCGGCGATGCTGCTCGTCCTCGCCGTCTACACCCTGAGCCTGGCGCTGCACGGTGCGGAGGGCATCCGAGCCCTGACCGACGACTGGGTCGGGCTCCTGGCCAACACGGTTCCCGTCGGAGTGTGCTGGAGGGCCATCGCCCGGGCCCGGAAGGCGCGGGCGCAGTTGCTCTTGACCGCCCTCGCCTTCCTGATCCACCGGCAGCTGCGCGGACTCTCCCTGGCGGTGACTCTTGACGGCTCGGTGGGCGCGCTGGGCGCCGCGGCCATGCTGGCGGCCGTGCTGAGTCCCGTGTTCACGGCGGCGTTGACCGGCCCGGTGACCGTGCAGTCCGTGATGACCGTGGCTACCCCTGGCTGGACCTGATGGTTGTCGCCGTCGTGGCCGGCATCGCCGGGTCCCGAATCCTCACGGCCGGACGTCACTGGGTCATGCTGGTCTGCGGGCTCCTGGTTTTCGCCGCCTCCGACGTGGCCTTCGCCGTCGTGGATGTCACCGGTGGCTACCAGGTCGGCACTCTGCTGGACGCAGGCTGGGCCTGCGGGCTCGCCCTGGTCGCCATCTGGGCCCTCGAGTCGAGCGGGCCGGAGCCGGGCGCGCGTCCGACCCGCCTGTGGACGCTCGCACTGCCGGCGTTGTCCACCGCGGCCGGGCTGGGCGTGCTTGTGCTGGCCAGCAGGGTGCCCGTATCGGACCTGGCGATCAATCTGGCGACCGCCACCCTGCTCCTGGCCTCACTGCGCACGGTCCTGGCGTTCCGGGAACTCGGGCGGATGTCCGATCTCCGCCGCCTGGCGCGCACCGACGACCTGACCGGGCTTCCCAACCGCCGGGCGTTATACACGGATGTCCAGCTGAGCCTGGCCCTCGGCGCCGGCGGGAGACGAGCGCTGCTCCTCCTCGACCTCGACCGGTTCAAAGAGGTGAACGACAGCCTGGGCCACAACGTCGGCGACGAACTGCTCGTGCAGATCGGACACCGCCTGTCCGCGCGGCTCCGGCCCCGGGACCTGCTGGCCCGGCTGGGCGGCGACGAATTCGCGATCCTGCTCGACGACGCCGGTCGCGAGAAGGCGGAGACGATGGCGGCGGGCATCCGGACCGAACTGGCCGTGCCGTTCACCCTGGAGGGTATCGCCCTGCAGACCAGCGTGAGCATCGGGATAGCCCTCTTCCCCGAGCAGGGCGAGGACCTGACCAGCCTGCTGCGCAAGGCCGACATGGCCATGTACAAGGCCAAGGCGCAACGCACCGGTCACCGGGTGTACCGGAGCGTGGACGACAGCCACGGCGAGAACCGGCTCCGCACCCTGCAGGAACTGCGGGTGGCCCTTCAGGACGACCAGATCGAGCTGTACTACCAACCCAAGGTGCACCTGGCCACCGGCGAAGTGCACGGCGTAGAGGCACTGGTGCGCTGGAACCATCCGAGCCGCGGCCTGCTGGAGCCCGATCAGTTCCTCGACCTGGTAGAAGAGTCCGGGCTGATGCATCCGCTGACCCAGGTCGTGCTCGCGAAGGCGCTGGACCAGGCGGCCAGGTGGGTGCGGCACGGCCAACCGCTCACCGTGGCGGTGAACCTCTCGGCGAGCGCCCTGATCGACGTCGAACTTCCCGAACGGATCGGGGCGATGATCGATGCCCGCGGCCTGCCGACGTCCGCGCTGCTGCTCGAGATCACCGAGGAATTCCTGATGAGTGACCGTGAACGGGCTCACGACATCCTGAGCCGGCTGCGGAACACGGGGATCCGGATCGCCGTCGACGACTTCGGAACCGGCTACAGCTCACTCGCCTACCTGCGGGATCTCCCGATCGACGAGCTCAAACTCGACCGCTCGTTCGTGCAGCCGATGGCCGACGACGCGAGGGCGGCCGCCCTGGTGGCCTCGGCCGTCGTGCTGGCCCATAGCCTGGGCCTGGCCATGGTCGCCGAAGGCGTCGAGGACGGGGTCGCCTATGAGGAACTCAACCGCTACGGCTGCGACCAGGCGCAGGGCTTCCACCTCTCCCGGCCGGTGCCCGCGGTCGAGCTGGAGCGCTGGCTCGCGCTGCGTCGCACGGGAAGCGCCGTCGTCCGGCCCTGAGGCGGCGAGCTCCCCGCGCTGCCAAGTCGAGGTGGCCTCACATCGACGGCAGGTACAGTACACGGGTGGAAGAACAGGACACCCCGCGCCCCGGCATCGCAGCCTTCATCGCCCGGCACCGCACGCTGGCGCTGATCACCGCCGGTGCGGCGCTGTTCGCCCTCCTCGGCACCGGGGCCGTCGTCGCGGGAGCATCGACCATCCCGGCCAGCGCTCCCGCAGCCCTCCGTGCCCGGGCCGCCACCCCCAGCCCCACCCCGACGGCCCCGCCGCCCCGGCCCGCCCCGGCCGACGCCACCACCGCCAGCCGTCTCCGCACCTGCTCGGTGGCCGGCCTCGCCGCCGACCCCCGGCTCGCTAACTTCCAGGCCCAGGTGGTCAACGCCAGCACCGGCGAAGTCCTCTTCGACCGCGGCGGCAACACGCCGTCCCGCACCGCGAGCGTGCTCAAAGTGCTGACCTCGGCGGCCGCGCTGAGCGTGCTCGGCCCCGACTACCGGGCCACGACGACCGTGGTCGCCGGCAGCGAAGCGGGAACGGTCGTGCTGGTCGGTGGGGGAGACCTCACGCTATCCCGCACCCCGACCGGCGAAGAATCGGTGTACACCGGCGCCGCGCACCTCGACGACCTGGCCGCGAAGACCATCGCCGCGTGGACGGCCGACCCGGCGCATCCGCCGATCACCCGGCTCGTGCTCGACTCTTCCTCCTTCGGAGACCCCAGCTGGGACCCGAGCTGGAACCGGAAGGAACTCGGCGACGGGTACATGCCCGAGATCACGGCCCTGCAGGTCGACGGAGACCGGGACAACCCGGGAAGCAGCACCTCCGCCCGCAGTAGCGACCCGATAGGGCGCGCCGGGCAAGCGTTCGCCGACGCGCTCGGCGGCAATGTGGAGGTCAGCCGCGGCACGGCACCGGCGGGCGCCGCAGAACTCGCCTCGGTGCAGTCCCAGCCGGTGTCCACCCTGATCAAACAGGCGCTGATCGTGTCGGACAACGCGCTCGCCGAGATGCTCGCCCGGCTCGTCGCGGTGAAATCCGGGGCTGGGAGCACCTTCGGGGCGTTGCAGAAATCCACCCTCGCCGGGCTCGCCCCGTACGGCATCGACACGGCCGGCATCCTCATCGCCGACGGCTCCGGCTTGAGCGACAACAACGCCGTTCCGCCGTCCTACCTGACGAAACTGTTCGTCAAGATCAACGCCAGGGAGGGCAACCTCGGCGTCATCTTCGACGGCTTGCCCGTCGCCGGCGGCGACAGCGGGTCGCTGTCCTACAGCGACCGGTTCACGGGGGACAACGCCGTCGCGGACGGTTCCGTCTTCGCCAAGACCGGTTGGATCGACACCGGCTACACCCTGGCCGGCGTCATCCACGCAGCGGACGGCACGCCGCTCACCTTCGCCGTTTACGCGCTCGGGGATGTGGGCGATAATGCGAAGCAGGCGATCGACACCCTCACCGCCGGTTTCTATCGTTGCGGTGACAACCTGTCGAACACCTGATCCCATCCGGCGAGCGAAGGAGCCACCTGTGACACGGGCACTGTTCATCATCGACGTCCAGAATGACTTCACAGAGGGTGGCGCGCTTGAAGTTGCGGGCGGTTCCGCCGTTGCCGCCGGGGTGAGCGCTCTCCTGGCGCAACACCAGAACGCCTACGCGTGCGTCTTCGCCTCCCGGGACTGGCACGACCCCGACAGCGACAACGGCGGCCACTTCGCTTTGTCCGGCGAACCCGACTACTCCGAGAGCTGGCCGGTGCACTGCGTGGCGGGCACCCCAGGCGCCGAGTACAACCCGGCGCTCACGCTGCCGGAACACACCATCCACATTCGCAAGGGACAGGGGGAGGTCGGCTACTCCATCTTCGACGGCGTCTCAGAGGGCGGCGACAAAACCGGCGAACTGCTGATCACGAACGGTGTGACGGATGTCGACATCGTTGGCCTGGCCACCGACCACTGTGTGCGGGCGAGCGGGCTCGACGCCCTCGAACACGGCCAGCACCTGCGCGTGCTCACCGACCTGATCGCCGGGGTCAACCCGGAGGCCAGCGAGGCTGCCCTCGCCGAACTGGCATACGCGGGGGCCGTCCTGGCCGCCTCAGACGTGGTCGCCTAGGTGGGGCCCCGGCCCGCGCCCGTGCTGGACTCCTTCGCGCGGCGCCTCGACGGCGTGCGGATCGCCTATGACTTCGTGCCGGGGGACCGCCCGATCCTGCTCGTGCACGGGTTCGCGTCGACCGCCAGGCTCAGCTGGACCGGCACCGGCTGGGTGCGCTTCCTCGAGGAAGCCGGACGTGGCGTGGTCGCGCCCGACCTCCGCGGCCACGGTCGAAGCGACAAACCGCACCGGGCCGCCGACTACGCTCCCCGGCAGCTCGCGGCCGACCTCGTCGTCGTGCTCGACGCGCTCGGCCTTGACCACGTCGACGTGGTGGCCTATTCGATGGGGTCCCGGGTCGCGGCTGCGCTCGCCCGGCTGGCACCGGAACGGGTGAGCCGCCTGGTGCTCGGCGGCGCGGGGCCGGTCGAACTGTTCGAGTCCGTCGGCCCGGCGACGCTGGCCGGGCTGCTGGCCGGCCAGGCCCCGGCCGATCCGGTGGTCTCGTCCGTGCTCGGGCCCGTGCTCGCCGCCGCGGTCGCCGCGGGAGGAGACCTGGCGGCACTGCTGGCCTGCGTGGAGGGATTCGCCGGGGCGGAACTCGACTTGCCGCCGGGCATCCCCGTGCTGTATGTGGCGGGCGGTGCCGACCCGATCCCGGAGGGAGTGGCCGAGCTGGCCCGCGCCCGCGGCTCCGCCTACCGGGAGCTGCCCGGGCGCGATCACGTGAATTCCCTCACCTCCCGCGAGTTCAAGCAGGCGGCCCTGGACTTCCTTTCCTGACGCTTCCCCCTATTCGGGGGGTTTTGTCAAACTTTTCTTGAAGGGTTGCATCCAAAACCACCCTTTTGCTGGAATTGGTAGCGGGAGGCAACGCGGCCTCCCGTCCAACGAAATGCAGGAGGTAACTATGCACAGGACCATCGCAATTGGGACCGCAGCCGGCCTACTCGTCGCTCTCGCAGGAATCCTGCCGGCCAGCGCCGGCGAATACCACGGTGGCGACGGGCATCACTCCGACGGAGGCACCGCGGAACTCACCGTCTTCCACGGGGTTCCGGGCCTGACCGTTGATGTCTACGTCGACGGCAAGCTCACCCTGGACAACTTCAAGCCGGGCTCGTTCTCCGACACCCTCACCCTCGACGCCGGGACCTACTCGGTTGCCATCACGGCCGCCGATGCGAAGGACGCCAGCAACCCGGCGATCGGTCCGGTCGACCTGGCGCTGGAGGCAGGCGACAACTACACGGTCGCAGCGCACCTCACCGAAGCGGGTGACCCCAGCGCCACCCTGTTCACCAACAACCCGGACAAGGTCGGCAAGGGCAACGGGCGCCTCACCGTGCGGCACATCGCCGCCGCACCCTCCGTGGACGTGCTCGCGGACGATGTCGCCGCGGTGACCGACCTGACCAACCCCGACGAGGAAGAGCTGACCCTGCCGGTCGGCACAATCTCCGCCGTGGTGGCCGCGACCGGAACGACCGACCCGCTGATCGGGCCGACCGACGTCGAGATCGCCAAGCGCACGAACACGATCGTCTACGCCTGGGGCAGCCTGGCTGCCGGCAACCTCGCGTTCGCCGTGCAGACGGTCGACCTCACCGGGGGCGGACACCACCACAAGTAAGGATCGCCACTGACGACTCCCGGTCGAATTGATCGACGGGGCTTCGTCCGCACCTCGAGGGCCGCACGCGCAGCGACAGCTGACGTGCGGCCCTCGCCGTGTCCGCGCCGCCGTGTCCGCGCCGCCGTGTCCGTGCGTCCGCGCGAAAGAAATCACGTTCGAGTGCATCCGATCAGGGGCCTGCGGCGGAAGTAGTTGGCAAGAGTGCCCCGGCACACACCGCGGGGAACAGTCACCGCGGTGACCAACCACAGACAGCACCAGGAGGAAATGATGCACAAGTCCCTTACGATCGGCTTGACGGCGGTCTCGCTCGGCGCCTTCGTCGCCCTCGCCGGCCTCGCGCCGGCGCAGGCCGCCGACCCCGTCGCCAAACTGTCCGTCTTCCACGGCGTTCCCGGCCTGACCGTCGACGTGTACGTGAACAACAAGCTCACGCTCGACAACTTCAAGCCGGGCGACCTGGCCGGTCCGCTCGACCTGCCGGCGGGCACCTACACGGTGGCGATCACGGCCTCGGACGCGGCCGACGCGAGCAAGCCGGCGATCGGCCCGGTCGACCTCCCTCTCGAAGCGGGCAAGGACTACACCGCCGTCGCCCACCTCGACGCCGCCGGCAAGCCCACCGCGACGCTCTTCACCAACGACATCGGCAAGCTGGAGGCCGGCCAGGGTCGGCTGACCGTGCGGCACGTGGCGGCCGCACTCGCGGTCGACGTGCTCGCCAACGGCGCCGCAGCCATCACCAACCTGGTCAACCCGAAGGAATCGGTGCTGAACCTCCCGTCCGGCACCATCTCGGCGGCGGTCGCCGCAACGGGCACGACGGCCCCGGTGATCGGACCGGCGGACGTCAATGTCGCTGAGGGCACGAACACGATCGTCTACGCGTGGGGCAGCCTGACCGACAAGAACCTGGCCCTCGGCGTGCAGACGATCGCCGGACTGCACTCGAACCCCGGCAGCATCCCCGCCGGGGAGGCCGGCCTGGTCGCCACGAACAAGCCCGCTGACACTACCGGGCTGTGGCTCGGCGGATTCGCCGCCCTGCTGCTCGCGCTCGGCACGGCGTCGGTTCTGGGACTGCGTCGCGCCGCCGCGCGACGCTAGCGGGGGGCGCAAGATGAGGGCCACAGTGGGCGCAATCGGGATGCTCGCTGTGGCTCTCGTTCTGCTCGGCGGATGCTCCGGGACTCAGGCCCCAGCGGCATCCCCACCGGCGACGGCCGCGCCGGCGCCGGCATCCGTGATTCCGGCGCCCCAGCCGGCCCCCGCGCCGGCCCCCGAGGTGACAGTGCCGACGGTGAGCGCGGCCCTGAGCGCCAACCAGGTCCCGGCCTCGCTCGCCCCCGTGCGGATCCGGGTGGAGGCCCTGGGCATCGACATGGCGGTCGAGGCGGTCGGTCAGACCGCGGAGAACGTCATGGAACTGCCGAAGAACCCCGCCGTGGCCGCCTGGTACCGGTTCGGCCCGTCTCCGGCCAGCCCGGCCGGGGCGACCGTGATCGCCGCCCATGTCGACTCGCTCGTCTACGACATCGGCCCGTTCGCCCGGCTCGCCTCGGCGAGTGCCGGAACAAGGGTCGTGCTGACGCTCAGCGACGGGTCGGAGCGGGGCTACTCGGTCACCGGGGTGCAATCGATCCTCAAACCGGATGTCCCGTGGGCCAGTGTCTTCGACCGGTCGGGTGCCTCCCGGCTGACACTCGTGACCTGCGGCGGCGAATTCGACTACGAGGCGAAGCGCTACCTTTCCAACGTGATCGTCTCGGCGGATCCGCTCCCATGATGACGATCCATCCCACAGTGAGAAGGTGTGGCTATGCTGAGGTCGACGGTGGTCGAGGCGTCCTTCGCGGGGAGGCCTGAGGTGTACGACCAGTCGCCGCGGCATTCGACCGGGAGGCACCCCAGTGTGGTGAGCGCAATCACCGATGCGGACGACCACGCACGGCTGGCCACCGCCTTCCGCGCTGGGGACGAACGTGCGCTCGCCGAGGCGTACGCCCGCTGGGCGGCGCTCGTGCACACCATCGCTATGCGCTCGCTCGGCGACCATGGCGAGGCGGAGGACGTGACCCAGAAGGTCTTCATCTCGGCCTGGAACGGCCGGACCGGCTTCGACCCTTCCCGCGCCCGGCTTCCGGCCTGGCTCGTCGGCATCACCCGGCACGCGGTGGCCGACGCGCATGAAGCCCGTTCCCGCCGCCGCCGGATCGAGGCGGCCGTGATGGGGGAACTCCAGTTCAGCCACCCCGACGAATCGGCCGACGTCGCCGACCGGCTGCTGATCAGCGAGGAGTTGCAACGCCTCGAACCGGTGCCGCAGCGTGTGATGCAGCTGGCCTTCTACGATGACCTGACGCACGCGCAGATCGCCGATAGCCTCGGATTGCCCCTCGGCACCGTGAAGAGTCACATCAGACGAAGCCTGACCAGGTTGCGCACCAGATTGGAGGCGAACGATGACACACATTGACCGGGACGATCTCGCGCTCATAGCGATGGCGGAGCTCGACCTCACCGAACTGGAGCACCTCCACCTGGCCGAATGCCCGGAGTGCTCGCTCGAACTGATCTCCCTGCAGCACACCATCGCGGTCGGCCGCGCGGCGCGCGACGTGGAACTCATCGAGCCGGGCGACGCCGTCTGGGGCCGCATCCACTCCGCCCTCGGGCTGTCCGACGCGGTCGCGGGCACTCCGCGGCGTTCCGACTTTCCGGCGAGTGCGGGGCCGGCAAGCACGGGGCCGGCAAGCACGGCGCCGGTGACGGATGCCGCGGTGCTCGCGCCAGGCGGTGCTGCCGGTCCGGCTCCCGTGGAGCCGGCGCCTCCGGTCGGACTCGCGCCGGTCGCCCGGATCGACGGCCGCGGTCGGTCGCGCCGCGCCCGGTTCTGGCTGCCGCTGACCGTCGCGGCCGGGATCGTCGGCCTGGTCGGCGGCCTCGGCGGCGGGATCTGGTGGGAGTCGCTGCGGCGGGACACCGCGCCCCCCGTCGTCGAAGCGAAGATCGCCGAAGCGAAACTGGACCCGTTCCCCGGCTGGAAGGCCGGCGGCACCGCCTACGTGGAGAAGGCCGCCGACGGCCACCGGGAGGTGGTGGTCGACCTCACCGGGGCGACGGGCAGCGCGCCCCTGCGCGAGGTGTGGCTGATCAAGGCGGATGCCTCCGGCCTGGTCAGCATCGGGCTGCTCGACGGCGCCACCGGCCGGTTCTCGATCCCCGACGGGCTCGACCTGGCCCAGTACCCGCTCGTCGACGTGTCCGCCGAACCGGACAACGGCGACCCGGCCCACTCCGGCGACTCCATCGTGCGCGGCGAACTGCACGCCACCTGACCTGAGCCCCCGTTCCGGTCGGGAGTGCCCTCGACCGGAACGGGAACGGAAAGCGGGGCCGCCCGGGCGGTTAGAGCTGGTGGCCGAGCTTGTATTCGGGCATCTCCTCGCCCTTGCGGGTGTAGGAGAAGCCGTCGGCGCCGACGGTCACGGCCATCTCGCTCGACTGGGTGCGTTCGATCACGGGCTGGGGGGTGCCGTCGAGGTCGAGCACGAGGGAGGCATCCGTGTACCAGCTCGGCACCACCGGGTTGCCCCACCAGTCGCGGCGCTGGTTGTCGTGCACGTCCCAGGTGACGACCGGGTTGTCGGGGTCGCCGGTGTAGTAGTCCTGGGTGTAGATCTCGACCCGGTGGCCGTCGGGGTCGCGCAGGTAGAGGTAGAACGCGTTGGACACGCCGTGCCGGCCCGGGCCGCGCTCGATCAGGTCGGACTTGCGCAGCGCGCCGAGCTTGTCGCAGATGTAGATGATGTTGTGCTTCTCGTGCGTGGAGAAGGCGATGTGGTGCATCCGCGGGCCGTTGCCGCCGGTCAGGGCGGTGTCGTGCACGGTGTCCTTGCGGCGCAGCCAGGCCGCGTAGGTGACGCCGTCCGCGTCCTGGATGTCCTCGGTGACCCGGAAGCCGAGGTCCTCCAGGTAGCCGCGGCCGAGGCCGACGTCGGGGGTGACCTGGTTGAAGTGGTCCAGGCGCACGAGCGCGCCCGGACCCTGCAGGTCGTAGCGCCAGGCGAGGCGTTCCACGTGCTCGGTGTCGAAGAAGAACTCGTAGGGGAAGCCGAGCGGGTCTTCGACGCGCACGGAGTCGCCGATCCCCGTGACGAAGCCGTTCGCGCGGCGCTCGGTGCGGCAGCCGAGCTCGCGGTAGTACGCCTCGGCGAGGTCCACGTCGAGGGGGGAGCGCACCCGGAACGCGAACGCGGAGACCGCTGCGACCGGTCCCTGGCGCAGCACCAGGTTGTGGTGGATGAATTCCTCGAAGCTGCGCAGGTAGATCTCGGTGTCGTTCTCCTCCGTCACGACGAGGCCGAGGATGTCCACGTAGAACTCGCGGGAGGCGGCCAGGTCGGTGACGACGAGGTCCATGTAGGCGCAGCGCAGGATGTCGGGCGGGGTGGCCGCGGGGGTGGGGATGGGGGTGGTGGTCATGGGGGTGGTGGTCATGGGGTCCTCCTCATTGAGTGTCAGTGGTTGTGGTCTCGACGGGCTCGACCACCGGTGACGTGCTCAGCCGCCGGTGATCGAGCCTGTCGAGATCCAGGTCAGGCGGCGCCGAAGCGGGCGGTGTGCACGGCACCGAGGGTGATGTGCACGGCCTGCTGGTCGGTGTAGAAATCGATCGAACGGTAGCCGCCCTCGTGGCCCAGTCCCGAGGCCTTGACCCCGCCGAACGGGGTGCGGAGGTCGCGCACATTGTGCGAGTTGAGCCAGACCATGCCGGCCTCGATCGCCTGGGCGAAGGTGTGCGCCCGGGTGAGGTTGCCGGTCCAGAGGTACGCGGCGAGGCCGTATTTCACCCCGTTGGCCAGCGCCAGGGCCTCCTCATCGGTGTCGAACGGGGTGATCGACACCACCGGGCCGAAGATCTCCTCCTGGAAGATGCGGGCCGTGGGCGGGACATCCGCGAACACGGTCGGCGACACGTAATTGCCCTCGGCCAGGTGCGCCGGGCGGCCGCCGCCGGCGAGCAGGCGGCCCTCGGTCTTGCCGATCTCGACGTAGCTCATCACCTTGGCGTAGTGCTCGGGGTGAACGAGCGCGCCGACCTCGGTCTTCGGGTCGTGCGGGTCGCCGACGACGATGTTCCGGGCGCGGGCGGCGTAGCGGGCGCAGAAGTCGTCGTAGACGGTGCGTTCGACCAGGATCCGGCTGCCGGCGGTGCAGCGTTCGCCGTTGAGCGAGAAGACGCCGAACAGGGTCGAGTCGATCGCGGCGTCGAGGTCGGCGTCGGCGAAGACGATGGCGGGGGACTTGCCGCCGAGTTCCATCGACATGCCCTTGAGGTTGGCGGCGCAGTTGCGGTAGATGGTCTGGCCGGTCGTGGTCTCGCCGGTGAACGAGATGAGGGGGACGCCCGGATGCTTGACCAGCGCGTCGCCGGCCTCCTCGCCGATGCCGTTGACCAGGTTGAAGACCCCGTCGGGCAGCCCGGCGGCGGAGAAGATCCCGGCCCACAGGCTGGCCGAGAGCGGCGTGAACTCGGCCGGCTTGAGCACGACGGTGCAGCCGGAGGCCAGCGCCGGGGCGAGCTTCCAGCTCTCCAGCATGAACGGGGTGTTCCACGGGGTGATCAGCCCGGCGACGCCGACCGGCTTGCGGTTGACGTAGTTGATCTGGCTGCCGGGCACCTTGTAGGTGTCGTCGGCCTGCGCCACGATCAGGTCGGCGAAGAAGCGGAAGTTCTCGGCCGCCCGGTTTGCCTGGCCGAGGGCCTGGGTGATCGGCAGACCGGTGTCGAAGGTTTCCAGTTCGGCGAGGCGGGCATCCTGCGCTTCGATCGCGTCGGCGATCCGGTTCAGGATGCGGGAGCGCTCGCGCGGCTTCATGCCCGGCCACGGCCCGTTCTCGAAGGCCTCCGTGGCGGCGGCCACGGCCAGGTCGATGTCCTCCTGCTGGCCGGCGGCGGCGGTGGCGTAGGTCTGGTTGGAGACCGGGTCGAGCACGTCGAAGGTCTTGCCGGAGACGCTGTCGACGAAGTGGCCGCCGATGTAGTGCTGGATGCGGGTCGGCAGGTTCTCGGGGACGAAGTGGCCGGCCGTGCTGGAGCCGGTGGTCGCGGTGGTGTCGGTCGTTGTCATGGTCAGGCTCCTGCCGGGGTGTTGCCGTCGATCGTGAAACCGTCGACGGGGGAGAGGTAGGCTTCGCCGGCGGCCAGGAACTTCTTCATGGTGACGAGGCCGGCATCGGTGGGGGTGATCAGCGGCGGGCGCACGAACCCGGAGGCGATCAGGCCGCGCTGTTCGAGCACCCACTTGCCCGGTGCCGGGTTGGTTTCGACGAAGAGCAGGTCGACGAGGGGGTGCAGGCCGTAGTGGATCTCCCGTGCCCGGGCGAGGTCGCCGGCCATCCACGCGTCGTACAGCTCGACGTGGGCGACGGGGGCGATGTTGGAGGTGGCGCTGATCAGGCCGACTCCGCCGAGCGCGAGCAGCGGCAGGCAGAGCAGTTCGATTCCGCTCCAGACCAGGAGTTCCTTTCCGCAGAGGTGCAGCACCCGGGAGAAGTGCTCGAAGTCCTTGGTGGTCTCCTTGACCCCGACGAAGTTGTCGAAGTCGCGGTAGAGCCGGGCGATGGTCTCCGGGGCGATGTCCACGGCGGTGCGGCTGGGCACGTTGTAGGCCACGATCGGCAGGTCGGGGAACTCTTCGGCCACGGTCTTGTACCAGACGTAGAGGGCCTCCTGGGTGGGCCGGGCGTAGTACGGGGTGATGATCAGAGCGGCGTCCACGCCGGCGTCCCGCGCGGCGGCGGTCAGCTCGAGGGTCTCGTCGAGTTTCGCCGAGCCGGTGCCGGGCATGAACGGGACCCGGTCACCGATGGTCTCGGCCACGGTGCGGATCGCGGCGGCGCGTTCGGCAATGCTCTGCGAGCTCGGTTCCCCGGTCGACCCGCCGAGCGAGATGCCGTGGGTGCCGGAGGCCAGCTGCCAGTTGACGAGGTTGGCCAGGCCGGCATGGTCGAGCGCGCCGTCGGCCGTGAACGGCGTCATGAGGGGCGCGATGGAGCCTCTGATCTGGCTGGGGTCGCTGCGGAACTTCATTGTTCTTCCTTTCGAGGGCAACGGATGCGTTCGCGACTGTTACCGAATCGGACGAATGTTCCCGGTGTGCGGGCAACAGTTGTCCGGTACGGGAACAGTTGCGGCTGTTAGGGGGCGGAGGGGGCGTGCTGGCGGGCGAGGAAGGCGTCGAGTGTGCCGAGGCGGTGGTTGCGGGCGGCGAGCTCGACCTGCAGGGCGTCCGCGCCGTTCTCGATCAGGTCGAGCAGCGCGGTGTGTTCGGCGACGGATTCGTGGGCGCGGCCGGGCACGAAGCTGAAGATGGAGTCGCGGAGGGCGCTCAGCCGGCTCCAGCCGCGGTGCACGAGGTCGAGCAGGTGCGGGTTGGGGCAGGCCTCGAACAGGGTGGAGTGGAACTCGAGGTTGAGCCTGGTGAAGCTGACCGGGTCGAAATGGTCGAGGCAGTCGGCCATCTCCGCGTTGATCCGCCTGGCGCGTTCGAGCGTGTCCGCGTCGAGCACGGGCGCAGAGAGCGCCGTGGCATAGCCCTCGACCAGGCTGAGCGTCTGCATGGTGTGCACGTACTCGGTGGCGTCGAGCATCGCGACCTGCGCGCCGATGTTGCGCTCGAAGGTGACCAGACCCTCCGCCTCGAGCAGGCGGATTGCCTCCCGCACGGGAACCGCGCTGACGTCGAGTTCGCGGGCGATCTGGCCGAGCACCAGGCGGTAGCCGGGGCTGTAGGTTCCGTCGCTGATCCGCGACCTGATCCATTGGTGGGCCAGCTGTGCCTTGCTCAGGCCGTCGGTGGCCGCGCCCGGGGAAACCGTCATCACTTCTCTTCCTGCCAGTTCCGGTAGCGGGCCTTCCAGTCCGCGTTCATCGGGTACAGCCCGTCGACGCCATGGCCGGCGGCGACCATCTCGGCGATGAAGGCCTCCTCGCGTTCCTGCGCGATGGCGGAGGCGACGACCTCCTCGACCAGGTGCGGCGGGATGACGAGAACGCCGTCAGCGTCGCCGACGATCACGTCGCCCGGCACCACGGCGGCGCCGCCGCAGGCGATTGCCAGGTCGGTGTCCCATGGCACGTGGCGACGGCCGAGCACGGCCGGGTGCCCGCCGGAATGATAGGTGGGGATGGAGAGCGCGGTGACGGCCGCGAGGTCGCGCACGCCGCCATCCGTCACGATCCCGGCCGCGCCGCGAACCTGGGCGCGCAGGGCGAGGATGTCGCCGACAGTGCCGGTGCCGCGCTCGCCGCGGGCCTCCATCACGATCACGTCGTCCGGCCCGAGCGAATCGAAGGCGCGTTTCTGGGCGTTGTAGCCGCCGCCGTGGGACTCGAACAGGTCTTCCCGGTTCGGCAGGTAGCGAAGGGTGCGCGCCCGGCCGACGAGGCGGGCCTCGGGCCGGGTCGAGCGGAGGCCGTCGATCGACACGTTGTTGAAGCCGCGTTTGCGCAGCTGGGCGCTCAGGGTGGCGGTGCCGACGCTGTTGATGCGCTCCTTCAGGGTGGCGGTGAGTACGAATGCGGGCGCCTCCGGAGCGAGCCCGGCGGCCTCCGGGGAGCCCCAGGCCTCGGTGCGCTGCAGGTCATCGACCCGCGGTGCGGCGCCGTAGCCGGCCAGGGGGACGGTGCCTTCGACGACGACGGTGCGGAGCCGGCCTGTGGACAGCGGCGTCGGCATGGTCGGGGCGTCGACCTCGACTTCGACGACGTCGCCCGGCCGCAGCACCGAGGCGCCGGCGGGGGTGCCCGTCAGGATGATGTCGCCCGGTTCGAGGGTGATCAGCTGGGAGAGGTCGGCGACGAGCCGGCCGAACGGGAAATACAGGGTGCCGGTGGTGTCCTCCTGGGCGAGGACGCCGTTGACCCAGGTGCGGATGCGCAGGGCCGCCGGGTCGACCTCGCCGGCCGGCAGCACGGCCGGCCCGATCGGGGTGAAGCCGTCGCCGCCCTTGGAACGGAGGTTGGAGCCCTTGTCGGCGTGACGCAGGTCGTAGACGCCGAAGTCGTTGCTCGCGGTGACCCCGGCCACCGCGTTCCAGCCCTCGACGGGGTCGACCCGGCGGGCCGTCCGGCCGATGATCAGGGCGATCTCCCCCTCGAAGGCGAGCAGCTCGGTGCCGGCCGGGCGTTCGATCTGGCCGGGGAGGGCGAGCGAGCTGGCCGGCTTCAGGAAGTACGACGGCTGGGCCGGGACCCGTCCCCGCTGCGCGGCTCGGCTCGGGTAGTTGATGTGCACGGCGATGACCTTGCCGGGCCGGGCACCGACGAGCGCCTCGACGGCGGATGCGATGGTGTCGCTCATCCCACACTCCTCTGTGTTGAAAGCCTGCGGTACTGGTGCTGGTTCTTCGTGCTGGCGCCTGCGGTGCTGATTGCCGCCGCTCGACTCGACCGGCATGTATCAAATCATATACGATCCGGGCAGACGGCACAACGACGGCACAACGACGGCACAACGACGGCATGACGGCGGGGCAGGGGATCGGCGATTCCGCCGTTCCCCTGCCCCGCGTCACTGCCGGTCTGCCCTAATCGCGGGCGGACACTCCGAGGTGCACCCCGCGCGTCTCCTTGACCACGGAGACCGCGGCGAAGGAGATGGCGGCGAGCACCATGATGTAGATGCCGATCGAGGGCGACCAGCTGGTCTCGTCGAGCAGCAGCTGGGCGATCAGGGGGGCGAAGGCCCCGCCGAGAATGGCCCCGAGGGCATAGCCGATCGACACGCCGGAGTAGCGCACGTGGGCCGGGAACATCTCGGCATAGAGCGCGGCCTGCGGGCCGTAGGACAGGCCGAGGCCGACCGCGAGCACGACCAGGGCGACCGCGAACAGGACGATGTTCTTCGTGTCGATCAGCAGGAACATCGGGATAGCCCAGGCGAAGAGCCAGGCGTAGCCGATCTGGAAGGTGCGGATGCGGCCGATCCGGTCGGACAGGATCCCGCCGAACATCGTGGCCGCCAGCCAGAAGACCGCCGCGACCGTGCTTGCCAGCAGCACTGGGGAGCGCTCCATGCCCAGGCCGCCGGCCTCGGCCGGCTTCGTGGCGTAGGAGGAGAAGAAGGCGATCAGCAGGTAGCCGGCGGCGTTGTTGGCGATGAAGATGAGAGCGGTGAGCACGACCTGGCGCCAGTTGTGCGCGAAGAGTTCCTTCAACGGTGCGGCGGACTCCTTCTTGCGCTCCTGGAGTTCGGTGAAGACCGGGCTCTCGTTGACGGAGCGGCGGATGATGTAGCCGATCCCGATCAGGACGATGGAGAGGAGGAACGGGATGCGCCAGCCCCAGGCGAGGAAGGCTTCCTCGGTCATCGAGTTGGTCACGACGAGCATGACGCCGGTGGCCAGGATGAGGCCGGACGGCACGCCGATCTGCGGGTAGGCGCCGAAGAAGCCGCGCTTGTTGCCCGGCGCGTGCTCGACCGACATGAGTGCGGCGCCGCCCCACTCGCCGCCGGCGGAGAAGCCCTGCAGGATGCGCAGCAGGATGAGCAGCAGCGGCGCCGCGACGCCGATCTGCGCGTAGGTCGGCAGTACGCCGATGAGCACGGTCGACGCGCCCATCATCACGAGGGTGACCACGAGCATCGCCTTGCGGCCGAGTCGGTCGCCGAGATGCCCGGCGACGATCGCGCCGAGCGGGCGGAAGAGGAAGCTGATCCCGATCGAGGCCCAGGCCACGAGCTGGGCGAGCGCGGCGTTGTCGCTGCCGAGCGGCGCGAAGTAGAGGCCGGCGAGCACGAGGCCGGCGGCCTGCGCGTAGATGAAGAAGTCGTACCACTCGATCGTGGTTCCGACCATGGTGCCGACGAGGACGCGTCGTTCCTCGAGTCGTTTCGCGGTCGTCGTCGTTGGTTCGGTCGTCAAAGCCATGGAATACTCCCTTGTATTCGGTGCGGGGGAAGTCGAGCGGGGGTGCACGGGCGTTGCCCAGATGGTGCGTCACGATCTGCGAGGAACGTATCACAAATCGTATATTATGTGTGGCTCGGGGGCCGGACCGACACCGGACCGTGACCTGCGCGCGTGGCCGGGCTAGCGCATCCGTGCCGCGATCGCCGCGGCGGCGAGGCCGAGCCGGGCGCCGAGCTTGGCGGGATCACCCGCTCCGGCCAGGTAGACCACGGCGAGGGCGGCGGGCGGTTCGCCCGGAATGGGCAGCGGAACGGCGACGGAGGCCAGGCCGGGGATGACCTCGTCGTGGCTCGTCGCGAAGCCCTGGGCGCCGATGGCGGAGGCCTCTGCCCGACGGCCGGCATCGCCGCCGAGATCGGCCCACTCGGCCGATGAGAGCAGCGACTGGATGGCGATCCCCGGAGCACCGGCGGCGAGCGGATGCCGGGTTCCCGGCCGCTGGGCCACCGTCGCGTGCGCCTGCCGGGGCTCGACGCTGACGAGGGTGATGACCTCGACCCGGTCGAGCACGGCGACGAAGGCCGTCATCCCGAGCTCGTTCGCGACGCTGGTCAACTCGGGCAGCGCAGCGGCCTGCAGGTCGCGGGACACCCCGCGGGCGAGCGCGGCCATCCGCGGACCCAGGCGCACGGCGCCGGCGGCGTTCCGCACCACGACGCCGTGGTCCTCGAGGGTGCGGAGAATCCGGTAAGCGATCGACCGGTGCACGCCGAGGGCGGCGGCAACCTCGGCGATGGTGAGCGGGGAGTCGGCGTCGGCCAGGATCTCGAGCACGCGGATGCCGCGGGAGAGGGTCTGCGAGTGCGGCGCGGCGCTCGCGCCGGCCTGGCTGGGTTGCATCGACACGTCGCCATTCTCGCATCCGCCTCCCCGGCGGCGGGCGGCCGTGCGCCGGCCCGCCCCAGCCGTGCGCCGAGAATCAACACGGACCGGGTGGACCGGCCTATCTTGGTGCTCAATGAGCGCGATCTGGGTCTCCGTCTGCCTGGCCGCCGCCGCCGTGGCGGCCGGCCTCGCTGCCGTCTGCGCGCTCGCGGCGCTCCGCACGCCGGGGCGCAGCGCCGCCGCGGCACCGGCCATGGTGGTGATGTCGGCCTCCACCTTCGACATGGTCCTGCCGGACGCGCACCTGCTCAGCCCCCTGGCCTGGGTCGCACTGCTGGTCGGGGCCGCCCTCCTTGCGCTCCTCGACCGGCGCAGCCGGGTCGCGGCGGCGCACCACGCGGCGGCACTGCTGCTGATGGCCGTGATGTGGGCCGGGATGCTGCCGGGCACGGCAACCGGTGCGGCCGACGGCGCGAATGCGGCGGCCGCCGCGTCGGCGCCCGGGCTGTCGGCCGCCGGCGCGTCGCTGTCGGCCGCCGGGGCGGCGGTGTCCGCGGCCGGGCACTCCGGGCACGGGCAGGCGTGGACCGGCGGCGGGGTGCTTCTGGGCTGGCTGGTGGTGGCGGCATCCGTCGCCCTGGCGGCCAGCGCGGTGCGCGCGGCGAAACACCGCGCCGGGTGGCGGGGAACCGGTGTTGCTGACAGGCTGGAGGCGACCCAGCAGGTGAGCATGGCGCTGGCGATGACCGCCATGGCCGCCGGCATGCTCCTGCCGTTGCCCTGGGCGTGAACCCGGGCTGCTGCCCCGGGCACGTTGCCTTGGATAGAATTCGACCGTCGCTCGACGGGCACACACAAGTATGGGAGACCCTATGACGCATGTCACCGAAGCCGAACTGCTCCAGCACGTACCCAACGAACTGTTCATCAACGGCAAATGGGTGCCGGCCGCCGATGGCGCCACCCTGACCGTGCACGACCCGGCCACCGGCAAGGTAATCAAGACCATCGCCGACGCGGGCGTCGCGGATGGCGCGGCCGCCCTCGACGCGGCCGTCGCGGCGCAGGCCGGCTGGGCGGCAACCCCGCCCCGGGTTCGCGGGGAGATCCTGCGCCGGGCCTTCGACCTGCTGCAGGAGCGCAAGCAGGAGTTCGCCCTGCTGATGACCATCGAGATGGGCAAGCCGCTCGCCGAAGCGTACGGCGAGGTGGCCTACGGCGGCGAGTTCCTGCGCTGGTTCAGCGAGGAGGCCGTGCGCGTCACCGGCCGCTACGGCACCAACCCGGAGGGCACCGGGCGGATGATCGTCTCCCAGCACCCGGTCGGACCGTGCTTCCTGATCACCCCGTGGAACTTCCCGCTCGCGATGGCGACCCGAAAGATCGCCCCGGCGCTCGCCGCGGGCTGCACCGTCGTGATCAAGCCGGCCGAGCTGACCCCGCTGACCACCCTGTTCTTCGTGCGTCTGCTCGAGGAGGTCGGCCTGCCGGCCGGCGTCGTCAACGTGATCACGACCTCGACGTCGGCCGCGGTGTCGGGGCCGATCATCGCCGACCCGCGCCTGCGCAAGCTCAGCTTCACCGGGTCGACCCCGGTCGGCCAGAAGCTGATCCAGCAGTCCGCGCAGGGCGTGCTCCGCACCTCGATGGAGCTCGGCGGCAACGCCCCGTTCGTCGTCTTCGAAGACGCCGACCTCGACAAGGCCGTCGCCGGCGCGATCGCCGCGAAGTTCCGCAACGTGGGCCAGGCCTGCACCGCGGCGAACCGGTTCATCGTGCACGAGTCCATCGCCGACGAATTCGCGCGCCGGGTCACCGAGACGGTCGCCGACTTCACGGTCGGCCGCGGCACCGAGGAGGGCGTCACCATCGGCCCGCTGATCAACCAGGCCGCCATCGACAAGGCCGACACTCTCGTGCAGGACGCGCTCGGCAAGGGGGCGACACTGCTGACCGGCGGGTCGGCCATCGCCGGGCACGGAACCTTCTACCAGCCCACGGTGCTCTCGGGCGTCGCGCCGGGCAGCGACATCCTGCGTGAAGAGATCTTCGGGCCGGTGCTGGCGATCTCCACGTTCGGCGACGAGGACGAGGCCGTGCGGCTCGCCAACGACACTGAGTACGGGCTGGTCGGCTATGTCTTCACCCAGGACCTGGCCCGCGGGCACCGGATGATCGAACGCCTGCACACGGGCATGATGGGCCTGAACGTCGGCGTGCTCTCCAACGCGGCGGCGCCGTTCGGCGGGGTCAAGCAGTCCGGCCTCGGCCGCGAGGGCGGGCTCGAGGGCATCCACGAGTACCTCTCCACCAAGTACACGCTCCTGCCCGACCCCTTCCTCGACTAGGACGGCCGGCCGGATCCCGCTGTCGCGCCCAGTCCCGACCGGGGTGTGCCCGACGCCGTGTGCATAACTCCTGCAATTCACTCCCGGCCGCGGGGGCGTTCCGCGGAATCCTGCGGATGCCGGTCGGGCCCGGCAGAATGTGCAGGAGTTGTGCACGGTCGGGTGGTCGGGCCTGGGCCGGCGGCCCCCGGCTAGACTTTGCGGATGCCCGTCATCGAGATCAGCGACCTCAGCGATCCGAGGCTGGTCGACTACGCCCATCTGACCGACGTCGCCCTGAAGAAGGCGCGCGGCACCGAGCACGGCCTGTATATAGCCGAATCGGCATTAGTTCTGGAGCGTGCGCTGCGGGCCGGGCACCGGCCGCGGTCGGTGCTGGCGCTCGGCAACACCGTCGACGAGGCACGCGCGCTCGTCGGCGACGACGTGCCCGTTTTCGTCGGCCCGGGCGAGTTGCTGGCGGAGCTGACCGGGTACATCCTGCACCGCGGAGTGATCGCGGCGATGCACCGGCCCGAATTGCCGGCCCCCGACGTCCTGCTCGCCGGCGCCCGCCGGATCGTCATCCTCGAGAACGTGTCGGACCCCACCAATGTCGGCGCGATCTTCCGCTCGGCCGGCGCGATCGGCGCGGATGCGATCCTGGTCACGCCGCGCTGCTCCGACCCGTTCTACCGCCGGGCGATCCGGGTGTCGATGGGCACCGTGTTGCAGGTGCCGTGGACCCGCGTCGGCGACTGGCCGAGCACCCGCGCGGTGCTGGACCGGCACGGTTTCCACGTGGCAGCGCTCGCGCTGGCCGAGGATGCCGTGAGCCTGCGTGACTTCCGCGGCGCCGAGCACGAGCGGCTGGCCCTGCTGCTCGGCGCGGAGGGTGAGGGGCTCACCGGCGACGCGCTCGCGGCATCCGACAGCATCGTGCAGATCCCCATGAAGCACGGCATCGACTCGCTCAATGTGGCCGCGGCCAGTGCCGTCGCCATGTGGGCGCTCTCCGGCTGACCGGACCTCCGCCGATCCGCGCCTCCTGCTGCCCGGGCAGCCACCCCCACCCCCGTGGCTAATTCAGGAGATCTGCGGGGCGGCCGCGTCCGCGCCCCCGGACCAGTGCTGTGGCGCGCGGATGCCGCCCCAGAACTCCTGAGTTAGCCACACCCGCCGGGCAGGTCGACCAGGGGCGGTCAGCAGCGGGGGCCCGCGCGGGGGTCGCCGCGGCGTCGGCGCGGAAGCCTAGGCTGAGGGCATGAGCAATGATGCTGTCATCGTCGATGTCGTGCGCACCGCGTCCGGCCGGGGCAAGCCGGGGGGTGCCCTCTCGGGTGTGCACCCGGCCGACCTCCTGGCCGGAGTGCTGCGCGAGCTGGTCAGCCGCAACGGCCTCGACCCGGCCCTCGTCGAGGATGTGATCGGCGGCTGCGTCAGCCAGGTCGGGGAGCAGAGCTACAACGTGGTGCGCACGGCCCTGCTGAGCGCGGGGTTCCCCGAGTCGGTGCCGGGCACCACCATCGACCGGCAGTGCGGCTCGAGCCAGCAGGCCGCCGCCTTCGCCGCGCAGGCGGTCATGTCCGGCAGCTGCGACGTGGTCATCGCCTGCGGCGTCGAATCGATGAGCCGGGTGCCGCTGGGCTCCTCGCTCGGCGGGGCGCCGGGGCAGGGCTCCGGCGCCGAGGTCCCCGGCCAGGACCCGCACGGCACCCTGATGCACGCCCGCTACCCGCAGGGTCTGGTCAACCAGGGGGTCTCGGCCGAGCTGATCAACCAACAATGGCGGCTCGGCCGCGGCGAGCTGGATGCCTTCGCCGCCCGCTCGCACAGGCTCGCCGCCGCGGCGGCCGACCGCGGCGACTTCGACGGCGAGCTTCGCCCGACCACCCTCCCCGACGGCCGGGTCGTCACCGACGACGAGACCATCCGCCCCGGCACCACCCTCGACTCCCTCGCCGCGCTGCCGCCGGCGTTCCGCACCGACGCGCTCGCCGCCCGGTTCCCGAAACTCGACTGGCACATCACCGCGGGCAACTCCTCGCCGCTCACCGACGGGGCCTCCGCGGCCCTGATCATGAGCGCGAAACGGGCCGCCCAGCTCGGCCTCAACCCGCGGGCGCGGTTCCACAGCTTCGCGGTCACCGGGAGCGACCCGAAGCTCATGCTGACCGGCGTGATCCCGGCGACCCGGCGCATCCTCGAACGCTCCGGCCTCGGCATCGACGACCTCGACGCCTACGAGGTCAACGAGGCGTTCGCAAGCGTGCCGCTCGTCTGGCTGCGCGAGCTGGGCGCCGACCCGGCCCTCCTCAACCCGCGCGGCGGCGCCATCGCCCTCGGGCACGCGCTCGGCTCGTCCGGCACCCGGCTGCTGGGCACCTTGCTCAACCATCTCGAACTCACCGGCGGGCGGTGGGGCCTGCAGACCATGTGCGAGGGCGGCGGCATGGCCAACGCCACCATCATCGAGAGGCTCTGATGCGCATCGACGGATGCTCCGCGCTCGTCACCGGTGCGGCATCCGGTCTCGGCCTGGCCACCGCCCGCTCCCTGGCCGCGGCCGGCGCGGCGGTCGTGCTGCTCGACCTGCCCGGCTCCCCGGGGGAGGAGGCCGCCGCGGCGCTCGGCGGCCGGGCCCGGTTCGTGGCCGGGGACGTCACCCGCGCCGAGGACGTGCAGGCCGCGGTCGACGCCGCGACCGCGCTCGGCCCACTGCGGATCGTGGTGAACTGCGCGGGCATCGCCCCCGGACAGCGCACGGTCGGGCGGGACGGGCCGCTGCCGCTCGAGGACTTCGACCGGGTGATCCGGATCAACCTCGCCGGCACCTTCAACGTGATCCGGCTGGCCGCGGCGGCGATCCAGGCGACCGACCCGGTCGGCGCCGCGGGCACCGGCGCGGATGCGGGTGCGGGCTCCGGATCCAGTGCAGCCGAGAGTTCGGTGTCGAACCCCGGCGGGCCGGACGGCATCCCGGCGCCCAGCGCACCGGCCGGCATCCCCGAGCGCGGCGTGATCATCAACACGGCCTCGGTCGCGGCCTTCGACGGGCAGATCGGGCAGGCCGCGTACGCGGCGTCGAAGGGAGGGGTCGCCGCGATGACCCTGCCGCTCGCCCGCGAATTCGCCCCGTCGCTGATCCGGGTGGTCGCCATCGCCCCCGGCATCTTCGACACCCCGCTGCTGCAGGGGCTGCCGGAGAGCGTGCGCGAGTCGCTCGCGGCGTCCGTGCCGCACCCGGCCCGGCTGGGCGACCCGGCCGACTTCGCCGCCCTGGTGCGGCACATCGTGGAGAACCCGATGCTCAACGGCGACACGATCCGGCTCGACGGCGCCATCCGGATGCCCCCGCGCTAACGCCTCGGGGTGGAGTTCTTTGGGACACGCCGTGTTCCGTGGCCGGAAGTGCGGCGCGGCGCGAAAAACTCCATCCCGGAGCGGCCGGGCGCGTCAGCGCGCGGACGGCTGCTGCTGCGTGATGCAGTGGATGCCGCCGCCGCGCGCGAACAGCGGCCTGGCCTCGACGGCGACCACGCTCCGGCCGGGGTAGGCGGCGGCGAGGATCTCCCGCGCGGCCTCGTCGGCGCGTTCCTCGCCGAAACTGCAGGCGATCACACCCCCGTTCACCACGAGGTGGTTGACGTAGCTGTAGTCCACGAACCCCTCCGAATCGCGCAGCACGGCCGGGGCAGGCAGGTCGATGATCCTCCAGGGGGTGCCAGCGGCATCCGTCGACTCGGCCAGCACCTGCCGCAGCTCGCGGGTGACCTGGTAGTCGGGATGCCCCGGATCGTCCTGCGAGTGCACCAGCAGGGTGCCGGGGGAGGAGATCGCCGCGACGATGTCCACGTGGCCCCGGGTGCCGAAACGCTCCTGGTCCCGGGTGAGCCCGCGCGGCAGCCAGACCACGTGGGTGGCCCCGATCGTGCGCGCCAGCTCGGCCTCGACCGTTGCCCGGTCGGCGAGCGGGTTGCGTCCGGGGTCGAGCTGCACGCTCAGGGTGGCCAGAACCGTGCCCAGCCCGTCCACCTGGATGCCGCCGCCCTCGTTCACGAGCGGTGACGGGATGCGGGTGGCCCCCGACAATCCCGAGACCAGACTGCCGATCTCGGCGTCCTTGCCCCAGCGCGCCCAGTCCTGTCCGCCCCAGCCGTTGAAAGTCCAGTCCACCGCGCCGAGAGTGCCGGGGCCGGGCCCTCCGGTCTCATCGTCACCGCCGTCGAGCACGAAGCTCGGGCCGATATCGCGCATCCACGCGTCGTCGAGGGGCGCCTCGACGATCTCGACGGCCGCGGACAGATAGCGGCGGGTAGCATCGGCCTCGGCCGGATCGACGACCATCGTGACCGGCTCGAACTCGAGCACGGCGTGCGCCACATCGGCCCAGGCCTGGCGGGCCTCCGCGGCCGAGCCGGCGTCGTCTCCGAGGGTGTAGCCCGACGCGGGGAACGCCATCCAGACCCGGTCCTGCGGTGCCGTCTCCGCCGGCATCCGCCAGGTCACGACCGGGCCCCGGCTGCCGCGTCGGCGCCCGGGGGGGACCCCGCCGCGCCGTACGGGAGCGCCGGGTCGACCGGCGCGGTGAGCCCGGCATAGCTGTCGGGGCGGCGGGTCGCGAGGAAGGGGAACAGCGCGAGCCACTCCTCCCGCTGGGCCAGGTCGAGGTCGGCCACCAGCACGACCGACTCGTCCCGCGGCGCCTGCACGAGCACGCGGCCGTAGGGGTCGGAGATGAACGACGAGCCGTAGAAGGTGAGGTCTCCCTCGTCGCCGTGCCGGTTCGGCACCACCATGAACAGCCCGCTGGTGATGCCGTTGCCCACGATCACGTGCTGCCAGATCGGCTGGGTGTCGAAGGCCGGGAACCCCGGCTCGGAGCCGATCGCCGTCGGGTAGACCAGCAGCTGCGCGCCGGCCAGGCCGTAGAGCCGCGACACCTCGGGGAACCACTCGTCCCAGCAGGTGGGCAGGCCGACACGGGCGCCGTCGAGCTCCTCCGGCGCGTAGACCGGGTAGGCGTCCTCCGCGGGGCCCGGCCGGAACCAGGTGTCCTCGTAGTAGCCCTCGGTGACCGGAATATGCAGCTTGCGGGTGCGGCCGAGCAGCGTGCCGGCCGGCGAGACCAGGATCGCGGTGTTGTAGCCGCGCGGGTCGGCCGGTGCGTCGGAATCGTCCGGGCGTTCGTAGAGCGAGGCGTGCACGACGACGCCGTGCTCGCGGGCCTGGGCGGCCGCGAACGCGAACGTCGGCCCGGTCAGCAGGTCCTCGGCACCGAGCTTGGGCACGCCCGTGGCCCGTTCGTTGCCGGGGTAGCGGGAGAGGGTCAGCTCGGGCAGGAACACGACCCGGGCGCCCTCCGCGGCGGCCAGGCGGATGCCGTCGGCCAGCTCCGCGGTTAGCGCCGCCCGGTCGGCGTGCCAGCGATGCTGTACGAGCGCCACCCGGAGCGGGGTCGCGACCGCGGGGGAGGCATCCACGGGGGTGACGCGGGTGAGCGGAACGGCGATGCCGGGGGCAAGGATGAGGCGCATGAGATCTCCGGTGAGGCTGCGGGGGTAATTGATCGTGCGATCAACAAGGTAGAAGCAAAGCTATATACACTGAGGTTCCATGTCAACCGTCCAGAGCGAATCTCGGCCAGGCGCCCGCCGCAAGTCGCCGGCCGACCGCGCGGCGGAGATCGCCGGAGCGGCCAGGGAGATCGCGCTGGCCGACGGCCTGGCCGGCATCACCCTGCGCGGCGTCGCCGCCCGGATCCGGGTGACCCCCGCACTGGTGAGCCACTATCAGCCGAGCATGGATGTGCTGGTCGCCGATACCTTCGGCGCTGTCGTCTCCGCCGAGATCGGCGAGGTGGCCGAGGAGCTGGCGCCGTGCCCGAGCACGGTTGCCGCGCTCGGCGCCCTGATCGACTCCCTGCTCGGGCCGGAGCGCAGCCCGGTCACCGCGCTCTGGCTGGATGCCTGGAGCCTCGGCCGGCGCAATCCTGCGCTCGCCGTTGAGGTCGGCGTGCAAATGGATGCCTGGCAGGCCTTCGTCTCCGGGCTCCTGCGCGCGGGCGTCGCCGCCGGCGAGTTCACCGCCGCCGATCCCGACGCGGTCGCCTGGCAGCTGCTCGGTATCATCGACGGGCTGAACGCCCACGCCATCGTGCGCTACGGCCACGCCGCGTCGCTGCGCGGGCTGGTGCGCACGGTCGCCGAACACGAACTCGGCCTGGTCTCCGGGGCGCTCGGCACCACGACAGAGATCTATTTGGATTAGGGTAGGCTTACCTAATACCGCGGGCGCTGCCCGCACGACAGACGGGGCACGCGACACGATGAGACTGACACGCAGATGGGCCATGATCGCCGGCATCGCCGGAGTGACCGTGCTGGGCGCGACCGCCTGCAGCGGGAACGGCGCGGCATCCGGCCCGGAGGCATCGTCCGGCGGCAAGCCGTCCGGCTCCATCACCGTGTACAACGCGCAGCACGAGGAGCTCACCCAGGCCTGGGCCGACGAGTTCACCAAGAAGACCGGGGTGGAGGTCACCCTGCGCAACGGCGACGACTCCGAGCTCGGCAACCAGCTCGTGCAGGAGGGGTCGGCATCGAAGGCCGACGTCTTCCTCACCGAGAACTCCCCGGCGATGAGCCTGGTCGACAACGCCGGGCTCTTCACCCCGGTCGCGGCCGAAACGCTCGCCCAGGTGCCCGCGCAGTTCCAGCCCAGCTCCGGCAACTGGACCGGCATCGCAGCCCGCTCGACCGTTTTCGCCTACAACCCGGCCCTGCTCACCGAGGACCAGCTGCCCACGTCGCTTCTCGACCTGGCCGACCCGAGCTGGAAGGGCCGCTGGGCCGCCTCCCCGTCGGGAGCCGACTTCCAGGCCATCGTCAGCGCCATGCTCGAACTCAAGGGAGAGTCGGCGACGACCGCCTGGCTCAAGGCGATGAAGAGCAACACCGTCGTCTACAAGGGCAACAGCACGGTGATGAAGGCCATCAACGCGGGAGAGATCCCCGGCGGCGTCATCTACCACTACTACTGGTTCGGTGACCAGGCCGGCACGGGGGAGAACAGCGACAGCACCAAGCTGCACTACTTCAAGAACCAGGACCCGGGCGCCTTCCTCAGCCTCTCCGGCGGCGGCGTGCTGAAGTCCAGCCCCAACCCGGTCGCGGCGCAGGCGTTCCTCGCCTTCATCACCGGCAAGGCCGGCCAGACCATCCTCCAGACCGGCACCTCGTTCGAATACCCCGTCGCCGACGGAGTCAGCGCGAACCCCGCGCTCGTGCCGATCAGCGACCTCGACGCGCCGAAGATGGACCCGTCGAAGCTCAACAGCACCAAGGTCACCGATCTGATGACCCAGGCCGGGCTTCTGTAAACTCGACAGTGATGTCCGTCACCCTGCCACCCGCGAGCCCGGCGCCCGAACGCCCGGATCCCGCGTCCCTCCCGCCGGCGAGCCCGGCGGCCGACGCGGGTCCGGAGGGCACGGATGCCGTCGGCCGGGTGGGCAGGCGCCCCTCCCCGTTCATCGTCGCCGTGGCGTGCACGGTCTCGCTGCTCGGATTGCTCCCGCTCGGCTACGTCATCGTCACCGGGATCCTCACCGGCTGGCCCGAACTCTCGGCGCTGGTGTTCCGGCCCCGGGTCGGCGAGCTCCTCGTCAACACTGTCGGCCTGGTCGTGATCACGGTGCCGCTCTGCGCGAGCATCGGGGTCGGCGCGGCCTGGCTGGTCGGCCGCACCACGCTGCCCGGCGCCCGCGTCTTCGCCGTGCTGCTCGCGGCGCCGCTCGCCGTTCCGGCGTTCGTGAACAGCTACGGCTGGGTGAGCGCCATCCCGTCGCTGAACGGGCTCTGGTCGGGCGTCCTGATCGCCACCCTCTCCTACTTCCCGCTGGTCTACCTGCCGTGCGCTGCCGCGCTCCGGCGGCTCGACCCCACCGTGGAGGAGGCGGCCGGGTCGCTCGGCAGCGGCGCCTGGGGCGTCTTCTTCCGCGTCATCCTGCCCCAGTTGCGCCTGCCGATCCTCGGCGGGTCGCTGCTGGTCGGCCTGCACCTGCTCGCCGAGTACGGCGCCTTCGCGATGGTGCGCTTCGACACCTTCACCACGGCCATCGTCGAGCAGTACCGGTCAACCTTCAACGGCCCGGCGGCGAACGCCCTCGCCGGCGTGCTCGTGCTCTGCTGCCTCTTCCTCCTCGTCGGCGAGTCCGGCGCGAGGGGCCGGGCCCGCTACGCCCGGATCGGCTCCGGCGTGGCCCGCCCCGCCCCGCGCCGTTCCCTCGGCCGGTTCACGCCGCTCGGCTATCTTGTGCTCGGCGGCCTGTTCGTGCTTTCGATCGGCGTGCCGTTCACCAGCGTGATCCGCTGGCTGGTGCAGGGCGGCTCCGCGGTCTGGGCCGACGGCGTGGTCGGCGAAGCCTTCCTGCAGACCGTCGGCTACGGCCTGATCGGCGCGGTCGCCACCTGCCTGCTCGCCTTCCCGATCGCGTTCCTCGCCGTGCGCTACCCCAGCCGGCTCGCCCGCGGCCTCGAGTCGGTCAACTACCTCACCAGCTCCCTGCCCGGCATCGTGACGGCGCTCGCCCTGGTGACGGTGAGCATCCGTTTCGTGCAGCCGCTCTACCAGACCGTGGTGCTGGTGATCGCGACCTATGTGCTGATGTTCCTGCCGCGGGCGCTCGTGAATCTGCGGGCCGGGCTCGCCCAGGTGCCGGTGGGCCTGGAGGAGGCCGCCCGGTCGCTCGGCAAGCACCCGATCGGCGCGTTCCTGAGCGTCACCGCCCGCTTCTTCGCCCCCTCCGCGCTCGCCGCCGGCGCGCTCGTCTTCCTCGGGATCGTCACCGAACTCACCGCCACCCTGCTGCTCGCCCCGAACGGCACCCGCACCCTGGCGATCCAATTCTGGTCGAAAGTGAATGACATCAACTACGTCGGCGCCGCCCCCTATGCCCTGCTGATGATCGCGCTCAGCCTCCCCGTGACCTACCTCCTGTTCGCCCGCTCCCGCCTGACGAGCGTCTCGTGACCGACGTGACCGACGTGGGCGTGGCCGGCGCGGCCGAGGGAGCGGCCGAGGGAGCGGCCGAGGGTGCGGCCGAGGGTGCGGGCGCAGCGGCCGAGCGGATGCCGGCCGGCCGGGCCGCGATCGAGCTCGCCGGGGTCAGCAAGAGCTTCGGTGGCACGACCATTCTTGACCGGGTCTCGCTCTCCGTGCCGGAGGGCAGCCGCACGGTCATCGTCGGCTCCTCCGGCTCCGGCAAGACCACGCTGCTGCGCCTGATCAGCGGCTTCGAGCTTCCGGACGCCGGCACGATCACCGTCAACGGCCGCCTGGTCGCGGGTCCCGGGGTTGCTGTCGCGGCTCACCGGCGCGAAATCGGCTACGTCGCCCAGGACGGCGCCCTCTTCCCGCACCTCACGGTCGGGCAGAACATCGCGTTCGGCCTCGGCCCGGCCCTCCGCGGCGGCACCCGGCGTGAGCGCAAGAAGGCCGTCGCTGAACTCCTCGGCATGGTCTCGCTCGACCCGGGCTTCGCCGGCCGCCGCCCTGACGAGCTCTCCGGCGGCCAGCAGCAGCGCGTCGCCCTGGCCCGCGCGCTCGCCCGGCGCCCGAAGGTCATGCTGCTCGACGAACCGTTCTCCTCCCTCGACGCCGGATTGCGCGCCGCCACCCGCGACATCGTCGCCGCCACCCTCGAGCGCGCCGGGATCACCACGGTGCTCGTCACCCACGACCAGGCCGAGGCGATGAGCTTCGCCCACCAGCTCGCGGTGCTCCGCGACGGCCACCTCGGCCAGGTCGGTTCGCCGCGGGAGCTCTACTGGCGGCCGGTCGACCTGTTCACCGCCCGTTTCCTCGGCGACGCCGTCGTGCTGCCCGCCACCATCGGCGACGGCGTCGCCAGCTGCGCCCTCGGCGAGGTCGCCGTCGCCCCCACCGGCCTGCACGGCGACGCCTGCATCATGCTGCGCCCCGAACAGATCGTGGTGGAACCCTGCGACGCCGGCGGAACGGGAACGGGCACCTGCACCGGCCAGGTCGAGTCGGTCGACTTCTACGGCGCCGAGGTGCAGCTCGCGGTGCGACTGCACGTGCCCGGCAGCCCCGGGACCATCGTGCACGTGCGGCAGCACGGCACCACCGGCACCATCGTCGGCAGCTGGGTCAGCCTCCGGGCACGCGGCACGGCCACGGCGTTCGCGGCGGCCGCCCTGGCGACGGCGCACCGGCATCCGTCGCTGCCCGCCGCCCCCAGACCCCCGCGCTGACCCGCGCTGACCCGCGCTGACCCGCGCTGACACGCCCGCGCTGGGCCTGCCCGCACTCCGGGATCGGCGAGGAACTCTTGCCCAGCCCCGGACGGGGGTGTTACGCTCTCCCGTGGGAGCGCTCTCACGAATGTGGTCTTCACCGCAAACCGACGGCTGCACCCTCCGAAGAGAGCAGGAACAGCAATGTCGCTATCCCATGTCCGACCCGGCCGCGAGGCCTCGGAGACCCGGATCTGGAAGCCCTCCCGCCTCCGCATGCGGCTGATCGCCGGCGCCGTCGCCGTCGTGCTGGGCGTACTGACCGCCGGCACAGGGCTGGTGGCTGCCCCCGCCGCTGCCCTCGCCGCCGCGGCCAAACCTGCGCCCGCGACCGCCCCTGACTTCGGCCCGAACGTCAAGATCTTCGACCCCAGCATGCCCGTGGCCGATATCCAGGCCGCGGTCGACGCCATCACGGCCACGCAGGTCAACGATGAGATGGGCACGAACCGGTATTCCCTCCTGTTCAAGCCCGGCACCTACGGCAGCGCCGAGGAACCCCTCATCATCCAGGTCGGGTATTACACCGAGGTGGCGGGACTGGGGCAATCCCCGACCGATGTCACGATCAACGGTCACGTTGACGTCTACAACCGGTGCCGCACGGAAACGGGCTGCTTCGCACTGGACAGCTTCTGGCGCTCGGTGTCGAACCTCACGATCAACGTCACCGGCTTGGACGGCTGCCGGGCCGGCACCAACTTCTGGGCAGCCTCGCAGGCCTCGCCGATGCGCAGGGTCAACATCACCGGCGGCAAGCTGTCGTTGATGGACTTCTGCACCGACGGTCCCCAGTTCGCCAGTGGTGGCTTCATCGCCGATTCCCAGACCGGCGATATCATCAACGGCTCGCAGCAGCAGTATCTGGTGCGGGACAGCAAAATCGGTGCCTGGTCGAACGGAGTGTGGAACCAGGTCTTCGCCGGGGTCAAGGGCGCGCCCGCGCAGTCCTACCCGGAGCCCCCGTACACCACCCTCGCCAAGAGCCCGGCCAGCCGGGAGAAGCCGTACCTCTTCATCGATTCCGCGGGGGCGTGGCAGGTCTTCGTGCCGGCTCCCCGCACCAACTACTCGGGAACCACCTGGAAGAACGGGCCGACGCTCGGACGCGCGATCGCGTTGTCGAACTTCTTCGTCGCCAAGCCGTCCGACTCGGTGGCAGCCATCAACAGCAAGCTCGCCAAAGGCAAGAACCTCTTGCTCACGCCCGGCGTCTATGACGTCAACAAGACGATCACGGTCAAGAACGCGGACACCGTCGTGCTCGGCATGGGCCTGGCCACGCTGACGGCCGTGGACGGTGCAGTGGTGATGAGCACCGCCGACGTCCCCGGCATCGACATCGCCGGCGTCACGATCGACGCGGGAACCAAGAACTCGCCGGTACTGCTGAAGATCGGAACCAAGGCCCATCGCGGCAAGAGCAGTCCGGCCAACCCGACCGCCCTGCAGGACGTGTTCTTCCGGATCGGCGGGCCGCACGTGGGCAAGGCCACGGTCAGCCTCGAGGTCAACACCGACAACACCATCCTCGATGACATCTGGGCGTGGCGTGCCGATCACGGCACGGCCGGCAGCGTCGGCTGGGACCTCAACACCGCACGGAACGGCGTCATCATCAACGGTGAAAACGTCACCGCCACCGGGCTCTTCGTCGAGCACTACCAGCAGTACAACGTGATCTGGAACGGGGAGAACGGCCGGACCGTCTTCTTCCAGAACGAACTGCCCTATGACGCCCCGAACCAGGCAGCCTGGCAGCACGACGGCGTCCTGGGGTGGGCGGGCTACAAGGTCGCTGACACGGTGACCACGAACGAGCTGTGGGGCGGTGGCAGCTACGTCTTCAACAACGTCGATCCCACCATCCACGCCTCGGTCGGTTTCGAGGTGCCCCGCAAGCCGGGCGTCAAGATGCACGACCTGCTCAGCGTCCAGCTCGGCGTTGGAACCCTTGACCACGTCATCAACGACAAAGGTTTGGCGGTGACGCAGGCCGGGGTCGGACAACCCAGTTGCGTGGTCCTCTTTCCCTCTGACGACGCCACGCCGCCCACGGTCGCCATCACCGACAACGTCGAGGGCGCCACGGCGACCGGCAAGGTCACCTTCACGTTCACCTTCAGCGAGGATGTCTGCAGCTTCACCGCCGACGACATCGCCGTCACGGGCGGCTCGCGGGGATCGTTCACACGCGTCGACGCCAAGACGGCCACCCTGGTGGTGCCGCCCGCCGAGAATTCGAGCGGGACCATCAACGTGAGCATGGCCGAGGCCACGTTCACCGACCTGCCCGGCACGGCCAACACCGCGGCCGCCAGCGCCCAGCAGGGGTTCAACACCGTGACGCCGCTGACGCTCGCCATCTCGGACAACGTCCCGACCGCATCCGCGACCGGTGATGTAACGTTCGCGTTCGCGTTCAACCGGGACGTCGGCACCAGCTTCACCGCTGATGACGTCGTGGTCTCCGGTGGCACCGCGGGCGCATTTGTCCGCGTCGATGCCACTCACGCGACCCTCGTGGTGTCACCCCCGGCCGACTCGACGGGAACCGTCGCGGTCAGCGTGGCCGCGGGCACGTTCACGGATCTGGCCGGCAACGCGAACACCGCCGCTGCCACCGCGCAACAGGCCTTCAACACGACCTCGACGCCGCCGCCGGCGCCGTCCTGGGCGATCACCTTCGATGACCCCGCGAAAACGTACACGCTGACTGACTTCGGCAACCGTGGTGGCGCGGTCGTGGCCGACCCGGCCGGTGGCACGAACAGGGTCGCCACGGTGTCCAAGGCCGTCACGGCGTCGGCGACGGCGGGCAGCACGGTTTCCACCGGGGCGGACCTCTCCGTCGACACCATCCCGTTCACGACAACGCAGAGCCGGATGGCTATGCGGGTCTACAGCCCCGCTGCGGGCGTGCGGGTGCGGATCAAGGCCGAGAACGCCGCCAACCCGGGTCAGAACGTTGAAACGGATGCCTTCACCACGACCTCTGGGTCGTGGGAGACGCTGACGTTCGACTTCGGCGACACGTCCACGCACTACATCCCGGACGGGCCGACGACGTACGACCTGACCAAGCCGACCCAGAATTTGAACCTGACCAGCACCTACAACAAGGTGAGCGTCTTCTTCGATTACTTCGTCGGCGCCGGCGGCTATGCACCGATGCCCTCCGACCGCACGTATTTCTTCGACGACCTGATCTTCCTGTCCGAGGTGGCTCCGCCGCCGCCGCCGGCCCCGGGCCAGATCATCACGTTCGACGAGACCACCCCGCCGGTGCTCACCGGTTTCGGTGGTGCGGCTGACTCGACCATCGCGCCTGACCCGGCCGACGCTGCCAACTCGGTGGCGAAGGTCGTCAAAATGGTCGGCGCCGAGGTCTGGGCCGGCACCACCGTGTCGACCCTTGCCAACCAGGCAATCTCGAAGATCGGCTTCACCACCACCCAGAAGTCCGTGACGGCGCGCGTATGGTCGCCGGACGCGGGCATCCAGGTGAGGATGAAGGTGGAGAACGCGACGAACGGTGGCCAGTCAGTCGAGACCGAGGCCACTACGACGGTGGCCGGGGGGTGGGAGACATTGAGGTTCAACTTCGCCAACCCGGCAGCCGGCACCGCGGCACTGGACCTGGCCGTCACCTACAACAAGGTGTCGATCTTCTTCGACTTCGGCACGGCCGGAGCCGGGAAGACCTATTACGTCGACGATCTGGACTTCACCTTCACGGGCCAGCAGCCGCCGCCCCCGCCCGCCGCACTTGCCATCACGTTCGATGACAGCGCGAAGACCTACACGCTGACTGACTTCGGCAACAACGGTGGCGCGGTGGTGGCCGACCCGGCCGGTGGCACGAACAAGGTGGCCACGGTGTCCAAGGCGGCCACGGCGTCGGCGACGGCGGGCACCACGGTGTCCACCGGCGCGAACCTCTCCGTCGACACGATCCCGTTCACGGCCGCTCACACCAAGATGACGATGCGCGTCTACAGCCCGGCTGCGGGCGTGCGGGTTCGGATGAAGGCCGAGAATGCCGGCAACCCCGGACAGAACGTCGAAACGGATGCGTTCACCACTGTCGCCGGGGCGTGGGAGACCCTGACCTTCGACTTCGGTGACACGTCCACGCACTTCATCCCTGACGGGCCGACGACGTACGACCTGACCAAACCGACCCAGAATTTGAACCTGGCCAGCACCTACAACAAGGTGAGCGTCTTCTTCGACTACTTCGTCGGCGCCGGCGGCTACGCACCCATGCCGTCTGACCGCACGTATTACGTCGACGACGTGAGCGGGGTCTTCTGAGTTGATTCACGGCGGAGTTGATACCCGACTGAGTTGATACACGGCGCGGCGGCGGCACCTTCGGGGCCGCCGCCGCGTGCTACTCCGAGGCGTGCGCCTCCAAGAACTCGTAGACCTCGGTGTCGTCGACGCCGGGGAACGTGCCGCTCGGCAGCGGGGAGAGCACGTGCGCGTGCAACCGGGCGCTCGGCCAGGCCTTGCCGGCCCAGCGGGAGGAGACCTCCGACGCCGGGCGACGGCAGCAGGACTCGTCGGGGCAGCGGGACACGGTCCGCTGGGTGGTCTCCCGGCCGCGGAACCACTTCGCCTGCGCGAACGGCACGCCGACGCTGATCGAGAACTCGCCGCCATCCGCCGCGCCCGTCTGGGTGGCCGACCAGAACGTGCCGACCGGGGTGTCGGTGTACTGGTAGAACTCGGTCGTGCGGTTGGTGTGGGTGAAGGCGCTGCGGGCGCTCCACTGCTTGCAGACGTACTGACCCTCGATCGAGCCCGTCACGTCCACCGGCAGCGGCAGCCCGTCGTTCTCGTAGCCCTTCTGCAGGGCGCCGTCACCGGTGACCCGCAGGAAATGCAGCGGCATCTCCAGGTGGGAGGTGGCCAGGTTGGTCAGGCGCAGGGCGGCGGCCTCGTGCGTCACCCCGAATGCGTCGCGGAAATCCTCGACCGAGAGCTCGCGCTCCCGTTTCGCGTTGGCGAGGAACGCGACCGAGGCGTTCCGCGGCATCAGGCAGGCTGCCGCGAAGTAATTGATCTGCAGCCTCTGCCAGAGGAACTCGGCGTAGCTGTCCGGGCGTTCGTGGCCGAGCAGCCGGTGCCCCATCGCCTGCAACGCCATCGAGCGCAGCCCGTGCCCGCCGGGGATCGACGCCGGTGGCAGGTAGATGCGGTGGTTGACCAGGTCGGTCACCGACCGGGTCGAGTTGGGCAGGTCGTTCACGTAGATGAGGTTGAAGCCGAGCTGCTCGGCCATCACGCTCACCTCGCGGTGGGTGAGCGCGCCGGACACGTGACCGGATGCCCGCACCTGGTCCTCGGCGAGCTGCTCGATGTCGGGCATGTAGTTGTCCTGCTCGCGCATGAGTTCGCGCAGCTCGGTGTTCGCCCGCCTCGCCTCCTCCGGGGTGGCGATGGCCTCGCTGGCCCGGCGGGCGAGTTCCCGGTGCAGGCCGAGCAGGGATTCGAGCGCCGCGAGCGGCATCCCCTTGGTCACCTTCACCGTCGGCAGGCCGAGGGCACCGTAGAGCGGGTTCTTCTGCGCCCGGGCGAGCTCGATCTCCAGGGCCGCCCGCGTGTTGGGCGCCTCACCGCTGAGCAGTTCGGTGATGGGCACGGCCAGGGCGGTGGCGACATCCTGCAGCGTCGACAGCTTGGGCTCGCGCCGCCCGTTCTCGATCAGGGAGAGCTGGCTGCCGGCCAGGCCGACCCGATCGCCGAGCTGGTCGAGGGTGAGGCCGCGCTCGCCGCGGAAATGACGGATGCGCAGGCCGAGAGTGACGAGGTCGGAGGCACGTGTGGGCATTCCTTAACATTACCGAAAGAATCGCGATTCTTAACGGAAAGTTTGCCCACGGAATGCGCGAAATAGGCGCATTCTTGATTTACCGGGCAAAGTTACCCATCCGATGCACCCGATCGAAGACGAAAGGCCAGGAGATGACCATCGCGAATGTCTCAGTTCAGACCGGCGGGGGCGAGTCCCGCAACACCGCTGGAACCACCGACCCCAACCTCCAGGCCTGGGTGGACGAAATCGCCCGGTTGACCCAGCCCGACGCGATCGTCTGGTGCGACGGCTCCCTGCGCGAGGCCGACGCCCTCGCCAAGCAGCTCGTCACCGAGGGCAAGCTCATCCGGTTGAACCCGGAGTGGCGCCCCAACAGCTACCTCGCCCGCACCAGCCCGTCGGACGTCGCCCGGGTCGAGGACCGCACCTTCATCTGCTCGACCGACCCGGAGGATGCCGGCCCCACCAACAACTGGGCCGACCCGGTGGCGATGCGCGCCGAGCTGACCGAGGTCTTCGCCGGCAGCATGCGCGGACGCACCATGTACGTCGTGCCGTTCTCGATGGGCCCGCTCGGCGGCCCCATCTCGCAGCTCGGGGTGGAGATCACCGACTCGCCCTACGTCGTGCTCAACATGGGCATCATGACCCGGATGGGCGTGCAGGTGCTGCGCCTGATCGAGGCCGGCGCGAGCTGGGTGCACACCCTGCACAGCGTGGGTTACCCGCTGGTCGACGCCGAGGGACACCACCGCGCCGACGTCGAATGGCCCTGCAATGACAACAAGTACATCGTGCAGTTCCCGGAGACCCGCGAGGTCTGGTCCTTCGGCTCCGGCTACGGCGGCAACGCGCTGCTCTCCAAGAAGTCCTTCGCGCTGCGGATCGCCTCGGTGATGGCCCGTGACGAGGGCTGGCTCGCCGAGCACATGCTCCTGATCAAGGTCACCTCCCCCGAGGGCGGCGTCTCCCACCTGGCCGCCGCGTTCCCGTCGGCCTGTGGCAAGACCAACCTGTCGATGCTGCGCCCCACCATCCCCGGCTGGAAGGTCGAGACCATCGGCGACGACATCGCCTGGCTGCGTCCCGGCACCGACGGGCGCCTGTGGGCGATCAACCCGGAGGCCGGCTTCTTCGGCGTCGCCCCCGGCACCGGCGAGGTCACCAACCCGACGGCCGTCGCCACCGTCTGGGGCAACACGATCTTCACGAACGTCGCACTGCGTGACGACGGAGACGTCTGGTGGGAGGGCCTCACCGAGACGCCGCCGAGCCACCTGATCGACTGGGAGGGCAACGACTGGACGCCCGCCTCGAGCACCCCGGCCGCGCACCCCAACTCCCGGTTCACCGTCGCCGCGTCCCAGTGCCCGTCGATCTCCGACGACTGGGAGGCGTTCGGCGGCGTTCCGATCGACGCCATCCTCTTCGGCGGCCGCCGCGCCACCAACGTGCCGCTCGTCGCCCAGGCCCGCAGCTGGAAGCACGGCGTGTTCATGGGCGCCACCATCGCCTCGGAGAAGACCGCCGCCGCGGAGGGCATCGTCGGCGAACTGCGCCGCGACCCGTTCGCGATGCTCCCGTTCTGCGGCTACAACATGGCCGACTACTGGGCGCACTGGCTCGCAGTCGGCAAGGGACTCGGCGCCAAGGCGCCGGCGATCTTCCAGGTGAACTGGTTCCGCAAGGGTCACGACGGCAGCTTCCTCTGGCCCGGTTTCGGCGAGAACTCGCGCGTGATCGAGTGGATCGTGCGCCGGGTCGAGGGCAAGGCGCAGGCCGTCGACACCCCGATCGGACGCCTCCCCGTCCAGGGCGGCCTCGATCTGGACGGCCTCCACCTGTCGGCCGACGCGGTGGAGCAGCTCTTCCACATCGACCACGCGTCCTGGCTGGCCGAGTGCGACCTCACCGAGGAGTACTTCGCCCAGTTCGGCGACCGCGTGCCGCCGGCCCTCCAGGCCGAGCTCGCCAGCGTGCGCTACAACCTCCGCGCCTAACCCCGCTCCTCCCCGCCCGCCCCCCACGGGCCTCCGCCGGGATGCGCGAAAGTGCACTTTTGGCCCCCTCAGCGGTGCTGGGGGGCCAAAACTGCACTCTCCCGGCCGAGCGAGGAAGGTGTCTCCCGGCCGGGAAGAACCTCGGTCGTATGATGCAGGCATGCATGACGACAGCGCGCTCGTTCAACTGCGGATCGACCGGTTCGTCCGGGAGAGGCTCGCCCCGGCGGTCCACCGGATTGCCGTGCCGCTCACGCTCGCCGCGTGGGTGGCGCCGGGCGAACCCGTGGGATTCGACGAGGCCCTCGCGCAGGAATACCGGCCGTTCCAGACCGGCCACCCGTGGGGACGCCCGTGGGGCACCACCTGGTTCCACGCGACCGGGACGGTCCCGGCCGGCTGGGACATCGACGAGTCCACCCGGCTCGAGGTGGTCGTCGACCTCGGCTTCAGCACCGCCACCCCCGGATTCCAGGCCGAGGGCATCGCCTGGTCGCCGGCCGGCGTCATCCTCAAGGCGGTCTCGCCCCGGAACCGCAGTGTGCCCCTCGCCCTGCCGCCGGGCGGCACCGTCGACCTGTACCTCGAGGCGGCGTCCAACCCGGATGTCACGAGCGGCTTCACCTTCGTGCCCACCGAGCTGGGCGACCCGGCGACGGCCGGCACCGAACCGATCTACACGCTGCGCCAGGTCGACCTGGCCCTGCGGGACGAGACTGTCTGGGAACTCCTACAGGACTTCTGGACCCTCGACGGCCTGCAGCGCCAGCTGCCGAAGGCGCTGCCGCGGCGGGCGGAGATCCTGCACGCCCTGGAGCGATGCATCGACCTGATGGACCCGGAGGACGTCTCCGGCACGGCGGCGGCCGGGCGGGCCGCGCTCGCCCCGGTGCTCGCGCTCCCGGCCTACGCGAGCGCGCACCGGCTGCATGCCGTCGGCCACGCGCACATCGACAGCGCCTGGCTCTGGCCGGTGCGGGAGACCGTGCGCAAGGTCGCCCGCACGTTCTCGAACGTGCTGGCCCTGATCGAGGAGAATCCGGACTTCGCCTTCGCCGCGTCATCCGCCCAGCAGTACGCCTGGCTCAAGGAGCACTACCCCGAACTGTTCAAGCGGGTGAAGGCGCAGGTCGCTGCGGGCCGGTTCGTGCCGGTCGGCGGCATGTGGGTGGAGTCGGACACGAACATGCCCGGCGGCGAGGCGCTCGCCCGCCAGTTCGTGGCCGGCAAGCGTTTCTTCATGGAGGAGCTCGGCGTCGAACCGCTCGAGGTCTGGCTGCCCGACTCCTTCGGCTACTCGGCGGCGCTGCCGCAGATCGTGGCGGCGGCCAGGTCGCGGTGGTTCCTGACCCAGAAGACCTCGTGGAACGAGACCAACCTGATGCCGCACCACACCTTCCTCTGGGAGGGAATCGACGGCACCCGGATCTTCACGCATTTCCCGCCCGTCGACACCTATAACGCCGAGCTGTCCGGGGCGGAGCTGGCCCGCGCGCAACGCAACTATGCCGAGAAGGGTGTCGCGAACACCTCGCTGGTGCCGTTCGGCTGGGGCGACGGCGGGGGAGGCCCGACCGGCGAGATGATCGCCGCGGCCCGCCGAACCGCGTCCCTGGAGGGGTCACCCACGGTCGAGCTGTCGACGCCGCGGCGGTTCTTCGAGACGGCGGAGGCCGAGTACGCGCAGCCGCCGGTCTGGTCGGGGGAGCTGTACCTCGAGTTCCACCGCGGCACGTACACCTCGCAGGCCCGCACCAAGCGCGGCAACCGGCGCAGCGAGCACCTGCTGCGTGAGGCGGAGCTGTGGGCGAGCACCGCTGCGGTGCGCACGGACGCCGCGTACCCCTACGACGAGCTCCAGCAGGCCTGGCACACCGTGCTGCTCCAGCAATTCCACGACATCCTGCCCGGGTCGTCGATCGCCTGGGTGCACCAGGAGGCCGAGCGGCACTACGCCGAGGTCGCAGACGCACTGCACGGCCTGGTGGCGGACTCGGTGACGGCGCTCTGCGGCACGGGCGAGCGATCGGTCACCCTCAATGCCGGGCCGTACCCGGTGCGGGGCATCGCCGGGCTCGGGGCCGGGGCGACCGCGGGGGCGACTGGGGGGGCGACGGCTCGCCCGCTTCCGGTCACGGTGGAACGCACCGCCGACGGCATCGTGCTCGCCAACGGACTCGTCGCGGTGACGATCGACGCCGACGGACTGTTCTCCTCGCTCCGCGACCTCGGCGCAGGCCGCGAGCTGATCCCCGCCGGCGAGCGCGGCAACCTGCTCCAGCTTCACCGGGACACCCCCACCCAGTGGGATGCCTGGGACATCGACCAGCACTACAAGCGCACGGCGACCAGGCTGACCGCGGCGGATGCCGTCGAGGTCGTCCGGGACTCCGCCGAGGTCGCCGAGGTTCGGGTCAGCCGGTCCTTCGGGGCCTCCCATGTCGTGCAGCTGATCAGCCTGGCGGCCGGCGCTCGCAGCATCGACCTGGCCCTGAGCATCGACTGGCACGAGCGGCAGAAGCTGCTCAAGCTCGCGTTCCCGCTCGACCTCCATGCCGAACGCGCGGCCTCCGAGATCCAGTTCGGCCACGTCTACCGGGCCACACACGCGAACACGTCCTGGGACGCGGCCCGATTCGAAACCTGCGCGCACCGCTGGGTGCACGTGGGCGAACCGGGCTACGGGGTGGCCGTGGCCAACGACTCCACCTACGGCCACGACATCACCAGGGACACTGATGCCGCCGGCCACAGTGCGACGACCGTCCGCCTGTCGCTGCTGCGCGCGGCCGTGTTCCCCGACCCGACCGCCGACCAGGGTGAACACGCCCTCCGGGTCTCGATCCGGCTCGGCGCCACGATCGGCGACGCGGTGGCCGAGGGGTACCGGCTGAACCTGCCACTGCGCACCGTGGCCGGAGTGGCGACCGGGCGGATCGACCCTTTGTTCGAGGTTGACAACCCCGCGGTCGTGATCGAGGCCGTCAAGCTCGCCGAGGACCGCAGCGGGGATGTCGTGGTGCGGCTCTACGAGGCGCACGGCGGCCGGACGACGGCGCGGGTCATCCCTCGGTTCGAGACCACGGAGGTGACCGAGACCGACCTGCTCGAACGCCCGCTCGCGGATGCGCGTGCCGTGTTCTCGGCCGACGGCGGCGCCCTGGTGCTCGAGTTGCGCCCGTTCCAGCTGGTGACCCTCCGCTTCGCCCGCTGACCTGCCCGCGTTGATTCCGGACAGGGGAGGGCGTTAGACGAGCAACTGGTGCTTGGCGAGCTCGCGGTAGAGCGGGGTGGAGGCGACCAGTTCGGAGTGGGTGCCGGTGCCGATGACCTGTCCGTGGTCGAGCACCACGATCTGGTCCGAGTCGACCACGGTCGAGAGCCGGTGCGCGATCACGATCAGGGTGCGGTTCACGGCGACGGCGTCGATCGCGGCCCGCATCATCTGCTCGTTGACCCCGTCGAGGCTCGACGTCGACTCGTCCAGCAGCAGGATCGGCGGCGCCGCGAGCAGCGCCCGGGCGATCGCCAGCCGTTGGCGTTCGCCGCCGGAGAGCATGACGCCGGACTCGCCCACCGCCGCGCCGAGCCCCGCCGGGTCACGGTCGAGCACCTCGCCGAGGTTGACGGCGTGCAGCACGGCGATGCATTCCTCGTCGGTCGCGTCCGGTGTGGCCAGGGTGAGGTTGTCCCGCAGCGAGCCGGCGAGCACGGGTGCGTCCTGTTCGACGTAACCGATCTGGGAGCGCAGGGCCGTGCGGTCCAGGGTGCGGATGTCCAGCCCGCCGAGGCGCACAACGCCGGCGTTCGGGTCGTAGAACCGCTCGATCAGGGCGAGGATCGTGCTCTTCCCGGCGCCGGACGGCCCGACCAGGGCGGTGCGCAGGCCGCGTGGGGCGGTGAAGGAGACCCCGCGGAGCACCGGTCGCGGCTCGGGCTCGGCCGAGGCGGCGGCGGGGGCCGCTGCGGTGGCCGGGGCCGAGCCTGCCGTCGTCGGCGCGGGTTCGGGCACGGGCCTCGGTTCGGGCCCCGGTTCCGGCGTGGGCACGGTGCCTTCGGGCGTGGAGGCCTGGTCGGCCGGGACCGTGTCGAACAGGTCGGCTGCGGTGGGAAGCCGCTGGCCGTCCGTGCCTGCGGCCGTGTCCATCGCGGCCAGGGCCGCCGCGGTGGCCGCGGCCTCCGTTGCGGCGAGATCCGCCTCGAGCAGGTCAGGCTCGGCGAGCACGGCCTCGATCACGGCCGGGGCCACGATGACGGTTTCGAGCAGGGACGGCGCGGAGGCGACGGTCTCGACGCTCGCTGCTGCTGCGGCTGCTGCGGCTGCGGCATCGGCGTCGGACTCGACCTCCGCTGTCAGCGCGTAGCCGAAGTGCACGTCCTCGAAGGAGATCGCCGGGGCATCCGGTCGCACCGATTCGTTGGCGGCGCCCACGGTGATCGCCAGCGGGGCGATGTCCCGGTCGAACTGGTCCTCGGCGGGCAGGTCGATGATCTCCTGGATCCGGCCGAGCGCGCCGAGCGCGGAGTTGACGGAGGTGATCGCCCCGAAGGCCTGGCCGAGCGGCACGATCATCAGGAACAGGAAGAGGATGAACGCGATCAGGTTCGCGACCGTGATGCTGCCGCTCGCCACTCGGAACCCGCCGACGCCGAGCACGACGAGGAACGACACCTGCATGGCGATCCCGGCGATGGGCACGACCAGGGCGGAGATCTTCGCGACCTGGATGCCCATCTTCCACGCGCCGACGGCGTCCTCCTCCACGGCGGCGATCTCGCGGTCGGTCGCGTTCGAGGCCCGCACCGTGCGCACCGCGCTGATGGCGCGCTCCACGCTCGCGGCCAGGTCGCCGACCTTCACCTGCGCCGCGAGGCTGGCCACCCGGATCCGCTGCGAGAGCAGGGTCACGGTGACGACGGATGCCGCGATCACCAGCACGGTCAGCCCGAGCAGCACCGGGTCGATGACGAGCATCGCGATCAGCGCGCCGAGGAAGGTGAGCGACCCGCCGATCGCCTCGACGAGCCCCTGGGTGAGCACCGCGCGCAACAGGGTGGTGTCCGAGCCGACCCGGGAGACGAGGTCGCCGGTGCGGCGGGTGTCGAATTCGCTGATCGGGAGGCGCAGCATCCGGCCGATCAGTTTGCGGCGGCTGGAGAGCACCACGCCCTCGCCGGTGCGCTGCAGGAGGTAGTGCTGGTAACCGCTGATCAGACCGGAGACCACCACGAGCCCGATCAGCCCCCAGACGAGCGCGCCGAGCGGATTGCCCTTCTGCACGACCGTGATGACCTGGCTGACCAGCAGCGGCTGGGCGAGGCTGGCCAAGGCGCCGAGGATGCTCAGCACGATGACGACGCTGAGCACACGCTTGTGCTCGAGGAGGTAGGGGAGCAGCTGGCTGAACTTCGCCCGCGGCCCGGACGCGGCCCCGGTGCGACGGCCCATCCGGCCGAAGCGGGCCCGTCGGGTGGTGGGGGCGGCGGGTCCGGGGGTGCCGGCTGGGCTGGTGCTGGTCGTGCTGTTGTTCGGGGTGCTCACCAATTGAGCTTAACCGCAACGGCCGGGTGCCGGTCGTTCCGTCTACAGTGGGGAACTGTGTCGGAGCCTGTGATTGTCGCCGAGAACCTCGTGAAGAAATACAAGGAATTCGCCGCCGTCGACGGCGTCTCCTTCGAGGTGGCCGCCGGAGAATCGTTCGGCCTCCTCGGGCCCAACGGGGCCGGCAAGTCGACGACCATGCGGATGGTCGGCGCGGTGTCGACCCGCACGGCCGGCACGCTGAGCATCCTCGGAATGGACCCCGACCGGCGCGGGCCGGAGATCCGCTCGCGCCTCGGCGTGGTGCCGCAGGCCGACAACCTCGACACCGAGTTGCGGGTGCGGGAGAACCTGCTCGTCTACGGCCGGTACTTCGGCCTGCCGCGCGCCCAGGTGGCGCGCCGGGCCGACGAGCTGCTCGAGTTCGCGCAGCTGACCGAGAAGGCGAAATCCAAGGTGGACGCCCTGTCCGGGGGCATGAAGCGTCGCCTCACAATCGCGCGGGCGCTGATCAACGACCCGAGCATCCTGCTGCTCGACGAGCCGACCACCGGGGTCGACCCGCAGGCCAGGCACATCCTCTGGGACCGGCTGTTCCGGCTCAAGGAACAGGGCACGACACTGCTGCTCACCACCCACTACATGGACGAGGCCGAACAGCTCTGCGACCGGCTGGTCGTCGTCGACAAGGGCGTGATCATGGCCGAGGGCGCGCCGGCCGAGTTGATCCGGCGGTACTCGTCACGGGAGGTGCTCGAGGTGCGCTTCGGCTCCGACCTCAACGCCGAGGTCGCCGGGCGGATCGCCGGGATGGGCGACCGGATCGAGGTGCTGCCCGACCGCATCCTGATCTACAGCGAGAACGGGGAATCCGAGCTGGTGCGCATCATCGACGCGGGGCTCCGGCCGATCACCAGCCTGGTGCGGCGCTCCAGCCTCGAAGACGTCTTCCTCCGGCTGACCGGCCGGACCCTGATCGAATGAGCACCCTCGAATGAGCACCCTCGAGACAGCCGCCGACGACGCCATCCGGGCGACCCGCCGGGTGCGCCGCTGGGGGTCCTGGTATGTGGCTGAGCATCGCTTCCGGGTGATGCGCTCCTACGCGCAGACGGTGGTCGTGACCGCGATCGGCAACCCGGTCATCTACCTCTACGCGATGGGGGTCGGCCTGGCCACCCTCGTCGACGCGAACCTGGGACCGGATGCCGTCGCCGGCGTCAGCTACCTGGCCTTCGTCGCTCCTGCCCTCCTCGCGAGCGCGGCGATCACCGTCGCCAGCGAGGAGTTCACCTATCCGATCATGCTCGGCTTCAAGTGGAACCCCGTCTTCTACGGTATGAACGCCGCCCCGATCGCGCCCGGCCAGATCATCAACGGCATCGTGATCTCGGTGACCGCCCGGATGCTGGTCACCTGCGGCATCTACTACGCCTTCATGCTCGTCTTCGGCGCGGTCCCGTCGCCGGCCGGTTTCCTCGCCGTCTTCGCCGCGCTGCTGACCGGCCTGGGCTTCGGCGCGGTGCTGATGGCGTACACCGCCACCCTGACCGAGGACACGGGGCAGCTGGCCATGGTGATGCGGTTCGTCATCCTGCCGATGACACTGTTCTCCGGCACCTTCTTCCCGCTCAGCGTGCTGCCGGGGTGGCTGCAATGGATCGGCTGGATCTCGCCGCTCTGGCACGGCACCCAGCTGTCCCGGGTGTTCACCTACGGCGCGGAGGAGCCGATCTGGCTCAGCGCCCTGCACGTGCTCTACCTGGCCGCGCTGCTCGGCCTCGGCTGGACCTGGGCGCGCCGGGTTGCCGCGGGGAGGCTGAACAAGTGACCGAGGTCGACGACGTGCGGCCGGCGCCCGCGGCGGCGCGCCCGTTCGGCGCCCTCTACGCCGGCAACGCGCGCAGCGTGATGGCCCGCGGCTGGCGGGCCACCCGGAGCACCAACTGGCTGGTCGTGGTGAGCGGGTTCTTCGAGCCGATCTTCTACCTGCTGTCGATGGGCCTCGGCCTCGGCGCCCTGATCGGCACCGTCACGACGGCATCCGGCCAGCAGGTGCCCTACGCCGCGTTCATCGCCCCGGCGCTGCTCGCCGTCGCCGCGATGAACGGCGCCATCTACGACTCCACCTGGAACGTGTTCTTCAAGATGCAGTTCGCGAGACTCTACGAAGGGATGCTGTCCACCTCACTCGGCCCGCTGGATGTCGCGCTCGGCGAGATCTCCCTGGCGCTGCTGCGCGGCGGCCTCTACGCGACCGGGTTCATGGTGGTCATGCAGGTACTCGGGCTGAACCTGTCCTGGTGGGCGTTGCTGGCGCTGCCCGCCGTGCTGCTGATCGCCTTCGGGTTCGCAAGCGTGGGGATGGCGGTCACCAGTTACCTGAAGACGTTCCAGCAGATGGACTGGGTCAACTTCGTGATGCTGCCGATGTTCCTCTTCTCGGCGACGTTCTACCCGCTCAGCGTGTACCCGCAGCCGATCCAGTACCTGATCCAGGCGTTGCCGCTCTGGCACGGCGTCGAACTCGTTCGCGGCCTGACCACCGGGCAGGTCGACGCCGGGCTGCTCTGGCACGTGCTCTACTACCTGGCCATGATCCTCGTCGGCCTGGTCCTCACCACCGGCAGGCTGCGCGCCCTCTTCCTAGACTGAGGCAGCGCGACGCGACTGTTGCCCGTTCGGACGAGTGTCACCGGCATGCCGGCAACACTCGTCCGATTGGGCAACAGTCGCCAGCGCACGGTCGGTAGACGGGTCAGGCCTCGATGTCGATGTCGCGGGTCTCGCGGCTCAGCAGCAGCGCGACGAGGGTCAGCGCCGCCATCACCGCCAGGTACACGCCGACCCAGAACGGGCTGCCCTCGCCGAGGGTCCAGAGCCAGATGGCGATGAACGGGGCCACGGCGGCGCCGAGGATCGAGCTCATGTTGTAGGCGAAGGCCGAGCCGGTGTAGCGCACGTTCGTGGGGAACAGTTCGGGCAGCAGCGCGCCCATCGGCCCGAAGGTCATGCCCATCAGTGAAAAGCCGAGGATCAGGAAGGCCATCACACCGACGAATCCGGCGCCGAGCAGCGGCACGAAGAGCAGGCCGAACCCGATGATCGCCAGGGTGACGAAGATGAGCGTCTTCCGGCGGCCGTGCGTATCGGCCCACGGGCCGGAGGCGAGGGTGAACGCACCGAAGAACAGCACCCCGACGATCATCATCAGGATGAAGTTGTTGTAGCTGTAACCGAGCCCCGGCACCGGGGCATCGGTGGCGGCCCGGCCGTAGCCGAGCGTGAATGTGGTCATCAGGTAGAACAGCACGTAGGTCGCCAGCATGATGAAGGTGCCCAGGATCAGTTCGCGCCAGTTCGACTTGAACACCGCGGCCAGTGGCAGCTTTTCCACCCGCTTGGTGGCGACGACCTTGGTGAACGCGTCGCTCTCCACCAGGCGCAGGCGCACCCAGAGGCCGACGATGACCATCACGGCGGAGAACAGGAACGGGATGCGCCAGGCCCACTCGAGGAACGCGTCGGAGGGGCGGGTCGGGTCGGTCGACGGCAGGGCCAGGGCGATCGCGAGGAACAGCCCGTTCGCGATGATGAAGCCGAGCGGGGCGCCGACCTGCGGGAAGGTGCCGTACCAGGCGCGTTTGCCGGCCGGCGCGTTCTCGGTCGCGACCAGGGCCGCGCCGCTCCACTCCCCGCCGAGCGCGAAGCCCTGGGCGAGCCGCAGTATGACGAGCAGCAGCGGGGCGAACCAGCCGACCTGGCCGTAGGTGGGCAACAGCCCGATCAGGAACGTGGCGATGCCCATGGTCAGCAGCGCGCCGACCAGGGTCGCCTTGCGCCCCCTCCGGTCGCCGAAGTGGCCGAAGACGAGGGCGCCGATCGGGCGGGCCACCATGGCGGCGCCGAAGACCGCGAACGACGCGAGCAGCGCCGTGGTCTCGTTCCCGGTGGGGAAGAACAGGTGCGGGAAGACGAGCACGGCGGCCGTGGCGTAGACGTAGAAGTCGTAGAACTCGATGGTCGTGCCGATGAGACTGGCGAGCACGACCCGGCTGCGCGGGTTCGTGGGGGCTGCCGTGGTGGCCGGGAGGGCCGACGTGATGGGTGCTGACATTGAGGAGTCGCTCCGGGGTTGACGCGAAGCGGAACCCGGTCGGCAGGTGCGACGCCGATCAGGCGCCGGCGGCTGCCCCCCCGGGACCGCACGATGAGGTGACCGCTTGTGACGGCCACAGTGCACCCTACGTCCGGGGGCGACCGGGAGCCAATCCCAGGCTAACGCTCAGGTAACGATCTGCGCGGTGATTGAGCCTGTCGAAATCACGTCTCGTGTGGTCTCGTGTGGTCTCGACAGGCTCGACCACCGTGCGCCGCCGAGCGCGCCGCGAGGCGCGGCTCAGCGCGCGCGCAACTGGCGGAGCACCTGCGCGGTCGCGATCGCAGCCGACGCGGCTTCCTCTCCCTTGTCCTCCTTCGACCCGGGCAGGCCGGCCCGGTCGAGGCCCTGCTGCTCGTCGTCGAGGGTGAGCACGCCGAAGCCGACCGGCTTGCCGGCGTCCAGGGCGACCCGGGTGAGTCCGTCCGTGGCCGCGGCCGAGACGTACTCGAAGTGGGGCGTGCCGCCACGGATGATGACGCCGAGGGCGACGACGGCATCCGCCCCGTTCTCCAGCGCCACATTGCAGGCGACGGGCAGTTCGAAGCTGCCGGGCACGCGCACCAGGCTGAAGCTCGCGCCGGAGGCCTCGAGCACGCGCGTGGCGCCCGCGATCAGCCCGTCGGTGATCACGTCGTGCCACCGCCCGGCGACGATCACGATTCTCAGCCCAGTGCCGTCGGCGGCGATCACGGGTGAACCTGCTCCGCTCATAGTGCGATTCCCTTCAGGATTTCGGTGTCTGCGATGTGGTGGCCCATCCGGTCGCGTTTCACGGCCAGGTAATCCTGGTTGTGGCTGCCGACGCCCACGATCAGCGGCACCCGTTCGGTCACGGTGATGCCGTGCGCCTCGAGCTGGCGCAGCTTCTCGGGGTTGTTGGTCAGCAGCCGCACCGAGGAGATGCCCATCTGGTGCAGGATGGCCGTGGCCGCGCCGTAATCGCGGGCGTCGGCGGGCAGTCCGAGGGCCAGGTTCGCGTCGAAGGTGTCCAGCCCGTCCTCCTGCAGCTTGTAGGCGCGCAGCTTGTTGATCAGGCCGATGCCGCGTCCCTCCTGGCCGCGCAGGTAGACGACGATGCCGCCCTGCTCCTGGATCGTCTCGAGCGCGGCGTCGAGCTGGGGGCCGCACTCGCACTTGAGCGAGCCGAATGCCTCCCCGGTCAGGCACTCGGAGTGCACCCGCACGAGGGTGCCGTCGCCCGGGGTGCCCGAGACGATGGCGACATGGTCGGCGCCGGTCATCCGGTCCCGGTAGGCGCGGATCTGGAAAGAACCGTGGCGGGTGGGCACGGTGGTCTCCACCTCGAAGTCGACCCGCGGGGTTTCGCGGATGGGGTTCACGGTGGGCAGGTCGGTGTCGCAGTGGAATTCCTGCAGGTAGGAGATCAGGTCCTTGATCGTGATCACCAGCACGCCTTCGCGCTCGCCGAGTTCGAGCAGCCCTGGCAGGCGCATCATCTCGCCGTCCTCGGCGACGATCTCGCTGATCCCGGCGACCGGAACGAGGCCGGCGAGCTTCATCAGGTCCACGGCCGCCTCGGTGTGGCCGTCGCGTTCGCGCACCCCGCCGTCCACCGCGCGCAGCGGCATGATGTGGCCGGGCCGGTGCAGGCTCGCCGGGGTGGACGCCGGGTCGGCGAGCACGCGCAGGGTGTGGGCGCGGTCGGCGGCGCTGATCCCCGTGCTCAGGCGGTCGGCCGCGTCGACGGACACGGTGTAGTTGGTGCCGCGCGGGTCCTCGTTGTTGAGCACCATCACCGGCAGGTCGAGCTTGTCGGCGAGGTCGTTGGTCATCGGCGCGCAGATGAACCCGGAGGAGTAGCGCACGGTCCAGGCGAGCCACTCCTGCGTGGCCATCTGGGCGGAGATGATCACGTCGCCCTCGTTCTCCCGGCCCTCGTCGTCGGCGACGATGACCGGTTTACCCAGTCGCAGGGCGTCCAGGGCGGTGGGGATGTCGGCGAGACTCATGACAGGCTCCTTTTCGATCCGGCGGCCGCCAGGTCGAGCATGCGCTCGACGTGGCGGGCCAGGATGTCGGTTTCGATGTTGACGCGGTCGCCGACCGAACGCTCTCCGAGCGTCGTCGCGGTGAGGGTTTCGGGGATGAGCGAGACGTCGAACCACTGCTCGGCGGCATCCGCGGGGCTGATGTCGCTCACGGTCAGCGAGACGCCGTCGACGGCGATGGACCCCTTGCTCGTGACGAGCGGGGCGAGTTCGGGGGAGAGGCTGAACCGGAGCACCCGCCAGGCCTCGCCGGGCGTGATCGTGAGCAATTCGCTGGTGCCGTCGATGTGGCCCTGCACGATGTGCCCGCCCAGGCGGCCGCCGACCAGCGCGGCCCGTTCCAGGTTCACCGGGGTGCCGGCGGTGGCGCCGGAGAGGGTCGACATCCTCAGGGTCTGGGCCATCACATCCGCCGTGAACGTCTCCTCGGTGCGCTCCACGACGGTGAGGCAGACCCCGCTGACCGAGATCGAGTCGCCGTGCCCGGCGTCGGCGACGACCAGGGGGCCGCGCACGGTGAGGCGCACGGCATCCGCCGACGGTTCGACCCGCTCGATCCGGCCGAGTTCCTCGATGATTCCGGTGAACATGCTTCCCCTATCTCGGCCGGGCCACGATGAGGACGTCCTCGCCGAGCCGGTCGCAGTGTTCGATGGTCAGGCGGTGTTGCCCGTCGATGCCGGTCACCCCGATGTCGCCGAGCGCCAGCCGCCCGCCGCCGAGCAGCGTGGGCGCCAGGTAGACGAGGTACTCGTCCACAAGCCCGGCCGCGACGAACGCGCTGGCCAGCGTGGGCCCGCCCTCGATGAAGGCGTGACGGATGCCGCGCCCGTGCAGGTCGGCCAGCACGGCCGCGAGGTCGTGGGTGGTGAAGAACAGCGGAGCCCGGGGGTGGGAGCGGAGCGCGGCATCCGCCGGGATGCCGCGGCCGCCGATCACGACGGGCAGCGGCTGGCCGGGCAGCAGCGCCCCGGCGGCGTCCCGGGCGGTGAGCGCCGGGTCGTCGGCGAGGGCGGTCCCGGTGCCGACGATGATCGCGTCGGCCGCTGACCGCCGCCGGTGCACGTCCTGGCGGGCCTCCGGGCCGGTGATCCACCGGCTGGAGCCGTCGTCGGCGGCGGCGCGGCCGTCGAGGCTGGACGCCCACTTGAGCGTGACGAACGGCCGGCCGAGCCGGGCCGCGGTGAGCCAGTCGCCGAGGAAGGCGGAGACCTCGGCCTCGAGGAGCCCGCCGAGCACGTCGATCCCGTGCTCGCGCAGCCGGTCGGCGCCACCGGAGGACTCGTGGCCGGGGTCGGACACGGCGTAGACCACCCGGGCGATGCCGGCTTCGATCAGGGCGAGCGCGCAGGGGCCGGTGCGGCCGGTGTGGTTGCAGGGTTCGAGGGTGACCACGGCGGTCGCGCCGCGGGCACCGCCGACGGGCAGCCGGCCGAGAGCGTCGACCTCGGCATGAGCCGTTCCGGCGCCGCGGTGCCAGCCCTCGGCGAGCACTTCTCCGCCGGCCGACAGGATGACGCAGCCGACGCGGGGATTCGGCCCGGTGGCCGGCCCGTTGGCGGCCAGTTCGAGGGCGCGCCGCATGGAGCGTTCGAGTGCCGCGTCCTGGTCCATGCCCGTCCTCGTCCGTTTCTGCAACGAACTCCGGGGAAATGGTGTGCGAACACCGTGTGGGTCGCGCGCAGGGCGAAACCCGCCGATCGACCCCTGACGGGATTTCTCGACTCGTGCGCCTCTCATCCGGACTTTAACCGTCGGTGCTGGAATTTCACCAGCTCAACCGTTTCGCCCGAGGGCGGAACGGGTCGCGGACTTTCACCGCCGGTTCGGACTTACACCGACCCCGGAGCACGTTTCTTACTACTAGTTATAGCTCAACGCCCCGGCCGCCGGATAATTCCCGCCCCGCGGTGTGCAGGATTCGCACGGTCACGACCCGGCGAGGGCCGGCCTGTTCACGCGTCGGCCGAGACCAGTTCCCGGGCGGTTCCCTCGTCGATGTAGAGGTCGGTGATCACCCGGGCGGCCAGGGCGCCGCGGAGACTGGGCATCTTGGAGCTGCCGGACACGACGCAGATCCGCCGCGGGGTGCGGCGCAGAACGGCGAAGTCGGGGCCGGTGCTGCGTTCGTTCAGCGGGATGCCGTCGGTGGAGCCGTCCGCGCGGAAGAAGACCGTGGCCACGTCGCCGACGACGCCGCCCCGGCCGAGGGCGTCGTAGTCCTCGTCCTCGAGGTAACCGCCGGCGTAGACGTGGCTGGGGACATCCGAGAACGGCGAGCCGAGGCCGAACAGGGCCACGTCCATCCGGGCCTGCATGTCGAGCAGCCGGGTCACGCCGCGTTCCCGCCAGAACGCCTGCCGGGTGGCCGGGTCGTCGAAGAAGGCGGGCACCGGGAACTGCTCGACATGGGCGCCGAACGCGTCGCCGAACCGGCGCAGGATCTCGCTGGCGTAGTCGAGGCCGGTCGTGCGCATGTTGCCGGCGCCGTTGAGCTGCACGATCTGCGAGTTGTGGGTGCGCTTGGGGGTGACATGCCGGCTGATCGCGTTCATGGTCGAGCCCCAGGCGATCCCCATCGTCATGTTCGAATCGAAGTACTGGCCGAGAATCCGTGCAACCGAGAGAGCCACCCGCTCCAGCCGGTCGACGTCGCTGGCGTGGTCGGCGACCGGTACGACGTGCGCGGTGACCTGGTGGCGCTCGAGGATGAGCCGTTCCAGCCGGCTGGTGGCGTCGAGCGGGGAGCGCACCTGGATGTCCACCAGCCCGGTCGCCCTGGCCTGGCTGAGCAGGCGGGAAACCGAGGATCTGGAGGTGTGCAGCTCGTGCGCGATCGCATCCATCGTCAGGTCCTGCAGGTAGTACAGGTGGGCCGCGGTGAGGGCGTCGTTGGTCCGGTCGGACAGCGGCGGATCGTTCGGCAGAGTCATTCCCGCTCCTTGCACATATGTTCAGACAGCTTGACCGTTTGTGTCGAAGTATTCAAGCTGTATTGACCCACGAGGTTTGCCCGGAGTGCAAATCGACGTTGAGCCGGCTGTGAGTGCTTCACGGCTGCGAACCCACACAGAAGTGAGCGAACAGTGCAGAATACAGCGATCCAGGCCCAGAAGGCCGTCCAGGCCGATCCCCGCGCGCAGGTCCTCATCATCGGGGCCGGCATCAACGGCATCGCCACCTTCCGCGACCTGGCCCTGCAGGGCGTCGACGTGGTCATCGTCGACAAGGGCGACTACGTGTCCGGGGCGTCGGCCGCCTCCTCGCACATGATCCACGGCGGGGTGCGATACCTCGAGAACGGCGAGTTCCGCCTGGTCAAGGAGTCGGTCGAAGAGCGCAACGCGCTGCTGAAGACGGCCCCGCACTATGTGAAGCCGCTGAAGACCACCGTGCCCATCTTCTCCACGTTCTCCGGGGTGCTGAGCGCACCGCTGCGTTTCCTCTCCCATCGGCAGGGAGCGGCGCAGGAGCGCGGCGCCCTGCTGATCAAGGTCGGGCTCACCCTGTACGACTCCTTCTCGCGTGACGGCGGCAACGTCCCCCGGCATGAGTTCCGCGGGGCGAAGGAGTCGCTGCGCCAGCTTCCCCGGCTGAACCCGTCGCTCAAGTACACGGCCACCTACTACGACGCCTCGATGCACGACCCGGAGCGCCTCGCCCTCGACGTGCTCGGCGACGGCCTCGCCGCCGGCCCGCACGCCCGCAGCGCCAACTACCTCGAGGCGGTGGCGATGGATGCCGACGGCGTGCGCCTGCGCAACACGGTCACCGGGGAGGAGTTCAGCTTCCAGGCCGACGTCGTCGTCAACACCTCCGGACCGTGGACGGACCTCACCAACGAGGCCCTCGGCCAGGCCAGCGCTTACATGGGCGGCACCAAGGGCTCGCACATCGTGCTCGACAACCCCGAACTGCTGGCTGCGACCGGCGGGCGCGAGATCTTCTTCGAGCACAAGGACGGCCGCATCGTGCTGATCTACCCGCTCGCCGGCCGGGTGCTGGTCGGCACGACCGACCTCGAACACGACATGACCCAGCCGGCCCGCTGCACCGAAGACGAGGTCGACTACTTCTTCGAGCTGGTCACGCACGTTTTCCCAGATGTCGCCGTCGACCGGTCGCAGATCGTCTTCCGCTTCGCGGGGGTGCGCCCGCTGCCCCGGCACGACGACGAACAGCCCGGCTTCGTCTCCCGCGACTACCGGATCGAATCCCGGCCGCTCGGCGCCCGCCCCGGCACGCTGCTGAGCCTGGTCGGCGGCAAGTGGACCACGTTCCGCGCCCTCGCCGAGCACCTCAGCGGGGACATCCTCGCCCTGCTCGGCGTGGCCCGGGTGGTGTCGACGACGGGCCTCGCCATCGGCGGCGGGCGTGACTTCCCCGTCACGGACGCCGCGCACCAGGTCTGGGTCACGGCGCACGGCGACGAGGTGGGCGCCTCCCGCGCCGCAGCCCTGCTCGGCCGGTACGGCACCCGCGCCGCCGACGTGATCGACTGGCTCACCGAGGAAGCGGACGCCCCGCTGGATAACCATGCCGGCTACACCCGGCGGGAGATCGAGTACCTGGCCGCGACGGAATCCGTCATGCACCTGCTCGACCTGGTGCTGCGCCGCACCAGCCTGGCCTTCCGCGGCGAGCTCAGCCTGCCGCTGCTCGACGAGCTGGCGGCCGTGGTCGCGCCGGTGCTGGGCTGGGATGCCGCGACCCGCCAGATCGAGGTCGCACTCGCCGTGGACATGCTCCGCGAAACGCACGGGGTGCGGCTGGCGAACGCACCGGAGACGGCCGGCCAGGTCGCCTGACCGGCCGGCCCGGCGCGCACTCCTGGTTGGCGCGCACTCCTGGTCGGCGTGCGCACTGCTGATCGGCGGTGCGCACCGCCGCCCGGCGGCCTGCGTGCGCCCGGCAGCCGGCGCCTGCAGCGCGCCGGGATCTGCACGGACGTGCAGCCGAAGGCGCACCGTCGGCCGGGCCGACTCGATAGGTTTTTCAGGATCCGTTTTCTTCCGGATCCTCCAGTTCCACCAAACAAGGGTGTCAAAGTGGACAATCTCGGTATCGTTTTTCTTTCGGAACTGGTGGGCACAGCCCTGCTGGTCCTGCTCGGCTGCGGCGTGGTCGCCAACGTGGCCCTCGCCAAGAACAAGGGCGCCGGCGGCGGCTTCCTGATGGTCACCATCGGCTGGGGGCTCGCCGTCTTCTCCGGTGTCATCGTGGCCTACAACTCCGGCGCCCACCTCAACCCCGCCGTCACGCTCGGCCTGGTGGCCTCCGGCGCGACCGAGTTCGGCTCGGGCGTCCCGGTGAACGCCGTCTCCGTCCTGGCCTACATCGGGGCGCAGATGCTCGGTGCCCTGATCGGCGCCGTGTTCGTCTGGCTGGCCTACAAGCAGCACTTCGACCAGGAGCCGGATGCGGCGAACAAGCTGGGCGTGTTCTCGACCGGCCCGGCCATCCGTTCCTATGGCTGGAACCTCGTCACCGAGATCATCGGCACCTTCGTGCTGGTGTTCGTGGTGATCGCGTTCGGCGGTGGGCGCCAGGGTGAGAGCGGCGGCCTCGCCGCCCTCGGCGCCCTGCCGGTGGCGCTGCTGGTCATCGTGATCGGCACCTCGCTCGGCGGGCCGACGGGGTACGCGATCAACCCGGCCCGTGACCTCGGCCCGCGGATCGCGCACTTCCTGCTGCCGATCAAGGGCAAGGGCTCTTCCGACTGGGCCTACTCCTGGGTGCCCGTGGCGGGCCCGATCATCGGCGGGCTGCTCGCCGGCTGGGCCTCCGCGGTCCTCCTGCCGATCCTGACCTAGCCGGGACCGTCGCCGCGGCATCCGTCGACGGATGCCGTGCACACTCGGCACTCATCTCGCACGCCTAACCTGAACCGCACGATCAACAAAGGAGTTATCAATGGCCCAGTACATCATTGCCATCGACCAGGGAACGACGAGTTCCCGCGCGATCATCTTCGACAAGGCCGGGTCGATCGTCTCGACCGGCCAGCTCGAGCACGAGCAGATCTTCCCGCGTGCCGGTTGGGTCGAGCACGACCCGATGGAGATCTGGAACAACACCCGTGAGGTCATCGGCCAGGCCCTGTCCAAGGCCAACCTCACCCGCCACGACATCGACGCCGTCGGCATCACCAACCAGCGCGAGACCGCCGTGGTCTGGGACCGCACCACCGGACTGCCCGTCTACAACGCCATCGTCTGGCAGGACACCCGCACCCAGCCGATCGTCGACCGGCTCGCCGCCGACGGCGGCGTCGAACGGTTCAAGGCCCAGGTGGGCCTGCCGCTGGCGACCTACTTCTCCGGCACCAAGATCGTCTGGATCCTCGAGAACGTCGAGGGCGCCCGGGCCAAGGCCGACGCCGGCCAGCTGATGTTCGGCACGACCGACTCCTGGGTGCTCTGGAACCTGACCGGCGGGCTCGAAGGCGGCGTGCACGCCACCGACGTCACCAACGCCAGCCGCACCATGTTCATGGACCTGGAGACCCTACAGTGGGACGACGACATCCTCGCCGCGTTCGACGTGCCCAGGTCGATGCTGCCCGAGATCCGCTCCTCCAGCGAGGTCTACGGCATCGCCAGCGGCCACAGCCTGCTCCGCGAGACGCCGATCGCGGGCATCCTCGGCGACCAGCAGGCGGCGACCTTCGGCCAGGCCGCGTTCGACCAGGGCGAGGCGAAGAACACCTACGGCACCGGTAACTTCCTCATCTTCAACACCGGCACCGAGATCGTGCACTCGACCCACGGCCTGCTGACCACCGTCGGCTACAAGCTCGGCGAAGCGGAAACCCACTATGCGCTCGAGGGTTCGATCGCCGTCACCGGGGCGCTCGTGCAGTGGCTGCGCGACAACCTCGGCATCGTCGGCTCGGCCGCTGAGGTCGAGGCTCTCGCTCTCTCGGTCGAGGACAACGGCGGCGCGTACTTCGTTCCGGCGTTCTCCGGCCTGTTCGCGCCGTACTGGCGTTCGGATGCCCGCGGCGCCCTGGTCGGCCTGACCCGGTTCGTGAACAAGGGACACATCGCCCGCGCCGCGCTCGAGGCGATCGCCTATCAGTCCCGCGAGGTGCTGGACGCGGTCAACGCGGACTCCGGGGTGCCGCTGACCGAGCTCAAGGTCGACGGCGGAGCCTCGGCCAACGACCTGCTGATGCAGTTCCAGGCCGACATCCTCGGCGTCTCCGTCGTGCGCCCCGTCGTCGCGGAGACCACCGCGCTCGGCGCGGCCTACGCGGCCGGCCTCGCGGTCGGCTTCTGGAGCAGTCTCGACGAGCTTCGCGCCAACTGGCAGGAAGATGCCCGCTGGGAGCCGCAGATGGACGTCGCCGAGCGCGACCGCTTGCTGCGCAACTGGAAGAAGGCCGTCACCAAGTCCCTCGACTGGGTAGACGAGGACGTCGTCTAGCCACCCGCCCCACCCACCCGACCCACCCCACCGGAAACCCGGCGCCCACCCCAGGCCGCCGGGTTTCCGTCGTCTCGCCCCCGCCGTCCCCACCGCCCCGCCGACTACGTGCGTAACTCCTGCTATTTGTTCGAGCTCTCCTCGGCGGCCCCGTGTTTCCGCCCTTCCGGCGATCGCGCCACCGAAATTGCAGGAGTTATGCACGATCGGATGCTGTCCTCCACAGGGCGGGAAACGCGGGCGCATCCCCCACAGCGATGTCCTCGGCACCGCCGTTCCCGCTCTGCACCGATCCTCGGGGCATGAGCCTGCCACGCGATTTCGACTTCGGTGCCCGACGTATCGTCAGCAGGCGTGACCTGCTCGACAGCGGCCTCACCGGATCCCAGATCACCCTCGCGGTGCGGTCGGACCGCCTGCTCCGGGTGAGGAGAGACCACTATGCGGCGCCGGGAACGGATCGCCACACCGTCGAGGCCGTCCGGGTCGGCGGTCGGCTGGCCTGCGTCTCGGCGGCCAGGGAGCTGGGGATCTTCGCGTTCGATACGAGGTTCACGCACCTCCATGTTCCCCGGGCGGCGTCGCGTCTTCGCGGCGCATTGAGCCGGCACGACCGGCTCAATGCGGTCCCGCGTGACGGCGTCGCAGTGCACTGGTGGCCATTGATCGAGCCGGGGGACGGAACAGAGTTCTGTGTCGGCGCCCGGGATGCCCTCGCCCAGCTGATCCAGTGCCAACCGAGCCACTTCGCCCTGGCCGCCCTTGACACGGCGTTGCATGAGGGATGCATCTTCGCCTCCGACCTCGAGGACGTTTTCGGAAACGTTCCGGCGAAGTACCGGGCACTCCGCGACCAGATCGACGCTCGGGCGGACGCCGGGCAGGAAACCGTTCTTCGGCGGCTGGTCCTGGAGGCGGGATTCCGATGCGACATCCAGGTGCCCATCGACGGGGTGGGGCGGGTGGATCTTCTGGTCGAGGGCTGCGTCGTGGTTGAGGCGGACAGCCGCGCACATCACAAGTCGTGGGAACAGCACATCCGGGACCGCACCCGGGACCGCGTTCTGGCCCAGCTGGGCTATGTGACCCTGCGAGTGCTGTACCAGGACATCATGTTCGATCCGGCCGGAGTCATCAGCGCGGTCACTTCGCTCGTGCGAGTCTGCCGCCAGGGCGGCACCCGGGCCTGACCCCGTCGCTCGTCACCGTGCCGGTACAGCCCCAGGCAGGCGGGTCGCGCATAACTCCTGCAGATTCCAAGCGGTCGGATGCGCCGCCCCGGGAATCCGGGGCGGCCCGGCCCGGCCCGCTCGCATTGCAGGAGTTATGCACATCTCTCAGGGGGGAAGGGGGTGCGGCGAGGCGGGCAGGAGGCGGGCAGAGGGGTCAGGGGGCGGTCAGGGGGCGGCGAGGAGAGCCGGGAGGTCGGCCAGGCCGGTGATCCGGAGCACCCCGAGACGCGCGGCGTCGGCGGCGTCCGCCGGGTCCACCGCGGCTTCGCGCCGGTCGAGCCAGACCGCGGTCAGGCCGGCGCCCGCCGCCCCGATGGCGTCGGTGCGGATGCGGTCACCCACATACACCGCGTCGGCCGGGACGACCCCGAACACGGCGCAGGCGTGCTCGAAGATGCGCCGGTCGGGTTTGGCGATGCCGAACGCGGCCGAGGTGATCACCCGTTCGACCCGGTCGGCCAGGCCCGTGCGGTCCAGTTTCGGCTGCTGGTGCGACCGCTCACCGTTGGTGATCAGCCCGAAACGGATGCCCGGAAACACACCCTCGAGGGCCGCCAGGCAGGGCAGCGCGTCGTCGTGCAACCGCCAACTCGCCCGGTAGTGCTCGAAGTAGGCGCCGAACCAGTCCGCCGCTTCCTCGTCCGTCAGGGGAACCCCGTGCGCCGCGGCGAAGTCACGGGCACGCTCCCGCCGCTGGCCCGGGAAGTCCAGCCGCCCGGCAAGGTAGGAGTGGTAGTGCCGCTCTTCCAGCTCCTGCCAGAGCGCGACCGCCCTGCCCTGGTCGGCGCCGTCGAACGGGCCGCCCAGGGCGGCGAGATAACGCAGAATGCCGTCGGCGACGGCGCCGCGATGAGCGAACAGGGTGTCATCGAGGTCGAAGAGCACGACCGAGGGGATGCGGACGGGCGCGGGCATGGTTCAGCCGGCCACCACGCCGGTCACCACGTCGGCGGGCCAGCCGGCCTTCGGCTCGCGGTCGTCCGTGGAGCGGAGCCGCCCTGTCCAGGCCAGGGGGAAAGACCCGTCGCGGTGCGGGTGATCCGCGGGCGACTCGCCGAGGAAGCTGAAGCCCGTCTTCCGGGCGGTGCGCGCCGACGCGATATTCCCCGGCAGGCATTGCCAGTTGATGGCGTCGACGATCCCGGCGGAGAACGCCCAATCGGCGACGAGCCGCTGCGCCTCCGGAATGTAGCCGTGGCCGCGGTGCGGGGCCCCGAGCCAGTAGCCGATCGAGGCCGTGGGAACGCGCAGCCCGATCACGCCGACCAGGGCGGGGGAGCCCGGTGTGCGAACCGCCCAGGTGTATTCCCGATCCGCCGCCCAGGCCGCCGGAACATACTCCGAAATGAATGAATCCGCATCCGAGCGGCGATACGGCCACGGCACGGTCAGGTACCGCTCGAACAGAGGGTCCTGGCAGTACTCGAACACCACCTCGGCATCGCCGGCGGTGGGCTGGTCCAACCGCACCAGCGGCGACGACAGATCGACGGGCTTCATGGTCAGGCGCGGGGGAGGAGTCCGACGCGGTCGAACGCGCGCGCCAGGGTGGCGTCGGCGACGCCCGCCGCGCGGTCGGCGTTGTGGGCCAGCAGCCGGTCGAGTTCGGCCGGGTCGCCGAGCAGCTCGAGCACACGCGCGCGGATCGGGCCGAAGGTACTCGTGACGACCTCGGCGAGTCCCTTCTTGAGGTCCCCGTAGCCGCGGCCGGCATACTCATCCTCGAGGGACTGGATCGAGCGCTCCGCCATGGTGGAGTAGATGGTGAGAAGGTTGGCCACCCCCGGCTTGTTCTCCCGGTCGAAGACGACGCCGCCATCGGCATCCGTCACCGCTCGCATGATCTTCTTCGCCGTGAGCGACGGCTCGTCGAGCAACCAGATCACCCCGGCGTGCGATTCGGCCGACTTCGACATCTTGGAAGTGGGGTTGTGCAGGTCGAAGATCTTCGCGGTCTCCTTCACGATGTCCGCCTCCGGAATCACGAAGGTGTCCCCGAACCGCGAGTTGAACCGCGCCGCGATGTCGCGGGTGAGCTCGACGTGCTGGCGCTGGTCCTCGCCCACCGGCACGACGACCGTGTCGTAGAGCAGGATGTCCGCGGCCATCAGGATCGGGTACGCGAAGAGTCCGACGGTGGTGCCGTCTGAACCCTGCTTGGCGGACTTGTCCTTGAACTGGGTCATCCGGCTGGCCTCGCCGAACCCGGTGATGGTGTTGAGCACCCAGGCCAGCTGGGCGTGGGCGGCGACGTGCGACTGCACGTAGAGCGTCGACGCCGACGGGTCGATCCCGCTCGCGATGTACTGAGCCGCAGTGCGCCGGGTGTTCTCGCGCAGCTTCACCGGGTCCTGCGCCACGGTGAGCGCGTGCAGGTCGACGATCGAGAAGAACGCGTCGTGGGTCTGCTGCAGCGCCTTCCAGTTGAGCAGTGCGCCGATGTAATTGCCGATCTGCAGGGAATCCGCGGAGGGCTGCATACCGGAGTAGAGACGGGGCTTGGTCATGGGGTCTTTCGTGTCGTGGCGCCGCCGGGGGCGGAACCGGAGAAAATGGTGGGTTAGACGAGGTAGTCGACGACGACGGGCGTGTGGTCCGACCAGCGCTGGTCATAGGCGGCGGCCCGGTCGACGGCGTAGTTGGTGACGGATGCCGCCAGCGCCGGCGTCGCCAGCTGGTAGTCGATGCGCCAGCCGGTGTCGTTGTCGAAGGCCTGCCCCCGCCACGACCACCAGGTGAACGGCCCGTCGACCTCGCCGGCCCACTTGCGACCCACGTCGACCCAGCCCAGGCCGGCCCCGTCGTTGTAACCGGGTTCGTCTTCCGCGCCGAGGATCCGGTCGAAATAGGCACGCTCGTCGGGGAGGAAGCCGGCCCGCTTCACGTTGCCGCGCCAGTTCTTGATGTCGAGCTTGCGGTGGCCCACGTTCAGGTCGCCGAGCACGACGGCCCGTTCGCTGTGGGCGGCCAGCTCGGGCAGCCGGGCGAGCATCGCGTCGAGGAAACGGTACTTCTCGACCTGTTTGGGGGTGTCGGCCTCACCGGAGTGCACGTAGGTGCTCACGACCGTGACGATCTTGCCGTGGACCTCATAGTCGGCCTCCAGCCAGCGGCCGGCGCTGTCGAAATCGGTCGCGCCGAGCTCGACCCGGTGGATCGACGCCGAGGACCGGCTGGCCAGCGCGACGCCGGCCCGGCCCTTCGCTGTCGCGGGGTCGTGCAGAATGCTCCACTCCGGGCCGAGCAGGTTCTCGAGGTCCTCGGTCGACGCGCGCACCTCCTGGATGGCGAGGATGTCGACGTCCCGGCCGGCGAGCCACTCGCCCATCCCCTTGCGGTAGGCGGCGCGCACCCCGTTCGTGTTGATGCTGGCGATCCGGAGCGGCTGGGCAGGCGAGGGGGAAACAGGCGTGGACGGCATGGCCCAAGTCTAGGTTGGGCGAGCGGCTTCTCCCGCTGGCACCGTGGTTTCGTACCCTGACGCCGCCCGCTCCGCGGTGCGCAGCCGGCGGGCCGTCGCCCACCGGTGGCGCCAGTCGGCGTGGGCGTGGGCGGTGCGGGCATCCCGCAGTTCCGCCAGGGCGGCAATCCGGCGGGCCTCCCTTTCCCGCTCGGCCTGCTCGATCGCCGCGCGTTTCGCATCGACCGGTACGGGCGCGATCCCGGCATCCTCCATGCCGACCGAGATCCAGGAGGCGGTGAGCAGGATCACGGTGTTCATCAGGTTGAACCAGATCAGGAGTCCGATGATCACGGCGAACGTGGCCAGCAGAGGGTTGGATCCCGTGCGCCCGAGCAGGGTTCCGCCGAGCACCTTGAGGGCGCCGAGGGCGACCCCGCCGAGGGCCGACCCGAGGATCAGCTGCCGGTGCGGGATGTACACCCGCGAGAGAACCCGGAACAGGGTCGCGAGGGTGGCCGTGTCGATCATCAGCACGACGAGCAGCCCGATCGTGCGCGCCCCGGCGTTGAACCAGAAGGAATCCCGGGAGATGCCCAGCATGCCCAGGATGGCGCCGAGCGCCTCCGTGCTGGCCAGGGAGATCAGCGCCGACACGATCAGGGCGACGCCGAAGAGGATGCCGAGACCCAGTTCCCGCAGCTTCACCAGCAGGAAGAGGGTGCCGTCCCGGGGCATCCGGAAGATGGTGCGCACGGCCTGGGTGGTGGTGGACAGCCAGCCGAGAGTGGTCCAGAGCAGGCCGACCAGGGCCACGGCGCCAGTCCAGGTGAGCACCCCGGCGTTGTCGAGCTGTTTCGGGTCGATCACGCCGTGCGCGCCGATGAGGCCGGGGACGGACTGGTTGATGATGCCGATCAGGGCGCTCATCAGTCGCTCGTTCGAGCCCAGCACGAGCCCGGCGATGGAGAACCCCAGCCAGATGGCCGCGAAGATCGCGAAGACAGCCTGATAGGTCATGCCGCCGGCGAGGATGGCGCCGCCGGTCTGGGCGAAGTGGGTGACGGCCCGCACCGGCCGCCAGGCCATCACGCGCCGGGCCAGGAGGGTTACCCGTTTCACGGGGGGGCGGGCTTTCACGGGTCCAGCCTAGCCAGCGGTCCGCGGAGCGTGGCCCACCCCCAGTTCGGGGTGCAATGGCAAGCTGAGACCACCTCAGGTCTTGCGGCCCGGCCCAGGGGGCTGGCACTATCCCAGTGCTGACCCAACCCGAGCCGGCTGTCCATCACCCGAATGTGGATGGTTTGACCAATGCGACGCACGCAGCACGGTTTTCCCGCACCAGGAACGACCGGCCGGAGCCCCAGGTTCGCGGCCGGATTCATGGCCGCCACGGCCGTGGTGTTCGTGGTGTTCGGAGGGCCGATCGCGTGGGCCTCGGCGGAGACGGTCGGGCAGCAAGCGACGGTCGGCCGGTCTCCGACCCGGGCCGAAACGGCCGGGCGAGACCCCGACCAGCCGGTGGCGTTGAAACCCGAGTCGGCGCCACCGGCTACCTCGCCGGTTCTCGTCCCGGCCACCGGAAACGGCGACACCGAGACCACGGCCGTCCCGGCCGAGACCGGGCTCGGTCCGTTGCTGCCGCTCGGTCTCGGGGTGATGATCCTCGGCGCATCGTCGCTGCTGGTGCTGTTGCGGTACCCCGACGGCGACATGGACTGACCGTCGCCGGGGGCCGCTGGGTGTCCGGCGTGCTACTTGAGGCCGCGCACCATGGCCTGCTTGACCTCGGAAATGGCCTGGGTGACCTGGATTCCACGCGGGCAGGCCTCGGTGCAGTTGAAGGTGGTGCGGCAGCGCCACACCCCCTCCTTGTCGTTGAGGATGTCGAGGCGGACCGCCGCGTTGTCGTCGCGCGAGTCGAAGATGAAACGGTGCGCGTTGACGATCGCGGCCGGCCCGAAGTACTGCCCGTCGGTCCAAAAGACGGGGCAGCTCGACGTGCACGCGGCGCAGAGGATGCACTTGGTGGTGTCGTCGAAGCGTTCACGCTGCGCGACGGTCTGGATGCGCTCCTTGCCGTCCTTCGGCGCCTGCTGGGAGACCAGGAACGGCTGCACGGCCTTGAAGGACTCGAAGAACGGCTCCATGTCGACGATCAGGTCCTTCTCGAGCGGCAGACCCTTGATCGCCTCCACGTAGACCGGCTTGGTGATGTCGAGGTCCTTGATCAGGGTCTTGCAGGCGAGGCGGTTGCGGCCGTTGATGCGCATCGCATCCGAGCCGCAGATGCCGTGTGCGCAGGAGCGGCGGAAGCTCAGGCTGCCGTCCTGCTCCCACTTGATCTTGTGCAGCGCGTCGAGCACCCGGTCGGTCGGGTACATCTGCACGTCGAAGTCTTCCCAGTGCGGCTCGTCGTCGACCTCCGGGTTGAACCGGCGGATGATGAGCGTGACGGTGAAGGACTGGATCTCTTCGGGCACAGCGGGAGGGGTTGCCGTTGCGGTACTCACTCAGTACTTCCTTTCCATCGGCTGGTAGCGCGTGATGGTGACGGGCTTCCAGTCGAGCGCGATGTGGTCGGCCGCGTCGGCCGAGAGCGGGTCACCGGTGAGGTAGGCCATGGTGTGCACGAGGTAGTTCTCGTCGTCGCGAAGCGGGAAGTCGTCGCGCATGTGGCCGCCGCGGCTCTCCTTGCGGTTGCGGGCCGAGTAGACGACCACCTCGGCCAGGTCGAGCAGGAAGCCGAGTTCGACGGCCTCGAGCAGGTCGGTGTTGAACCGGCGGCCCTTGTCCTGCACGCCGATGTTCTTGTACCGTTCGCGCAGGCCGTGGATGACGTTGGTGACGTCGGAGAGCGACTCGTCGGTGCGGAAGACCTGCGCCTTCGCGTCCATGGTCTCCTGCAGTTCCTTGCGGAGCACCGCGATGCGTTCGGTTCCGGTCGACGAGCGGACGCCCTCGAGCAGCCCGCGCACGGCCTTCGCCGGGTCGGCGGGCAGCGGCACGAATTCGGCCGTCTTGACGTACTCGACGGCGTTGTTCCCGGCGCGCTTGCCGAAGACGTTGATGTCCAGCAGCGAGTTGGTGCCGAGCCGGTTCGACCCGTGCACGGACACGCAGGCGCATTCGCCGGCCGCGTACAGTCCGGGCACGACGGTGGTGTTGTTGCGCAGCACCTCGGCGTTGACGTTGGTCGGGATGCCGCCCATCGCGTAGTGCGCGGTCGGCATGACCGGCACCGGTTCGGTGACCGGGTCGACGCCGAGGTAGGTGCGCGCGAACTCGGTGATGTCGGGGAGCTTGGTCTCCAGCACCTCGGCACCCAGGTGGGTGCAGTCCAGGTACAGGTAGTCCTTGTTCGGTCCGGCGCCGCGGCCCTCCGCGACCTCCTTGACCATGCAACGGGCGATGATGTCGCGCGGGGCAAGGTCCTTGATCGTGGGGGCGTAGCGTTCCATGAATCGTTCGCCGGCGGCGTTGCGGAGGATCGCTCCCTCGCCGCGGGCACCCTCGGTGAGGAGGATGCCGAGCCCGGCGAGGCCGGTCGGGTGGAACTGGAAGAACTCCATGTCCTCGAGCGGCAGGCCCTTGCGCCAGATGATGCCGACGCCGTCGCCGGTGAGGGTGTGAGCGTTCGAGGTGGTCTTGTAGATCTTGCCGAACCCGCCGGTGGCGAAGATGAACGCCTTGCCCTGGAAGACGTGGAGTTCACCGGTCGACAGGTCGAGGGCGACGACGGCGGACGGCTGGTCGACGCCGTCGACCGGTGTCATGACCAGGTCGAGCACGTAGTACTCGTTGAAGAAGTTGATGCCGCGCTTGACGCAGTTCTGGTACAGGGTCTGCAGGATCATGTGGCCGGTGCGGTCGGCGGCGTAGCAGGCCCGGCGGACGGGCGCCTTGCCGTGGTCGCTGGTGTGGCCGCCGAACCGGCGCTGGTCGATCTTGCCCTCAGGCGTGCGGTTGAACGGCAGGCCCATGTTCTCGAGGTCGATGACCGCGTCGATGGCTTCCTTGGCGAGGATCTCGGCCGCGTCCTGGTCGACGAGGTAGTCGCCGCCCTTGACGGTGTCGAAGGTGTGCCATTCCCAGTTGTCTTCTTCGACGTTGGCGAGGGCCGCGGCCATTCCGCCCTGTGCCGCGCCCGTGTGGGAGCGGGTCGGGTAGAGCTTGGAGATCACGGCGGTGCTGGCGCCGGGGCCGGCCTCGATGGCGGCACGCATGCCGGCCCCACCTGCCCCCACGATCACGATGTCGAACTGGTGGTAGTGAACGCCATCAACGATGGTGGACTCCGTGGGTGCTGTTGTGGGTGCATCCGTCATGGTGTGTGTGTGCAGCTCCTAGTTGGCCGAGCAGAACGAGGGGAGAAGGTCGGCAGGGGATCCGGCCGGGCAGGCGTCGAAGGTGTAGATGACGAGCGTGCCGAGCACGATCAGGATGACGACGGCGGCGAGGATCGACGACTTGAGGATGCCGCGGGTGAGCCGCGTCGTCGCGTAGTCGTTGACCAGGGTGCGCATGCCGTTGCCGCCGTGGATCAGGGCGAGCCAGAGCATCAGCACGTCCCAGGTCTGCCAGAACGGGTTGGCGAGCTTGCCGGCGACGAAGGCGAAGTTGAGGGCGTCGACGCCCTCGCCGATCATCAGGTTGACGAAGAGGTGGCCGAAGATGAGCACGACCAGCACGACGCCGGAGGCGCGCATGTAGATCCAGCCCCACTTCTCCCAGTTGACGCCGCGCTTCTTCGGCGAACGGGAGTAAGGGCTGCGGGGAGCATCGAGTGTGGTTGACATGTCTGCCCCCTCCTAGTGGCTGAAGACGTTCATCAGGTGGCGGGGAACGAAGGCCAGCATCGTGACGACCCAGAGGCCGATGACGACGTAGAACATGACCTTCTGGTACTTCGCGTTCCAGAAGTCGATCAGGATGATCCGCAGTCCGTTGAACGCGTGGAACACGATCGCCGCGACGAGCGCGGTCTCACCGAGTCCCATGATCGGGGTCTGGTAGCTGGAGATCACCCCGTTGTAGGCCTCCGGGCTGACGCGCACGAGCGCGGTATCCAGAATGTGGACCAGCAGAAAGAAGAAGATCGCCACACCGGTGATGCGGTGCAGGACCCATGACCACATGCCCTCGCGGCCCCGGTACAGGGTGCCGGCGGGGCGACGTGATGTCGTCTTCTGCTGGGATGCAAGTGTCTCTGCCGATTGCTGTGGCATGACCAACCCTCCCTGGCTGATTACGGCCCCGACGATGTCAGGCCGACGGTGCGCAGAACGCACGTGAGACCATCCTAAGTGTCTCTGCGCCGAGATATTATCCCCGGGCGCGGCTAACGCTGCATTGACAGCGGAACCGACACCATGGCCCGCACCGCGGAGCGCTCGTCGATGACCTGTTCGTAGTAGTCCAGCAGGGTGCCGCACACGTTTTCCCAGGACCGGCCGAGCACGCCGCGGCGTCCGGCCTCGCCCATCCGGTGGCGCAGCGGGGCGTCCGCTGCGAGCAGGGAAACGCAGCGGCGCAGGTCCCGTTCATCGTCCGCGGCGAACAGGAGGCCGTTCTCGCCGTGCGCCACCAGGTCGATCGGTCCGCCGGCGTGCGGGGCCACGACGGGCAGGCCCGCCGCGTGCGCCTCCTGGATGGTCTGGCCGAAGGTCTCCTCGGTGCCGGCATGCAGGAAGATGTCAAAACTCGCATACGCCGCGGCGAGTTCCGGTCCGGCGAGCCGCCCCAGCCAGGTCACCGGCATCCCGGCGAGTTCCCGCCGGATCTGCGGCACGGACGGCCCGTCGCCGACGAGGGCGAGACGGATGCCGGGCACGCCCCGCAGCGCCCGGAACCGCTCGACCTGCTTCTCCGGCGCCATCCGGCCGACGTAGCCCACGACGACCTCGCCGTTCGGGGCCAGCTGGCGGCGCAGGGCGGCCACCGCAGGGTCGCCGCGGTGGTTCGGGTGGTAGCCGACGAGGTCGACCCCGCGGGTCCAGCGGGCCAGCCGTCGCACGCCCACCCGGCGCAGGTCCAGCATCGACGCCGTCGACGGCACCAGGGTGAGGTCGGCGCCCTCGTGCACCCACTTCACGAAACGCCAGGCCGCGTTGGCGGCCTGGCCGAGCTTGTTCCGGCGGGCGTAACCGGCCACGTCCGTCTGGAACACGGCGACGCTGGGGATGCCCTGCCGGTTCGCCGCAGCTATCCCCTGGGCGCCGAGCAGGAACGGTGACGCGGCGTGCAGCACGTCAGGGCCGAAGTCCGCGAGCAGCCGGTGCACCTGCGGGCTGGGCATCCCCACCGGGAACTGGCGGTAGGACAGCGCCGGCACACTGTGCACGGGGAAACCCGCATACTCGGCCGGAGCGCCGGACGGGGCGATCAGCATGGCCTCGTGGCCGGTGCGCGCCAGGTGCTCGAGCACCTTGCAGACGCTGGTGGTGACGCCGCTGACGGTGGGCAGGAAACTTTCGGTGATGAGCGCAACCCTCATGCTGCGAGAGTAGGCAGCCGCCGCGTCCGGCCGGTGAATGCACGGTGAACGGCTACGTGCGGGCGGTAGTCTGGCCGGATGCCAGCTACCTCGGATGCCCTCGCTCGTTTCTATAGCGTGATCCCGGCAGGTGGGATCGGCTCACGGTTGTGGCCGCTGTCGCGTGCCGACGCCCCCAAGTTCCTGCACGACCTGACCGGGTCAGGGCAGACCCTGTTGCGCGACACCTGGGACCGGCTCGCGCCGCTCTCCGGTGACCAGCGGATCATGGTCGTGACCGGCCGCGCCCACCGTGCCGCCGTCGAGGCCCAGCTCCCCGAACTGGCCGACCACAACGTGGTGCTGGAAAGCGAGCCGCGGGAATCCACCGCGGCGATCGGCCTGGCCGCCGCGATCCTCCAGAAGCGCGAGCCGGGGGTGATCATCGGCTCCTTCGCCGCCGACCATGTGATCAAGGGACCGATCCTGTTCCGCCAGGCCGTGGCCGAGGCCGTCGCCGCCGCCGATGCCGGCTACATCGTCACCATCGGCATCCGCCCCACCGAACCGGCCATCGGCTTCGGCTATATCAAGACCTCCGGTGCGCTCGACATCATCGGCGCCGCCAGCGCCCTCTCGGTCGACTCCTTCGTGGAGAAGCCCGACCTGGCCACCGCGCGCGGCTACGTCAAGAACGGCCACTACCTGTGGAATGCGGGCATGTTCATCGCCCGGGCCGATCGCCTGCTCGAAGAGATCGGCGCCGCCGAGCCTGAGTTGCTCGCCGGCCTGCTCGAGCTCGCTGAGGTCTGGGACACCCCGCGCCGCGGCGCGGTCGTCGACCGGGTCTGGCCGCGGCTGAAGAAGATCGCGATCGACTACTCGGTCGCCGAGCCCGTCGCGGCCAGAGGCAAACTCGCCGTGATCCCCGGCCAGTTCGACTGGGACGACGTGGGCGACTTCGCCTCGATCGCGAAGATCCACGCGAACGGCCGCAAGCGCGACCTGGCCATTCTCGGCGAGGGAGCACGCGTGCTCGCCGATTCGTCCAGCGGAATCGTGGTCAGCCACACCGGGCGCATGATCGCCCTGATCGGCGTGGAGGACATCGTCGTGGTCGACACACCGGACGCGCTGCTCGTCACGACCAGCGCGAACGCCCAGAAGGTCAAGGCCGTCGTCGACGCGTTGAAGCTCTCCGGGAGCACCGACGTCCTCTGACCCGTCCCCGGCGGAGACGCCGGAGCGGGTGGCCGGCCGGCGGGCGCCGGACAATACTCCCGATGCGACACCCATTCGCGCCGCCGCGACGGCGCGAATGTCGCGGCTTGGTAACCATTCGGTTGCAGCCCGAGTTTGCTCATCTGAGCAGTGAAACATTCGGTAACGTGTACTCCAACACAGCCCCTGCGGACCCACGCCGGGCGACCATAGGAGGTCAATCTTGACAATCACGAAACGCAAGGCCGTTTTCAGCGGTCTTGCCACGCTCGGCGTTGTGGCCCTGCTCGCGGCTTGCGCGCCGGCACCGACCGGCGGCGGATCCTCCGGATCGGCTGCGGCGTCGAACTACCTGCCCTGCATCGTGTCCGACTTCGGCGGCTTTGACGATAAGTCGTTCAACCAGTCCAGCTTCGACGGGATGACCCAGGCCGCCGACGAGCTCGGGATCAAGTTCAAGCAGGCCGAATCCAAGTCCGAGGACCAGTACGCCAGCAACACCAGCAGCATGGTCGACCAGGGCTGCAACTTCGTGCTGACCGTCGGCTTCGCCCTCGCCAACGCGACCCGCGACGCGGCCAAGGCGAGCCCCGACACGCACTTCGCCCTGATCGACTCCGCCCTCTCCAACGACGACTTCAGCCCGCTGAAGCTCGACAACGTCAAGCCGGTGCTCTACGACACCGCCCAGGCCGCGTTCCTCGCCGGCTACCTCGCCGCGGGCACCAGCAAGACCGGAATCGTCGGAACCTACGGCGGACTGCAGTTCCCGTCCGTCACCATCTTCATGGACGGCTTCGCCGACGGTGTGAAGTACTACAACGACCAGAAGGGCAAGGACGTCAAGGTCCTCGGCTGGGACAAGGCCGCGCAGACCGGTCTCTTCGCCGGCAGCTTCGATGACATCAACCAGGGCAAGGCGCTCAGCACCGGTCTGATCGACCAGGGTGCCGACATCATCCTCCCGGTCGCCGGACCGCTCTTCCAGGGCACCGCGCAGGCCATCCAGGACTCCGGCAAGGACGTCGCCATCATCGGCGTCGACAGCGACCTGTTCGAGACCACGCCCGAGTTCAAGGCCCTGTACCTCACCTCGGTGCTCAAGCAGATGGCCGCCGCCACCAAGCAGATCGTCGTCGACGACTCGAAGGGCGACTTCACCGCCGACCCGTACGTGGGCACGCTCGAGAACAAGGGCGTGGACATCGCCCCGCTGCACGACTGGGAGTCCAAGGTCGACCCCGCGCTCGTGAAGGAGGTCGACGCCATCAAGGCCGACATCATCAGTGGCAAGCTCAAGGTCGAGTCTCCCTCCACCCCGAAGTAACGCTCCACCAGCACCACCAGCACCACCAGCACCACAATGCGGGGAGGCCAGCGACACGCTGGCCTCCCCGCATTGTTTAAAATCACCGATCAGCCACTCAGAAGAGCAGATCGGACCAACATATGAGCAAATCGGTCGGGAAACGCCATCATTCGCGCAGGTGCCACCTCATCTGTTCGCCCACTCAATAGAATCGGGACTATGAAGCTCGAACTTCGCGGCATTACGAAGAAATTCGGTGCCCTGGTCGCGAACGACCACATCAACCTCACCGTCGAGGCTGGCGAAATCCATGCGCTGTTGGGCGAGAACGGCGCTGGAAAGTCAACCCTCATGAACGTGCTCTACGGCCTGTACCGGGCCGAAGAGGGCGAGATCCTGCTTGACGACGTCGTTCAGCACTTTGCTGGGCCGGGCGACGCGATGGCCGCGGGGATCGGCATGGTGCACCAGCACTTCATGCTCATCCCGGTGTTCACCGTCGCCGAGAACGTCATGCTCGGTCACGAAGACACCAAGACCGGCGGTCGACTCGACCTGGCGGCGGCGCGCACGCACGTGCGGGAGATCTCCGACCGATTCGGCTTCGATGTCGACCCCGACGCCCTCGTCGAAGACCTCCCCGTCGGGGTGCAGCAGCGGGTCGAGATCATCAAGGCCGTCTCCCGCGACGCGAAGGTGCTCGTCTTCGACGAGCCGACCGCCGTGCTCACCCCCCAGGAGACCGACGAGCTCATGGCCATCATGCGCCAGCTCAAGGAGGCCGGCACCTCCATCGTCTTCATCACCCACAAGCTGCGGGAAGTGCGGGCCGTCGCCGACCGGATCACCGTCATCCGCCTCGGCGCCGTCGTCGGCGAAGCGTCCCCGACGGCGACGAACGTGGAACTGGCCACCATGATGGTGGGCCGCGCGGTCGATCTCACCGTGGACAAGGCGCCCGCCGTCCCCGGTGACGCCGCCCTCGTCGTGAAGAACCTGAGCGTGCTCGACGCGCATGGCCAGGTCCTGGTCAACAACGTCAGCTTCGAGGTGCACAAGGGCGAGATCCTCGCGATCGCGGGGGTGCAGGGCAATGGCCAGACCGAGCTCACCGAGGCGCTGATGGGCCTGCAGCCGCGGGTCTCCGGCGAGATCACCCTCGACGGCAAGTCGCTGCGCGGTCACTCCGTGCGCCAGGTCCTCGAGGCCGGAGTCGGCTTCGTGCCGGAGGACCGCACCGAGGACGGGCTGGTCGGCGAGTTCACCATCGCCGAGAACCTCATGCTCGACCGGTCGAACGACGAACCGTTCGTCAAACGGTGGAACGTGCAGCGGGCGCTCCTGGCGAAGTTCGCCGTGGAGAAGGTCAAGGAATTCGACGTGCGCTCCCAGGGGATCGAGACACCTGTCGGTCGCCTCTCCGGAGGCAACCAGCAAAAGGTCGTCCTCGCCCGCGAGCTCAGCCGCGACCTGCGTCTCTTCGTCGCGGCGCAGCCCACCCGCGGCCTCGACGTCGGGTCGATCGAATTCGTGCATGAACGGATCGTGGCCACCCGCGATGCCGGCACGCCGGTGGTCGTGATCTCGACCGAACTCGACGAGGTCGCGGCCCTGGCCGACCGGATCATGGTCATGTACCGCGGGCGCATCGTCGGCATCGTGCCGGGCGACACCCCCCGCGCAGTCCTCGGATTGATGATGGCGGGCGAAGCACCCGCCGGAGAAGGAGCCGCAGCGTGAGCACCACACAGGGTCCGGGGACCGGGACCGGCACGGCGACCTCTCCGGCCGGAGAGCCCTCCCGCTGGGACCGGATGTTCCGTGAGATCACGACCGGCAGCGCCATCATCTCCGTGCTGGCCGTCGTGCTCGCTCTCGTCGTCGGCGCGGTCATGATCGCGTTCACCAACGAGAACGTGCAGGCGAGCGCCGGGTACTTCTTCTCCAGGCCCGGCGACACGCTGGCCGCGATCTGGAACGCGGTGTCCGGGGCATACTCGGCGCTCTTCCAGGGCTCGGTCTACAACTTCCGCCGGCCGAGCTTCGCCGCCGGGATCAAGCCCCTCACCGAAACCCTCACCTTCGCGACCCCGCTGATCATGGCCGGCCTCGGCGTGGCCCTCGGTTTCCGGGTGGGTATGTTCAACATCGGCGGGCGCGGCCAGATGCTGATCGCGGCCGCCCTCGGCGGCTGGGTCGGCTTCGCGGTCGACCTGCCCTACGGGCTGCACATGATCGTCGCCCTCGTCGTCGGCATCCTCGGCGGTGCCCTCTGGGGCGGAATCGTCGGCCTGCTCAAGGCCCGCACCGGCGCCCACGAGGTGATCACGACCATCATGCTCAACTATGTGGCGTTCTACCTCGTCAGCTACCTGCTCCGGGACGGCTTCCTGAAGACCCCCGGGTCGAACAACCCGAAGAGCCCGGCCACCAAGGTGACGGCGGTCTTCCCCGACCTGCTCGGCCCGAACTACATCCTCCACTTCGGCTTCATCCTGGCCATCCTCGCCACGATCTTCACCTGGTGGCTGCTCTCGCGCTCCAACCTCGGCTTCCAGTTCCGGGCCGTGGGGCTCAACCCGCACGCGGCCAGGGTGGCCGGCATCAGCGTCAAGCGCATGTACGTCTACGCGATGATGCTCTCGGGCGGGCTGGTCGGCCTCGCCGGCATCAACCAGGTGCTGGGCACGACCACCAGCGGCTTCGGCGCGGGGCTCGACTCCGGCATCGGCTTCGACGCCATCACCGTGGCGCTCCTCGGCCGGTCCAAGCCCTGGGGAGTCTTCTGGGCCGGAATCCTGTTCGGCGCCTTCAAAGCCGGCGGTTTCTCGATGCAGGCCGCCGAGGGCGTGCCGATCGACATCGTGCTGGTCGTGCAGTCGCTCATCGTGCTCTTCATCGCCGCCCCGCCGCTCGTGCGGGCCATCTTCCGCCTGCCCGTGCCGGGCGCCACCCGTCGCAAGACCCAGGTCAACGTTCCCCAGGAGGTGGCAGCGAAATGAGCACCGTCGCTCCGGTCGTCCAGCCCGCACAACCCACCACGCCGGAAGGCCCCGATTTCGAGTTCGTGAAGAGCTGGAAGGTGACGATCGCCCTGTCGATCTTCACCGTCCTCGGCTTCCTGCTCCTGGTGGTCTTCGGCCGGGATGGCACCAGCACCATGCGGTTGTCCACCTCGAGCGACCTGATCCAGCTGCCCGACGTCGAACTGCCCACCCGGGTCACCGGCATCGTGATCACCGTCCTGCTGCTTCTTATCACCGGGGTGAGTGTCTGGCTGGTGCGGGCCAAGGCCAAGGCGCCGATCTGGCTGATCGCCGTGTACGCCGTGCTGGTCCTGATCGGCTTCCTGGCCTGGGCCGCCGCCGACAAGTCCATCCCGGTTCCCGGGCTGCTGTTCGGGTCGCTCAGCCTGGCCGTGCCGCTCATCTTCGGCGCCCTCGGCGGCGTCATCTCCGAGCGGGTCGGCGTGGTCAATATCGCCATCGAGGGCCAGCTGCTCGCCGGCGCGTTCACCTCCGCCATGGTGGCATCGCTCACCCACCAGCCGCTCCTCGGCCTGCTGGCCGCGATGCTGGCCGGGGTGCTCGTCTCCATGGTGCTCGCCGCCTTCGCGATCAAGTACTTCGTCGACCAGGTCATCGTCGGCGTCGTGCTCAACGTGCTCGTGATCGGCCTGACCGGCTTCCTCTACTCGCAGGTGATGGCGCCGAACGCGGCGCTCCTGAACCAGCCGCCCCGGTTCGAACGCATCAACATCCCGCTGCTGAGCGAGATCCCGATCATCGGGCCGGTCTTCTTCCGGCAGACGCTGATCGTCTACATCATGTACGTGGCCGTCGCCGTGGTCTTCTACGGGATCTTCCACACGAAGTGGGGACTGCGCCTCCGCAGCGTGGGCGAGCATCCCCAGGCTGCCGACACGGTCGGCATCAACGTCGCATCGACGAGGTTCTGGAACGTGTCCATCGCCGGCGCGATCGTCGGCCTCGGCGGAGCGTACTTCACCCTCGGCTCGGTCGGCGCGTTCGGCAAGGAGATGACGGCCGGGGCCGGGTTCATCGCGCTGGCCGCCGTGATCTTCGGCCGGTGGGACCCGATCCGGGCCACCCTCGCCGCCCTGCTGTTCGGTTTCGCCAGCAACCTGCAGAACGTGCTCAGCATCATCGGTTCCCCGGTGCCGAGCGAGTTCATGCTCATGCTGCCCTACCTGGTCACGATCTTCGCCGTCGCCGGCCTGGTCGGCCAGTCCAGGGGTCCTGCCGCCAGCGGCAAGCCCTACATCAAATCGTGACCGGGTCCCGGCAGTCAGACGCACCCTTCTCCGGCGACGTCGACTGGGGTGTCCTCCGAGAGGCCGCCGTGCAGGCGATGGGCAGCGCCTACGCGCCGTACTCGCGCTTCCCGGTCGGTGCCGCGGCGCTCGTCAGCGACGGGCGGGTGATCACCGGCTGCAACGTCGAGAACGCGTCGTACGGCCTCACGCTCTGCGCGGAGTGCGCCCTCGTCTCCATGCTGCACCTCACCGGCGGCGGGCAGCTCGTGGCGTTCACCTGCGTCGACGGCGCCGGCGGCACCCTGATGCCCTGCGGACGCTGCCGCCAGCTTCTGTACGAACACTCGGCCCCCGGCATGCTGCTGGAAACGGTGTCGGGTGTGCGAACCATTGATGAAGTGCTGCCCGACGCCTTCGGGCCCAGGCAGCTCGCCGACTACCGGGAAGAGTGACCGTGAGCAACATCCAGAACAGCATCGAGGCCTTCGACGCCGTGGACCTGATCCACACCAAGCGTGACCTGGGCGAGCTCAGCACCGCCCAGATCGACTGGCTGGTCGACGCGTACACCCGTGGATACGTCGGCGACGAACAGATGGCCGCGATGACCATGGCGATCTTCCTCAACGGGATGAACCGCCGGGAGATCAAGGACCTCACGATGGCGATGATCAACAGCGGTGAGCGGATGAGTTTCACCGGCCTGGGCAAGCCGACCACCGACAAGCATTCCACCGGCGGTGTCGGTGACAAGATCACCCTGCCGCTGATGCCGCTCGTCGCCGTGTTCGGCGCAGCCGTCCCCCAGCTGTCCGGCCGCGGCCTCGGCCACACCGGCGGCACCCTGGACAAGCTCGAGTCGATCCCGGGCTGGCGCGCCAGCCTCACCAACGAGGAGATGTTCGCGCAACTGCGCGACCACGGTGGCGTGATCTGCGCCGCCGGACGAGGCCTGGCCCCGGCCGACGGCAAGCTCTACGCGCTGCGCGACATCACCGGAACCGTCGAGGCGATCCCCCTGATCGCATCCTCGATCATGTCGAAGAAGATCGCCGAGGGCACGAGTGCTCTGGTCCTCGACGTGAAGTTCGGCTCCGGCGCCTTCCTCAAAGACATCGACCGGTCCCGCGAACTCGCCCGCACGATGGTCGCGCTCGGCGAGGACGCCGGCGTGGCGATGTCCGCGCTGCTCACCAACATGAACGTTCCGCTCGGTCACGCCATCGGCAACGCCAACGAGGTCCGTGAATCGGTGGAGGTGCTCGCCGGCGGCGGTCCGGCGGATGTCGTCGAACTCACCGTCGCCCTCGCCACGGAGATGCTCGACCTGGTCGGCATCACCGGGGTCGACGTCGCCGCCGCGCTGAAGGACGGCCGCGCGATGGACAAGTGGCGCGAGGTCATCCGTGCCCAGGGCGGCGACCCGGATGCGGCCCTGCCGGTCGCGAAGGAAACCCACGTCGTCACCGCCCTGCGCGACGGTGTGCTCGTGGAGCAGCAGGCCCTGCCGTTCGGAATCGGCGCCTGGCGTCTCGGTGCCGGCCGCGCCCGCAAACAGGACCCGGTGCAGCACGCCGCCGGGATCGACCTGCACGCCAAGCCGGGAGACACCGTGCGGGCCGGGCAGCCCCTGTTCACGCTCAGCGCGGACGAGCCCGAGCGTTTCGCCCGCGCGCTCGAGGCCGTGGAAGGCGCCTACCGGATCGGCGACCCCGGCGAGCCCATCCAGGACGGCGGACCCCTGATCGCCGAGCGAATCGGCCGCTGATCCCGGTCCGCCACCGGTCCGTCAGCGGTCCGTCACCGGTTCGCCACCGTGCCGTCACCGCGTGGCCGGCTCGGCGTCGCGTCGGGTTCAGGAAACAGGGAGACTCCCAGCGTCATGGCCGGTAGATTGGGAACGTGAACACGAGCCCTGAGGAATACCTGCTGCCCGGCGGCATCAGCATCAACGCGCTGCCGAAGATCTCCCTGCATGACCACCTTGACGGCGGGCTGCGCCCCGGCACCATCATCGAGCTGGCCGCGAGTATCGGATTCGCCCTCCCGACAACGGATGAGTCCGACCTCGGCGCCTGGTTCGCCGACCAGGCCAACTCCGGCTCGCTGGTCGAATACCTCAAGACCTTCGACATCACCTGTGCCGTCATGCAGACCGAGGAGGGCCTGACCCGGGTCGCCCGGGAATTCGTCGAGGACCTCGTCGCCGACGGCGTCATCTACGGTGAGGTGCGCTGGGCCCCCGAGCAGCACCTGACCCGGGGCCTCACCCTCGACCAGACGGTGGAGGCCGTGCAGGCCGGCATCGAGGCCGGCATCGCCGCGGCCGCCGAGGCAGGCCACAGCATCAAGATCGGCCAGCTGGTCACCGCCATGCGACACGCCGACCGCAGCCTCGAAATCGCCGAGCTGGCCGTGCGCCACCGCACCACCGGCGTCGTCGGGTTCGACATCGCCGGCGCCGAACTCGGTTTCCCGGCCCACAACCACCGTGACGCATTCGACTTCCTGGCCAAGGCATTCCTCCCGGTCACCGTGCACGCAGGCGAGGCCGACGGCCTGGAGAGCATCCGCGGGGCACTGTTCGACGGACGTGCGCTGCGGCTCGGCCACGGAGTGCGCATCGCCGAGGACATCGTCGTCGGCCGCCAGGACGCCGACGACAACACCTACGTGACCCTCGGCCCGGTGGCGCAGTGGGTGCGCGACCGCGAGATCGCCCTCGAACTCAGCCCGTCGTCGAACCTGCAGACTGGCGCGATCGCGGCCTGGGGCGACGACCTGCTCGACCACCCCTTCGACCTGCTCTACCAGCTGGGCTTCCGGGTAACCGTCAACACCGATAACCGCCTGATGAGCGACACCAGCCTGAGCAAAGAGCTGGCCCTGCTCAGCGACGCGTTCGGCTACGACATCGACGACCTCGAGGTCTTCCAGCTCAACGCCGCGCAGGCCACGTTCCTCCCGCTCGAGGAGCGCGAGGAGCTGGCCGATGCCATCGTCGCCGGCTTCGAAGGCGCCTGAAGAACCAATGCCCGTCCGATCGACACCGTGAAAGCCCCCATGCCACTGCCGCCCCTTCCCACTGCCGCAATCGCGATCGGCGTCCACGTCGAGGACTGGCGAGGTGCGGTGGCCGCGGCCGGTGACGCCCTCGAACGGTCAGGGTCGACCTCGCCCGAGTACACGAAGCGCATGATCGGCGTGATCGACGAGTTCGGCGCCTACGTCGTGATCGCACCGGGCCTCGCGCTGGCGCACGCCCGACCCGGACCCGACGTCCACGCCGAGGGCCTGAGCGTCGTCACCCTGGCCGAGCCGGTCGCGTTCGGCCACCCGCACAACGACCCGGTCAGCGTCGTGCTGGGCCTGGCCGTCACCAGCGGTGACGAGCACGTGCTCCTCGTGGCCGAGCTGGCCAACGTGTTCAACGACCCCCACGTCATTCCGGCGCTGGCGGCCGCGACGGACGTCGACAGCATCCGTTCGCTGCTCGGCGTCACCGCACCACCCGAGGAGCAGTAATGAAGATCATCGCCCTGTGCGGAGTCGGAATCGGCACCTCCGCGATTCTCAAGGTCAACGCCGAGCGCGCCCTCGCCCGGCTGGACATCGAGGCGGACGTCACCGCGACGGACGTCGCCGGAGTGGCGAGCATGGGCTTCGACGCCCAGGTGATCCTCACGTCGTCGGAGCTGGTCGAGGCCATCGGAAAGACCAACGCCGACATCGTCGTGATCGACAACTACTTCGACGTCGACGAACTCACCGCGAAGCTGGAGACCGCGCTGGGCTGAATGCCGGCCGACCGCGCTACTTGATCAGTTCGCGCATGCCCCGGTCGAGTTCGGCCAGGGTCACCTCGGCGGCGGCCTTCCGCTCGGTGACAGTGCCGGCGGTGCTGCTCGTGTCCAGGTACACCTTCAGTTTGGGCTCGGTGCCGCTCGGCCGCACCATGACGCGGGAGCCGTCGACGAGCCTGATCCGCAGCACATCGCTCGGCGGCAGTCCGTTGAAGCCGGCCGACAGGTCGTCGACATGGTCGACCCGGATGCTGCCGACCATCGACGGCGGATTCTGGCGCAGGCGGGCCATCATCCGTTCGATCTCGGTGAGGTCGGTCACCCGCACCGAGATCTGACCGGACGCGAAGTGGCCGAACCGGGCGCTGAACCGGTCGAGGTGATCGGCGAGGGTGAGCCCCTCGGCCTTGAGGTCGCTGACCAGCGAGAGAATGGCCACGGCGGCGGAGATACCGTCCTTGTCGCGCACGGTTCCGGGGTTGACGAGGTAGCCGAGGGCTTCCTCGTAGCCGAAGATCAGGTTCGGCGCCCGGGACACCCACTTGAAGCCGGTGAGGGTGTCGGCGAACCGCAGCCCATAGGCGGCGGCGACCGCCTGCAGGGCCGGCGACGACACGATCGAGCAGGCCAGTGTGCCGTCAGCCACTTCGGCGCCTGCCGCGTTCGCGGCGAGCTCGGCGGCCCGCCAGCCGAGGACGGCGCCGACCTCGTTGCCGCTGAGCCGGCGGTAGCCGGTGCCGGACGACGGGTCGGGGATCGCGATCGCGAGCCGGTCCGCGTCGGGGTCGTTCGCGATGATCAGCTCGGCGCCGGCCTCCCTGGCTGTCTCATAGGACAGATCGAGGGCGCCGGGCTCCTCCGGGTTGGGGAACGTGACGGTGGGGAAGTGGCCGTCAGGGGCGATCTGGGCATCGACGAGGGTGGGCAGGTCGAAACCGGCGGCCTCGAGCACGCGCCGGGTCGTGTCCCAACCGACGCCGTGCAGGGCGGTGTACACCGTGTTCACCTGGGCGCGCGGCGGGTGGGCGAGACCGGCGGTGGCGTCGATGTACGCCTGCACGACGGATTCGGGTGCCGTCTCGTAGGCGGCCCGGGGAAGGTCAGGCACCCGCTGGTCGGTCGCCACCCGCAGGATCTCCGCCGCGATCCGCGCGTCGTCGGGGGAGACGATCTGCGAACCGTTGTTCGCGCCGCCGAGGTAGACCTTGTAGCCGTTGTCGTTCGGCGGGTTGTGCGAGGCGGTGACCATCACGCCGGCACCTACGTCGAGGTGCCGCACCGCGAAGGCGAGCACGGGGGTGGGCAGCAGTCGGGGGAGGAGGATGGCGCGCACCCCGGCACCGGCCATGATCGCAGCCGTGTCGGTGGCGAAGACGTGGGAGTTCTTGCGCCCGTCGTAGCCGATGACGACGGACGGGGTTTCACCGGGTGACGCGGCGCCCCTCAGGTAGGCGGCGAGGCCGGCGGCGGCCTGGGAGACGAGCACACGGTTCATCCGGTTCGAGCCGGCCGCGATCGCTCCGCGAAGGCCGGCCGTGCCGAAGGCGAGTCTCTCGTCGAAACGGGAGTGCAGCTCCGCGATCGCCGCCCCGTCCCCGTCGCCGGCGGCGCGCACCAGCAGGCGCAACTCGGCCTGGGTTTCGGGATCGGGGTCCTGGCTGAGCCAGTCGTTCGCCGTGTTCAGCAGGGCGGTGGCAGCATCCGTGGCGGGAGCGTCCGTGTCGATGGTGTCGAGCACCATGGTGTCGGGGAGCACCGTGTCCGGGGCCTCCCCGTCGCTGGAGTGCCTGCCGCGGGATTCGGGGGGCACTGCCGTGCCGTCGAGGCTCACAGTGCGGCCACGATCCGGGCGAGCAGCGCGCCGATCACGGGCTCGGCCAGCTTGCCGGCCTCGAGCACCTCTTCGTGGCTGAGCGGCTCCTTCTGGATGCCCGCGGCGAGGTTCGTGATCAGGGACAGGCCGAGGATCTCCATTCCGGCCTGGCGGGCGGCGATCGCCTCGAGCGCCGTGGACATCCCGACGATGTGGCCGCCGATCGCCTTGGCCATCTGCACCTCCGCAGGGGTCTCGTAGTGCGGGCCGCGGAACTGGCAGTAGACGCCCTCGTCGAGGGTGGGGTCGATGGTGCGGGCCAGGGCGCGCAGTCGGGCGGAATACAGGTCGGTGAGGTCGACGAAGGTCGCGCCCTCCAGCGGCGAATCGGCGGTGAGGTTGATGTGGTCGCTGATCAGCACCGGGCTGCCCGGCGTCCAGGTCTCGCGGATGCCGCCGGCCCCGTTGGTGAGGATCATCGTCGACACGCCCGTGGCGGCCGCGGTGCGCACGCTGTGCACGACCCGGCGCACGCCGTGGCCCTCGTAGTAGTGGGTGCGGGCGCCGATGATGAGGGCGCGCTTGCCGCTGGGCAGCAGCACCGAGCGGAGCATGCCGGCGTGGCCGGCCAGGGCGGGGGCGCTGAAGCCCGCGATCTCCTGCGCGGGGATCGTGTGGGTGGTCTCGCCGATCAGGTCGGCGGCCTTGCCCCAGCCGCTGCCCAGGGTCAGTGCGATGTCGTGACGGGCGACACCGGTGCGGGCGGCGATCTCGCCGGCCGCGATGCGCGCGACGTCGAACGGATCGGTTTCTGCCGCGTCGAGCGGGTTGTTATCCATCTTCAGCATGCCCCCACTCTAATTGCCCGGCCATTTCACCGAAGCTCACCCGTCAGAATCGGCGGAGATTTCGCTCATTCGCGCACGCGGCGGTCCGGCAGCCGGCCTGCGGCACGATCACCGTCGGATCCGGCAGGGCACGGGGCCGGGCGATGGATGCGGACGGTGCCGATGTGGTTTGGCAGGGGGCCCCCAGAGCGGGAGAATATGACAATGGCCTACGAGTTCGAACGCAAGCAGCGCATCGCTATCCTCGGCGGAGGGCCCGGCGGTTATGAAGCGGCGCTGGCCGGCGCCCAGCAGGGTGCCGAGGTCACCCTCGTCGAGCGTGTCGGGGTCGGCGGTTCCGCCGTGATCACGGACGTCGTCCCCTCCAAGTCGCTCATCGCCACGGCCGAGGCCACCAACTCGATCGGGGAGGCCACCGACCTGGGCGTGCAACTGTTCGTGCGCGGTGACACGGGCAGGCCCGCCCGGCCCGAGGTCGCCATCAACCTGGCCGCCGTCAACAAGCGGCTCCTCGCCCTCGCCCGGCAGCAGTCCGAGGACATGAAGGCCACCCTGATGCGCGCCGGCGTGCACCTCGTCAGCGGCCACGGCCGCCTCGACGGCACCAGCGGGGTCATCGTCTCCACCGCCGAAGACGGCTCGGGCACCGACTTCGACCGTATCGACGCCGACACGATCGTCGTCTCGGTCGGCGCGACGCCGCGCATCCTGCCCACCGCAGTCCCCGACGGCGAACGCATCCTCAGCTGGACCGAGCTCTACAACCTGAAAGCCGTGCCGGAGCACCTCATCGTGGTCGGCTCCGGCGTGACCGGCGCGGAGTTCGCCTCCGCCTACCGTGCCCTCGGTGCGAAGGTCACCCTGATCTCCAGTCGCGACCAGGTGCTCCCCGGCGAGGACGCCGACGCGGCGGCCGTGATCGAGAACGTGTTCAAGCGCAACGGAATGGTCGTGCTGAGCAAGTCACGCGCGTCCTCCGTCGTGCGCACCGACACCGGCGTGCTGGCGACCCTGGCCGACGGCCGCACGGTCGAGGGCAGCCACTGCCTGATCGCGGTCGGCTCGGTCCCGAACACCTCAGGGATCGGCCTCGAGGAGGCCGGCGTGCAGCTCTCCGAATCCGGCCACATCCGGGTGAACCGGGTGGCGCGCACGTCCATCCCGAACATCTACGCGGCCGGGGACTGCACGACCGAGCTGCCGCTGGCATCCGTCGCCTCGATGATGGGCCGCACCGCGGTCTTCCACGCGATGGGCGACGCGGTCAACCCGATCGAGATCCGCAACGTCGCGGCAAACATCTTCACCCAGCCGGAGATCGCCACGGTCGGCTGGACCCAGAAGCAGATCGAGGACGGCCTCACCCGCGGCAGCATCTACAAGCTGCCGCTCTCGTCGAACCCGCGCGCGAAGATGATGGGCATCAAGGACGGTTTCGTGAAGCTGTTCGCGACCACCACCACCGGCACCGTCATCGGCGGGGTGATCGTCGCGCCCAAGGCCAGCGAGCTCATCTTCCCCCTCGCCCTGGCCGTCGAGCACCGGCTCACGGTCGACGAGGTGGCCCGGGCGTTCCCGGTCTACCCGTCGCTGACGGGTTCGATCACGGATGCCGCGCGCGCCATGCACATCGTCCAGTAGCCCGCCGCTGCCCAGCCCCAGCCCCCACCCGAGTTCACCTCAGTCCCGAATTCCCTGTTCCGAATTCAGGTGCAGAGCCCGGACCAGTGCGACGGATGCCCCGCCCGGCCCCGAATTCGGGCTTTACACCTGAATTCGGAACACAACTGAACCCGGGACGGGGTCGGAACGCCCCGGAACAGGGCAGGGCAGGTCGGGTCAGGGGTGGTCGGTGACGGCCATCAGCAGGGAGCCGGAGGCGACGGTGGTGCCGACGAGCGCCTCGATGCTGCCGATCACGCCGTCCTTGTGGGCGGTGAGCGGTTGCTCCATCTTCATGGCCTCGAGCACGAGCAGCAGGTCACCCTTGACGACGACGTCGCCTTCGGCGACGGCCAGCTTGACGACGGTCGCCTGCATCGGCGCGTGCACGGCGTCACCGGTCGCGGTGCTGACCGCGTGGCCTCCGCTGCGGCGGCGCGGGGCAGGCCCCGCCGTGCTCTCGGACGCCGACCCGGGGAGCAGGCGCACCGGCAGGCTGACCTCGATCCGGCGGCCCTCGACCTCGACCACGACGTTGTGCCGCTTCGCGGGGCCGGTGGGTTCCTCGAGCGAACCGTTCCACGGGTCGATGTCGTTGTCGAACTCGGTCTCGATCCAGCGGGTGTAGATGGAGAAGGGCTGGCCGTCCGCCGGGGCGAACGCGGGGTCGCGCACGATCCGGCGGTGGAAGGGGAGCACGGTGGGAAGCCCGGCAACCTCGAACTCGTCGAGGGCGCGTCGGGAGCGCTCGAGGGCCTCCTCGCGGGTGGCGCCGGTGACGATGAGCTTGGCGAGGAGGGAGTCGAACGAGCCGGAGATCACGTCGCCGGCCTGCACGCCGCTGTCGACGCGCACACCGGGGCCGCCGGCGGGCCTGAACACGTGCACGGGGCCGGGCGCGGGCATGAAGCCGCGGCCGGCATCCTCGCCGTTGATCCGGAATTCGAAGGAGTGGCCGGTGGGAGCAGGGTCAGGATAGTCCAGCGTGCCGCCCTCGGCGAGGCGGAACTGTTCGCGGACGAGGTCGATCCCGGTCACTTCCTCCGACACGGGGTGCTCGACCTGCAACCGGGTGTTCACCTCGAGGAAGGAGACGGTGCCATCCTGGCCGATCAGGAACTCGCAGGTGCCGGCGCCGACATAGCCGACCTCGGCCAGGATGGCCTTGGACGCGCGGTACATCTCGGCCTGCTGGGCGTCGGTCAGGAACGGGGCCGGTGCTTCTTCGACGAGTTTCTGGTGCCGGCGCTGGAGCGAGCAGTCGCGGGTGGAGATGACGACGACGGTGCCGTGGGCATCGGCGAGGCACTGGGTCTCCACGTGACGCGGCTTGTCCAGGTACTTCTCGACGAAGCACTCGCCGCGGCCGAACGCCGCGACCGCCTCGCGGGTGGCCGACTCGAAGAGCTCGGGCACCTCTTCGCGGGTGCGGGCGACTTTGAGGCCGCGTCCGCCGCCGCCGAAGGCGGCCTTGATCGCGACGGGCAGCCCGTGCAGGTCGACGAAATCGAGTACCTCGGCGGCGTCGACCACCGGGTTCAGGGTGCCGGGCGCCATCGGGGCGCTGACCTTCTCCGCCACGTGGCGGGCGGAGACCTTGTCGCCGAGCTTTTCGATCGCCTCGGGCGACGGGCCGATCCAGATCAGCCCAGCGTTGATCACCGCCCGGGCGAAGTCGGCATTCTCCGCGAGGAAACCGTAGCCGGGGTGCACGGCGTCGGCGCCGGACCGCCTGGCGACGGAGAGGATCTTCTCGATCACGAGATACGTGTCGGCGCTGGTCGTGCCGTCGAGGCCGTAGGCCTCGTCGGCAAGGTGCGCGTGCACCGAATCACGATCCTGATCGGCGTAGACGGCAACCGAGAGAATGCCGCTGTCTTTCGCGGCTCGGATAACCCGGACGGCGATCTCGCCCCGGTTGGCGATGAGGACCTTCGTTATTCGCGACACAGTGCCCTAGCTTATGGTGCCTGCGCCGCGGTCTTTTGGTTCTGTTCCACAAAAAGAACAGCGAGAAAGGTGCGGATGCCTACAATCGGGCCAGGAATGAGGTCTCCGGGTCAGTTCGCCGGGCCACGATTCCACAGACTCGGCCAGGAATGGCCCAGCCGGGTGACCAGTCGGCGCAGGGTGGGCAGGGAGAGCCCGACCACCGTGGACGGGTCACCGTCGATGTGCGTGATGAAGGGCGCGCCGAGGCTGTCGATGGTGAAAGCACCGGCAACGAACAGCGGTTCGCCGGTGGCGATGTAGGCGTCGAGCTCGTCGTCGTCGATGTCGTCGGCGAAGGTGACGTCCGCGACGGCGACGGCGCCGACCGCCCGGCCGGGCTGTCCGTTCGAGTGCTCGATCAGCCAGTGGCCCGAGAAGAGCTGCCCGGTGCGTCCGCGCTGCAACTGCCAGCGCTGCCGGGCCTTCTCCGCGGTGTGCGGCTTGCCGTAGATGACCTCGTCGATCACGAACACGGAATCGCCGCCGAGCACGAGCCCGTCGCCGTGGCCGGCCTCGCTCAGCGCCACCGAGACCGCCTCCGCCTTGGCGCGGGCCAGCAACTCGACCACCCGGTGCGGGGTGAGCGGCGCACCGGACTGCCGGGCAGCCTCAGCGGCGACGGCATCCTCGTCGACGTCGGGGGCCATCGTGACCGGTTCGATCCCGGAGGAGCGAAGCAGCGCCAGGCGGGCGGGGGAGGTCGAGGCCAGGTAGAGGCGCATGGTTCCTTCGTGCGACGGTAGAAGCGATGTGGGATGCTCGTTCAATGGGCACCAGCAATGAAAACCAGTCGATTCCGGGCGATCAGTCCGTCGAAGTCGGCAGCGAACTCGAACTCGACGTCACCAACGTAGCCCACGGCGGCATCTTCGTCGCCCGGCACGAGGGCCGCGTGGTGTTCGTCAGCGACACCCTCCCGGGTGAGAGGGTGCGCGCCCGGCTGACCTCTGCCAGCCACAAGAGTTTCTGGCGTGCCGAGACCGTGGAAGTCCTGGACGCCGCCCCGGAGCGCCAGCCGCACATCTGGGCGTCCGCCGCCCTCGAGCGCGACCCCGACGACCGCGCCGGCGGCGCCGAATTCGGTCACATCGAACTGGGCCACCAGCGCGAGTTGAAGCGCCAGGTCCTCGCCGACGCCCTCAAGCGGATGGCGGGAATCGAGACCGATGTCACGGTCGAGCCGGTCCCGGTCGGCCCCAACGCATCGCCCGGCGACGCCGCCGACGGCACGGGCTGGCGAACCCGGGTGCGGTTGCACGTCGCGGAGGACGGTTCGGTCGGACCCTACGCGGCCAGGAGCCACCGGGTGATCCCGGTCGGGGACCTGCCTCTCGCCGACCGGTTGCTGGAGGCGGCCGCGCCGCTCGACCAGCTGTTCCGGAGGGCCGCATCCGTCGACGTCGTGGCGCCGAGCCTCGGCACCGTGCAGGTGCTCGTCGCCGAGCAGGACGCGCAGGGACGCCGGCGGCCGACGCCGCGCGACCTGATCCGCGAGGTCGTCGGCGACCGCGAATTCAGGCTGGATGCCGCCGGCTTCTGGCAGGTGCACGCACGCGCCGCCGAGACCCTCTATCGCACGGTCCAGGACACCATCGACGCTGAGTCGTTCGACCCGAAGGCGGCGAACCTCGACCTCTACGGCGGCGTCGGACTGCTCGCCGCGGCCGTCGGCGACCGATTCGGCAGCTCGGTCCGGATCACCTCGGTGGAGAGCGATGCCCAGGCCACCGATTTCGCCGCGGAGAACCTGGCGGACTGGGTCGGCGCGAGCGTGCAGACCGCCCGGGTGGACCGGTTCCTGGCCGGACTCGTCCGGGACTCCAGCGCCGCCGACCGAGTGCGGCAGCAGGCGGCCACGGTCGTCCTCGACCCGCCGCGTGCCGGTGCGGGCAAGGAGGTCATCGACCAGCTCGGCGCCCTCGCACCACGCCAGATTGTCTACGTGGCGTGCGACCCCGTGGCGCTCGCGCGGGACATCGCCCTGCTCGCCGGGCACGGCTACGAACTCCGCGGGCTGCGGGCGTTCGACTTGTTCCCGAATACCCACCATGTCGAAGCCGTCGCCCTGCTCACCAAATAGCTATCGTTGACCTGTACGACAAAGTGAGGACGTAGACCCCCGTGACAGACCCGATTGCACCGTTGGAATCACCGGCCGGCGAGGATGCCGGCGTGCGCACGACCCTCGACCATCCGGTGCGGGTCGGCATCGCCGATGACCATGAGTCGGTCAGGCTCGGCATCAAGGCGGCCTGTGAGAACGCCGGCTACGACGTGGTCTTCGCGGCGCCCACGGTGCAGGCCCTCGTGGACGGCATCGCCGGCCGCGCCGTCGACGTCATCGTGCTCGACCTGTCGCTCGGCGACGGTTCGCTCGTCACAGACAACGTGCACAACGCGCAGAGCACCGGTGCGTCGGTGCTGGTGCACAGCATCGCCGACCGGGTCGCCCTGGTCAGGGAGGCGCTCGCCGCCGGCGCCGCCGGAGTGATCCCCAAGTCCTCGCCGACGACGACCGTGATGGCGGCCGTCGCATCCGTCGCCCACGGCGACGTGCTCAACAACCTGGAATGGGCGACCGCGATCGACGCCGACCGCGATTTCGCCAAGGCCCAGCTGGGCCGCCGCGAGCGGGACGTGCTCCACCTGTACGCGTCCGGACTGCCGCTCAAGATGGTTGCGATGCAGCTCGGCATCGCCCATTCGACCGCGCGGGAATACCTCGACCGGATCCGGGTGAAGTACGTCGAGGTGGGCCGGCCGGCGCCGACGAAGGTCGACCTGTTGCGTCGTGCGGTCGAAGACGGCATCCTTCCTGGGCTGGACCAGGACGGCGGGGATGGCCGCGGCTGAGTCCGCGGCCGCACTGCCGCTCCGGCTTTCCCGGGCGGAGCGCGGCACCCAGGACACGAACACGAGGGGCGCCGTCGACGCCCAGACGCCCCTGGGCCTGGACTCCGACCTCATCGCCGGGCCCACCCAGCCCCGCAACCCGATCAGTCGTACCCGGATCGAAACGGTCGTGTCCCGCTCCGTCGCCGGGGTCAGCGTGATCTTCTCCCTCCAGGCCCTCCCGATCATGCTCGCGCAGGTGCCTCTGCGCCTGCCGATCATGGCCGTCGCCATGCCCCTTGCCCTGGCCGTGGGCATCGGCGCCGTGGTGATCGCTGCTGTCACCAAGGTGGGCGTGCGGCTGACCACCGGCACGGTAGCCGTGGTCTATCTGGCCGCACTCCTCGGCTGGCCCTTCCTGATGCTCGACCCCTCGGCCGTGCTCGACGGCAAACCGTGGCTCTGGTACATGTGCACCGTGGCGACGTCCTGCGCCGCAGTGTCATTCCCGCTGGTGTGGGCGGCGACCTACACCTTCCTCGCCCCGATCGTCTACGGCATCGTGCGCACCCAGCCGTCCGGCGGAGGAGCCGATGCGCTCCTCGCCTCCCTCGACGCCGTCTACGCGACGATTCTTGGCCAGGTCATCCTGATCATCATCTTCATGCTGCGCCAGACGGCGGCCGCGGTGGATGCCGCCCAGACCAATGCCCTGCACCAGTACGCGACGGCAGTGAGGCAGCACGCCACGGAGGTAGAGCGGGTTCAGGTCGATTCGATCGTGCACGACAGCGTGCTCGCCACCTTCCTCGCGGCGGCGGCTGCGGGCAGTCCCAAGGCGGCGCAGCTGGCCTCGGGGATGGCCTCCGACGCGCTCACCCGGCTGAACGACGCGGCCATGGTCCCGGCCGGGGACGACAGCCTGATACCGTTCAACGCCCTCACCGTGCGGATCCGGGACGCCGCCGACAAGCTCGCAGCGCCCTTCACCTTCGTCGAATGCGAGATCGACACGCTCAGCCTCCCCGTGCACGCCAGCGACGCCCTGTTTGCGGCGAGCGTGCAGGCGATGGTGAACAGCGTCCAGCACGCGGGCGACGGCATCGTCGAACCGGGTCGAACCCTCACCATGCGAGCGAACGCCCAGGGTGGCTGCACCATCGAAATCGCCGACACCGGCGTCGGCTTCGACCCGGAGCAGGTGCCGAGCGAACGGCTGGGCCTTCGGCTCTCGATCCAGGAACGGGTCGCCAGCGCCGGCGGTTCGGTGCGGATTAGCTCCGAGATCGGCCGGGGGACCACCATCACCATCGACTGGCCGCCCGAGGGCGAGGTGGCACCCGCATGATCACCGTGCCCCGCGGCCTCGTGCTCTCCCTCGCCGCACTGTTCTCGACTTACCACGTTGTGCTCGGCATCTACTCGCTCAACCAGCCGCGCACTCCCGGCCCGGCCATCCTCGCGATCGCCGCCTACATCCTGGCGACAGCGCTGAGCCTGTGGCCCAGGAGCCCGATGCGGATGCCGCTCTGGCTCGCCTTCTTCAACGTGGCCGTCTGCGTGGCCATGCCTCTGCTCGTCGGCAGCCAGCTCGACGGCGCGGCAGACAACGGCTACGCCACCTGGTACGTCGCGGCCGTCGGCACCCTGATGACGATCACGGCCACCCGCCGCCGCCCCGCGCTCGCCTGGATCGGCGCCGCGGCACTGATCGTGCACACCATCGTCTGGGCCGGGCCGGCCGCGCTCGGCTCGATGGGCGTGATCGGCAGTGCCGTCTGGGTGGCCGTCGCGGTCATCCTGGCTCGTGCCCTCGCCAAGGCCGGACGGGACGCCCGGCAGTACGCTCTGGCCGAACGCGAAGCCACCGACTGGCAGGCGGCGCAGGAGGCGCACCTCTACGAGCGTCAGGTCCGGCTCGCGCAGACCATCCGCCTCGCGGCGCCGATGCTGCGCCGGATCATCGCCAGGGGCGGTGTGCTGGACGCCGAGGAGAGACAGGAATGCCGCTACCTCGAGGCCGCCGTGCGGGACGAGATCCGCGGGCGCAAGCTGCTCAACGAGGCGGTCCGTGAACAGGTCATGGCGGCGAGACGGGGCGGGGCGATCGTGACCCTGCTCGATGAAGGCGGCATCGACGACCTCCGCGGCCCGGAACTGGAGACCGTGCTCAACACGCTCGCGGCCGCGATCGGCGGGACCACCGCTGACTCGATCATCGCGCGGACGGCCGGCGACGGTTCGGCGACGGCCGTGACCGTCGTCGGCCTCAGCAGCGCCGACGCCCGGCTCAGCGCGCTCGGCCAGGAATCCCCGGAGCCCGAGGTCGACCTGTGGCTTGAGATCCCGCGCAGCCCGATGCCGGCCGAAACCTCGGCGGCCCGCTGACGGCTTCGCCCCCGGTGAGTGAGCTTGTCCCACTGAGTGAGCTTGTCCCGGTGATTGAGCTTGTCGAAATCACGCCGCCCGGACATGCGAAAGGGGACCAACCGTGAGGCTGGTCCCCTTCCGACTTTCGTGCCAGGGCGACAACCCGAATGTCACCCTGACTCGCCGCCAAAATCCGCCTGCTTACCCTAGTCGACGAATTTTGGTGGTGTAACTCTGTGAGCGACACCTAGCAATACCTATAGTCATCGAACCGGGTCGAATAGAAAAGTCGGCATTTAGGGGGACCGGCCTTTCGGGGGGAGTGCCCGGTCAGGCCGAGAAGCCCCGCCACTGGCCCTGTCCGGCGCGCACGGCCGGCCTGATGGCCCGCTGGCTGACCTGCCAGGCGCTCTGGCTGCCCTCGGGAGCCCGTCGCAGGTTGTCCGTCTCCTCGCGGAGCAGGCCGCGGAGCACGGCGGACACGGCGGCCGCCTCGGTGGGGGTGACTCCCCGGGTGAGGAAGAGGAGTTCCTCGGCCGGGTCTGGGATGGGTGTCGTGGAGTCGGTCATGGCACCGCCTACAGCGGGATGTTCCCGTGCTTCTTGGGCGGCAGGCTGGCTCGTTTGGTGCGCAGCGCGCGCAGGGCCTTCGTGATCGCGACCCTGGTCGCCGCCGGCTCGATGATGCCGTCCAGCTCGCCGCGCTCGGCCGCGAGGAACGGGCTGGCGACGTTGTAGGTGTACTCGTTGGCCAGCCGGGTGCGCACGGCCGCGACATCCTCATCGGCGGCCTCCGCCTTCTTGATCTCAGACCGGTAGAGGATGTTCACGGCGCCCTGGCCGCCCATCACGGCGATCTCCGCGGTCGGCCAGGCGAGGTTGATGTCCGCGCCGAGCTGCTTGGAGCCCATCACGATGTAGGCGCCGCCGTAGGCCTTGCGCAGGATCACCGTGACGAGCGGGACGGTTGCCTCGGCGTAGGCGTAGAGCAGCTTGGCGCCGCGACGGATGATGCCGGTCCACTCCTGGTCGGTGCCCGGCAGGAAACCGGGCACGTCGACGAGCGTGAGGATCGGGATCGAGAACGCGTCGCAGAAGCGCACGAACCGGGCGGCCTTCTCGCCGGCCGGGATATTGAGCGTGCCGGCCATGGCGCTGGGCTGGTTGGCGACGATGCCGATCGAACGGCCCTCGACCCGGGCGAATCCGACGACGATGTTCGGGGCGAACAGCGGCTGCGTCTCCAGGAAGTCGCCGTGGTCGACGATGTGCTCGATCACGGTCTTGACGTCGTAGGGCTGGTTGGGGGAGTCGGGGATGATCGTGTTCAGCTTCATGTCGGCATCCGTCGTCTCCAGCTCGATGTCGCTGTCGAAGACGGGCAGTTCGGCCAGGTTGTTGTCCGGCAGGAAGCTGAGCAGGGTGCGGGCGTAGTCGAGCGCGTCTGGTTCGTCGCTGGCCAGGTAGTGCGCCACCCCGGAGATCGTGTTGTGGGTGAGCGCGCCGCCGAGTTCCTCCATGCCGACGTCTTCGCCGGTGACGGTCTTGATCACGTCGGGACCGGTGACGAACATCTGGCTGGTCTTGTCGACCATGATCACAAAGTCGGTCAGGGCGGGGGAGTAGACGGCGCCGCCGGCCGCCGGGCCGCAGATGATCGAGATCTGGGGGATGACGCCGGACGCGGCCGTGTTGCGGCGGAAGATCTCGCCGTACTTGCCGAGCGCCACGACACCCTCCTGGATGCGGGCTCCGCCGGAGTCCAGGATGCCGATGATCGGCACGCCGGTTTTCAGGGCGAGGTCCATCACCTTGATGATCTTCTCGCCGGCCACCTCGCCGAGCGAACCGCCGAAGATGGTGAAGTCCTGCGAGTAGACGCAGACCTGGCGCCCGTGGATTGTGCCGGTGCCGGTGACGACAGCGTCGCCGTACGGCCGCTTCTTCTCCATGCCGAAGGCGTGCGTGCGGTGCCGCACGAATTCGTCGAGTTCGACGAAGGAACCCTGGTCGAGCAGCAGGTCGATCCGTTCCCGGGCCGTCATCTTGCCTTTGGCGTGCTGCTTCTCGATCGCCGCCTCTCCGCTGGCGGTCACGGCTTCGTGATATCGCACCTTGAGGTCGGCGAGCTTTCCAGCCGTCGTGTACAGGTCGGGGCCCGCGAGGGGCGAGTTCTCAGTCACCGGTTCACTCTACCGGCCAACGGTTGTCCCCGACCGTTGACGAATCTCTACAAAGATGGGCAGGTTCGCTGGTTGGTTCCGCTCTCTCCCCGTGGCAAAACTCCTGCAATCCGGCCCGAGAACCGCCGAAATGGCCAATTCTGGCCGGATTCGGGAGAATTGCAGGAGTTACGCACGGGAAGAGGTTCGCATGGAGTTTCCGCTCAGCCGGGATGCCGGGGCACGGTTCGAGTACCTGGCCGAGGCCGGTTCGACCAACGATGTGCTGGTCGCCCACGCGACGGGGGCGGATGCCGCGGCCTGGCCCGACCTGTCGGTGGTCGTCACCGACAACCAGACCCGGGGACGCGGCCGGCTGGGGCGCACCTGGCTGGCCCCCACGGGCAAGTCCCTGGCCATCTCCGTGCTGCTCCGCCCGGTGCACGCTGGGGCGCCGCTCCCGGTCGACCACTTCGGCTGGTTCCCGCTCCTCGCGGGCACCGCGATGACCCGCGCCGTGCGCGAGGTGGTCGACGCGGGCCTGACGGTCGGCCCCGAACCCGACGAAGGACGCCCGGTGCACGAGGTGACCCTGAAGTGGCCGAACGACGTGCTGATCGACGGCTACAAGGTGTCCGGCATCCTGTCGGAACTGCTCCCCGACGCCAGGGGCCTCGTCATCGGCACCGGCCTCAACGTGTCCCTGGACGAGCACGACCTGCCCACGCTCACGTCCACCTCCCTGATGCTGGTCACCGGCTCGGCTCCCGACCCCGACGCCGTGCTCGCCCGGTACCTGACCGAGCTGCGCGGTCTCACCGGAGCCTTCCTCGCCGCCGGGGGCGACCCGGTGCGGAGCGGACTGCTCGCGGCCGTGCGGGACGTCTGCGGCACGCTCGGGGCCCCGGTGCGCGTGCAGCTGCCCGGTGGCGACGACCTGGTCGGCGTCGCCATCGACCTCGACCGGGATGGTCGCCTCATCGTCGAGGACCAGGCAAACGGGGAGCTGCAGGCTGTCGCCGCCGGCGATGTGACCCATCTGAGGTATTAATGAGGGTATGACGAACGCAGCGGTGAACGGACAGGGTGAGGCGCCGACCTCGGTCGAGCGCGTCGTCGCCGGGCTCCGGCCGCATGCCCGGGTGCTGTTCTGGCCGACCGTCCTGCTCGTCGCGGTCTTCGGCGCCACGGGGTATTTTTACGGCTCCATGCCGGAGCCGTGGCAGAACACAGCACTGGCCGCCGGGGCCCTCGCCGCGGTCGTCCTGCTCTGGCTGTTGCCACTGGCAACCTGGCTGAACCGGCGCTACACGATCACCACCCGGCGGATCATCTTCCGCCGGGGCTTCTTCGTGCGCACCCGCCAGGAACTGCTGCACAGCCGCGGCTACGACGTCACCGTGCGCAAGACCTGGTTGCAGTCGCTGAGCGGGTCAGGCGACGTGCTCATCAACGCGGGCGCGGAGCATCCGCTCGTCCTCAAGGACGTGCCGAACGCCGACCTGGTGCAGCAGGTGCTGCACGACCTGATGGAGCAGTCTCAGACCCTGATCGGGTCGAGGAGGGGTTCGACGGACCTGACCACCGCGCAGTCAGCGCTCGCTGACCAGCCGCCCGTGTGGCACCGTCGTTAGGCTGCCGGTGACCGGCGCGGGCGCCGGGGTGCGGCGGTGCGGGGCGAAGACCCAGTACCGGTAGAGCACGAAGCGGAAGATCGCGCCGAGCAGCAGGCCGATCACGTTCGAGGAGATGTTGTCGGCGACGACACTCGTGTGGCCGAGGACGTAGTGGCTCAGCCACAGGCAGGCGAGGCCGATGCCCATGCCGACGAAGCTGACGGCGAAGAACTCGATTCCCTCGCGCAGGGTCTGCTCCTGCCGGTTCTTGCCGAAGGTCCAGTACCGGTTGCCGACCCAGTTGGCGAAGATCGCCAGGATGGTCGAGATGACCTTGGCGTAGATCGGTCCGGCCTGCACCAGGTGTGGGTCGAACACGGTCGTGCGGAGCAGATTGAAGACCGTCACGTCTACGGCGAAGCCGACGAGTCCGACCGCGCCGAACTTGCCGACCTGGACCAGGAAGGTCATCAGTCGTGCTGGATTCGTCGTTTTTGCCGGCATGCGTCCGTCCGCTCGATGGGTGAAGATAGGAGGGCAGGATTCGCAGTCTACGGCGCAGCCCAGCCCCCAGCCTGAGAGAAGCCGCACCGAAGAATGAACGCTCGCACAGGAATTGGTGAATAGATGAATACGACTGTCGGCGTTATCGGCGGCGGCCAGCTGGCCAGGATGATGATCCCGGCAGCGGTCAATCTCGGCATCGGCATCCGGGTGCTGGCCGAGAACGAGGGGATGTCGGCCGCGCTGGCCGCGTTCGCGGTCGGCGACTACCGCGACCGGGATGTCGTGCTCGCCTTCGCCGAGACCGTCGACGTGGTCACCTTCGACCACGAGCATGTTCCGCAGGAGATCCTCCGCGAACTCGTGGCGCGGGGCGTGGCCGTGCACCCGGGTCCCGACGCGCTCCTCTACGCGCAGGACAAGCTGCTGATGCGCGAACGCCTGACCGAGCTGGGACTGCCGGTGCCAGACTGGGCGCGGGTGGAGGACTCCGCCGAACTGGGCGTCTTCCTCGCCGGGCACGGCGGGCGCGCGGTCGTCAAGACCGCCCGCGGCGGCTACGACGGCAAGGGCGTGCGGCTCGTCTCGCACGAACACGACGCCGACGACTGGTTCACCGCCCTCGCCGAAGACGGCAATGACGGCGCATTACTGGTCGAGGAACTCGTCGACTTCCGCCGCGAGCTGGCCCAGCAGGTGGCGAGGCGACCGTCCGGTGAGATCGCGGTCTGGCCCGTCGTCGAAACCGTGCAGAAGGACGGGGTGTGCGCGGAGGTGATCGCGCCCGCACCGCTGTCCGAGGGTCGGCTCGCCGAGCTCGCCGCCGAGATCGCGGTGAGGGTCGCCGACGGGATCGGCGTGACCGGGATGCTCGCCGTCGAACTGTTCGAGACGACGGACGGGCGCCTCCTGATCAACGAGCTGGCGATGCGCCCGCACAACAGCGGCCACTGGTCGATCGAAGGGTCGACGACGAGTCAGTTCGAGCAGCACCTCCGCGCGGTGCTCGACCTGCCGCTCGGTGCGACCACGAACCGGGACCCGTGGTCGGTCATGGTGAACATCATCGGGGGACCGTTGGAGGGGAGCCTGTCCGACCGTTACCCCGCGGCTCTCGCGGAGCATCCGTCGGCGAAGGTGCACAACTACGGCAAGGCCCCGCGGCCCGGCCGGAAGGTCGGCCACGTGACCGTCGGTGGGCCGGATCTGGACGCGGTCGTGTACGAGGCGCGAGCCACTGCGGCGGTTTTTCAGGACTGACCCATAAGATCGACTGCGTGCCAGAGAACTCCGTGCCCCAGCCCGCCCAGTCGGAGATCGCCGTGACCCCGCTTGTCGGCGTGGTCATGGGATCGGATTCCGACTGGCCGGTGATGAGTGACGCCGCGCAGTTGCTGCGCGACTTCGGGGTGCCCTGCGAGGTGCAGGTGGTCTCCGCTCACCGCACGCCGGAGAAGATGATCGCCTACGGCAAGAGCGCGCACGAGCGAGGTCTCCGGGTGATCATCGCCGGAGCCGGCGGTGCCGCTCACCTGCCCGGCATGCTCGCCGCGGTGACCACCCTTCCCGTCGTCGGCGTGCCCGTTCCCCTCGGCAGGCTCGACGGGCTGGACTCTCTGCTGTCGATCGTGCAGATGCCGGCCGGCGTCCCGGTCGCAACCGTGTCGATCGGCGGCGCGCGCAATGCGGGCCTGATCGCCGTGAAGATCCTGGCGACTGCCGACGACTCCCTGCGGGTGAAGCTCGAAGGCTACGCCGAGATGCTCGCCGCGCAGGTGGAGAAGAAGAACTCGGACCTCCAAGCGAAACTATGACGAGTGCAAGCAGCCCGATCCGGCACCCGAATGTCGGCTCAGAACGGGTCATGACCAAGCGAGCCTGGTGGCTCGTCCTGCTCAATTTCGTGCTGCCCGGCTCCGTGCAGGTGCTGGCCGGCAGCCGGCGCCTCGGTCGGTTCGGTCTCCGGGCCACGTTCACCCTGCTCTTCCTCGCCGTCGTGGCGGGTGCGGTCTACCTGCTCTGGCCCGAGGTGATCCTCACCGCCCTGACGAACACCATCGGGCTCTGGGTCGCTGCCGCTCTGCTCGTGTTCTACGCCGTGGTCTGGTTCATCCTGACCATGGACACACTGCGTCTGGTGCGCCTGGTCAAGGCGGGCCCGAAGGCCCGCCCGCTGATCGCCGGGTTCGCGACGGTGCTCATGGTCGGCGTCGTCGGAACCGCCGGCTACGGCGCCTATGTCGCCACCACGGCCAGTGACTTCCTCTCCTCCGTCTTCGTCGCGGGGCCCACCGAACCCCCGGTCGACGGCCGGTACAACATCATGCTGCTCGGCGGCGATGCCGGCCCCGACCGTGACGGCCTCCGCCCCGACAGCATCTCGGTGGTCAGCATCGACGCCGCGAGCGGCAAGGCCGAGATCATCGGCCTGCCGCGCGACCTGGAGAACGTGCCCTTCTCGCGCGGCCCGCTCGCTGACCTGTATCCGGAGGGGTATGGCGTCATCGACGGCTGTGAGGTCGACGTCTGCATGCTGAACTCGATCTACACCGAGGTGGAGCTGAAGAGTCCGGAGATGTACCCCAATGCGATCAAGCAGGGAAGCGAGCCCGGCATCGAGGGCATGCGCGACGCCGCCCAGGGAATCACCGGGCTGAGCATCCAGTACTACGTCTTGATCGACATGCAGGGATTCTCCGACCTCATCGACGCGCTCGGCGGCGTCGACATCAACGTGGCGGAACGGCTCCCGATCGGCGGGGACGAAGAGTTCAACAATGTCGACGGCTGGGTCGAACCGGGTCAACAGCACATGAACGGCTATACCGCTCTCTGGTACGGCCGCGCACGACACGGCACCAGCGACTACGACCGGATGTCCCGGCAGCGTGTGCTCCAGGAAGCGATCCTCAAACAGTTCAACCCCGCGAACGTCCTGACGAAGTTCCAGGCGGTGGCGAAGGCCGGGAGCGAGGTGGTGAAAACGGACATTCCCCAGGGAATGCTGGGATACTTCGTCAACCTTGCCTCAAAGACCAAAGCGTTGCCGATCGGCGCTGTCGAACTGGTGCCCGCGAACAATGTGGACCCCCAGGACCCCGACTACGGCAACATCCGGGCCCTGATCGATGCGGCCCTCGCGCCGCCACCTTCGGCGACACCCGCGCCGTAACGCTTCCCTCCCGGCCTTCGCGGTCTGCTAGAGGTCGGCGTGGAGCTGCCACACCCGTTCGGCGGAATCCCGCCAGGTGAAAGCGCGCGCCCGGTCGCCGCCGGCGATCCTCAGCCGAGCCGACAGCGCACTGTCGCCGAGAACGCGGGAAATGGCCTCCGCGAGACGCTCAGGGTAGCCGGCGGCGTCCAGACGCTCCACGGTCAGCCCGGCGTCACCGGCGGCCTCCAGCAGCGCCGCAGCGTCGGAGTGCACCACCGGAGTCCCCAAGTGGAAGGCCTGGATGATCGGGAGGGCGAAACCTTCCTCAAGAGTCGGGTAGACGAGTGCGGACGCGCGCGAAATCACGACCGCGAGTTCTTCGTCGGTCAGCCCGATCATCGACCGGACCCGGCCCGGTTCCAGACCGGCCTCGTCGGCCACCGAGGCAAGGTCGAGCTCGCCCCAGGAATCGGGTCCGACGACGATCAGCGGAAGGTCGGGCGCGGCCGGCATCCCCAGGGCGGTGACCAGCGCGGTGATGCCGCGACGTGGCTCGAGGGACCCCACGGTGACGAGGAACTCGGGCGGCAGGGCCAGGTTGGTCGCGACGACCTCCGTCGCCGACGAGTTCGACGGGAGACGCAGACCGCTTCCGACGGCGCTGCCGATGACCCGTACTCGATCGCCCAGGTCGACGATTTCCGCGAGCTGACCGGCGACGGCGTGGCTCGGCACCACGATCGCGTCCGCATACCGTTTTGCCCTCTTCATCATTGCTTTGGTCCATGCGACCGTCGCCGGGGTCAGCGCCTCGGGATGAGTCCAGGCGAGTGCGTCGTGGACCGTGACGGCCACCTGGGTGTCGTCGTTGTTCCGATTGTGACGCCGGAGCGGAGCCAGGAGGCCGGGGGCGTGAATCATGCCAGGCCCGGGAGAGATCGTCACTCCGAGCTGCCAGGCGGCGGCGAGTTCACGTCGGCCCAGCGCTGTGCGGTGGAGGCCGGACAAGCCGGGAAGGGCAGCCTCGATCCGTGCGCACTGTTCCGGCGACGACGCTGAGACAATTCCCTCCACATCGCAGTCCACCGGGGCGGTGGCGATGAGCGCACGGGTGAGTTCCTCCGTATACCGGCCGATGCCCCCCGGCACCGGTGCAATCATCTGATCGACAATTACCCGCAACGTGGTCATCCTTCTCCATTGTTCTCTGGTCGGTCTCGGCGGCGAGAACCCGGTAACGACGGCGACAACGACGAGTCACCCTGGCCTGCAATTGCCCGGCGCCTCAGTTGAGAGTGGCGAACGGGCATGGTGCTCTCAGCCGGTGTGATCGCACCACTACACTTTACGGCCTCGAAGGTTGCGCCCTCGACTTACCCGTGCGCGCCTTCGGCAGGACCGGGTCTGAGCCCGAAGGGGGTACTGCCGACCATGGCCGGATCCTGCTATACATAGCCGGGGGTAACCGTGCCCGCCGGCACGAAAGCGGGTTACGATGCAGCGTCGATGGACTCGACCCAACGGCTCGGTGCTCCTCGCCACCGTACTGATGGTCGCCATGTTGCACCCCGGACCGGCGGCCGCCGCCAGCGGGTCGAGCCCCCTGACCGGTCTGGACCCGCCCGCCACGGACCTCCTGAACGATGACATGGTCAGCCCGGCCGACATCCTCGGCTCGCCCCGTACCCCCCAGCTTCGACAGCCCCAGAATCAGCCTGACCTTCCGGCCGCCGGGCTGGCCCAGAGCAGCCACGTCGTGGATGTCGCCGTGATCGTGCCGTCCGGGTCGACAGGCTGGACCGCGCCCGAAGACGACGCGCGGGTGCGGGCGCTGGTGACGCAGACCGGCGACTACTGGAAGCAGCAGTCGAACAACCAGGTCGTGTCAGTGACAGCCGGCGCCACGATCAAGCGCTACGCCAGCGCATTCACGTGCGCGCAGCAACAGCAGGCGTGGACCGAAGCCGGGCAGGCCTTCGGCCACCCGGACGGTGTGCAGAGCTACGTCTCGGCGGCATCGAGGCACCTGCTCGTGCTCGTCCCGGCGGATTGCGGCGGCACAGGCCTGGGCAGCGTCGGCAGCGCCGCCGCGCCCGTCAGCGGAGCAAACGGGGGCGCGATCTGGGCTTCGGTTGGCGGGGTGAACGACCTGGACATCATCGCCCACGAGTTCGGCCACAACCTTGGTCTCGGTCACTCGAACTCCCACTACTGCCCCGACGCGGCAGTGCCGGAGGGCAACGTTGATCCGGGTACCGGGTCATACTCGGACGGCTGCGCAGACCACGCCTACGGCGACTACTACGACATCATGGGTGCGGCGTGGTCGGTCAACTACAACGGCACGCTGATCGCGAATGCCCGGCCGACGGCCCTCAACATCACCCACAAGTCGCTGCTCGGCGCGGTCGGCGATGGAGAAATGCAAGTCATCCCGCCTCCGGTCGGAGCGGCGGCCCAGCACATCGATGTGACCATGGCCTCTGCCGGGTCCCCGTCCGGTCTGCGCGCGCTGCGCATGGTCGACCCCGTGACGGGTCAAACCTATTTCGTCGATTTCCGAGGAGGCGGCGGGATGGATTCGCAGTCGCTCTACGAGTCGGGCTTGCTCGCGTCCTACGGCACGGCGCCGGGGGTACGGGTGTTGACCCTTCGCGGGAACGGCAGTTCGGTCGTGCTCCTCAGCCCCGACGCCACCACCCACGACGGGCACAAGGAATACCTCACGGCGGGCCAGAGCTTGTCGACGCGGTCTGGTGGGCTCAGAGTCAAGGTGAACTCCGTCGTGGGCGGTGCGGCCTCCGTCTCCGTCACGCTGTCCCCGACCATGCCGGTCACGCGGGTGGCGGGGGTGGACCGGTTTGCGACGAGTGCGGCCGTGTCGGCGGCGAGTTTCGCTCCGGGTGCGTCGGTGGTCTACGTGGCGAGCGGGATGAATTTCCCGGATGCGTTGTCGGCGGCTCCGGTCGCCGGTGCCGCTGGTGCGCCGGTGTTGCTGGTGTCTCCGACCGAGGTGCCGGCGTCGATCGCGGCCGAGTTGGTGCGGTTGCGGCCGGGGCGGATTGTTGTCCTCGGCAGTGAGAGCGCGATCGGTGCCGGTGTTGTGGTGGCGCTTCGCGGATACACGGCGGGGACGGTCAGTCGTGTGGCGGGGGTGGACCGGTTTGCGACGAGTGCGGCCGTGTCGGCGGCGAGTTTCGCTCCGGGTGCGTCGGTGGTCTACGTGGCGAGCGGGATGAATTTCCCGGATGCGTTGTCGGCGGCTCCGGTCGCCGGTGCCGCTGGTGCGCCGGTGTTGCTGGTGTCTCCGACCGAGGTGCCGGCGTCGATCGCGGCGGAGTTGGTGCGGTTGCGGCCGGGGCGGATTGTTGTCCTCGGCAGTGAGAGCGCGATCGGTGCCGGTGTTGTGGTGGCGCTTCGTGGATACACGGCGGGGACGGTCAGTCGTGTGGCGGGGGTGGACCGGTTTGCGACGAGTGCGGCCGTGTCGGCGGCGAGTTTCGCTCCGGGTGCGTCGGTGGTCTACGTGGCGAGCGGGATGAATTTCCCGGATGCGTTGTCGGCGGCTCCGGTCGCCGGTGCCGCTGGTGCGCCGGTGTTGCTGGTGTCTCCGACCGAGGTGCCGGCGTCGATCGCGGCGGAGTTGGTGCGGTTGCGGCCGGGGCGGATTGTTGTCCTCGGCAGTGAAAGCGCGATCGGCGCCGGCGTGGCCCAGCAGCTTCTCTCGTTCATACCCTGAAGCCGGGCCGCGCCGGTGCCGCGTCCTGTGTTCAGGCGGGGTCGAAGACTCCCCGGCTGCTCGCCTCGGCAAGTGCCTCCCGCCAGTCGCGGATCGGGCTGAGCCCGGCGGCACGCCAGGCGTCGTGGCCCAGCACCGAATACGAGGGCCGCGGCGCCGGGCGGATGAACTGCGAACTGTCCGTCGGCGTCACTCGCGCGGGATCGAGTCCTGCGTCGGAGAAAACAGCTTTGGCGAAGTCGAACCAGCTCGTTTCACCGCTACTGGTGCCATGGTAGATGCCGGCCGGGGCATCCGAGTCGAGCAGGATCACGATCTGCCGGGCCAGGTCAGCGGTCCAGGTCGGCTGGCCGAACTGGTCGTTGACGACGCCCACCGTCGGGTGGGAACCGGCCAGTCGAAGCATCGTCTTGGGAAAATTCGGACCGTGCTCGCCGTAGAGCCAGGCGGTTCGCACGATGTAGCTTGCGGCCGGGTTCTCCGCCAGAACGAAACGTTCGCCGGCGGCCTTGGTGCGACCGTAAGCCGAAATCGGGTCGAGCGGGGCTTCCTCCCGATACGGCTCGGTTGCGTTGCCGTTGAACACATAATCGGTGGAGACCTGGACGAGCCGGGCGGAATGCCGTGCTGCCGCCGCGGCCAGGTTGCGGGCGCCGACGGCATTCACCGCATACGCCGTATCCTCCTGCGTTTCCGCCTCGTCGACCCTGGTGTACGCCGCCGCATTGACGATGACGTCGTACCCGTCGGCCGCGGCCAGGACGGCGGCGAGGTCGGTGATGTCCAGGGAATCCCGGTCCAGTGCGGTCACGTCTCGACCCAGCAGAGCGGTTTGGAGGTCGCGGCCGAGCATTCCGTAGGCGCCCGCGATGAGGTAGCGGGTCACTGCTAGTTCAGCTCCGCGCGTGCTTTGAGCGGCTCCCACCAGTCGCGGTTGTCCCGGTACCACTGCACGACGTCGGCGAGGCCCTGTTCGAAGGGGACCAGCGGGGCGTAACCGAGCTCGGCCTGGATCTTGCCGATGTCGACCGAGTAGCGCAGGTCGTGGCCGAGCCGGTCGGCGACTCGGTCGACGTAGGACCAGTCCTTGCCGGTGGCATCCAGCAACAGCTGCGTCAGCTCGAGGTTGGTCAATTCGGTGCCGCCGCCGATGTTGTAGATTTCACCGGCGCGACCGCCGACGAGCACCATGGCGATGGCGCGGGTGTGGTCGTCCACGTGCAGCCAGTCACGGATGTTGTTGCCCTCTCCGTAGAGGGGAACATGCTTGTCGTCGATCAGGTTCGTGACGAACAGCGGGATGACCTTCTCGGGGAAGTGGTACGGGCCGTAGTTGTTCGAGCAGCGGGTGATGGAGATGTTCAGCCCGTGCGTCCGGTGATAGCTGCGGGCGAGCAGGTCACTGCCGGCCTTGGACGCCGAGTACGGCGAGTTGGGCTCGAGCGCGCGTTCTTCATCCCATGAACCCTCGGCGATGGAGCCGTAGACCTCGTCGGTCGAGACGTGCACGAAGCGCTGGAGGTCGTGGCGCAGGGCCGCGTCGAGCAGCTGCTGGGTGCCGAGCACGTTGGTCTCGACGAAGATCGAGGCGTCGCGCACCGAGCGGTCCACGTGGGACTCGGCGGCGAAGTGCACGACGGCGTCGAGCGACGGGAACAATGTGTCGAGCAGGGCGGCGTCGCGGATGTCGCCGTGCACGAACGAATAACGGGGGCTCTCTGCAATGGGAGCCAGGTTCTCGAGATTTCCCGAATAGGTGAGCGCATCGAGCACGACCACTTCGGCGCCTTCGAGGCCCGGGTAGGCGTCTTCAAGGGTGCGGCGAACGAAATTCGAGCCGATAAAGCCGGCGCCGCCGGTGACGAGGATCTTCATAAAATGAATGCCATTTCTCTCAAGGGTGCCCCGCGATTCTAGCCTGCCGCCTCCTTGGTAGACTCTCGAAGTGCTGATTCGCGAGCTTTCCATCCCCGATGCCTACGAGATCACCCCGAAACTTTTCGGGGATGACCGCGGCGTGTTCTTCGAGTGGTACCGATTCGACAAGCTCGCCGAGGTCGTCGGTCATCCCCTCGACCTGAGGCAGGCGAACACGTCCGTGTCCAGGCGCGGTGTTGTGCGCGGCATCCATTTCGCTGACATCCCGCCGGGACAGGCCAAGTACGTCACCGCCACCCATGGCGCTGTCCTCGACTATGTCATCGACATTCGAGTCGGCTCCCCGACCTTCGGGAAGTGGGACACCGTCCTCCTCGACGACATCGACCGTCGGGCCGTGTACTTGTCGGAGGGTCTGGGTCATGCCTTTGTCGCGCTGACCGAGAACGCCACCGTGAGCTACCTGGTCTCATCGACGTTCAACCCCGGTCACGAGCACGGCATCAACCCGCTTGATCCTGAGGTCGGCCTGGTCTTCCCTCCCGAGGCAGGCGCCCCGCTGCTCTCCACGAAAGACACGGACGCACCCGGGTTGTCCGCCGCAGCCGCCAGCGGACTGCTGCCGACCTGGCCGGCCGCCCGCGCCCTCTACGAATCCCTGAAGGAGACGAACTAACCATGCGCGGAATCATTCTGGCCGGTGGATCCGGCTCTCGGCTCTGGCCGATCACCAAGGGCATTTCCAAGCAGTTGATGCCGATCTACGACAAACCGATGATCTACTACCCCTTGTCCACGCTGATGATGGCCGGGATCAAGGAAGTTCTGATCATTACGACACCGGAGTACAACGATCAATTCCGTGCTCTCCTGGGCGACGGATCGGCCCTCGGCATCCGCATCGAGTATGCGATCCAGCCGTCTCCAGACGGCCTCGCGCAGGCCTTCATCATCGGCGAGGACTTCATTGGTGATGAAAGCGTCGCCCTGGTGCTCGGCGACAATATCTTCCACGGTGCCGGGCTCGGCTCCGCTCTCCGCGGCAACGCCGGCATCGAAGGCGCCAGCATCTTCGCCTACCACGTCAGCAACCCGACCGCCTACGGCGTCGTCGAGTTCGACGAGGATTTCACTGCCGTGTCGATCGAAGAGAAGCCGACCGCCCCCAAGAGCAATTACGCCGTCCCTGGGCTCTATTTCTACGACAACACCGTCGTCGCAATCGCCAAGACGATCCAGCCGAGTGCACGCGGTGAGCTGGAGATCAGCACCATCAATGAGCGCTACCTCGAACAGGGGAACCTGCACGTCCAGGTGCTCGACCGCGGGACAGCCTGGCTGGACACCGGCACCTTCGAGTCGATGATGCAGGCTTCGGAGTACGTCAAGGTCATTGAGGACCGTCAGGGCCACAAGATCGGCTGCATCGAGGAGATCGCATGGCGCGCCGGCTGGATTGACAGCGCAAAGCTCGCCGAGCTGGCCGCCCCGCTGGTTAAGAGCGGCTACGGTGTGTACTTGTCCGGTCTGCTCAAGTCGGACTGACCCCTTCGCCCCGCTCGTGACCGGCAGCCGGTCCTCACGAGCCGCCGTCGGGCTATCCGCCGGACTGGATGTGCGCGAGCACGTCGTCCATGGTTGCCTTGATCCCGGCCGGCAGGCTGGTCAGCTGGCGCCGGTCCAGGTCGGGCCATACGGTCGACGTGATCCGCAGGTCGAGGCCCTGCATGGACGCCTCCGCTGAGTAGCCGAGCATGACGTTCGGCCTGCCCTTGGCCAGGCTGCGGATGTGTCCCAGCAGATTGCTGATCGTCACGGCCTGGCCGGAGGCGAGGTTTTTGACGATCGCGGTGCGTCCCTCTCTCGCCGTTACCGTGAGCAGACGTCCAAGGCAATCGATGACCAGTTCGGCGCAATCACGCACGAAAATGTAGTCACGCATGGTTTCCAGCGGCACGAAGATCGACGCCGGCTTGGGGGAGAACTGCGCCTTGGCAAGGTGCGAGATCAGTCCCTGCATTTTGCCGAGTTTCTGGCCCGGCCCGTACAGGTTTGCGATCCGGCCGGCGAGAACCGAGACGCCCGTGACGCGAGAGAATTCGAACAGGCTAGCTTCAGCATCGAGTTTGAATGAACCGTAGTTCGAGATGGGGACCGGGGTGCTCTGCTCGTTGAACGGGGGCCGCGCCGAGCCGCCGTACACTCCGCCCGCGGAGGAGGAATAGAAGACCGCGCCGGTGGCGCCACAGCCGCGTACGGTGGCAGCTGCGCCGACCGCGTCAAGCACAAGCCCCAGCTGGTGCAATTCCCGTGCTATCGCCGGAGGAGGAGTCGACGTGACCGCGTTCCCGGCCAGCCAGACGACGGCCCAGGTCGCTGCCCCGCCCGCGTGGTCCATTAACCGGCCGGCGTGCGCGGCGGCAGCGGCAGCGAGGGCGTCGTCGTCCAACCACGGCAACGGCTCGGCATTCAGTAGAACCCAGTCAGGTCGTCGATCGATCGCCGCCGTCGTCGCGCCGCCGAGCAGGCCGCGGGCTCCGATCACCCAGGCGTATGTGGTCACCGGTCGGCTTTGCGCGTCCGCCCGAGAGGCCCATCCGCCGGGTCGGTGGTGATCAGGTACGGGGGCTTGCCCATTGCCATGTTCACGTTGATGCCGATGTACTCCGCGATGATGCCAAGGGAGAACAGGATAAACCCGGCGCTAAGCAGCACGAGCACGCTGAGAGAGGCCCAGCCCTGGATGGCGATGTCACCGGTGAGGCGCTGGATGAAGATGACGACCGCGAAGACGACGCCGATCAACGCGAAGACCACGCCGAGACCGCTGACGATGCGCAGGCCCCGGGTCCCGGTGGTTAGGATCATGCTCCAGAAGTGGGAGAACAGCCGGCGGGCGGAATAGCCGGAGCTGCGCTCGCCTTCCTCGCGCAGTTCAACCGGAGAGGTCGTGACCTTCGCGGCGACCCAGCCGATGGCCACATCGAGGTAGACGCCTGAGCCGGCGTAGGCTGCGACGCTCCGGCCGATGTTGCCGAGCAGAAGCCGGTAGCTCTGGTAGTCGGCTGCGGCACCGGTTCCGGACAGCTTGGTGAGCAGGTACTTGGCCGCTTTGGACGCCCCGTTGCGCAGGACGCCGTGCGGGGCAGGGTTGGTGGGTTTGGCGTAGACAACGCTCGCCTGCTCGCGCATGGCCGTGTCAAGCATCCCGCCGATCGCGCGGGGGTCGTGCTGACCATCCTCATCGAGGGTGACGATCCAGTCACCCCCGGAGGATGCCATTCCGGCCAGGGTCGCGGCGTGCTGGCCGAAGTTCTTGCTCAGCCAGATGCCGCGGGCGAAGGGAAAGTGGGTGGTCAGGTCGCGGATGATCGCAGCCGAATCGTCCGGGCCGTGGTCGAATACCAGCAGCACTTCCTCCACTTGGAACCTGTATCCGTCCGGGCTGGTGGTCACCCTGGTCAATGGCTCGATCTCGTCGAGCACGCCGGAGAGAGTGCGTTCTCCCTGGTAGACGGGGATGACGATTGAGATGTTGTGGTCGGCGACGCCGGGTTCTGCGAAGGGGAGTGTCACGGGTTCAGAACCTATCACACGGCCACTTTCGCCGGACGGCTCAGACGCCTGCGGCACGCGGCTTCACCGCCTTCGACATGCGGCGGCCGAGCCAGAGGTAGGCGAGCCGGCGAACTTGCGCCATCACCCGGGCGCGTGTGTTACCGACCAGCCGGTCGGTGCGTGACACGACATCGGGGCGGGTCTCGGCCATCCAGTTGTGGAAACCCATCGCCTGGGTGGCCTGCTCGGCTACTAGGCGCACGCTCCATTGGCTATCAGAGATACGGAAGCCGGCCAGGCTGCCTGGAACACCGACGAACTTTCCTTCGAGGAGCACGAGCGAATACGAGGTCTCGTCGATCAGGTACGGCCAGCGCGAGTCCCACCATCCGACCTTCTCCAGCACGCTGCGGCGCATCATCACGCATCCCGGTTCACCGAAGATGTTGGCGCCCTGGGTGACCGTCTTGCGAACCGCGACGGTGCCGTCGTGCACGCCGATCAGGCCGGCGAGTCCCCGGTTCTTGAGCACCGGAACGCCGTTGGCGTCGACAATGTCTCGTGCGGAGGCAGCGAGCACGGCTCCCGGCTCGGCGACGAGGGCTGCCACCTGCTGGGCCACAATCGTCGGATAGAGCAGGTCGTCGCCGCAGACGAGTTTGATTAGCTCGCCGGTGGCCGCCTGGCTCACCCGGTTCCAGTTGCGCAGCGCGCCGCCGCCACCCTCGGTGCGCAGCAGGGTGACACGGGGGTCAGCGCTGTAGCGCGCCATCACGGCCCAGGTGTCGTCGGTGGACGCATGGTCGGACACGATTACTTCAAGGTTGGTGTAGGTCTGGTTGAGCACCGACTTCATGGTGTCGTCCAGATAATCCGCGTTGTTGTACGCGGGGATCACGATGGAGACGAGCGTTTCGTCCGGAGTGGAGGGGGCGTGGCCAGATGGCAGGGCGTCTGTACTCATTTGTAGGTATTTGCTCGTTTCGTTGCGGGAAACTACCCCACCACGATACCGGCTGCCCCCCTCGTGCGGGTGTGAAGGCACCGTGAGGGATAATCTTTGAGTGCAGTCTAAATTCGTGTGGCCCATTCTCGTAGTGGCGGCGGTCCTTGCGGGGGCGTCGATCCCGCTGTTCTTCGACTCCGGTTTCTACTACGTGGATGACAGCCAGTCCGGGGCGTTCGGGCAGTGGTACGAGATCGGCCGGCGCGTGCTCGACCTTGACTGGTCGCTGATCAACCCTAGAGTTTGGCAATCAGGAAACTATCTCGCCGAAGGGGCCTGGGGCATCCTGAGCCCGGTCCTCTGGGTGGTCGGCATCGGCGCTCACCTCGCCGCCAGCGCCCTCATCTTCAGCACCATCATCAAACTGCTGTGCCTCCTGCTCGGCGCCCTCGGCGTCTACGCCCTCGCCCGCAACTTCGGGGCGCAACGCCCCTGGGCGGCCCTCGTCGCAGTTGCCGCACCGCTGGCCGGTTTCACCCTGTACATGGATGCACCGTCCTGGGCAAATGGGCTGATGGCCTGGAGCTTCCTCCCGTTGACCTGGGTTCTTGCCCGGCGAGCGGTGCTTCAGGCGAAGTCGCCTGTCCTGCCCGCCCTCTCCGCCATCGGGCTGGTCGGGATCGGCTATGCGCATGCCACGATCTTCCTGGCGATCAGCCTGGGCGCCCTCATCGTCGAGGCCGTCCTCACTCGGCACCGGCCGGCCATCGTGCGATCATTTGCGCTTGCCACCGCGGCCGGCAGCTTCGCCGTGATCGTGCACTTGCCGGGCCTGTTGACGGCCCCGGTCACCGGACGAACGAGCGGCGTGGTCAACACCGACCTTCTGACCGTGAATCTGAGCGGGCTGTTCTCGTCCGCGACCCCGGTCGGCACACCGAGCATTCTGTTCTTCAGTGGGCAGTTCCCGTATGCGCCCCTGCTCTACATCGCCTGGTTCCTGCCGCTGCTCGCCTTCGTCGACCTCGCCCGATTGCGCGCTTTGCTTCGACACCGCTTGAGTATCGGGATCGTCCTTGTAGCGGCTCTGGTCGGGGTGCTGCTGCCCAGCGACTTCGGCCCTCTGCGCTTCCCCGTTCGGATGATGCCCTATCTCACGCTCGCCGTGCTGCTGCTCCTGGCAGTCGGGCTCTCCCATGCCCGCCCGGCAGTGCTCAGCCGAGCCCGGTTTCTCACAGCTGGGGGGTTGGTGCTCCTCAGCGCCGGCCTGACCTTCAGCTCCGGTCCGCAGTATGTGAAGGTACTCGCTGTCGTCACCGTGGTGCTCCTCATCGCCGTCTGGGTGTCGTATCGCATCCTGGGTGACCGGCCCCTGCCCCTGCTCGGCCGCGAGTCGGCCGGCTGGTTGGCCGGGCGGGGAGTAGCGACGGTGGCCGGCGCGGCGATCGTCCTCACCGTGCTCCTTCTGGTGCCCCAGCATGTCGCCTCGCCGGCGTCCCCGTTGCCCGATTACGGGGTGCCGAACGACGTCAGCGACTACCAGTCCCAGCTCGAGTCCGCGGAGGGTGACGTCATCGTGGTCGGTGGGGTTGAGGACGTGCACAAGCCCGACGCATGGAACGAGACGCTCGTCGGAAACCTCTGGTACGTCACGGGAGAACGGGTCCAGAACGCCTACTCCGCTGTGTACTACACGCCGTACAACTCGCTCACCTGCATGCAGTACAACGGCTCCACCTGCGGGGGGCTCTATTCCCGGCTCTTCACGACGATGCCGGAAACCGGCAAGAGCGTCGCCGACCTCATGGGAGTCAGTTCGGTGCAGGCCGTGAAGGGCATCGTGCCCGCCAAGGACTGGTCGGTCGTCCCTGACGGCTGGCACGTGGCCGAGGACACCGCGAAGACCCGCCTGATTGTGCGGGACGAACCCGTCGCCGGGGCAGGATCCGTGGTCTGGACGTCAAAGGGCACAAAGGTCACTGTGCTGCGGGAGGATGCAATGGGGGTGTCGTTCCGGGTGGACGCCGTCGGCCCGGACGGCGGTCGGGTGGCGCTCAGCCGCATCCCGTGGCCTGGTTATCAGGTGGACGGCGGTGCGGTGTCGGCCGAGCCGGTCGACACCTTCCTACTGGGTGTCGATGTCGATGCGGCCCAGCTCGGCAAGACCGTCACGGTGGCGTTCTACGCTCCCGGGTACCCCGTCCAACTGATCGCGGCCGCGGTCCTGCTGCTCATCCTGCTCGGCTGGCCGATTCTCCGCCTGGTCGGTCGCCGGCGCCCGGGCAGGGGCCGTTTGTTCGGCATCGCTCGAGCGAGCCGGGACGCGGCCACCGAGGCGACCGAATGACCTCGGCCGCCATGGGTCGCACCGTGGCCGTCGTTGTCGCCTACAATCGCCGGGATCTTCTGATCGAGGTTCTCGACGCGCTCGCAGAGCAAACGACGCAGGTCGGGGCCGTCGTGGTCGTCGACAACGCCTCCACCGATGACACCGCCGCGCTGGTTCGCGAACATTACCCGACCGCCGACCTCGTCTCCGTGTGGCGCAACACCGGCGGTGCCGGCGGATTCGCGATCGGTGCCGCCCGTGCGGTGGTGCGGCAGAAGGCCGACTTCGTCTGGCTGATGGACGACGACACAGTGCCGACGAACACCGCCCTCGAGGCGCTGCTCCACAGCGTCGGCGACGACCATCAGGTCACCGTCGCCGGGTCCCGGGTGGTGTGGACCGACGGCCGGGACCACCCGATGAACACACCTCGAGTCAAACCGTTCGTCCGTGCGGCCGAGCGCGCCGCGGCGGGGGACAGTGCGGCTCTGCCGGTGCGCAGCTCCTCCTTCGTGTCCATGCTGGTGCGCGCCGAGGCCGTGCTCGAGCACGGGCTGCCGATCGCGGACTACTTCATCTGGAACGATGATTTCGAGTTCTCAACCCGTCTCCTTCGGCGCAGCCGAGGGTACTTCGTGCCATCCAGTGTTGTCGTGCACAAGACGCTCAAGCTCGGCGCCACCGACGTTGACCCTGGCGAGCGGTTCTACTACGAGGTGCGCAACAAGATCTGGCTGCTCCGGTGCTCCCGCGGGCTGAGCCCGGCTGAGAAGGTGCTCTACTCCGGATCGAGTCTTCGCCGCTGGGCGCGAACCTTCCGTGCCTCCACAAACCGTCCGGTCCTCATGGCGGGTCTTCGCCGTGGAATCCGTGACGGCTTTCGCACCCGGCCCCGACCCAACGCCATTGCGTTGGCCGGGCTAGGGGAGGCGACGGACGATGTCGCCGCCTGCGAAGCCGGGGTCCCGCGAGCGTGACCGCCATCGAGTTCTCCCTGCTCCTGCCCGTCTATGCCGGAGACAAGGCCGCCTACTTCACAAAAGCGTTCACCAGCACGGTCACCGAGCAGACGCGCCGCCCCAGCGACGTCGTCATCGTGCAGGACGGCCCGATCGGCACCGAGCTAGCGGCGGCCGTCGCGGCGGCCGCCGATACGTCGCCGGTGCCGGTCAACCATGTGCGCTTGCCGGCGAACGTCGGTCTCGCACGCGCGCTCGAGACCGGCCTGCGGCACTGCGCCCATGACGTCGTCGCCCGGATGGACGCCGACGACATCTCACTGCCCACCCGCTTCGAACACCAACTGGGCATGATCGAGAACGGATTCGACCTCGTCGGCACCGGAATGCTCGAATTCGACGAGGCGGGGCGGGTGCTCGGCAAACGGATTCCACCCACGGATCCGGACGATATCGCCACCAGCGCCCGGTTCCACGACCCGTTCAACCACCCGACCGTGGTGTACCGCCGCTCCGTCGTCGCCAAAGCGGGCGGCTACCGAGAACTGCCTATGATGGAGGACTACTGGCTCTTCGCTCGGATGATTCAGGCCGGAGCCCTGGTGGCGAACCTGCCCGACCCCCTGGTGATGTACCGCGTCGATGCCGGAGCCTACGGCCGGCGGGGCGGCTGGAGACTCTTCCGCAGTGAACTCGCCCTCCAGCGCAGCCTGCTCGAGGACGGATTCGTCACCCGCCGCCAGTTCGCCCGCAACGTCCTCGTTCGGGGCGGATATCGGTTCGTCCCGGTGACCCTCCGACGGGTGGCATACCGCCGGTTCATCGTCCGGAATTACGCAAATGAGCCCGACTGACCGGCGAATTCGTGTTGAGTTGGGGGGCGTCCGCACCATCGCCCGCTATGATACGAACACGTGCAGACGCGTGGTTATTGCTGTGGGGGCGAAGAATTGACGCTTGCCAGGCTTTTCGCGTGGTTTGCCTCTCACCACCCACCGACAAGATTGCCGAGGCGCCGCTGTGCTCAGAACCACTCCAGAGACGCGTGGCGCCCCCGTCCAGCGCCTGACCATCCGAAATCTCGTGGCCATGCTGGGGGTACTTGCTCTCGTGCTCGGTTTCCTCACCGTGGCAGCCACGACCAACCGGGACAAAGCCGAGGCCGCCAGCGCAGGCGACTTCAACGCCGGCAACATCATCAGTGACGCCGAGTTCTACAATTCCGGCACCATGTCCGAGCGGGACATCCAGTCATTCCTGAATGGCAAGGTGTCCAACTGCCGGTCGGGCTACGTGTGCCTGAAGGACTACTCCCAAGCCACCGCCGGTCAGAGCGCCAAGGGTGAGGGCTGCGCCGCCTACCAAGGCTCCGGCGGAGAGTCCGCCGCCAGCATCATCTACAAAGTCTCCCGCGCCTGCGGCATCAACCCGCAGGCGCTTCTAGTTATGCTCGAGAAGGAAACAAGCCTCGTTGGGAGTTCCTCCCCATCAAGCGCCGTGTACCGGAAGGCGATGGGCTACGGATGTCCGGACACGGCGGACTGCGACGCGCAGTACTACGGATTCTTCAACCAGGTGTATAACGCGGCTTACCAATTCAAGAAGTACCAGGCAAACCCGGGCTCCCGCGGGTACGTCGCCGGTCGATGGAATTCGATTCTCTGGAACCCGAATACTGCCTGCGGCGCCAGCAATGTGTACATCGAAAACCAGGCGACAGCGGCACTGTACATCTACACCCCTTACCGGCCGAACAGCGCCGCTCTGAACAATCTGTACGGAACCGGTGACGGCTGCTCAACCTACGGCAACCGCAACTTTTGGCGGCTGTTCACCGACTGGTTCGGCGACACCCACGGCGGCAGCTCCATCGTCCGCGACACCAGCACCGGCGACCTCTCCCTGATCGCCGGCACCTCGAAGTACCGGGTGCCGACCATGGACATCTATTACGCGCTGGCCAATCTCGGCAGCTACCGGGACGTCCCCGCGTCCTATCTCTCGGGCTACGCCGCAGGCAACGACGCCAGCGAACTGGTTCGCAACCCCTTGAGCGGAGAAATCGCTCTGGTTCAGGGCAACTCGCGGCACCGGTTCGGCAGCTGCAGCCAGGTCGCCGACTGGGGATACGACTGCTCGAAGGCCATCGACCTGATGCCCGGCCAGTGGGCCAAGCTCCCCGGCGGCGGAGACGTGTCGGCGTTCATGGTCTTGCCGGGCAGTTCCACCACCTACTACCTCAACGCCTCTGCTCGGTCCCCGGTTGACGAGTGGGCCGGGGTGCTCGCCCTCAACGGCGGCGCCAGTCCGTGGGTGGGCACCATGCGCACGGCCGTCGGCGAACGCTACCCGATCGGACGGGTCCTTGCCACGCCGGCGACGGCCGTCAAGACCGCGTCGTCGAACGATCTGTTCTTCATCGACGGCTGGGGCTCCCGCATCCACATCCCCACAATGGCTGTGCTCGCCGAATACGGACTGAGCACCATCCGCACGGTCAGCGACAGCGTGATCAACGGCTATGCCCGGGCGGCCGCGGACCTCACCATCGTGGCCAACTGCAACGGCACCGAGGGGCTCGTGAACGGCCAGGCATTCTCGCCACTGAGGAGCAACGGAACCGGGATCCCGGTTACCGCGCTGACCGGGCCGACCTGCGCGGCCTTCGGCGGCGGGGCGTCGATCGCCACGGCGGCCTTCGTGATCAGCCCGGGCTCGCCCAACGTTTCCCTGATCACCGGCGGGGCGGTACGGCCCGTCTGGGGCTGGAACGACGTGATCCGCCTCAACAACGGCTCCGCTCCGGTCATCTCCACGCTCACGACCGATACCGTGCGAGGGCTGCCGCAGGCCGGCGTCGTCGTCGCCCCCTACTCGCTGGTCAAGTCGAGTTCGGATGCCACGGTGTGGGCGACCGACGGGTTGGACCGAAAGCTGCGGCTCGATTCGTTCGGCACCAGTGACGCCCTCGGCCTCGGCGGCTGGCGGGCAGTGCCCGACCAGCTGGTCAACGGTTATGCCACCACGGGTGCCACGCTCAGCCGGGTCGTGTCCTGTGCCGGCGCGACCTACATCGGGCTCGGAGGGACGCTGTACGCGGTGACGGCGAACAACCCGCACGGACTGCCGGTTGCCGCTCTGGGCGATGCATGCGGCGTGCTGTCCCGTTCCAGTGCAGCGCCGATCGACAAGGTGTTCGTGAAATCGTCTGGAACCAGCACCGTGTACTACGTGCTCGGGGGCCAGCGCAAGGCCGTGAACACTTGGTCTGATCTGGTCGCGGCGAACGGCGGCTCCGCGCCGCAGATCTTCACCGTGAACCCGTCCGAGGTCTCCAGCCTTCCCAACGGGGGCACCCTCTAGACCGGCCGACACAGGCACGGATACACGAGAACGCCCCGACCGAGGTCGGGGCGTTCTCGTGTATCTTCCGTTGCGTGCGCCCTACTGCGCGCGCATCCGTACGACTGCCTCGTGTGACTCCCCATCGAACACCACGCGGCCCTTGTCGATCAGAATCCCGCGGTCGCAGAGATCGGCCACCATTCCCAGATCATGACTGACCACGACCAGCGTGCGTCCCTCTGCGTGCAGCTGGCGGATCTTGGCGAGGCACTTGCGTTGGAACGGCTCATCGCCCACCGACAGGATCTCGTCGACCAGTAGGATGTCGACTTCGGTGTGGATGGCGACGGAGAACGCCAACCGCAGGAACATGCCGGACGAGTAGTGCTTGACCTCGGTGTCGATGAATTTCGCGATCTCGGAGAATTCGACGATGTCGTCGAAGCGCGAATCGATCTCCTTCTGGGACATGCCGAGGATGGCCGCGTTGAGGTAGATGTTCTCCCGGCCGGACAGGTCCGGGTGGAAGCCGGCACCGACCTCAATCAGACCGGCAACCCGGCCGCGGGTCAACACCTCACCGCGATCGGGCCGGAGGACCCCGGAAATCAGCTTGAGAAGCGTGGACTTGCCCGATCCGTTGAACCCGAGCAGGGCCACGGACTCACCGGTGTTGATCGTGAAGCTCACCTCGTCAAGGGCATTGAAGCTGGAGGAGAGCGGCTTGCGCCGCACTGCGGCGATGACGGATTCCTTCAAGGAATGTGTGTGCCGCAGGAGAAAGGTCTTGCTGAGCTCGGTGACGATGATGGCCAAGCGCGGCTCTCGCTGCGCTTCGGCATGCTCACTATAGGTCCTGGGCAAAACGACGCTCCAATCGGCGGAAGACGAGTTGACCGACGACGAGCAACACACTCGACGTGATCAGGGCACACAATCCGAAGAACCAGAGGTTCGGCGGCATCGTCACCTCGGCGTCGGTCGTCGGAAACCAGAAACCGGCGTGCAGCAACTCGACCGCGGCGGTGACCGGGTTGAGCTGATAGATGACCATCAGCCAGTCCGGCAGGATCTTGTCCACCATCGACCACTGGTAGAGCACCGGGGAGGCCCAGGTCGCGACGAGCAGAATGAGCTCGACGAAGTTCTGGGCATCTCGGAAGGACACGTTGATGGACCCGAAAAAAAGGCTGAGTCCCATCGCGAGGAGAACGACGATCAGCACTCCGAGCACGATGCCCAGAACCTGAACCAGGTTCGGGGCCCAGCCGGTGAACACGCAGACCACCGCGAGGACGATCGCCTGCGGCAGGAAGTTGATGAATGCCACGAGGGTCGACGACACCGGGAACAGCTCGCGCGGCAGGTAGATCTTCTTGATCAACGGCGCGTTGTCCACAAGCGATTTCGTTCCGTTGCTGAACGCCTCGCTGAACAGATTGATGACGACGAGACCAGAGAACAGGTACACCGGATAGTTCGGGATGCTCCCGTTCAACTGCAGGAACACCCCGAGGGCAACGAAGAAAACGAGGAATTGGGTGATCGGCTTGACGTAAGACCACATCCAGCCGAGAACCGAGCCTCGGTAGCGCACCTGCACTTCCTTGCGTACCAGCAGGGAGAGCAAGTACCGTCGGCGGAAAACGTCGATCAGCCCCGCCCCTTGACCTGGCCGGACGAACCCGTCGAGGTCGGGTCCTGAAACGATTTGCGTCACGCGGGTCCTTTTCATCGAGTCGCCTGCCTGGATTCACCGGGAGGGGGCAACGGGCCCACCCGTGATTCTAGCTGCTCGCTTCCGTCCGATCTGGTGTCTACTCGCGGGGGCTCTGAGCTGGGACGGCGATGAGGGTGTCGCCGTCGGTCGCATCAGGCGTTGCAGGAGGGGAGTCCAGTCCGAGAGTCGCCGTCCACGATTCCATGGAGGTCAGGTCGTGCTGACGGGACTTGTACACCTCGCTCAGGCTGCTCCAGCGGCGGCGGAAACGGAGGTTCTGGGTCAGGCTCGACCAGAGCAGCGACCTGAACATGGCCCGGTCACGGATGTGCCAGGTCACCCCGGATCCTTCGGCGTTGGTGATGACCACGCTGTCGAGGTTAGGGACGGTCCACCATGGGGCGGTACGCGGCAGGTGGGTGTCCGGGCGCACGTTGCTCTGGGCGTGCGGCTTCTTCATGCCGTGCCGAACGAAGTTCTTGATCAGGAACGAGTAGAGCTGGCGCCCGCTCGGCCGCGGCGCGTCGCTGCCGACCAGGTTGGTCATCGGGAACCGGCCGAACCGGCCGAGGTCCTTGATCAGGGTCGACTCCGAATAGTTCCCGGCGATGGCGCGGATGGCAGGCAGACGGGTGGTCAGCTCGCCGTGCAGGGCATCCGGGCCGGCCATGACGCTCTCGTACGCCAGCTGGCGCAGTTTGACGGTGTAATAGTCCATGGTGAGCAGATGCCGTACGTCAGAGGCCAGGTTACTGACCGTGAGACGGCCGCCCTTGGCGTGCGGGGAGTGCAGCAGGGCCGCGACCAGCCGGTTACGTGCGTGGTAAAACGCCTGCCAGTCTCTGGAGTCGTCCTTGTCCACCCAGGAGACGTGCCAGACTGCGGCGCCGGGCAGGCTGATCGTGGAGTAGCCGTGTTCTGACGCGCGCAGGGAGAACTCGGCGTCGTCCCATTTGATGAAAACAGGCAAGGACAGGCCGACCTCGCGGATGATCTCGACCGGGATCAGGCTCATCCACCAGCCGTTGTACGCCACGTCGTTACGCTGGTGCAGCCAGGTGGTCTGGCGCAGGTTCATCGAGGTGAAGTCGTGCCGCGACGGTGTGATCGGGCCCCACATGAAGTTCCAGCTGTCGATCGACTCGGCGAAGGCGTGCAGCTTGGTCTTGTCGAACATGTCGAACATGTGGCCGCCCACGATGGTAGGTGAGGTGCAGAGACGGGCGAACGCGAGAGCGCGGCGGATGCTCTCCGGTTCGACGACCACGTCGTCGTCCAGCAGCATCACGTAGTCGCTGGTGCCGGCGGCGACGGTTTCCAGCATGCCCCTGGAGAAACCGCCGGATCCTCCGGCGTTGACCTGATCGATCACGCGCAGGCGTCCACCCAGGGCGGCATCGACCTCGGCGTGGCGCGCGTGCTCACGAATCTTGTCGGTGCCTTGGTCGACCACAATGATCTGGTCGAGTCCGGCCAGGACGTCAGCATCAGTGGCGATGGTCGCGAGCAGCTGGAGGCAATACGCCGTGCGGTTCAGCGTGGTGATAGCGATGGTGAGCGTCTTCTCTGGGGCGGCCGGCACGTCACTGGGCGGTGCCTGCCACTCGGCGCTCTTCAGCGCGAAGTCCGAGCCGCGGGACACGAGGTCGAACCAGTACCAGCCGCCGTCGATGAAGTACTCGAAGCCGAGGTCGAACCCCACGGTTCCGTCGAGCTCGACGTGTGCGGAGTCGACGACCTGGATCACGCCGCGGGCGTTGGAGCGGTAGACAATGATGTCGCCGGGGCCCGCGGTGGTGATGCTCAGCCGCACACTGGTCAGGCTGGTCCACCGGCGCCAGTAACTGGCCGGGAAGGCATTGAAGTAGGTGCCCAGGGAGACGCGCTTGTCCAACCCGGGCTTGAGGCCGCGCCGGCCGTCGAGCATGGGCGTGACGTTGTGGTGGGTGAGACGCAGCGGCTTTACTCCCGCCTCGTCTGGAGCGGCTCCGCGACGCTTCGACGAGGTGTTCTTGCCCGGGGCAGCAATCTGGGTCCACTCGTCAGGGTCGACGTACAGCGGAGCGACGTCCGGCTCCGACGAGGACGGAAAGACGACTTTTTGCAGAACGATGGGCGTGGTCATGGCTGAGACTCCGAGTCGTTATATGGTGCGTCCGCTGAGGAGCGGCTTGAGCTTGTTTTCGTACATCGACAGCGCAGAGCCGATGGCCATGTGCATGTCGAGGTATTGGTAGGTGCCCAGGCGGCCTCCGAAGAAGACGTCGGGTTCGCCGCCCTGCAATGCCCGGTAGGCCTGCAGGCTTTCGCGGTCCGTGGGGGTGTTGATCGGGTAGTAAGGCTCGTCCGCCGGAGTGGCCGCACGCGAGAACTCGCGCATGATCACCGTCTTATCCTTGGGGTAATCTGCCCGCTCCGGGTGGAAGTGACGGAACTCGTGGATGCGCGTGTACGGCACGGTGGAGTCGGCGTAATTCATCACCGGGGTGCCCTGGAAGTCGCCGACGGGAAGCACTTCCTGCTCGAAGTCCAAGGTGCGCCAGGTGAGTTCGCCGCCCTGGTAGTCGAAGTACTTGTCGACGGGACCTGTGTAGACAACCGGCAAGCGGCCGACGACGGCCTTTTTGTTGAATTCCTGGCTCTCGTCGAAGAAATCGGTGTCGAGGCGCACCTCGATGTTCGGGTGGTCCGCCATCCGTTCGATCCAGGCCGTGTAGCCGTCGAACGGGAGACCCTCATGGGTGTCGTTGAAGTAACGGTTGTCATAGTTGTACCGAACGGGCAGGCGGCTGATGACCTCGGCGGGCAGGGCCGTCGGCGCGGTCCGCCACTGCTTGGCAGTGTAGTCGCGGATGAAGGCCTCGTAGAGGGGGCGGCCGATCAGGGAGATCGCCTTCTCCTCGAGGTTGCGGGACTCCCCCGTGGCGAATTCGCTCGCCTGGCCCCTGATGAGCGCGCGCGCTTCGTCGGGCGAATACGCGGAACGGAAGAACTGGTTGATCGTGCCCAGGTTGATCGGCAGCGGAAAGACCTCGCCGCCTAAGTTGGTGAAGACCCGGTGCTCGTAGTTCGTGAACTTCGTGAAGCGGTTGACGTATTCCCAGACCGGCTCGTTCGAAGTGTGAAAGAGGTGGGCTCCGTACTGGTGCACCTCGATTCCGGTCTCGGGTTCCGGCGCGCTGTACGCGTTGCCGCCGATGTGGTTGCGCCGGTCGATGACCATGACTTTGAGTCCGAGATCTCTGGCGGCTCGTTCCGCAACGGTCAGGCCGAAGAAGCCCGAACCAACGACCAGGAGGTCAACCGTCATATCAATAGTCCTTCATTTAGGGAGGTAGCAGCCAACTCCTGCAGCATTCCACGATAGCCGATGGTTCCTGAGAGGCGGTTCTTCTCCAGCGTCCGCGCGTCCCGACCACGGCACTGAGTCATTGGCGCGCCGTGTATGGTGTCCGAGTGGACGACGTGCGAGTTGCAAGACACCCCGGGCGCCGTCGACTCTTCGACGCGGCAGCTGTCATAGGGGCTCTTCTCCTGCACCTCGTGGTCCAAGCGGGCATGTATCTGGCCACGCCGGGCTTGTCCCTCGGCCGGTTCCGGGACTATTTCGTGCACGACCAGCTGGGCTACCTGGCGATCGTAAAGAACTTTTCAGAGGGCCAGTCCGCGAGTTTCGAACCCGACACCGAAACCGGTGCGAACACCTACCCCCGCTTCTACTACGAATTCATCGGACTCGTCGCCCGGGTGACCGGCTGGGACCCCATCGTCGCGTGGAACGTCTGCGGAATGGCCATCCAGCTGGTGCTTGTCGGTTTGCTGGCCGCGATTCTGATCCGGTTGAGCCGGCGCTGGTGGGTCGGACTGATCGCGCCAGTGCCCTTCATGCTCGGGACTTTTTCCCGACTCACTGTGACCGGCTGGTACACCCCGCTCGAATCGCACGCCGTCATCTGGGGACCGTTCGGCATTCTGCACACCCTGAATGGCGAGACCGTATCGCTGTCGGTCGCGTCGATCTGCCTGTTGGTGCTGGGACTGCTCTGGCTGCGCCCGGCGCGGCCCCGGCTGCGCGTTGTGGCCACGACCCTGATCTGCCTCGTCCTCGGCGGGCTCGCCAATGTGCAGACTTACTCGTTCATCGCCGCGATCTACCTCCTGGCGTTCGGCCTGGCGGCGTGGGTCCTTCTCAGCGGGCGACGGATCGTGCTCGTGGTGCTCTCGCTCGCGCTCATCCCGGTGGTGTACCTGGCCGGAACCACCGTCACCGATGCCGGTGGGCAATTGCCGGCGCTGGTGTTCGGGCTGCTTCCGGCCGTACCGGGAGTTATCTCTCTCATCGTGCGAAGCAGAGGCATTGTTCTGCTGTACTGCGTGGCCGTGGTGCTGGGTGCGTCGCCGCAGGTCGTCGGAACCGTCGTCGGCCTGGTCACTGGGGATCCGTTCCTGACCTACCGAGTGGCCTCCAACACCGAGTTGGGCGTTCCCTTGGGCACCGGGTTGATTTCCGGGCTGGCCCTCATCGTTCCCCTGGGCGTGATCCTGGTGGCGGCGCTGGTGCGCCGGCGCCCCCTCTGGGCCGCGTACTCGGTCGGCGCCGCACTGGCCTGGACCTTGCTCGGCACGAACGACGTTTGGGGCGCCAACGCCGAACCGTACCGCCTGTACATGGATGTCTTCTTCCTCGTAGCGGCCACCATCCTGCCGATCGGTGTGATGGTACTGACCGAGCTCTGGCACCGTGGCACCGTGGCGAAGACGCAGCCGACAGAGCCGGTCGAGCGTGAGCGCCCGTGGAGCGTGGTGCCGCGGTGGAGCGTGCTGGTGGCCGCCGTGCTCTGCGTCGGAGTCGCGACCCTGTCCCTGAGCGACTGGTGGGTGTTCTTCCGTTCCGGCATCGCTCGGAATTTGCTGGTGACCGATTCGCCGCGGGACCAGGCGCTGACCGCGCTCGCCCTGCAGTCCGCCGCGGCCCACCCTGGCACGCTGCTGATGGTCGATTCGTGCATCGACCCGCGGGTGCTCAAGATCACCTCTGGCGTCCCGATCGCGTACTACCACCTCGGCATGGCATGGCCCACCGACTACGACGCGATCGCCACCATCGTCTCCAGCCGACTGGGCGGCGGCATCGACCGGGCGGCCGCATTGGCCGGGAACGCCACCCAGGTGCTGTCCGACAGCGCCTGCGGTGACGACTGGGGCAATCGCTACGCCGTGGACCTCGTCGAGCAGTCCAGCCTGCCGTACACGAACCCGGACGGGACGACCGGCACGATCACACTGTGGGGACTGATCTGACGGGAGCTCGGGATCCGGCGTTCCTCACGATCGTCAGATAGGTCGCGTGAACGAGCACGCCGGCGGCCGGGCCCGCCAGCAGGGCCAGTACCGTCTTCTCGAGAAAGGGAAGCGGGAGCAGCAGACACCCGATCGTCGTGAGCGCCGCGACGATCCAGCCGGCGCTGAACGCCGTGTGGGCGTTGCGCGAGAGTACGGCCGGCGCGCTCACGCAGAGCGCCCCTACGAGCGCAGACGAGAGGATCAGGGTGGCGATGAGCCAGTTGGCCGGTGCGTCCTCCTGCGGGAACGCGATCGTGAAGACGGCTGGGCCGAGCAGATAGCCGGTAACAGCCAGCACGAGTCCCAGGGCGACGACCGCTGCTTCCAGCATGAGCAGGGTGCGCCAGAAACGGGCTGCGCGGCTGCGGAAGAACACGATTAGGAAGCTCTGTAGCGCCATGCCCACGACGATGAGCGGAGCGCGTGTCAGCGTGGCGGCCGCGATCACCAGGCCGACCAGATCGGCGGTTTCACCGGCCGAAGTCAGCTGCAGGATGAGAGGGAACCCGCTGATCATCACTCCCATTGCGGCGGCCGCGACGATGGTGCGGGTGACATTCCAGGTGAGCTGGGGCAGCGTGACGTCCAGGCGGGTCTTTCCGACCACCCTGGCCCTTGCGAAGGGCCAGACGGCCAGCACAGCCACCGGGAACGGAATCGCGATCGCCCAGGCGAAGGTGACGGCATCGGGCCGCAGGTATGCCGCGGTGATCACCAGTACGAGCCGGAGCAGCCCTTCGATGCTGATCAGGGCGAACAGGGCCTTCCAGTGGTTGATCCCGTACAGCGACCCGGAGAGTACAGCGAGCGGAACGTACGACGCGGCGCCGAAGGCGAGCGGCACGACCAGCGCCCAGCCGAATTCGGGGAAGACCGCGGCCTGCCAGAGCGGCGCCGTGCCGAGCACAGCGGTCAGCACCACGAAAAACGCCAGTATGGCGAATTTTCCGGCCTGCCCGGAACGGGTGGTGTCGCCGGGTATTCTCGCCTGCGTTCCGCGGGTGATCTCCTGCTGGATGCCTGTCAGTGCCGCCGCAACCAGGAAGATGAACGCCCAGAACACGGCGAAGGTCGCGTACGGGCCGAACCCGATCAGGTTGGGAACCCACACCGTGATCAGATAACCGGCAATACCGACCAGTCCGGTTGCGGCCACGATCAGGATGAATCCGTTTCCGGCCTTCGGGCTGGCCGCGGTGGTGGTGGCTCGATCCTGATCTGGCTCTTCTGTCTGACTCACGTGCACGGGTCCCGCTTCCATCGACTGGTTCATTACATTCTGCAGGGCCCGCATGGATGTTTCCCGGGCCGGGTAATCGTCAGTAGCCGAGCTCATTGCGTGGGCTCGGCTTGAGCATCCGTCGCCAGCTCTTGCCCTGTGCTGCCTTGAGAGCGCAGATCAGCAGCAGCAGCCAGCCGAACTCGATCAGTGCGGTGCTCTCCGCCGCCGACGTGACGATGAGGATCACCAGCACCAGCGGTGACCAGACGTAGACGAGGGTGCGCTTGTTCGACGCGAGCAGCCAGGAGCGCCAGAACGCCAGCCCCACCAGGGCCAGGAACGCCAGGAAGCCGACCAGGCCGACCTGGAAGTACACGTCGAGGAACGCGTTGAGTCCGGATGCCTGGTCGCGCCTGGTGACGAATTCGAGCCAGCCGTAGGGTGTCACGCCGGTCGGCCAGAGCCCGGCCCAGCCCCAGCCCTCCAGCGGGTGCAGGCTGACCAGGCGCCACATCTCGCTCCAGAGCGAGTACCGGACCCCGAACTCGCTGCCGGCGTTGAGCACGTCGATGAGCTGGGCTCTGGCGACGAAAGCGGCGATTCCGACAACAGCGGTGGTGCCCAGCAGGCCGATCTGCAGCATCCAGCGGTTCTCCACGGCCGCGCGCCGGAGCCAGTAGAGCGCCAGCGCCGCCAGCCCGACGAAGAGGGCGACGACCAGGATGACGGGGGAGCGGGTGAGCAGCAGGCCGAAGCCGGCGAGTGCGATCGAACCGATGCCGACGCCGCGGCGCACCGACCGGGCGCGCACCTCGACGATGAAGGTGACCCCGGCGATCAGGGAGACCAGGCCGAACACGTTGCGGGAGCCGAAGATGCCCTGCACCGGCCCGAGGTGGGCGATATTGCCCTGGATGCCGAGGAACATGATCGGCAGGTCGAGCAGCAGGCCGGACAGCACCTCGAGGGCGAGAGACAACCCGAGGAGAACCCTCAGCACGTCGCCCGTCGCGCGCACGATCTGGATCGTGTCGCGGGCTAGGGCCACATAGATGGCCAGGAAGGTGAAGGCGAGCTGGTAGAGCACCCCGCGCACGGTGTCGGACGCATAGCCGGACCAGAGCAGCGAGAGAGCGCACCAGCCGACGAAGACCATGATCGAGATCGGCAGGAGCCCGTGCCAGTCGGTCCGCTCCCGGCGTGCGATCAGGGAAGCCACCGCCAGCGCCACGAGGGTGACCAGGGCGCCGACCAGCCCGGCCCAGCCCATCACACCCCGGATGAAGTGGGTCGAGAAAGCCGTCCCGATAATTGCCAGGGTGAGGGAGGCGGCGAACCGGGGCGCCCCGAGGAAGCGCATGACCCTGGGCGAGACCTGGCGGACGGGGATGTTCGGGATCATGGTCTTCCCACGCTACCGTCTACGGCATCGGCAGGGCAGAGGCCTGCTGGCGCTTCGTGACGATCGCGAGCACCACCAGGAGCACCCAACCCGACTCGATCAGCATCCGGCTCTCCGCCACGCTCTGGGCGAGGAGGGCGGCCAGCACGAGCAGCGGCAGCATGGCGGACGCCGCATACGGTTCGGTGTCGGCGATCCCACGGCGGGGTCGGTCGACGGCGAGGAACCAGGACCGCCACAGCGTCGACAGCACAAGCGCCGCGAAGACGACCAGGCCGACGATGCCGAGCTGCAGCCACACGTCGAGCCAGGCGTCGTGCGCCTGCAGGTAGACGACGCCCTTGCGTTCGGCCAGGCCCTTGAACGGCTCGGCCCAGGGGGCCCAGTAGCTGACCCAGCCCCAGCCGAAGACGGGGCGCTGGCCGGCGGCCTCGATCACGCCGCGCCAGATGTCGATCCGGCCGGTGACGTCGGGACTCTTGCCGAATACCGCGAGCAGCTGCGGGGTGAAGGCGGCCACGGCAGCGCCGGCGGCGACGACGGATGCCGCGGCCGCCAGATAGACCGGACGACGCCGGTGCGGTCCGCGGCGTCTCGTCCACAGCGCGAAGACGAGCACGACCAGGGCGGCCCCGGCCGCCAGCGACACGGTCGCCGACCGGGTGAGCGCGAGCATGAGCACGGCGAGGGCCAGCCAGGCTATACCCCAGCCACGGCGCACGGTGCCCGCCGCGAGTTGAACGGCGAAGACGATCACGGCGAGCAGGGCGACGAAGCCGAGCAGGTTGCGGTTGGCAACGATTCCCTCGATCGGGCCGCCGTTCAGGAGCAGGGCGCGGGACCAGTAGAACGCCTGCGGCACCTTCTCGGTGCCGTAGTCGACCCAGAACGGGAGCACCGGGTGCCGGATGAACACGGCCACGACAGCCTCGAAGACGAGGGACAGGGCGAGCACCCAGCGCAGAGCGCCGCCGAGGGCGCGGAGCAGTTCGGCCCAGCTCAGGCAGAGCGCGAGGAAGACCGCGGCGACCGTGGTGGCCCACTGCAGGGTCACCCCGATCAGGGAGGCACCCAGGTAGTTCGACCAGGCCAGTGACAGGGTCGCCAGGAGGAGGAAGGCTCCGACGGATTTCGGGAATCGGGTCCAGTTCCAGTCGGGCTTCAGGTGCACCAGCCCGACGATGCTGCCGGCGAGCATGACGAGGGCGATCGCGCCGAAGCCCCACCAGCCGAACAGGCTGCGCCAGAACTGCCCGGCGAAGAGCGTGAAGAAGACCAGGGTCGCGAAGGTGCGAACGACGAATCGGCTCTGGACGGCGGGCATGTGTCTAAGGCTAGTGGGGAGCCGGGTGCGCTCCCAGTCATTTCCCATACCCCAGGGGGTATGATCGATGTCGGAGGTCCTAGTGAAGACACTTATTGTAGGCGGAGTCGCGGGTGGAATGTCGGCGGCGACCAGGTTGCGCCGGCTGGACGAGGCTGCCGAGATCATCGTTTTCGAGCGTGGACACTACGTCTCGTTCGCGAACTGCGGGCTGCCCTATTACGTGGGCGGCGTCATCCGTGATCGGGCCGACCTGCTGCTGCAGACGCCGGAATCACTGGCCGGCCGGTTCCGCCTGGACGTGCGGATCGACCACGAGGTGACCCGGATCGATCGCGAGTCGAAGACCGTCTTCGTGCGCGACACGCTCACCGGGGAAGAAACCTCCGAGACCTACGACCGGCTCATCCTCGCTGCCGGAGCCACGACGCGCAGCGTGCTGGCCCACTCCGACATTCCCGTGCACACCCTGCGCACGGTCGATGACGTCGACCGGATCACCGCGATCCTCGACGCCGCTGCAGGCCCGGTCTCCGCCGTCGTCATCGGCGCCGGGTTCATCGGTCTCGAAGCCGTCGAGAACCTCGTGCTGCGCGGCGTCGCCGTGACCGCGGTCGAATTCGGCCCCCAGATCCTCGGACCGCTCGACGCCGAAATGGCCGCCCCCGTGCTGGACGCGCTGAGGGCGAAGGGCGTGGACGTGCGCCTCGGCACGGCCGTGAAGGGGACCTTCGACGGCCGGGTCCAGCTCAGCGACGACACCGACGTGGCGGCCGACTTCCTGATCGAGGCCACCGGCGTGCGACCGGACACCTCCCTGGCCGAGCAGGCCGGGCTCCGGATCGGCCAGAGCGGCGGGATCTGGGTCGACGACACCCAGCGGACCAGCGACCCGGCGATCTACGCGGTCGGCGACGGCGTGGAGAAGATCGACGCGATCAACTCCCGGCCCACCCGGATCGCGATGGCCGGCCTGGCCAACCGCCACGGGCGCGCATCCGCCGACAGCATCGCCGGAACGCCCGCCCCGGCCGCCCCGGCATTCGGCGCCGCCATCGTCGGCGTGTTCGGCATCACCGTGGCCATGGTCGGCTGGAGCGAGAAGCGCCTCGTCGCCGAGGCGAGACCGCACCGGATCGTGCACACCCACCCGGCCAGCCACGCCACCTACTACCCGGGGGCCGAGACCATGTCGATCAAACTGCTCATCGACGCTGAAACGGATGCCATCCTCGGCGCCCAGATCGTCGGCGGCAGCGGGGTGGACAAGCGGATCGACATCCTGGCCACCGCGATGGCCGGCGGGATCACGGCATCCGCCCTGACCCGGCTCGAGCTGGCCTACGCGCCGCAGTACGCGTCGGCCAAGGACCCGATCAACCAACTCGGCTACGTCGCCGACAACCTCGCGGCCGGCTCGACCCGGAACCTGCAGTGGCACGAACTGGAATCGGCGCTGGAGGATGGTGCCGCACTGATCGATGTGCGCACGAGCGGCGAATTCGCCGCGGGCAGCATCCCGGGCGCCATGAACGTGCCCCTGGACGACCTCAGGGAGCGTCTGGCCGAGTTGCCGGACGCCCCGCTCGTCGTGCACTGCCAGGTCGGGCAGCGCGGGCACACCGCCGCCCGTATCCTGAGCCAGAACGGTTTCGACGTTCGGAACCTCGACGGCGGCTACCGCACCTGGACGGCCGGCGTCTCCACCCTCACCCCCGTTCCCGAAAGGATCCCGGCATGAACGAGATCACCGTCGCAGACCTGTCCGCGCTTCCCGCTCCCGTCGTGATCGACGTGCGCGAGCCGTTTGAATACGCCGACGGCCACATCGCCGGCGTCACCCACATCCCGCTCGGCGAACTGGTGCAGCGGCTGGGCGAGATCCCCCGCGAGGGACCGGTCTACCTGGTCTGCGCGGTCGGCGGGCGCAGCGCCCAGGCGACGGCGTTCCTGGCCGACCAGGGCGTCGACGCCGTCAACGTCACCGGCGGCATGACCTCCTGGCGGCAGGCCGGGCTTCCCATCGAACGAAAGGCGTGACCATGACGACCGACGACACGGCCCAGCAGAAGAAGATCATCAACCGCCTCCGCCGGGCCCAGGGCCAGCTCGCGGCGGTCATCACGGCCGTCGAGGCCGGCGGCAGCTGCAAGGATGTCGTCACCCAGCTCGCCGCGGTGTCGAGCGCCCTCGACCGCGCGGGCTTCGTGATCGTGTCCACGGCCATGCGCGAGTGCCTCGACAACCCGGGCGCGGAGAACACCCTCACCGTGGACGAGCTCGAGAAGCTGTTCCTGACCCTCGCCTGACCGCCTGACCGCCTGACCGCCTGACCGCCTGACCGCCTGACCGTCCCGCCCCGTCCCGCCCAGTCCGCGGCGGGCGACTGCGTTCCGAATTCAGGAGCGCAGCCGGATATCGGGGCGGCGGCGGGCATCCGTCGCACTGGTCCGGGTTGTGCACCTGAATTCGGAACGCGGCTAGACGAAGGCGGCCTGGCCGGTGATCGTGCGACCGACGATCAGGGTGTTCATCTCCTGGGTTCCCTCGTACGAGTAGATCGCCTCCGCGTCGGAGAAGAAGCGGGCGACGTCGTAGGAGAGCACGATCCCGTTTCCGCCGAAGAGTTCCCGGCACCAGGCGACCGTCTCGCGCATCCTCGCGGTCGTGTACAGCTTGGCCAGCGCGGAGTGCTCGTCGCGCTGGCTGCCCTCGTCGAGCATCTGCGAGACCCGCACCACCATGGCCAGGCTCGCCGTGATGTTACCGAGCGACTTCACGAGCAGGTCCTGCACCAGCTGGTGCCCGCCGATCGGCTTGCCGAACTGCTCGCGCTCCTTCGAATACGTTACGGCGGCCTCGTAGGCTCCCATCGCCGTTCCCACGGCGGCCCAGGACACCTCGGCCCGGGTCAGGCGCAGCACCTTCGCCGCGTCCTTGAACGAGTTCGCGTTCTGCAGCCGGTTGCGTTCGGGCACCACGACGTTGTCGAGGGTGATGTCGGCGTTCTGCACGGCGCGCAGGCTGATCTTGCCCTCGATCTTCGTGGCCGTGTAGCCCGGGGCATCCGTGTGCACGATGAAGCCTTTCACCTGCCCGTCCGCGGTGTCCTTCGCCCAGATGATCGTGATGTCCGAGAAGGTCGCATTGCCGATCCAGCGCTTGGCCCCGTTCAGCAGCCAGACGTCGCCGTCCCGGGTGGCCGTGGTGCGGAGGCCCTGCGCCGCGTCGGAGCCGGAGAGCGGCTCCGTCAGCCCGAACGCGCCGACGATCTCGCCGGAGGCCAGCCGGGGCAGCCACTCGTCGCGCTGCTCCTGCGACCCGGTCGCCGAAATGGTGCCGCAGGCCAGCCCGTTCTGCACGCCGACGAAGGTCGCGACGGATGCGTCCACCCGGGCGATCTCCAGCGCCACGAAGCCGCGGAACACGGCCGAGTTCTCGAACGGCCGTGTCTCCGGCCAGCCGAAGGAGTACGCGCCGAGTTCCGCCAGCGGCCGGACGACCTCGTCCGGGAACTCGGCGCGCTCCCAGCATCCGTTCACGATCGGCCTGACGTCCGACTCGAGGTAGGCGCGCAGCCTGGTCAGGGCCGCCTTCTCCGGGTCGCTGAGCAGGTTCTCATAGCCGTAGACGTCACTGGGGAGTAGCTCGAAAGTCATCTGGGTGCTCCATTGCAGGGTGCGACGGCCTCGCGTGCGGCGATCGGCGAATTGCCGCCAGCCTAGGTGGCGGGTCGGGGTCGGCCGAAAGCGCTTGGTAGTTTGGTCTAAACCGAGTAGTACAGGAGCCAGCATGTTTGTGGGCATCGCCAATTCACCCCGGAACTACGCCTGGGGCTCCTCCACCGCGATCGCGGCCCTGCTCGGGCACGCTCCGTCCGGCAACCCGGAGGCCGAACTGTGGCTGGGCGCCCACCCCGGCTCACCGTCGGTCATCACCGACCCGGAGCAGGTCGGCGGCTACGCCACGCTCACCGAGTGGATCGCCGCCGCCCCGGAGGCCGCCCTCGGTGAGGCCCTGGCGAGCGCCTCAGACGGAGCACCCCGGCTACCGTTCCTGATGAAGATCCTGGCCGCGGCGAGCCCGCTCTCCCTGCAGGCCCATCCCACCATGGAACGTGCCCGTTCGGGCTTCGCCCTGGAGAACGAGGCCGGAATCCCGGTCGACGCCGCGGACCGCAACTACCGTGACCCCTTCCACAAGCCCGAGGTCATCTTCGCCCTGAGCGAGAGCTTCGAGGCGCTCTGCGGCTTCCGGGAGCCGGTGGAGATCCGGCGAATCCTCGGCGAGTTCCGCGCCCTCGACGTGGCGAGCGACGACCCGCAGCCCGGCGCCCTGGACGCCCTCGAACACCGACTGCTCGGCCCGGAGGCCCTCCGCGACACCGTCGACTGGCTGCTGCGCGACGGGCGCGGGGAAGACAGCGGCGAGGTCGCCTGGCTGGTCGAACGGGTGGTCGCCCTCGCCGGCAGCGCGGTCGGCCTGTCTCACGGCGGCGCCATCCTGGAGTTCCCGCTCGAGCTGGACACCGTGCGCAAGCTGGCCGTCGCCTATCCGGGCGACCCGGGCATCGTCATCTCCCTGCTCACCAACCGGGTGTCGCTGCGTCGCGGCGAGGTGCTCTACCTGCCGGCCGGCAACATCCACGCCTATCTCTCCGGCCTCGGGGTCGAGCTGATGGCGGCCTCAGACAACGTGCTGCGCGGCGGTCTCACCCCCAAGCACATCGACGTCGACGAACTGCTCGACGTGCTCGAGTTCACGTCGCTGCCCGTGCCCTACCTCGCCCCCGTGTCCCACAGCCCGGGCGTGGCCGAATACCGCCCGGCCGTGGACGACTTCGCCCTGGTGCACATCACGGCGGAGGCGGGAGCGGATGCCGCCGCCGGTGTCCCGATGCGGCAGTTCACGCTGACGGGACCCGGCATCGCCATCTGCACGGCTGGCGGATTCCTCGTCGCCGGGGCGACGTCATCCGTCACCCTCAAACGCGGCGAGTCGGTCTACATCACGCCGGACGAGGGCACCCTGACCTTCGCCGGCTCCGGCGACGTGTTCCTGGCCACCACTCCCTGACCGGCGGCCGCGTTCCCGTCGACGGGAACGGGGCGAGACGGATGCCGCGCCCGGCCGGGTCAGCCGACGCTGCCGGGTCAGCCGACGCTGCCGGGTCAGCCGACGCTGCCGGGTCAGCCGACGCTGCCGGGTCAGCCGACGCTGCCGGGTCAGCCGACGCGGCTGCCGCCGAACGTGCGACGGTACGCCGTCGGGGTGGTCTGGAGCACCTTGACGAAGTGGTGCCGCATCACCGCCGCAGCGCCGAAGCCGGTGTCGGCGGCCACCTCCTCGAGGCTGCGCGAGGTCTCCTCGAGCAGTTGCTGGGCTCGCAGCAGGCGCTGGCGGTTCAGCCACGCGGCCGGCGTCGTGCCCAACTCGGCGCGGAAGCGGCGGGCGAAGGTGCGCGGTGACATCAGTGACCGGCGGGCCAGGCTGTCGACGGTGAGGTCCCGGTCGAGGTTGTGCAGCATCCACTCGGTGACCGCGGCGAACGAGTCGCTCGGGCACTCGGTGACCGGGGCCTGGATGAACTGGGACTGCCCGCCGTCGCGCTGCGGCGGCACGACCATGCGCCGGGCGATCGTGTTCGCGGCCGCCGCGCCGAGCTCCTTGCGCACGATGTGCAGGGCGGCATCGATGCCGGCGGCGGTCCCGGCGCCGGTGACGACCTTCCGGTCCTCCACGAACAGGACGTCGGGGTCGACCTCGGTCTGCGGATAGGCCCGGGCCAGGGCGTCGGTGTACATCCAGTGGGTGGTGCTGCGCCTGCCGTCGAGGATGCCCGCCGCCCCCAGCACGAACGCCCCGCTGCAGACGCTGAGCACCCACGCTCCGCGAGCCTCTGCCTCTCGCACGACCCGAAGGATGCCAGGGTGGATGGCCGCGCCCTCCTGGTAGGCCGGGATGGCGACCAGGTCGGCGTCGTCGGCCGCGCCGAGGCCTTCGGTGACCACGATGTCGAAGCCGAGCTTGGTGCGCACCGGCCCGGGCTCGGCGGCCACGACGTGGAAGTCGAAGACGGGGCCGCCGTGCTCGCTCCGGTCGATCCCGAAGACCTCACAGATGACACCGAACTCGAACGGCGCCAGTCCCGGCATGGTGACGCACACGACCTTGGTGAGCATGAGTGTTTCCTTCTCGAAACGGACGTGCGAGGAGCCGGCGTGCGAGGAGCCGGACCGCCGAATGGCAGGAATCCGACGATTCGTGGCGATTCTGCCACTCGCGGCAGGAAAACACAATACGTAGAATTCCCGCCATGATCATCATCACCATGGCAATCGTGTTGCTCGTGGTCTGGGGCGTCGTCGCGACCATTCTCGGCCTCGGCAACGACGGGCTGGGCCGGCCGGAGCTCGCGGATCGGAACCGGGGACCGGAGACCCGGCAGGGCTGAGGCTAGGCTGGACGCGCGGCAATGCACGGTTGCCGCACGATTCTGCGAGGTTCAGATGGCTTGGCTTGTCACCGGCGGCGCCGGCTATATCGGTTCGCACATCGTGCGTGCCTTCCTCGCCGAGGGGATCGACGTCGTCGTCGTCGACGACCTTTCCAGCGGCCATGCGGAGTTCGTGCCGGACTCGGTTCCGTTCGTCCACGGCGACATCCTGGACGGCGACCTCCTGATGCGCACCTTCGCCGACCACGACGTCACCGGTGTCGTGCACGTCGCCGGGTTCAAGTACGCGGGCGTCTCGGTGCAGCGCCCGCTGCACACGTATCAGCAGAATGTGACCGCCACGGCCACCCTCCTCGCCGCGATGCAGGAATCCGGAGTCAACCGGATGGTGTTCTCTTCGAGTGCCGCCGTCTACGGCACCCCGCACACCGACCTGGTCACCGAGGACACGCCGAAAAGCCCCGAGTCACCCTATGGCGAGTCCAAGCTGATCGGCGAGTGGCTGCTGCGAGACCAGGCCATCGCGGCCGGGCTGATGCACACCTCCCTGCGCTACTTCAACGTGGTCGGCTCCGGCGCGCTCGAGCTGCGCGACACCAGCCCCCACAACCTGTTCCCCCTGGTCTTCGACGCCCTGATCGACGGGCGAACCCCGAGCATCAACGGCAACGACTACGCCACCCCCGACGGCACGTGTGTCCGCGACTACATCCACGTGGCCGATCTCGCCGTCTCACACGTCGCTGCGGCCAGGCGGCTGGATGCCGGTGAGCCGATCCTCCCGGTGTACAACCTCGGCAGCGGCGATGGCGTGTCGGTGGGCCAGATCATGTCGACCGTCTCCGCGGTGACCGGTATCGAGTTCGCGCCGGTGATCGGCCCGCGCCGGCCCGGCGACCCGGACCGGATCGTCGCGTCGGGGGAGCTTGCGGCCAGGGACCTCCACTGGGAGATGCGGCACAGCCTCGAGGACATGGTCGGCAGCGCCTGGGCGTCCCGGCAGGCGGCATCCGCCGCGCACATCTGACCCAATCTTGCGAATCGGCGAGTCGAAACTCTCCAGCCAATATTGAGGGTTTAGAATCTGCGACTTGACGGCAGGGAATTACACGGCTGTAATTAGGGCAGACGGGTAATTCGGGCACATTATTGCAGTGGGGTGGGAGACGATATGACGCAGTCTGAGTATCGTTCCGGGGTTCCTGAGGACTGGTTCATTGACCCGGTTCGTTTGGGTGTCCCCGGAGTTCGCAAGGAAACCGGCGACGGCGATCCGTTGTCGTGGCAGTCGGATTCGCTCTGCGCGCAGACCGATCCAGAGGCGTTCTTCCCCGAGAAGGGTGGTTCCACCCGCGATGCGAAGAAGATCTGCGCCTCCTGCGAGGTGAAGACCCAATGCCTGCAGTACGCGCTCGCCAACGACGAACGCTTCGGCATCTGGGGTGGCCTCTCCGAACGCGAACGGCGCAAACTCCGCAAACGCGCCAGCTGACCCGGCACCCGGGCTCACCGCTTCGCCCCCTTCGACGTCGACCCATCCGGGCGGCGGATTTCAGGCGCGCCCCAGCGCTTCCGCGACGTTCGGCGCGGACCAACCTAGGCTGTGACCGATATGCATGCCAGAGTCACCGCCATCCTTGTTGCCCGAAACGGCTCGAAGCACCTCGAGAGAACCCTTGAGGCGCTGAGCCGGCAGACACGTCAGCCCGACGTCGTCATCACCGTCGACTGCGGATCCACGGACAACACCGCCGCGCTGCTGGCCTCCTACGGCCCGACTCATTTCATCTCCGCCGACTCCGACCTCACCTTCGGGGAGGCCATCGCCGCCGCCGTGCGCGTGACAGCGCCTCCCGAATCCGATGGCGAGATGCTCTGGCTCCTGGCGCAGGACAGCGCCCCCGAGCCCGGCGCCCTCGCCGCAATGCTCGGTGAGCTCGAGATCGCCCCCTCGGTGGCCGTGGCCGGCCCCAAGGTCATGGACTGGCACGCCCGCGACTACATCCACGAGTTCGGGCAGTCGATGACACCCGGCGGGGCGACCGTGACCCTCGTCGAAAGCGAACTGGACCAGGGGCAGCACGACGGCATGAGCGACGTGCTCGCCGTCAGCGCCGGCGGGATGCTCGTGCGCCACACCGTCTGGGAACGCCTGGGCGGATTCGACCCGGCACTGCCCTCGGCGGATGACTCCCTCGACTTCTGCGTGCGCGTGCGGATGGCCGGGTACCGTGTCTCCGTGGTGGCCGCCGCACGCATCGCGTCCGCCGGCGACGGTGTGGCCGGCCCCAGCGGGTCCTCGCGGGGCCGGGCGCGCCGCAAGCGCGTCCGCGCCGTGCGTGCCGCCCAGCTCCATCGCCGCCTGGTCTACTCCCCGGCCTGGATGATCCCGGTGCACTGGCTCGGCCTGGTCCCCCTGGCGCTGTTCCGGTCCGTGGGACAGCTGCTGCAGAAGGAACCAGGCGCTGTCCTCGGCGAGTTCTCGGCCGCGTTCGCCGCGGCCTTCAGCGGGATCCGGGTCTCCGCCGCGCGGCGCCGTTTCGCCGCGACCCGCACACTGGGCTGGGGTTCGATCGCCAGCCTGAGAGTCTCCTCGGCCGAGGTGCGCCGCCGGCACGCGCTCAAACGCGAGGCCAGCCTCACCGGGGCGAGGGGCGACCGGCCCGAGATCCGGTTCTTCGCCGGCGGCGGAGCCTGGACGGTCATTGCCGCGGCCGTTGCCGGGGTCGCCATCCTTGCGCCCCTGCTCGGGGCCCGAACCCTCACCGGCGGTGGGCTGCTCCCGTTATCGGGCACTCCCGCCGAGTTGTGGGCCGCCGTCGGCTACGGCTGGCGGGACATCGGCCTCGGTTTCGTCGGCGCGGCAGACCCGTTCGCGGCTGTCCTGGCGATCCTCGGCTCGCTGACCTTCTGGTCGCCATCGTTCGCCCTCGTCTTGTTGTACTTCCTCGCGCTTCCGGTGGCGGCGCTCGGCGCCTGGCTCGCCGCAAGCCGCCTCTCGCATCGGGCCTCGATCCGTGCCGTCGCCGCCGCCCTGTGGATCCTCGCCCCGACGTTCCTCAGCGCCCTCGCGGCTGGCCGCCCCGCCGCGATCCTCGTGCACCTGCTCCTCCCGTGGCTGTTCTTCGCCGGCTACGCGGCCGCCCGTTCCTGGTCCGCATCCGCCTCGGCCGCACTGCTGTTCGCCGCGATCGTCGCCTGCGCGCCGTCGCTGGCCCCCGCCCTCATCGTGGCCTGGCTGGTGTCCATCCTGGCCAGCGGCCGGGCGGTCATGCGCTACCTCGGCATCCCGCTGCCCGCGCTCGCCCTGGCCGCCCCCCTGATCTGGGACCAGGGCCTGCGCGGAAACTGGCTGGCACTGGTCGCCGACCCCGGAGCGCCGGTGCCGAGCGCCGCGGTCTCCGTCTGGCAGCTCCTGCTCGGCTTCCCGACCGGTGAGCTCGGCGGCTGGACCCCCCTGCTCGAGATGCTCGGACTGCCCGGCGTCCACGCGTCCATCCTCGTCCCGGTGCTGCTCATCCCCCTCGCCCTGCTCGCGGCCGCTTCGCTGTTCCTTCCCGGTGCAAGGGGCGCCAGCTTGGCGTTCCTGGCCGTGTTGCTCGGTCTCGGCACCGCCGTCGCCTCCACCCACCTGTTCCTCTCGTCGGTCGGATCCCAGTCGGTGAACGTCTGGCCGGGAGCCGGGCTCAGCCTGGCCTGGCTCGGTCTCGTCGGCGCGGTCGTGTTCGCGCTATGCAGCATGCGACGGTTCTCCATCGCGCCGGCGGTCAGCACGGTGATCGCCCTGGTGATCGTGGCGGCCCCCCTGATCGCGGCGCTGCCGCTCGGCACCAGCGTCGTGCAGGAAGGCACCGACAGGACCCAGCCGGCCTTCGTCGCTGCCGAGGCCCGAACGGATGCCCGGGTCGGCACCCTGCAGATCGTGCCCCAGCCGGACGGCGGCATCCTGGCCACGATCGTTCGCGGTGACGGCGCCACCCTGAACGACCAGTCGACACTGAGCAACACGTCAAGAACGATCTCCGCCTCCGAACGGGACCTGGCGACCCTGGCCGGCAACCTCGCCTCCCGCAGCGGGCTGGACGCCGCGGGCGGACTGGCCGACTTCGGCATCCGTTTCGTGCTCCTGCGCCCGGCGGCGGTCGTACCGACCGGCCCGGGCAGCGCGGCCCCGGCCAGCTCCGCCGCGCTCGAGACGGCCGGGCGCTCGACGACCGCGCTCGACGGCGACGCTGCGCTCGTTCCGGTGGGCGACACCGCCTATGGGCGGCTCTGGCGGCATGACGCCCCGGCCGTGTCCGGTGCGGCCGGCGAGATCCCCCGCAACGCCGGCGGCCTTCTCGGCCTCGTCTTCGCTCTGGTCGCGGCCGTCGTCATCGGAGCGACGGTGCTGCTCTCGATTCCGACCGGCGCGGGCCCCGAGGCCGTGCGCCAGGCCAACCGGGACGCGATCCGGCAGACCGCCAGGGCCGGTGCGCGCACGAAGAAGGCGGACGCCCGGGAACTGAAACGGGCCGCGAAAGCGAAGACGCCCACGGTTGCCGGTGCCGAGCCGGCTGCCGGACCGGACCCCGCACCGGACTCCCGCCCCGATCCCGCCGACGCGGCGGAAACGGAATCCGATGCCGGAGCCCCCGCTGCCGGAGCCCCGGCAGACGACAGCACCGCCGACGACGCCCCGGCCGAACCGACGACCCCCCGGGAGGAGGATGACGATGCCAAGTAGACGTGGAATCGCCCTCTTCGGGGCCCGGGCCCTCGCCGGCGCAGTGGGGCTCACTGTCGCCGTCCTCGTCGTCGGCGCCGCCGCGGTCGTGCCCTGGCCGACGCTTGAGAAGGCGCCGGCATCGGTGCGGGTCTCTCCCGTGCCCACCGAGCAGCAGCGGGTGTGCCCCGGGCCGCTCCTGACCCTGGCCGAGGATTCGAGCCAGGCCCAGGCGGCCACCTCCGTCGGCCCGGCGGATGCCGCCTTCGGCGCGCTCGCGACCTCGGCCGGGTCAGACTGGATCCGTCCATCGTCCACGGAACTTTCCGCGCCCGACAACGCGAAGAGCGACGTCGACGGTGCACCGCGCCTGCTCCGGGTACCCGTTCAGGACGGTGCCACCACCGCCCCGCTCGTCGCCGCCAGCCAATCCCAGACCGCCGCGGCCGAGTCGCTCGCCGGCCTCGCCGTCGCTGCCTGCGCCGAGGCAGTCAGCGACGCGTGGCTCGTCGGAGGCTCCACCGATGTGGGCCGGACCAGCCTTGTGCTGCTCAGCAACCCCAGCACGGTCGTCGCGACCGTCGATCTGACGGTCTACGGTGAGGCCGGCCAGGTCAACGCGCCCGGGTCGACCGGGATCCTGGTCCAGCCCGGCTCCCAGCGGATCGTGTCCCTCGCCGGCCTGGCCCCCAACCTCCGTTCCCCGGTCGTTCACGTCGCCTCCCACGGCGGCCAGGTCGCCGCGTCCCTTCAGCAGAGCCTCGTCCGGGGCATCGAGCCCGGCGGGGTCGACATCGTCGGGCCGGCCGCCTCCGCCTCGCCCACCCAGACCATTGCCGGCGTGCTCGTCTCGAGCGAGGCGGCCTCTGCCGCGACGGACAGCACGGGGATCGCCGACGATGTCCCGTCGGTTCGGATCCTCGTCCCCGGCGACACCGCCGCCACCGTGCAGGTCGGCGTCACCAGCGAGGCCGGCCAGCCTGCCGGTTCCTCGGTGCAGGTGGAAATCCAGCCCGGAATCGCCACCGACCTGCCGTTGGCCGGACTCGCACCAGGCGCCTACTCGCTCGCCCTCCAGTCGGACCAGCCCATCGTGGCCGCGGCACGGACTGCCTCGGTAGGAACCGCCGGCAAGGACTTCGCCTGGTTCGAGGCATCGGGAACGCTCGACGACGACTTCCTCGTCGCCGTCGCCCCCGGACCCGGCCCGGCGCTCCACCTCGTGAACACCTCCGACAAGGACGCCACCTACACCGCGACCCCCGAGACGGGCCAGCCGGTCACGGTGACCGTGCCGGCCGGTGAGTCAGGGACGCTGCCGCTGACGGCATCCGCCCGGTATCTCGTATCCGGGGGCCGAACGACCGTCGCCTCGGTCGGCTATTCCGGTGCCGGGCTGGTGTCATCCTTCACGCTCGGCCAGGCCGGGCCGCTGGCCGCGCCGATCCAGGTCTACCCCCACTGATCGCGCCCGCCGCCGTTGCTGGCAGACTGGTCTGACGTGTCCCTTGAACCTCTGGAGCCCGCAGTGACCAGCACCGACTCCCCGCCCCGACCTTCGATCGAGCCGGTCGCCCTCGCCGTGATCGGGGGCTCCGGCCTCTACCGACTGTTCGACGACGCAACGTCCATCTCGGTCGAGGTCGACACGCCGTACGGCCGTCCGTCGGCTCCGATCACCATCGGTGAGCGCGCCGGCCGACGGGTCGCGTTCCTGCCCCGGCACGGCGGCGGGCACTCCGAGGCCCCGCACCTGATCAACTACCGGGCCAACATCTGGGCCCTCGCCTCACTCGGCGTCACCGCCATCATCTCGTCCTCGGCCGTCGGCGGTGTCAGCCCCGAGTACCCGCCGGGCCTCCTCGTCGTGACCGACCAGTTCATCGACCGCACGTCCGGCCGCGCCGACACCTTCTTCGACCGGGGGAGCGTCGCGCACCTCGCCGCGGCCGACCCGTTCGACCCGATCCTGCGCCGCACCGCCGTCGCCGCCCTCACCGGCCTCGACGAGGACTTCGCGCCCTCCGGCACCGTCGTCGTGATCCAGGGGCCGCGGTTCTCCACCCGGGCGGAGTCGCTCTGGTTCCGGGCCGCGGGGGCGCACATCGTCAACATGACCCAGTACCCCGAGGTGGTGCTCGCCTCCGAGCTGAACATCGGAACGGTCAACCTGTCGTTCGTGACAGACGCGGACGCCGGGCTGTCGCCGTGGGAGGAGACCGACGCGGATGCCGTCTCCGCCACGCTCGTCTTCGCCCGGCTCGCCGAGGCCCAGCCGCGCATCCTCGCCGCCATCGACGCGATCCTGCGCTCCGTCCCCGGCGACTTCGCGCCCCGTCAGCTGATCGACCCCGGGCAGGTCGTCGCGGTGCTGGCCCGGCCCGTGGCCCCGGGCACCGGGCTTCCGCTGTGAACGCCCCGCGCCTGCTCGTCACCGGGGGTGCCGGCTTCATCGGTGGCGCCATCGTCTCGGCCGCACTCGAGCGAGGGTGGCGCGTGCGCGTGCTCGACTCCCTCCGCAGCGACGTGCATGGGGCGCTGCCCGTCGTCGACCCGCGGGTCGATGTCATCGTCGGCGATGTGACTGATCCCGGCGTCGTCGCCGTCGCGCTGCGGGAGGTCGACCTCGTCTGCCACCAGGCCGCGAAGGTCGGGCTCGGCGTGGACTTCTTCGACGCCCCGGACTATGTCAGGAGCAACGAGGTGGGCACGGCCGTGCTCCTGGCTGCGATGACGGCCGCCGGAATCGACCGGCTGGTGCTGGCCTCGTCGATGGTCGTATACGGCGAGGGCAGCTTCCGCGGTTCCCGGGGCCCCGCTCGGCCGGGGCCGCGCCGGGGCGCCGACCTGACGGCCGGCGTCTACGACCCGGTCGACGAGGTGACGGGCGAACGGCTCCAACCCGCACTCACCACCGAAGAGGACCCGCTCGACCCCCGCAACGTCTACGCCGCCACCAAGCTCGCCCAGGAATACCTGGCCTCCGCCTGGGCGCGCGCGACCGGCGGCCGGGTCGCCGCCCTGAGATACCACAACGTGTACGGCCCCGGGATGCCGCAGAACACGCCCTACGCCGGCGTCGCCTCGCTGTTCCGCTCGGCCCTCGAGCGCGGGGAGGCACCCCGCGTCTTCGAGGACGGCGCACAGCGCCGCGACTTCGTGCACGTCGCCGACATCGCCTCGGCCAACCTCGCCGCCCTCGACTGGACCGCCGACAGCGCGGCATCCACCTTCCGTGCCTTCAACGTCGGCAGCGGCACTGTGCACACCATCGGTGACATGGCCGAGGCGCTCAGCCGCGCCTCCGGCGGGCCTGACCCGGTGATCACCGGGGAATTCCGGCTCGGGGACGTGCGGCACATCACCGCCTCATCCGAACGCATCCGCACCGAACTCGGCTGGGCCCCGACGGTGACTTTCGAGCGCGGCGTCGCCGAATTCGCCACCGCCCCGTTGCGGGCCGCCGTGCGGCGCTGAGGCGCAACGGCCCATCCGGGCCGGTCAGCCTGCCGCGACCGGATGCCGGGGCAGCAGCACGTCGAAGCGGCAGCCGCCCGGCACGTTCCGCACCACGACCTCGCCGCGATGGGCCCGCACGATGCCCTGCACGATCGCCAGCCCGAGTCCGGCCCCGCCTGACCGGGTCGGCTCCGAAGCCGGGGTGCGCGGTTCGCTCGCGCGCCAGCCGGCCTCGAAGACCCGGCCGAGGTCCTGTTCCGGGATGCCGCCGGCGGAGTCCTGCACCGAGATCACGGCGCGTCCGTCGTCGTTCTCGGTGACGGACACCACGATCGCCAGGCCGGCCGGGGACTGCTGGATCGCGTTCATGACCAGGTTCCCGACCACCCGCGACAGCTCGCGCGGGTCGGCGAGGATGGTCAGACCGGTTTCGCCTTCGAACCGGAGGTCGAGGGACTTCGCCCGGGCGACCGGCCAGAACCCGGCGACGGTGTCACTGATCAGGTCGTAGAGGGAGACCGGTTCCACGGCCAGGCGCAGTGTGCCGGAGTGGATCCGCGACAGTTCGAACAGGTCGTCGACCATCCCGGAGAGCCGGTCGACCTGGCCGCGCATCTGCGCGTAGTACCGGTCGGGGTCCTCCGCCATGCCGTCCTCGAGGGCCTCGGCCATCGCCCGGATGCCCGCCAGCGGTGTGCGCAGGTCGTGCGAGATCCAGGCGATCAGTTCCCGGCGGGATTCCTCCACCCGGTTCTCCCTGGCCCGGGACTCGGCCAGCCGCTCGCCCGTCGCCGCCAGTTCTCCGGCCAGCGCCGCGAACTCGGTGTTGCTGTGCCGCTCCGCCGCGACGACCCGTTCGCCGCGGCCGAGGCTCGCCGCGGCCGAACGCAGTTCGCGGCCCTCCCGCACCAGGCTGCGGCCGAGCACCGCGGACATGAAGAGCGACACCAGGCCGGCCACCCCGGCAACCCAGTAGAAGACCGTGAGGTCGTGGCTGGAGACGTACATCTGCGAGGCGACCGCGGCCATCCCGCCGACCACGGAGACAACCGCGGCGAGGGCGACGACCATCAACTGCAGCACGAGGGAGGCGCGGGAGAGCATCCGCAGGGCCAGCAGGCCCAGCGCGCCGACGACGACCGCGCTGCCGAGCGCGAACAGGGCCACGGTGGCCAGGACGTCCAGGGTCATCAGTCTCTCCGTTCCTCGGGTGCCGCGTCCGGGCGGCCGAGAGGCACCGGGTCGAACCGGTAGCCGACCCCCCAGACCGTGTTCAACAGCCGCGGATGCGCCGAGTCGGCCTCGATCTTCTCCCGCAGCCGGCGCACGTGCACGGTGACCGTGGACAGGTCTCCGAACTCCCAGCCCCAGACCGAACGCAGCAGGTCCTCCCGGCTCAGCACCTTGTGCGGCCGCCCGATGAGGTAGGCGAGCAGGTCGAACTCGCGGGCGGTGAGCACCAGGGGCACGCCGTTCAGTCGCACTTCGTGGGCGGACGAGTCCAAGGTGAAATCACCGGTGCTGACCAGCCCCTCCGGGACGAACCCGGCGACGCTGCGGCGCAGCACCGACTGCACGCGGAGCACCAGCTCGCGCGGCGAGAACGGCTTGGACAGATAGTCATCGGCGCCCGCCTCCAGGCCGTCGATCCGGTCCTCTTCCTGGTTGAGCGCGGTGAGCATGATCACCGGGATCGACCAGTTGGCCCGGATCCGCCGGCACACCTCGATGCCGTCCAGTAGCGGCAGCATCCGGTCGAGCACGACCAGGTCGGGGCGGAGTTCCTCGGCCTTGCGGAGCCCGTCGGGTCCGTCCGGTGCCTCGTCCACGATGAATCCGGCGGCGCGCAGGTAACGGCTGACGATCTCGGAGACCGTCGGGTCGTCGTCGATGATGAGGACGCGCCGGTCCTGGAGCACACCTGAAGAAGTCACAAACTCAGGATAGAGCCGTGCTGCTCCGCCCCCTGGCCCGCTGACGGGCCCCGCACGATCGTTCCTCAGGCTGTAATCTTCTCGAGCCGTTTCGGCCGTTCCGCCGCCATAGTGTCGAATCATGACTCTGATCCAGGTGGACCTCGTGCTGCCGTGCCTGAACGAAGCGGGCGCCCTGCCCTGGGTGCTGTCCCGGCTGCCCGAGGGCTACCGCGCCATCGTGGTCGACAACGGCTCCACCGACGGTTCGGCAGCGATCGCGGCCGCGGCCGGAGCACTGGTGGTGCACGAGGAGCGTCGAGGCTTCGGTGCCGCGGCCCATGCCGGCCTGCTGGCGGCGACCGCGCCGATCGTCGCCTTCTGCGATGCCGACGCGTCGATGGACCCCCGGGAACTCCGTCTGGTCGTCGACCCGGTGCGCGCGGGGGAGGCCGATCTGGTGCTCGGCCGCCGCCGGGCGAGCACACCGAAAGCCTGGCCGTGGCACAGCCGGATCGCCAATACCAGTCTGTCCTGGCGACTGCGCCGAATAACCGGTGTGAACATCCATGATCTCGGCCCCATGCGCGCCGCGCGCCGCGAAGACCTGCTCGCCCTCGACCTCCGGGACCGCCGCAGCGGCTACCCCCTGGAGATGTTCCTCCGTGCCGCGGCTGCCGGCTGGCGCATCCGCGAGGTGGACACCACCTACTCACCGCGGGTCGGCCGCAGCAAGGTCACCGGAACGGTGCGCGGAACCCTCACGGCGATCGCGGACATGTCCGCCCTCCTCCGGGAGACCCGCCGATGACGATCCTGGTGGTCATCGCCAAGGAATGCCTGCCCGGCAAGGTCAAGACCCGCCTGCACCCGCCGCTCAGCCTCACCCAGGCGGCCGAGCTCGCCGCCGCGAGCCTGGACGACACCCTGCGGGCCGTGTCGAGCCTGCCGGCCACCCGCCGCATCCTGGCCTTCGACGGCATCGTGCCGCCCGGTGCGGCGGCGGGATTCGAGATCCTTCCCCAGGTCGCGGGGGGCCTCGACGAACGCCTCGCCGCGATCTTCGACCACTGCGACGAACAGACCGTCCTGATCGGGATGGACACGCCTCAGGTCACCTCCGCCCTGCTCGAACCGGTCTTCACCGACTGGACCGACGACGTGGACGCCTGGTTCGGCTTCGCCGACGACGGTGGATTCTGGGCGCTCGCGCTCGCCGATCCGCAGGGGGATCTCATTCGCGGCATCCCGATGTCGCAGGGCGACACCGGCGCCCGCCAGCTCGAGCGGCTGCGCGGGGCCGGACTGCGCGTGGCTTTCCTCCCCACCCTCACCGATGTGGACACGATCGACGACGCGCACACCGTCGCGGGGATCGCCCCCGACGGCGGTTTCGCCCGGGTGCTGGCCACGATGCTCGTGCCGAGCGAGAACGGAACGACCCGATGACGATCCTGGCCCGGACCGAGACCCGACCCGAACTGTTCGAACCGTCGACCTTCGGCGCCGGCGGGGCCGAGCCCTACGCGGCGGCGCTGCGGAACGCGGAGAACGTGCTCTACCTGCGCCGCGCCCGGTCGGAGCCGCACGCCGAGCCGTTCGTGATCGATGCGGGACGGTGGAGCGCGGATGCCGACGCCACCGACCTCCGCCTCCTCGCCGGAATCACCGGTCCGGTGCTCGACATCGGCTGCGGGCCCGGGCGGATGGTCCGCGCGGCGATGGGCCTCGGCCTCTCCGCCCTCGGCATCGACGTGTCGGCGACCGCGGTGCGAATGGCCGTGGACTCGGGACTGAGCGTGCTGCGCCGCAGCGTTTTCGACCCCATGCCGCTCGAGGGCGCCTGGGCGGCCGCGCTGCTCGTGGACGGCAACATCGGCATCGGCGGCGACCCGTCCGCCCTGCTGGCCCGCTGCGCGGCCCTGCTCGCCCCGGACGGCGCGCTGCTGGTCGAGTTGAGCCAGGACCCCGACACCGACGACCGCTACGACGGCACGATCGAGGACGCCTCCGGCGGCCGGAGCGCCGTCTTCCCCTGGGCCGAACTCGGCCTGGCCGGCCTGCGTGAGCGTGCCGGCGACGCCGGACTGTTCGTCGCCGAAGACTGGCGGCTCGACGGCCGCTGGTTCGCCCGGCTGCTGCGCGCTTAGCGCGCAGGCCGCCGGCCGGCTCGCCTGGTGCGGGCGTAGAGCACGGCGGATGCCGCCGTGGCGCCGACCGCGATCACCAACCAGAACACGGCCAGGTTCAGGCCGTAGTCCAGAGGAAGCACGGTCGGATTCTTCGGTGCCTGACCCTGAGTCTGGGCCACGATCTCGGGCACGACGATCAGCGTCATGATCGAGCCCAGAACGATCGTGCCCTGCACGACGGCGACGACCACGCCGGCCCGTCGCCGGCCCGCACGTCGCAGCAGCACCCCGCCGAAGAAGACGAGGGGGGCGATGACGGCGTCGTGGACCACGATCGCCGCCCCGACCCAGAGGGCCACGCCCGGAAGCCGGGCGACCCGCACGGTGTCCACCAGAACCCAGGCACCCCAGGCGAGGCCGGCGGCCCCGAGCAGGACGAGCATGGCGCGCGCCATGCGCATGCCCCGGCCGGGCGCCGCCTGCTCCAGGGGCAGGGCGGCGGATGCTGTGCTGACCTGGTTCATACCGTGATCGCCTCGATTCGACTCAGCCATTTCGTCTGCAGTACTCCCGGCCGGCCGGGAGCGATCATCCGCGCCGGGTAGCCGTGCTCGAGGTCGAGGGTCTCCCCGTTGAGCTCGAGCGCCACCAGGGTGAGCGGGTCCCGCACGTACTCCGGGCCCATCTGGGTCTGCCGGAAGCTGCCGCGCTCCTCCAGGCTGACCAGCTTGAACGAGGTATCCTCGCCGGCGCCGACCAGGTCGGCGAGGTCGCGCAGCCGAACGCCGCGCCAGGCGGCCATCTGGCTCCAGCCCTCGACGCAGGCGATGGGGAGCGTGACCTCGGTTTGCGGCATCCGTTCGAGTTCGGTCCGGGTGAAACTGCGTTCCACGCCGCCGTGGGCGACCGTGAGCATCCACCCCGAGATGACCGCCTCGGTGACATTCGCCTGCCTCGCGGTGCGGTTGACGGGGACGCCCTGCTGGCCGACCCCCTTCTTGCGCGGACCGAAGACGTTCACCGCGTCGAGCGGGGCGAACGTCTGGCCGGCAGTCAGTCCGACGACCGCGGCGACGGCGACGGCGACCGTGGCGAGGAACCCGCGGCGGCTCACCTTCTCGGCGATCGGCGGGGTGGCGTCCAGGTAGGCGATGAGCCGGCCGGTCAGCCCGGTCGGCCGGCTGCTGCCCCACAGCCGCTCGGCCTCGGTGCCCGCGACACGTTCGCCGGGAACCGCATCGGTGAGGTGGTCGGTACCAGGCCCGTAGTCTGCTCGTTTGCGCCAGAACCGGGCGATGATCGGCAGCTTGATGCCGATGTGCAGGGCCAGCGAACCGATCAGCACCCAGGCCAGGGCGAAGTGCACCTGCCGGAACGGGAACGGCCACGGGTACCACTGGTACGTGTTGAGCAGCCCGATCGTGATCTGCACGAGGGACGCGCCCACGAACAGGGCGATCGACGCCCGCTCCAGGAGGTGCACGAAGGATCGCACCGGTGGGTAGGCGAAGAGGTCGGGGAACACGATGTAGAGCTTGGCCAGCAGCAGTGGAAAGCACGCGATCCCGGCGATGATGTGGGTGCCCTCGGTGAACTGGTAGAGGAACTCCGGCCTGGTGGCGAAACGCATCCCCGGCAGCGGCTGTTGCAGGAAGTGGCTGTACAGCCCGGTGCCGAAGCAGACCAGGAATGCGGCGCCGAGCAGACGACCGATCACCGTCGCCATCCGCGGGTTGCGCGCCGGAGACGCCAGGGATCGCTGGGCTTCGTACATCAAACGGCGCATAGTCCATTGCACCAGTTTTGAGCGGCTGAGACGGCCCGGAACCCTTACGGTTCGATGACGCGCGCACGCCGGGGTCCGGTGACCGGCCCGGGACTCCGACAAGATGGCAGTGTGCGAATCACTGTCGTCTCCCTGCTCCTGGCCGCCATCGCGGTGCTCACCGGGTTCGGGGCGGCGAGCTTCGAGCTGTTCGCACCCGGCCGCGACGCGGTGCCGCTGCTCGTCTCCCTCTGCGTCGCCTGGCTGCTGTTCGCCGCCGCGGTGATCGCGCTCCGGGGCGTCCGAGGGCGGGCGGTCGTGGTGCTCATCCTGGCCGGTTCGCTCGGGATCGGCGCCGCCGCCATGATCGGGCTCCCCAACACGAGCACCGACTCTGCCCGGTATGCCTGGGACGGAATCGTGGCGAACGCCGGCGTGTCCCCGTATGCGTATGTGCCCTCCGACCCTCGCCTCGATTCCCTGCGGCCGGACTGGCTGTTCCCGGCCCCGCAGGTCGGCTCCGACGGATCCGCCCGCTGCGTCGGCGAGCGCATCCAGACCGTGCACCGGGGCGAGTCGGACGAGGTGCTCTGCTCGGCCTTGAACCGCACCGGCGTCCCCACCATCTACCCGCCCGCCGCCGAACTGTACTTCGCCGGGGTGCGTCTGATCACCGGGCCGGGACCGGCCTATTGGCCGTTGCAGCTGACCGGGCTGCTGCTCAGCGTCGGCACCACCGTCATGCTCCTGTTCGGGATGCGCCGCCGCGGCATCGACCTGCGCCGCGCCGCGCTGTGGGCGTGGTGCCCGCTCGTCGCATCCGAGGCCGTCACCAACTCCCACGTCGACATGCTCGGAGTCGTCTTCGCCCTCGCCGCCGTCTTTCTCGTCGCCCGGGAACGCTACTGGAGGGGCGGCATCGCCCTCGGCGCGGCGATCGCCACCAAACTGATCCCGGTGATCGCGGCCCCGGCGTTGCTCCGCAGGCAGGGCTGGAAGGTGATCGTCGCCGCCGTCGTCACCTTCTTCCTCCTGTACGTCCCTTACGTCCTCACCACCGGAATCGGGGTCCTCGGCTACCTGCCCGGCTACCTCACCGAGGAGGGGTACCAGGACGGCACCCGGTTCGCGCTCGTCTCGCTGGTCGCTCCTGGCGGTGCCGCGATCTACGTCGTGGCCATCGTGCTCGCCGGGGTCGCCGCGCTCACCCTGTGGAAGACCGATCCGGCACAACCCTGGCTCGGCCAGCTCCTGATGATCGGCAGCACGTTGATCATCCTCAGCCCCCGCTACCCGTGGTACGCCCTGCTGCTCGTGCCGTTCGTCGCGCTGAGCGGCCGGTGGGAATGGCTCGTCGTGCCGATCGCGCTCAGCATCCGGATGCTGGTTCCGTCCGTGCAGCTGACCCGGGTGACCCTGGCAGTGGCGGTCATCCTCATCGTGGCGATGGCGTTCCGCCGGGCCGGACCGGGGGCGGCCGAACGCCTGTTCCACTGGAGGCCGTTCCGCGGGAGACCGTCCGGCCGTTCGGCCTGAGGCACGCAGAAAGGCGCCTTCGTCGAGAGACGAAGGCGCCTTTTCCTGTGCGACCTGGGTCGCGGGGTGCTACTTGGTGGCGACGGTGATCTTCGCGATGCCGACGAGGAGCTGGTCGGCGACGGCCTCCGTCTTGAACGTGCTGTTCAGCAGGCCGGCGGCCTCTGCGGAGATGTGCACGGTGGTGCCTTCCAGGATGGCGTTGTCGCCGTCCATCTGCAGCGGCTTGAGAGTGCCACCGTAGAGGTTGAAGAGCAGCACCTGGGTGGCCGCGGAGGTGCCGTTGACGCTGACATCACCGAACAGCTTCGAGGAGCCGGGGTCGATGGTGAAGTTGGTCAGTTCGACCGTCGTGTCGCCGGCGGTCAGCGAGAAGCCGGAGCCCTCGTGCTCGATCGAGCCCTGGACGAACGGGCGGTAGCTCTCGTTCGGGTCGTAGTAGTCCACATTTCCGCCGGTGATCGGGAAGTGCAGGCTGCCGTCGACCAGGGTCGCGGTTCCGACGGTGCCGGGGGTGAGGCCCAGGCTGGTCAGCGCCGCGGCGAAGTCGGCGTCCAGCAGCACGGCGGTGTCAACGCCCTTGAGGGAGGGGATCGATGCGACGGGCTTAGGGGTGGCCTCGGCGGAGGACGACGCGGAGGGCGTGGACGCCGACCCGCTGGCCTCGGCTCCGCTGGAGCACGCGGCAAGGCCGGCGATGAGCAGTCCGGCGGTGGCGAGGCTGATGGTGGCCTTGGAGAATGAACGCATGGTGTGATCCTTTGTCTGTGTGGTTGGTCTGTGGGGAATTGCTGTGAAGGTGGAGCAGCTTGTGGTGCTGACAGGGGTTCGGTCCGAACGCCGAATCGGTTTGGAAAAAACTCACATCGATTCGGAATCCCCGGATCGGCCGCGTGATCACGCGGCCCTTCCGCGGACGGAGCGGCGGCGCCGCAGACGCCCGGGCACGAAAAAGCGGCCGAGGAATCCTCGGCCGCGTGGGTGGGCTGTCGCTCTGCCGGCGTTCGCGGGCAGCGGCGGAATCTAGAAGTGGCGGAAGCGGTCCGGGGCCAGGTCCCAGGGGTCCTTGCCGAGAAGTTCGGCGATGGCACGGAACACGCAGCTCTCGATGACCATCCTCCGGTGCAGGTCGTCGTTGCGGTGCAGGCGGGTGAGGCGCTGGATCGGCAGGCGGTAGAACACGATCCGGCGTTCCGCGGCGGTCACGGTCCACCGCTCGACCCCGACGCCGGGGATCACCGCGTACGGTCCGGCCGCCACCTCGAAGATGACGTCGCTCAGTTCGTCGGGCCAGACCGAGCGCAGGTAGTCGATGGTCGAGGCCACCGTCATGTCGAACTGGCTGATCCGGGTCTGCAGGGGCGGCAGGAACGGTCCGGTGACCGAGCTGCGGATGCCGCGGCCGTGCCGGTCACGGCCCCGGCCGCGCTGGGTCGGCGCGGGCGTCGGTGCTGCGGCGCTGCGGATTCGGGACATGGTCACATCCTAGTTCCGGCGCGGTGAGGGTAGCCTGAGGGCAATGTCTTCCAGGCCCTGTTCCCGCGTCGCCTGCCCGGATGAGTCCGTGGCGACCCTCACCTTCGACTACGGCGACTCGATGGCCGTGCTCGGGCCGCTCTCCCTGGTGCGGGAGCCGCACAGTTTCGACCTGTGCGACCGGCATGCGCGCCTCACCTCGGCGCCCCAGGGCTGGCAGCTCGTGCGGCTGCGCACGATGCCGGCCCAGCCTCGCGACTAGTCTCACCGCGCGAACCGATCCCCCGAGCCGCGTTACGGTTTGGTTTCGGACCGCGTCCGTGGGTGCGGGTCCCGTTACGGTCCGGTTTCGCGCCGCGCGTGTCGTTTCGTGCCGTCATGATGCGGACATAGATTGACCGGACACCCCTGAACGAGTGCCCGGCCCGACCGGGTGCCCGTTCACGATGACCTTGGAGTCCCATGGCATTCCTGCCGAAAACCGACCATTCACCGGCGACGGGCGGGAGCGACAGCCAGCTCGCCCACACGCTCAAACCGCGCCACCTCTCGATGATCGCCATCGCCGGGGTGATCGGGGCCGGCTTGTTCGTCGGTTCCGGGGCGGCCATCCAGCAGGCCGGGCCGGGCATCCTCGTCGCCTACGCCGCGGCCGGCCTCGTCGTCATCCTGGTCATGCGGATGCTGGGGGAGATGGCAGCCGCCCACCCGGAGACCGGCTCGTTCTCCAGCTACGCCGACAAGGCGCTCGGGCGCTGGGCCGGCCTGAGCATCGGCTGGCTGTACGCGTGGTTCTGGATCATCGTGCTCGGCATCGAGGCCACGGCGGGCGCCGCGATCGTGCACCGTTGGATTCCGGCGGTCGACCAGTGGGTGTGGGCGCTGGTGCTGATGGTGCTGTTGACCCTGACCAACGTCGCCTCGGTGAAGATGTTCGGTGAGTTCGAGTTCTGGTTCGCGTCGATCAAGGTGGCGGCCATCGCGATCTTCCTGCTGTTGGGCGTCGTCGCCATCCTGGGGCTGATGCCGGGACTCGACGCGCCGGGCCTTCGCAACCTCACCGGTCGCGGCGGATTCTTCCCCAGCGGCAGCGGCGCGGTCCTCGGCGGCGTTCTCGTGGTCGTGTTCTCCTTCTTCGGGGCTGAGATCGCCACGATCGCGGCCGGGGAGTCCGAGAACCCTGTCGACGCCGTCAAGAAGGCGGTCAAGTCGACCGTCTGGCGCATCCTCGTCTTCTACATCGGGTCCATCGCCATCGTGGTCACCCTGCTGCCCTGGGACAGTGCCTCCGTTGCCAAGAGCCCCTACGTCGCCGTGATCGAGCTCTACGGCATCCCCGGCGCCGGCGCCATCATGGACGTCATCGTGCTGACCAGCGTGCTCTCCTGCCTGAACTCCGGGCTCTACACGGCGAGCCGGATGCTGTTCTCCCTTTCCGTGCGCGGCGACGCGCCGGCCGCCTGGTCCCGGGTGTCGACCGGAGGGGTGCCCCGCACCGCGGTGCTCGCCTCGACCGTGGTCGGCTTCATCACGGTGGGGCTCAACTACCTCGCCCCCGACACCGTGTTCCTGTTCCTCGTGAACACGTCCGGCGCGATCGCCCTGCTGGTCTGGCTCGTCATCGCCGTCTCCCAGCTCATCCTCCGCCGACGGATGGGCGCGGAGGCCGCGGACCGGCTTTCCTTGAAGATGTGGGCGTTCCCCTACCTCACCTGGTTCGCCATCGTCAGCATTGTCGCCCTGCTCGTCGGGATGGCCGTCCTCGAGAAGACCCGGCAGGAACTGCTGATGTCGCTCCTCCTGGCCGCCGTCGTGGCCGGGATCGGCCTGTGGCGGTACCGGGGCGACACCCGCCCGGGGAAGGCCGCGCGCGAGACGGATGCTCTGCAGTCCGCCCCCGATGCGGCAGACGAACCGCTCGGCTCCACCCGCTGACAGCCCCTCGGCGCGGCAGGGGATGGCAGGATGGTCGCATGACTGTCGTCGCGTCCCCTTCGTCCACCGTGCCCGCCTTCCGGATCGCCAATCTGGCGCTCGCCGAGGCCGGCCGCCACCAACTCCGCCTCGCTGAGAACGAGATGCCCGGGCTGATGGCCCTCCGCGCCGAATTCGGCGAATCGAAGCCGCTCGCCGGCGCCCGGATCGCCGGATCCCTGCACATGACGGTGCAGACCGCCGTGCTGATCGAGACGCTCGTCGCCCTCGGCGCCCAGGTCCGCTGGGCCAGCTGTAACATCTTCTCCACCCAGGACGACGCCGCGGCGGCCATCGCGGTGGGGCCGACGGGCACCCCCGAGGCTCCGGCCGGCGTTCCGGTCTTCGCCTGGAAGGGCGAGACGCTCGAGGACTACTGGTGGTGCACCGAGCAGATCTTCGACTGGAGCACCGAGGCCGCTGCCGCGGGGGAGACCTGGACCGGCCCGAACATGATCCTCGATGACGGCGGCGACGCCACGATGCTCGTGCACAAGGGCCGCGAATTCGAGCAGGCCGGAGCGGTGCCCGACGCCACGGAGGCCGACAGCCACGAATTCCGGGTCGTCCTCGACGTCCTCCGCCGGTCGCTGGCCTCGTCGACAGACCGCTGGACCGTCATCGCCGCCGCCATCGCAGGCGTCACCGAGGAGACGACGACCGGCGTGCACCGTCTCTACGAACTCGCCGGGGCCGGCAGCCTCCTCTTCCCAGCGATCAACGTGAACGACTCGGTCACCAAGTCGAAGTTCGACAACAAGTACGGCATCCGGCACTCGCTGCCGGACGGGCTCAACCGGGCCACCGACGTGCTCATCGGCGGCAAGGTCGTCTTCGTCGCCGGCTACGGTGACGTCGGCAAGGGCGCCGCCGAGGCGCTCCGAGGCCAGGGTGCCCGGGTGATCGTGAGCGAGATCGACCCGATCAACGCCCTGCAGGCCGCCATGGACGGGTTCCAGGTCGCCCGGATCGAATCCGTCGTCGAACAGGTCGACATCTTCGTCAGCGGCACCGGCAATTTCAACGTCATCGGGGTCGACCACATGCTCCGCATGAAGCACCTCGCGATCATCGCGAACGTCGGTCACTTCGACAACGAAATCGACATGGCGGCGCTCGAATCCCTGCCCGGCGCGGTGAGGGTCGAGATCAAGCCGCAGGTGGACGAGTGGCACCTGCCGAGTGGACGCAGCGTTCTCGTGCTCTCCGAGGGACGCCTGATGAACCTGGGCAACGCCACCGGGCACCCGTCATTCGTGATGAGCAACTCGTTCACCAACCAGGTGCTCGCCCAGATCGAGCTGTACTGCTACCCGGAGAACTACCCGGTCGGCGTCTACGTGCTGCCGAAGCACCTCGACGAGAAGGTCGCCCGGCTGCACCTGGACGCGCTCGGCGTCGAACTGACCGTGCTCACTCCCGCGCAGTCCGCCTACATCGGCGTCCCGATCGAGGGCCCGTACAAGGTCGACCACTACCGCTACTGACTCCGTTCCGTTCCCGCAGGTCGCGCGCCCGCATCCGTTCTCGTCGAGCGGGTGCTGGCGCGTCGTCGTTAGGTGTGGGGGCGGATGCTGCGGGTGGGGTGGGGGTGTGACACGCCCGGGCGGGGGCGGGTTTTGACGGGGTGGGCTGGGGGCCGTAATGTCTTCACGTACCCCAAAGGTGCGGAAAGCCGCAGAGCTTCC
>NZ_JADOVI010000006.1 GCF_015752155.1 Cryobacterium sp. MP_M3 | reverse complement strand
TGTTCGCGGGGGGCGCGCCCACTATTTTGGCCCACACCCCGCCCGGATCGGTTAAGTTGGGGGGGCCGCCCCCGGGGGGGGTGGGTTGTCGAGCCCGGGTCTCTACACGCCCCACCACCGTGCACCGGCTCTGACCTCCGCGGCCTATCGTTCCCAGCCGCCGCGATTAGTGTGGAGACATGACCGGCGCCGAACTCCAGGAACCCGTCCCCAGGTTCTATCGATCACTGGCGGACCTCCCCGAGGTGACCATCGAGCCCACCGGCCTGGTCACCGACACGATGAACCGGCCGCTGCACGACCTGCGCATCTCCGTCACCGACCGCTGCAACTTCCGCTGCGTCTACTGCATGCCGAAGGAGGTCTTCGGCAAGGACTTCGCCTTCATGGAACGCGACGAGCTTCTCTCCTTCGAGGAGATGACCAGGCTAGCCAGGATCAGCGTGGCCCACGGGGTCGAGAAGATCCGCCTCACCGGCGGTGAGCCGCTGCTCCGCAAGGGCCTCGAGGAACTCGTCGCCATGCTCGCCGCCCTCCGCACCCCCGACGGCCGGCCTATCGACATCGCGCTGACCACGAACGGGTCGGCGCTCGCCGTGAAGGCGCAGGCGCTGAAGGATGCCGGGCTCACCCGCGTGACCGTGTCGCTCGATTCGCTCGACGACGCCACCTTCCGGGCGATGAACGACGTGAATTTCCCGGTCGCGAAGATCCTGCACGGGATCGACGTCGCCCACGAGGCCGGGCTCGGCCCGATCAAGATCAACATGGTGGTCAAGCGCGGCCAGAACGAGCACGACATCGTGGCCATGGCCCGGCACTTCCAGGGCACGCCGTACATCCTCCGGTTCATCGAGTTCATGGACGTCGGCTCGAGCAACGGCTGGGAGATGGGCGCCGTGGTGCCCTCCCGCGAGGTGATCGACCTGATCAACGCCGAGCTGCCCCTGGACGAGGTGGCGCCGAACTATGACGGCGAGACCTCGAGGCGCTGGCGGTACCGCGACGGGAGCGGCGAGATCGGCGTCATCTCGAGCGTCACCCAGTCGTTCTGCCATTCCTGTTCCCGGGCGAGGGTCTCCACCGACGGCAAGCTGTTCACCTGCCTGTTCGCGACCGAGGGCCATGACCTGCGCGCCCTGATGCGCGGCGGCTGCACCGACGAACAGCTCGCCACCGTGATGGCGCAGATCTGGCGGGAACGCACCGACCGGTACTCGCAGCTGCGCAGCGCGAAGACGATCCAGCTTCGTGCCGCAGGCAAGAAGAAGATCGAGATGTCCTACATCGGTGGTTGAGGCCGGGGCGGTTGAGCCCGCGGCACTCGAACGACCGGCACGACGAAGAAGGGGCAACGACTGATGAGCAGAATCACCGCGCGACGCAAGGTCGTCCGCCTGACCGTCGGGCACCCACCCACCACCCGCGAAGACGTGCTCGCCGTGGAGGAGCCGCTGGAGATCCGGGTGAACGGCCGTTCCCTGGCCGTGACCATGCGCACCCCGGGCAACGACTACGACCTCGCGGCCGGCTTCCTCGTCTCGGAGGGGGTCATCACCAGGGGCGAGCACTTCTTCACCGCCCGCTACTGCGCCGGCGCCACCGACGAGGGCCTCAACACCTACAACGTGCTCGACGTGTCCCTCGCGCCGGGGGTCAGGCCCCCCGACCCGAGCCTCGAACGGTCGTTCCTCACCACCAGCTCCTGCGGCCTCTGCGGCAAGGCGAGCATCGACGCCGTGCGCACCAAATCCTCCTTCCCGGTAATGGATGACCCGGTGCGGGTCGACGCGGAACTGCTCACCTCGTTCCCCGACCTGTTGCGCACCCGGCAGACCGTGTTCGAGAAGACCGGCGGACTCCACGCCGCCGCGCTGTTCGACGGCGCCACCGGGGAGATGCTCGTGCTGCGCGAAGACGTCGGCCGGCACAACGCGGTGGACAAGGTGATCGGCTGGGCGCTGAAAGAGAACCTGCTGCCGCTGACCGGCACGGTGCTGATGGTGTCGAGCCGGGCCAGCTTCGAACTGGCCCAGAAGGCGATGATGGCCGGCATCCCGGTGCTCGCCGCCGTCTCGGCGCCGTCGTCGCTGGCGGCCGAATTCGCCGCGGAGGTGGGCATGACGCTCATCGGTTTCCTCCGCGGCAACTCGATGGTGATCTACGCCGGGGCCGAGCGGATCGTGGAGCCTGCTGTGGACCAAATAGAGACCGAGCGCGGCGAGGGTCAGCGCACCACGGCGTAGCGTTCCTGGACCATGCCGCCGCCGATCTGAGCGACGCCCAGGGTCTCGAGCCGGACATCCGCCGGGGGCGCCCCGAACAATGGAATGCCCTCGCCCAGCAGCACGGGAACCCGGGTGATCACGAGGTCGTCGATGAGGCCCGCCGCGAGGCAGGACTGGATGACCCGGCCGCCGTCGGTGTACACGCGCCCGGCGCCCGCGGCGGCGAGGGTGTCGATCGCCTCGGGGAGGCTGCGCACCACCGTGATGCGGTCGTCGGCCGCGGCGAGGGTGCTGCTGAGCACGATCACCTTCATCCGGGTGTACGGCCACAGATCGAACGCCGCCACCGTTTCATAGGTGCCTCGGCCCATCAGCATGTGGTCGATCGTCGCCGTGAACTCGGTGTAGCCGCCGTCGCCGGAGGGCCCCGGCCGGTCGGTCAGCCAGTCGAGGCCGCCGTCCAGCCGGGCGATGTAGCCGTCGACGCTCGTCGCGATGAAGACGTGGCCGGTCCAGGGGCGCTGCTCGGTCATCGGCGACACCTCAGCTCAGCTGCGGCACGCCGGCCGGTTCGTGCGCGATGAAGCGCACGGCCATCGCCTTGTAGCCGGGGGTGTTCGACTCCCGGGCCACGAGCTCCCGGTGCATCAGGGCGTTCGCCTCGGGGAAGTATGCCGCCGCGCAGCCCCGCGGCGTCGGGTAGACGACCAGTCGGAACTCGTTCGCCCGGCGTTCCTCGCCCCGGAACGTGCTGATCACGTCGACGAGGTCGCGGTCCTTGAACCCCAGCTCGGTGACGTCGTCCTCGTGGATCAGGATGACCCGGCGGCCGCCGGAGATGCCGCGGTAGCGGTCGTCCAGCCCGTAGAAGGTGGTGTTGTACTGGTCGTGGCTGCGCATGGTCTGCAGGATCAGGTGCCCGGGCGGCGGGGTCAGGTACTCGAGCGGGCTGACCGTGAACCGGGCCCGGCCGATGTCGGTGGCGAAGCTGCGGGTGTCGCGCGGCGGGTTGGGCAGCACGAAACCATTCTTCGTCTTGAGCCGCGTGTTGAAATCGGAGAAGCCGGGGATCACCCGGGAGATGCGGTCACGGATGACGTCGTAGTCGTCGGCCATGGCCTTCCAGTCGATCACGTGGTCCTCGCCGAGGGTGGCGACGGCCATCCGGGCAACGATGACCGGCTCGGCCAGCAGGTGCTCGGAGACCGGGTCGAGGCGCCCCTGCGTGGTGCGCACGACCGACATCGAGTCCTCGATCGAGAGCACCTGGCGACCGCCGGGGTGCTTGTCGTCGGTGTCCGTGCGACCGAGAGTCGGCAGGATCAGGGAGGTCTTGCCGTGCATGATGTGCGACCGGTTGGGCTTGGTCGACACGTGCACGGTCAGGCCGACCCGCTGCATCGCGGCCTCGAGGGCCTCGGTGTCGGAGCAGGCGAGGGCGAAATTGCCGCCCATCGAGACGAACACGTCGACGTCGTCGTTCTCGAACGCTTCGACCGTGTCGACCGAGTCGAGGCCGTGCTCCCGCGGGGACCGGATGCCGAACTCAGCATCCAGCGCGGCCAGCATCGACTCCTTCGGCTTCTCCCAGACGCCCATCGTGCGGTCGCCCTGCACATTGGAGTGGCCGCGCACCGGGCAGGCGCCGGCACCGGGCTTGCCGAAGTTGCCCTGCAGCAGGAGCAGGTTGATGATCTCCTTGAGCGTGTTCACCGAGTGCGGCTGCTGGGTCAGGCCCAGGGCCCAGCAGATGATCGTGGCCTTCGACTCGGCCATCATGCGCGCCACGGTGGAGATCTGCGTCACGTTCAGGCCGGTGGCCTTCTCGGTCTCGGCCCAGTCGATGGTCTTGCGAGCGGCCCGGTACTCTTCGATTCCCTGGGTATTCTCCGCGACGAACTCCGCGTCGACGACCGAGCCGGGCACGCGCTCCTCCTCCTCGAGCAGCAGGTGGCCGAGCGCCTGGAACAGGGCCAGGTCGCCGCCGACCCTGATCTGCAGGTATTCGTCGGCGAGGGCGGTGCCGTCGCCGATCAGGCCCGACACCGACTGGGGGTCCTTGAAGTTGAACAGCCCGGCCTCCGGCAGCGGGTTGACGGCGACGACCCGGCCGCCGTTGTCCTTGCACTCCTTGAGGGCCGACAGCATCCGCGGGTGGTTGGTGCCCGGGTTCTGGCCGACGACCAGGATCAACTGGGCCTGGTGGATGTCCTCGAGCGAGACGGTGCCCTTGCCGATGCCGATCGTGGGGTTCAATGCCGAACCCGACGATTCGTGACACATGTTGGAGCAGTCCGGCAGGTTGTTCGTGCCGATCGAGCGGGCGAACAGCTGGTAGAGGAACGCCGACTCATTCGCGGTGCGACCCGAGGTATAGAACACGGTGCGGTCCGGAGTCGTCGCCCGGATCTTCTCGCCGATCAGTTCGAACGCGTCGTTCCAGGTGATCTGCGAGTAGTGCGTGTCACCGGGGCGGATGACCACCGGATGCGTGATCCGGCCCTGATTGCCCAGCCAGTACTCGGTCTTGGTGGCGAGCTCCTCGATCGAGTGCTCAGCCCAGAACGCCGGGGTCACCGTGCGCAGGGTGCTCTCCTCGGCGACGGCCTTGGCGCCGTTCTCGCAGAACTCGGCCGTCTTGCGGTGGCCCTGCGACTCCGGCCAGGCACAGCCGGGGCAGTCGGTGCCGTCGCGCTGGTTCAACCGCAGCAGCGCGCGGGCGGTGCGGGTGACGCCGGCCTGGGCGATCCCGCGTTCGAGGGCGACCGCCACCGCTTCCAGCCCGGCCGCGGACTTCTTCGGCTTCTTGACGCGCAGGTTGTTCTCGTTGATGTCTTCGATCGGTGCACGACGTGTCATGCATCCATCCTGCCCCCTGAGACCGGCAAGTAAACCCGTCGGCGGAGTCTCGGCGGATTCCCAGCCGGTATCTGCCCGCTGGTCAGGCCTATAGCGTTGACTCGACCGGGAGCGGATTCGCCGCCGGCGATCCGGACGGTTTCGCGTTCCGAAGTATCATCGGCAGCACGCAGACCGCACGTGACGCCCGCCCGCCCCGACGACAGGGAGAACACCCCGTGGGAACCCATACGACCCTGGACACCATGCGCCAGTCGCGTTCGATCCTGGACGGCATCCGGGCCGCCGATGACCTGACCGTCGCCGCGAGCCGGGACGGCGGTGTGCGGGCTGTGCGCCTGCTCGCCCAGGCCGCGGTCGACCCGGGAGACCAGCTCACCGCGATCGCGGCGATCCACTCGCTCGCCCAGGTCTTCGACGAATCGGCGGACGATGTGCTGGTCACCCTGCTCGGCCATGACACCCTGTTCATCCGCGAGCACACGGCCTGGGCCTTCGGAGCCCGCCTGCCTCGCCTCGACGCCATCTCCGGGCTGGTGACCATGGTCGTCGCCGGCGGCTTCCCCGGGATGATCGCCCAGCGCACCCTCGAGCAGTGGGCGTCGTCGGTGCCGGAACATGTGGGGCTCGCCCTTGAGGGTGCCCTGGTCGGCGTCGTCGATGCCGGGGCCCGGTCCCGCCTGGTCGAGACGATCGGCCTGGTCGCCGGCCGCATCCCTGAGCGCCTGCTGCGCCGCATCGCCGTCGACCCGGCGGAATCGACCGAGGTGCGCGTGGCCGCGATCGCCGCCCTCGGCGACCTCGGCCCGAACGACGCCACCATCGCGATCGTCACCGAGCTTGCCCGGGGTGACGACGTGCTCGCCGCGGTGGCCCGGCTCGCCCTGGTCGACCTGACCGTGCCGAGCTACCCGCGCGCGCCGTGGAGCCAGGGAGCGACCATCGCCCAGCTCTTCCTGCACGCCGACATCGACCGTGAACTCAGCCAGGTCGGCGCCGGCGACAACGGCGGCATCGCGACCCTGCTCGTGCGCCTCGGCGACGCCCTGGTCGCCGGCCCGACACCGGGCGAGCACGCCGTCCTGCCCGGACGCGAGGATGCCCCCACCGAGCAGCGGGTCGAACGCGTGCTCACGCTCTCCCGGGGCGGGTTCGAAGGTGCCCTGGCCTGCCTCTCCGAGGTCGGCTCCACCCTGGCCGGTCACGCCTTCGCGACCGTCCCGTTCCTCGGCGAGCCGGTCGCGTCGGTCGACGCCTGGCCGCGCCGGATCGCCACCCAGCGCGGCATCCGGCGCATCCTCCGCGCAGCGGGAACGGTCGACGCGATCCACCTGCGGATGGCGGATGTCGGCACCCTCGCCGCCTCCACCGTCGCCCGCGAACTGGACATCCCCATCGTGTTCACGGTGGCACCCGACCCGCACAGCGTCATCCACTCGCTGGATGCGGCCGGCGCCCTGACCCGTGCGAACTTCGGCACGGTGGACGAGGCCGAGCATTTCTGGTTCCGGGTGCGGCTGGTGCAGCGGCTGGCAGCGGATGCCGCGCACACCGTGCTCTTCCCCCGGCCCGAACTGCAGCGCGACATGCGCGAGCTCGTCGGAATCGACATCCGGCAGCACCCGGAACGCCACTCGGTGATCGCGGAGGGCATCGACCTGGCCGTGATCGAGCGTTCCCTCGCGGACGCCACGGCATCCCTCGACGGCTCCGCCGCCGTTGACCCGGATCGGCTGACCGCGGCCGGCGCGGTGGCGTTCGCCGAGCTCGACGACCTGCTCGCTGCCCTCCCGCCCGAGCGACGCGGACTGCCGCTCGCCGTCACCGTGGGCCGGCTGCACCGGGTCAAGGGCATGGCCGCGCTCGTCGAGGCCTGGTCGGCCGACCCGGCGCTGTCCGCGGCCTGCAACCTGCTCATCGTCGGCGGGGACCTGCTCACCCCGTCGGCAGACGAGCGCGCACAACTGGACCGAATGAACGCGGCCGTTCCGCCCGACGGGGCCGCCGAACGGGGACTGCTGCTCGCCGGGCACCGCAGCAACGACACCGTGGCCCGCTGGCTCGCGGCCGCGCGCACCGGCCGGCCGGGCCTGGCCGGACCGAACGGCGTGTATGTCTGCGCGAGCGTGAAGGAAGAGTTCGGGATCGCCCTGCTCGAGGCCCTCGCCACCGGCCTCGCCGTGGTCGCGCCGCACTCGGGGGGACCGGCCACCTACGTGGAGGAAGGGGTGACGGGTTTCCTCGTGGACACCGGCAACCCGGCCGCGCTGGCCGGCGGGATCACCGCTGCCCTCATGGTCGCCGCCGGCCCGTTCGGACCGGAGTTCGCCGGCCGTGCCCGCGAGATGGTGGCCCGCGGTTTCACGATCCAGGCCATGGCGTCCACCCTGGCCGCCGTCTACCGGGAGGTCTCCGTCACCGACGGACCGAACGCCTGGGCGCTGAGCCTCTCCTGATGCGAGACCTGACCTGAGGAGGAACCTGATATGACCCTGCTGATCATCAGCCCCGACTACGCCTCCCACCTCTTTCCCCTGGCCACCCTCGGCACCGCCTGGCAGGAGGCCGGCGAACGCGTCGTCGTGGCCAGCGGCCCGGCGACGGCCGACATCGTGCGCGCGTTCGGTTTCGAGCGGGTCAACCTGCAACTGGGCCGCGGCTCGAACCCCGGCACGATCCGGGCCGAGCAGCAGCCGACCGGCGAAGACGACGCCCTCCGCGGATTCTTCGCCGCGACCCGCCGCGGCATGGTCGAGACGCTCCTGTTCCAGGCCGAGGCGCGCAGCAACGACCTGCTCTGGAACCCGGTCGAGGTCGCCCGGGAGGTGCAGCGGATCGTCGCCGAGGTGCAGCCCGACCACGTGATCGTCGACCACCTCGCGTTCAGTGCGAGGCTCGCGCTGCAGAGTGCGGGCATTCGTCACGCCGACGTCGTGCTCGGGCACCCGTCCGCGCTGCCGGTGGGTGACGAGGTCTACGGTTATCCGCCGGAATGGCCGGTGGCGTTCCGGCCCCGCCCGGCCGCGCTCGAGGCCCTGCACCTGGCCTGCGACGACGTGAGCGCCGCATTCACGGCCCAGTGGAACGACGCCCTGATCAGCCTCGACCCCGCGGCCACCCCCAGCGGCGACGCCTTCATGGAGGCGGGCGATGTGCTCCTGCTCAACTACCCGGCCGAACTGCACGACCCGGCGCGCACCGCGCTGCTGCCGCCGCACGCCTTCCTCGGCTCCGCTGTGCGCGAGGAGGCCGCCGACGACGAGGTCGACCGGTGGCTGGCCGCCGGCGAGTTGCCGGTCGTCTACGTGAGCTTCGGCAGCTTCCTCTCCGTGCGCGGCGACGTGCTCGCCCGGGTGGCGGAGGCCCTGCACGGGCTCGACGTGCGGGTCGCCATCGCGACCGGCGCGACCGACCCGGCCGAACTCGGAACAACCCCCGGCTCCTGGCTCGTGCGCGCTTTCCTGCCCCAGGTCACCCTGCTGGGCCACGCAGCCCTAGCCGTCACCCACGGTGGCAACAACAGCGTCACCGAGGCGATGACCGCCGGGGTGCCGCTGCTGGTGCTCCCGTTCTCCACCGACCAGTTCGCCGGCGCCGCCGCCGTGGAGACGGCCGGTTTCGGGCTGTCCCTCGACCCGAACGTCGTGACGGCCGACGAGTTGCGCGTGGCGGCCGAGGCCCTGCTCGCCCTCGACGGCGCGGCCAGGCTGCGCCTGGACCGGCTCCGGGCATCCCTCGCCGACGGCGAGGGGCCGCGCCGGGCCCGGGAGGCACTGCTGGCCGTTCCCGTGGTCGGTTGAGCTCCCGCGCGCTCGCGTGAGCCGGCGCGATCAGACGTCGATGGCGTAGACCAGGGACTCCTGCACCATCCCGAACCACTCGTAGACGTCCCGCAGGAACGGGGTCTCCTCGTCCTCTCGCTGCGGCCGGCCGTCCGGCCCGATTTCGAGACGCTCGGCCAGCGTCAGGCGCAGGTCGGTGAGGGTGCGCAGCCACGACTGCACGTCGGGCGGGTCGAGCACGATCGCCAGCGGGGCGTCGTCCGGCGCGTCGTGGAGCAGCGCCTCGTCCGGTTCGTCGGAGATCGGGTCGAGCGGCTCCTCGCCCAGGGTCGCCAGGACCACCTTCGCATTGAGCACCTTGCGGTCGAGGAGATCGCCGGCGGTGAAGCGACGGAACTCCGCCGCGGCCCCCGGGTCGTCCAGGTAGGCATCCGGGAGCAGCCGTTTCAGGGCAGGGTCGGCGGCCGTGCCGGGCGTGGGGGCATCGGCGGCCTCGAGCAGTTCCACCAGCTGGCTGGTGGCCAGGCGGAGCAGGCCCACCTCGACCAGTTCGAAGTGCGCGGACACGCGGCCTTCCGCGGACGGTTCAAACTGCATCACGAGTCTGCCCTGGTCAGCGTCGCCCACAGGCCGTAGCCGTGCATGGCCTCGACGTGGCGCTCCATGGCTTCCCGGTTGCCGGTGGCGACCACCGCGCGGCCGGTGTTGTGCACCTGCAGCATCAGGCGCTCCGCCTCCTCGGCGGTGACGCCGAAGTAGCTGCGGAAGACGTAGGCCACGTAGGACATCAGGTTCACCGGGTCGTCCCAGACGATCGTGATCCACGGACGGTCCAGTGACACCGCCTCCTGCAGATCGGGGCGTTCGACAGTCTTCGGCACCCCTCAAGGTTCCCACGACGGGGACCGGAATTCCACCGGGTCCGGCCCGGTCAGCCCCGCGGCGTCGGGGTCGGGGCCGGTCAGGGCGCGTGGTGCGGCCGGCCGGCGGCGTGCCCGAGCGCGGTGACGACGAGGGTGATCACCGCCGACAGGGCGACCCCCCAGCCGATGTGTGTCATCAGCAGCAGCGCGCCGACCGCGGCGCCGGCGCCGATCAGCACGATCGCGGCGATCCGGCGGAACCAGGGCTGCCCCTTGCCGCCGCCGAGCCGCGAGTCGGCGGCGAAGCCCGTGATGGTCGAGGTGACGACCACCGTGGTCACGTCCTTCACCCCGATGTGGCGGGCGATCGACGCCTGCAGGCCCATCACCGCGGCGAGGAAGCCGGTGATCACGAGGTCGAAGGGTGCCGGTGGGCGGCCACCGCCGAGGAACAGGGCGACCGAGAGGGCGGCCATCACCAGTCCCTGCACGCCGAAGAGCACGCTGGCGTGAGTGGTCCAGCCGATCGCGACCGGGCGCAGCACCCGCCCCCCGACGGCGGCGCCGAGCATGAACGTGAACAGCGCCAACAGCGGGCCGGCCACCGGCAGGTTGTTCGCCCCGGCGAGGGCCATGCCGAGGATCACGACGTTGCCCGTCATGTTGCCGGTGAACACCCGGTCCAGGCCGAGGTAGCCCACGGCATCCGCCACGCCGGTGGAGAAGGTGAGCGCGAGCATGAGCCCCAGGTGCAGGTTCGCGGGGTGGCGGCGGAGTGTCTCGAGCACGGGATCCTTCGGAAACGGTGACGGCCGGTGGGCGGCGGAGGGCGCGGAAACCCCATGATTCCACGGATGGCGCTCGGCGGTCACCGATCGGGCGGATGCCCGGTCGTCCCGCCGCGGCCGGTCTCCCGTGCGACGCCGGCGTCGGTGTTCACGTCGGTGTTCACGTCGATGTCGGCGCCGGTCTCCAGGTCGCCGCATTCCACCGGCCCGGCCTGGTGCGCGAGCAGGTAGGGTCTGGCCCCGGTGTCCCCGCTGACCGAGGCGATCAGGCCGGCCCAGTGCGCGCGCCCGATCACGACCGGATGCCCCGGCCGCCCCTGGAAACAGGCCTGTCTCAGGGTGTCGGGCCCGAGCTCTGCCGGGCCGATCAGCCGGCGGACGGTGGCCTCGGTCAGCCCGGGCACGTCGACCGGGACGACGGCCACGGCGAGCGGACCGGGGCCGAGCGCCGCCGCCGTTCGCAGCCCCGCCCGGAGTGAGGCGGAGAGCCCGTCGGCCCAGTCCTCGGCCCGGGAGACCACCAGCTCGCCCGGATGGTAGTCGCCGAGCAGCGCCTCCGCCTCGTCGGCGCCGGCCCCGAGAACGACGATCACCGGGTGGCAGCCCGCGGCGGCCAGGGTGTGCACGGCCCTGACCAGCCAGGACGTGCCCTCAGGGGTTGTGGCGAGCGCCTTCGGGCGGCCGTACCGGGAGCCGGCGCCGGCCGCGAGCACGAGACCGGCAACGGGGGGAGGGAGGGGCGTCATGCCTGCCATCGTAGGGCGACCTGCCCGTCGCCTGCCCGGACCGCGGCCGGAGAACGGTGGCAGACTGGCTTCATGCCTGAGCGCACGCTGATCCTGTTGCGGCACGCCAAGTCCGATTGGTCGGGTGACGAGGCCGACATCGACCGCCCCCTGAACGGCCGGGGCCGCCACCAGGCGCCGCGCGCCGGGAAGTGGCTGGCCCGCAGCATCCTGGGCATCGACCTCGCCGTCGTCTCGTCGGCGAACCGGGCGCGCAGCACCTGGGACCTGGCCTCGGCGGAACTCGACGCCGTGCCGCCGACCGTGGTCGAGGACCGCGCGTATGCCGCCTCGGCCGGGCAGCTGCTCGGCGTGCTGCGCGAGCTGCCCGACGACGCGGGCACCGTCGTGCTGGTCGGCCACAACCCGGGGATCGAGAACCTCGCGGCGCTGCTGACCGGGGAGTCCGTGCCGATGCCGACCTCGGCCATCGCGGTGATCGGCCTGGCCGGCCCGTGGTCGGACGCCGGTCGTTCCCCGGCGGTGCTGCGCGCCGCGGGCAGACCCCCGGCGGACTAGAGTCGGCACCAGCGTCGGCGGTGGCCGGCGCAGTCGAAGGGGGAACACATGCTCAACAACCTCACCGGTTGGCACGTCCTGATCATCCTCGCGGTCGTGGTCGCCCTGGCTGGAGTCGCCCTGCTGATCGTTGTCGTGGCCCTGCGCCTCAGCCGAGGATCGTCGCGGGCGGGGCAGCCCGCCCCCGGCACGGATCCGGTCGCAGCGTTGCAAGCGCTGGCCGGGCTCCGGGACGAGGGCCTGCTCTCCCAGACCGAGTATGAGGCGAAACGGCAGGAACTGCTCGGCAGGATCTGATGATCAGGAGCGGGGCCCTACGCCCTGAGCCTCACACGCTGAGCCTCAGGCGCGTTCGGTCCGCCCGGCCAGGCGCGCGGATGCCGGCGACCGGTACTCGGGTTCCGGCGCCACGACCCGGCGGCCGCGCACGAAGACGCCGGTGATCGCCGGCTGGCGCAAGGCCAGCAGGAGGGCGAACAGGGTCTGGTCGGTGGCCATCTCCGCGTCGTCGGCGCGGATGCCCCGCTCGAGCACGCTCGCGAGCGGCTCCCAGCGGTCCGGTTCGATGAGCAGGAAGTCCGCGTCCTTGCCGACGTCGAAGTTCCCGAATCGCGCCTCCATGTCGAGGGCGCGGGCGCCGGCCAGGGTGCCGGTGAAGAGCAACGCGGCCGGGTCGATCGACAGCCCGGCGTCGCCCGGCTCGGACAGGTGCACCTTGAAGCAGTCGTTGAGCACCCGGGAGACCAGCCACTCGTCGCCCGCGCCGATGTCCGAGCCGATCGCCACGTTCACCCCGAACCCGGTGGTGCGCAGCCACGGCATGGTGCCCGAACCGAGGAATTGCTGCGAGGTCGGGCAGTGCGCGACGGAGGTGCCGGTTTCGGCCAGCCGGGCGAGTTCGGCATCCTCGCAGTGCACGGCGTGGGCCAGGATGCTCCGGCGACCGAGCAGGCTCGACCCGCCGCGCACCGAACCGGGCAGGAACCGGCCGTCGTAGGTGTCGAGGTAGGTGTCGACCCGGTAGATCGCCTTGACCGCGTCGATCTCACCGGTGCCCGGCCGGTTGTTCTCGTTCAGGTGGCTGTGGAAGTACACGCCCCGGCCGCGCACGTCGTCGTAGAGTTCGCCGAGCCCGGCGAGCGTGGTCGGTGTGACAGACAGGCTGAACCGGGGAACGACCGCGACCTGCAGCAGAGCCGTGGCCGGGTCGCCGGTATCGACCGCGTGCCAGCGGTCGATCTCCGCCGTGACGAGGTCGAGCGCCTCAGCCTCGCCGGTGAGCAGCGCCCGCGACGACTCGGAGCCGATGGTCTGGATGCCGCGCCCGCTGACCAGGCGCAGGCCGGCCCGCTCCGACTCGGCGAACAGGGCGTCCTGCGCGGGCGGGAACGCCGACCCGAAGACGAGGGCGCTCGTGGTGCCCGCCGCAATCCGTCGGCGGGTGAAGTCCCGCGCGATCCGGGCGCCGAACTCGGGGTCTTTCAGCCTGGATTCGGCCGGGAAGACGCAGTTGTCGAGCCACTCCAGCAGCTGCCCGCCGCCGTAGGCATCCGTGGAATAGGTCTGCGGGAAGTGCAGGTGGGTGTCGACGAAGCCGGGCAGGATGAAGCCGCCCCGGTTGTCGGTCACCGGCAGGCCGGCGAACTCCGAGGGGAGATCGGCGAAGTCGCCGACCCAGTCGATCTGGCCCTCCCGGCCGGTGACGAGGGCGCCGTCGGGCAGGGAGACGAGATGGCGCCTCGCCTCCGACACGGTGGGCGAGCCGGCTATGTGGAAGACGTGACCGCGATAGACCTGCGCGGCTCCACGAATCGAAGTCATGCCTCCTGTTTAGCACCTCTGTCTTGGAAGAACTGTTGCAAGCGTTTACACAGCGGGGACCGGTCCGATCGGAACGATTTGGCTCTCCAACGAGGGTGGTTTTGGGGCACTTCGGCCGATCGAGCCCGATTGACGCCAAATTGTGTGTAAACGCTTGCAGGAATGTCGGGGCGCGGAGTAGCGTCTCAGCTGTTGTTCATCGCGCGACACCGCGCGGGACTGGGGGAGTCAATGCTGACCGAACGCACCATCGCACGCCGCATCCTGGCCACGATCGGCGCCGGGGCGATCATCGTCTCCGGGCTCGTCTTCGCCCCGGTCGCGGCGGTGGCGGCCACGCCGACCGTCGCCCTCGTCGGCAGCCTCCAGAGCGAGCTCGGCTGCTCGGACGACTGGCAGCCGGCCTGCGCCGCCACCGAACTCGCCCCGACGGGCGTCGACGGCGTCTGGTCCGCTGATTTCACTCTCCCGGCCGGAAGCTACGACTACAAGGTCGCACTCGACGACGGGTGGGACCAGGCCTACGGGCTCGACGGCGGGGCGGACAACATCCCGCTGACCATCGGCGGCGAGAGCACCCTGCGGTTCACCTTCGACCTCGCGAAGAAGCGCGTCGGACTCGAGGCGCTCAGCCTCGCCGGCCCCTACTCCGAGGCGGATGCCGCGCTCGCGGCCGACCCCATCCGCGAACCCGGCAGCGACGAGCAGTTCTACTTCGTGATGACCGACCGGTTCAAAGACGGCGACCCGTCCAACAACACGGCCGGCCTCGGCGCAGATCCCCAGGTCTCCGGCTTCGACCCGACCAACAAAGGCTTCTACAACGGCGGCGACCTCGCGGGCCTCCGCTCCTCCCTCGACTACATCCAGGGGCTCGGCGCGAGCGCCCTCTGGCTCACGCCATCGTTCATGAACAACCCGGTGCAGGGCGTCGGCGTGAATGCCTCGGCCGGCTACCACGGCTACTGGATCACCGACTTCACGAAGATCGACCCGCACCTCGGCACGAACGCCGAACTCGAGGCGCTGATTGCCGACGCGCACGCCCGCGGCATCAAGGTCTACTTCGACATCATCACCAACCACACCGCCGACCTGATCGACAACGCGGAGAAGAAGTACGGCTACATCGACAAGGCGACCTCGCCCTACACGACCGCGGCCGGAGACGCCTTCGACCCGGCTGACTACGCCGGAAAAGCCGACTTCCCCGCGCTGGACACCACCTCGTTCCCGTACACGCCGACGCTCAGCGCCGAGAACGCGAACCGCAAGGTGCCGGCCTGGCTGAACGACCCCACGCTCTACCACAACCGCGGCGACTCGACCTTCGAGGGAGAGAGCGCCCTCGACGGCGACTTCTCCGGCCTCGACGACCTGATGACCGAGAACCCCGCCGTCGTGAACGGCTTCATCGACGTCTACAAGACCTGGGTCGACCTCGGCATCGACGGCTTCCGCATCGACACCGTCAAGCACGTCAACCTCGAGTTCTGGCAGACCTGGTCCACCGCCGTGCGCGACTATGCCCGGGCCAACGGCAAGCCTGACTTCTTCATGTTCGGCGAGGTCTTCGACGCGGATGCCGCCAAGACCTCTCCCTACGTGCGCAAGACCGACCTCAGCTCGGTGCTCGATTTCGGCTTCCAGTCGCAGGCCACAAGCTTCGCGGCCGGCAACTCGGCCAAGGGTCTCAGCCAGCTCTTCGCCAGCGACGACCAGTACACCACCCCCAACTCCAACGCCTACGCCCTGCCCACCTTCCTCGGAAACCACGACATGGGCCGGATCGGCTCGTTCCTGAAGAGCACCGATTCGCCGGTGCAGCGCGACAAGCTCGCCCACGACCTGATGTATCTCACCCGCGGCCAGCCCGTCGTCTACTACGGCGACGAGCAGGGCTTCGCCGGCACCGGCGGCGACAAGGACGCCCGCCAGTCCCTGTTCGCCAGCCAAGTCACCGACTACCAGAACCAGCCGCTGATCACGGGCGAGACGGCCGGGTCGGTCGACCGGTTCGGCACGGACGTCCCGCTCTACACCCACATCAGCGCCCTCTCCGCACTCCGCAAAAACAACCCGGCCCTGGCCACCGGCGCCCAGATCGAGCGCTACACCGATACCGGAGCCGGCATCTACGCGTTCAGCCGGGTCGACCGCACCGCGAAGATCGAGCACCTCGTCGCCGTCAACAACTCGGCCCTCGCCAAGACCGTGACCGTGCCGACCCTCACGGACAACGCGGCCTTCTCCGTGCTCTACGGTGCCGGAACGCCGGGCACCGCGTCGGCAACGGGTGACCTCTCGGTCACCGTTCCCGCGCTCGGCTCGGTCGTGCTCGTCGCCGACCGCCCGGTCACCGCGCCTGCCGCGGCCACCGCGATCACGGTCGCCGCCCCGAAGGCCGGCGCCGGTGTATCCGGAGTCTCACCCGTGGCCGCCACGGTCGACGAGGGTACCTGGGCCGAGACCGGTTTCGCCTGGCGCGTGGTCGGCTCCCCGGACTGGACAGCCCTCGGCACCGCGGAGGACACCACCCCCCGGGTCTTCCACGACACCGCAGGCCTGGCCAAGGGCACCCTGGTCGAATACCGCGCGGTGACCACGGATGCCGCCGGCCAGCGCGCCGCCGCCTCCACCTACGCCTCGGTCGGCAACACCGTTTCCGTTGCCGACACCGCTCCGCCGACGCCGGCCATCGACCTGGTCACGGTCGCCGGCAGCCTCGACTCGGAGATCGGCTGTGCGGGTGACTGGCAGCCCGGCTGCGAGGCCGCGAAGCTCACCAAGCGCGCCGACGGCGTCTACGCCGGCACCTTCGATCTGCCGGCCGGCGCCTACGACTACAAGGTCGCGATCAATGGCTCCTGGGACATCAACTACGGCGCCGGCGGAGTGCCGAACGGCGCGAACGTGGCCTTCACCGCGCCCGGCGGCCCGGTGACGTTCTATTTCGACCCGCGCAGCAACTTCTTCCAGAACACCGCGCAGGGCCCGATCGTCGTCGCCGCCGGCTCCTTCCAGGAGGAGGCAGGGTGCCCCGGAGACTGGAAACCCGACTGCCTCGCCACCTGGCTGCAGGACGTGGACGGTGACGGCATCCTCACCTGGAGCACCAGCACCCTGCCCACCGGCAGCTACGAGGGCAAGGTGGCGCACAATCTCAGCTGGGACGAGAACTATGGCGCGAACGGCGTGCCGGGCGGCGCCAACATCGGCTTCAGCGTGACCGAAGGCAAGCAGACCACGTTCAGCTACGACCTGGCCAGCCATGTGCTCACGATCGAAGCCACCGACCCGCCGCTCGCCGGAACCGGCCAGCAGCGCGCCCACTGGCTCGGCGAGAAGACGCTGGCCTGGCCGCGCGACCTGCTGCCGGTGAACATTGACCCGGCCGACCTCGGCTACGCCCTGCACTCCTCACCGAATGCGACCCTTTCCCTCGTCGACGGCGCCGTCACCGGCGGCGACACCGTGAAACTCGCCTACGACAAGGCCGGGCTGACCGATGCCCAGAAGAAGGCGTTCCCCGCTCTGGCGAACTCCGTCGTGCTGCGCCCGGTCGGCACCGACCGCGCCGCAATAGAGCGGTTGCTCACCACCCAGCTGCAGGTCAGCCAGGCCGGCGACGTGCTGACCGCGCTCACCGGGGTGCAGCTGCCCGGCGTGCTCGATGACCTCTACGCGGATGCCGCCGCCGCCCGGCCGCTCGGCGTCTCCTGGTCGAAGAAGCGGCCGACCGTCTCGGTCTGGGCGCCCACCGCGCAGAAAGTGGACCTGCTCGCCTGGACCGCCGGGGACGCCGCCGAACCCGAACGGGTCGCGCTGAAGCGCCAGACCGACGGCACCTGGACGGCGACGGGCCAGAAGAGCTGGGCCGACGCATCCTTCGCCTTCGAAGTCACCGTGTTCGCACCGACCACCGGCAAGATCGAGGTGAACCAGGTCACCGACCCCTACTCGGTGGCCCTGACCACCAACTCGACCCGGTCGGTGTTCGTCGACCTCGCGAACGGGGACTTCCGGCCGAAGAAGTGGGAGCGGGCCGAGTCGCCCGAGATCGAGAACCCCGTGGACCGTTCGATCTACGAACTGCACGTGCGTGACTTCTCGATCTCCGACCAGAGCGTGCCGGCGGCGCTCCGCGGAACCTACGGCGCGTTCGGCGTGGACAGCGCCGGCACAAAGCACCTGAAGGAGCTGGCGGATGCCGGACTCAACACTGTGCACCTCCTGCCCACCTTCGACATCGCCACCATCGAGGAGGACCGCAGCAAGCAGGCCGTTCCGGCCTGTGACCTCGCCTCCTTCGGGCCGGCCTCGCCCGAGCAGCAGGCCTGCGTGCAGGCGGTGGCCGACACCGACGGCTTCAACTGGGGCTACGACCCGCTGCACTTCCAGGCGCCGGAAGGCTCCTACGCGGTGAACGCGCGTGGCGGAGCCCGGGTGGCGGAGTTCCGCAGCATGGTCGGCGCCCTGCACGACGACGGCCTGCAGGTCGTGCTCGACGAGGTCTACAACCACACCGCGGCGAGCGGCCAGACGGCCAAGTCCGTTCTCGACAAGGTTGTGCCCGGCTACTACCACCGGTTGAACCCGCTGGGCGCGGTCGAGACCTCGACCTGCTGCCAGAACGTGGCGACCGAGCACCGGCTGGCCGAACGGCTGATGGTCGACTCGGTCGTGCTCTGGGCCAGGGAGTACCGGGTTGACGGCTTCCGATTCGATCTGATGGGTCACCACTCCAAGGAGAACCTGCTGAACGTGCGGAAGGCGCTGAACACTCTCACCGAGAAGAAGGACGGCGTGGACGGCAAGGCCATCTACCTCTACGGCGAAGGCTGGGACTTCGGTGAGGTGGCGAAGAACGCGCTGTTCGAACAGGCGAAACAGGGCCAGCTCGGCGGCACCGGAATCGGCACCTTCAACGACCGGCTGCGCGACGCCGTGCACGGCGGCAGTCCCGTCGACGGCGGCACGGTTCAGCAGCAGGGCTTCGGCACCGGTCTCGGCACCGATCCGAACGGCGCGGCGATCAACGGCACCCCGGAGCAGGCCCTGGCCAAGCTGGCCCAGACGACCGACCTGGTGCGGCTCGGGCTGGCCGCGAACCTTCGGGACTTCAGCTTCGTCACCGGCGACGGCACGGTGAAGCGCGGCGACCAGCTCGACTACAACGGGTCCCCGGCCGGCTACGCCGACCAGCCGGCCGAGGTGATCAACTATGTCGACGCTCACGACAACGAGACGCTCTTCGATCTGCTCGCCCTCAAGATGCCGGCCGACTCCGCGATGACTGACCGGGTGCGGATGAACACCCTCTCCCTGGCCACCGCGACCCTCTCCCAGGCACCGTCGCTCTGGCACGCGGGCACCGATCTGCTGCGCTCCAAGTCGCTCGACCGGGACAGCTACAACTCGGGTGACTGGTTCAACCGGATCGACTGGACCGGCCAGACGAACAACTTCGGGGTGGGTCTGCCGTCGGCGGCCTCGAACACAGACAAGTGGGACATCCAGCGGCCGCTGCTCAAGGACCCGGCGCTCGCGCCGACCCCGGCCGACATCGCGTCCGCGTCGAGCCAGGCGCAGGATCTGCTTCGGCTCAAGCAGTCGACTGAGCTGTTCCGGCTCGGCGATGCGAAGCTGATCAAGCAGAAGCTGACCTTCCCGGCGGGTGGTCCGACTGAGATTCCCGGTGTCATCGTGATGCGCCTCGACGACACCGTCGGTGCCGACGTCGACCGCAAGCTGGACGGTGTGCTCACAGTGTTCAACGCGAGCCCCGAGCCGCAGACGATCGTGCTGAAGGAGCTGGCCGGCAAGACCTACAAGCTCAGCCGCACCCAGGCGACGGGCACGGATACCGTGGTCAAGACCACGACCTGGGACAAGGCCACCGGCACGGTCACCGTTCCCGCCCGCACCGTGGCCGTGCTCGTCGACGACCAGAACCGGCGGGGCAGGTAACCCCAGTCCATCGCACCCCGAGCGGGCGACCCCTTGCCGGCCTACCCTGTTCCGAATTCAGGAGAATTGCCTGAGTGAGGGGCGCCGGCTGGCATCCGTCGCACTGGTCCGGGCTGCGCTCCTGAATTCGGAACAGGTTCACCGATGGTCGGAGCTGGTGGTTTGAGCTCGGGGGCAGAGCTCGGGGGCAGCGCTGAGGGCCAGGGGGATGCTCAGGCGCCGGGGTGCATCAGCCGCCAGATCCGGTCGCGCGACATCGGCAGCTCGTAGGGGCGGATGCCGATGGCGTCGCGCACCGCGTTGGCCAGGGCCGGGGCGACCGGGTTGTAGGGCGACTCGCTCATCGACTTCGCGCCGAGCGGGCCGAGCGCATCCGTCGTCTCGGCGAAGTACACCTCGGTCACCGGCAGGTCGGCGAGCAGCGGGATGTGGTAGTTGCGCAACACGCTCGTGGTGACCCGGCCGACCCCGTCGAGGATGACCTCCTCGAACAGCGACGAGCCGATCGCCTGGGCGACGCCGCCCTCGATCTGGCCGCGGCACTGGTCGGGGTTCATCACGACCCCGGCATCCGCGGCCTGGATCGACTGCAGGATGCGCACCTCTCCGGTGAGGGTCGACACCGCCACCCGGAACGCCTGCACGTTGAACGCGACCGAGCGCCTCGCGCCGTACTCGTCGGCTTCGGCGCTCACGGGCGCCGGCCCTGCGGTCCCGGCGCGGAGCTTCTCCGCCAGCAGCGTCGCCGCACGCAGCACGGCCTTGCCGGCGACGACGACCCCGGCCGAGCCGTACGCGCCCGTGTCGTACCCGGATGCGTCGGTGTCGGAGTGCAGGATGTCGATCAGCCCCGGGTCGATGACCAGCGCCGTCGCCGCGAGCTGGGCGTGCACGGTGGTCGTGCCGTTGCCGAACTCGGCCGTGCCGACCCGCACCGTGTACCGGCCGGTCGGTTCCAGGGTCACCGAGGCGTGCGCGAAGTGCCCGCGCGGCGGCATGGTGGCGATCATCGCGGTGGCCATTCCCTCGCCGATCTGCCACTCCGGGCCGTCGGGCGCCGCGACGCCGTTGCCGCGCGCGAGAGCGGCCTGGGCCAGGTCGAGGCACTGGTCGAGGCCGTAGCTGCCGAAGATCAAGTCATCGCCCTCCACCTGGGTGACCACCAGCGGGTCGGTCGGGCCGACGCAATTGAGTCGCCGCAGGTCGAACGGGTTCATCCCCAGGTCGCGGGCGAGGTCGTCGACGGCGGACTCGATCCCGAAGATCACCTGGCCGAGGCCGTAGCCGCGGAACGCGCCGGAGGGGAGGTTGTTCGTGTACACGCTCTGGGCATCCACCCGCTTGTTCGGCACCGAGTAGAGGCTGACCGACTCCGAGGTGCCGTGGAACATCACCCCGGGTCCGTGGTTGCCGTAGGCGCCGGTGTCGGAGAGCACGCCGACCTTCAGTGCGGTGAGCCGGCCCTCGTCGGTCGCGCCGAGGGTGACCTTCACCCGCATCGGATGGCGCAGCGGTGCCGCGGTCAGTTCGTCGGTGCGGCTGAACTCGTACTGCACCGGCCGCCCGGTCTTCAGCACGGCGAGCGTGACGACATCCTCGGTGAGGATCTCCTGCTTGCCGCCGAAGCCGCCGCCGACCCGGGCGGTGAACACGCGCACGCCGGCCGGATCCAGGTCGAACAGGCGGCAGATCTCCCGGTGCACCAGGAAGGGCACCTGGGAGCTCGTGCGCAGCACCAGCCGGTCGTCCTCGAGCCAGCCGATCGTGGCATGGGTCTCCAGCTGGGTGTGCGCCACCCGCTGGGTCTGCCAGTCGCCGGTGACGAGGCGGGTGGCCTCGACCAGGCCGGCTTCGAGGTCGCCGTACTCGCCGTGTAGTTCGGCGACGAGGTTGCGCCCCGGGTCGGCCAGGCGGCTTTCAGCGGCGTTCTTGTCGCCGTGCACGAGGGCGGCGCCCGGGAGGAGCGCCTCGGCGGGGTCGAAGACGGCGGGCAGCAGCTCGTACTCGACGGAGATCAGCCGGCAGGCGGCCTCGGCGATCGCCACGGTGTCGGCGACGACGGCCGCGACCCGCTGGCCGCGGAACCGCAGCACCCGGTCGAAGACGAGGGTGTCGTCCGGGTCGTCGAGCCGGTCCTCGTGCCGGCCGGTGGAGTAGAGGGTGGCGGGGGAGTCGGCGTGGCTGAGCACGGCGTGCACGCCCGGCAGGGCGTCGGCCTCGCGGGTGTCGATCGAGCGGATGCGCGCGTGGGCATGCGGGCTCCGCAGCACACTCAGGTGAGTGAGGCCGGGCACGGCGACGTCGAGCGTGTACGGTTCCTGCCCGCTCACGATCCGTTCACTCGCCGGGGCGCGCAGCGAGGTGCCGACCTTGCCGGTGCGGATCACCCGGCCCAGAGTGGCGGCGGGGGCGTCAACGGGAGTGCCGACGGGGGCGCACGCCGATCCGTCCGCGGGGGTGTGCGTGCCGCGGATGGCGTCCGCGATCGAGCGGTAACCGGTGCAGCGGCAGAGGTTGCCCTTGAGCAGGCGCGGCAGGTCGTCGTGGTCGTGCTCGGTCAGGGTGGAGGCGGTGATGACCATGCCGGGGGTGCAGAAGCCGCACTGGAAGCCGCCGGCGTCGACGAATCGCTGCTGCACCGGCGCGAGGGTGCCGGGCAGGCCCAGCCCGGCCGCCGTTGTGACGTCCGTGTCCTCGGCGCGGAAGGCCGGGAAGACACAGGAGTGCACCGGGGTGCCGTCGACCAGCACCGAGCAGGCGCCGCAGTCGCCCGTGTCGCAGCCCTTCTTCACTTCGAAGTGCTCGTGCTCGCGAAGGAAGGAGCGCAGGCACTGCCCGGGGGCGGCCGGGGCTTCGACCGGTGACCCGTTCACGGCGAGCCTCATGCCCGCACCTCGTCGCGCGCGTCCTCCCAGGAATAGCCCGGGTTGGACTGGCCCTGCGCGAGTTCGGCCCGGATCTCCTCGCCCAGCACGCCGCTCACGGCGCGGCGCCAGTCGGCGGCGCCATGGGCATCCGTGAACCAGGAATCGATCGCGGCGATGTCACGGGCGAGCGCGCTCGCCGAGGGCGCGGAGTCGTAGCGGAGCTGCACCGGGTGCACGGTGCCGGCCGTGACGGTGAGCACGAAGCCTCCGTCGGCGTCGGCGCGGCCGATCAGCAGGGTGCCGGAGCGGCCGAGCGGGGAGAGGGCGATCCGGCGGAAGGCCGTGCGGGAAACCAGTGTCGACCCCGGGAGGAAGATCGAGCGCAGCACATCGCCGGGTTCCAGCCGGTTGGCCTGGTTGCCCGTCACGAAGTCCACGGCCCGCAGGCGCTCGTCGCTGCCGTCGGCGCGCCAGAGGAGCACCTCGCCGTCGAGGGCCCCAGCCAGCGCCGTCATCGGCCCGGCCGGCAGCGATGCGCACAGGTTGCCGCCGACCGTGGCGACGTTCCAGATCTTGAACGAACCGTAGAGCGCGGCGGCGCACTGGAAGAAGAGTGGATGCGCGGCCAGGCCGATCGCTTCCGGCAGCCGGGACAGCTCGGCGATGGTGCAGGTGGCGGCGATGTCGAGGCCGTCGGCGGTGACCGTGAGCGGTTCCCAGCCGAGGGTCTGCAGGTCGACCAGCCCGGTCAGGTGGGTCTGCGGTTCGCCGAACAGGTCGCTGCCGCCGGCCAGCGGCACGACCGTCGGCCCGAGCGCGGCCAGGTCGTCGCGGCTGCGGGCAGAGCTGACAGTCAGAACGGTGTTCAGATCCATCGCTTATCCCCAATGAACTAAGTTGCTAAGTTTCCAAGATAAAACCTAGCGGGGGTCACGCTCGGTCGCCTACCCCACAGGCATCCTCACGGGCTCTTCACACCAAAGGCGTCGGAGCCGGCGGTGTGCAGGCACGATAGCGCGAAAGTCAGGCGGAGTGGTCGACGCCATGCAATTGATCCAGGATGTGGTCGAGCACGTCGCCGAGGAGGGTGAGGCCGTCGCGCACCCCGCCGCTCGAGCCCGGCAGGTTGACGATCACGGTGCGGCCGCGGGCGATGCCGGCCCGGCCGCGGGAGAGCACGGCCAGGGGAGTCGAGGCGGCGCCCCGGCGGCGCAGCTCCTCCATCAGGCCCGGCAGCTCCAGGTCGAGCAGCGGTGCGGTTTGCTCGGGGGTGTGGTCGTGCGGGCTGACGCCGGTGCCGCCCGTGGTGATCACGAGGTCGTAGCCCGCGTCGACGGCGGTTCGCAGCGCAGCTCCGACGGGGTCGCCGTCCGGCACGACGTGGCGGCCGAGCACGGTCCAGCCGCGGTCGATCAGCCAGGCGTCGAGGACGGGGCCGGTGCGGTCGGGATAGATGCCCGCCGCCGCGCGGGTGGACGCCACGATGACCTGGGCGGTGCGTTCCGGATGCGGGACGCTGATCGGGGTTGTCGCGGGTGCGTTCACGCCTCCATCCTGCCCCACCGGCCCGGCCTGACCACTCCGGCCGGTCCGAACGGGCATCGACTGGGCAAGCGAAACCGTAAATACGGTAATAAGATGCGTTTCATGTCGCAGATACGGATCAAAGACGCCGCCGGGTATCTCGGGGTGAGCGATGACACCGTGCGCCGCTGGATCGACAACGGCACCCTGGCCGCGTCCACCGACGACGCGGGGCGGATGGTCGTCGACGGCCTCGACCTGGCCACCCTGGTCCGGGAGAACGCGCTGGCGCCGGCCGACCCGGCCGACACCGCCAGCTCGGCCCGCAACCGTTTCATCGGCCTCGTGACCAGCGTGCTCAGCGATCCGGTCATGTCCCAGGTCGAATTGCAGTGCGGCCCGCACCGGGTCGTCTCGCTGATGAGCACGGAGGCAGTGCGGGAGCTGGGCCTCGTGCCTGGATCCGTCGCCGTCGCCGTGGTCAAGGCGACCACTGTCATCGTCGAGACGCCGAGGGGGCACCAGTGAAGGTGGGTCGCCGGCCGGCCGCCGCCCTCGTGCTGGTCCTGGCCACCGGCCTCACCGCGGGCTGCGCCGGTCAGGCCGGCTCGGGTGCCCAGGCCACCGCAGGTGCGCCATCCGACACCTCCGGAACGCTCACCGTGTTCGCCGCGGCGTCCCTGACCGGCACCTTCACCGCGCTGGCCGACCGGTTCGAGGAGGCCCACCCCGGGGTCACCGTCACGCTCAACTTCGCCGGCTCGGCCGACCTCGTCACCCAGATCACCGAGGGTGCCCCGGCCGACGTCTTCGCGTCCGCGGACACGAAGAACATGGCGCGGCTGACCGACGCCGGCCTCGTGACCGGGAAGCCGGCCGTCTTCGCGACCAACACGCTCGAGATCGCGGTCCCTCCCGGCAACCCGGCCCGGATCGAGTCGTTCGCCGACCTGGCCCGCCCCGGAGCCGCCGTGGTGACCTGCGCGCCCCAGGTGCCGTGCGGAGCCGCGGCCGCAATGATCGAGGCGGCGACGGGCGTCAACCTCACCCCGGTCAGCGAGGAGAACGCCGTCACCGACGTGCTCGGCAAGGTCTCGTCCCGGGAAGCGGATGCCGGGCTCGTCTACGTGACCGACGTCGCCGCGGCAGGCGACTCCGTGCAGGGCATCCCGTTCCCCGAGTCCGACCGGGCCGTGAACAGCTACCCGATCGGGGTCGTGGCCGGCAGCACGCAGGCGACGCTCGGGGCATCCTTCGCCCGGTTCGTCACCGGCGCGGCCGGCCGGAAGATTCTCGAGGCGGCCGGTTTTGGCGCTCCCTGAGCTGTCGGGCCGACCGGCCCGCGGGTCTGGAACTGCTGGGCCGACTCGGCCGACCGGGCCGGCCGGGCCGGTCACGCTCGGCGTGCCGCGCTGGATCCTCGCCATCGCCGCGCTCGGCGCGCTCTTCATCGTGCTGCCGATCGCCGGCATGACGGGCCGGGTGGACTGGGCACACTTCGGCAGCCTGGTCACCTCTTCGTCCGCGGTCACCGCTCTGCTGCTGAGTCTTCGCACCGCGGCCGCGAGCACCGTGCTCTGCCTGGTCCTCGGGGTGCCGATGGCGCTGGTGCTGGCCCGGAGCCGGTTCCCCGGCCAGCGGCTGGTGCGCGCCGCCGTGCTGCTGCCCCTCGTGCTGCCGCCCGTCGTGGGCGGCATCGCCCTGCTGTCGACCTTCGGCCGCCGGGGACTGCTCGGCCAGAGCTTCGAGGTTCTCGGCGTGCAGATCGCCTTTTCGACCACCGCCGTCGTGCTCGCCCAGACCTTCGTCGCCCTGCCGTTCCTCGTGCTCAGCGTCGAGGCCACCCTCCGGGCCTCCGGCGCGCGCTACGAGGCCGTCGCCGCGACCCTCGGCGCCACCCCCAGCGTCGTGTTCTGGCGGGTGACGCTTCCGCTCGTGCTGCCCGGGCTGGTCTCCGGCGCTGTGCTCGCCTTCGCCCGCGCCCTCGGTGAGTTCGGGGCGACCCTCACCTTCGCCGGCAGCCTCGAGGGAGTCACCCGCACCCTGCCGCTGGAGATCTACCTGCAGCGGGAGACCGACCCGGATGCGGCGGTGGCGCTGGCACTCGTGCTCGTCGCCGTGGCCGTGGTGGTCATGGTCGCGACGCACCGGCCGCGGGTGCTCTCGTGACCTTCGGGCCGGCGGGCGTGGCCGTGGTGGTCCTGGTCGCGACGCACCGGCCGGGGTTGCTCTCGTGACCTTCGAGCTGGCGGCCGTGGTCGCCCGGCGTGGCCTCGACGTCTCGTTCGCCGTGGCCCCGGGGGAGACCGTGGCCCTGCTCGGCTCCAACGGGGCCGGCAAGTCCACCGTGGTCGAGATCAGCGCCGGGTTGCTCCGGCCCGATGCCGGACGGGCCGGCCTGGACGGCCGGGTCCTGTTCGACCTCGGCCCTGGCCGGCCGGGCGTCTGGCTGCCGCCGCACGCCCGCGGCACGGCGCTGCTCGCCCAGGAACCGCTGCTCTTCCCGCACCTCTCGGTGCGGGACAACGTGGCGTTCGGCCCGCGTAGCGCGGGGGAGTCCCGGGCCAGGTCGCGGGAGGTCGCCGACGAGTGGCTGGTCGCGGCCGAGGTCGCGGATCTCGCCGACCGCCGGCCGACCGCACTCTCCGGCGGGCAGGCGCAGCGGGTGGCCGTGGCCAGGGCCCTCGCGGCGGACCCACGGCTGCTGCTGCTCGACGAGCCGATGACCGCGCTCGATGTCGCCGCGGTGCCCGCGCAGCGCCGGCTCCTGCACCGGGTGCTGGCCGGCCGGTCGGTCATCCTGGTCACCCACGACCCGCTCGACGCCCTGGCCCTCGCCAGCCGGGTGATCGTGCTCGACCGGGGCCGGATCGTGGAGGAGGGCCCGACCCGCGCGGTGTTCGCGCAGCCGCAGACCGAGTTCACCCGCGCCCTGACCTTCGGCCTCGACCTCTCGGCCGGCCCGGCCACCTAGTTTCCGGCTCCCGCCCTGTCTCCCGCCTCCCTGTGTCCCGATTCCCTGTGCCGAATTCAGGAGAAAACGGATGCCCGCGGCCGGGCTTCCGCGTGATTCCGGGGGCCGGCCCGCGGCATCCGGTCAGTTCTCCTGAATTCGGCACGGTGCGGAGGTGTGACGTCACGCGGTGCGCAATCCGCGGGCAAAGGAATACGCTTAAAGAATGACCGTTCCCGCAACCTTGTCCACCCGTGCGACCGCTCGCCCGTTGACGGACGAGGAGGTGGCCCGGATCCGCAACGACTTCCCCATCCTGGAAACCCGGGTCAACGGGCATCCGTTGAACTACCTGGACTCGGGGGCCACCTCGCAGAACCCGGTGAGCGTGATGGAGGCGGAGCAGGAGTTCTACGAGCAGCGGAATGCCGCAGTGCATCGCGGGGCGCACACCCTCGCCTTCGGCGCCACCGAGACGTTCGAGGCCGCCCGGGCCACGGTCGCCGCCTTCATCGGCGCCCGGGCCGACGAGGTCGTCTGGACCTCGAACGCCACCGAGGCGGTCAACCTGGTCGCCTATTCCCTCTCCAACGCGTCGCTCGGGCTCGGCGGTGAGGCTGCGAAGCGGTTCCGGCTCGGCGCGGGCGATGAGATCATCGTCACCGAGATGGAGCACCACGCCAACCTGATCCCGTGGCAGCAGCTCGCGCTGCGCACGGGTGCGACCCTGCGGTTCATCCCCGTGCAGGATGACGGCACCCTCGACCTGGCGGCCGCGGCCACCGTGATCGGGTCCCGCACCCGACTGCTCGCCTTCACCCACACGTCCAACGTCGTCGGCACGATCAACCCCGTCGCCGAACTCGTCGCCCTGGCCCGCGCGGTCGGCGCGCTGGTGCTGCTCGACGCCTGCCAGTCGGTGCCGCACCTGCCCGTCGACGTCGCCGCGCTCGACGTGGACTTCGCCGTATTCTCCGGCCACAAGATGCTCGGCCCGACCGGGATCGGAGTGCTCTACGGCAAGGCCGGCCTGCTCGCCGACCTGCCGCCGTTCCTCACCGGCGGCTCGATGATCACGACCGTCGATATGCACACGGCCGAGTTCCTCGCCCCGCCGCAGCGGTTCGAGGCCGGCACCCAGCGCATCTCCCAGGCGATCGCCCTCGCCGCCGCCGTGGACTACCTGACCGAGACGGGAATGGAGCGCATCGCGGCCCGGGAGGCGGAGCTCGGCCAGCGCCTCCTCGCGGGGCTCAGCGACATCCCCGGCGTGCGCGTGCTGGGGCCGGGCCTCGGCGTGGAACGGATCGGCCTGGCCAGCTTCGACCTGGCCGGCGTGCACGCGCACGACGTGGGCCAGTACCTCGACGAGGCCGGAATCGCGGTGCGGGTCGGTCACCACTGCGCCCAGCCGCTGCACCGGCGCCTCGGCGTCACCGCGTCCACGCGCGCGAGCACCTATCTCTACACGACCACCGACGAGGTGGACCAGTTCCTGGCAACCCTGCGCGAGGTTGCGCCGTTCTTCGGAGTCCGTTCATGACCAGCACCGCGATGCAGCAGCTCTATCAGCAGATCATCCTCGACCACGCGAAGGCCAGGCACGGCGCCCCGGCCGAGGGACTCCCGGCGCTCCTGGCCGTGCCTGCGCCGACCGTGAATGGGCCTGACGTGACTGGACCCGACGCGCGGCGGGTGGGCGAGTCGCACCAGGTGAACACCACCTGCGGCGACGAGGTCACCGTGCGGGTCGGCGTGCGCGGCCCCGGTGACGAGGCCGTGATCGAAGAGTTCGCCTGGAGCGGCGACGGATGCTCCATCTCGATGGCGTCGGCATCCGTGCTCCACGACACCGTGCGTGGCGTGACCGTCGCCGAGGCCAGGGCAATGCTCGACCTTTACCGGGAGATGCTGCGCTCCCGAGGAACGATCGAACCCGACGAGGAGATCCTCGGTGACGCCGCCGCCTTCTCCGGTGTTTCCCGTTACCCGGCACGGGTCAAGTGCGCGATGCTCGCCTGGGTAGCATTCGAGGCCGCCCTGCTTTCCGCCGCCGAATAGCATCGCCTGCCCGGGCGAACCGGTGGTCGAGTCGCCCGGTGGTCGAGTCGCCCGGTGGTCGAGCCAGCCCGGTGGTCGAGCCGACCCGTTGGTCGAACCTGTCGAGACTCGGGAATGAATCTTCGAATAAGTTATCCACAAGACGTGACAAACGCTCACATTTGTGTTCATGTTTTGGTATCTTCGTGGCATGAACCCAGCAGAGCAGCTCAGAGAGGCGGCGGAGGCCGTCGCCCGACTGGGCTGCTCCAGCGCCGAGTACGAGGCCCTGACGGATGCCGCGGCGCTGGCCGGTCAAAAAGACATCGCCACCGCACGCCGGCTCCTGGAAACCCGGGCCGCGTGGATGGCCGCGACCATCGCCCGCCGCTCCCGCCCGGAACTGGGCCACTCCGGCCTGGCCGCGCAGCAGGGTTTCCTCTCCCCGGAGGCGATGATCCAGAAAGTCACCGGCTCGAGCAAGAACGAAGCGTTCAAGCTCGTCGCGGTGGGCACGATGCTCGCCCAGGCGGAGGCCGCCGACCGGCAGACCGCAGAGGCGCGTGGGACGCTCGGTACTGATGGAGGTGACGGGACTGGTGTCGGTGTGGGTTCGGGCGACGACTCGGGCGGCCTCGGCGGCGGCGCTGACGATTCCGGAGCCGGAGCCGGAGCCGGAGCCGCGAACGTCCCGTCCGATCCGGCCGGGGCCGGGTCGTGGCAGGCGCCGATCGCCCGCGCCGTGACCGCCGGAACCCTCTCCGTCGACGCCGCCGAATCCATCCGCAAGGGCCTGGGCGACATCGACACCGCCGTCACCGCCGACAAACTCGCCACCGCCCTCACCCAACTTCTCGCCGAGTCCGCGACGCTCAACGCAGACCAATGCTTCACCCGGGCCCGACGGATGCGCGACGACCTCGACCAGGCCGGCATCGCCGCCCGCGAGAAGCAGGCCTACGACGACCGGTTCCTCAAGGTCTACCGCCTCCCCGACGGCAAGGTCCGCCTGCACGGCCTCTTCGCCCCCGAAGACGGCGAGTTCGTGCTCTCCACCTACGACTCCATCACCAGCCCGAGACGCGGCGGGGTGCGCTTCGTCGACAAGAAGCGCACCGCCTGGGCCAAAGCCATCCAGGACGACCCGCGCAGCACCGCGCAGATCGCCGCGGACTCCTTCGTGCAACTACTCAAAATCGCCGGCGAAGTCGACCCCGGCCAGATGCTCGGCGGCCGCCGCCCCGCCGTACGCATCATCGTCACCCAAAAAGACCTCACCGACGCCGCCGCCCGCACCAACGCCGGTACCGGCAGTGCACCCCCGGTGCCGGCTGGCAGAGCCCCTTCCACACCATCAACACCCCACGCCACCGGAGCACCTGAGGCACCGAGAGCGCCGGAGACTTCAGATGCCCGGACCATTGGGGCGGGCAGAGCTGACACAGCCGCTCCCTCGAGTCAACCCGGCCAACCCGGCAATCCAGGCCAACCCGGACAGCCCGCCGAGCCCGGCCCGCCCGACCAATCCAGCCGACCAGGCCAACCCGACCTGTTCAGCCGACCCGGGCAACCCGCCATATCCAGCAGACCAGGCCAACCAGGCCAACCCGGTATATCTGGCCAACCCGGTATATCTGGCCAACCCGATCAACCCGATCAACCCGATCAACCCAGCCAACCCAGCCAACCCAGCCAACCCAGCCAACCCAGCCAACCCAGCCAACCCAGCCAACCTGACCGGCCGGGGACGGCCGTGGTCCTGGCGGCCGGGCACGGGTCCATCGAAGGCAGCCCTGCCCCGATCTCCATGGCCGCTGTCAAACGGCAGCTCTGCGACACCGGCTACGTCGGAATCCTCTTCGACAACACGGGCCAACCTATCGACGTCGGCCGCGAACAACGTCTCTTCACCCCGGCCCAACGCACCGCGATGGGCGCCCGCGACGGCGGCTGCGTCTGGCCAGAGTGCGACCGGCCCCCGTCCTGGACCGAAGCCCACCACCTCAAGGAGTGGCTCCTCGAAAACGGCTACACCGACCTCGCCGACGGAGTCTGCCTCTGCCACCCCCACCACCTGCTGCTCCACAACAAGGGCTGGACCATCATCCGCGACGGCGACCAGTACTGGCTGAAACCACCCGTCTCCGTCGACCCGGCGCAGACGCTCATTCCCCTGCCCAGCAAGACCTCACGGCAACTCGACCCGGGCACGCCGACACGGGACACGGACTGACCGGCCGGTCCTGCGGGGCCCGACCGGCAGCGCCGCCGGCGAGTGAGCCCGCTGAACTCATGGCTCCGGGTCTCGACAGGCTCGACCACCGCGGGTTCACGGGGTCTCGACGGGCTCGACCACCGGGGCGCGCTCGACCACCGCGGGTTCACGGGGTCGCGACGGGCTCGACCACCGGCGATTGAGTTTGCCGAAATCGTGCCGCCCGGTCTCGACAAAGTCCACCACCGCGAGTTCTGAGGTCTCGTCGAGCTCGAGCACCGCAAGTTCCGGTTTCGGCGGACTCGACCTCCGGAGCCTGCCCTAATCCGCGTTCGAGGAGACGGAGACCGCAACCCGGTCGCGGAGGGCGCTCTGCGGGGAGAGGCGAGGGAGGAGCGCGGCGCTCTCGAGCGCGGTGGCCAGCGGCGGGCGGATATCAACGGCCGGCCAGAGGGCACGGAGGCCTTGCTCGAACGGCAGGCTGATCTCGGGGGCCCGCAACACCCCGCCGAGGCCGCAGACGACCGGAGACTCCCCGGATCCCTCCCCGACGCGGCGCAGCCCGGCCGCGACCGAGAGCACCAGTTCGGCGGCCGCGGCGGCGCAAATGGCGGCGGCGATGGCATCCGTCGGGGCCAGTGCGGTGACGTGCCGGGAGTACGCCGCGATGCGGCTCACCCGGCCCGGATCGCCCTGCAACTCGAGGTAGGCCGTCTCCAGGTTGGGGAAGTCCTCGCGCACCGCGTCGGTCAGTGCCGAGCGCGGACCGCGCCCGTCGTAGTCGCGCATGACCGCGTCGAGGGCGGCGCGGCCGATCCAGTAGCCACTGCCGGCGTCACCGATCAGGTTGCCCCAGCCGTCGATCCGGGTGACCGCGAACTCGCCGACGGCGAGGGTGACCACGCCGGTGCCGACCGCGATCACGGCGCCCAGGCTGTCGCCGAGCGCGCCGAGGTAGGAGGTGACCGAGTCGTGGGCGAGGCACACCTCGCGCACGCCGAGGGCGTCGGTCGCCGCGCGCAGACCGTCGGCGTCGGCGGGGGAGTAGGTGAAGCCGGAGATCCCGGCGCTGACGGTGTGGATGGACGCACCGGATGCCCCGGCCACCCGGGCGACCACGTCGACCAGTTGCGGGATCAGGTCGGTGTCGGTGAGGATCCCCGCGAACTCGAAGGTCTCCTCGGCCGTTTCCGGGCCGCTGAGCAGCGCCCGGATGCCGGTCTGGCCGGCATCGATCGACAGGGAACGGGGTCGGTCACTCATGAGAGGTCAGTCCTTGCAGGGCACGGTAGTGCTGGGTCAGGAACGCCCCGGCCGGTTTGCCGTAGACGCAATAGTCGTCGTTGCGGGATGCCTCGGCGGCCGGGTAGAGCCGGGCCGGCCAGTCCCAGAGCATGAAACCGAGCATCCACTCCCGCTCGTCGGCGGCGGCGAACATGTCCTCGTAGTATCCCAGTTGTTCTGCCCCGCTCGGGGAGCCGGGCAGCGCCCAGTCGTTCGGCCTGGCGGCGGAGCCGGTGCGGCTCGGACAGCCGGCCTCCATGAAGAAGAACGGTTTGCCGGCCCGGGCGACGACCCGTTCGATCCGGTCGAGTTCGGCCGGGAAGGAGCCCTGCGGGTAGTAGCCGCTCGAGCTGATCACGTCGACCGCGTCCCACCAGTCGATGTGATCCTCCTGATACTTGTCGCAGTTGTAGGTGACCAGCCCCGAGTAGACCTCGCGCACCGCTGCGATCAGGGTGCGCCAGCGGGCACCCTGGCCGTCGGCGCGCACCATCTCGCAGCCGATGCAGAGCATCTCGCAGCCCTCGGCCTCGGCCAGCCGGGCCGCGTGCAGGATGAACGCCGTGTACGACTCGAACCAGTCGGCCCAGCCGGGCTCGCCGGGCACTTCCCAGTCGAAGAAGCCGATATAGGCCCGCCAAGTGCCGTCGGCGCAGTTGACCACGGGCTTCAGGCAGACCTTGAGCCCGAGGGCCTTCGCCTCGCGGATCGCCCAGCGCACCTCCTCGTCGGTGACGGTGGGTTCCCGGTTGAACGGGATCTCGGTCGACTGCGCGTTCTTCTGCACGGCCGCGTAGGCCAGGGCGGTCCAGTTGACGCCGTGCTCGCTCATCCGGGTCATCGAGTTCCGGGCCTCGTCGGTGGCCCAGTACCCGCGCACCCCTGTCCAGCCCCAGGTCATCCCGCAGACCGGGCCGTCGAGCGCCGCAGCGGGGGCGGCGGCGGTCATGGCTTGACCAGCTGGTTTCCGCTGCGCAGCACCGTCGGCGCCGACAGGGCCGCCAGGTCGAGTTCCGCGGCGGAGGTGACGGTGAAGACCGCGCTCTCGCCCGGCAGCAGCGTCACGAGCATGTCGTCCACCGTGCCGCCCGGGTCGACCTTGTCGACCAGCAGGGCCAGGTCGCGGGTCAGGGTGTGTGCGGTGACGGTGAGCCGGTAGCCGCCCTCGACCCGGTCGAGCCGGGTGTCGAGCGCGGGGGCGCCGAGGTGAGAGTCCCTGGCTTCGGCGAAGAACCAGTGGCCGCGCACGCCGGCGAGGTCGGCGCGCAGGAGCTCGGCCGCGGCATCCGCCGGCCGGCCCACGGATGCCGGCAGCGGCACAGTCACGGCGGACCGCGCCGGCAGGGTGACCTGCTCGGTGTGCTCGGCGAGCACGGTGCCCGTGTCGGTGAGCCGTGCCACCGCCAGTGGACCGGTCCAGGCCTCGGCCGAGTCGTTGACGACGATCACGGCGAGCCCGCCGTCTCGCGGCTGGACCGTGACGAGCCGGTCGGCGTAGGCGTGCCGGAGTGCGTAGAGCAGCGGTTTCGGCCGGCCGTATCCGTCGACGGCCGCCCAGGAGGTGACCGGCCAGCAGTCGTTGAGCTGCCAGACGATGCTGCCCATGCAGTGCGGCTGCAGCGACCGGAAGTGCTCGATCGCGGTGCTGATGGCGTTCGCCTGGTTCAGCGACATCGCCCAGTGCCAGGCGTCGATCTCGTCCGGCAGCGGGTAGTGCGCGAGCAGGCCGTCGGTGAGCTTGACATTGCCCTCAGCCGCCTTCTGGTGCACGAGCATGCCGGGCGACTCCGGGGTCAGTGGGGAGTCGCCGATCGAACTGGTCATGGTCGACCAGGTCGGCGGGCCCTGCCAGCCGAACTCGGCCACGAACCGCGGCGTGTACTCGCGGTAGTCGGGGTAGTCGCGCTGGTTCCAGAGGTCCCAGATGTGCATGGTGCCGTGGTCCTGGTCGTTGGGCGTGTGCCCGCCGTCCTCCGGCGCGGGGCCGGGGGAGAACGGGCTGCCCGGCGTGTAGCCGATGTGCGGGGCGAGCTCGGCGACGATTCGCGGGAACACCTCGTAGTAGTAGCCGGCACCCCAACTCTTGCCGTCGAGGCGCTTCTTCCAGTTCCACTCCTCGTGGCCCCAGATGTTCTCGTTGTTGCCGTTGAAGATGACCAGCGACGGATGCGCAGCCAGCCGGGCGACGTTGTCGCGGGCCTCGGCCTCGATCTCGTCGCCGAGCGGCGCCTCCTCGGCGTAGGCGGCGCAGGCCAGCAGGAAGTCCTGCCAGGTCAGCATGCCGCGCTCGTCGCAGAGCTCGTAGAAGTCGTCGGCCTCGAAGATGCCGCCGCCCCAGACCCGGATCAGGTTGATGTTGGCGAACTCGGCCTGTTCGATCCGGTCCAGGTAGCGGGCCCGATCGACCCGGTGCGGGAAGGCGTCGTCGGGGATCCAGTTTGCGCCGCGCACGAAAACGGGCGAGCCGTTGACCACGATGGTGAATGGCGTGCCCGCGTCATCGGGCGTGGTGTCGAACTCGACCGTGCGGAAGCCGATCCGCTTGCGTGCGGCGTCGAGTTCGGTGGCGCCGCCGCTGAGGGTGACGTCCACGTCATAGAGCGGCTGCTCGCCGTAGCCGCGCGGCCACCAGAGCGAGACCTCCGGCAGTTCGAGGCGCACGACCGCGGTCGTCTCCCCGGCCGCGAGCTCGACGGTCGCCGACACTCCGGCGACGGATGCCCTGACGGCCAGCGGCTCGTCGCCGGCCCGGGCGACCTCGACGTGCACGTCGACCATCCCGCCGGTCGAGCTGCCCACGGTGGCCGAGCTTGTCGAGACCCGCCCGACCGTGGCGATCGGCCGCACGCTCTCGATCCGTGCCACCGACCAGCTCTCCAGCGTCACGGGGCGCCAGATTCCGCTGGTGCTCGTGTCGATGCCCCAGTCCCAGCCGAAGCTGCAGGCCATCTTGCGGATCGAGTTGTAGGGGTGGTGGTTCACGTGCGGGCGGTAGCCGAGGTCGAGGCTGGCGGCATCCGCTGCGCGCACGGGGGAGCGGAACGTCACCGTCAGCTCGTTCAGCCCGGCCTTGAGTCTCGGCCGCAGGTCGAAGCGGTAGCGGCGGTGCATGTTGCGGGTCTCGCCGATCGAGTGCCCGTTGAGTTCGATCGAGGCGATGGTGTCGAGGCCGTCGAAGACCACCTGGGTCTGCGTGCTGCCGCCCGGCTGCCACGCGAACGTCTTGGTGTAGCGCCAGTCGGTCAGGCCGATCCAGGCGAGCAGGTGCTCGTTGTCGTCGAGGTAGGGGTCGGGGATCAGCCCGGCGGCCAGCAGGTCGGTGTGCACCGAGCCGGGCACGGTGGCCGGGATCACGGCCTGGCGCACCTCGCGAGGCACCGGCCCGTCCAGGGCGGCGACGGTCCAGTCGGTGCCGAGCGAACGGCGGATCGGGTGGGCCTGCGCCGGGGCGTCAGTGGCCACGGTCTGGTCGATGTGGATCGTCATTACTTGGTAGCTCCCGAGGTCACGCCGTTGTAGATGAATCGTTGCAGGAAAAGGAAGATGATGAGCGTCGGCAGGATCACGATCATGATGCCGGCCGCGATGACCTCCCACTGGGCGCCATACGGGCCCTGGAAGCGGAAGAGCGAGGTGCTGATCACGGCCAGGTCCTGGCCGGGCATGTAGAGGTAGGGGATGTAGAACTCGTTGTAGATCGCGATCCCCTTGATGATGACGACCGTGGCGATGGCCGGGCCGAGCAGCGGCAGGATGATCCGCCAGTAGATGCCGAGCCGGCTGGCGCCGTCGAGCATGGCGGCTTCGTCGAGCGAGCGGGGGATCGACTGCATGAACTGGATGAAGATGTAGATCGAGAGGATGTCCGTGCCCATGAACAGGATGATCGCCGCACCGTGGGTGTTCACGAGGTGGAACCAGTTGACGACCTGGTAGGTGGCCACCTGGGTGGTCACGGCGGGCACGAGGGTCGCGATCAGGAACAGGGCGAAGACGAGCTTCTTGAACCGGAACTCGAACCGGTCCAGCACGTAGGCGGCCATGGTGCCGATCAGGATGGTGCCGGTCACCGAGACGACGGCGATGAAGGTCGTGTTGAGGAAGCCGGTCAGCATCCGTCCCTTGACGAACGCGGTGACGAAGTTGCCGAAGTTCAGCCAGTTCTCCGGCGGCACGAGTGGGCCGGAGGTGGCGTATTCGGTGTTGGTCTTGAGCGAGGCGAACACGATCACCACGATCGGCACGAGGGCGACCAGCGAGCCGAGCACGAGGGAAGCGTACTTCCCGGTGGTCCAGAGGGTACGGATCATGAGGACAGGGTCACTTTCTCGTCGGGGACGACCTTGCGCTGGATCCAGGTGACGAGCAGCACGATGATGAGCAGGATCACGGCCATCGCCGAGGCGAGCCCGACCTTGCGGAACACGAACGCCGTCTGGATCGTCTGGATCACGAAGGTCGTGCTGCCGTTGGCCCCGCCGGTGATGATGAACGGCAGTTCGAAGGCCGACAGGCTGCCGGCGATGGCGAGGATGAAGGACAGGCTGATGATGCGCTGGATGCCGGGGGCGATGATGTAACGGAACTGGTGCCACTTGTTGGCGCCGTCGAGGTCGGCCGCCTCGTAGAGTTCGCCGGGGATCGACTGGATCGCGCCGAGGAAGAGCACGAAGTTCAGGCCGATGTAGCGCCAGATGGCGACGCCGGCCAGGGAGTAGTTGACGACATCCGGGTTGCCGAGCCACTGGGTGGACAGGCCGCCCATGCCGAGGAAGCCGAGGACCGCGTCGAGGGTGCCGCCGGGCCGGAAGAAGAACAGGAAGATGAACGCGATGGCGACCGCGTTGATCAGGTACGGGAAGAACAGGATGCCCTTGAACAGGCTCCGGAACCGGGTCTTGAAGCTGAGGATGGTGGCGAAGTAGAGCGCCAGGGCCATCTGCAGGAACGACGCGGCGAAGTAGTAGAGGCTGACCGCGAACACCTGCCAGTACTGCGGCTGGGTGAAGATGCGGAGGAAGTTGTCGAAGCCGACGACCTTCTTGGTCTGGTCTAGGCCGTCCCAGGAGGTGAAGCTGTACCAGATCATGTTGCCGACCGGGACGTAGGTGAAGGTCAGCAGCAACGCCAGCGGGATGGCCAGGAACAGCCAGGGCATGACGATGGCCGTGTGGGTCCGGCCGCCGCGCACTTCGGTGCGTACGAAGCGGCTGGTGATGGTGCGGAGAGTATCCCCGGGCGTCCGGCGAGCCAGTTGTTGCGACATCCGGTGTCCTTTCTTCGGGGATACTCCCCACGGTGCTGCTGGGTGGAAACGGTCGTGCTGGGGTGGAAACGGTCCTGCAGAGTGCTGCTTAGCCGATCGACTTGACCGCGTCGGCCCACTTCTTGTTCAGCTCGGCGAAGTAGGAGGCCTTGTCGCCCTGGGCTGCGCCGCGGGCGATGTCGACGAGCTTCGCCCGGTAGATGTTGCCGGTGAGGTCGATCTCGGAGGCGCTGACGATGTCGTTCTCGAGGGTCTCCTTGCCGGCCGGGGCCGGGGTCAGCTCGAGGTACTCGACGCCGGCCGTGGTGAAGTCGGCGAGGATCGCCGGCACTTCACCGTCGACGAGCGGGGAGAGCCCGCCCTGAGCGGCCGCGTAGCCGGACTTCTGGGCGAACCAGTCGATCCAGGCGCGGGCGGTCGCCTTGTTCTCGGATTTGGCGCTGATGCCGTTCTTGTAGTCGCCGGCAACGGTCGAGTGGAACTTGCCGTCGACCTGGTACGGGAAGGGCATGTAGCCGATGTCTTCCTTGGCGCCGCCGGCGGTCACCGCGGCATCCTGCATCTGGGTGATCGACCAGGAGCCGAGCACCATCGAGGCGACCTTGCCGCTGCCGAGGGAGCCCTTCGAGGTCTCCCAGTCGGTCGTGGTGGGGTCTGCCTCGCTGAGGCCGTCCTTGACGATGTCGAAGAGCAGGCCGTCGGTGATCTCGTGGTACTGGCCCTTGGCCCAGGGGGCGTCGGAGGCGATCAGCTTGTTGGACTCGTCGGCGTCGCCGGTGATGGCGCGGTTGCCGTCCCACTGGCTCAGCGGCCAGCCGTCCTTGTAGTTGGTGTAGTACGGGACGGCGTCGGTCTTGTCCTTGATCAGGGTGAGGTCGGCGAGGAACTCGTCCGGCGTCTTCGGGAGGTCGGTGATCCCGGCCGCCTTCCAGACCTTCTTGTTGTAGACGATGCCCTGGGCGTTGCCGGTCTGGGCGACGCCGTAGGCCTTGCCGTCGTAGGCGGCCTCGTTGACGAACCGGTAGGTTTCGCTGAGCTTCTTCACGCTGTCGAGGGGCTCGAAGAACTGGGGGAGCTGCGCCTTCGTGACGGTGTTCGGGATGAGGAGCACGTCGCCGTAGCTGCCGCTCGACATGCGCGTGGCGACGTCGGTCTCGTACTTGGCGATCGCCTCGAACTTGACCTTCGTGCCCGGGTACGCCTTCTCGAACTGGGCGGCGTAGTCCTTGAACGTGGTGTCGACGATGTCGGTGCGGTTGGTCAGCACGGTGATTTCGCCGGTGACCTTGCCGGTGCCGGCCGACCCCGATGCGCCGGACGAGCATCCGGCGAGCAATGCGGTGGCCGCGAGAACGGCCACTCCTGCGATGAGCTTCTTTGCCATCTGTTTTTCTCCTGTTCGGTGTCACCCTTGACCCGCTGAGGCACGACCGCGACTTCGCGACTCGTGAATCTCCGGTGCTGCTGTTGGGCCTACGTTAGGTGACTTAAGAAAGCCCTGTCAAGCACGAATGTCAGCGCTGTCTTATCGTGTCCCCTCTGTGCTCGCCGCCCGAGAATCCAGTCATTCATTGGGGGGCAGGGGTGCGCATCTCCTCGGATGTACGGAGAATGTCTACCAAAATGTCCTACGTTGACATAGGGTGTTTTCGTGCCCAGGAATCCCGAATGACCACCCAGTCCCGCGCCACCCTGGCCGACGTGGCCCGGCTGGCCGGGGTGAGCTCGAAGACCGTGTCCCGGGTGTTCGCCGGGGCAGGCAACGTCAGCGCGGAGACCAGGGAACGCGTGCTCGGCTCGGCCAAGCGGCTGCGTTTCCGGCCGAACAACCTTGCCCGGAGCCTCCGCCGCGGCGGGGTCTCCAACACCGTCGCCTTCGTGATCGGCGATCTCACCAACCCGTTCTACTTCCACGTGGCCGCCGGGATCGAGCGAGAACTTGCCGCGAGCGGGCTCACCATGGTGCTGGCGACCACCGACGACACCCCCGAGAGCGAGGAGGTCGTCGTCGACGCGCTGCTCGCCCAGCGGGTGCGCGCTTTGCTGCTCATCCCGGTCGCCGACGACCAGTCCTACCTCGACGGCGAACGGCAGCTGGGCACGCCCGTGATCAGCGTCGATCGCCCTGCCCGCAATCTGCTCGCCGACTCGGTGGTGCTGGCGAACCGCCAGGGCATGGCGGATGCCGTGCGGTCGTTGACGGCGCTCGGTCACCGCAAGATCGGCTTCGTCAGCAACCCGTCCGCGATGTACACGCTGCGCGAGCGGCTGGGGGGCTACCGAGAGGCGCTGCAGGAGGTGGGGGTCACGGACACGGCACGGTGGGAGCGGGTCGACGACGACCCGGCCATCTCGGCGGAGCAGGCCGTGCGCGACCTGCTCGACCGGGCGGACCCGCCGACGGCGATCGTCGCCGGCAACAACCGGGCGAGCGCCGGGGCGGTGCGGGTGCTCCGCGACCGGGAACCGGCGGTTGCCTTCATCGGCTTCGACGACTTCGAGCTGGCGGATGCCCTCGGCATCACCGTCGTCGGCTACGACACCATGGAACTCGGCCGCACGGCCGCCCGGCTCGCGCTCGAGCGGCTCGCCGACCCGTCCGACTTCACCAAGCAGCTCGAGATCCCGACCCGGTTGATCCACCGCGGGTCAGGCGAGATCCGGCCCCCGCTCACCTGATTTCGACAAGCTCAATCACCGGTGGTCGAGCCTGTCGAGACCCCGTGCCTGCCGTGATGTCGGCAAGGTCGGTCACCGGGCCAGCACGCGCCCCAGCCACGCGGCCTGGCGCACCCAGTGGTGCCCGCCACCGCCCTCGTGCTGGTTGAACGGGTACACCTCGATCTCTGCGTCGCCGGCGTAGCGGTTGAACGCGGCGAACACCGTCGACGGCGGGCAGACCGGGTCGAGCAGCCCCACCGAGAACAGGGCGGGCGCCGTGGCCCGGGCGGCGAAGTTCACCCCGTCGAGATAGGACAGGGTGCGGAAGACCTGCTCCGTGGCGTCCCGGTGCACCGAGAGGTAGCGCACGATCTCCTGGTACGGGTCCTCCTCGGTCATCCCGACGGCCCGCTCGAAGTGGGAGAGGAACGGCACCTCCGGCAGCACGCCGACGAGCCCGTCGGCGAGCCCGGCCGCGGCCAGGGCGATGCCGCCGCCCTGGCTGCCGCCGCAGACCGCGACGAGAGCGGGGTCGACTCTGTCCAGGGTGCGGATCGCGTCGATGGCGCGCACGGCATCCGTGTACACCCGGCGGTAGTAGTGGTCCTCCGGCCGCTCGATGCCCCGGGTCATGAACCCGGGCACGGATGGCCCGGTGCCGTTCGGGTCGGGGGTGTCGCCGCCGGAGCCCCAGACGCTGCCCTGGCCGCGGGTGTCCATGAACAGGTAGGCGTAGCCCGCGGCGACCCAGGCCAGGCGCTCGTGGGGGAGGCCGCGCCCGCCGCCGTAGCCGTTGTACTCGACCATCGCGGGCAGGCGCCCGGTGGTGCCGGCCGGGAGCAGGTACCAGGCGTGCACCGGCTGGCCGCCGAAGCCGGGGAACACCAGGTCGTAGACCTCGACCTGGGTCAGCGGTGACTCCTGCCGGGTCAGCCGGGGTTCGGTGGGGAAGCGACGGGCCTCGGCGAGCGTGCTGTGCCAGAACTCGTCGAAGTCGGCCGGTTCGGCGACCTGGGGGCGGTACTCCCGGAGTTCTGGGAGGCTGAGGTCGAAACGGGGCATTGCGGGGCCTTTCAACGGGGTGGGCAGGGTCAGGTGGTCTGGCGGGAGACGATGCGGGCGTAGCGGTTGCCGAGGGCCATCAGCTCATCGTGGCTGCCGAGCTCGACGATCCGGCCCTTCTCGATGTAGGCGATGCGGTCGGCTTCCCGGATGGTCGAGAGCCGGTGGGCGGCGATCAGGGTGGTGCGGTCCCGGAACAGGGTGGCGAGGGCATCCTTCACCCTGCCCTCCGAGTCGGCGTCGAGAGCGCTGGTGGGCTCGTCGAGGATGAGGATGCGCGGGTCGCGCACGAGGGCGCGGGCGATCGCTAGGCGCTGCCGTTGCCCGCCGGAGAGGCCGGAGCCGCGGGTGCCGACGATGGCGTCGAGGCCGGCCCCGCCTTGGGAATCGGCGGGGCCGAGGATGTCGAGCGCGTTCGCGCCGCGCAGGGCGCTGAGGATGCGCTCGTCGTCTACCCCGGTGAGGCCGTAGGCCACGTTGTCGCGGATCGTGCCTTCGAAGAGCACGGACTCCTGCGGCACGATCGAGACGTGGCTGCGCACGCTGCGCATGTCCAGCGTGCTCATGTCGTGGCCGTCGAGCAGCACCCGGCCGGTGGTCGGGCGCACGAAGCCGAGCACGAGGTTGAGCAGGGTTGACTTGCCGGAGCCGGAAGGCCCGACCAGGGCGATGGTCTCGCCGGCCCGGATCGACAGGGAGATGTCGGTGAGGGCCGGGCGCCCGCCGAGATATCGGAAGCTGACCCCGTCGAGCTCGACCGCGCCGGAGACGGAGGCGACCAGGTCGCGGCCGTCGTTGACCTCGACGTCGGGTTCCTCCATGATCTCCGCGATCGAGCGCATCGACTCGAGGCCGCGGGAGACCACCGGCGTGACGTTGAGCAGGTTGACGATTCCCCCGGTCAGCACCGTGAAGTAGGTGCTGAGCAGCACCACCTGGCCCGGGCTGATGGGGATCAACTGGGTGATCGAGGCAGCGGATGCCCCGACCAGGCAGGCCACGCCGAGCACCTGGTAGGAGACCCAGGAGAACGCGCCGAACCGGCCGTTGAGGGTGTCCAGTTCCTGCCCGGCGACACTGACGCTGCGGGCCTGCCCGGCGACCCGCTTCGAGGCCACCAGCTCGAGCCCGTGGCCGCGGGTGATCGGGATGAGCGCGGCCATCTCGCCGACGCCGGCCGAGAACCGTTCCACCTCGAGGCGGAAGTTCTCGTTGCGCGCGCCCGCCCTGGTGCGGATGTAACGCACGAGCAGGGCGGCAACGGGCACGGTGATCGCGAAGACGCCCACGAACGCGGGCACCGCGATCGCCGTGATCACGATCGCCCCGGTGAGGGTGAACACGGTCGACAGCACGGTCGGGAACGCCTGCTGCATCATCAGCTCGAGGTTCTCGACGTCGCGCACCACCTTGGTCTGCACGATCGAGGCGCTCTGCCGGTTGTGGAACCCGATCGACAAGCGCTGCAGCCGCTCGGTGAGGGCGTTGCGCACATCCACGGCCATCGACCGGGTGGCGCGGCTGGATCCGCGCACGTAGAGCATGTGGAACGGGTAGTTCAGGGTGAGCAGCACGGTCGCCAGCCCAGCCAGCGACCACAGGCTGGGCAGGGGGCCGCGCGCGACGACGATGTCGATGATCGCCGCGGTCAGCGGCGGGAGCACCCAGGCCGGGCTGTCCTTGACCAGGAAGGCGAGGGTGGAGAGCGAGAGCCGGCCGCGGTAGGGCCGGAGCAGGCGGAGGAACGACCGGAACGGCTCGGTCTTGACGACACCCTGCTCGATCGCGTTCGTTCGGGACGGGTCACCCATGGCACACCTCTTCGACGGCCGCGCGGGGGCGCGGCGATAACGACTCGGCCGTCGGCCTCAAGCGGGCGGCGGTCGAATCGTTGACGGGGTGCGTCCTCTGCCCTGGCGTGTTCGGCACGCCGGGGCTGTCGCGGTGCGAGGTCGCTGACACCGGTGAGGGTGTCAGCGACCAGCCTAGCGGCAGCGGCGTGCGCCGGTCAGCGCCTGCGGTAGTAGTCCCGCCAGATCAGCCGGTGCACCGGGATCCAGCGCGGGATGTCCCGGAGGCCGGGGATGAACGGCACCAGCGTCAGCAGCACGCTGAGCACGAGCATCATCAGCACGACCAGCAGGTCGGCGTTCGGGGCGGAGGCGAACGGCTCCACCTGGTACCAGAACGAGAACAGCCACAGCCAGGACTGGCCCGGCGTGTTCCCGGTCTCGTTCATCATGCCCCACTGGTCGCCGGTGAGGTGCTGGGCGGTGGCCAGGTCGCCGAAGTACGCCCCGTCGCCGAGGAACAGCGTGCCGCGGGTGTAGTCGAAGTTGTAGAACTTGTCCTTCGCCGTGAGCACGCCGTCGAGCGCGCCCTGCTTCGCCGTGGTGAGCAGCGAGTCCGTCAGCACCGGCACCGGTCCGTAGTCGCCGGCCGCCACGTTGGCAGGGTCGTTGTCGGTGGCCTTGGTGAGGGCATCCGAGTAGGCGGTGGTCCAGGTGGTGCGCTGGGCGTCGCTCGCGGTGACCCAGTCGGCCAGTTCGGGCGGCGGCGAGTTGAGGGTGGTGAGCGGGTCGATCACAAGGTCGTTGGCCGTGTCGATCGGGAGCTGAACCCCGGAGAAGCTCTGCAGGTCGAGCGGGCCGAGGGTCTGGGTCGCATCCGCGGTCTTGTTATAGGGCGGTCCGTAGCCGGCGGTCTCACTGGTGCCGCCGAGTTCGGCGGTGGCGGTGGCGACGAAGTCGGCGGGGGCGGCGATCGCCCAGGACTTCAGGGTGACGCTCGGCTCGTCGGGCGACCCGAAGACCGCGGACAGGCCGAGGGTGATAATGCCCATGACGACGAGGGCCACCGTGAGTTCCTTGAACAGGTCGTATTCGCGCACGGTGCCGCGCCAGGGGCGGCGAGCCAGGCCGTCCTTGTCGGCGCGGGATGCGCGCAGGTTCGTGGTGCTCATCGCCCGGCCTCCCCGGTGTCGCCCTGCGCGCCGCGTTGAAGCTGCGCGTCGGTCTCAGCGGCCTCGAGCGGCGGAACCACGCCGTGCATCCGCACCAGCACGACGTGCAGGGCGACGACAGCGCCGACGGCCAGCGGCAGCAGGATGATGTGGAACATGAAGATCTGGCCGAGGTTGGCCACGTTGAACCAGGCGCCGATGCCAGCGGCGTTCAGCGCATCCTTGCCCTCGAACGCGATCCACTGCGAGTCGAAGTTCGTCTGCAGCAGGTAGCCGGTGAACGCGGTCACGATCGAGACCAGGAACGCGCCCATCCCGGTGATCCAGGTCAGTGCGCGCCCGCCGCGCCAGGCGGCCATCCAGTATTTGCCCCAGAGGTGCACGACCATGGTCATGAAGAAGAGCTCGACGCTCCACAGGTGCACGCTGTTCACGAAGTGGCCGAGGTCCGACACGTGGTACCAGGCCGGGCCGTTCAGGCCGAGGATGACGCCGGAGGCGAGGATGAAGACGAGGGAGACGATCGCGCCCATGCCGAACACGTAGATCCAGGATGCGACGTAGCTGGGCTGGTCCTCGGGGAGGAGCTTGTCGGCGGGGAGGCGCCGCAGCAGCCAACCCCTCGCCTTGCCGGTCCAGGTGTGGTAGTCGGCATCCTCGGGGGTGGCGCCCGGGTCGGTGTTCGTGCCCGGGTGCTCGCGGAGGCTCATTTGCGCTTCCGACCACTCGGGAACGGCAGGAAGAGGGCCAGGACGAAGAGCAGGATCATCACGAGGATGACGATCAGGTTGCCCAGCTGGATCTGGAAGGCGCCCCACCCGAGGTAGATCCCCGGACTGTCGAGACTGGCTAATATGCTGACGAAATCGTGCATGATCGGCTCCATTACCTGGAGGACCTGCCCCGGCGAATCGTTCAGCGGCACCTGGTCCTATACCCGCAACGGTATTCCCGTCATGGGCATCGGACGCCATGGTTGACCCCGAAAAACTCTGAGACTATACACAGGGAAGCGGCGCCGGTGGTCGAGCCTTGCCAGTGGTCGAGCCTGTCGAGACCCGATCGAGCAACCTAGGCCGAGCGAGCCCCCAGCTCGGCGCGGAGCGGCCAGTCCTGGCCGTCGAGGATGATCTGGGCGCAGCGTCCGGTGAGCGAGTTGACCACGATCGGAGCCATCAGGTTCACGGTGGTGCCGCTCTCGCCCGGGTTGGTCACCACGAGCACGAGGGCGTCGGCCGGGTCGGACAACTCGAGCGAGCCGGCCTGGTCGTCGCTGATCACGGGGGAGTAGTCGGGAAGGTAGACCGAGGCATCCAGCACGAACAGCCGGGTGCGCTGGTCGGTGGCCGACTGCAGCGTGAAGAGGCCGGCCGCGCCGGGGATCTCGATCAGCGCGAACTCGGTCAGCGGCGCGAGCCCGGGAGGCGGGGAGACGAAGGTGAGGGTGGCGTTCATCGTGGCTTTGCTCGCTCGGTTCGTAGTCATCGGAGGAAGTCCATCAGGGTCGGCTGGAGCACCTTGGCGGTCACAGCGAGGGCCGACTGGTAGGTGACTTCCTGGAGCTTGAGGTCGAGGATCGCCTGGCCGAGGTCGACGTCCTCGATCGAGGCGCGCTGCACCTCGAGGGCGCCTTTCTGCTTCACTAGGGTGTCGCCGGCCTTCTGGATCTGGCCCTGGCGCACGCCGACGTCGGCCTGGGCGGTGAGCACGGTTTTCATCCGGGCGTCCACATCGGTGAGGAAATGACCGATGTTGGACGGCAGCGTGGGTGGCGTGGTGGCCGTGCCAGGGGTGCCGCGCAGGGCGGCGCTGATGTTGTCGATGAGCGTGAACACCGAGGTCGCGTTCGTCGCGTTCACGCCGAAGACCTCGCCGCCGTCGACGTCGACCTTGATGGTCGTGTCCGCGTCGATCCGGCGCCCGACGGTGGAGCCCGCGGCGCCGTTGAACGTGGCCACCTTGGTGGTCGGGTCGACGGTGAAGGCGACGCCGGCATCCGAGTTGCCGGCGAACACGGTGCGGCCGAGGTAGCTCGAGTTGGCCTGGCTGAGCAGGTCCTGCTTGAGGCCGTCGAGGCGCACGGCGATCGCCTCCTTCGCGGTCTGCGAGAGGGAGCCGTCGTTGGCGCCCTGCACGGTGAGGTCGCGCACCTGGTTCAAGATGTCGGTGCTGTTCGAGAGGGCGGAGTCGGCGGTGGTCAGCCAGCTGTTGCCGTTCTCGGCGTTGCGGCTGTACTGGGCGACGGCACGCTGGTCGGCGCGCACGGCCAGGGAATCGGCAGCCTTGGACGGGTCGTCCGAGGGCCGCTCGATGGCCTTGAGCGAGGATGCCCGCTCCTGCAGCTGGGCCATCCGGGCGAGGTTGGTCTGTAGATTGCTCTGTGCCGAGCGCATCTGGGTCTGGGTGGTGACGCGGGAGATCATGGCTTACCTTCCTACCAGTCCGGTGCGGTTGATCAGGGTGTCCAGCATCTCGTCCACGGCCGTCATCACCCGGGCGGCGCCCTGGTAGGCGTGCTGAAACATGAGCAGGTTGACGTTCTCCTCGTCGAGGTCGACCGAGGCGTTCGAGAGCTGCGCGCCGACGGCGGCGGTCGACGTGATGTCGGCGAGCGAGGCGTGCTGGAGTTCGGTGCGCGTGGTCACGGCGAGGCTCGTGACGAAGTTCGACCAGTCGGTCGAGGGCGATTTCACGAGGACGGGAGGCGGACCGGCGGATGCGACGGCCTTGCCCGCGCCGAGCTGGGCGAGCTCGTCGGCGACGGAACCGTCGAGGGCGCCGATCGCGGCGAGGCCGGTGGAAAGCTCGGACGCGTTCGTCGGGATCACGCCGAGGCCGAGTGCCGCGGGGACGCCGGCCGCGACCCGGAAGAAATCCCCGCCCGGCAGGGTCGAGTTGGTGCCCTTGTTGTAGATCAGGTTGACCTTGGTGGCCAGGTCCGTGGCGAACCGGTTGTACGACTCGGCGGTCTCGGCCAGGGCGCCGCCGGTTCCCGCGCCGGCACCGGAGGTTACGGCGGGGGCGAGCAGGGAGATCGCACCGGCCAGTTCGCCGCCGTCGACGGCGACGGCGCTGCCCGGGTGGGCCGCCCATTCGACGTGAGGGGTTGCGCCGGCTTCGGTCATCGACTTCGCGCCGATGGCCACGAGCTTCTGGGCCGAGTCGCCCGTGACGAGGGCGTTGCCGCCGACCAGCACGTCGACGGTGCCGTCGCCCCGGTCGACGACGGTGCCGCCGGTGAGGGCGGCAAGAGTCGTGGTGAGGGTATTGCGCTTGTCAAGGAGTTCGTTGGCGCCGCCGCCGGCGGTCTGGGCGTTTCGGATCTGCACGTTGAGCGCGGCGACCTGGGTGGCCGTGCTGTTGATCTCGCTGACCATGCCGTCGACGCTGGTGCGGGTGGTCGACCACTGGTTGGCGACGGCCTGGTAACCCTGGGCGATCTGTGTCGTGACCACGGCGGCCTGGCCGAGGAGCACTCCGGCGGGGGCGGCGTCGCCGGCGGAGTTGGACACGTCGTGCCAGCCCGCCCAGAATTCATCGAGCTGGGCGGAGAGGCCGTTCTTGCCGGGCTCATTCATCGACGCTTCGACCGCGGTCAGCGCGTTGGAACGAACGGCGGAGTATCCGGCGACGGCCGCGGAGGAGCGCACCTGGGCATCCAGCTGGGCGCTGCCGAGGCGGGCGACGCCGTCGACGTTGACGCCCTGGCCGGCCTGCACGCCGGCGCTCATCAGGCCGACCCGGCTGATCGCGTCGACGGACGATGTCGTGATGCGCTGGCGGGTGTAGCCCTGGGTGTTGGCGTTGGCGATGTTCTGGCCGACGACTTCGAGGCCCTTGCGGGCGGCGATCAGGCCGGTGTACGCGGTGTTCAGTCCGCCGAAGGTGCTCATCGCGGCATCCTCACAGAATCTGGTCGAACAGTCGGGATGCGGCGGTGCGCACGTCGGACGTGCCGCGGGAGTCGTAGGTGTTCGTGCTGGTGCGCACGTCGGCAAGCGTTTCCTGGCTGGAGCGTGCGGCGGCCCGGAGCAGCTGCTCGTTGACGTCGCGCAGCTCCTTGATCTGGGTGGTCAGCTCGCCGAGCGCCTTGAGGTGCGAGGCCATGATCTCGGTCCAGGGGCCGACGGGGGCGTGGGCGACGAGTTCGCGCAGGGTGGCGTCTTCGGCGGTTCCCCATTCGGCGGCCAGGGCGGACACCTCGACGGAGCGGGCCAGGCCGGCCTCGCGCACGTGGCCGAGAACCTGTTCGACCTCGCGGGTGCCCTGCTGGAGCCAGCGGGTCTTGCCGTTGGTGAGCAGGAGTTGTTCCTCGTCGAGCTTGAAGATCAGCAGTTCGAGGAGTTCTCGTTCGCGCCACAGCAACGCTGACAATTCATTGGCGCCCACGTGTCCTCCACCTGCCTCTCGATTCCGTGCCGGGTGACACGCTTCAACGCGTGGACTCCGGCTTCTGAGAGGCACTATCGGCACGGTGGCAGCCACGGTTAGTGATGAATGGGAAACAGACTGTCAGCCCGGCCCCGTGCGTGTCCACCAAAAGGAGGACAAAATCCGCGGACCAGCGCGGCGAATGTGCCCCGTTACGGGGTGATCCGCCCCGTATTGGGGGTCTTTTTTCCCATAGTGGGGGGAGCCGCTCCGGTTCTCTGACGTGCCGCCCCAATACGTTTTAACCAGCGGGAGAGAAATCCTCTCGCCGGGGCCCCGAAACCCCGCTCCACAGCTCCATACAGTCCCCGTGCTTACCCGGCAAAACGCGCTCGACCTGGCCCGCCAGTCTCGATCCGTACCCCGTCCGTTTGAGCATCCAGGGAGGTCCGTTGTGAATCGGGCAGAACGCAACCAGCTGGTGATTGAGAACCTCCCACTCGTGGGCTACCTCGTCTCCGAAGTGTGGGCCAAGGCGCGCCACCTCTCCCGTGACGACCTGGCCTCGGCCGGAGCCCTCGCCCTCATCACCTCAGCGGATGCCTTCAACACCGAACTCGGCGTTCCCTTCGGCGCCTTCGCCCGTCGTCGCATCATCGGCGCCTTCGCCGACGAGATGCGCTCGAACGACTGGGCCACCCGGATGGCCCGCCGCCGCATCAAGGAAACCCGCGCCGTTCAGGAGACTCTCGCCGCCGCCCTCGGCCGCGCCGCCTCGGTCGACGAGGTCGCAGCAGCCCTCGGCGTCGACCGCGAGACCGCCGCCGCCGGCCTTGCCGACTCCGAGCGCACGCTCTCCACCCTCGACGACGCCACGGCCGAGTTCCTGGTCTCCGGCACGGAACTGCCCGAGGAGTCCCTCCTCTCCGCCGAACGCCTGGCCTTCCTGCGCGCGGCGATCGACGCCCTGCCGGAGAAGATGCGCGAGATCGTCCAGCAGGTCTACTTCGATGACCGCTCGGTCAAGGAGATCGCCGCCGAGCTGGGGATCACCCACTCGGCCGTGTCCCAGCAGCGCGCGGAGGCCATCCGTTTGCTCCGTGACGGCATGGGCACCCATTACGCCGACGACGCCGACGCCGAGTACGTGCCGGAGTCCCGCATCGCGCCGGCCCGTCGCAGCGCCTACCTGGCCCGCCTCGCGGACCAGTCGATGTTCGGCCTGGCCACCTCGGCCGGCTCGCTCTATGCGGCCGAGTCCGCGTAGCCCGAAAGTTTTTTCGCTGAACGGCTAACGCGATCCCGCCCGGGGCCGATAGCTCAAGGTGTCAACCCATGGATGGGTCGGCGCACCACCACCCACATCACGGAGGAACTCATCATGGGTATGCAGATCAACACCAACCTCGCGGCAAACAACACCTACCGCAACCTGGCCGCAACGCAGAACGACATGTCCAAGTCCCTGGAGAAGCTCTCCAGTGGTCTCCGCATCAACCGCGCAGCGGATGACGCAGCAGGCCTGGCCATCTCCGAGGGCCTCAAGTCGCAGGTCGGTGGCCTCACGGTCGCCAGCCGCAACGCCCAGGACGGTGTGTCGGTCATCCAGACCGCAGAAGGCTCCCTGAACGAGGTCACCTCGATCCTGCAGCGCGTTCGTGACCTTGCCGTCCAGGCCGGTAACGACTCGAACAACGCTGACTCTCGCAAGGCGATCGCCACCGAGGTCACCGCGCTGGGCAAGGAGCTCACCCGGATCAGCGAGTCCACGAACTTCAACGGCACCAAGTTGCTTGCAGCGCCGGTGGCTCCTGCGTTGAAGACGACGCTGACCTTCCAGGTTGGCGCCGGAAGCTCCGCAACCGCGGACCAGATCGCGGTGGACTTCACCGACGTCGCCGCAATCGGCACGACTGTCTCGGGCCTCGCTGCCGCGGGCTTTGCAGACAGCGCCGCGGCACTGACGACCATCAGCACCTTGGACACGAACATCAAGGCAGTCTCCACGTCTCGCGCTGAACTCGGTGCCAACCAGAACCGGTTTGAGAGCGTCATCAAGAACCTGGCCGTCTCCAAGGAGAACCTCACCGCTGCCGGCTCGCGAATCCGCGACACCGACATGGCCGAGGAAATGGTCAAGTACACCCGTTCCAGCATCCTCTCGCAGGCCGGTACCGCCATGCTCGCGCAGGCCAACCAGTCCGCCCAGGGCGTTCTGTCGCTCCTCCGCTAACCCGGCGTAGCTGAACCTTTCGGGAAACCGCACGGTGAACTATGGCTGGTGGTGACCGAGAGATGAACTGGACCTCATCCCTCGGCCACCACCAGCCATTCACGTTTGCACCAGTACAACGCACCACAGCATCATCCCAGCAGGAGAGGACACCATGACCAGCGGAATCGACGGCCTCGTCAGTGGGCTCGACACGACCTCTCTCATCAACAGCCTGATGAAGATCGAGGCAGGACCGCAGACCCAGCTGAAGGCGAAGGTCGCCACTTCCCAGAACTTCATCACCGCGCTCCAGGGCCTCAACGCCCAGGTTGCGTCGCTGGCCACGAGCGCCACGAGCGCCACGAAGCCGGCAGCCCTCGATCTGTACTCCGCCACCAGCAGTTCCGCCGGCGTCGTCGTCACCACTTCGACCGGTGTGCAGGCCGGCCAGCTCGACCTTGTCGTCGGCAAGCTCGCCCAGAACCAGGTCACCGTCTCCGGCGCGGTCACGGCGTGGCCCGACACAAACTTCACCATCACCGGTACCAACGGCACCGTCACGACGGTCACCGCCGCATCCACCTCGCTCGACGACGTCGTCTCGGCGGTCAACCAGGCCGGGGCCGGAGTGACGGCAACCAAGGTCGCAGTCGGCACGGCGGGTTTCCGCCTCCAGTTCACGGCGACCGCGCCGGGAGCCGCGGCGGGCTTCACCCTGTCGGGTACGACCGTGCCGATGACGGAGATCAAGGCCGCGCAGGACGCCGAGATCACCCTCTGGGCCGGCACAGCGGCCGAACAGAAGGTCACCTCGGCGACGAACACGTTCGCGGGGATCCTCCCCGGAATGTCGCTCACCGTCTCTTCCGTGTCGGCCACGCCGGTGAGCATCACCGTCGCCCAGGACGACGCGAAGATCAGCACCGTCGCGAGCGACCTCGTCGGCTCCCTCAACGCAATATTCGCGAGCATTTCCACGAAGTCCGTCGTCGTCAACAGCACCAATGCCTCGGGCGCTGCGGTCGTGTCGGCCGGCGTGTTCACGGGCGACACCGGGGTGCGCGACGTGAAGCAGAAGCTTCTGACGGCCGCATCGGCTCCGATCAACGGTCACTCCCCGTCGGAATACGGCATCAGCATCACCAAAAGCGGCACCATGGAATTCGACCCGGCGAAATTTGCCGCGGCCCTGGCCAAGGACCCCGTCACCGTCAAGGCGGCCGTTCAGGAGATCGCGACCCGCGTCGCCACCGCGGCCACGGATGCCTCAGACAAGTACTCCGGGCAGCTCACCACCAAGATCACCGGCCAGCAGACCTCGGTCCGTGACATGGGCAATCGCATCGACGCCTGGGATCTCAGTCTCGCCAGCCGACGCGCCACCCTGCAAAGCACCTACACCGCTCTGGAAACCCAGCTCAGCGCCATGAAGGCCCAGTCGACATGGCTGAGCGCACAGGTCGCCGGGCTCAGCAGTTCAACTTCGACAGGATGATGATGGCCGTAATGAGCATGATGGGCGGAACCCAGGCACGGCGGGCGCAGTTGAACCGCGAGGCTGTGCTTTCCGCGACCCCCGTTCGACTGCTGACGATGCTCTACGATCGTCTCCTGCTCGACCTGAACCGCGCGGAAGCCGCGCAGGTGGTCGAGAACTGGCAGGTCGCATCCGAGAACCTGCTGCACGCGCAGGCGATCGTCTCCGAGCTGTCCACGTCGTTGAACGTTGCGGCGTGGGAAGGCGGCGAGGGCCTGTTCGCGATCTACACCTACGTGTCGAACTCGTTGATGAGCGCGAACATCCACCGCGACGTCGACCGCACCCGCGAGAGCATCGCGCTGCTCGAGCCGCTGCGCCAGACCTGGCACGAGGCAGCAGAACTCGTTCCGGCCCAGACCATGTCCGCTCACCTCGGTGGGGAGCTCGGAATTGCCTAGGCAGTCGAGCAGCGCCGACGAGTGGCTCGAGGTGCTGAACCAGCTCGAGACGAGCCTCGGTTCCGGCGCCCGCGACGCGGTGCTCGTCGCGCCGGGGGAGAAGCCCTACCCGGGCGTGCAATGGCTCGCCCCTGAGCACCTCGGCCAGATGCCCGCCGAGTTCGAGGCACGCGCCCGGCGCCTGCTCGCCGGCCAGCTCGAACTCATCCGCGAGCTCGAGGATGCCCGGCGTTCGGCCAGCGTGCACCTCGCCGCCGTGCGCAACATCCTCTCCACCCAGCACACCGAGCACGCGGTCTACCTCGACGTAGCCGGCTGACCCGCCGGCCCATCCCGCTGGTGACGCCTCTCGGCGGTCACGCCTCTCGGTGGTCGAGCCTGTCGAGACCAGGTGTGTCCCGCGAGCCGTGCCGGTGGTCGAGCCTGTCGAGACCAGGTCCGGCCCAGCCCGCACCCGTTTCCGCAACCCGCACCCGCGGGCGCGGTAGCGTGCTGCCGTTCTCGTAGCGGCGACGGCGGCCCTCCGCGGAACACCGGATGTCGCCCCGCGGCCGCGCCCTTGTCCTCCACATTATAGGTTTGATCAGCTTATCCACAGTTGATCCGTGGTGATTTTCCACGCCCGGGAATGTCGGTGGGTGCCCGTAAAGTGACTCGCATGACAGCAGCATTCATTGCCCGGCAGGAGGCGCTCGGCATCCGTTTCGATGCCATCGCGGCGGCCGAGCGTGAGATTGCGGCCGCGTGTGCGCGGCGGGCGGCGCTGGTGGATGAGGCACGTCAGTTCAGCGAGGCCACGGCCGCGAGTCGGGCCGTGCCGGGCGGCCGGTGGTCGGCGGCGATGGTCGCGCAGCGGGAGTTCGTCAGCGAGCTGGCGGTGACCTTGCGGTTCCCGCAGCGCACCGCGGAGAACCTGATCGCGGAGAGCCGCGCCCTGGCCAATGAGTTGCCGGCGACCCGGGCCGCGCTGCAGTCTGGGGAGATCAGTTACCGGCACGCGCAGGTGCTTATCGGCCAGGCGTGGACGGTACCGCCTGCCGGCAAACCTGCGTTCGAGGCCGCACTGCTGCGCACGGCCGGGCACCTGACCGCGTCCAAGCTCAAGTACAAGGCGCGGGTGCTTCGGGAACGGTTGCACCCGGAGACGGTCCTGGCCCGGCACACGGTGTCCGTCCTCGACCGCGCGGTGATGATCGAGGCCGAAGCCGACGGAATGGCATCGCTCTGGCTCTACGACTCCGCCGAACGAGTGCAGGCTGCCTACCTCCGGCTCACGGTCGCGGCGCTCAGCCTGCAAGGCGCCGAAGAAACCCGCACTCTCAGCCAACTCCGGGCGGACGTGCTCACCGACCTGCTCCTCGACGGAGTCACCCCCGCCGGCGTGGGTGCCGGGATCCGGGCCACGGTCAACGTGACCGTGCCGGTGCTCACCTTGATGGGCCGGTCAGAGGAGCCCGGCCACCTCGAGGGGTACGGGCCGATCGATCCCGACACGGCTCGGCGACTCGCCGGCGGAGCGGCCGGGTTCACCCGGCTGCTGACCCACCCCGAGACCGGCATCGTGCTCTCCGTCGGCCGGGACCACTACAAGGTGCCGAAAGCGTTGAAGCGGTGGCTCCGACTTCGCGACGAGACCTGCCGATTCCCCGGCTGCAATAAACCGGCCGCCCACTCCGACCTCGACCATTCCCTCGATTGGCAATTCGACGGCCTCTCCGCGCACGATAACCTCGCCCACCTCTGCCCCGGCTGCCACGGCCTCAAGAGCGAAACCGGCTGGACCGTGACCCACCTGGAGAACGGGAACCTGCAATGGACCTCTCCGACCGGGCGCACCTTCACCACCGAGCCCGCCACCAACATCCACACCACACCTTCGCCCACGGATGCGTCGACACCGGCCCCGGCCGCACCCGCTGCCTCGGAACCGCCACCGAACGAGCCTCCCGAGCCAGATCCCGCCCCCTTCTGACCCGGCCGGTCGCCGCCGGGGTGCTGGAACAGGTTTCGAGGCGCCTCTCACACATCCCCCAGAATGAGGCACACCGCCCAATGAAACAGCGGGATCGGGGTATTGTCCACAATTTCTTCCTAAGAATCCCCTTACTTTGCTAACGCGGTGGTCGATAGCTAGGAACGAGCAGGGATAGCTCAACCTCAGGCCACGGATCGGCCGTCTTCATTTGACGACGAATCGGGAAACCGTGCTCGAATCCGTGACCGCCACCGCGCTCTCCAGCGCACTGGACGGACTGGCCCTGCGCCAGCGCACCATCGCGAACAACATCGCCAACGTCAACACCCCCAACTACCACGCCAAGCGCGTCGCCTTCGAGGCTGCCCTGGCCAAGTCGGTCGAAGCGGGCGACGGTCGCACGAACGCGACCACGGCGAGCTCGCTCGAGCCCACCCGGCTCGACGGCAACAACGTCAACCTCGACACCGAGACGCTCTCCAACACGGAGACGGTGCTGCGCTACCAGTTCGCGGCCCAGGCCGTCAACACCCCGTTCGCCGCCATGCGTTCCGCGATGCGGACCAGCTGATGGCCATCGACGCGATCGGCATCGCCGGCACCGGCCTCACCCTGCACCGCAAGTGGCTCGACGCGGTCGCCGACAACATCGCCAACGTCAACACGGTCACGCCCACCAGCGGCAAGGCCTTCCAGGCCCGCTACATCGTCGCCCAGGAGGGCCAGGGGGTCACCGGCGCCTACGTCTCCGGCACGGCGCTCGGCTCCGAGACCGGCATTCTGACCAATGACCCCAGCAACCCGATGGCGGATGCCGATGGCAACGTCCGTCGCCCCGACATCGACCTCGGCGAGCAGATGGGCGAGCTGATCATGGCCCAGCGCGGCTACCAGGCCAACGCCGCCGTCGTCGACCGCGCCAAGACCAGCTACGAGGCAGCACTTCAGATCGGACGTGGCTGATGGCCATCGGCGCAATCCCCATGGTGCAGTCCGTGGCCGGCACCGGCTACCTGCCCAGCGTGCAGAACAGCCAGCCCGCCGACGGCGCGGGCTTCGGCTCCGCCCTTGCCGGCGCGGTCGACAACCTGCAGGCCCTGCAGTCCAGCTCCAACACCCTCGCGGTGCAGGCGGTCACCGGCAACCTCAATGACATCCACTCCGCCACGATCGCGTCGACCAGGGCGCAGGTCTCCCTCGAACTGGTCGCCGCCGTGCGCAACAAGGGTGTCGACGCGTTCAACGAGATCATGAGGATGCAGGCCTGATGCCCCGCCCCATTACGTCGGCCTTCCAGAACATCGCCCGCAACATCCGCGAATTCACCGTCGCCCAGCGCACGGTCGCCATCATCGGGGTCGCCGTGCTCGCGCTCGGCATCGCCGCCCTCACCATGTGGGCCACCAAGCCGGCCTACACGCCCTTGTTCTCGGGCCTCAGCGGCTCCGACGCGAACACCATCGTCGACCAGCTGCGCACCGACAACGTGCCCTACGAGCTCAGCGACGGCGGCGCCACGATCATGGTGCCGCAGGAGAACGTCTACGACGAACGCCTCAAGAGCGCCGCGGCCGGCCTGCCCTCCTCGACCACCGGCGGCTACTCACTCCTCGACAAGATGGGCGTGACCGCCTCCGAGTTCCAGCAGTCGGTCACCTACAAGCGGGCGCTCGAGGGCGAACTGGCCAACACCGTGCAGGCCATGAAGGGCGTCAAAACCGCCTCCGTGCGCCTTGCGATCCCCAAGGACACCGTGTTCGCGTCGGAGAAGACCGACCCCACCGCATCCGTCTTCGTCGAAACTCAGACCGGCGTCACTCTCAACTCCGACCAGGTGCAGGCCATCGTGCACCTGACCAGCGCCTCGATCGACGGCATGAAGCCCACCGACGTGGCCGTCATCGACGCCAAGGGCGTCGTGCTCTCCGCCGTCGGCGTCGGCGCCACCGGCTCCTCCGACCAGCAGGCCGGCGACTACGAGCAGCGCGTGCGCGGCGCAGTGCAGGCCATGCTCGACAAGGTCGTCGGACCGGGCAACGCCACCGTCGTCGTCGCCGCCGACATGAGCACCCAGTCCGCCCAGCGGGTCGAAGAGTCCTTCACGACCCCCACGGGCGCGCCCGCGCTCAACGAGGCCGTCAAGACCGAGACCTACTCCGGCGCCGGTGCCAGCGGTGCCGCGGCCGGAGTGCTCGGCCCCGACAATATCGCCGTGCCGGCCGGCACCGGCAAAGACGGGTCATTCACCTCCGCCGACACCACCAAGAACAACGCCGTCAACAAGGTCACCGAGACCCGCACCATCCCGGCCGGCCAGATCAACCGCCAGACCGTCTCCGTCGCCGTGAACGCCGACACCGTCGGCAAGCTCAACGTCGCCGACGTCACGTCCCTGGTCTCCTCGGCCGCCGGCATCGACGCCAAGCGCGGCGACGCCGTCACCGTCGAGGTCGTCAGCTTCAACGCCGCCGGCGCCACGGATGCCGCCACCGCCCTGAAAGCGGCCGACGCCTCCGCCGCCGCCGATCGTTTCGCGGAGATCGTGCGCATCGGCATCATCACCGCCGGCATCGTCATCACCTTCGTGCTCGGCCTCATCCTCTATGCCCGTCGTTCGCGCCGGCAGAGCCGGGAAGCGATCGAACTCGACGAACTGCTCGAGGCCCGTCCGGTGCTCGCCGCGGCGAACGTGCCGTTCGGGATCACCGCCCAGAACAGCCCGATCATGATCGACCCGACCCCCACCGTCGCCTACGGCGTCAGCGGCGCCACCGGCGAAGCCGACCGGATGCGGGTCGAGATCGACTCCCTCGCCCAGCGCGACCCGGCCCGCACCGCCGAGTTCCTCCGCGGCCTGATGGATGACCGGCAGCCCGCATGATCGAGGTGAAGGTTCCCCTCACGGGAACGCAGAAGGTCGCCGTCGTCCTGATGAACATGGACCGCCAGCGCGCCTCCGAAGTGATGAAGCAGTTCACCGAGGCCGAGGCCGCCGACATCGCCGCCGAGATCGTGCAGCTGCGCCGGGTCGACCCCGAGGTCACCGAGACGACGGTGCTCGAGTTCCACGACATCACCGTGAAGGGCGCCCGCAACCCGCGCGGCGGCCATGCGTTCGCGGTCGGCCTGCTCGAGGCATCCTTCGGCGCTGAGAAGGCCGCCGGCGTGATGACGAGGGTGGCGTCGTCGATGGCCGGCAAGGCCTTCGAGTTCCTTGACACCGCCGAACCGCTCCAGGTGCTCACCCTGCTCGACGGCGAACTGCCGCAGACCATCGCCCTGGTGCTGGCTCACCTGCGCCCCGAACACGCCTCCGCCGTGCTCGCCGGCCTCGACGGTTCCCTGCCCGCCGAAGTCGCCCAGTGCATCGCCACCATGGGCACCGCCACCCCCGAGGCGATCAAAGTCGTCACCGACACGCTCAAGGGCCGGGTCGGCGCCATCTCCTCGTCGAGGGACACCACCGCCGTGGTCGGCGGCATCCAGCCCCTCGTCGACATCATCAACCGCGCCGACGTGGCCACCGAACGCGCCCTGCTCGAGGCACTCGACGCGAGCGACCCGATCCTGGCCGAAGAGGTGCGGTCCCGGATGCTGACCTTCGCCGACATCGTCAAGCTCGAGAGCCGCGACGTGCAGCAGGTTCTCCGCGGCATCGACGCCGCCGTGCTCGCCGTCGCGATGAAGGGCTCCACCGAGGGAGTCGTCGAGACCATCCGCACCAACCTGTCCGAGCGCAACCGCGAGATCCTCGACGACGAGGTCAAGGCCATGGCGCCCGTGCGGGTGTCGCAGGTCGAAGAGGCCCGCGCCACCATCGTTCGCGCCATCCGCGACCTGGCCGCGCAGGGCAGCATCACCGTGCAGCGAGCAGACGAGGATGACTATGTCGTCTAACTCCGGATTCTCCACCCTGTCGTTCCCCGCCCTCCGCGACGTCAACCGGGACACCACCGGCAACCAGGACGACGATCGGTCTCGCGCCCGCGGCCACGCCGCCGGCTACGCCGCCGGGCTCCGCGCCGCCGCGGAGGAGGTCGCCGCCAGGGCGGCCCGCCTCGAAGCCGAGCACGCCGCGGCCGTGAGCCACGGCCAGGCCCGGGTCGACCACGCCGTCGCCGTGCTCGGTGCCGCCGCCGCCGCCCTCGACGAGCGCACGGTCCCGGTGCTGCGCGACGCGGAGAACACCCTCGTCAGCACCGCCCTCGACCTCGCCGAAGCGATCATCGGCCACGAACTCGACGACGCCGAGAACTCAGCCCGGTTCGCCCTGGGCCGCGCCCTCGACCACTCGACCGCCGCCCAGCCGCACTCCGTGCGGATGAACCCCGATGACCTGGCCGTACTCGACCCGGCCACCCGCGCCCAGGCCGGCGTCGACTTCGCCGCGGACCCCACCCTTGCCCGCGGCGACGCGATCACCGAGTTCCCCGACGGGTTCCTCGACGCCCGCATCGGCACCGCCCTCGCCCGGGCAAAGGCCGTGCTCCTCGGCGGCGCCTCATGACCCTCACCTGGCAGCCGCACGCCGCCAAGCTCGGCTCGGCCCTGGCCGCGGCCCGGCCGCAGCGCGTCGGCGTCGTCTCCTCCATCGTCGGCCTCGGCCTCGAGGTGCGCGGCCTCAACTCCGCCATCGGCGACCTCGTCACCATCGGCGAGCACGGCGAGGTCGATGCGGAGGTCGTCGCAACGACCCGTGAGGGCATCCGCTGCATGCCGCTGGGCCGGATGACCGGCATCCGGGTCGGCGCCCCGGCCCGTTCGGACGGCGCCCCGAACTTCGTGCCGACCGGCACCGGCCTCTTCGGTCGCGTCATCGACGGCCTCGGCCGCCCGATCGACGGCAAGGGACCGCTCGTCGTCGCCGGCCGGGTCTCCCTCGACCACGACAGCCCCTCCGCCATGGCGCGCTCCCGCATCGTCACGCCGCTCCAGCTCGGCGTGCGCGTGCTCGACACCCTCACCACCGTCGGAAAGGGCCAGCGGATGGGCCTGTTCGCCGGCTCGGGCGTCGGCAAGTCGTCGCTGCTGTCCATGATCGCCCGGGGCACCGATGCCGAGGTGTCCGTCATCGCCCTGGTGGGGGAGCGCGGCCGCGAGGTGCGCGAGTTCCTCGAGGACGACCTCGGACCGGAAGGCCTCGCTCGCTCGATCGTCGTGGTGTCCACCTCCGACGAACCGGCCATGATGCGCCTGCGCGCGGCCTTCGTCGCCACCCGCATCGCCGAGTCGTTCCGCGACCAGGGCGCCGACGTCATGCTGATGATGGACTCGCTCACCCGCGTGGCCATGGCCCAGCGCGAAATCGGCCTGTCGGTCGGCGAACCGCCGGCCACCCGGGGCTACCCGCCCTCCACGTTCTCCCTCCTCGCCCGGCTGCTCGAGCGCGCCGGCACCGACGAGACCGGGTCGATCACCGGCGTGTACACGGTGCTCGTCGACGGCGACGACCACAACGAGCCGATCGCGGATGCCGCCAGGTCCATCCTCGACGGCCACGTCGTGCTCGACCGCAAGCTCGCGGTGACCGGCCATTTCCCGTCCGTCGACGCCCTCGCCTCGATCTCCCGCGTTGCCTCCCGGGTCAACAACCCGCGGCAGAACGAGGTCGCCGGCTTCCTTCGCAAGGTGCTGGCGGCTCGCCGCAGCGCCCAGGACCTGCTCGACGTGGGTGCCTACCGCACCGGCACGAACCCGCTCGTCGACGCCGCCGTGGCCCATGAGGGCGCGATCAACGCGTTCCTCCAGCAGCGGATGGACGACCAGACCTCGGCTGCCCTCGCCTGGGACCAGCTCACCACCCTCACCGGGCAGCTCGGAGGCCTCTGATGGCTCGCACCTTCGCACTCGCCGGACTCCTTCGCCTCAGGCACCTCCAGCAGGACCAGGCCGCCGGCGACCTTGCCGCCGCCAACGCCGTCGCCAAGGCCAACACCCTGCGCCGGGCTCAGGCCCGCGCCACCCTCGAGGTGCTGCCCAGCAGCGTCACCGGAGCCGACACCCTCTACGCGGTCGCCGCGGCCCGCGCCTCCACCCGCAGCATGCTCGCCGAAATGGATGCCCTCGGCCGCAACCACCAGGTTGCCGTCGGCGAGGCGCAGGCCGCTTACGACGCCACCCGTGCGGAGTCGGTGAGCCTCGAGAAGCTCGAGGGTCGGCACGGCGAGCTCGTCAGCGCCGAAGACCTGCACGCCGAACAGACCATCCTCGACGAGATCGCGTCCACCTCCTGGCACCGCAACCGCAACGGTATGTTCCGATGACGATGGTCGCGATGCTGAGCCGGGTCAGTGACATCCGCGCCACCCTGGACCAGTTGTCGACGGTGGCCGCCACGGCCAAGGCGACGAGGGCCACCGCCGCGGGCAGCGCCTCCTCCAGCACGTTCGCCGACGCACTGGCCTCCGCCTCCGGCACCGCGGCGACCGGCACTGCCGCCGCGAATCCCGGCAGCGCCACCGGCGAGGGCGTCGTGAAGGCCGCGGAGAAGTACCTCGGCGTGCCCTACGTCTTCGGCGGCGAAGACCAGAGCGGAATGGACTGTTCCGGACTCGTGCAGAAGGTCTACGCGGACATGGGCATCACGGTGCCGCGGCTCGTCTCCGGTCAGATGAAGATCGGCACCGAGGTTGCCTCGCTGGCCGAGGCCAAACCGGGCGACCTCATCGTCACCGGCGGCGGCGAACACATCCTCATCTACGCCGGCGACCACAAGGTGATCCACGCGCCCTACGAGGGCCGCACGGTCAGCAAGGTCGAGGCCTACATGGACGACTCGGAGATCACCACGATCCGCCGCGTCATCCCGGATGCCCCGGCCGCCGCGGCAGGCTCGACCGATCTGGTCAACGCCGCCTTCGCCTCCCTGCTGAAGGGCGGTTCCCGATGAACACGTCCCTGCTCCGCTCGGCCGTTCCGGCCGCGGCACCCGCGCCGTCCCGCGGCCAGGCCGGCACCCCGTCCGGTGCCGCGGCAAGAGGCGCCGGCGCGTTCGCGCAGGTCATGCAGGGCACCCTCGACGCCCGCGGCGCGGCGGCCAATAGCGGCGCCCGTCACGAGCCGGCCACGGATGCCGCCCCCGACCGGTCAGCGAATCGCACTGCGGTTCGCGCTGTGGACCGCGCTGCGAATTCTGCTTCGCCGGCCAAGCGCCCCCAGCCGGACGCCGGCAAGCTCGACGCAGGCAAACCGAGCCACCGCGGGGGAGCAGCCGCTGCAGCGACGACGCCGTCCACGATCTCGCCCGCTTCCGTTGGCAGCCCAGCTCCGGACGTCGCGCCCGTGCCGGTCGCCACCGGTACAGACACGCCCGCTGACGCGGCCGCGTCCCGTGATTCCTCGGGCGACCCGGCTCTGGCCTTCCGGGCAATCGTCCCGGCGACCGTCGTGACGGTGACGCCCACGGCCGCCGACCTTGTCCTGTCCGCCCAGTCACGCCCCGCAGGCACCACGTCGGAGGACACTGCTTCGGGCACCGGGTCGGACGATGCCGGGGGCCTCGGCGCTTCCGCCGCGATTCCCGTCGGCAATGCGGGCACGAGCGCAGCCACGGCTGCAGCCACCGCGGCTGTCGCCGCCGGAGCCGTTCCGGCCCTCCGCACCGCTGCCGTCCCGACGTCCACCGCCGCGGCAACGAAATCGGCCGAAACCACGGGAGTCGACGCTGCTGCAGGCTCGACCGCAGCAGGCAGCATCGACGCGACCGCTGCCGCGACCGCGACCGTGGCCGCGGCCGGTGCGGGAACGGCTGCGCCGGGAACGGCAGCGGGAACACCGACCGGCACCGGGCCCCTGAACGGTTCACCGGCCGCGACCGGCACTGTCACCGGGGCCACGGCTCCCGGCGCCACGGCCGCCCTTGCCGGGCTCGTTCCGGCCACCGGGGCCGCGCCCTTCGGTGCGGCCGTGGCCGTCGCCACTGCCCGCCTCCGAACCGGCACCGAAGCCGCGGCTCCGGTCGACGAGGCCGCTGCCGCCCCCGCAACCGTGGCGGTTCCGGCCGGCGCCGTCGTCACCACAGCTCCGGCAGCGGCGCCCGCCACGGCCGCCGCCGCATCGGCGCCCGCCGCGCCCACCCCGGCCGCACCGCTGGCCGCGCAGGTCGCCCGACCGCTGTTCAGCCTGGCCGGAGCCGCCAACGGCAACCACGTGCTCACGATCAGCGTCAGTCCCGACAACCTCGGACCCGTCACCGTGCGCGCCCATGTAAACGGCGACAACATCCGGGTCGAACTCTTCGCCCCGACCGACCTGGCCAGGGACGCCCTGCGCGCCATCCTGCCCGACCTGCGCCGTGACCTCTCGGGAGGCGGGCTGAACGCCCACCTCGACCTGTCCGCACACGACTCGCCCTCCGATCCCTCCGCGAACCGGCAGGACCGGCCGCAGCCCGAGGCTCGCACCGAGCGCGGCCGAGGCGCCGGCGACAGCACCCCGAACCAGTTCCGTGCCCCCGTTTTCGGAAGCACGCACACCATCGACATCCTGGCCTGAGCAGAAGAGAGACCATCGTGACCATCGACGCAGTTGCCGCCCCGGCAGCCACCGGCATGTACACCACCACGCCCACCCGGGCGCCGAAGCAGACCCTCGACTCCGAGGCGTTCATGTCGCTCCTGGTCACGCAGCTGCGCAACCAGGATCCCAGCTCGCCCATGGACACCAACCAGATGATCTCCCAGACGACTCAGCTGGCCATGATGGAGAAGCTCTCAGCCCTGTCCACCACAGCCGACGAGAACTTCTCACTGCAGATGCGCGTGGCCGCGGCCGCCCTGGTCGGCCAGGACGTCACCTACACCAAGGCCGACGGCACGAGCGCAACGGGCACGGCCTCTGCCGTCTCCTACGCCGGGAAGGTTCCGCAGGTCACCATAAATGGCACGAGCATCGCCCTCGATGCGATCTCGGGCGTGACCGCGCATCCGGCGGCGACCCCCACGGCCACCGCCTGACCTCGGCCCGCACGGCCGGGCCCCTCACACTGCACAGCTCTCCACCCCTTTTCCAGATTTCTCAGGCTCACTCCCTTTCAGAAAGGCAGCATCCCATGCTTCGCTCCCTGTACTCCGGCATCTCCGGCCTCCGCTCGCACCAGACCATGCTCGACGTCACCGGCAACAACATCGCCAACGTCAACACGACCGCGTTCAAGGCCTCGGCCACCCAGTTCCAGGACACCCTCTCGCAGCTGAGCCAGGGTGCCGGTGGCCCGCAGGCCGAAGTCGGCGGCACGAACCCGGCCCAGGTCGGCCTCGGCGTCAAGGTAGCGGGTATCTCGACCAACTTCGCCCAGGGTTCCTCGCAGGCCACCGGCAAGGCGACCGACATCATGATCTCGGGCGACGGCTTCTTCGTCACCCAGCTCGGCGGCGAAACCCTTTACAGCCGGGCGGGCGCGTTCGACTTCGACGCCCAGGGCCGACTGGTCTCCCCGGCCGGCGCGATCGTGCAGGGCTGGAACGGCGTCAACGGGGTCATCAACCAGGGCGGTGCCATCGGCAACATCACGCTGCCGCTGCAGTCGATCATCCCGGCGAACCCGACGACGAAGGCGTCCATGGGCGGAAACCTGCCGTCCGATGCCGCTACCGGTACCACGCTCCTTCGCGACGTGAAGATCTACGACGCATCCGGAGCCGCCAGCACCCTGTCGCTCACCTTCACGAGTGCCGGCGCGGGCGCCTGGAACGTGTCGGGCGTTGCCGGCGGCGCGACAGCAACCGGATCAATCTCCTTCACCGATGGCAAGCAGACTGTTCCTGCTGCTGACCTGACTGTCACGACCGCAACCGGGGCAACCGTTGCGGTCGAGATAGGCAAGCTGGAGGGCTTCGCCGGGCTCACCACCGCCACGATCAACTCTCAGAACGGCGCGGAGGCCGGGACCCTCAAGTCCTTCACCCTCGGCAAGGACGGGACCCTGGTGGGCCTGTTCAGCAACGGCGGCCAGGCATCCATCGGCCGGATCGCCCTCGCCACCTTCGCCAACCCGGGCGGCCTCGAGAAGGCCGGCTCGTCCGAGTACCGCGCCACGTTCAACTCGGGCAACGCCGCCCTCGGCGCCCCCGGCAGCGGCGGCCTCGGCTCGCTCACTGGGGGAGCGCTCGAGATGTCGAACGTCGACCTCTCCCAGGAGTTCACCAACCTGATCGTCGCCCAGCGCGGCTTCCAGGCCAACGCCCGCATTATCACCACCTCCGACGAGGTCCTGCAGGAGCTCACCAACCTCAAGCGGTAGCAGGGAATGATTGGCGGGCCGGATCGGTCCTCGTGAGAGGATCCCGATCCGGCCCGCAGTCTGCCCCCCCAAGTGTGAATCCTCGCCGAGCTGTGAGTTCTACAGGGTTTTCGGGCGGCAAAGTCAAGTGGTCGAGGCAACGCAGGGGTTTATGCCGCGAGAAGCAGCTGGTTCAGCCGGTTGGCTGGGGTCTCGAGATCGAGGGTGGGGCGAGGCCGGCGGTTGAGGGTGGCGGCGACGCGACGGAGGTCCTCGGGGGTGTGGATGGAGAGGTCGGAGCCTTTCTCGAACCAGAACCGCAGGAGACGGTTCGTGTTCTCGTTGCTGCCGCGTTGCCAGGGTGAGTGCGGGTCGCAGAAGTAGAGCGTCGTCTCGAGCGCGGTTTGGATCCGGGCGTAGTCGGCGAGCTCTGTGCCGCGATCCCAGGTGATTGAGCGCCGCAGGTGGCCGGGAAGGTCACCCATCTCGCTGATCATCGCGGCAGCGACCGTATTCGCGCTGTGATCGCCTTCCAGGTGGAGCAGAATCACGAACCGGGTCGACCGCTCCACGAGGGTGCCGATCGCGGTGCCATCACAACCGATGATGAGGTCGCCTTCCCAGTGGCCAGGGACGGCCCGGTCGGCCACCTCGGCCGGCCGGTCACTGATCTTGAACGCGTCCTTGTAGGGGCTGTTCTTGCGGCGGTCCGCGCCGTTCGAAACTCGCTTCTTCCGCTTCAGACTGAGCTTCTCGGCCAGGTCCGCCCGCAAGTTTCCGCGGGTTTGGACATATAGCGCCTGGTAGATCGTCTCGTGGCTCACCTGCATAGTCTGATCCTCAGGGCAGTAGCGCGCCAACATCTTCGAGATCAGTTTCGGGCTCCACCCGTCATCCATCCAGACCGCGATCAGCCCGCACAGCACCTCATTCTCGACCAGCTTCAACGGCTTCGGCCAATGCCGGGCCTGATGCGCTTTCGTATGCGCGACCGACGCGTAATACACCCCGTCCGAGCTCGTGTTCCGGTTCACTTCGCGCCAGACGACGGACTTGTTCCGGCCGATCGCCTCGCCGATCTCGGCATAGCTGAGCCCGCTGCGCCGACCCATCTGAATCATGCCTCGATCCGCCAAGCTCAACGCCCGACCCGGCCCCTCCGCAGAAGGAGCCGGATCGGACAGGCCACCCTCGTGGCCCATATATACTCTCATCTGACCAGACTGGGACCACCAACTCGTCCCAGTCGCTCCAGCCGCTCCAACACGCCGGGCGGCGCGATCAACAGACATCCCCCCACACACCAGATCCAGGAACTCAGTACGGGTATTCGGGGGAAACAACTTGACCATGAAACGCTCCTTGAATCAGAGCGTTGCTACGACCGTATGACTTTGCCGGCCGGAAATGGTGCTCAAGTCACCGTTCGGCGAGGGGCACCGCTCCGTGCGCGGGCAGACGGCCCCGGCCGGCAACTAACGGCCCGGGCAGGGCGACCGACAGTGGTTCACGACGGTTACTTGAATCGTCCGGAGACCATGGATGGGCCCGATGATTGTTGTGACGCGGCTGAACGACAGCCAGTTTGCGATCAACCCTGATTTGATCGAGCGGATCCACGCCAGCCCCGACACGACCCTGGTCATGGTCGACGGCGCGAAATTCATCGTCACGGAGGGCCTCGATGAGGTCATCGAGAAAATCGCCCGCTTCCGGGCGCACGTGATCTCCCTGGCCTATCTGACCTCGGATGCCGACTACAGCAGCGGCGCCAGACCGCTCGAAATCGTCAGCGGTCCGCACGCGATTGAAGACCCCCCCGCGCCGGGGGCCGTGCAGCCCCAGCGCCCGCGGAGGCTTTGATGGATCCCGCAACCTTGATCGGAATCGCCCTCGCCTTCGGCTCGCTTTTCGCGATGATCACCATCGAGGGGGGCCACGTCTCCTCGATCCTGCTTCCGGCCCCGATGGTGCTCGTCTTCGGTGCGACCATCGCCGTCGGCATCGCCGGCGGAACGATCCGGGACGCGATCTCCGCGTTCAAGGCCGTGCCCGGCGCGTTCGTCGGCAAGACCACCCCGCCGCAGCAGGTCATCGATCAGATCGTGGGTCTCGCCGAGAAGGCCCGCAGCGCCGGCCTGCTCGCCCTGGAGCAGGAGGCCGACAACGTCGACGACCCGTTCCTGCGCGGCGCGCTGCAGAACATCGCCGACGGCACCGACGGTGACGAATTGCGCATCCTGCTCGAAGACGAACTGGCCACTCGGACCAAGGCCAGCCGCAACGCCTCCAAGTTCTTCACCAGCCTCGGCGGCTACGCACCCACCGTCGGCATCATCGGAACGGTGATCTCGCTCACCCACGTGCTGGAGAAGCTCGACACACCCTCCACCCTGGGCCCCCTGATCGCCGCTGCGTTCGTCGCCACCCTCTGGGGTCTCCTCTCCGCGAACTTCCTCTGGCTCCCGATCGGCAACCGCCTCAAGCGCCTCTCCGACATCGAGGTGGAGCGGATGACATTGCTCCTCGAAGGCGCCCTCGCCGTGCAGGCCGGAAGCCAGCCTCGCCTCCTCGGCGAACGGCTGCGGGCCATGGTGCCGGCGGAATCCTCGAAGTCGACGAAGGCGGGCAAGGCAGACAAGGCGGCCAAGTCCCTGCCGAAGGCGGCATGAGCGGGCACGGCCGGGGACGCGGCCGCAGCCGGGGCCTCGAAGAGGAGCACGTCGAGCACGTCGACGAGCGCTGGATGGCGTCCTACATGGACATGGTCACCGTGCTGATGTGCATGTTCATCGTGCTGTTCGCCATGTCATCGGTTGACCAGTCCAAGTTCGTGCAACTGAAGAACTCCCTCGCGACCGGGTTCGGCGCCACCGACGTCGGCAAGGTCGACACCGCCAAGGGCGTCGTCGTCACCAAGGACAAGGTCAAGCAGGGCGAGGCGACCGGCTTCACCAACCTGGACCTCGCCGTCGCAGAGGTGAAGAACCTCAGTTCGGCGCAGAAGGCGATTCAGGATGCCGTGGACGCCAAGGGGATCGGCAGCATGGTGCAGTTCGTGATCGACTCGCGCGGCCTGACCGTCGGCCTGGTCGGTTCGGAGGCCTATTTCGCGCCCAACCTCGCCGACCTCAGCCCCCAGGCCCTCCAGGTGCTCGACACGATCGCGCCGATCCTCGCCTCGCAGCCCAACGAGGTGAAGATCGAGGGTCACGCCGACCGGCACGGCATCACGGTCAACTACCCGACCGACTGGGAGCTGTCCTCCGCCCGCGCGACCGCGGTGCTGCGCCGGCTGGTCGAGTTCGGCGGGATCGCCCAGGAACGCATCTCGTCCGTCGGCTACGGTTCAGCGAGGTCCGTGGCGACCGGCTCAGACCTTGCCGCGATGGCCCAGAACCGCCGGGTCGACGTGGTGATGCTCTCCAGCCAGCCGGAGGCCGTCCGGGCGCTCATCCCGTCGGTGCTCGACGGCACGGCGGTCATCCCCGCCCCGGCGGCCTCGGCCGAGCCCCCGGCGGCACCGGCGGCATCCGCAGATTCGACGACCACGACCACCAGGACGCCGACGTCCACCACGACCACCACGACGGGGAAGACCACCACCAAGACGGGGCACTGATCACGCAAGCCGGCGGGGAGGACCCCGCAACACAAGTTTCGCGTCGGTACTGCTAACGCGCGCAGTCCGTCGACCGATAGTCCTTGTCGTGACGGTCCAGGAACAAGCAGTGATTGGTGTGCCCGCTTCGGCGGCGCGCACGGTCGAGGTGTACGACTTTCGTCGCCCGACGACGCTCGCCCGCGAGCACTCGCGCGTGCTGGAGCTCGCCTTCGAAACCTTCGCCCGCCAGTGGGGCACCCAGCTCACCGCCAAGGTGCGGGTGCTGTCGCAGGTCACCTGCGAACACGTCATCATGCGCACCTACGACGAATACGCGTCGTCCCTGCCGGCGACGACGGCGATGGTGCTCTGCCCGGTGACCGGGTTCAGCGCCAAGGCCGTCATCCAGTTCCCCGCGGCGGCCGCGCTGTCCTGGGTGAGCCACATGCTCGGCGGCTCGGGCAGCACTTTCGCCCCGGAGCGCGTCTTCACCCAGATCGAGCAGGCCCTCGTGCGCCGGCTGATGGACGACGCCCTCGAGGACCTGCGCTACTGCCTCGGCGCCCTGCTCGTGGCGCCGATCGTCGTCGGCGGCATCCAGTACAACTCGCAGTTCGCCCAGGCCGCGGCCACCGGCGACCTGATGATCGTCGCCACCTTCTCCATGCGGGTCGGCGAATCGACCGCCACCGCGACCCTCGCCCTGCCGGCAGACACGCTCCTGCCCCAGCTCGGCGAAGCCAACCCGACCAACAACGCCGCGAACCCCGAGGACCTCCTGCACGCGCAGCTGGCCTGGGTGCCGGTTGACGTGTCCCTGCAGCTCACCCCGATCCGGGTGCTGCCGAGCGTCATCCTGGGCCTCGCCGTCGGAGACGTCCTCGCCATTCCCCATTCCAAGCACCGCCCGCTCGACGTCGTCGTCGACGGCCAGCCGCTCGCACGCGCCGCCGTCGGTTCCAACGGCTCCCGCCTGGCCTGCATCGTCATCGACACCGAGGAGACCTTCGCATGACCCCCACCTCCACCGCCCTGCCCGCCGCCGCCGTCGACGCCCTGATCGGGCTCCTGCCGACCCCGACGTCGCTGCAGGCCTTGCCGTGCTCCGGCGCGACCCTGGCCGGCCGGCTGGGCGCCGCCGTCGTCGCCTCCTTCGTCGGGGCGACCTCGGCGGACATCGCCATCGTGCTGGCCGACCCGGCGTCGCTCGACGCCGCGGCCGGAGCGGAATCCGCCCTGGTCTCCAGCCAGGACGTGTTGCGCCCGGCGCTCGAGGGTGCCTCGGGCGTCTTCGGGGTCGGCGTGCTGGGGGAGACCAGGGTCGAGGACGCGACCGCCCTGTTCGCGGATGCCGAAACCGTCGTCTACGAACTCAGCGGCGGCGGCGCCGTCACCGGCTGGTTCGCGATCCGCCTGCGCGACAACGGAACCATCGGCTCCACCGGCCGCGGGACTGGCTCGGTGGTCGGCAAGCTCGGCCGAATCAACAGCGTCGAAATGGCCCTCACCGTCGAAATCGGGCGCACCCGGATGTCCGTGCGCGACGTGCTCGCCCTCGAACCCGGCGCAGTCATCGAGCTCGACCGCTCGGCCGGGGCCCCCGCGGACATCCTGCTGAACGGCCGGCTGATCGCGCACGGCGAGATCGTCGTCGTCGACCAGGACTACGCCGTGCGCATCACCCAGATCCTCGACGTGGCCGAGAGCCTGACCTAGGTGGACACCCTCCTCGTCGCTCTCCGGGTTGCCCTCTCCCTGGCCGCCGTGCTCGGGTTGCTCTGGGCGCTCCAGCGACGCCTGACCCGCGGCTCCCGGGCGACGCGCAGCCAGAACCTCGTCACCGTGGTCGGCCGCCAGGGCCTCGGCCAGAAGGCATCCGTCGTCGTCGTCGACATCGACGGCCGCCGGTTCGTGCTCGGCGTGACCGAGCAGAACGTCAACGTGCTGCACGACTGCGACGCCCCGCCTGCCGACGCCGATGCCGCGGCCGGCGACTCGGTCTTCGCTCGGTCGCTCGACGCAGCGGCCACCGGTGCCGTCGTGAACGCGGTAACCGACCCCGACCCCGAATCCGAGCTGGCCCCGCCGCTCATCCTGCGCCCGCGCCACGGTGTGGCCGCCCGGTCCGCCCAGACCCGCACCGGCCAGGCCAGGCCGAACCAAAGCCGCCTGGGCGGCTCCATCCTCTCGCCGGCGACGTGGCAGCAGACCGCAGCCGCCCTCCGGCAGGGACGGTGAACCCCGCAGCCCTCCGGGCAGACCGGCGGTGGCGCATCGCCAGGGCATTCGTGATGGCGGCACTGCTCGTCGTGATCGTGGCGGCGATCGTGCTCGTCATCGCCCCGGCCGGGCACGCCGCCCCGGTCGACCCCACCCCGCCGACCGACCCGGCCGCCCCGGCCACGCCGGCCGGCGGCGGACTGAACGTGTCGATCAACGGGCCGGACGGTTCACCGTCCTCGGCGATCGTCACCCTGATCGGCATCACGCTGCTGTCGGTCGCACCGGCGCTGCTGCTGATGATGACCTCGTTCACCAAGATCTTCGTGGTGCTGGCGATGACCCGCAACGCCCTCGCGCTGCCGTCCATCCCGCCGAACCAGGTGCTCGCGGGCCTGGCCCTGTTCCTGTCGCTGTTTATCATGGCGCCGATCCTGACCGACATCAACGAGCACGCCCTGCAGCCCTACCTGAACGGCACGCTGTCTTTCGATGACGCGGTAAGCATCGGTTCCGGACCGTTGCGCACGTTCATGCTCGCGCACACCCGGGAGGAAGACCTCGCCCTGATGACGAGGGCCGCCGACCAGGCCAACCCGGCGAACGCCGACGCGGTGAACCTGCTCACGCTGATCCCCGCCTTCATGATCTCCGAACTTCGCGCCGCGTTCATCATCGGCTTCGTCATCTTCGTGCCGTTCCTCGTGATCGACCTCGTCGTCTCCGCCGCCCTGATGTCGATGGGCATGATGATGCTCCCGCCGGTGATGATCTCCCTGCCGTTCAAGATCCTGCTTTTCGTGCTCGTCGACGGGTGGGGTCTGATCATCACCACCCTGATCAGCAGTTACCGGGGTGGCTGATGGACACCAACGCCGTTCTCGACATCGGGCTCCAGGGCATCCTCGTGGCCGGCATGCTGTCGGCCCCGATCCTGATCACCGCCCTCGTCGTGGGTTTCGCGATCTCCCTGCTGCAATCGATCACCCAGATCCAGGAAGTGACGCTCTCCTTCGTGCCCAAGGCCATCGCCGTGGCCGTGGCCCTGATCGTCTCCGGCCACTGGATGATCTCCGAGATCGTCTCGTTCACGCACATGCTCTTCGACAAGATCCCCTCCCTCATCGGCGGAGGCTGATGAACATCACCCTGGACTTCGCGTGGATCGAAGCGGTCATGCTCGCCGGGGTGCGCATGGTCGCCTTCCTCGTCGTGGCGCCGCCGTTCTCCTACAATGCGATCCCGCTGCGGATCAAGGGGATGCTGGCCCTCGGCCTGGCCCTGGCCGTGTCGCCGAAGGTGACCCCCGGCTACGTCTCGCCCGACACGGCCGGTTTCATCGGCGCCCTGATCCTGGAGATCCTGGTCGGCGGGGTGCTCGGCTTCCTGGTCCTCGTCGTCTTCTCCGCCATCCAGTCCGCCGGCAACCTGATCGACATGTTCGGCGGGTTCCAGCTGGCCCAGGGCTTCGACCCGCAGGCGATGGTCAACGGCGCCATGTTCACCAGGCTCTACCAGATGACCGCGCTGGCGCTCCTGTTCGCCTCCGGTGGCTACCAGCTGATCATCGGCGGACTCGCCCGCACCTTCGCCGCGCTCCCGATCGGCGGCGGCATGAACCTCGCCGTGCCGATGCAGGCCGTGACCACCGCGGTCGGCCAGATGCTGCTCGCCTCGGTGCAGATCGCCGGACCCCTGATCGTCGTGCTCTTCCTCGCCGACGCCGGCCTCGGCCTGCTCACCCGCGTGGCGCCCGCCCTCAACGCGTTCGCGCTCGGCTTCCCGCTCAAGATCCTGATCACCCTGTCGCTGGGCGCCGCCGGTTTCGTCGCGCTCCCGCGCATCGTCTCCTCGCTGACCGGCGACGCCGTCGGCACGATGATGGGGGTGAACTAGATGTCGGACTCCGGCGAAAAGACCGAGCAGGCGACCGACAAACGGATGCGCGAGGTGCGCTCCAAGGGCCAGCTCTCCAAGTCCCAGGACCTCACCGCGTGGCTCGGCATCGGCGCCGCCGCCATCATGACCCCCGTCACCATCTCCCTCGGCGCCCAGGCCGGAACCAGCCAGATGATCAGCATCCGCTCGCTCGTCGCCCGGCCGGACCCCGAATTGGCCGTGCAGATGCTCGGCGAATCGCTCGGCTCGATGGCCGGCGTGCTCACCCCGATGCTCGCAGCCGTGTTCGTCACCGTGCTGGTCGGCGCGGTCGCCCAGGGTGGTGTGCACTTCAAGAAGGTCGCCGGAAAGTACGAGCAGTTCAACCTGGTCACCGGGTTCGCCCGCACCTTCGGCGGCCAGGCGGTCTGGCAGGGCGTCAAGGCGCTGCTGAAGACCGTCGCCGTCGGGCTGGTGCTCACGATGGTGATCCAGGGCCTGATGCCCATCCTGATGACCGCGGGCGGCCTGCCCGTGATGGCGCTGATCGGCGCGGCCGGCGGGGGCGCAGCCTCCCTGGTGCAGTCCGCGGTGATCGCGGGCCTCGTGCTCGCCGCCGCCGACGTGTTCGTCGTGATCCGCCGCAACCGCAAGCGCACCCGGATGACGAAGAAGGAGGTCAAGGACGAGAACAAGAGCTCGGAAGGTGACCCCCAGGTCAAGTCCCAGCGCCGGTCCCGGCAGCTGGCCATGAGCCGCAACCGGATGATCGCCTCCGTCGCCACCTCGGATGTCGTGCTGATCAACCCCACCCACTTCGCCGTCGCCCTGAAGTACGAGCCGGGCAAGTCAGCACCGCGCGTCGTGGCGAAGGGCGCCGGAGTGATCGCCGCCCGCATCCGCGAGCAGGCCGAGACCGACCACGTCCCCATCGTGCGCGACATCCCGCTCGCCCGCGCCCTGCACGCCGAGTGCGAGATCGGCCAGGAAATCCCGGTCGAGCTCTACAACGCCGTCGCCCGGGTGCTGGCCTTCGTGATGGCCCTGAAGACCCGTGGCTCCGGCGCCGGGTCCGGCGTGCACACCGTAACCGAACCTGCCCTGACGGCCGGAGGCCACCGATGAACCGCAACCTCGCCAAACTCGCCGTGCCGATCGGCGTCGTCGGCATCATCCTCCTGCTCGTCGTGCCGGTGCCGGCGGTGCTCCTCGACTTCCTCATCATCATCAACATCCTGCTCGGCCTGGTCACGCTGCTGACCACCATGTTCGTGAAGAAGCCGCTCGACTTCTCGGTCTTCCCCTCGCTGCTGCTGGTGGCCACCCTGTTCCGGCTCGGCCTGAACGTGGCCTCCACCCGTCTCGTGCTCGGCGACGGTTACGCCGGCCAGGTCATCGCGTCCTTCGGCCAGGTCGCCGTCGGCGGGTCGATCATCATCGGCGCGGTGATCTTCCTGATCCTCGTCGTGATCCAGTTCGTGGTGGTCACCAAGGGCGCCGAGCGCGTCGCCGAGGTGGGGGCCCGGTTCACCCTCGACGCCATGCCGGGCAAGCAGATGGCGATCGACGCAGACCTGAACGCCGGCCTGATCACCGACACCCAGGCCAGGGAGCGCCGCGCCGAGGTCTCCGCCGAGGCCGACTTCTACGGCGCCATGGACGGCGCCTCGAAGTTCGTCAAGGGTGACGCGATCGCCGGCATCATCATCATCATCATCAACCTGGTCGGCGGCATCGCGATCGGCATGATCCAGCGCGGCCTCGAAATCGGCGAGGCGATGAGCACTTACTCGCTCCTGACCATCGGCGACGGCCTCGTCACCCAGATCCCTGCCCTGCTGATGGCCGTGTCCACCGGCATGATCGTGACCCGCTCCAACGCGGAGTCCGACATCGGCTCCACCGCGTCCGCCCAGCTCACCCAGTCCCGCAACGCCCTGATGATCGCCGGGGCCGCCGCCCTGCTGATGGCGCTCATCCCCGGCATGCCGATCATCCCGTTCGTGGTGATCGGGGTGGCCCTGATCCTCTTCTCCCGGCGGATCAAGGCCGGCGAAGAGCGCGACCAGGCCGGAAAGGATGCCGCGGTCGCCGCCGAGAGCCTCGCCCCGCGGTCGGACACCGCCGAAGACCTGATCGAGACGATGCGGGTGCACGCGCTCGAGATCCTCCTCGCGCCCGACCTCGTCGACCTCGTCTCCGGAGCCCAGGACGACCTCCTCGCCCGGGTGCGATCCCTGCGCCGCAAGATCGCGATGGACCTCGGCGTCGTCGTGCCGCCCGTGCGCACCAGGGACAGCGTCGACCTGCCCTCGGCGACCTACGTCATCCGCATCGCCGGTGTCGAGGCCGGCCGTGGCACGGCGCCCGCCGGCAAGGTCCTCGCCCTCGGCGATGCCCTCGACCTGCTGCCCGGCACTGCCACGGTCGAACCGGTCTTCGGGCTGGCCGGCAAGTGGGTGCCGAGCGAGATGCGGCACAGCGCGGAGATGACCGGCGCCACCGTGATCGACCGGGTTTCCGTGCTCGTCACCCACCTCTCCTCGATCATCACCGGCAACGCGGCCCGGCTCCTCACCCGGGAGGACGTGCGCGTGCTGACCGACGGGGTCAAGCAGGTCAACCCGTCGGCCGTCGACGACCTGATCCCCGGCCTGCTCTCCCTCGCCGAGGTGCAGCGCGTGCTGCAGGGGCTGCTGGTGGAGCTGATTCCGATCAATGACCTGCCCCGCATCTATGAATCCCTCTCGCTGCGGGCCAAGGTCTCCGCCGACCCGGAGGGCCTCGTCGAGGCCGCCCGCCAGGCGCTCGGCCCGGCCCTCACCGCCCAGTACCTCGACGACGGACTGCTCCGCGTGATCATGATCGAGCCGGGGCTCGAACAGTCCATGCTCGAGGGGATGCGTCCCTCCGAGCAGGGCACCCAGATCATGCTCGACGCTGCCCGGATCGACGCCATCCTCGGTTCGCTCAAGGAGGCGCTGGCGAACGTCGAGGCGAGCGGGCTGACCGCGGTGCTGGTCTGCGCGCCCGCGCTGCGACCGGCCATTCGCCGTCTCGTCTCCGCGCACGCCGGTGGGCTGCCGGTGCTCTCCTACCAGGAGGTGACGTCCGCGAACGTCGCCATCGAGACGGTGGGAGTGGTTCGTGGAACCGAATCGATTTCTGCTTGAGGGTGCCACGCTCGAGGAGCTGAAGGCGCGCATCCTCTCCGAGCACGGGGCGGATGCGCGTATCGTCGCCGCCGAACGCGTCACCGTCGGCGGCATCCGGGGCTTCTTCGCCAAGCGGCACTTCGAGGTCACCGTCGAGGTGCCCGAGCGTCGGCGACGCGGGGCCCATTCCCGACTCGACCTGCAGGCCAGGCTCGGCATCGCCGCCCTCCTCGACGACGCCGACGCGGCCGAGGCCCGGCTCCAGGCCGACCTGCAGCCGACGCTGTCGACCGACTCCGCCGACTTCGCCTACCTGATGGACGAGCTCACCTTCCAGGCCGAGCCGGAACCCGCCCCGATCGTGCTCACCTCGACGCGCGTGCGCGACGCGGACACCGGGCCGATGCCCGTGCAGTCGGCGATGCCGCCTTTCGTGCCGTCGGCCCCGAAACCGGCGCCGGCGACCCAGGTGCCGCGGCCCCTCTCCGGGCACGGCGACCTGGTCGTTCTGGTCGGGCTCCCGGATGCCGCGCTCCAGGTGGCGCGATCGATGGCGCTCACCGGGGCCGGCGAGGTACTCGTCGCCGGGGCGGCCCGTTCCGGTGATGCCGAACGCGCCGACGACCGCCGCACCGCGCTCTCGGCCAGGGCCAGGGGAGTCGAACGCGGCCAGACCGGTTTCGTGGCCTTCGGCCTGGGCGGCAACCTGGCCGACTCGATGGCGCTGGTCGCGGCCCTGGCCGACACGCTGGCGCCGATCGGCGCCGACCAGGTCTGGCTGGTGGTGGAGGCCGGCCGCAAACCGTCGGACACCGGTCGCTGGGCGGCCGCGCTGGCCGCCATCACGCAGATCGACGCGGTCGCCGTCGTCGGGGCAGCAACGACCGGCACGCCGGGCACGGTCGACGAGCTGGGCCTGCCGATCGGCTGGGTGGACGGAGCCCCGGCGACGGCCACGACGCTGGCGGCGGTGCCGAGCCTCCCGGGCCTTGCAGACGGGTCGCGCTAGGCTGGGCTGGTGCTGGTACTTACACGCAAACAGGGGGAGAAGATCCTCATTGGTGACGACATCGTCATCACCATTCTCGACGTGCGCGGCGACAGCATCCGGATCGGGATCGACGCCCCGCGCGGGGTCGGGATCCAACGGGACGAGGTCGTGCGCGCGGTCACCGAGGCGAACATCGCCGCCAGCAACGCCGACAGCGAAGCCGAGGCCCGGATCAAGGCGACCCTCGGCCTCCTCGCTCCCGGCACACCCCCGGCACCTCCGGCCCCTGCCCCGGCCCCGTAACCCGTCCCTCGCCCGTCCCGGTCATCGTGCCGGTCGAGACCCTCGCCTGCCCGTCCCGGTCGCCGAGCTTGTCGAGACCCTCGCCTCCCCGTCCCGTTCGCCGAGCCTGTCGAGACCACGCCCGCCCGGTCCCGGTGGTCGAACTTGTCGAGACCCCGACTGCACCAGGCCCGTGCTCGTCGACGACCAAAACCGACCGGGGGCAGTAGCCCCCGGTCGGTCGCAAACGAGCAGTCATGCCTGTTCCGAATTCAGGAGAACAGCCCGAGTTCGGGGCGCCGGCGGGCATCCGTCGCACTGTTCTGGGCCACGCGCCTGAATTCGGTACGGGGCCGGGCTCGACCCCCGGGGTCGGGTTCGACCCCGGGGTCAGCGCCGCGGGTCTCAGGCCGGGACGTGGTCCAGGCGGGCGACGCCGATCTTCGAGTCGGCCATGCCGTAGAACACGAAGCGCACGCCGTCGATCTCCTCGATCGCGGTCGGGAAGACCACGTTCGGAACGATTCCGCTGATCTCGTCCGGCGTCTCCGCCTTGAGCAGCGGCTCGCTGGTGCGTGCCAGCACAATGGTGGGGTCGTCGGCGTCGAGGATCATCGCTCCGGCCGAGTAGTTCACCTTCTGCTGCTGGGAGAACGCGCCGTCGATGGTACCGGTGACGCCGTGGTGCATCAGCAGCCAGCCCTCGGGGACGCGCAGCGGGGCAGGCCCGCCGCCGATCTTGAGCGCCTCGAACGGGAACTCCGGTCCGGCGAGGAAGCGGTGACCGCTCCAGAAGGTCAGCTTCGTGATGTCGGCCAGCACGTCGGCGACCGGGATGTAGCTGATCCAGATGCTCTGCCGGGTGTCGGTGACACCGGCCGGAACGCGGATGCCCTCGCCCGGCTTGACCTCGCCGAGGTCCCACATCGGGCGGTGCAGCACCGCGAAGCTCTCGACTCCGTCCGGGCCGGTGACCGGCTCGGGGAAGAAGACGGTGTCCTTGTTGTGGAACAGGTTGAGGTCCATGTCCAGTGCCTCGTCGTACTTGAACAGTACCGGGCCGAGCCGGCGCCAGTCGCGCAGGTCGCTGGAGACGGCGACCGCCGTGCGGGGGCCGAGCGGGCCATAGGCGACATACGTCATCACATGCAGTCCGAGCCGGGGGATGAAGGTGACCCGGGGGTCTTCGACGCCGGCGTTGTTCGCGCCGCGTTCCCAGCCCTGGTGCGGTTCGAGCACCACGCCTTCACGTTCGACGCCGGTGGGCACGCCGTCGGTGATGACGACCTTCGCCAGGCCGACCCGGGAGACGTTTCCGGTGGCAACCAGGCGGGGGAGCAGGTACAGGGTGCCGTCGGGGGTGTGGCCGCTGCCCGGGTTGAGCACGCCTTCGGCCTCGAGGTCGTTGCCGTCTTCGGGCGTCATGATGACGCCCATTCTGGTCAGGGTAAAGGGGAATTTCACGGGGGTAGACATTTCTAACCTTTCACGCCGGAGCCGATATCAGTGGAGACAAAGTGTCGCTGGAAAACGATGAAGAGCAGGACTGCCGGGGCTGCGAGCACGCAGGCTCCGGCGAGGACGGCTCCGAAGGGATTGGCCGCGGTGGCGGCCACATTGCTGATGTAGTTGGCCAGCGCAACCGCGAGGGGCTGCATCGACGCCTCCTTGGTGACGAGGAACGGCCAGAGGAACTCGTTCCACGGTCCGATGAACGTCAGCAGCACGACGGTCAGGATCGCCGGCCGCACGAGCGGGATGGCGATCTTCGTCAGCACGGTGAGCTCGCCCGCCCCGTCGATCCTCGCAGCGTCGAACAGGTCCCGGGGAACCTGGAGGAAGTACTGGCGGAAGATGATGACGGCGGTCGAGTTGATCGCGAACGGGAGGATCATGCCCAGGTAGTTGTCGGCGAGGCCGTAGTCCCGGGCGATCATGACGTAGAGCGGGATCATCAGCAGCTGGAACGGCACGACCTGCACCAGGAGCACGAGGGCGAAGGTGACTCCGCGACCGCGCCACTGCAGCTGGGCCAGCGCGTAGCCGACGAGAACCCCGAACACGAGGGTGCCGACGATGACTCCGCCGGTGAAGATCCCCGAGTTGAGCAGGCCCCGCATCAGGTTGATCCGGCTGTTGATGTCGGTGTAGTTCTCGAGGGTCAGGTTGGCCGGGTTCGGGAACGCACCGCCCGGGGTCGAGTCAGGCGAAGCCTGCAGCGAACCGATGATCATGTAGTAGAACGGGAACAGGAACGCGACCGCGCCGACCGTCAGGACGACGCCGCGGAGGATGTTCTGACCGCGGCTCATGACTCGTCACCGCCCGCGAACTTACGCTGGAGGAACGCGATGATGAGAACTCCGATCACGAGCACGATTCCAATCGCCGAAGCAGTGCCGGGGTGGCCCTGCTCGATGCCCTTCTGGTACATGAGCAGCACGGGCGAGGTGGATGCCCCGTTCGGGCCGCCGCCGCCGGTGAGCAGGTACGGCTCGGTGAAGAGGTTCGCGCCGGTCACCGTCGAGAGCAGGAGAACGAGCACCGTCGCGGGTCGCACACCGGGGATCGTGACGGAGAAGAAACTGCGCACGGCGCCGGCGCCATCGGTCGACGCGGCTTCGTAGAGTTCCTTGGACACGCTCTGCAGTGCGGCCAGGTAGAGCAGGATGTAGAAACCGAGCTGCTTCCAGGTGACGAACAGGGCGATCGTGGGCATCGCCCAGGTCGGGCTGATCAGCCAGGACGGATCAGGGGCGAGCGGGCCGAGCAACTGGTTGACCAGGCCGCTCCCGCTGAACAGGAACAGCCATACGCCGACGACAGCGACGCTCGCCGTCACGTACGGCACGTAGTAGGCCACGCGCAGGAACGTGCGGCCGTGGACGGCCTTGTTGAGGGCAGTCGCGAGCACAAGCGAGAGCACCACGGTCAGCGGCACGTTGATCAGCAGGAAGACGCCGACGTTGCCGAATGAGCGAATCACGGCCGGGTCGGAGAGCACCTCCTGGAAGTTGGCGAGGCCGACGAACGGGCGGTCGACCTGGGCGCCGGGGGCGGCGAAGAAGTAGTCGTGGAAGGCCATGTACACGGCGAAGACGAGCGGATACGCGAAGACGACGATGACGAAGACGAGGTACGGCGCGCTGAGCAGGAGCCCGATCGGGTTCTTGCCCAGGAGCGCGCGGCGGCGGGGGCCCCGCCCGCCGGGAGATCGAGTGGATCTCCCGGCGGCCGGGTTCGCTGTTGCGGTGGTGGACATTGGCAGACGCTACTTCGTCGCGACCAACTGGTTGATCTTCTCGGCTGCGCCGGCAAGGGACTTCTTCACGTCACCCTCGCCGAAGATGACCGACTTGGAGTAGGCGTCGCGGAAGTCCTGCCACACCTCGACCGAGTTGGACACGTTGGGAACCTCGACCGTGCGAGCGGCCTGGTCACCGAACTGCAGGTAGGCCGGGTTGGCCTTGAAGTACTCCGGGTACGCGGTCGGCAGGTCGGCGCGGATAGGCATCTGGCCGGTCAGGTCGAGGAGCTGGCCGTCCTGCGCCTTGCTGGTCGAGAACTTCAGCACGTCCCAGGCGGTGGCCTGGTTCTTGCACGACGAGTACATCGCGACATTCTTGGCATCACTGAAGGTGTAGGTCTTGTCTGCCGCAGTGCCCGCGCTGGTCGGAACGGGAACAGCACCCCAGTTGACCTTGTCCTTGTAGACCGGCACGGCCCACGGGCCGACGATCGACATGGCGGCGACGCCGTCAGCGAAGGAGTCGCTCTGGTACTTCTCCTTGCTCGCGAGACCCTCGGTGTACAGGGTCTTCCAGAACTCGGCGACCTTCACGCCGGTGGCGTCATCGAAGGTGGCCTTGCCGTCCTTGACCAGCTGCTTGCCGCCGCTCTCGGCGGCGTACAGCGGGTAGAAGTCAAACCAGCTCTGGTAGAACTCGCTCGTCGGCGACGGGAAGATCGCGTTCTTGGCCGCGCCGCTGGAGACGAGGGTGCGGGCAGTGGCCAGGAATTCGTCGTAGGTGGCCAGCGACGGGTTCTCGGCGTCGAGCCCGGCCTTGGTGAACATGTCCTTGTTGTAGAAGATCATCACAGGGTTGGACTTCCACGGCATCTGGTAGAACTTGCCGTCATCGCTCTTGTACTGCGCGGCGTTCTCGCCGCTGCGGTCCTCGATGTAGGAGGCGCCGTCCTTGAAGCTGCTCAGGTCGACGAGTCCACCCTGCTTCTGGAACTGCGGCACGGCCACGGGGGCGGTGTTGTAGATCAGGCAGGGAGCGTTCCCGGCGGTGATCGCAGCGCCGATGACTTCCTCGCTGCTCTTTCCGGCCGGGATCTCCTGCGCCTTGACCTTTTCGTCCGGGTGGTCGGCGTTCCATGCCGTCACCATCTGCTTGCCCCACTCGATCTCGCTCGAATTGTTCGAGTACCAGATCGTGATCGGGCCGCGCGCCGTGCTGGCGTCGCCGCTCGTCCCGCCGGAGGCGCAGGCGCCGAGCGCCAGCACCACGGTGGCCGAAGCGGCCGTGACGGCGAGGATCCGCCGGGTCAATCCCTTGCTGTGCATTTCTTTCTCCATTTCCTAGGATCGCAGCAGCCCTGCTGCGGGTGAGTTCTGGCAAAAAATCGGTCGGTCAGGGGCGAAGGGGCGGGGCGGCCGAGCCTCGGATGATGAGCCGGGCTGCCGGCAGGTCCACGTCATCGGCGTGGCCGTGCTCCATGAGCTGCAGCAGGGTCGTCGCGGCGGCGCGGCCCCACACCGCCGGCGCCGCACTGACGGTGGTCAGCGGCGGGAACACGTAGCGGCAGAAGTCGATGTCGTCGAAACCCGTGATCGAGAGATCCTCCGGAACCCGGATTCCGAGCTCGTGCGCCACGCCGAGCCCGGCGATCGCCATGGGATCGTTGGCGTACACGATGGCGGTCGGCCGGATCGCCTGGCCGAGCAGTTGACGGGTGGCGTCGGAGCCGGCCCCCACGGAGAAGTCCGTCTCCACGGTCTGCCCCTCAGGCAGGCCGGCCGCTGCCATCGCTGCGGCGAACGCCTCGCGGCGGCGGGTGCCGTGCAGCAGGTTCGGGCTGCCGGCGACGTGCGCGATGCGGCGGTGACCGAGCTCGGCGAGGTAGCGAACGGATGCCGTGACCCCCGGCGTGTCATCGACCGTGACCGCGGGGAACGGGCTGTCACCGTCGGGGCGGCCGAGGGTGACCGCGGGCAGGCCCAGTTCGGTGAGAAGCGGGATGCGGGCGTCATTGTGGCGCAGGTCGCTGAGGAAGACCCCGTCCACCCGCCCGTCGGCGACCAGCGAGCGGTAGGTCTGCAGCTCGGTCTCCTCGTCGGGCACCACGCTGAGCACGAGCGCGCGGCGTTCGGCGGCGAGGATCGATTCGACGCCGGCGATGAACGACGGGAAGAACGGGTCGGAGGCGAGAACCTCCGGGTTCCGGGCGATCACGAGGCCGAGCGCGAAGGAACGCTGGGTGGAAAGCGAGCGAGCTCGGAGTGACGGCTTCCAGCCGAGGTCCTGGGCAACCTGGAGGATGCGCACCCGGGTTTCCGCGCCGACGCCTGGCCGGTTGTTCAGAGCGAAGGAGACGAGGCCCTTGCTCACGCCGGCCGTCCTGGCCACATCGGCGATGGTCACCTTCTCAGCACTCACGGGGGTCTCCTCATTGATCGCCAGCCGCGGATTGCCACCGCCAACTGAACCGGTTTAGCCAACTATACCGGTTTAGTCAGTTGAGTCAATATATTTTCGGCAGTCGTCGCCCACGGGAGGCCCATGGTCGCACCTGACGATTTCTCAGTGTATTTTCATGGGCAGCCATCACGGTTTTCCCATCCATCAGAACCTCAGGAGTCAAGATGAAAACCACTGTTCGCTCTCACCCGGTACATCGATCCACGCCCGGCCGCATCGCCATCGCTGCGGCCGCGATCGGGCTCACTTTCGCCATCGCGTCCCCGGCACGTGCCGACGATTCGAACGACTCACCGGCGCGCTTTCCCGAAACCATCACCCTGCCCAACGACGCCGTTGCCGGCGATCTCGGCTTCCAGCCGGAGGGAATCGTGGTGAAGGGGAAGACGGCCTATGCCGGCTCCCTGGTCGACGGCACGATAGTCACCGCGAACCTCCGAACCGGTCAAACCGCACCCCTGGTCGCGGCCGACGGCGACCCGGCGGTCGGCCTCAAGATCGCCGGTCCTCTGCTCCTCGTCGCCGGCGGGCCCTCGGGCGAACTCCGCGCCTACGATCGCCGGTCCGGCGCGGAGGTCGCCGTTCGCGACATCCCGGGAGCCGGATTCGTGAACGACCTCACCGTCGCCGACGACACCGCCTACTTCACCGACTCCCAGCGGGCCGTGATCTATGCGCTCCCGGTGCACGGAGACACCGTCGGCGAGCCGCGGGAGATCCCGCTCGGCGGTGACTTCGTGCTCGCGCCTCCCGGCTCGTTCAACGGCAACGGCATCGCCGCGTTCGATGACGACACTCTCGTCCTTGGACAGTCCGCTGATCCGGACGGGTCGGGCAGCGCCCTGTACCTGGTCGACGTGTCCAGCGGTGAGGCCACCCGGATCACAATCACGGGTGGTGACGTGACCGCCGCCGACGGGTTGCTGCTCAAGGGCCGCACGCTCTACGTCGTGCAGAACCGCGAGAACAGCATCGCCGAACTCCGCCTGTCCTCGGATGGAACGGAGGCGACGTTCGTGCGCACGCTGACGGACCCTGATTTCGAGGTCCCCACCACCATCGACTTCGGGCCGTGCGGTGCCCTGTACGCCGTCAACGCTCGGTTCGGAACCCCGGGCACAGACGCCGTCCCGTACAAGATCGTGCAGGTTCAGCGCTAGGGCCCGCCCGGGCGGGACCAGGGAGTACGCCCTCGACCCGCCCGGGCCTCGGAACCCATTGAAGGCCGGTGCGGGCGGGCCTATGGTGAATCCACCATGGACTGGTTCAATGCGGGAGATTACGAGATCGCGCGGCAGGTGCTGCAGCGCGGCGTCGCCGCGTGCTACCTGATCGGCTTCATCTCGGCCGTCAACCAGTTCCCGGCCCTGCTCGGAGAGCACGGTCTGCTCCCGGTGCCGGCCTTCGTCGCCCGCATCAGGTTCCGCCAGTCGCCGAGCCTGTTCCACTGGCGGTACTCCGACCGGATGCTGCGGATCCTGGCTTGGTCGGGCGCGGCCCTGTCCGCCGCGCTGGTGGTCGGCCTGCCGCAGCTCGGACCGCCCTGGCTGCCGCTGGTCGCCTTCCTGCTGCTCTGGGCCGGATACCTGTCCATCGTCAACGTCGGCCAGACGTTCTACTCGTTCGGCTGGGAGAGCCTCCTGCTCGAGGCCGGCTTCGTGATGGCCTTCCTCGGATCGAACGAGGTCGCCCCGCCGATCACCATGATCATCTTCTGCCGCTGGCTGCTGTTCCGGCTCGAATTCGGCGCCGGGATGATCAAGATCCGCGGCGGGCGGGAGTGGCGGGACCTGACCGCACTGTTCTACCACCACGAGACCCAGCCGATGCCGAACCCGGTCAGCTGGTACGTGCACAACCTGCCGAAATGGTTCCACCGCGGCGAGGTCATCGGCAACCACTTCGCGCAACTCGTGGTGCCGTTCTTCCTCTTCGCGCCCCAACCGGTCGCATCCGTCGCGGCCGTGATCATCGTGCTGACCCAGCTCTGGCTCGTGTTCACCGGCAACTTCGCTTGGTTGAACTGGATCACGATCGTGCTCGCCTTCTCCGCCATCGACGACAACGCCTTCCGGGCCGTGCTGCCCGGGATCCCGGCGGCGGGGCAGTCCCCGGCCGCACCGATCTGGTTCGAAGTGGTGGTGCTGGCCGCGACGCTCTTCCTGCTGGTACTCAGCTACCGGCCCTTCCGGAACCTCTTCGCCCAGCGGCAGCTGATGAACGCGAGCTTCAACCGCTACCACCTGGTGAACGCCTACGGTGCCTTCGGCACGGTCACCAAGGAACGGTTCGAGGTGGTCGTCGAGGGCAGCGACGCGGCCGACCCTCGCGACGAGGCCGGCTGGCTCACCTACGAGTTCCGGGGCAAGCCGGGCGCACCGGGGCGGCTGCCGCGCCAATTCGCTCCCTACCACCTGCGCCTGGACTGGCTGATGTGGTTCCTCGCCCTAGGCGCACGCGACACCCGCTGGTTCGAGACGTTCCTGGTCCGACTGCTCGAGGGCGACCGCCCCACCCTGCGGATGCTGCGGGTGAACCCGTTCCCGGATGCCCCGCCCCGGCAGATCCGCGCCCGGGTCTACCTGTACCGGTTCTCGACCCCGGCAGAACGCCGGGCCTCCCACGACTGGTGGATTCGATCGGAGGTAGGCCTCCTCGTCGCGCCGGTGTCCCTCGCCGGTCGGGCCCGTGCCTGACGTCAACGTCGTGGGGGCCGGGCCCAACGGGCTCGCCGCGGCGGTCGTGCTGGCCAGGGCGGGACTCTCGGTGCACGTCACCGAGCTGGCCGGAACGGCCGGAGGGGCGCTCCGCACCGAGGAACTGACGCTTCCCGGGTTCCGGCACGACGTCGGCTCGGCGGTGCACCCGGCCGCGCTCGCCTCCCCGTTCTTCCTGGCGTTCGGGCTCACCGCACGGGTGCCGTTCATCATCCCGGAGGTGTCCTACGCGCATCCCCTCGACGGCGCGCGGGCTGCCGTCGCCTATCGGAGCCTGGACCGCACGGCGGACGGCCTCGGCCGGGACGGCCGGGCCTGGTCCCGGTTGTTCCAGCCGGTGCTCAACCGTCTCGACGGCGTCGTCGCCCTGACCGGGAACCAGCTGCTCCGCTGGCCCGACGATCCGGTCGCGGCCCTCGTCTTCGGACTTCGGGTCGCGGGACTCGGCACGGAATTCCAGCGGGGGATCCTCCGCGGCGAGCCGGCGCAGGCGCTGTTCGCCGGGGTGGCCGCGCACGCGCCCGGGCGCCAGCCGTCGCTGGCCACCGCCGGCGCCGGGCTGCTGCTCGCCGCCCACGCCCATGGGGCCGGCTGGGGCTACCCGGTCGGCGGGTCGCAGGCCATCGCCGACGCCATGGTCGCCGACATCATCGCGCACGGCGGCCGGCTCGACCTCGGCCGGGAGGTGCGGGTCCCCGGCGACCTGGAGCCGGCCCGGGTGACCCTGCTCGACACGTCACCGGCCTTCCTGGACCGGTTCGCGGGGGACGCCCTGCCGACCGGGTACCGTCGGGCGCTGGCACGCTTCCGCTACGGCAGCGGGATCGCCAAGCTCGACGTCGCCCTGTCCGGCCCGGTGCCGTGGGCGAACCCCGAGCTGGCCCTCGCACCGACGGTGCACCTCGGCGGCAGCCGGGCCGCGGTGATCGGAGCGGAACGAGAGGTGGCGCTGGGGCGGCTGCCGGAGCATCCGTTCGTGCTGGTCACCCAGCCGAGCGTGCTCGACTCGACCCGGGCGCCGAACGGACAGCAGGTGCTCTGGGCGTACACTCACGTTCCGCCGGGGTCGGACGCCGACCGGTCGGAGGCCATCGTGCGGCGGATCGAGGAGTTCGCACCCGGGTTCCGGGACACCATCCTGGCGACCGCATCCTCCACAGCGCGGGGGATGAGCCAGGTCGACCCGAACCTCGTCGGCGGGGACATCCTCGGCGGGCAGGTCACCCTGCGGCAGCTCGTCAAACGGCCCGTCGTCTCAACCCGGCCGTGGAAGACCCCCGTGCCCGGCCTCTACCTCTGCTCGGCGTCGACGCCGCCCGGACCGGCTGTACACGGCATGAACGGCTGGCACGCCGCCACCCTCGTGCTGCGCGACGAGTTCGGCATCCGGGAACCGCCCGCCCTGGCGCCCTGAGCAGCCGCGCGCCGGTCGTCAGCGCGCAGTCGTCACCGCCCAGCCGTCAGCGTTCAGTCGTCGTCGGGCAGCCAGGAGGCCTCGCCCGGCTCGCCGTGCCGGGTGGCGCGCAGTTTGTCGATGTCCCGCCGCTCGCGCTTCGTCGGCCGCCCGGCGCCGCGGTCGCGCATCGGCACCAGGGCCACCTCTTCGCGGGGCGGCGGCGGGGGAGTCTGGTCGACGAAGCACTCGGCGGCCACCGCGGCGCCGACCCGCTTACTGACGATCCTGGAAACGATCAGGATGCGGTCGAAACCGTTGCTGCGCACCCGCACCTCGTCGCCGATCCGCACGGGTTGCGCGGACTTGGCGCGGTCGCCGTTCACCCGCACGTGCCCGGCTCGGCAGGCGGCCGTGGCCGAGGAGCGGGTCTTGAACATGCGCACCGCCCAGGTCCAGCTGTCGACGCGGGCGGTCATCACGGGGTCCATCCCTCGACTCTACGACCACGGGCTCTGCGACCCTGCCGAGGGGCCGCAGCGGGCCGGTTCAGCGGCCGACCAGCACCCAGCCGATGAGCAGCATCGTGACGAGGAAGCCGGTGACGAAATTGAGCCAGAGGAACCGCTTCCAGCCGGCATTGGCGGCCTCCGCGCGGGCGTCCGTGATCGACCGGAACGGCCAGGCCGCCACGATGTAGGGCACCGCGAGCACGACGGCGAGGGCTCCCGGCCAACCGGAGCCCAGCATCAGCAGGCCGGCGACGGCCCAGAGGGCGATCGCGAGCCGCACGGTGCGAGCCGCCCCGAGGGCGGTGGCGATCGAGGCGATCCCGCCCTCCCGGTCCGGCACGACATCCTGCACCGCGCCGAAGGCGTGGCTGGCCATGCCCCAGAAGAAGAAGGCCACGAGGAGGGCCAGCAGGCCGGGGGTGACGGTGGCTCCGGCGACGACGAGGCCGTACACCGCCGGGCTCACGAAGTGCGTGCTCGAGGTCATCGAATCAACAAACGGACGCTCCTTGAACCGAAGCCCGGGCACCGAATAGGCCACGACCGCGAACAGGCTGATCGCCAGCACGAGCCAGGACCACGGATGCTGCGCCCCGGCGAGCACGAGCATCGCGCCGAGCACGGGCACCGCCGTCAGCACCCCGGCCGAAAGCACGGTGCGGTGCAGGCCCGGGTCGAGCATCGCCCCCTCGACACCGCCCTTGCGCGGGTTGCGCAGATCGGATTCATAGTCGAAGACGTCATTGATGCCGTACATCAGCAGGTTGTAGGGGATCAGGAAGAATAGGGTTCCGACCATGAGGAGGGCATCCACCCGCCCGGTCGTCACGACGTAGGCGGCCGCGAACGGGAACGCGGTGTTGATCCAGCTCAGCGGGCGGGAGGACAGCAGCACCTGCCGGGTCTTCCACAGCGTGGACGTGGCCATCTCAGTCATCCGTTCTCCCCAGCAGTGCCCAGAGCGCCGGCAGCAGGAGCGCCGCGGCGACCGGGTAGGCGAAATCCTCGATCGGGGCAAGGCCGAGGCGGAGCCCGTTGATCCGGTCCGGATCGTAATCGACCAGCCCGATCCCGATCATAATGTTGTCGAAGACCGCGGTGAGCACCAGCACGCCGAGGAGTGCGATCCCCAGCGACGGCAGGATCCGCCGGTACGCCGGCCGGAACCGGACGGCGAGGGCGGCGACCGCGGCGGAGACGAGGAGGAACACGGCGTTCAGCAGCAGGTAGGTCACCGGTGCGGCCTCACCCTCGCGGTGCGCGCGTCCCGGAGCAGCCGCGCGCCCTGCACGGCGTTCATCGTGAGGTAGCAGAGGAAGGCGAGGAAGAAGAACTCCTCCAGCGGCAGCTCAGGGGCCAGCTGCAGGCCCGTCATCAGCGTCGTCTCGCCGCGGTAGAAGATGCCGAGGCCGATCCCGGCCAGGTCCCAGGCCAGGAACAACGCCAGGCCGGCGGCCAGCACGATCGCGGCGCGTGTCGGTCCGCGCCAGAAGAAGAGCCGGAAGCGCCGGTCGAGCAGCACCATCGCCCCGAGCGACACAAGCAGGGTGAGCAGGTAGGCGAACGTCACGGCGTTTTCGACGGCGCCTTCGGCACCGCTGCCGGCCGAGACTGCGCGAGCGGTTCCGGCAGCGGCCCCGTGCTCGTGTCCGCCCGAACCCGCTTGAGCAGGATCTCGGCACTGATCAGGCACATCGGCAGGCCGATCCCGGGGATCGTCGTACCGCCGGCGTAGAACAGGCCGTCGATCTTCGAGGAGGCGTTCGAGCCGCGCAGGAACGCGCTCTGACGCAGGGTGTGCGCGGGGCCGAGTGCCCCGCCACGCCAGGAGTTGAGGTCCTCCGCGAAATCGCCCGGGCCCACCGTACGCCGCACCACGATCCGTTCGGCCAGGTCGGGGATCCCCGCCCACTCGCTGAGCTGGGCGATCGTGTCGTCGGCGATCTTCTCGATCGCCGCGGAGCCGGCGCCGTCGACGCCGCCGCGGCCGAGGCCGGGGTCGGCGGGGATCGGCACCAGCAGGAACATGTTCGAGTATCCCTCCGGGGCCACTCCGGGGTCGGTCACGCTGGGCAGGCAGGCGTAGAACGACGCCGGCGAGGCGACGCTCGGCTTCTTGCCGAAGATCCGGCCGAAGTTCTCGCCCCAGTCCCTGGTGAAGAAGAGCGTGTGGTGCTCGAGCTGGGGCAGTTCGCCCCGGATGCCGAGCATCACCAGCACGGCGCCCGGCCCCGACACCCGCTTCTGCCACCAGCGCTCGGGGTAGGTCTGCTTGCCGGCCGGCACGAGCTCGGTCTCGGTGTGGTGCAGGTCGGCGGCGGAAATCACCTGGTCGGCGTCCAGCTCGATGATGGTGCCGTCGATGGTCTGATAACTGACCCCGGCCACAGCGCTCTTCGCGCCGGCGGTGGTGCGGATCCGGGTCACCCGGGCGCCGGTGATCACCTGGACCCCCTCCGCCACGGCGATGTCGGCGATGCTGTCGATCAGCCTGGTGAAGCCGCCCTGCGGGTAGAGCACCCCGTCGGCCAGGTCGAGATGGCTCATCAGGTGGTACATCGACGGGGTCTGGTCGGGGGAGGAGCCGAGGAACACGGCCGGGTAGCCGAGGATCTGCCGCAGCCGCGGGTCCTTCACATAGCCGGCCGCGAACTTGTCCAGCGGCTGGAGGAGCAGGTGGGCCAGCCGGCCGAGCCGCGCCAGCACATCCGGCACCAGCAGGGGCCGGAACGACGCGAAGCTCGTGTAGAGGAAGCGTTTCACGGCCATCTCGTAGGTTTCCTTCGCCGAGACGAGGTAGCGGTCGAGCGCCGCGCCCGCGCCGGGCTCCAGGCGTTCGAAGAGACGGATGTTGTCGGCCCGGTCCGCGGCGATGTCCACCGGCTCCGGCTGGTCCTCGAAGTAGACCCGGTAGCCGGGGTCGAGCCGGGTGAGGGTGAACTGCTCGGCCGTGCTCGTGCCGAAGAGGCGGAAGAAGTGGTCGAACACCTCCGGCATCAGATACCAGCTGGGCCCGGTCTCGAACCGGAAGCCGTCGACGTTCCAGGAGCCGGCCCGTCCGCCGAGGCTGTCCTGCGCCTCGAGCAGGGTGACGTCGTGGCCGTTCCGGGCGAGCAGGGCGGCGCTGGCGAGCCCCGCGATGCCACCGCCGATGACAACGGTGTGCGGGGTACCTTTCGTCATCGTTTCCACGCCTGGGGGCCGAACGACGCGCCGAGGGCAATCATGAACTTCTCCGGATCCGGCACCCGCACGCGGGCGCTCATCAATTCTCGTGCGGGGGTTGCCCGCAGTTTGGTGGACAGGCGGGCGAAGAGCCCGTGGGCCGCGGTCACGGCGCGCCGGCTTCCCCGTGGAAGCATGGGGAGCACCCGTTCTGCAGCGGCGAGGTCCGCGTCCATGTCATCGAGGAGCATGTCCTTCTCCTCGTCCGTCATCGTGAGCATGCTCACACCGGGAAAGTAGTTGCGGCCGAGGGCGTCCCGGTCCGCGGCCAGGTCCCGGAGGAAGTTCACCTTCTGGAACGCGGCGCCGAGGCTGCGGGCGCCGGTCTCCAGCACGGCGAGGTCGGCCTCCGTGCGCGGCGTGTCCTGGATGAAGCAGCGCAGGCACATCAGTCCGATCACTTCGGCGGAACCGTAGATGTACTCGGCCACGCCGGCCGCGTCGAACGGGGTCTGGTCGAGGTCCCGGCGCATCGATGCGAAGAACGGGGCGATGAGACCGGTTTCGATCCCGGCCTCCCGTGCGGTGGCGGCGAACGCGTGCACGACCAGGTTGGTGCTGAAACCGTGGCTGATGGCTTCGGTCGTTTCCCGTTCGAGGCCGTCGAGCAGCGCCCGCTGCTCATCGACGCTCAAGCCGGCCTGGCTGGCCGCGCCGTCGACGATCTCGTCGGCGATCCGCACCAGGGCGTAGATGGTTCGGACCTGGCTGCGCACGCGGGGCTCCAGCAGGCGGGCGGCCAGGCCGAACGAGGTGGAGTAGTGGCCGATCACTGTCGCCGAGCTGGCGCGGGCCGCCCGGTTGTAGATGCCGATCTCGGTCTTCGGTGCGGGGATGCGGCGGTTCATCGCGTGCGATTCACTGCCGTGCCGGCCAGCTTCGTGAGGTGGCTGCGCAACGGCTCCGGGATGACCGGGGTGTTGAGGACGGCGACGGCGCGGTCGGCGTGGCTCCGGGCCAGATCGTCCGCGGCGTCCAGCGCCCCGCAGTCCCGCAGTCGCTGCCTCACTTCGGCTCCCTCCTCCTCGGAGAGGTCGGCTTTGCCGATGAACGGCGCGATGTCGGGCCAGGCCGAGGTCGTGCCGGCGTGGGCGATCAGGGCGGTCTGCTTGCCCTCGCGCAGGTCGGAGACCACGCTCTTGCCTGTCTTCGCCGGGTCGCCGAACACGCCGAGGATGTCGTCGGTCAGCTGGAAGGCCACGCCGATCAGCCGGCCGAAGTGCCCGAGCACGTTGACAGCCTCCGTCGAAGCGCCGGCCAGCACGGCCCCGGCCTGCAGCGGCGCCTCGAACGAGTACACGGCCGTCTTCTGCTCGAGGGTGAACACAACCTGTTCGACCGACAGCGGCACCTTCGACGTCGTGTTCGTCACGTCGGCGAGCTCGCCCGCGGCGCTGACGAACACGGCGCGGTCGAGCAGGTCGAGCAGCCGGCCGCGCAGTTCCCGTTCGACCGGCAGCATGGCCAGGGCCCGATGTGCCTCGCTGAGGGCGAGGTCGCCGGCAAGGATGGCGGCGGTGGCGGCCCAGGTGTCCGCCTGGGTGCTCGCGGCCCCGTGGGCGATCGCCCGTTCGGTGAATCGCCCGGCGACGTTGGCCACGCCGCGCCGGGCCAGGTCGCGGTCGATCACGTCGTCGTGGATGACGAAGGCGGTGTGCAGCAGCTCGAAGCTCACCGCGACCGGTGTGGCGAGGCTGAGGTCGGTGCCGCCGAGTCCGGTGAACGCGGCCAGGACCAGTGCTGGTCGCACCCGCTTTCCGCCCGTGCTGGCCTGCTCCAGGCAATCCCAGAGCGCGACGTAGTGCTCGCCGTAGTCGCTCGCGCGCAGCCGGGACGCGGCGAAGAACCTCTCCAGTTCCGTGCCGACCCCGATGGTCGCGATGTCAGGTACCAAAGCCGGTCAGCTCCTTCAATTGGAGTCCCAGCCAGGGGCTGAACGCCCACGGAAGGTCAAGGACCGAGCGGCGGAGTGTGGCCGGGTCTACCCAGGCGAACTCGACGACCTCGTCGGGGTTCGGTACGGGGTCCCCGCTCACGGTGGCGAGGTAGACCGGGCAGATCTCGTTTTCGACGATTCCGCTGCTGTCCACCGCGCGGTAGCGGAAGTCGGGCAGTGTCACCGTGACCTCGTCGAGGTCGAGGCCGAGTTCGAACCGGGCACGGCGGTCGATGGCGTCGGGGATCGATTCATCGGGGAGCGGGTGGCCGCAGAAGGAATTGGTCCACACTCCAGGCCAGGTCTTCTTGGCCAGGGCCCGGCGGGTGATGAGCACCTGTCCGAGCGGATTCAACACGTAGCAGGAGAACGCGAGGTGGAGCGGGGTGTCGGTGCCGTGCATGGTGCTCTTCGGGGCCGTTCCGATGGCTGATCCGGACTCATCGACGAGCACAACGTCTTCCGCGAGCAGTTCGATCTGCGCCATGACCGCCCCTTCTGTCCTTGGATCCACGATACCCGGAAAAGTATCTAACTAGGTTAGCTAGTTCTGAGGCTAGCATGGAGCAATGTCATCCCCAGCAGCCTCGCCACCGCCGGGCGCCTATTGGGACGGAATGCACGGTGACGGCCCCGACAGCGCCACTGCGGTGCTGAAAGCGGTTCGCGATTTCCGCGGAAAGGACGCCTCCATGCGTCGCCGCACGCAGGCCGCACTGGCCATCAACGAGACGGATCTGCTCGCCATTCGCCACCTGATCAGGGCCGAGCGCGCGGGAGAGTCGATCGGCCCGACCGAGCTGAGCGCCCGCCTCGGGATCACCTCGGCCGCCACGGCGAAGCTCCTGTCCAGGCTGGCAAGCTCCGGTCACATCAGCCGTGAACCGCACGCGGTCGATCGGCGAGCCCAGGTTGTGCACGTGACGCCGCGGGCCCACCAGGAGGTCAAGCGGGCGCTGGGTGAGGTGCATCAGCGGATGATCGAGGTCGCCGACGAGTTGAGCGTCGCCGACCGGCGTGCCGTCATCCGTTTCCTGCGGGAGATGAGTGCAGCGATGACGCCGACCGAGTCCTCCGCGCCCGCGCGGCCGCACCAGCCCGACCGGCATCGCCTACGCTGATCCAGTGCCAACTCCCGCAGCAACCCATGTCAATACCCTCCTCGCCTCCTACCCGAACTTCCCTCAGCCGGGCATCCTGTTCCGCGACCTGAACCCCGTCTTCGCCGACGCCGCCGCATTCCGCGCCCTCATCGATGAACTCGCCGGCCGGTTCGCGGGGGAGTTCGACGCCGTCGCCGGCATCGAGGCGCGCGGCTTCCTGCTTGCCGCGGCCGTCGGCTACGCGGCCGACGTGGCCGTGCTCGCCGTGCGCAAGGGCGGCAAACTTCCCGGCGCCGTCCTGACCGAGGAGTACGACCTGGAATACGGTTCGGCCTGCCTCGAACTCGAAATCGGCCAGCTCGCTGCCGGCTCCCGGGTGCTCGTCCTGGACGACGTGCTGGCGACGGGCGGCACCATCGCCGCGACCTCCCGCCTGATCGGGCGCGCCGGCTATGCCCTGGCCGGCGTGGGCGTGGTGCTCGAGCTCACCGAGCTCGAGGGCCGCGGCCGCCTCGGCGACGTCGCGGTGCATGCCATCGTGGCTCTCTGACCTGACCGGCCCCGCAGTCGTGGATACGCTGGAGGGATGACGAACACAGCGCAACACAGTCTCCACTCCGGCTTCGGCCCGGGCTCCACCGCGGCTGAGGTCCTTGACGGGATCGACCTGGCCGGTCGCGCCGCGATCGTCACCGGCGGCTACTCCGGTCTCGGCATCGAGACGGTCGCCGCCCTCGTCGGCGCCGGAGCGCGCGTGACCGTTCCCGCTCGCCGACCCGACGTGGCCAGGGCCGCCCTCGATGCGCGCGGCCTGGGCGCAGTCGCCGTCGAAGAACTCGACCTGGCCGACCTGGCGAGCGTGCGCGCCTTCGCCGACCTTTTCCTGGCGACCGGTCGCAGCGTCGACATCCTGATCAACAACGCGGCCATCATGGCGGCCCCCGAGGCCAGGGTCGGTGACGGCTGGGAATCGCAGTTCGCCACCAATCACCTGGGCCACTACGCGCTCACCAACCTGCTCTGGCCCGCGCTCGTCGCCCACGGCGGGGCCAGGGTCGTCGCGCTCTCGTCTACCGGTCACAAGCTGTCCGGCATCCGGTTCGACGACCCGCAGTTCAGCTCCGGCTACGACAAGTGGGTGGCGTACGGCCAGGCCAAGACCGCCAACAGCCTGTTCGCGGTCCAGCTCGACCTGCTCGGCGCCCCGCAGGGTGTGCGGGCGTTCGCCGTGCACCCCGGCGGCATCATGACGGACCTCCAGCGCCATCTGCCCAGGGCGGAGATGGTCGCGTCGGGCTGGATGACCGAGGACGGCGTCGTCAACCCGCGGTTCAAGTCCCCGGCGCAGGGGGCGGCGACCTCGACCTGGGCTGCGACATCGCCCCTGCTCGCAGGCCTGGGCGGGGTCTACTGCGAGGACTGCGACATCGCTGAAGCGACCGTGCCGGACGGCCCGGACGCCCGGGTGTCCGGGGTGAACGCGCACGCCATCGATCCGGATGCCGCAGCCTGGCTCTGGGCCTACTCCGCCCGTCTCACCGGCATCAACGCGTTCGCCTGAGTCGAGGCTGCAGCGGCCAGCGGGGACTGCTCGCCCGGATCCACCGTGCCTGGAAGAAAGACCCCGACGGATGTCGTTCGGCCGGCGCCGCCCTCGACTTCGACGCCGTGGCGCGCGGAGGGGCGGCCGCCGTCAACCGGATCCTGGCGAAAATCCCGGAGCAGGTCAGCTTCGCGAGTCTGTGCCGCGGGCCGACGCTCAGCAGGCGCCCCACATGCCGGATCCCGCCGTCGTGGCGGCATCCTCCGCGGCCCGAAGCAGGGGATAGTAGGCGTCGTTCGGCGGGATGACCAGGGATTCGGCGGCGCCGTCCTCGACGAGCTCGTAGTTGACGAACCGTCCGTCGTCACTCCAGAGGTAGAACAGGCTGCGGCCGAACCTGTCGGTCGGCTCGCGGTCCGCGGTGATCCACACGGTGCTCCCGTCGGGCACCAGGGCGCGCAACGCCAGCGTGGCCTCGTCGCCGTAGCACTCGGCGCCGTCGCCGACCTCCGGAGTGTCGATCCCGATCAGGCGCACCTTGACGGCATCCGTCGACGGCACGAGGGCATTGGGCTGGTCAGCGCGGAGGAAGAGCGTGTCCCCGTCGTGCACGTGCTCGACCGTCATCGCCACCGCGCCGACCGGGCGCGCCGGCACACCGGCCGGCGCCGTCCCTGCCGCGTCGGACTGGACGGAGGGGGCGACCGTCGTGCCACGGCCGGTGACATCCACCAGCGAGCCCAGTGGGCCGCCCGGCTGGAACGCCAGCAGACCGAGAGCACCGACAGCGACGACCGCCAGCAACAGCCCGGCACCGCGAAGCATCGTCCTGACCATGTCTCGAGACTAGGGCAGGAGCGCGCGGGGGCCGCAACGATCCGGGCTCCCTGTGACCGCTGTCCCCTTTCATGCCGACTGCGGCAGGACGGGGCAACTGCTAGCTTGACGGCAGACGACCTCGGTCGCCCGGCAGACGATCCTGCATGATCGGGATGGAGGAGCTGCCCCAGCACGGGGGATCCAGCCATGCACATCACCTGCCCGTATTGCCAGTCGAACGCGACCCTCGCCCCGAATCCCGCCCATGAGCTCCAGGCCACAGTGCCCCTCTACCTCCTGGACTGCACGGGTTGCTCCCAGACCACCGTGCGCCACGACAACCAGGAGCATCTGGTCGCGGCACTCGTCGGCACGCGCCACGGGAACGGCTGCCACGAGCTGACCGTCTCCGCGGACGCGATCGGCCACACGAGTTTCCACACGGATCCCACGGGCCGCACCACCCCGAGCATCGGCTATTCGGAACTGCTCGAATACGTCACCTGCCGGATCAGCGCCGCCGACACCTTCAGTCTCATGCTCCACACCGTCGAGATGGGCACCCGCTACCTGTCGCCGGAGGGCGGCGTGCCCTACCAGGCCGTGCGCGGCTGGGTCGTGACGAACGGAGAGATCCACGCCCTGTCCGGGCAAGAGGTCTGGGAGGCATCCTGCCGCGATTCCGCCTCCGGCCTGCCGCTCGACCCGGAGGGAGGCATCCACTACGTCGACGCGGACGACATCCCCCGGCCGTACCCGTGGTGACTCGCGAACCGGGCCTCTGATCTGGCAGTCTGGGTCTGTGGCGTCACCGGTCTCCTCCCCGCTCATCGTCGCCCGGCTGCGGGCGGCCGGCTGTGTGTTCGCCGAGGACGAGGCCCGTCTGATCCGGGCCGCCGCGCGCACGACGGGCGAGGCCGACGCGATGGTCGAGCGCCGAGCTGCCGGTGAACCGCTCGAGTACATCCTGGGCTGGGCCGAGTTCTGCGGACTGCGTGTCGCAGTCGAACCCGGGGTGTTCGTGCCGCGCCGCCGCACCGGCCTGCTGGTGCGGGAGGGCGTCACACGCTGCGGCGCCGGATCGACCGTCGTCGACCTGTGCTGCGGCTCCGGAGCGGTGGGGATGGCCGTGGCCGCCGTCCATCCCGAGGCCCGGCTCTACGCGGCCGACATCGACCCGGCCGCCGTCCGCTGCGCCCGGCGCAACCTCGGCGCGGACCGGGTGTTCGAGGGGGACCTCTTCGACGCGTTACCCCCAGCGATCAGGGGGAAGGTGGACCTGCTGCTCGTCAACGCGCCCTACGTGCCCACGGCAGCCATCGACACGATGCCGCGGGAGGCGCGCCTGCACGAGACCCGCACGGCCCTGGACGGCGGCGCCGACGGGCTCGCGGTGCATCGCCGGGTGGCCGCCGGCGCACCGGACTGGCTGGCAGCCGGTGGCCGGCTGCTCATCGAGACCAGCCGCGCGCAGGCCCCGGGAACGGCGGCCATCCTCGACGGGGCCGGGTTCGCCGCTCGGGTCGTGACCTCGGTGGCGCTGGGCGCCACCGTCGTCATCGGAGCGGTGCGGTGACCCGTTGGCCGGTTCAGGCGGAGTAAAGCACCACGCCGACCGCGTAGGGGAGCAGGGCGAAGACCGCCCAGGCCGGATGCGCACGGCGGGTGGTGTTCTGCGGGTCCCAGCCGAAGAGCACAACTGCCAGGCCGAAGGAGATCGTGCCTCCCGCGAGCAGGATGGCCAGGGACCCGGGCGGCGTCCTGACCCATTGCCAGGCCGGCGAACGCGTCCATCGCGTAGCCCGTCGGGAGAATCCGTGAGACCCGGGCCAGGGTGTCGGGGAGGATGCTGACCGGCAGCATGAGCCCGCCGAGGATCATCGACGGAATGAAGACCAGTTGGGACAACAACACGGTCATCCTCGTGTTCGCCGACACGACCCCGATCAGTGCGCCCGCTCCCGCAAGCGCGAAGGCCGCCGCGGCGAACACGAGGAGGAAGCCCGCCCAGTTGCGGGGCGCCGCACCGCCGAACAGGGCCGGCGCGCTCGCCGCGATCACCAGGGCCACGACCAGCGCGTGCATCATGCTGGTGAGCACGGGGATCACCAGCAGCGACAGGGCGGGCACACCGTTGATCTTGTAGGAGCGGAAGATGCCCGCGTTGCGTGCGCTCACCAGGGTGTCCGGCATTCCGAGGAGTGCCCCGCTCATGATCGCGAAGACCGACATCGCCGGCACGATGACGGCCAGGAACCCTGGGTTGACCTGGCCGAGCAGCGCCCCGAACAGCACGTAGCAGCCGAGGGGGAAGAGGTAGTTCATCAGCATCAGGGTCTTGTTGCGGATGCCGATCCGGAACTCGAAGCCGAGGTGTAGCGCGAAGGCCCTCATCGGGTGGCCCCTTCCGTGGTGATCTCGAGGAACGGGTCCTCCAGGCTCGGGCGCTCGACGCGGAGGTCGACGAGGGGATCGGACTGTGCAGCCAGGTAGGCGATCACCGCGGACACGGTCGGCCCGACATCCGTGCTGAAGTACACGGTGTAGTCGCCGCGCCGGGACGAGCGGCTGACGGCGGGGAAGACGGCTCCGGGCCGGCCGAGGGAGTCGTGCTCGGTGCGAACCGAGACCCGGGTGTGACCTCCGCCGGCCGCGGCGGTTCCAGCGGCGTCCCCGTCGCCGCGATCGCCCCGCGGAGCAGGATCGCCACCCTGGTCGCCAGCTCGGATGCCTCCGCCATGTCGTGCGTGGCCAGGAGCACCGTGGTGCCGGCAGCCTGCAGCTCCCGGATGAGCTCGTGCAGCATGGTCCGTGACGCCACGTCCAGGCCGGAGGTCGGCTCGTCGAGGATGAGCGCGGCCGGGTCGTGGGCCACGGCCAGGGCCAGGGCCAGCCGCCGCTGCTGCCCGCCGGACAGTTCGTGGTGCTGCGCGCCGCTCCGGTCGCCCAGGCCGACCCGGTCGAGGAGATCCAGCCGCGGCGCGATCCCGTGGTACGCGCAGAAGAAGCGCATGGCCTCGCCGACGCGGAAACTGTCTGGCAGGGCGGATGCCTGCAGCTGCACCCCGATCAGCGCGCTGAGCCGGCGCCCCGCGCGCGTCGGGTCGACACCGGCGACCCGCAGCGTGCCGCCGTCCGGCCGCCGCAACCCCCCCCAGACTTTCGAGGGTGGTCGTCTTTCCGGCACCGTTGGGTCCGAGCAGCCCGAAGACCTCGCCGCGGTGCACGTCGAAGCTGATCCCGTCGACCGCGACGAATCCCCGGTACACCTTGCGGAATTCCCTGACCTGGATGACGGGGGCATCCATCGAACCACCTCCGCTGCCTCGCGTGGCGATGACCCGGGAACTCGCCACTGGCTCGGAAGTGAAACCCCGCGCGGACGAGTCCACTACGGACGGAGGACCCACGGGACCTTCGTCCCTATGCCCTGCGCGCAGGGTGGAGTGCCATGGGGGCATGACGGCAGGCATAGAGTCCGGCACGCGCTGGCCCACGATCCGGAAGGACCTGGCCGCGCTGACGGTGCGGCCGAACCTGGTCGACTACGACGCCACCTGCGCCGGCTTCACCTGGGACGAGGCCCGGCGCGGGCTGTCGGGGCTTCCGGGTGGCCGGGGGCTCAACATCGCCTTTGAGGCGGTCGACCGGCACGCGGCCGGCCCGAACGCGGAACGGGAAGCCCTGCGGTTCGTGCGGGCCGACGGCAGCGCCCACTCGCTCAGCTACGCCGCGCTCGCCGAGGAGAGCAGCCGGTTCGCCGGCGTGCTGCGGGAGCTCGGCATCGGACGCGCCGACCGGGTGTTCTCGCTGATCGGCCGCGTCCCCGAGCTGTACGTGGCGGTGCTGGGCACCTTCAAGAACGCGAGCGTCTTCTGCCCGTTGTTCTCCGCCTTCGGCCCCGAACCCGTGCGGCAGCGCCTGCACCTGGGCGGCGGCCGGGCCCTGGTGACCACCCGGGCGTTGTACCGCAAGAAGGTCGCCCCGGTAAGGGACAGCCTGCCCGAGCTGCGCCACGTGCTCCTGGTCGATGCGGCGGGCGATCCTGAGCCGGGCACCCTCGACCTGGCCGCCCTGATGAGGGATGCCCCGCCCTACGGTGAGATCGCCGCGACCGGGCCAGAGGAGATGGCGCTCTTGCACTTCACGAGCGGCACCACCGGCACCCCGAAGGGCGCCATCCACGTGCACGACGCGGTCACCGCGCACTACGCGACCGGGCTGTTCGCGCTCGACCTTCACCCGGACGACGTCTACTGGTGCACCGCCGACCCGGGCTGGGTCACCGGCACCTCCTACGGGGTGATCGCGCCGCTCGTCCACGGGGTGACCGCCATTGTCGACGAGGAAGAGCTCGACGCCGATCGGTGGTACCGCTCCTCGCCGAGCAGAAGGTCACCGTCTGGTACACCGCCCCCACCGCCCTGCGGATGCTGATGAAGGCCGGCGCCGACCGGGTGGCCGCCCACGACCTCTCGGCCCTGCGCTTCGTCGCCAGCGTCGGCGAGCCGCTCAATCCCGAGGTCGTGGTGTGGGGTCAGGAGGCGTTCGGCCTGCCCGTTCACGACAACTGGTGGCAGACCGAAACCGGTGGGATCATGATTTCCAACTACGCCGCCGCGGAGATCCGGCCCGGCTCGATGGGCAGGCCGCTGCCCGGCGTCGAGGCGGCACTGGTCGCCCGCGACGTCGAGGGCAAACCGGTACTGCAGGGCGCAGACGCGGTGCTCGTCACCGAACCGGATGCCCTGGGCGAGTTGGCCCTGCGCCCCGGCTGGCCGTCGATGTTCCGCGGCTACCTCAACGAGGAGGAACGCTACCGCCGCTGCTTCGTCGGCGGCTGGTACCTCACCGGCGACCTCGCCAAGCGGGACGCCGACGGCTACTACTGGTTCGTCGGCCGCGGCGACGACGTGATCAAGTCCTCCGGGCACCTGATCGGCCCGTTCGAAGTGGAGAGCTCGCTGATGGAGCACGAGGCCGTCGCGGAGGCGGCGGCCATCGGCATCCCCGACCCCGTCGCCGGAGAAGTCGTCAAGGCGTTCGTGGAGCTGAAGGCGGGATTCGAGCCCACCGAGCACCTTCGCCTGGAGATCATCGGTTTCGCCCGCAAACGGCTCGGACCCGCCGTGGCACCCCGGGAGCTCGAGTTCACCACGGCCCTGCCCAAGACCCGCAGCGGCAAGATCCTGCGCCGCCTGCTCAAGGCCCGCGAGCTCGGCCTGCCCGAGGGGGACACGTCGACCGTGGAGGTGCCGCGATGACCGGACAGCCGACCGAGCGGAGAACCGCCGCCGACCCCGAGCACTCCCGCCGGCTGCTGCGGGACATGCTCAGGGTCAGGCGCTTCGAGGAGAAGTGCGTCGAGCTCTACAGCGCGGCGAAGATCCGCGGGTTCATGCACGTCTACATCGGCGAGGAAGCGGTCGCGGCCGGCGTGCTGGGCGTGCTCAGCCCCGACGACGCCGTCCTGGCCACCTACCGGGAGCACGGCCACGCCCTGCTCCGCGGCGTCTCCGCCGGAGCCATCCTCGCCGAGATGTACGGCTTTCAGGAGGGTTGCTGCCGGGGGCGGGGCGGATCGATGCACCTCTTCGACGCGGCCACCCGCTTCTACGGCGGCAACGCCATCGTCGCCGGCGGACTGCCCCTCGCGGTGGGCCTCGCCCTCGCCGACAAGATGGCGGGCCGCTCCCGAGTCACCGCATGCTTCTTCGGCGAGGGCGCGGTCGCCGAGGGCGAGTTCCACGAAAGCGTGAACCTGGCCGCGCTGTGGCAGTTGCCGGTGCTGTTCTGCTGCGAGAACAACCTCTACGCGATGGGCACCGCGCTGGGACGCTCCGAATCGCAGACGGACATCGCGCTGAAGGCATCCGCGTACGAGATCCCGGCCTGGTCGGTGGACGGGATGGACGTGCTCGCCGTCGACGAGGCGGCCGGGCGGGCCGTCGACTCCATCCGCGGCGGCGGGGGACCGCATTTCCTCGAGCTGCGCACCTACCGTTTCCGGGCGCACTCGATGTACGACCCCGAGCGCTATCGGGACAAGGCCGAGGTCGCCCGCTGGGTCGAACGCGATCCGATCGACCTGTTGCGCGAGACCCTGGAGGCCGCCGGAGACCTTCCGGAGGAGACCTGGACGACTATTCAGGGCGAGGTGGATGCCGAGGTGCAGGCGGCCGTCGATTTCGCCGAGGCAGGCACGATCGAACCGGTCGAGGAACTCACCCGCTTCGTCTACAGCGAGCAGGCCGGCGGAACCGACAAGACCGGCAGAACCGGGCGGGCCGGGACATGAAGACCACCTACCGTGAGGCGATCCGAGCCGCGATCCGGGACGCCATGCACCGTGACGACCGGGTGTTCCTGATGGGCGAGGACGTGGGCAGCTACGGCGGCTGCTTCGCGGTGAGCCTCGGCCTACTCGAGGAATTCGGCCCGGAGCGCATCCGGGACACCCCGCTGTCGGAGTCCGGGTTCGTCGGCGCCGGGATCGGTGCGGCCCTCGGCGGCATGCGCCCGATCGTCGAGATCATGACCGTCAACTTCAGCCTGCTCGCCCTCGACCAGATCATGAACAACGCCGCGACGCTCTCGCACATGTCCGGCGGGCAATTCAGCGTGCCGCTCGTGATCCGGATGACGACCGGCGCCGGGCGCCAGCTCGCCGCCCAGCACTCTCACAGCCTCGAGGGCTGGTACGCCCACATCCCCGGCCTGCGCATCCTCACCCCGGCGACCCTCGCGGACGCCCGCGGGATGCTGTGGACCGCACTCCAGGAACCCGACCCGGTGCTCATCTTCGAGCACGGTTCGCTCTACAACCAGGCCGGGGACCTCCCCGACGTCGCCGGGGCGGTCGACATTGACACCGCCGCCGTGCGGCGCCAGGGCGGTGACGTGTCGCTGATCACCTACGGCGGCACCCTCGGCCTGGTGCTCGAAGCGGCGGACCGGCTGGCCGGCGACGGGATCGAGGCGGAGGTGCTCGATCTGCGCACCCTCCGCCCGCTCGACGACGCGGCCATTCTCGCCACGGTTGCGAAGACGCACCGGGCCGTCGTGGTCGACGAGGGGTGGCGCAGCGGCAGCCTCTCCGCCGAAATCAGCGCCCGGATCACCGAACACGCCTTCTACGACCTGGACGCGCCCGTCGGCCGGGTGTGCAGCGCCGAGGTGCCCGTGCCCTACGCCAGGCACCTCGAACAGGCGGCGCTGCCGTCGGTCGAACGCGTCGTTGCCGCGGCCAGGGAGGCGGTGGGTGCGCATGGGTGAGTTCCGGATGCCGGCCCTCGGGGCGGACATGGAGGAGGGCAAGCTGGTCGAGTGGCTGGTCAAGCCGGGGGACTACGTGCACCGCGGCGACATGGTTGCCGTCATCGACACCGACAAGGCCGACATCGACGTCGAATCGTTCGAGGACGGCGTGGTCGCCGAGTTGCTCGTCGAGGTCGGCACGACGGTGCCGGTCGGCGGCGTTCTCGCCCGGATCACCCAGACCCCGGCGGCCGGGGTAGCGCCTGCCGGCCCCCCGGTCGCCGGTCCTGCCCATGCGGCAGCGGCACCGACGCGAGCCGGCGCCGAACCGATGAGGCCGTCGCGCCCCGCACCGAAGCATCCGCCGGCCGGCCGAACCGCCGGGGCGCCGGTCCCCGAGGCACAGCCGGTCCCCGAGGCGCCCACGGTCGCTGAGGCATCGCTGGAGCCGTCCGGATTCATCTCCCCGCCGGTTCGGCGCCTTGCCCACAGCCTCGGCGTCGACATCACCCGCCTGCATGGAACCGGCCGGAACGGTGCGGTGACCCGGGCGGACGTGGAGGCGGCGGTTCGAGTTCAGGTTCCGGGGGAGCCCTCGGTTCACCGGGTGCGCTCCTCACCCCGGGCCCGCCGGCTCGCCGCGGAGCTCGGCGTCGATCTGGCCACGGTGCGGGGGACCGGCCCGGAGGGAGCGGTCACCGAGACGGACGTCCGCAGCTCCGCCGGCGCGGCGGCCGTGCGGCCCGCTGCCGAGGAGCCCGCTGCCGAGCAGGCGGCCGCTCAGCCTGCCGCACAGCCCGCCGAGCGGCCCGCTCCGGGCAAGACGCGGCCACCTGGCCGGGAACCGCGTGAGGCCGCCGACCGGGCCGAGAGCCTGCGCCGCGCCATCGGCACGTTGATGACGCGGTCCAAGAAGACCATCCCGCACTACTACCTGAGCACCACCCTCGACCTCGGAGCCGCCCTGGCCTGGATGGAGGAGGCCAATCTGGCCCGGCCGATCTCGGCCAGGCTGGTCCCGGCCGCGCTGCTGCTGAAGGCGGCGGCGCTGGCCGCCAGGGAAGTCCCGGAGGTGAACGGGTTCTTCACCGACGGGTCGTACCACCCGAGCGCGGCCGTGCACCTCGGGGTTGCCGTGGCGCTCCGCCGGGGCGGCCTCGTCGCGCCGGCCATCCATGACGCCGACACCCTGGCCCTCGACCTGCTGATGGAACGGCTCAGGGACCTCGTCGGCCGAGCCCGCGCCGGACGCCTGCAGCGCGCGGAGATGGCCGACCCGACGATCACGGTGACCAACCTCGGCGACCTCGGGGTCGAGAGCGTCTTCGGCGTCATCTACCCGCCGCAGGTCGCGCTCGTCGGCCTCGGCCGGGTGCTGGAACAGCCCTTCGCCCGAAACGGGCTGATCGGCGTTCGCCCGATCGTCACGGCCACACTCTCGGCCGATCACCGGGTCAGCGACGGCCTGCGCGGCGGGCGTTTCCTCGCCCGAATGAATGAACTGCTGCAGAAGCCGGAGGAACTATGCGTACAGGACGCCCGCGAGGCGGTGCGTGCCGCGATCGGCCAGGTCGCGCCCGATGTCGACCTCGACGCGGAAGACGAGACGGCCAGGTTGCGCCAGGACCTCGAACTCGATTCCCTCGACTTCCTGCGCCTGATCGAGACGATCGCCCAGGCGACCGGGGTGGACACGCCGGAGCGGGACTACGGCCAGGTCGCGACGGTGAAGGGACTCGTCGACTACGTCGCCACCCACGGCTGACCCGGTCCGGGCACGTGGATCCGACGCTGGCGCACTCGTGCGAGTGGTGTCAGTATTGTTCGAGCGGAAGGACGTCCGATGCGATACTCACTCCTCGTCATCAGCAAGGAACCCGGCGACGCCGAGGTCAGCGAAGAAGCCATGACCTGGGGCCGGGCCGCTTTCGACGCCTACGCGAAGTCGCTGGATGCCGCGGGTGTGCTGGTCTCCGCCGACATCCTGCAGCCCGTGGCGGCGTCGACCACGATCTCGGTTCGCGACGGCGCCCTCCGGGTGCAGGACGGTCCGTTCGCGGACACACAGGATCGGCTCAACGGCACCTTCGTCATCGACGTTCCCGACCTCGATGCCGCCATCGACTGGGCCCGGCAGTGTCCGGGCGCGCTCTACGGCGCCGTCGAAATCCGCCCGTCCGCGATCATCTTCCGCGACGGTGAATGGCACAGCCAGCCGTGACCGCCCGAACGCCGGCGAGGGGAGAACCATGGCCAAGCTGATCTACGCCGGCATCACGTCGCTCGACGGGTATGTCTCGGATGCGGACGGCAAGTTCGACTGGAGCGCGCCCGACGCGGAGGTGCACGCCTTCGTCAACGACCTCGAGCGGGACATCGGCACCCAGCTGTTCGGGCGCCGGATGTACGAGGTGATGGCCGCCTGGGACACCATCGACGACACCGATGAGCCGGAGGCCATCAAGGACTTCGCGGCACTCTGGCGGGCGACCGACAAGATCGTCTACTCGACCACCCTGGAATCGGTCAGCGCTCCGCGTACCCGGCTCGAACGGGAGTTCGACCCTGCCGCTATCCGGCGGCTCAAGGACAGCGCGCCACGCGACCTGTCCGTGGGCGGCCCGGGGCTCGCCAGACACGCGATCGAGGCCGGTCTGGTCGACGAATACCATCAGTTCGTGTCGCCCGTTCTCGTGGGCGGTGGCACCCGGTTCTTCCCGGCCGGCGTGCGGCTGCGGCTTCAGCTGGTCGACGAACGCCGCTTCGGCAATGGCGTGGTTCACCTGCACTACCGCGCCCTGCCACCCGGCGACGTTCGGTGACGATCCACGGCTCTCTGATTTCACGGCTCTGACATCGTGGCTCTGTGACATTTCACGGCTCGGTGACGCATGCTGGGCAGATGAGCGGTAACGGCGACACCTGGGTCTACGGCCCCGACGGTCGGAAGTTCTGGGGGCGATTCGGTGCGGCCGGTCTCCTCGTCCACCACCTGGAGCGGGGCGTGCTGCTGCAGCACCGCGCCCTCTGGAGCCACCAGGGCGACACCTGGGGGCTGCCCGGGGGAGCGCGGTACGAGCACGAGACCGCGCTCGAGGCCGCCCTGCGCGAGGCCGGCGAGGAGGCCGGGGTGCCGGCCGACCTGGTCAGCGTGCAATTCAGCTCGGTGCTCGACCTCGGGTTCTGGTCCTATACCACCGTGGTGGTGCGCGCGAACCGGCCGTTCGAACCGGTGATCAGCGACCGGGAGAGCATCGCACTCCGCTGGGTGCCGACCGACGAGGTCGACGCGCTCCCTCTGCATCCGGGCTTCGCCGCGGCGTGGCCGGCGCTGCGGCTCCGGCTGGGCTGACCTCTGGGAGCGGCTACCGTGGTTCCGGAGGCACCATGAACCTGGAACCCATGTTTCTCGCCGTCGACCGGGTGGCGGGAGGCCGGAGCGTCGACTACACGATCCCGCCGGAAATGCGCGACCACCCGCGCACCCGGCGCGCTTTCGTCGCGATCGCCTGGCTGCTCGCTGCGGAACTCGTGCTCGGTGCTGCGGCAGCGGTCGTGGCGGTCGTGCTCGCCCTCGGCGGGTCCGCCGTGCCGTTCTCGGTCTGGATGCGCACCTTCGTGGTGCTCGCGATGACCCTCACGCTGTTCTACTTCGCCTGGCGCGCCCAGAAGGGGTTTTACTGGGCCTACTCCCGCCTGCGGCTGTTCAGCAAGCTCTTCCCCGTGATCACCCTGGTCCTCGCCGCGATCCCCGGTCTCTACCCGTTCTGGATGGTCACCGAACAGATCCTGTTCAGTCTGATCATGATCGGCGTCGGCGATTACCTCTCCTCAGACCACATGAGGGATGCCTTCCCCAAGCCGCCCAGGCAACCGCGCCGCGCCTGAGCTAAGACCCGGCCTGTCGGGAGCCTTCTCTCACCACGTCGGCGGGCGCCTTGTCCGGGCGCCACCCGCGCCAGACGGGGTGCCGGAGCCGCCCCGACTCCGTCCACTCCGCGAACTCCACCTCGCCGACGAGGATCGGCCGCACCCAGTTCGCGTCACCGGCGTCGGCCGAGGGAACCTCCGCGAACGGGCTCTCGTCCGTGGCGAGCGGCGCGAGCCTGTCCATGATCTCGTCCAGGTCGCGGTCCCGGAACCCTGTCCCGACCCGGCCGGCGTAGGCGAGGGAGCCCCCTTCCGGAATTCCGACCAGCAGTGATCCGATCGAGCCTGCCCGGTGGCCCTTGCCGGGGCGCCATCCGCCGACCACGACCTCCTGGGTCGCATGATGCTTGATCTTGATCCAGGACCGGGACCTGCGGCCCGGTTCATAGGGGCCGTCCAGTCGTTTGGCGACGATGCCCTCCAGGCCGAGCTCGCGGCTCGCCCGAAGGGCCGCCGCCGCATTGCCGTCGAAGGCCGGCGGCACCTGGACCTCGGCGTTGCCGTGCACCACCTGGCCAAGGATCTCCCGCCGCGCCGAATACGGCTGCCCGGTGAGGTCCTGCCCGTCCCGCTCGAGCAGGTCGAAAACGAGGTAGTTCACGCTCGTGCCGTCTGTCCGGTTCTGCAACAGACCGAAACTCGGCCGGCCCGCGGCGTCGAGGACGACGACCTCCCCGTCGAGCACGGCCGATCCGGCCCTGACGACCGACGGCAGGGTGCGCACCAGCTCGGGGTAGGCATCCGTGACGTCGTTGCCGTTCCGGGTGACCAGGCGAACCGTGGCCCCGGGGTGGTCCGTCGCAACAGGGTCGTCCATCGTCACGGAGGCGAGCAGTCGGATCCCGTCCCACTTCATCTCGCACGCCCAGGCTCGGCCGTCCGCGTCGGCCAGGTCGGCCAGGGTGCCGAGCGTGGCGAGCATGGGGGAGTGGCGGATGCGCGAGGTCGCCGCCCGAAGCGGTGCCGGCGCCACCCGCTCACGGCGGTTCGTCGCCTTCATCAAGTGGATCAGCCAGTTGTTCTCGGCCCGGTCGTGGCCCTTCGTGTGGATCAGGGCGAACCGCCGCGCCCCGCCGAGCCCGCCGCCCGGTTCGCCGTGCAGGGTGGCGATCACCTCGTCGTCGCGCCACTTCTCGAGCTCGTAGCTGCCGCTGTCCCAGATCCTGACCGTGCCCGCACCGTATTCTCCGGCCGGAATGTCTCCCTCGAACGTGCCGTACTCGAGCGGGTGGTCTTCTGTGCGCACGGCGAGATGATTCTTCGTCGGCTCGGTCGGCACCCCCCGCGGCAGAGCCCAGGCGGCGAGTACCCCGTCGTGCTCGAGCCGCAGGTCGTAGTGCAGGTTGCGGGCGTGGTGCTCCTGGATCACGAAGGAGCGACCCTCCGCTGTGCCGGTGATCTCGGCCGGCACCGGTTCCGGCGTGCGCGCGCTGTTCCTCTTGCTGCGGTATTCGGACAGCCGGTCGGCTGCCCCCGAGCCCGAGCCCGGGTCCGACCCGCCGCCGATGTCTGTCCGCACACCAGGGTGGGCGGCGAGCAGACCGGAAAGCGGGTCGCCGTTCCGTTCCACCCGGTGCATGGCCTGGCGGTAATGGACCTGGGCCAGCCCGGGGGAGGCCAGCTCGCGCCAGGTACGGGGCATGGCGACCATCGGCAACGAGGTCCCGCGCAACGAATACGGTGCGATCGTGGTCTTGGCGGCGTTGTTCTGGCTCCAGTCCACGAACACCCGGCCGGCGCGTCTGGCCTTTTTCATGTCGCTGACCACGAGGTCAGGATGGTCGGCCTCGAGCGCCCGCGCCAGTTCGTGTGCGACTGCCGATACCTGATCCGAGGTGTGGCTGAGGTCCAGCGCCGCATACAAGTGGATACCCTTGCTGCCGCTGGTCACCGGGAAGGCATCCAGGCCCATGTCGCGCAGGATGGCCCTGGCCAGCCTGGCGACGTGGGCGCACTCGGCAAGGGTGACGCCCTCGCCGGGGTCCAGGTCGAGAACGAGCCGATCCGGGTTGCGCGGATGCCCGTTTCGGCCGAACTGCCATTGCGGCACATGGATTTCGAGGGCCGCGATCTGGCCGAGCCAGGTCAGTGCGGCCAGGTCGTTGACCAGCGGATACACGTTTACGTGGTCGGAGTGCTCGATCGACCGCCGGGCCACCCAGCTCGGGGTCGACGCATCGAGATTCTTCTGGAAGAACATGTGGCCGGGTTCCGCGGCCGTGCCGACGCCGTGCACCCACCGCTTCCTCGTGGCGGGCCGGTTGGCCGCATGGGGGATCAGCACGTCGGCGACGGCCGCGTAGTAGGCGATCACGTCGGCCTTCGTCGTGCCGGTCTCCGGGTAGAGCACCTTGTCGAGGCTGGTGAGCGTGATCCGGTGGCCGTCGACAATGACGACCTGGCTGGCCGAATGGTCCGGTCCCTGATTCATGGCACCAGCATGCACTTGCGCCCCGTCCGCGGCTAGTGTTCCGATGCTGGGCCGGAACCCGCGGTGGTCGAGCCTGTCGAGACCCCGCCCGCCCCGGTGGTCGAGCCCGTCGCGACCCGGTCCCGCCCCAGTGTTCGAGCCTGTCGACACCTGGTTCCCCGCGGTGGTCGAGCCTGGCGAGACCCGGTGAGCCCGCGGTGGTCGAGCTCGTCGAGACCGGACGGCATGATTTCGGCACGCTCAATCACCGGCGGTCGAGCCTGTCGAGACCCAGAGCCATGAGTTCAGCGAGCTCACTCGCCAGCGGCACGGCCGGTAGAGGCCCCGCAGGGCGGGCCGGTCAGTCCGTGTCCCGGTCCACGGTCGGCGTGCCCGGGTCGAGCTGCCGGTGGGTCTTCTTGGGGAGGGCGATGCGCGTTTGTGCCGGGTCGACCGACACCGGTGGTTTCAGCCAGTGCTGGTCGCCGTCGCGGAGGATGATCCAGCCTGTGTTGTGGAGGAGCAGGTGGTGGGGGTGGCAGAGGCTGACGCCGTCGGCGAGGTCGGTGTGGCCGTGTTCGAGGAGCCAGGTTTTGAGGTGGTGGGCTTCGGTCCAGGAGGGTGGCCGGTCGCAGTCGGGCCAGATGCAGCCGCCGTCGCGGGTGCCCATGGCGGTGCGTTGGGCGGGGGTGAAGAGGCGTTGTTCTCTGCCGACGTCGATGGGTTGGCCGGTGTTGTCGAAGAGGATTCCGATGTAGCCGGTGTCGCAGAGTTGTCGTTCGACGGTGGCGAGGGAGACCGGGGCAGGACTGCCCTCGATGGAGCCATGCCCGGCCGCCAGAACCACGGCCGTCCCGGGCTGGCCGGATAGCTTGGAGGGAGCGGCTGTGTGAGGTCCGACCGCCGGAAGGGGTTGGGGGCCTGACGACTCCGGTGCTCCCGGTGCTTCAGATGCCGTGGTGGCGGGGGTTGTTCTTGGTGTTGAGGGGGACGTGTCGGCCGGTGCCGGGGTGGCAGTCCCGGCACCGGCGCCGGTTTCATCACCGGTGCCCGTGCTGGTGCGGGTGGCGTTGGTGAGGTCTTTTTGGGTGACGATGATGTGCACGGCGGGGCGGCGGCCGCCGAGCATCTGGCCGGGGTCGACTTCGCCGGCGATTTTGAGTAGTTGCACGAAGGAGTCCGCGGCGATCTGCGCGGTGCTGCGCGGGTCGTCCTGGACGGCCTTGGCCCAGGCGGCGCGCTTCTTGTCCACGAAGCGCACCCCGCCGCGCCTGGGGCTGGTGATGGAGTCGTAGGTGGAGAGCACGAACTCGCCGTCTTCCGGGGCGAAGAGCCCGTGCAGGCGGACCTTCCCGTCGGGGAGGCGGTAGACCTTGAGGAACCGGTCGTCGTAAGCCTGTTTCTCGCGGGCGGCGATGCCGGCCTGGTCGAGGTCGTCGCGCATCCTGCGGGCCCGGGTGAAGCACTGGTCCGCGTTGAGCGTCGCGGACTCCGCCAGCAGCTGGGTGAGGGCGGTGGCGAGTGTGTCGGCGGTGACGGCGGTGTCGATGTCGCCGAGCCCCTTGCGGATGGATTCGGCGGCGTCGACGGAGAGGGTTCCCGCGGTCACGGCGCGGGCGATCGGCGCCTGCCACGATGCGGCACCGGCAGGAGCGGGCGAGAACCCGCCCGGGCCGCCAGGGTCGCCGAGGCCGCCCGAGTCGCCGCCAGAGCCCGCCCCGTCAAAGCCCGTCCCGTCGACACCGGTCCCGTCAACGCTCGTCCCGTCGACACCGGTCCCGTCGTCACCGAGCGCCCCACGCGCCTCTGCGGCCTGCCGGTCGGCGGCCTCCGCCCGGGCGAGCATCGTGCCCACCGCGACGAGCTTGAACGCTTCGTTCTTGCTCGAGCCGGTGACCTTCTGGATCATCGCCTCCGGGGAGAGGAAACCCTGCTGCGCGGCCAGGCCCGAATGGCCCAGCTCCGGGCGGGAGCGGTCGGCGATGGTCGCGGCCATCCACGCCGCGTACATCTCGAGCAGGCGGCGAGCCTCCGCGATCTCCCGCTGACCGGTCAGCACCGCCGCATCAGGAAGGGCCGCCAGGTCGGCGCTGGAGCAACCCAGGCGGGCGACGGCATCCGCCGCCTCTCTGAGCTGCTCTGCTGGGTTCATGCCACGAAGATACCAAAACACGAACACAGATGTGAGACATTGTCACGCTTGTGGATAATTTATTCGAATATTCATTCCCAGGTCTCGACAGGCTCGACCAACGGGTCGGCTCGACCACCGGGCGGGCTGGGGCGCCGCAGCCTGCCCGGACGCTAGCCTCGCGCGGTCAACCGGTGTTCACTGGGGTGCATGAGATCGATCTGGAAGGGCGCGATCACCTTCGGACTCGTCAATGTGCCCGTCAAGGTCTACAGCGCCACCGAGGACCATGACGTCGCACTGCACCAGGTGCACGACAAGGACGGCGGGCGCATCCGCTACCAGCGCCGCTGCGAAATCTGCGGCCAGGTCGTGGACTATGCCCACATCGACAAGGCCTGGGACGACGGCGACCGCACGATGATCCTCACCGACGCCGACCTGGCCTCCCTGCCGGCCGAGCGGAGCCGTGAGATCGACGTGGTCGAATTCGTGCCGAGCGAGCAACTCGACCCGATGAGCTACGAACGCAGCTACTACCTCGAACCGGACGGTTCATCGCCCAAGGCGTATGTGCTGCTGCGGCACGCGTTGCAGGCGACCGACCGCACCGCGATCGTTCGCTTCGCCCTGCGCCAGAAGACCCGGCTCGGGGCTCTCCGCGTGCGCGGCGACGTGCTGCTGCTGCAGTCCCTGCTCTGGGCGGACGAGATCCGGGTGGCGGATTTTCCGGCGCTCGACGCGGAGGTGCGCATCTCGGCCCAGGAACTGGACCTGTCGGCGGCGCTGGTCGAATCGTTCGCTTCCGATTTCTCGCCCGGAGACTTCCGGGACGACTACCAGGACCAGCTACGGGAGCTGATCGAGGCGAAGCTCGCGGCCGGTGACACGGTCGACACCAGCGTCACCTTCGGCCGCGCGCCCGGAGAGGGCGAGGGGGGCGCGGAAGGCGGCGGGGAAGTGCTCGACCTGATGGAGGCCCTCCGGCGGAGCGTCGAGCGCAGCCGTGCAAAGTCCGAAACGGGCAGCCGTTCACGGTCGGAGCGAGGCGATGCGGAGCCCCGCACCGGCGCATCCGCGGGTTGACGGGATGCCGCGCTCCGCTTCGGGGAGCGCCTCGGTAGACTCGGGAATTGTGAGCGGGGCAGAGGAACGACAGGTCAGTTCGAGGGTGGTCACGCTGCCCAACCTCCTGAGCATGCTGCGGCTGGCCCTGGTTCCCGTCTTCCTCGTCCTGTTGATCCGTGGCGAGGATTCCTGGGCCCTGCTCGTGCTCGTGGTGGCTTCAGCCTCCGACTTCCTCGACGGGTTCCTCGCCAGGCGGTTCGACCAGGTCACCCGCCTCGGTCAACTGCTCGACCCGGCCGCCGACCGCCTCTACATCTTCGCGGCGCTGCTCGGGCTCGCTTCCCGCGGACTGGTTCCCTGGTGGATCGTGCTCGTCGTCGTCGGCCGGGATGTCTTCCTCCTCGGCCTCGGAGTCGTCCTGGCCAACTTCGGTTTCGGGCCGCTTCCCGTGCATCAGCTCGGCAAACTCGCCACCTTCTGCCTGTTCTACGCGCTGCCCATGATCATGCTCGGTCAGGCCTTCCCGATGCTGGCCTGGTGGTCCGGCCCGGTGGGCTGGGCGTTCGGCATCTGGGGAGCCTTTCTTTACTGGTGGGCGGGGATAATCTACGCAATTGAAGCTGCCAGGGTGATTCGGCTTTCGCGGGCGAAATCGTCCGCTCAATCCGATACGCTGGAGAAGTAGGAGGTGTACGGTGATTGATTCCAAAAAGACGAATGAACCCCAGCGCAAGGGCACGCCCGAAAACTTCGCCAACACCGACACGACGATGACGTTCAGCCAGGAGTTCGCGGCGCAGTTGGCCGCGCTTGACGGCGATGTCACGACCGAGGAGCAGGAGGCCATTGCGGCCCTTCCCTCGGGGTCGGCGCTGCTCGTGGTGCGTCGTGGACCGAATTCGGGGGCGCGCTTCCTGCTGGACGCCGACGTCACCACTGTCGGCCGCCATCCCAATGCGGATATCTTCCTTGACGACGTCACCGTTTCACGGCGGCACGCCGAGTTCCTCCGCCACGGTCGCAAGTTCGAGGTGAAAGACCTCGTTTCGCTCAACGGCACCTACTTCGATGGTGTCCGGATCGATTCGGCGCTGCTGCACGACGGCGCCGAGGTTCAGGTCGGCAAGTTCCGGCTGACGTTCTACGCCTCGCGGCTCGACCTTTCGCCACTGGCGAGCGACTAGTGCCCGCGTCCTCCGCCCAGGCACGGCAGCCGGGCGCGACGTCACTCTTGAGCATCGGACAGGTGCTGGCCCGGCTGACCCCGGATTTCCCCGAACTCACGCCATCCAAGCTGCGTTTCCTCGAGGAACAGAAACTCGTCTCCCCGGCCCGGACCGAATCCGGATACCGAAAGTTCTGCGCGGGGGACCTCGACCGCCTGCGGTTGATCCTGTCGATGCAGCGCGATCATTACCTGCCGTTGAAGGTCATTCGCGGCTACCTGGAAGACATTGACAACGGCCTCACCCCCACCCTGCCCGGCGGGGTGACCCCCGGCCCCTCGATGCTGTCCAGCGTGCGCCGGCTGAGCAGGGACGAACTCCTGCGCGAAGCAGGGGCCGCCGCCACGCTCTTGCACGACGCCGTCTCGGCCTCGATCATCCTCCCGGCTGACGTCTACGGGGAGGACGCGCTCGGTGTGCTGCGTGCCCTCGTGGAACTGCAGCGCAGCGGCATCGAGCCGAGGCACCTCCGCGGTTTCCGCGGCGCCGCCGAGCGGGAACTCGGCCTGATCGAAAGCGCCCTGGTGCCGTTGTCGCGCCGGAAAGACGCCTCCAGCCGGGCGAAGGCTGCCGAAATGGCGGTCGAAATCGCAGGCCAACTCGAGGTGATTCGCGGGAGTCTGATCCGTTCCGCGCTCGGGCGCCTGACCAAATAAGCCATACACTGGAGACCGACGCCGCTCACTGAGTGCCGCCGCGATCGACCCGAGTTCTCCTCGCATCCGACACGCCGATTTTGGTCGAGCGGATGTCATTGATCAGGGTGGTTCGCCTCGGTAGCGTTGACACAGCGATCATCGGCATCGCAGACACCCCCGAGAGGCGATCGTATGAGTGAGCTCAACCAACGAGACGACGCCTCCCGCTACGGACTCGGTCTCCTCTTCACCGACGGGATGCCGGAACTCGACGAACATTCCGGGTACCGCGGCGCCGTGGCAGCCCGGGCCGCGGGCATCAGCTATCGCCAGCTCGACTACTGGGCCCGCACCGAACTGGTCCAGCCGACGGTGCGTGGCGCCGCCGGATCGGGTTCCCAGCGTCTCTACGGCTTCCGCGACATCCTGGTCCTGAAACTCGTCAAACGCCTGCTCGACACGGGCATCTCCCTGCAGCAGATCCGCACCGCCGTCAACCAGCTGCGCGAATCCGGCGTCAGCGACCTGGCCCAGACCACGCTGATGAGCGACGGTGCGAGCGTCTACCTCTGCACCTCCAACGACGAGGTCATCGATCTCGTCAGCCGCGGACAGGGTGTCTTCGGCATCGCCGTCGGCAAGGTGCTTCGTGAGGTCGAGACGAGTCTCGTCGAACTGGACACCCAGACCATCGACCCGTCCGACGAACTCGCCGCCCGCAGGACCAGCCGCAAGGTCTCCTGACCCGTTCCGCAGCACGTCTGCACGCGCACGTCCCGCCGCCTGGCACCGCCGCCGGGCGGTTTTTTGCGTTCCGGCTCGCTAGCGCTGTTCGGCGTACTCGCCGATGCGCGCGGTGCGCAGCACCCGCTCGAGCAGCTGGTCGAAGTATCGCGCCATCTCCTGGGCGCTGTCACCCGGCCAGGTGTGCAGCGGCTTCGCGGCGCCCTGCGCCTGCTGGAGCGAGGTGCGCTCGGGGAGCTGGGGGCTGAGCACGAGCGGACCGAACATGTCGCGGAGTTCCTTGATCCGGAACTGGTGCTCGAGCGAGGCGGTCCTGGCCCGGTTGACGATGATGCCGAGGGGCTGGAGGCGAGGACTCAGGCCGCGGCGGATCTCCTCGATCGCCCGCAGCGCGCGGTCAGCCGCCGCGACGGAGAACAAGCCGGGTTCGGTGACGACGGCGACGCGGTCGCTGGCCGCCCAGGCGGTGCGGGTCAGGGCGTTGAGCGAGGGGGCGCAGTCGATGAGGACGAGGTCGTAGTCCTTTTCGACCGTGGACAGCGCCTCTTCCAGCTTCCAGATGTCACGGATGCTGGGGTGCGGCCCGTCGAAATTGATCGCTGACGGGCTGCCGATCATCACGTCGATCGTGCCCTGTCGGCCGCGGGTCCACCCGCTCGGCACGATGGCCGCGCGCACGACCTTCTCCTTGGGCGACGCGAGGACGTCGGCGATGTTCAGGTGGCCGGTCACCTCGATGTCCATGCCGGTCGAGACATCCGACTGGGGATCAATGTCCACAACCAGGGTTCGTACGCCGCGGGCGAAGGCAGCAGACGCCAGACCAAGGGTCACCGTGGTCTTGCCTACTCCTCCCTTGAGGGAGCTAACGCTTAGTACGTGCACAAGTAGATACGTTACCTTCACTAGTCTGGGAGAACCTAACCGTCAGCTGTGTGCGGCTCCACGCTCGAAAGGTCTGCATGTTCACGAAAATTCTTGTTGCCAACCGCGGGGAAATCGCGATTCGTGCGTTTCGTGCGGCCTATGAACTCGGCGCCAAAACGGTGGCCGTGTTCCCGTTCGAAGACCGCAACTCCCTCCACCGGCTGAAGGCCGACGAGGCGTACCAGATCGGCGAGCCCGGGCATCCGGTGCGGGCGTACCTCACCGTGAGCGAGATCATCCGGGTGGCGAAGGAGAGCGGCGCCGACGCCATCTACCCCGGCTACGGATTCCTCTCCGAGAACCCCGAACTGGCCCTCGCCGCCCGTGAGGCCGGCATCACCTTCATCGGCCCGGGCGAGCACGTGCTCGAGATGGCCGGCAACAAGGTCACCGCCAAGGAACACGCGATCGCTGCCGGCGTGCCGGTCCTGGGATCCAGTGCGCCGTCCCGCGACGTCGACGAGCTCATCGCCGCGGCCGAGGCCATCGGCTTCCCCATCTTCGCCAAGGCCGTCGCCGGCGGTGGCGGGCGCGGCATGCGTCGGGTCGCCAAGATGAGCGAGCTCCGCGGCTCCCTCGAGGAGGCGATGCGGGAGGCCAACAGTGCCTTCGGTGACCCGACCATGTTCCTCGAGCAGGCCGTGCTGCGGCCCCGCCACATCGAGGTGCAGATCCTCGCCGACACGACCGGTGCCACCGTGCACCTGTTCGAACGCGACTGCTCGGTGCAGCGTCGCCACCAGAAGGTCATCGAGATCGCCCCGGCGCCGAACCTCTCCGACGAGATCCGCCAGCGCCTCTACGCGGACGCCGTCGCCTTCGCCAAGTCGATCGGCTACGTCAACGCGGGAACGGTCGAGTTCCTCCTCGACACCGTCGGCGAACGGGCCGGCCAGCACGTGTTCATCGAGATGAACCCGCGCATCCAGGTCGAGCACACCGTCACCGAAGAGGTGACGGATGTCGACCTCGTCGTCGCCCAGATCCGCATCGCCGCGGGGGAGACCCTGGCCGACCTCGGCCTGACCCAGGACAAGATCCAGCTCCGCGGCGCAGCGCTGCAGTGCCGGATCACGACAGAAGACCCCACCATGGGATTCCGGCCGGACACCGGCAAGATCACCACCTACCGCTCGCCCGGCGGCGCCGGTGTGCGCCTCGACGGCGGAACCATCAACCCCGGCGCGCAGATCAGCCCGCACTTCGATTCGATGCTCGCCAAGCTCACCTGCCGCGGCCGGGACTTCACCTCCGCAGTGACCCGGTCCAAGCGCGCCCTGGCCGAGTTCCGCATCCGCGGAGTGTCGACGAACGTCTCCTTCCTGCAGGCGGTGCTCGACGACCCCGACTTCGCCGCCGGCAATCTGAGCACCTCCTTCATCGACGAGCGGCCGGAACTGCTCCGCGGCCGGGCCTCGAAGGACCGCGGCACGAAGATCCTGAACTGGCTCGCCGACGTCACCGTCAACAAGCCCAACGGCGTGCCGATCACGCTGCTGAACCCCGCGGAGAAGCTGCCCAAGCTCGACCTCTCCGTCGCGGCCCCGGCCGGCTCACGCCAGCGCCTCCAGCTGCTCGGTCCGGCGGGCTTTGCCGCCGACCTGCGCGCGCAGAAGGCACTCGCCGTGACGGACACGACCTTCCGTGACGCGCACCAGTCGCTGCTGGCGACGCGGGTGCGCACCCGCGACCTCGTCGCGGTCGCCCCCTACGTGGCACGGATGACCCCGGAACTGCTCTCGATCGAGGCCTGGGGTGGAGCCACCTACGACGTGGCCCTGCGCTTCCTCGGCGAAGACCCGTGGGAACGCCTCGCGTCGCTGCGCGAGGCCCTGCCGAACATCAACGTGCAGATGCTGCTCCGCGGCCGCAACACCGTCGGCTACACGCCGTACCCGGTCGAGGTGACCCACGCCTTCGTGCGTGAAGCCGCCGACACCGGCGTCGACATCTTCCGCATCTTCGACGCCCTCAACGACGTGTCCCAGATGCGCCCGGCGATCGACGCCGTGCTCGCGACCGGCACCAGCGTGGCCGAAGTGGCCCTCTGCTACACGGGCGACCTGCTCGACCCTGCCGAGCCCCTGTACACCCTGGACTACTACCTGCGGCTCGCCGAACAGATCGTGGAGTCCGGCGCGCACATCCTCGCGATCAAGGACATGGCCGGGCTGCTCCGTCCGGCGGCCGCCGAGAAGCTCGTCGGCGCCCTCCGCGAGCGGTTCGACCTGCCGGTGCACGTGCACACCCACGACACGCCGGGCGGCCAGCTGGCCACCCTGCTCGCCGCGGCCCGCGCCGGCGCCGACGCGGTCGACGTCGCCAGCGCTCCGATGGCCGGCACCACCAGCCAGCCGTCCGCCTCCTCGCTCGTCGCCGCGCTCGCCCACACCGAACGCGACACGGGCATCTCGCTCAAGGCCGTCTGCGACCTCGAGCCCTACTGGGAGGACGTGCGCCGGGTCTACCACCCCTTCGAATCGGGCCTCCGTGCCCCGACCGGCCGGGTCTACACCCACGAGATCCCGGGCGGCCAGCTCTCCAACCTGCGCACCCAGGCTGTCGCGCTCGGCCTGGCGGACGACTTCGAACTGATCGAGGACATGTACGCCGCGGCCAACAACATCCTCGGCCGCGTGCCGAAGGTCACCCCGTCGTCGAAGGTGGTCGGCGACCTCGCCCTCTACCTCGCCGCGGTGCGGGCCGACCCGGCCGACTTCGCCGAGAACCCCGGCAACTACGACGTGCCGGACTCCGTGATCGGCTTCATGGCCGGGGAACTGGGCGACCTGCCCGGCGGCTGGCCCGAACCGTTCCGCAGCAAGGTGCTCGCCGGGCGCAACATCCGCATCGGCGTCACCGAACTCACCGCCGACGAGCGTGAGGCGCTTGGCAAGGACAGCCTCACCCGGCGGGCGATGCTCAACCAGCTGCTGTTCCCCGCACCGACCCGCCAGTACGAGCAGATCCGCGAGCTGTTCGGGGACCTGTCCGTGCTCGACACCGTCGACTACCTCAACGGCCTCCAGCAGGGCACGGAGCACGCCGTCGAGATCGCCAGGGGCGTGCGGCTGTACGTGGGCCTCGAAGCCATCAGCGAGGCGGACGACAAGGGCATGCGCACCGTCATGACCACGCTCAACGGGCAGCTCCGCCCGGTCTTCGTGCGCGACCGCAGCATCACCGTCAGCAGCAAGGCGGCGGAGAAGGCGGATGCGAACCGGCCCGGCCAGATCGCGGCCCCGTTCTCCGGGGTGGTCACCCTGCAGGTCGAGGAGGGTGACACCATCGAGGCCGGCCAGAGCGTGGCCTCGATCGAAGCGATGAAGATGGAGGCGGCGATCACGTCTCCCATCAGCGGCGTCGTCGACCGGGTCGCGATCCCCAAAACCCAGCAGGTGGATGCGGGCGATCTGCTCGTGGTGGTGCGACCGCGCTAGGATTGGGGCCGATCTATCGACGAAGGGACGGGTCTTTTGTCAGATAAGCGCACAGGCAATGAGGTTTCCGGCCAGGAACCCTCTGTGTCGCCTGGCACCGTTCCCGGCGAAGAGTACAACAGCGAACTGCCGCCGCACACGATCCAGAACCTGGCGGCCGCCCTTCCGGGCAACCTGAACGGGCGGGCGGATGCGTCGTTGTCCGCCCGCCCGGCGGTCGGCACCCGTCCGGGTCTGTCCGGGCCCAGGGCGGCGGAATCCGCCGCGCACCCGGCCACGCACACGGTCGAGATCAGCACGCCGGGCGTCGCTCGCGCCTCCCGGCCGGCGACGGGCGTCGTCGCCGCGCCATCCGTCCCGGCCGCCGATTCGTCCGCCGCCGCCCACTCCCGTCGTGAGCGTCTCCGCACCGAGAGCGGCCCGGCGCCGGAGTCGGCGTCGATGCTCACCTCCGACCGCCTGCTGGCGGTCAACCGCAAGACCAAACCGCCGCCGCACGGCACCTGGAACAGCTTCGTCTACGCGGCGACCCTGCACCTGGTCAACCTCGGCGATTCCGCCAAGGTTCGCGCCCACAACGCGATGGACGAGCGCATTCGCCGCGAGTTCAAAGGCGGAACCCGGTTCGTGCCGATCCTCACCCGCAAGGGCGGCGTCGGCAAGACCACCGTCACCGCGCTGCTCGGCATGGCCCTGGCCGATGCCCGCGAGGACCGGATCATCGCCGTCGACGCGAACCCCGACCGCGGCACCCTCTCCGAACGGGTCAGCAAGCAGACCAGGTCGACCGTGCGGGACGTGGTGTCGAAGGCCGCGTCGATCGGAGGCTTCACGGACTTCTCCGCGCTGGTCTCCCGCGACGCCACCCGGCTGGACATCCTCGCCTCCGACACCGACCCGCTCCTGTCCGAGGCGTTCGACGAGAACGACTACAACGTCGTCGCCGACCTCGCCGCCCGGTACTACTCGATCATGCTCACCGACTGCGGCACGGGGATCGTCCACTCGGTCATGCGCGCCACCCTGCAGCGCGCGGACTCGATCGTCATCGTCTCCGGCGGCAGCGTCGACGAGGCCCGCCTCGCCTCGGAGACCCTCACCTGGCTGGAGGCCAACGGCTACGGCGACCTGGTGCGCAACGCCATCGTCGCCCTCAACACGGCGACGCAGGGCACCAACCTGGTCAAGCTCGAGGAGATCGAATCGCACTTCCGGTCGAGGGTGCGGGAGATCGTGCGGATCCCGTATGACCCGCAGCTGGCTGCCGGGAGTGTCATCTCCTACAACGACCTCAAGCCGATCACCCAGCTGGCGGCCAGAACCCTTGCTGCCCTGGTGGTGGAGGGTCTGCCGGCCGATCGCGCGGTCTGACCCACCTGCGGACCAGCACCAGCACCACCACCAGCGCCACCGCCACCGTCACCGCGGCCATCACCGCAAGAACCGACTTGGAGTCTTCCCTGTGCCCGAGCGCCAGATCCGACTATTCGGAGATCCCGTACTCAAGACCGTCTCCGACCCGATCGGCATCATCGATGCCCGGGTGCGTGCCCTCGTCGACGACCTGGTCGACAGTGTGCGCCTCCCCGGACGGGCCGGCGTCGCCGCGTCCCAGATCGGTGTCAACCTGCGGGCCTTCAGCTACAACGTCGACGGCGTGATCGGCTACATCCTCAACCCGGTCGTCGTCGAGGTGACCGGCGAGTCCGAGCTGGTCGAGGAGGGCTGCCTCTCGGTGCCCGGCCTGTGGTACCCCACCAAGCGCTTCCCGTTCGCACGCGTCTCCGGCATCGACCTCGACGGCAACCCGGTCGAACTGTCCGGGACCGGCATCATGGCGCAGGCGCTGCAGCACGAGACCGACCACCTCGACGGTCTGCTCTACCTCGACCGGCTCGACAAGGAGAACCGGCGGGCCGCCATGAAGGAGATCCGCCAGTCCACCTGGTTCTGAGCCGTTGAGCTGCCCGGCTCAGGCTCGCAGCGGGTTGCTCTCGGTGATCGGTGAACCCGCGTACATGCCCTCGATGACGTCGGCGAAGTCCTTGAGGATGAGGTCCCGCTTGATGCTCAGCTTCGGAGTCAGGTAGCCGTTCTCCTCGGTGAGCTCGGTGGTGAGCACGATGAACTTGCGGATCGACTCGGCCCGGGAGACGTGGTCGTTGGCGTGGTCCACCGCACGCTGAACTTCGGCGACCACCTTCGGATTCACGGCCGCCTCGGCCAGCGACATGCCGGCATCCTCGCCATTGTTGTTCAGCCAGACCGCGAGCATGTCGGGGTCGAGCGTGACCAGTGCCGCGATGAACGGCTTGCGGTCGCCGACCACGACGACCTGCCCGATCAACGGGTTGGAGCGAATCGGGTCTTCGAGGGCGGCCGGGGCGACGTTCTTGCCGCCGGCTGTGACGATGATCTCCTTCTTGCGCCCGGTGATGGTGAGGAATCCCTCGCTGTCGAAGTCGCCGATGTCCCCCGTGCGGAGCCAGCCGTCGTGGAACGTGGCGGCGGTCGCGTCGGGGTTCTTCCAGTACTCCTTGAAGACGTTGACGCCCTTCACCTCGATCTCGCCGTCGTCCATGATCCGCACGGAGACGCCGGGCAGGGGCGGGCCGACGGTGCCGATCTTGAACTTGGTCGCGAGCCCGACGCTGGTCGGGGCGGTGGTCTCGGTGAGGCCGTAGCCCTCGAGGATCTTGATCCCGAGGCTGTGGTAGAAGTGCCCGAGGTGCGCGCCGAGGGGCGCGGATCCTGACACGGCGTACTTGACGTTTCCGCCCATCGCCGCACGCAGCTTGCTGTAGACGAGGCGGTCGAAGATGGCGAACTTGATCTTCGTCATCAGCGGAACTGGTTTACCCTGGTCGACGAGCATCGAGTGGTCGACGGCGATCTGCGCCGCCGCCTCGAAGATCTTGCCGCGGCCGGCCGCCTCGGCCTTCTGCTCTGCCGAGTTGTAGACCTTCTCGAACACGCGGGGGACGGCCAGCAGGAACGTCGGCTTGAACGTGCCCAGCGCGGGCAGCAGCTGCCGGGTATCCGGCTGGTGGCCGACCCGCACGCCGGACTGCACGCAGAGCACGGCGATGAACCGGGCGAAGATGTGTGCGGTCGTGATGAAGAGCAGCGTGGACGCTCCGTGCTCGTCCTCGAGGACCTCCTTGAGCGCGACCGAGGCGTTGCGGGTCGTTTCCACGAAGTTGGAGTGGGTGAGCACGCAGCCCTTCGGGCGGCCCGTCGACCCGGAGGTGTAGATGAGCGTGGCCATGTCGTCGCCCACGGCGAGGTTGCGGCGACGTTCGATCTCGGCATCCGTGACGCCGGTGCCGGAGGCGGCGAGCTTGTCGAGGTCGCCCAGACCGATCTGCCAGACGGTCCGGATGCTCGGCAGGTCGGGGTGCACCTCGTCGAACCGGGAGAAGTGATCTGCCGTTTCGAGGATCACGGCTGTGGCGTCTGAGTCGCCGAGGATCCACTGGATCTGCATGGGGGAGCTGGTCTCATAGACCGGGACGAGCACGGCCCCGGCGTACCAGGCAGCGAAGTCGACCAGCGTCCACTCATACCTGGTCTTGCACATCAGGCCGATCTTGTCGCCGGGTTCGATTCCGCCGGCGACGAGGCCCTTGGCCAGCGCCACCACCTGGCGGTGGAACTCACTGGTCGTGACCGGGGTCCACTGACCGTTGACGGGCAGGGAGAAGAGCACGGAGTCCGGCGTGGCCGCGACGCGGGCGGCCAGGAGGTCGGTGACGTTGGCCTGAGGGTCGGCGGGAACGATTGCGGGCTGGTCGAACTGTTTCACGGTAACTCCTTTGGCACCGGACGGGTTTGCGCCCACTCTATCCGCGTGGGCCGGCGGTCGTGGACGTTTCGTCTGGCAGGGTGCTGGTTCACTACACTCTAGAGGGGACGCCCCGGCATCCCTGATCGCCCCGCGGCGCATTTCCCCCGGCCACACCTACGAAAGAAGTTCGCTGTGCACGCGATTGGGATTGATATCGGTGGCACCAAGATCGCCGCCGCCCTCGTCGACGAGTTCGGGACGATCATCCGTTCCGATCGCCGCCCCACCACGGCCAGCGACCCGCGCGGCATCGAGGATGCCGTCGTCGAGATGATCACCGGCCTCGCCGAAGGCGAAGAGGTCGTCGCCGCCGGAATCGCCGCCGCCGGGTTCATCGACGCAGCCCAGTCGGTCGTCTACTACGGCCCGAACGTCAACTGGCGCCACGAACCTCTCCGGGCCACCCTCGAAGCTCGGCTCGACATGCCGATCCTGATCGAGAACGACGCCAACGCCGCCGGCTGGGCGGAGTTCTGCTTCGGCGCCGGCCAGATGTACAGCGACATGGTCATGCTCACCATCGGCACTGGAGTCGGCGGCGCGATCATCTCCGAGAACCGGCTCTTCCGCGGCGGCTTCGGCTGCGCCGCCGAACTCGGGCACCTGCGGATCGTCCCGAACGGGCGCTCCTGCGGCTGCGGAGCCCAGGGTTGCATCGAGCAATACGGTTCCGGCCGGGCCCTGCTGCGGATCGCCAACGAACTGGCGGATGCCGGCGGCATCGGCCAGGGCCTCGCCGCCGCCCGCAAGGGAAAGGGCAAGCTCACCGGCAAGGACGTCGGCCGGTTGATCCAGGACGGCGACAACGGCGCGCTGGCCGCGCTGCGCCAGCTGGGCAGTTCGCTGGGCCAGGCCTGCGCCAGCCTGGCCGCCGTGCTCGACCCGCAGATCTTCGTCTTCGGCGGCGGGGTAGCCGACGCCGGCGACCTGCTGCTGGAACCGATCCGCGCCGCCTACCTGGAGAACCTCCCAGCCCGGGGCTACCACCCCGAGGCGGAGTTCGCCATCGCCCAGCTCGTGAACGATGCCGGCGTGGTCGGTGCGGCCGACCTCGCGCGAAAGCACGTTTTCACGAAGTAGGCTCAGGGAGTCCAACGGAGGGAGCCCAATGTTTTATTGGTTCATGAAAAACATTGTCATCGGTCCGCTGGTGCTCGGAATCTTCCGGCCCTGGGTGGTCGGGCTGGAGAACATCCCCAAAGTGGGCGGCGTGATCCTCGCCAGCAACCACCTGTCCTTCATCGACTCGGTGTTCCTGCCGCTGGTCGTGTCGCGGCGGGTCGTCTTCCTGGCCAAGAGCGAGTATTTCACCGGCAAGGGTCTCAAGGGCTGGGCCACGCGCCAGTTCTTCAAGGCCACCGGGCAGCTCCCCATCGACCGGTCGGGCGGCAAGGCCTCCGAGGACTCCCTCAACACCGGCCTGCGCGTGCTCGCCGGCGGCGGCGTGCTCGGCATCTACCCGGAGGGCACGCGCAGCCCCGACGCGAAGATGTACCGCGGTCGCACCGGGGTGGCCCGGATGGTGCTCGAGGCCGGCGTGCCGGTGATCCCGGTCGCGATGATCGACACCGAGAAGGCCATGCCGACCGGGACCCGCATTCCGAAGGTGCGCCGGATCGGAGTCGTCATCGGCAAGCCCCTGGACTTCAGACGGTTCGAAGGCATGGAGGGTGACCGGTTCGTGCTCCGATCGATCACCGACGAGCTGATGTATGAACTGCAGCGGCTCAGCACCCAGGAGTACGTGGACGTCTACGCCACCAGCGTGAAAGAAAAGCGGGCAAGTCTTTCGCGATAAGATCGCGTCATTGGTTTCGCCCGGATTCCGAGGCCGTAACCGCCACAAACCCACCCCCGGCAGGCAGCGTTCCCGCGTGCCGCGTAAGAGAAAACAGGACTAGCCCAGTGGTAGACCCTACCGAACCAGTCGTTGTCGCAGATCGATCTGTGATCGCTGGCCTGGACTATTGGCGCACGCTTCCGATCAAGCAGCAGCCGACCTGGCCCGACGCCGAGGCCGTCGCCGCGGCATCCGCTGAACTGTCGACGCAGCCGCCGCTGGTCTTCGCGGGCGAGGTCGACATCCTCCGCGACCGGCTGGCCCAGGCCGCCAACGGCGAGGCCTTCCTGCTGCAGGGCGGCGACTGTGCCGAGACCTTCAGCGGCGCGACCGCCGAGCAGATCCGCAACCGGGTCAAGACCGTGCTGCAGATGGCCGTGGTGCTCACCTACGGCGCGTCCATGCCCGTGATCAAGATGGGGCGGATGGCCGGCCAGTTCGCCAAGCCGCGCTCCAGCGACTTCGAGACCCGGGGCGGCGTCACCCTGCCGGCCTACCGCGGCGACATCGTCAACGGCTACGACTTCACACCCGAATCGCGCGAGGCCGACCCGGCCCGCCTGGTCAAGGGCTACCACACCGCGGCATCCACCCTCAATCTCATCCGCGCGTTCACCCAGGGCGGTTTCGCCGACCTGCGCCAGGTGCACAGCTGGAACCAGGGCTTCGCCGCGAACCCCGCCAACCAGCGCTACGAGAAGGTGGCCAAGGAGATCGACCGGGCCATCAAGTTCATGATCGCCTGCGGCGCCGACTTCGAGGCGATGCGGCGCACCGAGTTCTACACCAGCCACGAGGGTCTGCTGATGGACTACGAGCGCCCCATGACGCGGATCGACTCCCGCACCGGCACGCCGTACAACACCTCGGCGCACTTCATCTGGATCGGCGAACGCACCCGGGAACTCGACGGGGCGCACGTGGACTTCCTCTCGCGGGTGCGCAACCCGATCGGGGTCAAGCTCGGCCCGACCACCTCGGCCGAAGACATGCTGCGCCTGGTCGACAAGCTCGACCCGAACCGCGAGCCTGGACGCCTGACCTTCATCACCCGGATGGGTGCCGGCAAGGTGCGTGACGCGCTCCCGCCGCTGCTCGAGGCGATCAAGGCCAGCGACGCCAAGCCGCTCTGGGTCACCGACCCGATGCACGGCAACGGCGTCACCACCCCGACCGGCTACAAGACCCGTCGCTTCGACGACGTGGTCGACGAGGTGCGCGGCTTCTTCGAGGCCCACCGCAGCGTCGGCACCCACCCGGGCGGCGTGCACGTGGAGCTGACCGGCGATGACGTCACCGAGTGCCTCGGCGGCTCGGAGCACATCGACGAGGCTGCCCTGGCGACCCGCTACGAGTCGCTCTGCGACCCGCGGCTCAACCACATGCAGTCCCTCGAGCTCGCGTTCCTGGTGGCCGAGGAGCTCGCCGCCCGCTAGCCCGGCGCCGCGCCCGCGCTCGCACTCGCCCGTCGGACATCTCCGACGGGCGAGTGCGTTGCATCCGTGTCGAGTCCGACCGTTCCGGTCGAGGCCGTCAGGTGCGCGGGTCGGGCTCGACCGAAAAGGTCGATCTCGGCGGAACAACAAAACTGGCAGCGTCGGGGAGTTATCCGAACGGGTTGGTCGGCTTGAGGGCGATCGTGCTGCCCTTGGGGGCGGACGTGCCCGCCACTGGATCAGTTGACTGCACCTTGAGGAGCGCCGAAATGGCGTCTGCTCCGGGGTTGTAGCTGAGTGCGAAGCCGAGGTCGGTGAGGGCCTTCTTGCCGTCGTTCCACGACATGCCGATCACATTCGGAACCACGACGGGCTCCGGCCCGCGGGAAATCGTGAGGCTGAAGGTGTCGCCGACCCGCACGGGGCCGTCGCCAGCCGCGGAGGCCTTGATCACGTCGCCCTCCGGCACCGTGTCGCTGTAGGTCTGTTCGCCGGGCTTTGCCACCAGTCCCTTGTCAGTGAGGATCGCGGTGGCGTCATCGACCGACTTGCCCGCGACATCCGGGATCGGGCCGAGCGAGACGACCAGGTTCACCTTCAGGCCCTCGAAGTAGCCGCCGCCCTGGGACACGTCGCCCGCGTCGCTCTCCCGGCTGGCGGAGATGACGGTGCCGGCGGCGACATCGCCGTCGAAGACCGAGTCGGTGGCGCCGACGGATGCCTTCAGGTCGGTGATCGCGGCGGTTGCCGCCTCCGTGGACAGGCCGGCCAGCACCGGCAACGTGATCGGCTGGGGTCCCTGGGACACCCGGAGCGTGACCGTGCTGCCCTTGGCGACGCGCGCTTGTGCGCCGGGGTCGGTACTCGCGACGAGGCCGGCCGCGATGGTTCCGCTGTACTGGGTGCCGAGTTTGGCCTCCAGGCCCAGTTTGGTGAGCTGGCCGGTCGCGTCTTCCGGCGATGCCGAGACGAGCTGCGGAACGGCGATGAGCGAACCGGGCCCCGAGCCGAAGTACCAGCCGGTGCCGCCGGCGAGGGCGGCGAGCAGAATGACCAGCGCGAACAGCCAGTACCCCTTGCGTTTGCGCTTGCGAGCCTTGTCGGTGAGCCGGGCCGCATTGTCCGGCGTCGCGGGCGGCGTCGGCGTCCGGGGCTTGGTCGCCGTGGCGAGGGGCTTCGCGCCGAGGATCTGGGTCTCCGCGTCGGCGACGGCGCTCGGCAGCCCGGTGGCGAGGATCATCGTGGGCTGGAGCGCGGTCTCGTCGGCCGAGGATGCACGCACGGTCATGTCGACGTCCTGGAGCTGGTCGAGCATGACCCTGGCGTCCCGCGGGCGGTTCTCCGGGTCGCGGGCAGTGGCCCAGCTGACGAGCTCGTCGAGTTCGTGCGGGATCGTCGGCACCCGGGTGCTCGGCATCGGCACGGTGTCGTTCGCGTGCTGGTACGCGATCTGCATGGGAGCTTCGCCGACGTACGGCTGCTCGCCGGTGAGCATCTCGTAGGTCATGATGCCGAGCGCGTAGATGTCGCTGCGCGCGTCGGCGATCCCGCGGGTGACGAGCTCGGGGGAGAGGTAGGCGATCGTGCCGAGCAGGGCCTGGCCGGTCGCGGTGTTGTTGTTGACCGCGCGGGCGAGGCCGAAGTCGCCGATCTTGATCCGGCCGTCGTCGGCGAGCAGCACGTTCTCGGGCTTCAGGTCGCGGTGCACGATCCCGGCCTTGTGCGCCGCGGCGAGACCGGACAGCACAGCCTCGAGGATGTCCATGGTCTGCTCGCTCGTGAGCCGGCCGTAGTCCTTGAGCAGGTCGCGCAGCGTGATGCCCGGCAGGTACTCCATCACCAGGTAGGCCATGTCGGCATCCTGGCCCTGGTCGTACACGTTGACGACGTTCGGGTGGGCCAACCGGGCGGCGGAGCGGGCCTCCTGCACGAAGCGCGCCTTGAAGGCGTTGTCGTCGGCGAGGTGGCCGTGCATGATCTTGATCGCGACCCGGCGTTCGAGGCGCAGGTCGGTGGCGAGGTAGACGGTGGCCATGCCGCCGCGGGCGATACGCGAGCGCACCTGATAGCGGCCGTCAATCAGACGGCCGATCATCGGATCGGCAGGGGTATCGCTCACCAGTCGAGTCTAGGGAAGGATGCGGCGATCACCGGTGCAGGACACCCGGAACTCGGGGGATTTGCGGGCAAGTCGGGCCCAGTTCGGGGCGCAGGTCAGCCCAGTTCAGGCAGCCACGCCCTGGCCGACGTCTCCCACTTGGCGTAGTAGTCCGGGAACGCGGAGATCTGCACGGCCTGCGCTGCCTGGGTCACGGTCATCGCCTCCCAGCCGGGAATATCGAGCAGACCTCGGGTGACCCCGCGGTTGGGGTTGCCGGTTCCGCCGAAGAAGGCCTGGCTGGCGCGCACCGGGTCCATGACCTGCTCGGCCGATCCCCAGCCTGCGCTCGGCCGCTGCTGGAACAGGCCGAGCGAGTCCCGGTCGCCGTGTCGCACGTTGCGCAGGCCGGACTCCTGGGCGGCGGCGGCCAGCGCGATGACGAGGCCGGTGTCGCCGACGCCGACGGCACGCCCGGCGGAGACGATGATGCGCGCGTTCTGGCGCATCTCATCGGTCAGCGGCGTGACGACCCCGGCGGTGGCGGTCGGCTCGGGGCGGACGGGATCAGCGGCCGGCGCGGAGGCGACCGACGACACCTGGGCGATGGCGAGTGACGGCACGGTGAGAACCTGGCCCGGGTAGATGATGCTGGACCAGCCGAGCCCGTTGGCGTCGAGCACCGCCTGAACGGACACCCCGGCCGCTGCCGCGATGGCCCCGATCGTGTCCCCGGCGACGATGGTGTGCGTCCCGGCCGCGGGAGCCGGGGCAGCCTGAGGTGCGGGTGCGGGTGCGGGCGCGGGTGCGGGTGCGGCGGGTGCGGCTGCCGGCGCGGCCGCGCCGGGCAGCACGATGGCCTGCCCGGGGAAGATGATGCTGCCCCGGTCGAGGCCGTTCGCGCTCAGGATATCGCCCGCCGACAGGCCGTGGGCGGCAGCGATGCCGCTGATGGTGTCACCGGCCACGATCGTGTAGCGGGTGATCTCGGCGGCGACCGGGGTCGGTGCGGCGGCGACCGGTGCAGCCTGGCCGGCGAGGGTGAGGCTCTGGCCGGGGAAGATCACGGCCGACCAGCCGAGGCCGTTCAAGGCGAGAACGGATGCCGTCGACAGGCCGAACCGGCCGGCCACCGCGCTGACGGTGTCGCCCTCGACCACCGTGTACTGGGTCGGCGGTGTCTCGCCGGATGCGCGCGCGACCTGGCCGCGGACCGCGGTCGCCGGGACCGTGCCCGGCAGGTTGCTCCGGCTCTTCAGCGGCTTCTTCGCAATCGTCGCGGCATCCGCCGGTGAGGCCAGGTTCAGGGTGATCGCAATGGTGCTGATGATCACCAGGGGGATCGTGGCGAGGCGCCCGAACGAACGGCGTTCCCCGGACCGGCCGGTGCTGTGCCGGCCGCCATCCGCCGGCGGCCCTGTCTGTGTTCCGATTTTGCTGGCTTTTGCCGACATGGCGCTCCCCGTCCAGATTGCATACAACGACCAACGCTGACACAGATGATTAAGAGAGTCAACCAGCGTGCCTCCTGTTATAGGCGTCAACACGCGGGAAAACGGACAGGGGGTTTGTCGAGGTTCGGGAATCATGGAATGCTGGTGCCGTGACCGAATCGTCTTCAGATCAGCAGTGGCTGTCCATCCCCGACCTCGTCCAACTCCTCGGCGTCAGCCAGAGCAGAGTTCGCCAGCTGATCGACGACAAGCAGCTGCTGGCCGTGCGCCGCGCCGGCGGCCCCCTGCAGGTCCCGGCCCTGTTCATCAAGGACGGCGCCCCACTTCCGGAGCTGCGCGGCACCCTGATCGTGCTCGCGGACGACGGCTTCACCGACGAGCAGGCGATGGACTGGCTGCTCGAGGTGGACAGCAGCCTGGGCGTTCCGCCCATCGTCGCGCTGCTGGCCGGCCGCAAGGCCGAAGTGCGTCGCGTCGCGCAGGCCCTCGCCTAGGCACGCGCCCTTCCTGCAGGCCGTCGGCGGACCGCTGACCGCCGGTCCCCGACCCTAGAAGACCCTCCGGGTGACGGTCTCGGCGAGGATGCCCAGCTGCTCGGCGATCTCTGCTTCGATCGGCGACCCGGCCAGTGCGGCCAGCGCCTCGGCCACCTGGGACTGGATCAGGTCCTCGACGCGGAGCACCGCCCCGCTGTCCAGGATCAGCCGCTGCAAGCCGGTGATCTGCTCCGCCGTGAGCGCGGGGTCTCCGAGCAGCGTGTCGAGCAGGTTCCGGTCGTCCTCGGCCAGGGCCTGCCGGGCCAGGGCCACGAGCACGGTGCGCTTGCCCTCGCGCAGGTCGTCGCCGCTGGGCTTGCCCGTCACCGACGCGTCGCCGAAGACGCCCAGGAGGTCGTCCCTCAACTGGTAGGCGATGCCGAGCGGCAGCCCGAAGGCCCGGAGGGCGTCGAGGTGCTCCACGCCGGCGCCCGCCACGGCGGCACCGATCACGAGCGGAGCCTGCACGCTGTACTTCGCCGACTTGAACACGATCACCCGCATGGCCCGGTCGAGCAGCTCGGACTCCGGCTTGGTGAGCCAGGCCCGTTCCTCCAGGATGTCCAGGTATTGCCCCGCCGTGACCTCGGTGCGCATCCGGTTGAATTCCGCCCTCGCGGCCTGGGCCGAGGCCCGCGCCACGCCGGCCAGCCCCTCGTCGAGGAGTTCGTCGCTCCAGCCGAGCAGGAGGTCTCCGAGCAGGATCGCCGCGGCCTGACCGAAGTCCTCGCGGCTGCCGGCCCAGCCGCTCGACGCATGCATCGCTTCGAAGAGCCGGTGGGCGGATGCCTTGCCTCGCCGCGTGTCCGACTTGTCGATGATGTCGTCGTGCACGAGCGCCGCCGCATGGAAGATCTCGAGCGCTGCGGCGACGGCGACCACCGGGGACAACCGCGCCCGGGGGTCGTCGGCGGCCGCCGGTTCGGCGGGGGACCGGGCACCCTCGACGCTCTTCCAGCCCCAGTAACAGAACAGGGCCCGGAAGCGCTTGCCACCGCTGAGAAACTGCCGTGAGAAGTCCACCAGCGGCGTAAGATCCGGGCTGATAGTAGTCACAATTGGTTGACGGGTTTCGATGAATTCGTCGATCCGAGAATGAACCAGTTCGACCAGTTGATTGCTTTCAGCCACGTGCCTAGCCTAGCCATCACAGCGGGGTTAGAATTGGGAGTCAGGCGCCGGTCCAAGTAGGAGGAATGAGATGCCGCTTTCGGAACAAGAGCAGCGACTCCTCGAAGAAATGGAGCGCGGTCTCTACCACAATGACGCCGACTTCGTGTCGACCGTCGGCGGTTCACCGCTCCGACCGAATTACCGCTCCATCGCCATCGGCGTCCTGGCCGCAGTCGCCGGCATCGGAGGGTTGATCGCCGGTGTGGCGGTTCAGCAGCTCTGGATCGGCATCCTCGGATTCATCGTCATGTTCGCCGGTGTGCTCATCGCGACCACCCCCGGCAAGTCCGCCCGCCGGATGGGTGCCCCGCCCCTTCGTCGCCCCGCGCAGCAGCGGTCCGCCGACAAGGGATTCATGGACCGGCTGAACGAACGCTGGGATCGTCGCCAGGACGGCCAGCAGTAGACCGGTGAGGCTTCACCCCTAGTTCCATCCGCACTTGGTTCCACACGCACGTTTTTTCCCGAGAATTTGGGCCGATCATCCGATCGGCCCTTTTTTGTGCCCGGAATCGCGCGTTTCGGCCGCCGGCCCGGAATTTCCCTCCACTGGTCTTTCCCGCTCGCAGTGGGGCAACTGGGGTAAAAAACCCCGAAAGGGGGCCTGTTTTCATTGTTTGGTGGAGCGAAGTGGAGTAAAGTGGAGTAACACCTGAACCTGGCCGGAAGGGGTGATGAATGTTCCTCGGGACCTATGCCCCCAAGCTCGACGAAAAGGGACGCGTCATCCTTCCCGCGAAGTTTCGCGACGAGTTGTCGCCGGGGATCGTCATGACCCGTGGCCAGGAGAACTGCCTCTACGTCTTCACGACCCGTGAGTTCGAGGCATTCGCCGAGAAGATCGGCCAGGCCCCGCTCACCGACAAGGCAGCCCGCAGCTATGCGCGGATGACGCTCTCCGGTGCCAGCGCCGAAATGCCCGACAAGCAGAACCGGGTGACCATCCCGGCCAACCTGCGCAGCTACGCCGGCCTGGACCGTGACCTCACCGTCATCGGCGCCGGAACCCGGGTCGAGATCTGGGACAGCGCGGCGTGGGACAGCTACCTCGCCGAACAGGAAACCTCATTCGCAAACACTTCGGAGGAGGTGATTCCGGGACTCATCTAGCACCTGGCGCCTGACTCCCAGCCGTTCTCCCTGACACACTTCCCCGGTGCCAGGAAGGAATGGATGGGGATCAGGAACCAGGAACTACACCCGGGACTATATGGCCATCAACGAAATCCACACCCCCGTCATGCTCGACCGCTGCGTCGAACTGCTCGCACCCGCGCTGGAACAGCCGGGCGCGGTGCTCGTCGACGCCACCCTCGGCATGGCGGGGCACGCGGAGGCCATCCTCCAGCGGTTCCCGAACCTCGTCCTGGTCGGCCTCGACCGGGACCTCGAGGCCCTCGCGATCGCCGAGGAGCGGCTCAAGCCGTTCCGCGACCGTGTGCACCTGGTGCACACCGTCTACGACGGCATCCGCGAGGCGCTCGACGGCCTCGGCATCCGCGAGGTGAACGGCATCCTCTTCGATCTCGGCGTCTCGTCGCTCCAGCTCGACCGGGTCGAGCGCGGGTTCTCCTACTCGAAGGACGCGCCGCTGGACATGCGGATGGACAGCACCAGCGAACTCACCGCCGAACGCATCCTCGCCAGCTACAGCGAAGCCGACCTGCGGCGCATCTTCCACGACTACGGCGAAGAGAAGCTCGCCGCCCGCTACGCGAAGGCCATCGTCGAGGCTCGGGCCACGACACCGTTCACCCGGTCGGCCCAGCTGGTCCAGGTGATCACCGCGGTCACCCCCGTGGCGGTGCAGCGCACCGGGCACCCGGCGAAGAGGGTCTTCCAGGCGCTCCGGATCGAGGTCAACCAGGAACTGGCCGTTCTCGAGCGGGCCATCCCGGCCGCCCTCGACGCGGTCGCCGTCGGCGGCCGGATCGTCGTGATGGCCTACCAGTCGCTCGAGGACCGCATCGTCAAGAAGCTTCTCGCCGCCGCGTCGGGCTCGACGGCCCCCGCCGGGCTGCCGATCGAGCTGCCCGAACACAAACCACTATTCAAATTGCTCATCAGAGGCGCGGAACTGGCCTCCGAAGAGGAAAAGGCGAGTAATCCGCGCGCGACGTCAGTCCGACTTCGCGCCGCCGAGCGACTGAGGAGAGCCGCATGAGTGACAACCTCGCACGCGTCCTGCGACCGAACTGGGACAACACCCCCGACCCGGTGCAGGCGCCCGACACCCGCCACATCGAAATCGTCTCGACCCGCAGCCAGCGCCGGGCCAGGCCCCGGATCGTCTACGCGCTCTCCGCCGTGGCAGGGATGGCGACCATCGTCATCGTCCAGCTGCTGCTGAGCGTGGGGATTTCCCAGGGTGCCTATGAGGTGTCCCGGCTGCAGGCCAGCCAGGTCGAGCTGGGACGCACCGCCGAGAGCGTGACCGAGGACCTCGTGCGGATCTCCTCCCCGCAGAGCCTCGCCGCCAACGCCGAGGCGCTGGGCATGGTCAGCAACTCGAACCCCGTCTACCTCCGCCTGTCCGACGGCGCCGTACTGGGCGCGCCGGCCTCGGCCACCGGAAGTCAGGGCGGCTCGGCGAGTCTCGTGCCGAATGCGCTGCTCGCCGGCGTACCTTTGGTCACGCAGCTGCCGCAGGGCACCGGCCAGGGTGCCGGCGTCGGCGGTGCGGCGGCCGAACCCGCGGCGAAGGTCGCGGACGTCGCGCCGAAGGCAGCAACCCACGGCATCCCGACCCCCGCAACCCGTTAGCCCGGCAGCAGCACGCACCGCACCCGTAAGCCCAGCACCCGCCAACCCCGTGGCCCCGGCCACAGTAAGGATCAGACGGTGGCGACGAACACCCGGTCAAGCAGGCGCCGCATCGCGGGAACGATCGTGCTCCTCTTCGCGATCATCGCCATGTTCGTGGTCAAGCTCGTCGACATCCAGATCGTGCGCGCCGACACCCTGAACGCGGAGTCGCTGGGCAACCGGTCGGTCGAACAACCCGTGTACGGCTCGCGCGGGGACATCCTCGACGCCAACGGCGTCGTGCTGGCCGGAACGGTGATGCGGTACAACATCACCTTGTCGCCCCGCAACGCCGCCGAGTTCACCCGTACGACCGACGCCGGCGAGGTCACCGTGACGGTCGCCCAGGCCGCGGCGGAGGTCGGCGCGCTCACCGGCAAGACCGGGGACTCCATCCTCGCGATCATCTCCGGCGCCCTCGCCAAGGACAAGAGTTCGGACTACGCCTTCGTGGCCAAGGCCGTGGACGTGGACGTGTTCCGGGCGGTCGACAAGCTCGAGATCCCGTGGATCTACTTCGAGAAGAACCCGAGCCGGGTCTACCCTGACGGCGCCGTCGCCGGCAACCTGGTCGGCTTCGTCTCGTCAGGGGGAGAGGCGCAGGCAGGCCTCGAACTCGGCCAGGACTCCTGTCTGGCCAGCACGAACGGCATCGAAACCTATGAGAAGGGCGCCGACGGGGTACGCCTGCCCCAGAGCACCGTCACCACCAGCCAGGCCCAGAACGGCGGCGACGTCGTCACCACCATCGACTCCGACCTGCAGTGGTACGTGCAGCAGGTCCTCGCCAAGCAGGCCAAGGCCACCGGCGCGGCCTGGGGAACCGTCGTCGTGCAGGAGGTGAAGACCGGCAAGCTCGTCGCCGTGGCCGACTACCCGTCGGTCGACCCCAACAACGTGAACGGCACCGAGAAGGCGGACGACCGCGGCTCGAGAGCGTTCACGGCCTCCTTCGAACCCGGCTCGACGTTCAAGGCGCTCACCGCGGCATCCGTGCTCGACGCGGGCCTGGCCACCCCCGGCAGCAAGATCGTGGCGCCCTACCGCTACCTGCCGCCCAACGGGGCCAACGTCAACGACAGCTCCGGCCACGCCGACCTCAACCTGACCCTGACCGGCGTGCTGATCGAATCCTCCAACACCGGGATGTCGAAGTTCGGCGAGTTGCTCAGCGACCAGCAGCGCTACGACTACATGACCAAGTTCGGCCTCGGAAAGGCCACCGAGGCGCAATTCCCCGCCGAGGACAGCGGCATCCTGCATGCCTGGGAGAACTGGGACAGCCAGACCAAATACGCCACCATGTTCGGCCAGGGCCTGACCACCACCGCCCTGCAGGTTTCCAGCATCTACCAGGCCATCGGCAACAACGGCGTGCGGCTTCCCGTGCAGCTGGTCGAGGGGTGCCGCCACGCCGACGGCACGATGACCGAGGTGCCGGCCACGGCCGGCAACCAGGTCGTTTCGGCCTCGGCCGCCCGCGACACGGCGGACATGCTCGAGATGGTGTACCAGAAGGGCTGGCTGGCCGCGAAGTGGAACATTCCCGGCTACCGGGTCGCCGCCAAGACCGGCACCGCGCAGATGCCGGACGGCCACGGCGGGTACACCCACGGCTACCTGGTTTCCGTTTCCGGGTTCGCTCCGGCCGACGATCCTGAGTACGTCGTTTCGGTCAGTCTCGCCGATCCTGTTAAACTGAACTCTTCTGCTGCATCTGCTCCGGTCTTCCAAGAGGTCATGAGCCAGGTGCTGAAGAAGTACCGGGCAGTCCCATCGGGCGCCGCCGCGCCTGCGCTTCCCGGTACCTGGTAAGAAAGCGAGCCCCGTGACCGAATTGGCACCCTCGGCTCTCCGTCCTCAGCATCCGGTCCCGCGATCGTTGTCGGGCCTGGTCGATGAATTTGAACTGTTCCTGCGCGGAGACATCGATGGCTTAGAGGTGACCGGTGTGAGCCTGAGCTCACGCACGGTCCAACCCGGAGACCTGTACGTCGGAGTACCCGGACGCGCCAGCCATGGCGCAGCCTTCGCGGCAGCGGCCATGGAGGCGGGCGCCGTGGCGATCCTGACCGACGAGGCCGGGGCGCTCCTCGCCGCCGGCAGCGGCCTGCCCATCCTGGTGACCCCGGATGCCCGCGCCGCCCTCGGCGCCGTCGCCGCCTGGATCTACCGCACCGACGAGAACCCGGCCACCCTGTTCGCCGTCACCGGCACCAATGGGAAGACCAGCGTCGTCTACCTGCTCTTCGCGATCCTCACCCAGTTGGGCGTCGTCTCAGGGCTCACCTCGACCGCGGAGCGCCGGATCGGCGACCTGGCCGTCGTCAGCGCCCTGACCACCCCGGAGGCCACCGAACTGCACGCCCTGCTGGCCCGCATGCGGGAGGCCGAGGTGCGGGCCGTCGCCATCGAGGTATCCGCCCAGGCCCTCACCCGTCACCGGGTCGACGGCCTCGTCTTCGACGTCGCCGGGTTCACGAACCTCAGCCACGACCACCTCGACGACTACGCCGGCCTGGACGAGTACTTCCAGGCCAAGCTCGAACTGTTCCAGCCCGACCGCTCCCGCCGCGGAGTGGTCACGGTCGACTCGGACTGGGGCCGCCGCATCGTGGACGAATGCCGCATCCCGGTCACCACCCTGAGCAGCCGGCCCGACGTCGAAGCCGACTGGCACATGACCATCGTGTCCGAGAGCGCCCTGTACACGGAGTTCGTGCTCGAGGGTCCGGAGGGCCGTCGCCTTCAGACGAGGGTGCCGCTGCTCGGCTGGTTCATGGCCGCCAACGCCGCCCTGGCCATCCTGCTGCTCGTGGAATCCGGCTACGACCTCGAGGCGATCGCGCACACCCTGGACCGTGACGGCGGAATCGACGTGTACATCCCGGGCCGCGCCGAACGGATCTCCGGCGACCGCGGACCGCTCGTCTACATCGACTACGGCCACAGCCCCGACGCCTTCCTCAACACCCTCGCCGCGATCCGCAAGTTCACTCCCGGCCGGGTGATCATGGTCTTCGGCGCCGACGGCGACCGCGACACCACGAAACGAGCCGACATGGGCGCCATCGCCGCCCGGGGCGCCGACGTCGTCGTCGTCACCGACTTCCACCCCCGGTTCGAGGACCCGGCCGCGATCCGGGCCACCCTGCTCGCCGCAGCCAGGGAAGCCGTGCCGACCGGCGAGTTCTATGAGGTCGCCGACCCGCACACCGCCTTCCGGAAGGCGCTCTCCCTTGCCGAAGAGGGCGACGCGATCCTCTACGCCGGGCCGGGCCACGAGAACTACCACGAGGTCGCCGGCGTCAAGATCCCGTATTCCGCCCGGGACGATTCTCGGCTGGCCCTCCGCGAAGCGGGGTGGTTGTAAGTGATAGCGCTCAGCCTTCGCGAAATCGCCCAGGCGGTCGACGGCGAACTGCACCTCGACGGCAGCACCCTCACGCCCGAATCGCGCATCGACGGCGCCGTCAACACCGACTCCCGCGAGATCGGACCGGGCGCCGTCTTCGTGGCGAAGCCCGGTGACGTCACCGACGGGCACCTGTTCGCGCCGACCGCCGTCGAGCGCGGCGCCGTGCTCCTGATCGTCGAACGCCTGCTCGACCTGCCTGTCGCCCAGATCGTGGTCCCGGATGCGGTCACCGCCCTCGGCGACCTGGCCACCGACGTCGTGGCCCGGGTCAGGGCCGCCGGCCGACTCCAGATCATCGGCATCACCGGTTCCAACGGCAAGACCACGACCAAGAACCTGCTCAAGGCCGTGCTCGAACGGGTCGGCCCCACCGTCGCCGCCCGGGAATCCTTCAACAACGAGGTCGGCGCACCGCTGACCATGCTCGGGCTGACCCTCGAGACCCGTTTCCTGGTCGCCGAAATGGGCGCCAGCGCGGTCGGCGAAATCGCCCGGCTCATCCGGATGGCCCGACCCGACATCGGGATCGTGCTCAAGGTGGGCCTCGCCCACGCCGGCGAGTTCGGCGGTATCGACGCGACCGTCCGGGCCAAGACCGAAATGGTCACCGACCTGCTCGAGACGGACGTCGCCGTGCTCAACGCCGACGACCCCCGGGTGGCCGGGATGGCCGGGGCGACCCGGGCCCGGATCGCCTGGTTCGGCCAGAACGGAACCGAGGGTGTGCGGGCGACCGACGTCGTCGCCTCCGCCGCCGGCACGTCCTTCCAGCTGCACCTGGCCTCGGGGGAGACCCGACCGGTGGCCTTCCGGGTGCTCGGCGAACACCACGTGATGAACGCGCTGGCCGCCGCGACCGCCGCCGAACTGCTCGGCGTGGACATCGACCTGATCGTGTCCGCCCTCGAATCCGTGCACACCGCCGAGCGCTGGCGGATGGAGGTGATGGGCGGCCGCGACGGCGTGACCGTCATCAACGACGCCTACAACGCGAGTCCGGACTCGATGACCGCCGCGCTGAAGACGCTCGCGCAGATCCGCCGGCCGGGCCAGCGCACCATCGCCGTCCTCGGCGAGATGAGCGAGCTCGGCGACCTGGCGGGGGAGGAGCACGACCGGGTGGGACTCCTCGCCGTGCGCCTGAACATCTCGCAGCTCGTCGTGGTCGGGCGGGCCGCCCGCCGCATGCACATCAGCACGATCAACGAGGGATCCTGGGACGGTGAATCGGCTTTCGTCGAGACACCCGACGAAGCCTTCGACCTGCTCCGGGGAACGGTGCGGCCGGGGGACACCGTGCTGGTCAAGTCGTCGAATTCGGCCGGCCTACGATTCCTCGGCGACCGACTAGGAGAGTTCTTCTCGTGATTGCACTACTGAGCGCCGGGGCCATGTCGCTCGTCTTCACCCTGGCCTTCACCCCGCTGTTCATCCGGCTGTTCAAGAAGCTCGGCTGGGGCCAGTTCATCCGCGATGACGGTCCGCAGAGCCACCACGCCAAGCGCGGCACCGCCACCATGGGCGGTATCATCATCATCATCGGCACGCTGGTCAGCTACTTCCTGGCCATGTTCATCGCCCACCGGGCCATCCCGGCATCCCCCCTGCTCGTGCTGTTCATGATGGTGGGACTCGGACTGGTCGGCTTCGTCGACGACTTCCTCAAGACCCGCAACCAGCGCAGCCTCGGCCTCGGCGGCTGGGCGAAGGTGGTCGGGCAGGTCCTGGTCGCCGGCACCTTCGGCTACCTCTCCCTGCAGTTCCCCAACCGGCACGGCCTGACCCCGGCCTCGACCCAGATCTCCTTCATCCGGGACCTGCCGCTGGACTTCATGGAGCTCGGCACCGTGATCGGGATCGCCGTCTTCATCGTCTGGATCTGCCTGATCGTCGCCGCCACCTCGAACGGGGTCAACGTGACCGACGGTCTCGACGGGCTCGCCACCGGGTCCTCGATCCTCGCGATCGGCGCCTTCATCGTCATCGGGTTCTGGCAGTCCAACCAGGCCAGGTTCGGCGGCGCGGATGTCGGCGACCTCTACCGGTCCTACGACACCCGCGACCCCCTCGACCTGGCCATCGTCGCGGCGGCCATCGTCGGCGGCCTGATCGGCTTCCTGTGGTGGAATACCTCGCCGGCGAAGATCTTCCTCGGCGACACCGGGTCGCTCGCGATCGGCGGCGCCCTTGCCGCCCTGGCGATCCTCAGCCGCACCGAACTCCTGCTCGTGCTGCTCGGCGGCATCTTCGTGATCGAAACCGGTTCCGTGATCGTGCAGCGCGCCTACTTCAAGGTGACCCGCGGCAAACGGATCTTCCTGATGAGCCCGATCCACCACCACTTCGAGCTCAAGGGCTGGGCCGAGGTGACCGTCGTCGTCCGGTTCTGGATCATCGGCGGCCTACTCGTCGCCGCCGGCGTCGGAACGTTCTACCTCGAATGGCTGTCGGCGGTGCCCAATTGAGCCGTCTTGACGACCTGACCAGCTGGCACGCCGACTGGCGCGGCCTGCGGGTCGCCGTGCTCGGGCTCGGGGTCACCGGCTTCGCCGCCGCCGACACCCTCGCCGAACTGGGCGCCGACGTCCTCGTGGTGGCCGGTCCGGTCCCCGCGAACGGGACCCCCGCCGACCGCGCCAGGCTGCTCGGCGTGATCGGCGTGCGCCTCGTGCAGGCCGATCTGTCCGCCGACCCCGACGCCGACCCCGCCGTTCTGCCCGACCTGGTCCTGCACCGACCGGAACTCCTCATCGTGTCGCCCGGGTTCCACCCCGACCACCCGCTGCTCCTCTGGGCCGCCCGGAACGGCATCCCCGTCTGGGGAGACATCGAACTCGCCTGGCGCCTGCGCGACAAGGTCGGCGCGCCGGCAGAGTGGATCCTGGTCACCGGCACCAACGGCAAGACCACGACCGTGCAGCTGACCGCCACCATGCTCGCGGCGGCGGGCCTGCGCGTCGCCCCGTGCGGCAACATCGGCGTGCCCGTGCTCGACGCCGTGCGCGACCCGCAGGGGTGGGACGTGCTCGTCGTCGAACTCTCCAGCTACCAGCTGCACCATCTCCCGCAGAGCGGACCCGGCGCCCTGGTCCCGTGGGCCAGCGTCTGCCTCAACATCGCCGACGACCACCTCGACTGGCACGGGTCGGCGGAGGCCTACCGCGCCGCCAAGGCCACCGTCTACGCCAACACCCGCGTCGCCTGCGTCTACAACAAGGCCGACGACGCCACGAGGCGGATGGTCGAAGACGCCGAGGTCCAGGAGGGCGCACGGGCGATCGGGTTCGGCCTCGGCGTGCCCGGGCCCAGCGAGGTCGGCATCGTCGACGGCATCCTCTGCGACCGCGCCTTCCATGAGGACCGCTTCGAAACCGCACTCGAGATCACCACCGTGCCCGAGCTCCGGGCACGCGGACTGGCCGCCCACCATCTGCTCGCCGACATCCTCGCCGCGGCCGCGCTCGCCCGCTCGTTCGGCGTGCCGCCCGAGGTCATCCATGACGCCCTCGAGACCTTCCACCTCGACGCGCACCGGATCGAGGTCGTCGCCGAGTCCGCCGGCATCCGCTGGATCGACGATTCGAAGGCCACCAACCCGCACGCCGCGGACGCCTCCCTCGCCGCGTTCGAATCGGTGGTCTGGCTGGTCGGCGGGCTGCTCAAGGGCGTCGACATCGACCAGCTGGTCGCCAGCCACGTGGGCCACCTCCGCGGCGCCATCATCATCGGGACCGACCGGGAGGCACTCAGGGACGCATTCCGGCGACACGCGCCCCGGCTGCGCGTTTTCGAGATCAACGCACAGGACACTGGTCAGGTGATGCCGGACGCCGTTCGACTGGCCGCCGACCTCGCCGAACTCGGCGACGTCGTGCTGCTCGCGCCTGCGGCCGCATCCATGGACCAGTTCACCGACTACGCGCAGCGCGGCCGGTTGTTCGCAGAAGCCGTACGGGACTACTTGGGAGGTGAGGCGGCTGACGAATCCGCCTCGACTCCGCCCGCCTAGGCCGGTCGCGCCCTCGGCGGCGAGCGACCGGGCCGACGGTTCGTCGGCCCGGATCCACCTCGGCCGGGTGTTCAAGGCCGAGTCCGCGAGCTACTTCCTGCTGCTGGGCACGACCCTGTTCCTGGTCGTCTTCGGGCTCGTCATGGTGCTCTCCTCGTCGTCGGTCGACTCCTACCTCGAGAACACCGGGTTCTTCGGGACGGTACTGCGCCAGGGCGGGTTCGCCCTGATCGGGGTTCCGCTGCTGCTCGTCGTCAGCCGGATGCCGCTGAAGTTCTGGCGGCGGATCGCCTGGCCGATGCTCGTGGTCTCCTGCCTCATGCAGTGCCTGGTCGTCTTCACCCCGCTCGGCATCACCGTGGCCGGGAACACCAACTGGCTCTCCCTCGGCGGAATCCAGTTCCAGCCGTCCGAGGCGATCAAACTGGCGCTCGTGGTCTGGCTGGGCATGATCCTGTCCCAGAAGAAGGACAAGCTCGACGACTGGCGGCACGTGTACATCCCGGTCTTCGGCGTGGGCGGCGGCGCCGTGCTCCTCGTCATGATCGGCGGTGACCTCGGTACCGTGATGATCATGGCCGGGATCCTCTTCGGCACTCTGTTCTTCGCCGGGGTCCGGCTCCGGCTGCTGGCGGTCCCACTCGTGATCGGGATCGTGCTGGCCCTCCTCGTCGCGGTCTCGAGCTCCAACCGGATGACCCGGATCCTCAGCTTCCTCGGCACCGGCTGTGACGCGGCGGACGGCACCATCTCCGCGGCCTGCTGGCAGCCGCTGCACGGCACCTGGGCCCTCGCCAACGGCGGCATCTTCGGCGTCGGCCTCGGCAATTCCAAGGCCAAGTGGTCGTGGCTTCCCGCCGCCGACAACGACTACATCTTCGCGATCATCGGCGAGGAACTCGGCCTGATCGGCGCCATCGTCGTCCTGTGCATGTTCATCCTGCTCGCGTTCGCGTTCATCCGGATCATGCGCACCAGCCCCAGCCTGCAGGCCAAGGTCTCCACCGCCGCCGTCCTGGTCTGGGTGATCGGCCAGGCCCTGGTCAACATCGGCGTCGTGCTCGGGGTGTTCCCCGTGCTGGGCGTGCCACTGCCGCTGGTCTCCGCCGGCGGCACCGCGCTCCTGTCGACACTGGTCGCGATCGGAATCGTTCTCTCCTTCGCCCGCGGCGACCACGAGGATGCCGCCGCCCCGCCCGAAGAGAACGAGTGAGTCCCGCGTGACCACCTACCTGCTCGCCGGCGGCGGCACCGCCGGCCACGTCAACCCGCTGCTCGCGGTCGCCGACACGATCCGGAGCCGGGAACCCGACGCCACCCTGATCGTGCTGGGAACAAGCGAAGGCCTCGAATCCCGGCTCGTTCCGGCCCGCGGCTACGAACTCGTGATCGTGCCCCGGCTGCCGTTCCCGCGGCGCCCGAACCGGCAGGCGCTCACCTTTCTCGGTCGCCTGAACCACGCGGTAGCCGACCTCACCGAACTGATCCGCGCCCGCAAGGTCGACGTGGTCGTCGGTTTCGGCGGCTACGTCTCCACCCCCGCCTACCTCGCCGCGCGGCGTGCGCGCGTGCCGATCGTCATCCACGAGGCCAACTTCCGGGCCGGCCTGGCCAACCGGCTCGGCGCCTGGTTCACCGGTTTCGTCGGGGTGGCCTTCCCCGGCACCCGGATCCGCCACGCCCGGGTCGTCGGGATGCCGCTCCGCCCCGAAATCGAACGGCTCGACCGTGCGGCGGCACGCCCGGAGGCGCTGGCGGCCTTCGGCCTGGACCCCGACCGACCCACCCTGCTCGTCACCGGCGGGTCGCTCGGCGCCCGCCGGCTCAACAACACGGTCCTGCAGTCCGCCCCCGACCTGATCACGGCCGACTGGCAGGTGCTTCACATCACCGGGGAGAAGTCAGAGGTGGCCGACCCGGGGCTGGACCACTACCGGATGATCGCCTACTGCGACCGGATGGACCTCGCCCTGGCGGTGGCCGACTTCGCCGTCTCCCGGGCCGGGGCCGGCACGGTCTGCGAACTGAGCGCCCTGGGGATCCCGGCCGTCTACGTGCCGTACCCGGTCGGCAACGGCGAGCAGCGCTTCAACGCCGCCGACGTCGTCAGGGCCGGGGGAGGGATCCTCGTCGACGACGCGGACTTCGTCCCCGTGTGGGTGCGGGCCGAGCTCCTGACGGTGCTCACCGACCGGGCCAGGGTCGCGCGGATGGGCGCCGCCGCGGCATCCGTCGGCGGACGCGACGGGTCGGCCCGGATGGTCGACTTCATCCGGAGCGCCCTCGCCTGAGCCTGGGCCGACCCCGGCCATCGTCAATCCGGCATTCGACGGCGACGGCGCGTAACGTAGTTCCCGCACACCCAGCATTTGTCTCCAACCGAGAAGAGCGCAGCAACCGTGATCAAGCCCGACCTGACCCTCACCATTCCCCAGGACCTCGGAACGGTGCACTTCGTGGGCATCGGCGGCTCCGGGATGAGCGGGATCGCGCGTCTGTTCCTCGACGCCGGCCATACCGTCACCGGATCCGACGTGCGCGAGTCGGACAACGTCCTCGCCCTTCGGAAGCTCGGCGCGCGCATCGCGATCGGGCACGCCGCCGAGAACGTCGGCGCCGCGGACACCCTCGTCGTCACCGGGGCGCTCTGGCAGGACAACCCCGAATACGTCCTGGCCAAGGAACGCGGGCTGCCGGTGCTGCACCGGTCGCAGGCCCTCGCCTGGCTCATCCAGAAGCACCGCCTTGTCGCCGTCGCCGGCGCGCACGGCAAGACCACCTCCACCGGCATGATCGTGACCGGCCTGCTCGGCATCGGCCAGCACCCCAGCTTCGTGAACGGTGGCGTGATCGAATCGCTCGGCGTGTCGGCGGCCAGCGGCACCGATGACCTCTTCGTCGTCGAGGCCGACGAGTCGGACGGGTCGTTCCTGCTCTACAACACCGCAGTCGCGCTCGTCACCAACGTCGACCCCGACCACCTCGACCACTACGGGTCGCTGGAGGCGTTCGAGGCCGCATTCGTGGAATTCGCCCAGAAGGCCACGGAGTTCGTCGTCATCTCCTCCGACGACGACGGGGCCGTCAGCGTCACGGGCAAGCTCGAGGGCAAACGGGTCATCACCTTCGGCGAGGCCGCGGACGCCGACGTGCGGGTGCACTCCGTGGTCACCGACGGGCCGGTGCGCTTCGGTGTCGCCTGGGCCGGGCAGGACTACTTCGCCACGCTCCGGATCCCCGGCCGGCACAACGCCATCAACGCGGCCGGCGCGTTCGCGGTGCTCGTCGGCCTCGGCTTCGAGCCGGCCTCCTCCCTGGCAGCGATCTCCGAATTCGGCGGCACGGAACGCCGGTTCGAACTGCACGGCATCGTCAACGGGGTCAGCGTCTACGACGACTACGCGCACCACCCGACCGAGGTGGCCGCGGCCCTCGCCGCCGCGCGCACCGTGGTCGGCACGGGGCGCATCATCGCCGTGCACCAGCCGCACCTCTACAGCCGCACCCGGCTGTTCGCGCGAGAATTCGCCGACACCCTCGAGAAGTTCGCGGACCAGACCGTCGTCCTCGGCGTCTACGGCGCCCGCGAGGACCCGGAGCCCGGAGTGACCGGGGCGCTCGTCTCCGAGAAGTTCCACGACCCGTCCCACGTCGCCTATGTGCCGGACTGGCAGGAAGCGGCCGACTACGTCGCCAGCATCGCCCGCGACGGCGACTTCGTCGTCACCCTCGGCTGCGGCGACGTGTACCGCATCGTTCCCCAGCTCCTCGGCTCGCTCGAAGCGGTCCGCGGATGACCCGCACCTCGGCATGAAGCGGCCCCAGGGCTTCGACCAACCGGCCGCGCCCGAACCCGCCGGTCCGGCCGCCGCCCGCGCCCGCGGCCCCCGGCGCACGACGAAACCCGGGACCGGCACCGCTGGCCGCGCGACGGACGCCCGTCCCGCACCCGGCCGGACGCCCGGCTCCCCGGCCGCCTCCGACCAGACCTCGACCGACCCGATCGTGCTGCCCGGGCCGGGCACCCGGCGCGTCGCCCCCGTCTGGCCGCTCCGACGCCCGACGGAGACGGTCGACCCGCCGGCGACCCCGGGAATCACCCGACCGGATGCCGCGCCCGCGCCCGGCCTGCCCGCCGCGCCGGCCGAGGCACCCCCCGCCGAGGCGCCGCTCACCCCGGCCGGCGCCCGCCGGAAGTTCCGTGCCGCGCGCCGGGCCCGCAAGCTGTATGAGCGTGAGGAGGTGCGCCGCTTCACCTGGCGGTCACGCCGTCGCCGCACCATCTGGCTCGTCTCGCTCGGCATCACCGCGGCACTGGCCGCATTCGTCCTGATCGGTGCGTATTCGCCGCTGATGGCTCTCAAGACCATCGAGGTCGTCGGTGCCAACCGCGTCCCCGCGGCCGAGGTACAGGCGGCGCTCGGCGAACAACTGGGCACCCCGCTGCCGCTGGTCGATTTCACCAAGGTGAAGAAGGAACTGTCCAGGTTCACCCTGATCCGCAGCTACGTCACCGAGAGCCGCCCGCCCGGGACCCTCGTCGTGAGGATCGTCGAACGTGAGCCGATCGGTGCCGTCGTCACCCCGGCGGGCTTCGACCTCGTCGATGCCGCGGGCGTCGTCATCCAGAGCGGGACCGAACGGCCGGCCGGCTATGCGACCATCAACGCGCGCTCCGGTGCCGGCAGCACCGGCTTCCAGGCGGCCGCGGCCGTGATCATGGCGCTGCCGGACGGCATCCGCGGCCAGCTGGACACCGTCACCGCCGCGACGAAGGACGACGTCACCCTCACTCTCGTCGGCGGCGCGCGCGTCGTCTGGGGGAGCGCGGAGAAGTCCGAGTACAAGGCCGTCGTGCTCGCCGCCCTGGTCGTGAGCCACCCGGTCGGCAGCGTCGGCGAATACGACGTGTCCTCGCCCGACAGTGCCGTTCTGCGCTGACTTTTCGCGACACGCGGGCGCGCCTCCCCGAGCCGTGCGAACTGGCGCATAACTTCGAGATCAGGAATTGCATACTCAGCATAACTTTAAACTTCGAGTAAAGGTTTAGAGTTCCACCGGAGGCCGGACGTGTCAACAACAAATCAGAACTACCTCGCAGTCATCAAGGTTGTTGGAATCGGTGGCGGCGGTGTCAACGCCGTCAACCGCATGATCGAGCTTGGCCTCCGCGGGGTCGAGTTCATCGCCATTAATACGGATGCCCAGGCCTTGCTGATGAGCGACGCCGACGTCAAGCTCGACGTCGGTCGCGACCTCACCCGCGGCCTCGGCGCAGGAGCGGACCCCGAGGTCGGCCGCCGTGCCGCCGAGGACCACGCCGAAGAGATCGAAGAGGCGCTGGCCGGCGCCGACATGGTCTTCGTCACGGCCGGTGAGGGCGGCGGAACCGGAACCGGCGGCGCCCCCGTCGTCGCTCGGATCGCCAAGTCCATCGGCGCGCTCACCATCGGTGTCGTCACCAAGCCGTTCGGCTTCGAGGGCAAGCGCCGCCAGGCCCAGGCCGAGGCCGGCGTCGCCTCGCTGAAGAACGAGGTCGACACCCTCATCGTCGTGCCGAACGACCGGTTGCTGGAAATCAGCGACCGCGGGATCAGCATGCTCGAGGCCTTCGCAACGGCCGACCAGGTCCTCCTCGCCGGCGTGCAGGGGATCACCGACCTGATCACCACCCCCGGCCTGATCAACCTCGACTTCGCCGACGTCAAGTCGGTCATGCAGGGCGCCGGTTCGGCGCTCATGGGCATCGGGTCCTCCCGCGGCGCCGACCGCGCGATCAAGGCCGCTGAACTCGCCGTCGCCTCCCCGCTGCTCGAAGCCTCGATCGACGGCGCGCACGGCGTGCTCCTCTCCATCCAGGGTGGCTCCAACCTCGGAATCTTCGAGATCAACGACGCCGCCCGGCTCGTGCAGGAGGCCGTCCACCCCGAGGCCAACATCATCTTCGGTGCGGTCATCGACGACACCCTCGGCGACGAGGTGCGGGTCACCGTCATCGCCGCGGGCTTCGACGGCGGCGAGCCCGGCGCCAAGGCGGTCGAGGTCCGCCGCGCCGACCTGGTCGCGGCAGGCGTGGCAGCCGGCGTGAACTCGTCGGCCGGCGGGGCATCCGTCGGCTCCGGCAGCGACTCGGCGCAGTACGAGGTCGACGAGGCGGCCGGTTCCTCGGTCTGGTCCGGCGTCGAGCCCGGTGCGGCCGTGGCCGACCCGGCCTTCGAGGAAGACCCGGACGACCTGGACATCCCCGACTTCCTCAAGTAAGAAGACGGCGACCAGCTAGATGAACGAGCCGGACGTGGTTTCCGGGGCCCCGGCCGAGCCGGGTCTCCGGGAGCGCCTCGCCCTCGTGCGGGGGAAGATCGCCCAGGCGGCCGCCTCCGCCGAACGTGACCCCGCTGAGATCACCACCATCGTCGTCACCAAGTTCCACCCCGTCTCGCTGATCGAGGAACTGCACAGCCTGGGCGTGAACGACGTCGGCGAGAACCGGCACCAGGAGGCCCAGGCCAAAGCCGCGGCGCTGGCCGGACTCGGCCTGACCTGGCACTTCGTGGGCCAGGTCCAGGGCAAGAAGGCCAAGCAGGTGCGGGCCTACGCGCAGGTCATCCACTCCGTCGACCGTCCGTCGCTGGTCGACGCCCTTGCCTCCGACGAGTCCACGGTCGACTGCTTCGTGCAGGTGAACCTCACGGACGACCCGGCCCGCGGCGGCGTGGCACCCCCCGACCTGGACGCCCTCCTCGAGCGGGTGCAGGCCACCGCGGGGCTGCGACTGCTCGGCCTGATGGCCGTGGCTCCGCTCGGCGTCGAACCGCGCCGGGCGTTCGCCCGCGTGCGTGAGCTCGCCGAGCAGGCCAGGCGCGTCGCTCCCGAGGCCAGGTACCTCTCGATGGGGATGTCCCAGGACTACCCCGACGCGATCAGCGAAGGGGCGACACACCTTCGAATTGGCACGGCAATCACCGGGAATCGCCCGGTACTCGGTTAATCTGAGAACGTAAGAATCATCAACCCGGAGGTCGAGATGTCCAACCCGCTCAAGAAAACCATGGTTTACCTGGGTCTGGCAGACGAAGAGCTGGAATACGAGGCGCCTGCGGCTGCCCCGGCCGCCAATTCGAACTCCGCTGTGGCACACTCCGCCAACGCGCACTCCGCCGCTCCGAAATCCGCCGCGCCCCACTCCGCCGCCGGGGGGTCGTCGCACTCCGGCGCCACCCACGGTTCGGCCGGCCGTGCACCGGTGACGCCGCTGCGCAAGACCTCCACTCCCAAGAATGTGGCTGCCTCAGAAATGAATGAAATCCTCACCGTCCACCCGCGCCAGTACAAGGACGCCCAGGCGATCGCCGAGTCCTTCCGAGACGGGATCCCGGTCATCATCAACCTGTCGCAGATGAGCGATGCGGATGCCCGGCGCCTGATCGACTTCGCCAGCGGCCTCTCGCAGGGCCTGTATGGCAAGATCGAGCGCGTCACGGCCAAGGTCTTCCTGCTCTCCCCGTCGCACGTCGTCGTCTCCGGGGACAACGCGGGTGAAGAGCCCGACGCCGAGGCGTCGTTCTTCGCACAGTCGTAAACCTCCCCGTGTTCGTCGTTTCACTGCTCGGCACGGTCGCGTACTACGCCCTGTTGCTGTATTTCTTCATCATGTGGGGTCGGTTCATCGTCGACCTGGTCCGCAGTGTCAATCGGGCGTGGCGGCCGACGGGGTTCGTCCTCGTGCTCGTCGAGCTGGTCTACTCGGTCACCGACCCGCCGGTGCGCTTCTTCCGCCGGATCATGCCCCCGCTCCGACTCGGCCCGATCGCGTTCGATTTCGGCTGGAGCCTGACCATGCTCTGCGTCATCGTCGGAATGTGGATCGCCGGGGCCCTCGTTCGGGTCTGAATACCGCCCGCCACCGTCAAGGCATGTATTCTTGACCGGTGGCGTGCCGGGCCGACGCGGAGCGACATGGGTCGGTCCTTGGTACGTTGGAAGAACTCAATCAGAAATGTTCGCAAACTCAAGTTTTAAGGGTGGAAAGCCATGGCGCTAACTCCGGAAGATGTAGTCAACAAGCGGTTCCAGTCGACGAAGTTCCGTGAAGGATACGATCAGGACGAAGTAGACGACTTCCTCGACGAGGTCGTTGTCGAGCTGCGTCGCCTCACCGCGGAAAACGAGGAGCTCCGAGCTCGCGTCTCCGGTGGCGGAACGGCCGAGCCCGTTGTCCTGGCCGAGGCCGTCAAGGCTCCTGAGGTCGCCGCTGAGCCCACCCCGGCTCCCGTCGCCGCTCCGGTCGTCCCGGTTGTCGCCGCGGTCGCCGAGCCGGTCGATGAGACCGCCGGCACCACCAACCTGCTGCAGCTGGCTCGCCGCCTGCACGAGGAGCACGTCAAGGAGGGTGCCGAGAAGCGTGACGCGCTCATCGCCGAAGGCCACGCCACTGCCGCGCGTCTGGTCGCTGAGGCCGAGGCCAAGCAGCGCGCCCAGATCAACGCCCTCGACAAGGAGCGTTCGGTCCTCGAGAACAAGATCGAAGACCTGCGCACGTTCGAGCGTGAGTACCGCCAGAAGCTGAAGAGCTACATCGAGAGCCAGCTCCGCGACCTCGACGCCACCTCCCCGGTCGGCGCGAACGCCGGCAGCGATTCGGGCAACGCCCCGAAGCCGAGCTTCCAGGGCTTTGGCGCCTAAGGACGGAGCGAAGAAGCGCTCCAGCGCGCTTGTCGTTCTGGTCCTCGTCGCGCTGGGCATCTACGCGCTGGACCAAATCAGCAAGTATCTTGTCGTCACCGGTCTTGCCGAGGGTGACACCGTCCGGGTTCTGAACGATGTGCTCCAATTGCACTTCGTCCGGAACCCGGGCGCTGCGTTTTCCCTGGCAACCGGGATGACCTGGATCTTCTCGATCATCGCGGTCGCCGTGGTGGTGTTCATCGTCTGGTTCGCGGGGCGCATCCGCTCCCTGGCCTGGGGCCTCGTCTTCGGACTCCTCCTGGGCGGCGTGCTCGGAAACCTGACGGACCGGCTGCTTCGTGAACCGTCCTTCGGTCTCGGCCACGTGGTGGACTTCATCTCGACCCCGTGGCTCATCCCGGCCATTTACAACGTCGCGGACATGTCGATCGTGACGAGCATGATCATCTTCATGTGGCTCACCATCCGGGGCGTCGGCCTCGACGGCCGCCGGGGACCTGCCCCGGAAGCCGCAGCGCCGGAAACCGCAACCCCGGCATCCGGAACCCCCGATTCCCCTGCTCCGACCCCCACCCAGTTAGCACCCTGACTCACCCATGGAAACACGCTCTCTTCCCCTTCCCGACGGCCTCGACGGCGTTCGCGTCGACGCCGGCATCGCGAAGCTGTTCGGGTTCTCCCGGAGCTTCGCGGCCGAGGTCGCCGAGGCCGGCGGGGTGGAGCTGAACGGCGCCGTCGTCGGCAAGTCCGACCGGCTGCACGGCGGAGCGTGGCTCGAGGTCAACTGGCAGCCGCGTGAGGCCCTCACCATCGTGCCGATCCCGGTGCCGGACCTGTCGATCGTGCACGACGACGAGAGCATCGTCGTCGTCAACAAGCCCTCGGGCGTTGCCGCGCACCCCAGCGTCGGCTGGACCGGGCCGACCGTGCTCGGGGCGCTCTCGGCCGCCGGCTACCGGATCGCGACCTCCGGCGCCGCCGAACGCGCGGGCATCGTGCACCGGCTGGACGTGGGCACCAGCGGGCTGATGGTCGTCGCCAAGTCGGAGGCGGCCTACACGGCCCTCAAGCGGGCCTTCCACGACCGGGAGGTCGAGAAGATCTACCACGCGGTCGTCCAGGGGCACCCTGACCCGCTCGCCGGTACCATCGACGCCCCTCTCGGGCGCCACCCTCGCTCGGACTGGAAATTCGCCGTCGTCGCCGGCGGCAAGGATTCGATCACCCACTACGAGACCCTCGAGGCGTTCCGCTCGGCCTCACTGCTGGAGGTGCATCTGGAGACCGGGCGCACCCACCAGATCCGGGTGCACATGGCCGCCCAGCGGCATCCGTGCGTCGGCGACGCCATGTACGGGGCCGACCCGTCGATCACCGCCCGTCTCGGCCTGACCCGGCAATGGCTGCACGCGAAACAACTCGCCTTCCACCACCCCGACTCGCGCGAGTGGGTCACCTTCAACGCCGACTACCCGGACGACCTCGCGCACGCGCTCGACGTGCTGCGGGACGCCTAGCCCGCAGCGACCACTCTCAACACCTCGGAGCCGTTTTGTCCCCTCAGAATAAGTCGGGTGGATCGAAGGATTCGTTCGTCCACCTGCACGTGCACAGTGAGTACTCGATGCTGGACGGTGCGGCGCGGGTCAAGCCGCTGATCAACGCGGCGGTCGAGCAGGGGATGCCCGCCGTCGCGATCACCGACCACGGCAACGTGTTCGGTGCGTTTGATTTCTGGCGCACCGCCACCGAGGCCGGCATCAAGCCGATCATCGGCACCGAGGCGTACATCACCCCCGGCACCGACCGCCGGGACAAGACCCGGGTGCGGTGGGGCACCAACGGGCAGAACCGGGACGACGTCGGCGGTGCCGGGTCGTACACGCATATGACGCTTCTGTCCGAGACCACCGCGGGAATGCACAACCTGTTCCGGCTGTCGTCGAAGGCCAGCCTGGAGGGCTACTACTTCAAGCCCCGGATGGACCGCGAGCTTCTCTCCGAGTTCTCCGCCGGGCTGATCGGAACGACCGGCTGCGTCGGTGGCGAGGTGCAGACCCGCCTGCGCCTCGGCCAGTACGAGGAGGCCAAGAAGGCCGCCGGCGACTTCCAGGACATCTTCGGCAAGGAGAACTTCTTCTGCGAGATCATGGACCACGGCATCGACATCGAGCGCCGCACCATGACCGATCTGCTCAAACTCGCCGGCGAACTCAAGCTTCCGCTCGTGGCCAGCAACGACCTGCACTACACCCACGCGCATGACGCGACCGCCCATGCGGCCCTGCTCTGCGTGCAGTCGGCCTCGACCCTCGACGACCCGAACCGGTTCAAGTTCGACTCGGACGAGTTCTACCTCAAGACCGCCGCGCAGATGCGGCACATCTTCCGCGACCACCCGGAATCCTGCGACAACACCCTGCTCATCGCCGAACGCTGCCAGGTGGAGTTCAACACCCAGGCCAACTACATGCCCCGGTTCCCGTGCCCGGAGGGCGAGAACGAGGAGAGCTGGTTCGTCAAGGAGAACGAGATCGGGCTGGCCAAGCGCTACCCGAACGGGATCCCCGCGGACGTGCGCAAACGCGCCGACTACGAGATCGGCATCATCATCCAGATGGGCTTCCCGGGCTACTTCCTGGTCGTGGCCGACTTCATCATGTGGGCCAAGCAGCAGGGCATCCGGGTGGGGCCCGGCCGTGGCTCGGGCGCCGGTTCCATGGTGGCCTACGCGATGGGCATCACGGACCTCGACCCGCTCGTGCACGGCCTGATCTTCGAGCGGTTCCTGAACCCCGACCGCGTCTCCATGCCCGACTTCGACGTGGACTTCGACGAGCGCCGCCGCGGCGAGGTCATCCACTACGTCACCGAGAAGTACGGCGAGGAGCGCGTCGCCCAGATCGTCACCTACGGCACGATCAAGGCCAAGCAGGCGCTGAAGGACGCGTCCCGGGTGCTGGGATTCCCGTTCGGCATGGGCGACAAACTCACCAAGGCCATGCCGCCGGCGATCATGGGCAAGGACGTGCCGCTCACCGGCATGTTCGACAAGGACCACCCGCGGTACCGGGAGGCGGCCGACTTCCGCGCCGTGATCGAGTCCGACCCCGAGGCCCGCACCGTCTTCGACACGGCCCTCGGGCTGGAGAACCTCAAGCGCCAGTGGGGAGTGCACGCCGCGGGCGTGATCATGAGCTCCGACCCTTTGATCGACATCATTCCGATCATGAAGCGTGAAGCGGACGGCCAGGTCGTCACGCAGTTCGACTACCCGGCCTCCGAGGCCCTCGGCCTGATCAAGATGGACTTCCTCGGGCTGCGCAACCTCACCATCATCGACGACACCCTCGACAACATCGCGGTGAACCGCGGCCATCGGCCCGTGCTCGAGGAGCTCGGGCTCGACGACCCGGCCGCCTACGAACTGCTCGCCCGCGGCGACACCCTGGGCGTGTTCCAGCTCGACGGCGGGCCGATGAGATCACTGCTGCGACTCATGAAGCCTGACAACTTCGAAGACATCTCCGCCGTGATCGCCCTGTACCGGCCTGGCCCCATGGGCGCCAACTCCCACACCAATTACGCGCTCCGCAAGACCGGCCAGCAGGAGATCATCCCGATCCACCCTGAGCTCGAGGAAGCGCTCCGGGACGTCATCGGCACCACCTACGGCCTGATCGTGTACCAGGAGCAGGTCATGTCCATCGCCCAGAAGTTGGCCGGCTTCTCCCTCGGCCAGGCCGACCTCCTGCGGCGCGCCATGGGCAAGAAGAAGAAGTCCGAGCTGGACAAGCAGTTCGAAGGCTTCTCCGCCGGGATGAAGGCCAACGGCTACTCGATGGACGCCGTGAAGACGGTCTGGGACATCCTGCTGCCGTTCTCCGACTACGCCTTCAACAAGGCCCACTCGGCCGCCTACGGGGTGCTCTCCTACTGGACCGCCTACCTCAAAGCCAAGTACCCGGCCGAGTACATGGCGGCCCTGCTCACCAGCGTCGGCGACTCCCGCGACAAGCTGGCCCTCTACCTCAACGAATGCCGGAGGATGGGCATCCAGGTCCTGCCGCCCGACGTGAACGAGTCGATCGGCTACTTCGCGGCCGTCGGCACCGACATCCGGTTCGGGATGGGGGCGGTGCGCAACGTCGGCTTCAACGTCGTCGACGCCATCCGGCTCACCCGCACGGACAAGGGCGCGTTCGAGTCGTTCCACGACTTCCTGCGCAAGGTTCCGATCCAGGTGGCCAACAAGCGAACGGTCGAATCGCTGATCAAGGCCGGCGCCTTCGACTCGCTCGGCGCGACCCGGCGCGGCATGGTCGAGATCCACGAGGCCGCGGTCGAGTCCGCTGTCAAGATCAAGCGGGACGAAGAGCACGGAATGGTCGGCTTCGACTTCGACAGCCTCTTCGACGACCCGCAGGAGACCGAGCAGGTGCCCGACCGCCCGGAGTGGAGCAAGAAGGAGAAACTCGCCTTCGAGCGCGACATGCTCGGCCTGTACGTCTCCGATCACCCGCTCGCCGGGCTCGAAATCCCGCTGGCCAAGCACGCCAGCACCACCATCGTCGACCTGATGGCCTCCGACCAGACCCAGGATGCCGACACCGTCACGATCGCCGGCCTGATCACCAGCGTGCAGCACCGGATCGCGAAGAAGTCGGGCAACCAGTACGGCATCATCCAGGTCGAGGACTTCGGCGGGGAGATCGCCGTGATGTTCATGGGCAAGGCGTACCAGGAGTTCGCCCAGGACCTGATCAGCGACTCGATCGTTGTCGTGCGAGGCCGGGTGAGCATGCGGGACGACGGAATGAACCTGCACGCGTACAGCATCTTCGCGCCCGAGCTGGGACAGGCCTCCGACTCCGGACCGCTGGCCATCACGGTGGCCGAAGCCCGGGCGACGACCGACACGGTCACCGCGCTCGGCGAGGTGCTCGGGCGCCACGGCGGCAGCTCGGAGGTGAGGCTCAAACTCGTCAAGGGCACGACCGCCCGCGTGTTCGAGCTGCCGTTCCGGATCACGATCAGCGCCGACCTGTTCGGGGAGCTGAAGAGCCTGCTCGGGCCATACTGCCTCACCTGACGCAGGGTTGTAGCCTTGGACCATGACAAGGCGCGCCAGGGAACCGATCTACAGCACGGCCATCGGGGCAGGGCGGGCCGTGTTCTCTCTGCTGCGCCTCAAGCCGTCGGTCACCGGGCTCGCCAACCTTCCGGACACCGGGGGAGCAGTCCTGGCCATCACCCACTTCGGCTATGCGGACTTCGCCCTCGTCGAGTGGATGACCTGGCACCGGAACCGCCGGCACATCCGCTTCCTGGCCAAGAAGGGCGCGTTCGACCAGCCCCTCGTCGGCCCCCTGCTGCGCGGGATGCGCCACATCTCCGTCGACATGAAGGCCGGGGCGGCAGCCTATGTCCAGGCGGTCGAGGCACTCCGCGCCGGTGAACTCCTCGGCGTGTTCCCGGAGGGCGGCGTGAACGCGTCCTTCACGGTGCGGTCGCTCAAATCGGGTGCCATTCGGATGGCAGCGGAGGCAGGGGTCCCCGTCGTGCCGATCGCGGTCTGGGGTGGGCACCGCCTGCTCACCAAGAACCACAAGCCCTCACTGCGGGACGCCTTCCGGGCGCCGATCGCCTTCGCGATCGGCGAACCGATCCAGGTGCCGGCCGACGCGGATGCGCATCAGCTCACCCTGCTACTGCACGAGACCCTGCAGCTGCTCGTCGACGGACTGCAGGAAAGCTGTCCGGAGGACGGCGCCGGGGCCTGGTGGCAGCCCAGGCACCTGGGTGGCAGCGCCCCGACCCCGGAGGAGGCCGCGATCGTCGAGGCGGAACGCCGCCGGTTGCGCGGCCTGCCGCCGGTCTGAACCGCCGGTCTGAACCGCCGGCCCGGTTCGCAGGGTCAGCTCGTCAGGGTCAGACCTCGGCGCCCGGCACCCGGTAGGCGCGCTCGTGGTAGAGCAGCGCGTCGTCGTTCTCGCCCATCCCGCCCTCTTCGATCTGCACGATCACGACCGCGCTGTTGTGCACGAGTACCCGGTCGACGATCCGGCCGACCATCCACGACGTCACCCCGGTGAGCACAGGCAGCCCGTGCGGGCCGGGCGCCCAGTGGTCGCCGACGAAACGCTCTTCCTGCGGCCCTGACAGCTTCTGGGCGAGGGCACGGTTGCGTGCCCCGAGGATGTGGATGACCACCCGGTCGTTCGCCGCGATGGCCGGCCAGGTGCTGGCCGAACGCGCCATGTTGAACGTGGCCAGCGGCGGCACGGACGCCAGCGACGCCAGCGACGTGGCGGTGAACCCGACCGGGGTGCCGTCCTCGCTCAGCGAGGTGATGACCGCGACCCCCGCTGCATGGCGCCGGAACGCGTGTTTGAAGGCCGCGAGGTCCTGGGGCGCGTTCGGGTCGCCCTCCAGGGGAGGTGCCGCGGTGGCGGGAGTGGTGGCCGGTGATGTCTCTGGTGCCTCGGTGTCGTTCATGGTGTTTGAATCAAGCTCCTCGCCAGCCAGCCTATTCCCGTACACGGGGAGGTTCGTCGCTAGGCTGGTCAGAGATGATCCAGACTATTGACCTTCGGGGCACCAGGCCCACTCCCGCCGAACTGCTGGCCGCCGTGCCGCGCGCGGCCACCAGCGTGACCGTCGCCAGCGACGTCGCCGCTGCCTTGATCGACGATGTGCGCGCCAGGGGAGAGGCAGCACTGCTCGACCAGGCCGAGCGCCTGGACCGGGTGCGTCCCGCCCACGTGCGGGTTCCGGCGAGCGAGATCGCCGAGGCCGTGGCCGGGCTCGATCCCGACGTGCGCACCGCCATCGAGGAGACGATCCGGCGGGTGCGGATCGCGAGCGCCGCGCAGGTGCCGCCGCGCGTCACCACCACGATCGCCGACGGCGCCGTCATCACCCAGCGCTGGCAGCCGGTCAACCGGGTGGGGCTCTATGTTCCCGGCGGCAAGGCCGTCTACCCGTCCAGCGTCGTGATGAACGTCGTGCCGGCCCAGGTCGCCGGCGTCTCGTCGCTCGCGCTGGCCTCGCCGCCGCAGAGTGACCACGCCGGCCGGGTGCACCCCACGATCCTCGCCGTCGCCGGGCTGCTCGGCGTGCACGAGATCTACGCCATGGGCGGCGCGGGCGCCGTCGGCGCCTTCGCCTACGGCGTCCCCGGGCTCGGCCTCGACCCGGTCCAGCTCGTCACCGGCCCCGGCAACGTCTATGTCGCCGCAGCGAAACGCCTCGTGCGAGGGGTCACCGGGATCGACTCCGAAGCCGGGCCGACCGACATCCTGGTGATCGCGGATGCCGCCGCCGACCCGCGGCTGGTGGCGGCGGACCTGGTCAGCCAGGCCGAACACGACGAGCTGGCGGCAGCCGTGCTCGTCACCGATTCCGCCGCGCTGGCGGATGCCGTGTCCGCCCGCCTCGACGACCTGGCCACGACGGCCACCCACAGCGTGCGGGTCACCGCAGCGCTCTCCGGACGCCAGTCCGCGATCGTGCTCGTCGACGACCTGGCCGCGGCCGCCGCGTTCAGCAATGCGTTCGGACCCGAGCACCTGGAAATCCAGACCGCGGACCCGCAGGCCGTGCTCGAGCTGATCGACAACGCCGGGGCCATCTTCCTCGGCCCGTATTCCCCGGTCAGCCTGGGCGACTACGTCGCGGGCTCGAACCACGTGCTGCCGACCGGCGGCCAGGCCAGGTTCTCCTCAGGCCTGGGGGCGTACACCTTCCTCCGGCCGCAACAGGTCGTCGACTATAGCCGGGAGGCGCTGCTCGCGGTCGCCTGCCACATCGCGGCCCTCTCCGACGCCGAGGCGCTGCCCGCCCACGGCGACGCCGTCACGGCACGGTTCAACGCCGGCGCGGAACGGTAGGCTAGGCCAAATGTTCTGCCCGTTCTGCCGCCACCCGGACTCCAGGGTCATCGACTCGCGCACGAGCGACGACGGGCTGTCGATCCGGCGCCGGCGCCAGTGCCCCGAGTGCGGGCGCCGGTTCAGCACCACCGAGACCGCGAGCCTGAACATCATCAAGCGCAGCGGGGTCGTCGAACCGTTCAGCCGGGACAAGATCGTGTCCGGGGTGCGCAAGGCGTGCCAGGGGCGACCGGTCACGGACTCCGACCTGGCCATGCTCGCCCAGAAGGTGGAGGAGACCATCCGCCAGACCGGTGCCTCCCAGGTGGACGCGAACGACATCGGCCTGGCCATCCTCCCGCCGCTGCGGGACCTGGACGAGGTCGCCTACCTGCGCTTCGCCAGCGTCTACCAGGGCTTCGACTCGCTCGAGGATTTCGAATCCGCGATCGCCCAGCTGCGCACCGGGCACGTCGAGGGGCTCGGCACCGACCCGGCCGGCCCGCCCGCCGGCTCGCCGTCCGGCACGCCAGAAGACTAGGCCGGCACACGACCGTGTACCCCTTCTTCTTCAGGACCGTGCTCTCCCGGCTCGACCCGGAACGCGCGCACCATCTCGCCTTCAGCGTGATCCGGGCACTGCCCGTCCTCGGTGTCGGACGTCTCGTTCGCAGGTTCACCGCGCCGGCGCCCGGCCACGGTGTTGACGCGCTCGGGTTGCACTTCGACTCGCCGTTCGGCCTGGCCGCCGGGTTCGACAAGGACAGCAAGGCCGTGATCGGCCTCGGCCAACTCGGTTTCGGCCATGTCGAGGTCGGCACGATCACGGCCGTCGCCCAGCCCGGCAACCCGAAGCCGCGGCTCTTCCGCCTGATCGCCGACCGTGCCGTGATCAACCGGATGGGCTTCAACAACGACGGCGCGGCGGCGGCGCGGGTGCGCCTCGCCCGGGTCCTGGCCGTTCCCGGCCGCCCCGTGCTCGGCATCAACATCGGCAAGAGCCGCGTCACCGCGGTCGACGACGCCACCGCCGACTACCTGGCCAGCGCCGCGCTCCTCGCGCCCCTGGCCGACTACCTGGTCGTGAACGTGAGTTCACCCAACACGCCGGGCCTGCGCGGGCTCCAGGAGCTCGACCAGCTGGCCCCGCTCCTGCGCGCGGTGCAGGCGGAAGCCGCCGGAACGCCGCTGCTGGTCAAGATCGCCCCCGACCTCAGCGACGAGGAGGTCACCCGGATCGCCGAACTCGTGGTCGGGCTCGGCCTCGACGGCATCATCGCAACGAACACGACCATTTCGAGGGAGGGTCTGGTCGCGGATGCCGCCACGGTCGCCGCCGCCGGGGCCGGCGGCCTCTCCGGGGCCCCGCTCCACGCCAGGTCCCTGGCCGTGCTGCGCCTGATCCGCGCCTCCGTGCCCCGGGAGCTGTGCGTCATCTCGGTCGGCGGCGTCGAGACGGCGGAGCAGGTCGCCGAGCGCCTCGCGGCCGGAGCGACCCTGGTGCAGGGCTACACCGCGTTCCTCTATCGTGGCCCGCTCTGGGCCCGCCAGATCAACCGCGGGCTGGACCGCATCCGCGCCGCGGAAGCAGGCTGGACGCCGGCAGGCTAGAGCAGGCCCTGCTCGGCCAGCTGGGCGGCCAGGCTGGAGCCGTCGGGTCCGTAGATCCACCGAGGATCGTGCTTCTCCTCGACGGCGTCCTTGGCCCGTCGTCCGGCGAGGACGGCCTCACTCGGGGAGAGCTGGCGGATCAGGACGGCCTCGACGCTGCCGGGGAAGTCACGCTGGAACTCGCCGTAGATGGCCTCGTCGTGCTGGCCGTCGTCCCCGATCAGGATCCAGCGGATCTCCGGGAACTCCTGGGCGAGCCGGCGCAGGTTGGCGCGCTTGTGCTCGCGCCCGCTCCGGAACCAGCGGTCGTGGGTGGGACCCCAGTCCGTGAGCAGGAGCGCCCCGGCCGGGTAGAGGTTGCGGGAGAGGAAACGGGTCAGCGTGGGGGCGACATTCCACGCCCCGGTCGAGAGGTAGATCATCGGGGCGCCGTCGGAGGTGGCCGCCAGCCGGTCGAGCAGTACCGCCATCCCGGGGGTGGGGACCCGGGCGTGCTCGTCGAGCACGAACGTGTTCCAGGCCGCCAGCAGGGGGCGGGGGAGCGTCGTGACCATGACGGTGTCGTCGACATCGGAGATGATCCCGTGGTGCACGGTCGGGGCGACGATGAAGAGGGGCGCTTCGACCGGGGTGGACGCATCCGCGTGCACCTCCGTGTGCAGCCGGGCCACATGCCAGCCGGGGGTCAGGCTCACCCGCACCACGGTGTCCACGACTCCGCCGCGGTCCGCCTGCACCCGGTGGACCTGGCCGTTGATCTCAATGGTCACGGTCACGTCGTTGACAGGCACGCTGGTGAAACTGCGCCAGCCGCGGATGCCGGCGTCACGCCGGTCGGAACGCCAGCGGAGCCGGGTGCTCGCCGGCTTGGCCGGCCTGGCCGGTTTGGCCAGGAGCACACGGCAGAGGATCCGCACCCATTCGGTGGACCCGTAACCGGTGTACGGAATGACCGTGGGCAGGTAGCCGCGCTTGCGGGCGAATCCTTCGCGGGTCCCGTGCAGCCAGTCCTCGATGCGCGCCGCACGGTGCATCATCATCGCAGGGGTGACCGTGGTCGGTACTCGGGATGACTTCGGCACAGTCCCTAGTCTGGCATGCGCCACGGCCGCACGGCGTGGCGCGGCCCCCATTCCGGGGCTGATGCCCGTCGCTGGCAGGCGAGCGGGACTCAGCAACGTAGGATTGGGGCTTACTTCAAGGAGGACAAGTGTCACTCAGTGACCTTTTCGGTGGGGATCCTGTCGTGTCGGGCCAGCAGGTGCGGATCGAACCCACCCAGCAGCGCAGCACGGCCCGTCTGTCAGGGCTGCTCGATGCAGCCGCCGTCGTCGTGGACGAGGTGGGGTTCGACCGCATCACGACCGCGATGGTCGCTGAGCGCGCGGGGGCGTCGATCGGCACTGTGTACCGGTACTACCCCGACCGGGTGGCGGTATTGCAGGCCCTGCGCGAACGCGCGGTGCTGCGGTTCCGGCAGCGCGTGGTCGAGCAGCTTCGCAGCAGCGGGCCGGAGAACTGGTGGGATGCCGTGGACTGCGCCGTCACGGCGTTCGTCGACCTGTACCGCTCAGAGCCCGGTTTCCGGATCGTGCATTTCGCCGACCGGGAACGCACCCCGATCAGCGGCAGCGAGGAACTCGAGTCGGGCTACTTCGCCCGTCAGCTGGCGGGCGTGCTCGCCGAGGAGTTCGGCCTGCACGGTGGCCCTGAGCTGATCTTCCGGCTCGAGGTGACGGTCGAGATGGCGGACTCGATCCTCTCCCGCGCCTTCCACAGTGACCCGAACGGCGACGAACGCTTCATCGCGGAGTGCCGCCGGGTCATGCGCGACTACCTGGTCGGCTATTACGGGCCGGTCGCGGCCAGCGTCTGACCACCCAGCGTCTGACCGGTCGGCGCCGACCGTTTCGCCGTCAGCGGATAACATTCTGCAATCCACTGTGCCGTTCGGCGACGAAGGATGGTTGTGTTAACCCTCTGGCACGTGTTGATCCGACTTCAGGCGAGGAATGAGCCACTTCTATGATCGAGTTCCGCTCGGTGAGCAAGCAGTTCCCGGATGGCACCCTGGCCGTCGATGACTTCAGCCTCACCCTCCCATCGCACCGGACCACGGTGCTGGTCGGATCGTCCGGGTCGGGGAAGACCACCCTGCTGCGGATGATCAACCGGATGGTCGACCCCACGGCCGGCTCGATCGAGATCGACGGGGTCGACATCGCCTCCCTCGAACCGGTGAAGCTCCGCCGCAGCATCGGTTATGTGATGCAGAACTCGGGCCTGCTCCCGCACCGCAAGGTGGTCGACAACGTTGCGACGGTGCCGTTGCTGCGCGGCGTGCCGCGGAAGAAGGCCAGGGCCGACGCCCTGGCCATGCTCGACACGGTCGGTCTCGACCGGGGCCTCGCCGATCGGTACCCGAGCCAGTTGTCCGGCGGTCAGCAGCAGCGCGTGGGCGTGGCCAGGGGGCTCGCGGTCAATCCCAACATCCTGCTGATGGACGAGCCGTTCGGCGCCGTAGACCCGATCGTGCGCGCCGAGCTGCAGCAGGAGCTCATCCGGCTGCAGACCGAGCTCGGCAAGACCGTGGTCTTCGTCACCCACGACGTCGACGAGGCTTTCCTGCTGGGCGATCAGGTCGTCATCCTGCAGGAGGGCGGCCGGATCGCGCAGATCGGCTCGCCCGCCGACATCCTGGCCCATCCGGCGAACGACTTCGTCGCCAGCTTCATCGGCGCCGACCGCGGCAAGCGCGCGCTGCACGTCGAACGACATGACGGTCGTGACGTGCTCGTCGACAGCGACGGCCGCCTGGCCGGCGTGCTCGTCGGCGACTCCGCCCCAGGGCAGGTCGGGTTCTCCCGGTGACCTGGGTCTGGGAGAACCTCGACCTCATCTGGGATCGCACCCTCGATCACCTCATTCTCAGCGTGCCCCCGATCATCCTCAGCTTCGTGATCGCACTGCCGCTCGGCTGGCTGGCCAACCGCTACCGGCTCAGCCGGGGCGTGATCCTGACGGCGAGCGGGCTCCTCTACGCCATCCCCTCGTTCCCGATGTTCATCGTGCTTCCGGCCCTCGTCGGCACGACGCTCCGGTCCCCGCTCAACCTCGTCATCGCCCTCACCATCTACGGCGTGGCCCTGATGGTGCGCGTGGTCGCCGACGGCCTCGCCTCCGTCGACGCCGACGTGCAGCGCTCGGCCGTGGCGGTGGGGTTCTCCGCCTGGACCAACTTCTGGCAGGTGGAGCTGCCGCTGTCCGGCCCGGTGCTGTTGGCCGGGCTCAGGGTCGTGGCGGTCAGCACGGTGAGCCTGGCCACGGTGGGTGCGGTGATCGGGGCGCAGAGCCTCGGCTCCCTCTTCACCGACGGCTTCCAGCGGGGGATCCAGGCCGAGATCATCACCGGCATCGTCGCGACCGTACTGCTCGCCCTGCTGCTCGACGCGGCGCTGGTCGCCGCCGGAAGGCTGGCCCTGCCCTGGACCCGCGCACGGAAGGCCGTCAAGGCGGATGCGCGGCTCCGGCCGCCCGTCGAGGTCACCCCATGAACATCTTCGGCGACGCCCTCGGCTGGATCCTCGACCCCGCCAACTACGCCGGACCGGGAGCGATCCCCGTGCGCGTGCTCGAGCACCTCGGCTTCACCTTCCTCACCCTGGTCGTCGCCTCGGCCATCGCCATTCCGTTCGGCTTCGCGATCGGGCACACCGGGCGGGGACGCGGCCTGGCCGTGGCGACGTCGGGCGGGCTGCGCGCCATCCCGACCCTCGGGCTGCTGACCCTGGTCGCGCTCTGGATCGGAATCGGCCTGGGTGCCCCCTACGTCGCCCTGACCGTGCTCGCGATCCCCCCGATCCTCGCCGGTGCGTACGCCGGGTTCGAGGCCATCGACCGGGGCGCGATCGACGCCGCCCGGGCCGTCGGCATGTCGGAGGCGCAGATCCTGACCCAGGTCGAGATTCCGCTGGGCCTGCCCCTGCTGATCGGCGGTCTACGCTCCGCCGCGCTCCAGGTCGTGGCCACCGCCACCCTCGCCGCCTACGTCGCGGACTTCGGCCTCGGCCGTTACCTCTTCTCCGGGCTGAAGACCCGCGACTATGCCGAGATGCTCGGCGGCTCCATCCTCGTCATCCTGCTCGCCCTCGCACTCGAGGCCGTCTTCGCCACGATCCAGCGGGTCGTGGTCCCACGCGGTGTCGCCACGACCCGCCTCCCAGTCGACCGGGCCAGGTCAGCCAGACCGCGCCCGGGGATGGAACCCGCCATCACGAAAGGAAACCCCTAATGTTCACAGTGAAAAGAGGCCGGCTCGCGGCAATCGCCGCGGTCGCGGTTGGGGCCGTCGTAGCCCTTGCAGGGTGTGCGTCCGGCGATCCGCTGGGCGCCGGAAGTACCACGTCGGGCGACTCGAAGACCCTTGTGGTCGGCTCGCAGGACTACTACTCCAACGAGATCATCGCCGAGATCTACGCCCAGGCACTCGAGGCCAACGGCGTCACCGTCGACCGGCAGTTCCGGATCGGCCAGCGCGAGGTCTACCTGCCCGACATCACCGGCGGCAAGATCGACGTCTTCCCCGAGTACACCGGCAGCCTGCTGCAGGCCCTCGACAAGAAGGCGGCCGGCGGCACAGCAGATGAGACCTACGCCGAACTCCAGAAGGCACTGCCGTCCGGCCTGAGCGTGCTCGACCAGGCCGCCGCGAGCGACCAGAACTCGTGGACCGTCACGCAGGCCTTCGCCACGAAGTACAAGCTCACCGACATCGCTTCGCTGAAGAACGTCACCGAGCCCATCACGGTCGGCGGAAACTCCGAGCTGGAGACCCGTCCCTACGGCCCGACCGCGCTCAAGGAGAAGTACGGCATCGTGACCGCCGGATTCAAGCCGGTCGAGGACAGCGGCGGACCGCTCACCGTCAAGGCTCTCGTCGACGGAGACATCCAGCTGGCGAACATCTACACCGCCGACCCGAACATCAAGTCGAACAAGCTCGTCGCCCTCGCCGACCCCGACGGGTTGTTCTTCCCGGACAACGTCGTACCCGTCGTGTCGAAGAAGGTCGACGACAAGGCCGCAGCAGTGCTCAACAAGGTCAGCGCCGCCCTGAGCGCCGAGGACCTGGTGAGCATGAACTCGGAGAGCAAGAACGACCAGAAGTCCGCGAAGGCGATCGCCGCCGAGTGGCTGGGAAAGGCGAAACTCTTCTAGCCTCTGCGGCTCCCGGTCAGGCGAGCAGCAGCACCGTCGGCAGGGCGAGCAGCCCTGCCGACGCGGCCAGAACAGCGAAGCCCTGGTGACCGCGCAGCCGCGGCGTGGCCACCACGAGGCGGCGAAGGCGGGGAGTCAACAGGTCGAACGGATGATCCGGCCCGGCGAAAGTCGTGGCATCCGTGCCCTGCGGCCCCGTCTCGCCCGCCCCCGTGTCGGCCGCCCCCGTGTCGCCTGCCCCGGTGACCGGCCCGTGTGCCGAACCCACGAGCGCGATCGCCATCGCGAGCGTGCGGTCGTCGACCTGCCGGCGGGCCTCGTCGTCGGCGAGCATCTCAACCAGCAGGCCCACTGCGGTCTCCGCCCGGGTGGCGATCGGGAACCACGGCAGCGCGCTGCGCCAGGACCGGAACGCGAGCAGCACGACATGGTGGCGCTGCAGCAGGTGCGCGCGCTCGTGGGCCACCACCGCGCGGAGCTGATCGGCCTCGAGCAGGCTGATCAGCCCCCGCGACAACACGGTCGCCGACGTCGTCGCGCCGGGCAGGCAGTAGGCGACCGGGGCCTCATGGTCGATGACGCGGGTGCCCGGACGGTCGGCCGACGGCTCGCTGAGCAGCGCGACCAGGTGCCGGTGCCGGCGCAGCTGCACCCGGGCGCGGAGGAACGTGGCCGCCAGATTGAGCAGCAGGTGCCCGGCGAGCAGGAACGCGGCGGCGAGCGCGAGCACCTGGCCGAACGTCACCCCGGCGGGGACCGCTCCGGAGCCGGCGTGCACCGACAGGGACCGGATGCCCGCCAGCGCATTGGTCCCGAACCCGAGCAGTCCGTAGGCGAACAGGGCCCCGATCATCGACAGGCCGCCGGCGAGGGCGATCGACTGCCAGAGCACCAGCGCGAGGCCGGGGGAGCGGGCCGGCCACCGAGCCCGGGAGAGCAGGATCGGAAGAGGCCACGCCAGGGCGAGGGCGAGCGCCCCGAGGGCTAACGCGGTCGCCGGCATGGTGCCGCATCTCGCGTCGCTCGTTTCGTCACTCGCGCCGCGTCACTCGCCGGCCGCGGGGCTGAGCAGGAGCCGGAGGCTTTCGGCCTCCTGCGGGGTGACGTTGCCGATGAACCTGGCCAGCGCCGCCTGGCGGTCGGGCGCGGAACCGAGCACCTCGTGCATCAGCTCGGCCGTGTGTTCGGCGCGGGTCCGCACCGCCCGGTACAGGTGCGGGCGGCTGCCGCGGTCCCGGGTGACGAAGCCCTTGGTCTCGAGCCTGGACAGCACCGTGAGCACCGTTGTCGTCGCCAGCGGCTTGCGGCTCGCGGCCACTGCGGCCGGGGTGAGCAGACGGTCGCGCAGCTCGTTCGCGGGCAACGCCTGACCGGAGTCCCAGAGGACATCCATCAGCAACCGCTCCAGCACACCCAGATTCCCCATGCGGCCAGTTTACCGCTGCCGACTGCAGTCTTCTACGGGGCGTAGAAGTGTAGTCTTCTACGTATCGTAGAAGAGTGGCTCTGTTGGAGGACGCATGAACGAGTGGCTGGATCCGTTACTCCTGTCGAGGTGGCAATTCGGTCTGACGACCGTGTACCACTTCCTCTTCGTTCCGCTCACGATCGGGCTGGCCCTCACGGTCGCGATCTTCCAGTCCGCGTGGGTGCGCACCGACAAGGCGAAGTACCTCCAGCTGACCCACTTCTTCGGCAAGATCTTCCTGATCAACTTCGCCATGGGCGTCGTGACCGGGATCGTGCAGGAGTTCCAGTTCGGCATGAACTGGTCCACCTACTCCCGCTTCGTCGGCGACGTGTTCGGGGCGCCGCTCGCCTTCGAGGGCATCGTGGCGTTCTTCCTCGAGGCCACCTTCATCGGGCTGTGGATCTTCGGCTGGGACAAGCTTCCCCGGGGGCTGCACCTCGCCACGATCTGGCTGACGACGGTCGGCTCGATCGCCTCCGCCTACTTCATCCTCGCCGCCAACGCGTTCATGCAGAACCCGATCGCGTTCCGGATCAACGAGGCCAGGGGCCGGGCCGAGCTCACCGACATCGGCGAGCTGCTCACCAACCCGATCGCGCTCGCGTCCTTCCCGCACACCATCTTCGCCTGTTTCATGGTGTCGTCCGGCCTGATCATCTCCGTCGCGGCCTGGCACCTCTACCGCAAGCAGCACGCCGACACCATGCGTCCGGCCCTCAAGTTCGGCATGTGGATGATGGTCATCTCCGGCGCGCTGACCACCTTCTTCGGCGATTCGCTGAGCCTGGCCATGACCGCCGCCCAGCCGATGAAGATGGCCGCGGCCGAGGCGATGTACAAGACGGCGACCGGTGCGAACGCATCCTTCTCGCTCTTCACCCTCGGCACCCCCGACGGCGTGAGCGAGCTGTTCTCGGTGCGGATCCCGTACCTGCTCTCGTTCCTCTCGACCCACACCCTCGACGGCACCGTCGAGGGCATCAACAACCTGCAGGCCCAGTACGCGGCGCTCTACGGCCCCGGCGACTACACGCCGACCATCTGGATCACCTACTGGGCGTTCCGCTGGATGATCGGCCTCGGCATCGCGCACATCCTCGTCGCCGTCGTCGGCCTGTGGCTCACCCGCGGCGGGCGCACCCCGGCCGCCGCCTGGGTCTGGAAGGTCGCCATCTGGTCGTTCCCGTTCTCGCTCGCGTCGATGAGCGTCGGCTGGATCTTCACCGAGATGGGACGGCAACCCTGGCTCGTCTTCGGGTTGCTGAAGACCGAGTCCGGCGTGTCGCCCAACGTCTCCGGGCTGGAGATCCTGATCTCCCTGATCGCGTTCACCCTCATCTACGGCGTGCTCGCGGTGGTGGAGTTCCGGCTGATCCTGCGCGCGGTCCGGCAGGGCCCGGAGGATGCCCCGGTGCCGGATCCGCTGACCGGTGAAACCCCCCAACGTGTCACGGTCTACTAGGAGCGTCTGATGGAACTCAACATCCTCTGGTTCTGGATCATCGCCGCGATGTTCATCGGCTACTTCGTACTCGACGGTTTCGACTTCGGCGTCGGGATGTCCCTGCCGTTCCTGGGCCGGGACGACACCGACCGCCGGGTGCTGATCAATACGATCGGCCCGGTCTGGGACCTCAACGAGACCTGGGTGATCGTGGCCGGCGCCTCCCTCTTCGCCGCGTTCCCCGAGTGGTACGCCACCATGTTCAGCGGGTTCTACCTCGCCCTGCTGCTCATCCTGCTCGCCCTGATCGTGCGCGGGGTGTCGTTCGAGTACCGGCACCAGCGGCCGGAATCGGAGTGGAAGAAGTGGTTCGACGGCATGATCGTCGTCGGCAGCGCCGTGCCCGCCCTGCTCTGGGGCGTGGCCTTCGCCAACGTCGTGCAGGGAGTGCAGCTCGACGCCGGCCACAACTTCACGGGCAGCTTCTTCGACCTGCTCAACCCTTACGCGCTGCTCGGCGGCCTGACCACGCTGCTGCTCTTCTTCACCCACGGGATCGTCTTCGTCTCCCTCAAGACCGAGGGCGACATCCGCGAGCGAGCCAGGAAACTCGCCGTGCGGTCCGGGCTCGTGACCATCGTTGTCGCGGCGTCGTTCCTGCTCTGGACGGTGCTCGCCTTCGGGAGCCTGTTCACCGCCGTGTTCGCCGCCCTGGCCGCCGTCGCCCTGATCGGGTCGTTCCTCTTCAACCTGAAGGGGTCGGAGGGATGGGCGTTCACGCTGATGGCCGCGACCATCGGGCTGGCGGTGCTGACCCTGTTCGCCTCGCTGTTCCCCGACGTGATGCCGGCGAGCAACGACGCCGCGAACAGCCTGACCATCGCGAACGCGTCTTCGACGCCGTACACCCTGCAGGTGATGAGCTGGACCGCCCTGATCGCCGCCCCGGTGATCTTCCTCTACCAGGGCTGGACCTACTGGGTGCTGCGCAAGCGGGTCAGCCGCGGCACCATCGAAGCCGCCGCGCACTAGCCTCCCGAATCGTCCATGCGCCCCCTCGACCCTCGGCTCCTCCGCTACGCGTCCGCTGCCCGGTGGTTCCTGCTGGTCGGGGCCGCGCTCGGCCTGGCCCAGACCCTGGTGGTGATCGCATTCGCCTGGCTGCTGAGCCGGGCGATCAGCCTCGCCGTCGCCGGGCACGGCCCGGCCGAGCTCGCGCCGACGCTGGGCGCACTCGTCGTCGTCGTCGTGGCCAGGGCGGCCTTGGTCTGGCTGCTCGAAGTGGCCGCGAGCCGGGGCGCCGCGTCGGTGAAGAGCCAACTGCGCGCACGCGTGCTCGGGCGCCTCGCCGAGCGGGGCCCAGACTGGCTGGCGGGCACGCAGAGCGCCGGCGTGGCCACCCTGGTCGGGCAGGGCCTCGACGCGCTCGACAACTACTTCGCGAGGTACCTCCCGCAGTTGCTGCTGGCGGGCATCGCGACCCCGATCCTCGTGCTCGTGATGCTCTGGCAGGACCTGCCGAGCGGCATCACCGTGATCGTGGTGCTGCCGTTCATCCCGCTGTTCATGGTGCTGATCGGGCAGGCGACCCAGGCCGTGCAGCGCGCGCAGTGGGACGCGCTCCAACGGCTCGGCGCCGGCTTCCTCGACCTGGTCGGCGGGCTCGCCACGCTCAAGATCTTCGGCCGGGAGGCGCGCCAGGCCGACCGGGTGCGCACCATCACCGAGGACTACCGCGGCCGCACGATGAAGGTGCTTCGGGTCTCCTTCCTCAGCGGCTTCGTGCTCGAGCTGGGTGCCAGCCTGTCGGTCGCGCTCGTCGCCGTGTCGATCGGCCTCCGCCTGGTCGACGGCTCCCTCCAGCTCGGCGTCGGCCTGTTCGTGCTGCTGCTCGCCCCGGAGGCGTTCCTCCCCGTGCGGCAGGTCGGGGCCCAGTTCCACGCCGCTGCCGACGGCCTCGCCGCGGCCGAGGACGTCTTCGCGATCCTCGACGACCCGCAGGCCCCCGCCGCGCCCGGGGCTCCTACCCTCACCGGGCCGCCGGGTGCCGTCCGGCCCGACCCGGACGCCCTGCGCTTCGACCGGGTCAGGGTGCGCCGTTCTTCCGACCGCGCCGGCCGGGCCGCCCCGGAGCTCACCGCCGTCTTCCTCCCGGGCCGGCTCTCCGTCATCCGCGGCGCGAGCGGCGCCGGCAAGTCGACCCTGGTCGCGGCCCTGCAGGGGTTCGTTCCCTTCGACGGAGCGATCAGTCTGGGCGACGCACCCGTCGTCCCCGGCACGCCGCGGCCCTGGCTGGCCTGGGCCGGACAGCGCCCGGGCCTGCTGGCCGGAACGATCGCCGACAACGTCGCGCTGGGGGAGACATCCGCCGACCCGGTGCTGGTGCACCGGGCCCTCCGCGAGGCCGGGGCGGGCGAACTGGACCCGGCGACCCGGCTGGGCGTCAACGGCGACGGGCTCTCCGGCGGGCAGGCCCAACGGGTCGCGGCCGCGCGCGCCGTCTACCGCGCCCGGCTGCACGGGTGCCGCGTGCTCGTTCTCGACGAACCCAGCTCGGCGCTGGATCCCGAAGCCGAGGAACGCCTGGTCTCCGGGCTCCGCCGGCTCGCCGCCGAGGGTCTCATCGTGATCGTCGTGAGCCACCGGTCGATGCTGCGCGACGCCGCGGACCAGATTGTCGAACTGGACGGGGCCGCGCATGTCTGAGCCGACGTTCGGGGCCGCTAGCGGCACCCCTGCCGCCACCGCGCCGGCGCGCACCGGGCGCCTCAGCACCGCCACGCGGGCGATTCTCCGGTTGGCCCAACCGCGGGCGCGCTGGTTCGTGCCGGGCCTGGCGGCCGGGGTGGCCTCCCTGCTCTGCGCCGTGGCGCTGCTCGCCACCTCCGCCTGGCTGATCACCCGGGCCGCCGAGCAGCCGCCCATCCTCTACCTCTCGATGGCGGTCGTCGGCGTGCGGGCCTTCGCCCTGGGCCGGTCGGCCTTCCGCTACCTCGATCGGCTGACCAGCCACGACGCGGCCTTCCGGCAGCTCTCCCTGCTTCGGGTCGGCGTGTTCTCCCGGATCGTCCCGCTGGCGCCTGCCGGGCTCGCCGACACCGGCAGGGGCGAGCTGCTCACCCGGCTCGTGCGCGACGTCGACGCCCTGCAGGATCTCCCGCTGCGGGTGGTCCAGCCGCTCGCGACCGCGGGCATCGTCGCCGCTCTCTCGGTCGCCGGGGTGTGGAGCGTGCTGCCGGCCGCCGGGCTCACCCTGCTGCTCGGCCTCGTCGTCGCGGGGGTGCTGGGCGCGCTCGGCTCCGGTGTGCTCGCCGCCCGCGCCGAGCGTGAACTGGCGCCGCTGCGTGGCAACCTCATCGGCCAGGTGCTCGAGGTCGTCGAGAATCTCGACGTGCTGACCGCGTTCGGAGCCCTGCCGGGGAGACTCAACGCCCTTCGGCAGGCCGACGAACTCCTCAGACGGGCGACCCTCCGCCGGTCGCTCGGCGTCGGCGTGCAGGGAGCCCTGCTGTCGCTGTTCGCGGGCGGCGCCACGGTCGCCGCGCTGGCCGTCGGCATCCCCGCCCTGGCCGCGGGCGGCGCCGCGGGCAGCCTGGCCGGCCCGGCCTTCGCCGTGATCGTGCTCGTGCCGATGGCCGTCTTCGAGGTGTTCGGCACCGTCCCGGCCGCCCTCGGAGCATGGCGCGAGGTGCGCTCCAGCGCCGAGCGCGTCGCCACCGCGGTGCCGACGGTGATCCCGGCCGAGATTCCGGTCGAGGTCCCGGTCGAGGTCTCATCCGGGGGCGCCACCGGTGCGACCAGTGCCATCGGTGCGACCAGGGGGCAGCGGGCGCGCGTCGTCGAACTGACCGACCTCGGTGCGCGCTGGCCGGGCGCGGAGACCCCGGCCGTGACCGGTGTCACCCTGCGGCTGGCGCCCGGCGACCGGGTGCACCTGGCCGGGCCGAGCGGCGCGGGCAAGACCTCGCTGGCGCAGGCCCTGGTGCGTTTCCTCGACTACACCGGGTCGTACACCCTCGACGGCGTCGAGGCCCGGCTGCTGCCCCAATCCGAGGTGCGCGCGGTGGTCGGGCTCTGCGAGCAGCGGCCCTGGCTCTTCGACGACAGCATCCGCCAGAACCTCCTGTTCGCCAGGGACACCGCGACCGACGAGGAACTACTGGCCGTGATCGACCGGGTCGGCCTGGCTGAGTGGGCGGCGGAGCGCGGCGGCCTCGACGCCAGAGTCGGCGAACGCGGCGCCCTGGTTTCCGGCGGGCAAGCCCAGCGGATCGCCCTCGCTCGGGCGCTGCTGGCCGACTTCCCGGTGCTCGTGGTCGACGAACCCACCGCCAACGTGGACGAGGAACAGGGTGACCGGCTCGTGCGGGACATCCTGGTCACGGCCGCCGAGGACGGCCGGGCCGTGCTGCTCATCTCCCACACCCCGGTGCCCGACGAGCTCATCACGGCCCGGGTGACCCTCCCCGGTCGGGCCCCCGGATTGCGGCGCGCCGGCGGAGTCCTTCCCGCCTAGGCTGGGGGCGTGCCTGCTCCGATCCGACGATTCCCCCTGCCCGGGTGGTGGGACCCGGAGTTCGTCTACCTCACCCTCCACCGGTCCTGCTCCCATTCCTTCTGGCTCGACGCGGGCGTCGCCGCCGAAGGCGGCTTCAGCTACCTCGGCGCCGCGGATGCCTCCTCCCGCTTCGTGACAGCGTCGGTGCAGGAGGGCACCGTGACGGTGACGCTCCCGGGACCCGGTCCTGGCGCAGGCGCAGGCACCGGCACCGGCACCAGCGCCGTGACCCTGCCGGAGACCATCTTCGAGTTCCTGCGGGAAGACCTGGCCGCGGCCGAATCCGCAGCCGAGTCCCCGGCCGAGTCCGAGCCAGAGGACGATGCGGGGACGGATGCCACCAGCGGCGGGAACGAGACCCGGTTCCGGCTCGGCTGGGTCGGCTGGCTCGGATACGAGCTCGGGGCCCAGACCGTGGGCGCCGGCGTGCACGAGTCCCGCTACCCCGATGCTGCGCTGCTGCAGGTCGACCGCGCGATCGAATTCGACCACGCCCAACAGACCGTCACCCTGCTCGCCCGTACCGGGCCGGGCCGGACGGGGGCCGGCGCACCCGAGCAGTGGGCGGCCGAGGTGCTCGCCGCCCTTCGGGTCGCGGCCGGGACATCCGCCTCTCGGACGCCGTCCCAGTCCCCGGTGAGCGTCCGGGCCGAAGCTCCGGTCGCGGCGCACTGGCGGCACGACCCGGAACGCTACGACGCCCTGATCCGGCAGTGCCAGGACTCGATCACCGCGGGTGATGCCTACCAGCTCTGCCTGACCAACGAGATCCGGGTCGCCGCGCATCCCGACCCGGTCGACGCCTACCTCCGGCTCCGGGCGGGCAGCCCCAGCCACCACGGCGGCCTGCTCCGGTTCGGCGACACCGCCCTCCTAAGCGCGTCGCCCGAGCAGTTCCTCGCCGTCTCCCGCGCCGGCCGGGTCAGCACCCGGCCGATCAAGGGCACCCGCCGCCGCTCCACCGGATTGGCCCGCGACCTGGCCCTCCGCACCGAACTGGAGACCAGCGACAAGGAACGCGCCGAGAACCTGATGATCGTCGACCTCATGCGCAACGACCTGGGCCGGATCGCCGAACTCGGCTCGGTCGCGGTCACCCAGCTGCTCGACGTGGAAAGCTACGCGCACGTGCACCAGCTGGTCAGCACGGTCGAGGCCCGGCTGGCGGCCGGCCTCACCGGCGTCGACGCCGTGGAATCCTGCTTCCCGGCCGGCTCCATGACCGGCGTGCCCAAGCCGAGCGCCATGGGCATCCTCGACCGGCTCGAAGCCGGACCGCGCGGCATCTACTCCGGCGCGTTCGGCTACTTCGGCTTCGACGGCGCCGTCGACCTGGCCATGGTCATCCGCAGCATCGTCATCGACCGCGACGGTGCGTCCATCGGCACCGGCGGCGGAATCACGGCGCTGTCCGACCCCGCCGAGGAGATCGAGGAGACCCGGATCAAGGCCGCAGCCCTGCTGGACGCGCTCGGCGCCCTGAAAACCCACCCCGCGATACCGCCCGCAACCCCGCCCGCAACCTCGCCGGCAGCGCCGGACGGCCAGGGTTTAGTAACCTAGAAGCCTGGACGACGCCTGCGGGCGCCCTTTTGCCTGAGATGGCGCAATCCCACCGCAACGAAGAGAGTCACGTGGCACACGAGCACGACCACACGCCCACCGGCGCCCACCGCGACGAAGAAATCTACGATTTCGCCGCAATCCAGGCCAAATGGCAGCCGATCTGGGAAGAACTCGAGCCGTTCCGCACGGACGACCCCGACGACACCCGCCCGCGCAAGTACGTGCTCGACATGTTCCCGTACCCGTCCGGTGACCTGCACATGGGCCACGCCGAGGTCTACGCGCTCGGCGACATCGTCGCCCGGTACTGGCGCCAGCAGGGCTTCAACGTGCTGCACCCGATCGGCTGGGATTCCTTCGGCCTGCCCGCCGAGAACGCTGCGATCAAGCGCGGCATCGACCCTCGCGGCTGGACCTACGACAACATCGCGCAGCAGAAGAAGAGCATGAAGCTCTACGCGGCGTCCTTCGACTGGTCCCGCGAACTGCACACGAGCGACCCCGAGTACTACAAGTGGAACCAGTGGCTCTTCCTCCAGCTCTACAAGAAGGGCCTCGCCTACCGTAAGGACAGCTGGGTCAACTGGGACCCGGTGGACCAGACCGTGCTCGCCAACGAGCAGGTGCTCGCCGACGGCACCTCCGAGCGCAGCGGCGCCGTGGTGGTCAAGAAGAAGCTCACCCAGTGGTACTTCAAGATCACCGACTACGCCGACCGCCTGCTCGACGACCTCAACCAACTCGAGGGCACCTGGCCGGCCAAGGTGCTGAACATGCAGCGCAACTGGATCGGCCGCTCGATCGGTGCCGACGTCGACTTCGTGATCGAGGGCCGCGAGGAGCGGATCAGCGTGTTCACGACCCGGCCGGACACCCTCCACGGCGCGACCTTCATGGTCGTCGCCCCCGACGCCGATCTGGCCGCAGAGCTCGTCGCCGATTCCTCACCCTCAGTCAAGGCGCGGTTCCAGGAATACCTGGTGAGGGTACAGAACAGCACCGAAATCGAACGCCAGTCCACCGACCGGGAGAAGACCGGCGTCTTCCTCGAGCGCTACGCGATCAACCCCGTCAACGGCGAACGGATGCCGATCTGGGCCGCCGACTATGTCCTCGCCGACTACGGCCACGGCGCGGTGATGGCCGTGCCCGCCCACGACCAGCGCGACCTCGACTTCGCCCGCCGCTTCGACCTTCCCGTGATCGTCGTCGTCGACACGACCGCCCCCGTCACCGGCGTGATCCCCGTGATCACGCCGGAGATGCTCGACGGCTCCGAGGAGCTGCCCACCCTCGACCCGGCCGCGACCGGCATCGCCCTGGCCGGCGAGGGCCGCCTGATCAACTCGGGGGCGCTCAACGGGCTGAGCAAGAACACCGCCATCAAGCGCATCATCGACCAGCTCACGCTCGACGGAACCGGCCGCGCGGCCAAGAACTACCGGCTGCGCGACTGGCTGATCTCGCGCCAGCGCTACTGGGGCACCCCGATCCCGATCATCCACGGCCAGGACGGCGCCGAGATCCCCGTGCCGGAAGACCAGCTGCCCGTGCTGCTGCCGCCCACCGATGGCCTCGACCTCAAGCCCAAGGGGACCTCGCCGCTCGGCGGGGCGACCGACTGGGTCAACGTGCCCAACCCGATCGACGGCACCCCCGCACGCCGGGACGCGGACACCATGGACACCTTCGTCGACAGCTCCTGGTACTTCCTCCGTTTCCTCAACCCGAACGACGACACCCGGGCGTTCGACCCGAAGGAAGCCGAGAAGTGGGCGCCCGTCGACCAGTACGTCGGCGGCGTCGAACACGCCATCCTCCACCTGCTCTACGCCCGGTTCATGACCAAGGTGCTCTTCGACCTCGGCTATGTCTCCTTCACGGAACCCTTCACCGCCCTGCTCAACCAGGGCATGGTCATCCTCGACGGCGCGAAGATGTCCAAGAGCAAGGGAAACCTCGTCTACTTCACGGAGGAAGTCGACCGTTTCGGAGTCGACGCCGTGCGCCTCACGATGGCATTCGCCGGGCCGCCCGAAGACGACATCGACTGGGCGGATGTCTCGCCCGTCGGCTCGGCGAAGTTCCTCGCCCGCGCCTGGCGCATGGCCAGGGACGTGACGAGTGAGCCGGACATCCGTTGGAAGACCGGGGACGCGGGCCTGCGCCGGGTCACCCACCGGTTCCTCGCGGACGCGCCGGGCCTGATCGAGTCGTTCAAGTTCAATGTGGTCGTGGCCCGGCTGATGGAGCTCGTCAACGCCACCCGAAAGGTCATCGACACGGGTGCCGGCCCGGCCGACGCCGCCGTGCGTGAAGCTGCAGAGGCCACGGCGATGGCTCTGAACCTCTTCGCGCCGTACACCGCCGAGGACATGTGGCAGCGGCTCGGCTACGAGCCCTGTGTCGCGCTCGCCCAGTGGCGCAAGGCCGATCCGACCCTGCTCGTGGAGGAGTCGGTGACGGCCGTCGTGCAGGTCGACGGCAAGGTGCGGGAGCGACTGGACATCTCGCCGAAGATCCCCGGCGACGAGCTGGAACGCCTCGCGCGCGCGTCGGCACCGGTGATCAAGGCGATCGGCGACCGCGAGATCGTGAACGTGATCGTGCGGGCACCCCGCCTGGTCAGCATCGTGACCCGCGCGGTCTGACCCGGGCGGTCTGACCCCGTCTGAGGCGCATGGTCTGAACCGCGTGGTCTGGCCTCGCGGTCTGGCCTCGCCTCCACAGGGCCGGGATCCGGCGGTCTCGTACCGTCTGATCCCGGCCGCCCGGCCCGCCGAGCCGCACGGTCTAGCCTGCCCGGATGGAGCCTGACCCGGCCACAGCGGCGCTCTCGCGCCTGGCCCGCCCCGCGCGCCCCGCCAGGGGTGTCCGGATGCGGATCGGGGTCGGCGCCGCAGTCGTGCTGCTTGTCGCGGCCCTGGCCACCGCAGTGGTCGTCTCGGCGATCGGCGGGCAGGCCACCCACCAGGTGATCACGCCGGGTGGAGGAGCCTCTCAGGGCGGGGCTGCGGGCGGCGGGGCATCACCCGCCACCGGCGCCGCCGCCACCGGCGCCGACGCGTCCGGCAGCAACCCGTCCGACCCGGCGCCCGGCGCGATCATCTTCGTTCACGTGCTCGGGGCGGTGCGCCGGCCCGGGCTGTTCGAGCTCAGCGTCGGTGCGCGGGTGATGGACGCTGTGGCAGCCGCCGGGGGTCTGACTGAGACGGCCGACCCGGCCGGGACCAACCTGGCCAGGCGGCTCAGCGACGGAGAGCAGCTCTATCTGCCCCAGGTCGGCGAGGTTCCGGCCGGGCCGCCGCCGGCATCCGGGGGAGCCGGAGCGGCCGGGGGTACCACGTCCGGGGCGAAGGTGAACCTGAACTCGGCCACGGTGGCCGAACTCGACACCCTCCCGCGGATCGGTCCGCTGATGGCCCAGCGCATCATCGACTACCGCGAGGCGAACGGGCCGTTCGCGGCCGTCGACGACCTCCGCAGCGTCACCGGGATCGGCGACAAGACCTTCGACGGACTGAAAGACCTGGTCACGGTGTGACCGTCGACTTACGCCTCGCCGGCGCCGCTGCTGCAGCATGGCTGGTGGGCTGGTTGCTCACCGGGGCGCCTGACTGGGCGGCGGGCAGCCGGCTCCCGCTGTGGACGGCCGCTGGGGCGGCCCTGGCCCTGGTCGTCACCGCCGGCGGGCCGCGGTCGCGAACGGCGGGGACGCGAGTGGCTTCGGCGCGCCGGGTTTCGGCACGCAGAGTCTCGGCACGCAAGGTGTCGGTGCGCACGGTCCTCGCCCAGCTGACCGTCTGCTGTGCGGGCGGCGCGCTCGTGGCATCCGCGGTTGCCGTGGCCGCCCCCGCGCGGCTGCCTGCCGAGGTGCGGGACGCGGCGGCCAGGCACGCCGTGGTCACCGCGACTCTCACGGTGTGGTCGCGGCCGGTGGAGACCGCCTCGTTCGGAGGGTTCGGCGGCGCCGGTGGGGGAGGCGGCTCGAGCCGGGTGCGGTTCACCGGCACCATCGGCTCGGTCAGCCAGGGTGGCCGCACGGCCTGGGTATCGGTGCCGGTCGTGGTCTTCGCCGAGGCCCCGGCGGGCCCCGCGCTCCAGATCGGCACCGTCATTCGCCTGCCCGCGCGGCTTCGGCCGGCCGAACCGGGTGACGCGGCGGCGGCGCTCGTCTTCGGCCGGGATCCGCCGGCCGTGGTCGCGGCGCCACCCTGGTGGCTGGCGTGGGCGAACGATCTCCGGGCCCGTTTCGCGGATGCCGCGGGGAGGCTGCCGGGGGAGGGCGGCGACCTGCTCCCGGGACTGGCAATCGGTGACACCAGCGCCGTGGGACCGGCCCTGGACGGCGCGATGAAATCCAGTTCACTCAGTCATCTCACTGCGGTATCCGGGGCGAACTGCGCCGTGGTGACGGCCGGAATGCTGCTGCTCGCCGGCTATCTGAGGCTGCGCCGCCTGGCTCGCCTGGCGCTGGCCCTCGTCACCCTGGCCGGGTTCGTGGTGCTGGTGACCCCTGAGCCGAGCGTGCTCCGCGCCGCCTTGATGGCCACCGTGCTCCTGTTCTCGATCGCGACAGGCAGGCGAGGTCGCGGGTTGCCGTTGCTCGCCCTCGTGGTGATCGGGTTGCTCGTCTTCGACCCGTGGCTGGCCCGCAGCTACGGCTTCGCGCTCTCGGTGCTGGCGACGGGCGGACTGCTGGTGCTGGCCGGGCCGCTCGGCCGGGTTCTCGGCCGCTGGATGCCCGCCTGGCTCGCCGGGGTGATCGCGATCCCCCTGGCCGCGCAGCTGGCCTGCCAGCCGGTGCTCGTGCTGCTCAGCCCGACCCTCCCGCTCTACGGGGTGCCGGCGAACCTGCTTGCGGGGCCGGCCGCCCCCGTGGCCACCGTGATCGGCCTGATCGGATGCCTGCTGCTCCCGTGGCTGCCCGGTGTGGCGTGGGGGATCCTGCAGCTGGCCTGGCTGCCCTCGGCCTGGATCGCCGCCGTCGCCGGGACGTGTGCTGCGCTGCCCGGCAGCCGCCTCCCGTGGCTGGGAGGAGCCTTCGGGGTGGCGGCCACCGCGGTGCTCACGCTGCTGGCCCTCGCACTCCTGCTCGGATCCGCGCGGAGGCCCGGCTCGACACGGTTGCCCGGCTGGCGGATCGTCGCGGCGGCCGTGCTGATCGTCGCCGGGGGCGGCTACGCGGGAAGCCTGATCGGCGCGGGCCTCGGTCGGGCGGTGGCGTTCCCGGCGGACTGGCAGATCGCGGCCTGCGACATCGGCCAGGGCGATGCGGTCGTCGTGCGCGACCGGGAACGCTACGCCCTGGTCGACGTCGGCCCGGATCCTGCGCTGTTGACTTCCTGCCTGCACACCCTCGGGATCGAGCGGATCGACCTGCTCGTGCTCACCCACTACGACATGGACCACATCGGCGGGATCGAGGCCGCGATCGGGCGGGTCGGCACGGCCCTGGTCGGGATACCGGAGAACGCCCAGGACGAGCACCTGCACGCGCGGCTCGCCGAGGGCGGTGCGGACGTGCGCATCGCGGCCCGCGGCGACCGGGGCACGCTGGGCGGGCTGCGCTGGGAGATCTTCTGGCCCGTGCGCGGCTCGCCGGTGATGCAGACCGGAAACCCGGGGAGCGTGACGATCGGCTTCGACGGGCGGGGCATCCGCTCGATTTTCCTCGGCGACCTCGGCGAGGAGGCCCAGGACGCGTTGAGTCGTGTCTCGGAGCCCGGCCGGGTGGACGTCGTCAAGGTGGCGCATCACGGTTCGCGGGACCAGAGCCTCGACCTCTATGCCGATCTCCGGGCGACGGTGGGGCTGATCTCGGTCGGCGCCGACAACGGTTACGGCCATCCGACCGACCGTCTGCTGGACATCCTCGCCTCGGTCGGCACCGTCGCCGTGCGCACCGATCGGCAGGGACTGGCCGTGGTGGCCCTCGACCCGGGCGGGCACGGTGCGCTGACCGTCTGGACCGAGAATGCGGCGACCGGACCGGCCCGCACGGGGCGCTCGCCTGCTGCCCCCGTCGGCGGCCCGGGCTAGGCTTGACCCACGCAATCGAAGGGAACCGAGTGGCCGCACGAACCGCATCCTCTGTTCGGGCCGCAACGGGCCGATCAACTCCGAGCAAGTCCGCATCGAGCAAGGCCGCATCGAGCAAGTCGGTCGCCATTCCGCAGCTGTCGTGGCACCAGGTGCGTCCTGCCCCGGTCGTTCTGGTCTCCGGCACCGAGGTGTTCCTCGCGGAGCGGGCCATTCGTCAGTTGCGGGACTTCCTGAAACTCGAAGACCCGAGTCTCGAGATCAGCGATATACAGGCCGACAGCTATGCGCCGGGGGAGTTGCTCACCATGGCCAGCCCCTCGTTGTTCGGTGAGCCTCGGCTGATCCGGGTGAGCTCGGTCGAGAAATGCAGCGATACCTTCCTCATCGAGGCTCTCGCGTACCTCGAGAACCCGGCGGAGGACACCTACGTCGTGTTGCGACATGGTGGCGGGGTGCGCGGCAAGAAGCTGCTCGACACGATCCGCTCCGGAGTCGGCGGCGCCGTCGAGGTCGTCTGTGCCGAGCTCAAAAAGGACTCCGACCGGCACGACTTCGCATCGGCGGAATTCAAGGCGGCCGGCAAGCGGGTCACGCCGAGTGCCCTTCGATCTCTTGTGGCGGCCTTCTCCGGCGACCTCGCCGAGCTGTCCGCGGCCTGCCAGCAGCTGATCGCCGATTCGGCGTCCGAGGTGACCGAGACGACGGTCGACCGGTACTACGGCGGACGCGTCGAGGCGAACGCGTTCAAGGTTGCCGACTCCGCGATCGCGGGGCGCCATGGTGAGGCCCTGGTCATCCTCCGACACGCGCTGTCCTCGGGCGCCGACCCTGTTCCCGTCGTCGCGGCCTTCGCCATGAAGATCCGCACGATGGCGAAGCTCTATGGTGTGCGCGGCGGCTCCGGGCAGCTCGCGTCGCAGTTCGGGCTCGCGCCCTGGCAGGTCGAACGGGCCCAGCGTGACCTGACCGGCTGGTCGGACGAGGGCCTGGCCCGGTGCATGGTGATGCTCGCCAAGACGGATGCCGCGGTCAAGGGTGCCGGGCGCGACCCGGTCTTCGCCCTGGAACGCCTCGTCGGCGTGATCGCCCGCCGCGGCCAGGACTGAACATCCGCCTGCGGCTGGAGGTCTGGTTCGACCCCGGCGTCCCGGCACATAGAAGAAAGCCCCCGCCATAAGGCGAGGGCTTTCCTTCACACCGGTTCAGTTCCGAACATCGGCCTCAAACCAGGTCTGGTGGTGACTAGACGAGTGCGCCGACCGACTTCGCGATGGCCGACTTCTTGTTTGCCGCCTGGTTCTTGTGGATGACGCCCTTGCTGACGGCCTTGTCAAGCTTCTTCGAAGCAATGGCGAGACTGGCAACGGCCTTGTCCTTGTCACCGGCGGTGACGGCGAGGCGCGTCGCACGGATAGCGCGCTTGAACTCGCTCTTCACCGACTTGTTGCGCTCCTGGGCCTTCTTGTTGGTGCCAATTCGCTTGATCTGCGACTTGATATTTGCCACGTTTATACGCTTTCGTTAGGTTCTTGTTCGGATGGGCCGCTTGGCGGTAGAGGGCGCCGTACGGCAATGATCGTGTGGGGTGGGACCCAACACGCAAGCCAACAGGAAACGATACCAGTTATTCGACCGGGTCGACAATCGGCCGCGGGCGGTCGGCGGCGACCTCGTCGAGGATGCCTCGCAGCACCTCAGCGAACCGCTCAGGCTGGGCGAGGCTGACCAGGTGCGAGGCCCGCGGCACGATCACGAGGCGACCGTTCCGGCTCGCGCCGAGAAAGCGGCGCTCGTGCAGCCTGAACTGGTCGAAAGCGCCGTTGACCAGCCAGATCGGGCCCGGATACCGGGACAGGGCCTCCAGCGGACGGAGCGTTCCGGTGGCGCCCAGCCCGGCGTCCATCACATTCAGTGGAACCCCGCCGGCGAGCGTGTCCGAAGCTCCCTGTGGCGGCAACAGCACTCGCACCAGGGTGGTGTGGAGCCAGAGTCCCTGATCGGGCAGCAGTCGGATCAGCCGGGCCAGGCCCCGGTAGGCGTCGAGTGGCCACCCGGACGGGATTGCACAGCAGCCTGCGGCCATGAGCCCGGCCACCCGCTCGGGGTTCCGAGCGGCGTACTCGATGGCGTAGTAGCCGCCGAGCGAGAGCCCGACCAGCACCACCGGGGCGCCCAGCGCGACGACCCCCTCGTCGATGGCAGCCAGTGCGCCCTCGACGGTGAATCGCTCTTCGATTCGTGAACCGTGGCCGGGCAGATCGACCGCCAGCGCGGGATGCCCGTCCTCGCCCAAGATCGCGAGCTGCCGCCGCCACATGGTGGCCGAGGTTCGGATCCCGTGCACGAAGAGAACGGGTGTGGTCGATGTCATGGGTACCCTCCTGCCTGGGCAATGCTCGGGCTTGTGGCAGTTCTCTGCTGACGGTGTGTCGGGGTTGACGGCGATTCGGTGCCGATTCAATGCAGAGATTCTGCTCGTCATCCGTCTGCTCGACCAGCGGCTTCTGGTCGCGGTCGTGGGTCGTGCAGGTCGCAGTCGGCACGGAGGGGTTGGCGTCGCGCCCGTTTGCGCAGCGCGCGACCGCGCCCGCGGTCGCGGTCTGCCGCATCAGGAGCGGCCTCAAGACCGGCATCGGCCCGGCGAAACCGGCGGCCAGCCAGCTATGGGAGAATTGCCAGACCATGTCACCGAGACCCCTCACTGCGCTTGAACCGGCCGCAACACCTCCCGAGTTCATCCGTAACTTCTGCATCATTGCCCACATCGACCACGGAAAGTCGACGCTGGCCGACCGGATGCTGCAGATCACCGGGGTCGTCGATGACCGGGCCATGCGCGCCCAGTACCTGGACCGGATGGATATCGAGCGCGAGCGCGGCATCACCATCAAGAGCCAGGCCGTGCGCATGCCGTGGGAACTCGACGGGCAGACCTACGCTCTGAACATGATCGACACCCCCGGCCACGTGGACTTCACCTACGAGGTCTCCCGCAGCCTGGCAGCCTGCGAGGGCGCCATCCTCCTCGTCGACGCCGCACAGGGCATCGAAGCCCAGACGCTCGCCAACCTCTACCTGGCGCTCGAGAACGATCTCACGATCATCCCCGTGCTCAACAAGATCGACCTCCCGGCAGCCGACCCCGACAAGTACGCGAAGGAGCTCGCCAGCCTGATCGGCGGCAGCCCCGACGACGTGCTCCGCGTTTCCGGCAAGACCGGCGTCGGCGTCGCCGAACTGCTCGACCGGGCGACCCGGTTGATCCCGGCCCCCGTCGGCGACCCGGCCGCCCCCGCCCGTGCCATGATCTTCGACTCGGTCTACGACAGCTACCGCGGCGTCGTCACCTACGTGCGCATGATCGACGGCAAGCTGAACCCGCGCGAGAAGATCCAGATGATGTCCACCCGGGCAACCCACGAGATCCTCGAGATCGGCGTGACGAGCCCGGAACCCACCGTGAGCAAGGGGCTCGGCGTCGGCGAGGTCGGCTACCTGATCACCGGGGTCAAGGACGTGCGCCAGTCCAAGGTCGGCGACACCGTCACCACCGCCCTGCGCCCCGCCACCGTGGCCCTGCCCGGCTACACCGAGCCCAAGCCGATGGTGTTCTCCGGCCTGTACCCGATCGACGGCAGCGACTACCCGGCCCTGCGCGAGGCCCTCGACAAGCTCAAGCTGTCGGATGCCTCCCTCGTCTACGAACCGGAGACATCCGTCGCCCTCGGCTTCGGGTTCCGCTGCGGCTTCCTCGGTCTGCTGCACCTGGAGATCATCACCGAACGCCTCGACCGCGAGTTCGGGCTCGACCTGATCACCACCGCGCCCAGCGTGATCTACGAGGTCACCACCGACGACAAGAAGACCGTCACCGTCACCAACCCGAGCGAGTTCCCCAACGGCAAGATCGCCAAGGTCGAGGAGCCCATCGTCAAGGCCGCAATCCTCGCGCCCAAGGACTACGTCGGCGTGATCATGGAGCTCTGCCAGAGCCGGCGCGGCACCCTGCTCGGCATGGACTACCTCGGCGAGGACCGGGTCGAAATCCGCTACACGATGCCGCTCGGCGAGATCGTCTTCGACTTCTTCGACAACCTCAAGAGCCGCACCGCCGGTTACGGGTCGCTCGACTACGAGCCCATCGGCTCGCAGGAGGCCGACCTGGTCAAGGTCGACATCCTGCTCCAGGGCGAGCAGGTCGACGCGTTCAGCGCGATCGTTCACCGTGACAAGGCCTACGACTACGGCGTGCTGATGACGGGCAGGCTGCGCAAGCTCATCCCGCGCCAGCAGTTCGACGTGCCGATCCAGGCCGCCATCGGCGCCCGCATCATCGCCCGCGAGTCGATCAGTGCCATCCGCAAGGACGTCCTGGCCAAGTGCTACGGCGGCGACATCTCCCGTAAACGCAAGCTGCTGGAGAAGCAGAAAGAGGGCAAGAAGCGCATGAAGATGGTCGGCCGGGTCGAGGTTCCCCAGGAGGCCTTCATCGCCGCGCTCTCCGGCGACGAGCCGCCCAAGAAAGAGAAGAAGTAACCGGATGCGACGCGCCACCTTCACCGACACGGCCGTGAGCTACGCGGCCATCGGCGGCACCCTCGCCCCCGACCTGCTCCGCTACCCGCCGAAGGGCTACCGGCCGATCGAGCGCACGGTGCGCCTCGGCAGCGGCGAGGAGCGCTTCCAGCTGGCGTCCAAGTCGCTGATGACCTGGGGCGTGCAGCGGGGGAGCGGGATGACCGTCACCGACCTGCTGAGCAGCACCGGGGAGCAGTACACCGGGCTCGTCTTCAACGCCGACGGCCAGGCCGCCCGGGACCAGAAGAGCGCGGCGAACGAGGCGACGTTCGGCGACGACGGCACCCCGTACATCGTCAACGGCATGTCGGCGCACCTGACCGTCACGGCCGGGCCGTTCACCATCGACGCCCCCGTGCGGGTGGTCTACGTGATCGACGAGCCCGACCGGGTCGGCTTCGCCTACGGCACCATGGTCGGGCATCCCGCCAGCGGCGAGGAGTCGTTCATCGTCGACAAGCGCGACGACGACTCCGTCTGGCTGACCATCCGGGCGTTCTCCCGGCCGAGCACCTGGCGCTACCGGCTCGGCTGGCCCGTGGTTCGGCTGCAGCAGGCGAAGTTCACGAAACGCTACCTGCGCGCCCTGCACCCGATCGGCGCGGCCTAACCCGATGGGCAGCGCCCTTCCCCTCGGCGACCCCGCACCCCGCGACGGCCTGCTGCCCGGCTCGGCGGCGGCCGGCGCTGCCGAACGCGACTTCGGCGTCTACCTGCACGTGCCCTTCTGCCGGGTTCGCTGCGGTTACTGCGACTTCAACACCTACACGGCCACCGAACTTCGCGGGGCGTCCCAGCACGACTACGCCGGCCAGGCGATCAGCGAGGTCGAGGCGGCCGGGCGCATCCTCGACGCCTCAGGGGTGCCCGCCCGCGAGGCGGCCACCGTCTTCTTCGGCGGCGGCACGCCCACCCTGTTGCCGGCCGACGACCTGATCCGGATGCTGGACTCCGTGCGCAGCACCTGGGGTCTCGCAGCCGGCGCCGAGGTCACCACCGAGGCGAACCCCGACTCCGTCGACGCGGCCTACCTCGTCCGGCTGGCCGCCGCCGGGTTCACCCGGGTGTCGTTCGGTATGCAGTCGGCCGTTCCGCGCGTGCTGGCCACCCTCGAGCGCACGCACGACCCGGAGAAGGTGCCGCTCGTCGTGCAGTGGGCCCGTGACGCCGGGCTCGACGTGAGCGTCGACCTGATCTACGGCACGCCGGGGGAGTCGCTCGACGACTGGCGGGCCAGCCTCGAGCAGGCCATCGGCCTGGCGCCGACCCACATCAGCGCCTACTCGCTGATCGTCGAGGAGGGCACCAAGCTCGCGAGGCAGATCAAGCGCGGCGAGCTCGTTCCGGTCGACGAGGACCAGCAGGCCGAATTCTACGAACTCGCCGACGAGCTGCTCGCCGACGCCGGCTACGGCTGGTACGAGGTCAGCAACTGGGCGACGGATGAGGCCCACCGGTCCCGGCACAACCTCGCCTACTGGACCAGCCAGGACTGGTGGGGCGTCGGACCCGGCGCCCACAGCCACGTCGGCGGGGTGCGCTGGTGGAACGTCAAGCATCCGTCCGCGTACGCCGACCGGATCCTCGCCGGGGATTCCCCGGCGGCCGGCCGGGAGACCCTCGACGCCGCCACCCGGGAGGTCGAGCGCGTGCTGCTGCTCACCCGGATCCGGGAAGGCATCCCGATCGCATCGCTGTCCGTGCCGGGCCGACACGAGGTCGCCGGGCTGATCGCGGATGGGCTCATCGACGCGAAAGCCGCCCTGTCCGGGTCGATTGAGCTGACCCGGAGAGGACGGTTGCTCGCGGATGCGGTCGTGCGCCGGTTGCTGACCGACTGAGCCTGATTTCGACGGGCTCAATCACCGGTGTTCGGCCTGTGGAGACCCCGACCTAGCTGATGAACTTGATGGTGAGCGGGTACGTGTAGTACTCGCCCTTGTTGGCGGCCAGGGCCGCCATGATCCCGAAAACGATCGTGAGGATCCACGCGGCGAACAGAATCAGGAAGCCGACCAGGACCAGGGTCAGGATTCCACCGACGACATAAGCGATGAGAAGCGTGATCTGGAAGTTCAGTGCCGTCGCGGTGTGCGCACGGATGAACGGCCCGCGGTCCTTGAGCACCAGGTAGCCGATCAGCGCCGGCAGGAAGCCGAACAGGATTCCACCGATGTGGATCAGGGTGGCCCAGAGTTTCTCGTCGGACGGATTCATGGGGGTCGGCGCCTGGTAAGGGCTGGCCGGTGGGGGCATGGCGGACATTCGAACTCCTTCTATCAGTGACGGTCGACGGGCGTCGGCTGGACTACTTGATCAGGCGGAGGGCGAACGGGTACTGGTAGTGCTGACCGTCCTTTGCCTTCAGGAAGCCCATGATCGAGAAGATCACTCCGACGACCCACAGCACCCACGCTAGTCCTGCGAGGACTCCGCCGATGCCGAACGTGACCATGGCGATGAAGGTCGCGAGGATGTTGATGGCGACATAACCGATCAGCAGGGTGATCTGGAAGTTCAGTGCCTCCTTCGCCTCCACCGCCGTGAACCGGCCGCGGTCCTTGAACACGAGCCAGATGATCAGCGACGGCAGGAAACCGAGCACTCCGCCGAGGTGGGCGAAGGACGCCCACTGGCGGTCATCGACGTCGGAGAGCGGTGCCGCGGCCACCGGGGTGGAGGCTGCCGGCTGGTACGGAGCTTGCGGGGGCCGCTGGCCCAGGTTCGGGTCTTCGGGGGTGTGGCCGGTGGAATCGCTCATGATCGTGCCTTTCAGCGCGCAGGGGGAGGTGCATTACATGCCTAAGCTACTGCGCCTATTCCTCACGGGGCAATGGGACGCGCCCAGCGGCTGGCGGTATGATTGGCAGTCAAACACCCCGAGTGCCAGCCGAGTCCGGCGCTCGCGACCGACTGAGGAGGCGATTCGCATGGTGTCAGATCGCAGTCTCGAAGTTCTACGCGTGATCGTGCAGGACTATGTCGCGTCGAGGGAGCCCGTCGGGTCCAAGTCCATCGTCGACCGCCACTCTTTCGGGGTCTCCGCGGCCACCATCCGCAATGACATGGCCATCCTCGAGGAAGAGGAGCTGATCGCAGCCCCGCACACCTCGTCCGGCCGGATCCCCACCGACAAGGGCTACCGGGTGTTCGTCGACCACCTCGCCGACCTGCGTCCCCTCTCTGCAGCGCAGCGCCAGGCCATCGAGACGTTCCTCGGCCAGTCCGCCGACCTCGACGAGGTGCTGTCCCGCAGCGTGCGGCTCCTGTCCCAGCTCACCCACCAGGTCGCGCTCGTGCAATACCCGTCGCTGTCCCGGGCCAGGGTGCGGCACATCGAACTCGTGCCGCTTTCCGACACCCGGCTCCTCTCAGTCCTCATCACCGACGCGGGCCGGGTCGAGCAACGCGTGATCGAGTTGCCTCGCCCGCTAGAAGAACCGGTCCTCGTCGACCTCCGGGCCCGGCTCAACGCGGCGGTCATCGGACTGAGCATGACCGAGGCCGCGGCGGCGCTGGTCGCGACCGACCTCGCCGGTGCCTCCGGCCCCGCGCCGCAACAGGAGGCCGTCGACCTGATCAGGGACACCCTGCGGGATCAGATCGGCGCCAACCGGCAGGACCGGCTCGTGATGGCCGGGGCGGCGAACCTGGTCAGGACCGAGGAGGACTTCACCGGGAGCATCTACCCGGTGCTGGAGGCCATCGAGGAGCAGGTCGTGCTGCTGCGCCTCTTCGGCGAGATGGCCACCGACCAGCACGGCGTGTCGGTGAGCATCGGCCGCGAAAACGCGCCGTTCGGCCTGGCCGAGACCTCCGTGCTCACCAGCGGGTATTCCTCGCAGGGCGGGGACCTCGCCCGGCTGGGCGTACTCGGCCCGACCCGGATGGACTACTCGAACAACATGGCCGCCGTGCGCGCCGTCGCCCGCTACCTGTCCCGCCTCCTCGAATAAGCCCCAGATCGAATAAGCCCAGACTCCATACCGAACACACCCACAGATCGAAACCCGAACAGACCTAGGAGAGCCAGCTTTGGCTGACCATTACGAAGTACTCGGTGTCGCCCGCGACGCCACGACCGATGAAATCAAGAAGGCCTACCGGCGCCTCGCCCGGCAGCTGCACCCCGACGTGAACCCCGGTGCGGATGCCTCGGAGCGGTTCAAGTCGGTGACCCACGCCTACGACGTGCTCAGCGACGCGAAACAGCGCGACAACTACGACCGCGGTGGCAACGGCCGCTCCGGCGGAGGGTTCGACGCGGGCAACTTCGGCAACTTCGGCGACATCTTCGAGACCTTCTTCGGCGGGGGCGGCACCAGCCGCGGCCCCAAGTCCCGCCGCGACCGCGGCCAGGACGCGCTGATCCGGGTCGAACTCGACCTCGACGAGATCATCTTCGGCACCCACCGCGACCTCGAAGTCGACACGGCTGTCCTCTGCGCGAGCTGCAGCGGCACCTGCTGCCAGCCGGGAACCTCGCCGGTCACCTGTGACATCTGTCACGGCACCGGCAGCATCCAGCGTGCCGTGCGTTCGCTGCTCGGCAACGTGATGACCTCCAGCCCCTGCGGCTCCTGCCGCGGCTATGGCACCATCATCGCCACCCCGTGCGTCACCTGCCAGGGCCAGGGGCGCGTGCGCGCCCGTCGCACCGTACCGGTCGACATCCCGGCCGGCGTCGACACCGGCCTGCGCCTGCAGATGCCCGGCAGCGGCGAGGCCGGTCCGGCCGGCGGCCCGAACGGTGACCTGTACCTCGAGATGAAGGTGCGCCACCACGACGTCTTCAGCCGCGACGGCGACGACCTGCTCGCCACCCTCGAGGTGCCGATGACGGACGCGATCCTCGGCACCACCGCCACCGTCAAGGCCCTCGACGGCGACATCGAGGTGGAGGTGCGGGCCGGCGTGCAGAGCGCGGAGGTCATCACCATCAAGGAACGCGGCGTCACCCGGCTGCGCGGCAACGGCCGCGGCGACCTCAAGATCGGCGTTCACGTCGCCACCCCCACGAAGCTCGACCACAAGGAGCGGGAGCTGATCGAAGCCTTCGCCGCCCGGCACAAGTCCCCGGCGCCCACGCTCAGCGCGGTGCAGCAGGGACTCTTCTCGAAGCTTCGCGACCGGTTCCGCGGCTAGAACCCGTGGCGCATTTCTTCATCGACGATTCCCTGCGCGCCGGCTCCGCCGTGCCGGGCACCGTCCTCTCTATCGACGGCGCCGAGGCGAGGCACGCCGTCACGGTGAGCCGGGTCAAGCCGGGCGAGCGGCTGCGGATCGGGAACGGCGCCGGCCTGATGCTCGACGTCACCGTGACGGGCGCCGACGCGGGCCGGCTCACCTTCCGGGTGGATGAGGCCGCCGTGGTCGAACCCGGCACGCCGCGGATCCTGCTCGTGCAGGCCCTGGCCAAGGGCGACCGCGACGAGATGGCCGTGCAGGCCGCCACCGAACTCGGCATCGACGGCGTCGTCCCGTGGGCCGCGTCCCGGTCGGTCACCCGCTGGGAAGGACCCAAGGTCGCGAAGGGCCAGGCTCGCTGGTCGAGCATCGTCCGGGAGGCATCCAAACAGTCGATCAGGGCGTGGCTGCCGGAGGTGGCCGGGCTGACGAGCACCAGGCAGCTGGCCGCCCTGGCGGGAAGCACCCGGATGCTGCTGCTCGAGCCGACCGCGGAGCTCCGGCTCACCGAAATCGCCGCCCCCACCGATGACCGGGACATCCTGCTCGTCGTCGGGCCCGAGGGCGGCATCTCGACGGCCGAACTGGACCAGCTCGAACAGGCCGGTGCCACCCGGGTGCGGCTGGGCGAGACCGTGCTGCGCACCTCGACCGCCGGACCGGCGGCCCTCGCCATCCTCAACGCAACCCTCGGCCGCTGGTAGCGCCGCTTAAGATAGAACTATGACTTCCACCGGCCAGGAACCGTCCATCTTCAGCCGCATCGCCGCGCGCGAAATCCCGGCGACCATCGTCGCCGAAACAGACCGGATCATCGCCTTCGAGGACATCGCCCCGCAGGCACCGGTGCACGTGGTGATCACGACCCGCACCCAGCAGTATCGCAACGTGGTCGAGCTCGCGGCCGGGGATCCCGGGCTGCTGGCGGAGCTCGTCTCGGTCGCGGCCGGGATCGCGGCCGAGCGCTCGAACGGCCAGTTCCGCCTGGTGTTCAACACGGGCGAGGCCTCCGGGCAAACCGTCTTCCACGTTCACGCCCATCTTCTCGCCCAGCCCGGGCCCGGTTCGCCGGCCGGGGACGACTCGCTCGGGGAGGGGTCCCTTGCGTTCCGCTGACGCCGGCGATGACGCCGAGAACACGCTCGAGAACCAGGTCGAGGAACGGGTGTCGGTCGACGGTATCGCCATGGTCCGCCTGCTCGGCGCCCAGGACCGTCTTCTCAGCACCATCGAACGGGAGCACCCCGGTGTCTCGGTGCACGTGCGCGGCAACGAGATCACCCTCGCCGGGCAGGCCGGCCCGGTCGAGGCTGCCCGCCGGCTGATCGATGAGCTGCTGCTGATGATCCGCGGCGGGCGCGACCTGGCCGAAGCCGAGGTGACCTCGTCGTCGCGGATGCTCGGCGCCGACAGTTCGACCAGCCCGTCCGAACGTCTGGGCCCGGCCATCCTCTCCTCCCGGGGCAAGAGCATCCGGGCCAAGACGCTCGGCCAGAAGGAGTACGTCGACGCCATCGACACGGCGACGATCGTGTTCGGGATCGGCCCGGCCGGCACCGGCAAGACCTACCTGGCGATGGCCAAGGCGGTCCAGGCGCTGCAGCGCAAGGAAGTCGACCGGATCATCCTGACCAGGCCGGCCGTCGAGGCCGGGGAACGCCTCGGCTTCCTCCCCGGCAGCCTGACCGAGAAGATCGACCCGTACCTGCGGCCGCTCTACGACGCCCTGAACGAGATGATGGACCCGGAACTGGTGCCCAAGCTCCTCGCCTCCGGCACGATCGAGGTGGCGCCGCTCGCCTACATGCGCGGGCGCACCCTCAACTCCTCGTTCGTCGTGCTCGACGAGGCGCAGAACACCACGCCCGAACAGATGAAGATGTTCCTGACCCGCCTCGGGTTCGGCTCCAAGATGGTCGTCACCGGCGACATCACCCAGATCGACCTGCCCGTCGGGTCGAGCGGGCTCCGGCTCGTCACCCGCGTGCTCGACCAGGTCGACGACATCCGTTTCGTGCGGCTGACCAGTGCCGACGTCGTGCGTCATTCCCTCGTCGGCCGGATCGTCGACGCCTGGACCGAGTACGACGCCCAGAAGCAGGCCCAGCGCTACGAGAGCGAGCAGGCCCACGAATTCGCCAAGCGCGGACCCCGCTCCGGCACCCCACGCGACCGCCTTCCGAAACGGAGCACCTCTTGAGCATCGAAATCAACAACGAATCCACCATCCCGGTCGACGAGGCCGTCATCCTCCGGCTGGCCGCCTACGCCCTCGACTCGATGCACGTGCACCCGGATGCCGAGCTCGCGATCGTTCTCGTCGATGAGGGCGCCATGGAGCAGCTGCACGTGCAGTGGATGGACGAACCGGGTCCCACCGACGTGCTCAGCTTCCCGATGGACGAGCTCCGCCCGGGCACCGAAGACGAGGAGACTCCGCCCGGCCTGCTCGGCGACATCGTGCTCTGCCCGCAGGTGGCCCAGGCCCAGGCCGAGACGGCCGGGCACAGCACCCTCGAGGAACTCCTGCTCCTCACCACCCACGGCGTGCTGCACCTGCTGGGGTTCGACCACGCCGAACCGGCCGAGGAGAAGGAGATGTTCGGCATCCAGCGTGACATCCTGATCGGCTTCGCCCTGCAGGAACGCCTCCGCAACCGATGATCATCGGGTGGTTTCTCACCGCAGCCGTCTTCCTGGTGGCCTTCGGCGGCCTGATGGCCGCAGTCGACTCCGCCATCACCGCGCAGTCCCGCGCCGACATCGCCGACCTGGCCGAGACGTCCCGGGCCAAACGGTCCCTGGCCGCGATCGCCGCCGACACTGGCGCGCACCTGAATGCGATCAGTTTCATGCGGATCATCGCCGAGACCACCGCGGCGGTGCTCGTGACACTGGTATTCGCGACCACGATCGACCAGCTCTGGCTGGCACTGGTGCTGTCCGCCGCGCTGATGACGGCCGTCTCGTTCGTGCTGGTCGGCGCGAGCCCGCGCAGCGTCGGCCGCGCCCACCCGAAGCAGCTCCTGGCCGGCACGGCGCCGCTGGTGCATTTCCTCCGGGTGCTCCTCGGTCCGATCGCCAACGCCCTCGTCGCGCTCGGCAACCGGGTCACCCCGGGCCGCACCCGGCTCGCCACGTTCACCTCGGAGGACCAGCTGCTCAGCATGGTCGATGAGGCAACCGAACTGGACGTGCTGGAGGAGGAGGACCGGGAACTCATCCACTCCATCTTCGAGTTCAACCAGACCGTCGTGCGCGAGGTGATGATCCCCCGCACCGACATGGTCACCATCGAGGCCGACGCGTCGATCGGCGCCGCCATGGGCCTGTTCCTGAGCAAGGGCATCTCCCGGGTGCCGGTGATCGACGGCGAGGTCGACGACGTCACGGGCATCCTCTACCTGCGCGACGTCGCCCGGCTGGTCTACGAACGGCCGCCGAATGTGGAGACCCTGACCGTCGCCGAGCTCGAACGCCCGGCCGTGTTCGTGCCGGAGTCCAAGAAGGCGGACGACCTGCTGCGCCAGATGCAGCTCGAGTCGAACCACCTCGCAATGGTGGTCGACGAGTATGGTGGGATCGCCGGGCTGGTCACGCTCGAGGACCTGATCGAGGAACTCGTCGGGGACATCTCGGACGAATACGACCGGGACATCGTCGAGGTCGAAGACCTCGGCCACGGACGCTTCCGGGTGAGCGCCCGGCTGCCGGTCGACGAACTCGGCGAGTTGTTCGACCTGGAGCTGGACGACGACGAGGTCGATTCGGTCGGTGGGCTGCTGGCCAAGGCACTCGGCCGGCTGCCGGTGGCCGGTTCGGTCGCCCGCACCAGCGGGCTGGTCCTCACCGCGGAACGCACCGAGGGCCGCCGCAAACGAATCAGCACTGTGCTGGTGGAACGAGACGAAGCGCTGATTGACGCGCAGACCGCATTCCTCGGAGTGTCGGACGACGAGGGAGAGAACGGTCATGACGACAGAAAATGAATTCCGCGCGGGATTCGTGTCCTTCGTGGGGCGCCCGAACGTGGGCAAGTCCACCCTGACCAATGCGCTGGTGGGCGAGAAGGTCGCGATCACGTCGTCGAAGCCGCAGACGACCCGCCGTGCGATCCGCGGAATCGTGCACCAGAAGAACGGCCAGCTGATCCTGGTGGACACGCCGGGCATCCACAAGCCGCGCACCCTGCTCGGCGAGCGCCTGAACAGCCTGGTCCAGTCGACCCTGGCCGGCGTCGACGTGGTGGGACTGTGCATCCCCGCGAACGAGCCGATCGGCCCGGGGGACCGGTTCATCAACGAGCAGCTCGACAACTTCCCGCGGGCACGCAAGGTCGCCATCGTGACCAAGATCGACGCGTCGTCGAAGACCAGCGTCGCCAACCAGCTGCTCGCGGTCTCAGAACTGCGCGACTGGGAGGCGATCGTGCCGATCTCGGCGACCAGCCGCATCCAGCTCGACATCCTCACCGCGGAACTGCTCCGGCTGCTGCCGCATTCGGACGCCCCGCTCTACCCAGCCGACGCGGTCACCGACGAGAGCCTGGAATCGCGCATCTCGGAATTCATCCGCGAGGCCGCGCTCGAGGGTGTCACCGACGAACTCCCGCACTCGATCGCCGTGACCATCGACGACATCATCGAGCGCGACGACCAGGAACTGGTCGAGGTCTACGCCAACCTCTTCGTCGAACGCGACAGCCAGAAAGGCATCATCATCGGCAAGTCGGGCAGCCGGCTGAAGGATGTCGGCATGCGTGCCCGCAAGCAGATCGAACCGCTCGTGGGCAAACGGGTCTTCCTCTCGCTCCGGGTGAAGGTCGCCAAGGAATGGCAGCGCGACCCGAAACAGCTCGGACGCCTCGGCTTCTAGGCGTTCCCATGTCCCAGCCGGCCGGGCCTGATCCCCGCCGGCGTCGCGCGCCACGCCCTCCGAACCGCGTGAGCTTCGGCCTATGCGCCTGCAGTGAGTTTGCTGTGGCCTGGCCGACCCGAGTCTGAGGCCTCGCTCAGAACCGGGCATTTCGCGTGCGGCGGGGCCGTCCCGGTGTGAGAGTGGGCACGGAGGAATCGAATGAATGCGCTGCTGGACACCAGCCTCGTCGGAGGTCCCTTCCTGATCGGGCTGTACGCCCTCGCCGCCCTGTGCGCCGCCGGGCTGCTGCTGCGACGTCTGCGCGTGCGCACCGCCGCCCTGACCCTGATCCTCGTTTTGGCCGGCGCCCTTGTCGGCTGGGTCCTGGTCTGGCTGGTGAGCGACATCTGGGACCTCTTCGGCGTCTCCATGTCCACGCCCACCCGGCTCTGGACGGCCGGCCTGGTCGGCGCCCTCGTGCTCGCCGTCACCAACCTGTTCGGTGCCCGGCCCCGGCGCCGGGTGCTCGCCGTCGTCGCGATTCCGCTCTTCCTGCTCACCGCCGCCGCTGGGATCAATGCGGAATTCGGCCAGTTCAACACCGTGCGCGCCGCCCTCGGCATCCCGCTCTACGGGGCGCTCACGGATGCCCTCTCCGGCCCGGTCCCGCCCATCACCGACACCAGGGGCACCGTCGGCACCGTGACGATCCCGGCGACCGTGTCGGGTTTCGCGGCCAGGCCCGCCATGGTCTACCTCCCGGCGGCGGCGCGGAGCGCCAACCCCCCGGTGCTGCCGGTCATCGAGATGCTCTCCGGGCAGCCGGGGAGCCCGTCCGACCTGTTCACGGCCGGCCGGCTGGCCGGCATCCTCGACGCCTGGGCGGCCACCCACCACGGCCTGGCGCCGATCGTGGTCGTCCCCGACCAGCTCGGCGCCCCCGACCGGAATCCGATGTGCGTCGATTCGAAGCTGGGCAACTCGGCCAGCTACCTCACCATGGACGTGCCGGCCTGGATCCGCGGCCACTACCGGGTCGCGGCGGCGCCGGACGGCTGGGCCATCGGCGGGTTCTCCCAGGGCGGCACCTGCTCGATCCAGCTCGGCGCCGCCCATCCAGAGCTCTACGGCACTGTTCTCGACATCTCCGGGGAACTGGCACCCAAGGCAGGCAACCCGCAACAGACCGTGCAGGCAGGATTCGCGGGCAGCGCGGCCGCCTACGCCGCCGCAGCACCCAGTGCCATCCTGGCCGCACACGCGCCCTACCAGGCCCTCCACATCATCTTCGCGGTCGGCGGCGACGACACCAGGTACATCGCCTGGACCAACACCCTCAAGGCGGCGGCCGAACGGGCCGGGGCGACCACCGACCTGCTCGTCTCCCCGGGCACGGCCCACGACTGGCACACGGTCGTCTACGCCCTGACCCGGGCGCTGCCCCTGCTGGCCGCGCACACCGAGTTGACGGTGAACCCGTGACCGCGCAGCAGTCCGCGACGTCACCGCGCCGGGCGGCACCTCGCTGGGACGCCCTGGGCCGGGCAGCCCGGCGCCAGGCGGCGCGTCAACCGGTCTCCCTGGCCTACGCGCTCCTCCTCCTGGCGCTGGCCATCGCCACCGGCCCGCTCCACGGCCCCTCCCGGCAGGTGCGGCTGCTGCTGGGAACGGGCTACGAATCCGTCGTCGAGACGGGCCACTGGTGGACGCCGCTCACGTCCGTCTTCCTCGTCGACAACGGCGCCGAGCTGCTGCTCACCCTGGCCGGCGCGGTCATCCTGCTCGGCTATGCCGAACGATTGATGGGAAGCGGCCGCACCATCATCGTCTTCGCCGGGACGGCCGTGCTGGGCGCCGCCGGCGGCATCCTGCTCCAGGACGCCGGAGTCGCCGGCGGCGAACTCTGGTCCCGCGGGGTGAGCGAGCTCTTCGCGCTGGACCCGTTCACTCCGATCTTCGGCACCATCATGGCCGCAAGCTGTTACGCCGGCCCCCTCTGGCGACGACGCATCCGGGTGCTCACGATCTCCGCGTCCCTGGTCCTCTTGCTCTACTCCGGTCAGCCCTCCGACGTCTACCGGTTGATCGCCGCCCTCGTCGGCCTCGGCATCGGGGCACTGTTCCGACCCAGCCGGATCGACTTCACCTGGCGGCGCAGCTCGCACCACGAGACCCGCACCCTGCTCGCCGCGGTCGCCGGCGTGCTCGCCGTCGGCCCGCTCATCACCATCTTCTCCGGCGCCCGGTTCGGCCTGCTCGCCCCGCTCGGCCTCCTGCTCACCCAGGACGTGCCCGCCGCCACCGACGTCGTCGACCGGTGCCTGCTCGGCAACATCACCCGGCAGTGCGTGCACGAGCTCACCCTCGAACGCGTAGGCGGCGCCGGCCCGGTGCTGGTCAGCCTGCTGCCGCTGCTCACCCTCCTCGTCGCCGCGTTCGGCCTGGCGCGCGGCCGTCGCTTCGCGGCGTGGCTCGCGATCGTCGTCAACGCCGGGATGGCGGTGCTCGGGGCCTGGTACTACGGTCTGCTGCCGGTCTCCGGCCAGCCGTACGTGTGGCGCTGGCACTCCGCCCACTACTGGGAGATCGCCCTGGTACTGGTGGTGTCGGTGCTCGTCCCCCTCGCCACGGCGATCGTGCTGGCCGCCAATCTCCGCCGGTTCCCGGTGCGGGGCAGGCCGGGGCGCCGCCGCCGGTTCGCCCTGACGGTGGTGCTCAGCTTCGTCGGGCTGGCCTCGCTCTACGTCGGCGGCGGCTGGCTGCTGCGCGACAGCTTCCGGCCCAGGGTCACTCTGATCGACCTGGTCACGGATGTCCCCGAGCGCTTCATCCCGGTCGGCTTCCTCCGGCTGGAGCGGCTGTCCTTCCTCCCGACCGACTGGATCTCGGCCGCCCTGTACCAATGGGTCGGCCCCGTGTTCTGGATCATCGTCATCGTCGGCGCCATCCTCAGCCTGCGCAGCGGCACCGCGGGCGTGGGCCGGGACGACCAGACCCGGTTGCGGGAGATCCTCACCCGCGGCGGTGGCGGCTCCCTGGCGTTCATGGCGACCTGGGAGGGCAATTCGATCTGGTTCAACCGAGCCGGTGACGTCGCCATCGCCTACCGGGTGGTCAACGGCGTCGCGATCACGACGACGGAACCGATCGGCCGGGCGGAGCGGGGAGCACAGGCGATCTCCGACTTCGCCACCATGTGCGACGATCACGGCTGGATCCCGGTCTTCTACAGCCTGCACGGCAGCTGGCAGGCGACGTTCAGCCGGATGGGCTGGCAATCGATGGGCATCGGAGAGGAGACTGTGCTGCGCCCCCGCAGCTGGGACCCGACGGGCAAGAAGTGGCAGGACATCCGTTCGTCGATCAACCGGGCCGACCGGGCCGGAGTGCGAGCGGTCTGGACGGACCACAAGGCCCTCGGCATGCTCCAGTCCCTGCAGATCACCGAGATCTCCGAACTGTGGGTGCAGGAGAAGGAACTCCCTGAACTCGGCTTCACCCTCGGCGGACTCGACGAGCTGCGGGACCCGGCCGTGCGCCTCATGCTCGCCGTCGACGCGGACGAGCGGGTGCACGCCGTGACCAGCTGGATGCCCAGCTACCGCGACGGAATCGTCGTCGGCTGGACCCTCGACTTCATGCGCCGCCGGCCGGACAGCATGAACGGGGTGATGGAGTTCCTGATCGCCCGCACCATGGCGATGATGAGCGAACAGCCGGAGATCGAATTCCTCAGCCTGTCCGCCGCCCCACTCGCCCAGACCGGTGCGCAGCCGGGTGCACAGGCAGGCCAGGAGCGCGCCGGCAGCCTGGCGGCGCGGATGCTGGACTTCCTCGGCCGCAGTCTCGAACCCGTCTACGGCTTCCGATCCCTGCTGGCCTTCAAACGCAAATTCCAGCCCGAATTCCAGCCCCTGTTCATGGCGTACCCCGACCCGGTGGCGCTGCCCGCCATCGGGATCGCGCTTGCCCGCGCCTACCTGCCGACGCTGTCGATGCGGGAGGCGCTGGTCTTCGTTCGCGGCCTCGGCTAGCGGGCCGGTGCGCCCGCATCCGTTGCCGAAACGCAATCGATACCGGGGCGAAACGATGCTAAGTTAAAAATGTGTTTCCCGGTGTGCTCCTCCTTAGCTGCCGCGACGAGTCCTACTGAGGCCTCCCTCGTCGCGGAGTTTGTCGTTGGCTGACCACCAATTCGCGAGGAGATGAAGGATCATGAAGAACAACCAGACTGCGTCGGCGATGCCGATCCACAAGTACCGTCCCTACCACGAGCAGTTCCGGGTTGACCTGCCCGACCGCACCTGGCCGACGAAGCACATCAGCCAGGCACCGCGCTGGTGCGCCGTCGACCTGCGCGACGGCAACCAGGCCCTGCTCGACCCGATGAGCCCCGAGCGCAAGCGGATCATGTTCGACATGCTCGTGCGCATGGGCTACAAAGAGATCGAGGTCGGCTTCCCGTCCGCGAGCCAGACCGACTTCGACTTCGTGCGCAGCCTGATCGAGCAGAACGCCATCCCCGACGACGTGACCATCCAGGTGCTCACCCAGGCCCGCGAACACCTGATCCGCCGCACCTACGAATCGATTGCCGGCGCCAAGCAGGCGATCGTGCACCTGTACAACTCCACCAGCGTGCTGCAGCGCGAAGTGGTCTTCCGGGAAGACAAGCAGGGCATCATCGACATCGCCCTGTTCGGGGCGCGCACCTGCCGCGAGATGGAGAAGACCGTCCCTGGCACCACCGTTTACTACGAGTACTCCCCGGAGAGCTACACCGGCACCGAACTCGAGTTCGCCGTCGACGTGTGCAACCAGGTGATCGAGATCCTCGAACCGACGCCCGAGCGCAAGGTCATCATCAACCTGCCGGCCACGGTGGAAATGACCACCCCCAACGTGTATGCCGACTCGATCGAGTGGATGGGCCGTCACCTCGCCCACCGCGAGAACGTGCTCATCTCCCTGCACCCGCACAACGACAGGGGAACGGCCATCGCGGCCGCCGAACTGGGCTACCTGGCCGGCGCCGACCGCATCGAAGGCTGCCTCTTCGGCAACGGCGAGCGCACCGGCAACGTCGACCTGGTCGCCCTCGGGGTGAACCTGTTCACCCAGGGCATCGACCCGCAGATCGACTTCAGCAACATCGACGAGATCAAGCGCACCGCCGAGTACTGCAACCAGCTGCCCGTGCCCGAGCGCAGCCCCTGGGCAGGCGACCTCGTCTTCACCGCGTTCAGCGGGTCGCATCAGGACGCCATCAAGAAGGGCTTCGAGGCCATGGCCGCGGATGCCGCGGAGCGAGGCTGCTCCGTCGACGACCTGCCCTGGGCGGTTCCCTACCTGCCGATCGACCCGAAGGACCTCGGCCGCAGCTACGAGGCCGTGATCCGGGTCAACTCGCAGTCCGGCAAGGGCGGAGTGGCCTACCTGCTCAAGACCGACCACGCGCTCGACCTGCCGCGCAAGCTGCAGATCGAGTTCTCCGGGGTCGTCCAGTCCAAGACCGACGCCGAGGGCGGTGAGGTCACCAGCGAGCAGATCTGGGAGATCTTCAACGACGAGTACCTGCCGGCGAGCCACACCACGCCCGACGCCAAGTGGGGGCGCTTTGAACTGCACGCCACCCGCACGTCGAGCGACCTGTCCGGCACGGTCGAGCTCTCGGTCGACCTGCGCGACGACACCACTGTGGCCAGCGCCGTCGGCTCGGGTAACGGCCCGATCGCGGCGTTCCTCGGCGTGATGGCCGAACGTGGAATCGCGATCACGCTGTACGACTACGTCGAGCACGCCATGTCGGCCGGCGGGGACGCCCTCGCGGCCGCCTACGTCGAACTCGACGTGAACGGCAAGCGGTTCTGGGGCGTGGGCATCGATGCCGACATCTCGACCGCCTCGCTGAAGTCGGTCGTCTCGGCGGTCAACCGCGGCATCCGAGCCGAGGCCGGCAAGCGCAGCCTCGCCGACGCATCCGTCTGATTGGGTGCACAACGCCTGGCTGCACAACGCACGCTGGCTGCACGACGCATGCCATAACGAATCCGCCGGGAGCCGCCCCTCGTGGGCGACTCCCGGCGGATACCGTTCGGTCAGACTGTTCCGGGCCGCTCAGCCGCGGGCGTCGACCGACTCGCGCAGCCGTGGCCGCGCCGCTTCCATTGGAGCCTCCGCCGCTGCTACCGGTCGTTCCGGCGCCTTCCTGGCCGCCGACGTCCGGCTGAGCACGCCGACGCAGTCGTCGATCGATCCGGCGAGCAGGTCGTACAACCGTGCGTCGGGGTCGGGCGTGCACGCCTCGGCGATGCCCTGAACGGCCACCCGGATGATGGTCTCGGCGGTGCGATCGGTGAACTTCGAGCGGGACCAGGACCCCATCGAGGCGATGAAATCCCGTGCCCAGCGTTCGGCTTCGGGCACTTCGTCGAATGCTTCCCGGATCCGCACGGCGAGGCCCTCAGGCAGTTCGCCGGTGTCACCGGCCAGGTGCCGTTCGCAGTTCAGGATCCCGACCGCGAGCGCGTGCTGGTGTTCGGCGCTGGTCACGGACAGCGCCGACGTCGCGGCGCGGACGGCGATCAGCAGGCGCACCCGGGGATCGTCGCCGCGGAGGCCGATCACCGACGGGATGAGCGGAACCAGTCGAGCCCGGGCCGTGTCTGAGGTGCAGTCGTTCACCATCCTGGCCAGGGAGGCCAGCAGCGGGTGGGTGCAGGTGGGGTGGTCGGTCCAGGCTTCGCCGGCGAGGTAGGAGGCGAACTCCATGAAACATGCGCCCGACCGAGGGTTTCTATGCTTCCCTCTGGAAAGCACGGGCATGAGGTCTGGCACCGGCATCGGGCCGGGCGTGTTTCCTTTCAGTAGATTCATGAGCATCCTCCTAGCAAGGTGAATTCTTCTCACTAGTGTCACCCCGCGCGGCGGGAAAGGCGAGAGTGAATTCGCCCTTGTGTGGGGGATTTCACAGGGTTCCGGTCACGCCCCGCGGTTGCGGCGGCGGCGGAAGGCGACGATGTTCTCACTTCGTCGCCACCGCGGCCAGCTGCCGATCGCCCGCTGCTGGGGGAGGCTCCAGCCGTAACGGGCCGCGAGCACGCGGATGACGGTCGTCACCACGACGCAGCTGATCCCGGCGATCGTGATCGGCACCTGGAGCACGAACAGCACCACGAGCAGCCCGCTGCCCACCCCGGCGGCGACCGCGTAGAACGAACCGACGTGCATCACCGCGATCGGCACGTTCAGCATCATGTCCCGGAGCGCCGACCCGCCGACGGCCGTGATCACTCCCACGAACAGGGCGGGGATCTCCGGCAGCCCCTGGGCGAGCGCCTTGCTGGTGCCCAGGGCGCCGAACAGGCCGATCGTGACGGCGTCGAGGGTGATGATGAGCGGGCCGAGCCGGTTGAACAGGCTCTGCAGGAGCATGCCGAGCAGGGCCGCCCCGGCCGACACCGGCAGGTACCAGTTGCTCTGCAGCGCGGCCGGCACGCCGTCGAGCATGATGTCGCGGAGCAGGCCGCCGCCGAGCCCGACGGTGATGCCGATGAACGCGATCCCGAGCAGGTCGAAGCGGCGGTCGGTGAAGCGCCCGGCGAACATGGCGCCCTGGATGGCGCCGATCGCGACGGCCGTGAGGTCGAGCCACAGCGGGATCGTGAAAGAAGTTGTGGGCACACCCAATGAAACCACTGAAACGCGCGCTGCGGCGCGCACGCAGGCATCCGTCGCCGCAAGTGGGACAATCGTGGTGTGCCTGTCTACCGTGATGAAGCCGTCGTGCTGCGCACTCACAAGCTGGGTGAAGCCGACCGCATCGTCACCATGCTCACCCGCAAGCACGGCAAGGTGCGCGCGGTGGCCAAGGGAGTGCGGCGCACCGCGTCGAAGTTCGGGGCGCGGCTCGAGCCGTTCATGGTCGCCGACGTGCAGCTCTACGAGGGCCGCAGCCTCGACATCATCACCCAGGCCGAGTCGATCGGGTCGTACGGGGCGCAGATCACCGCCGACTACCCCAGCTACACCGCGGCCAGCGCCATGGTCGAAACCGCCGATAAGCTGACCGAGGCCGAGGGCTCTCTGCAGCAGTACCTGCTGCTGGTCGGGGCGTTGAGGTCGCTGTCCCGCCAGGAGCACGGCGCCGGTCTCACCCTCGACTCCTACCTGTTGCGCGCCCTGTCGATGGCCGGCTGGGCGCCCAGCTTCCAGGACTGCGCCCGGTGCGGCGCCCCGGGCAGCCATTCCGCCATCGTCGTGCAGGTCGGCGGGATCGTCTGCGACGACTGCGCCGCGCCCGGCTCGCCCAGGCTCGACGCCCAGACGATCGCCCTGCTCAGCTCCCTGCTCACCGGTGACTGGGACCATGCCGAATCAACCCCTGAGAAGACCAGAGCCCAGGCCACCGGGGTGGTCGCCGCGTACACGCAGTGGCACCTCGGCCGCGGCCTCCGATCGTTGGAGCATGTCAGTCGATGACCCCGAATCCGTTCGCGCCCAAACCGTTCACCCACAAGGACGCGATGCCGTTCAAACCCCTGGATTGGACCGGGCTCTACCCGCCGAACCTGCCGCTGAAGGTCGTCCCCGAGCATGTCGCCGTGGTGATGGACGGCAACGGCCGGTGGGCGAATGCCCGCGGACTGCCACGGGTGGAAGGCCACAAGGCGGGGGAGGCTGCGCTGCTCGACGTCGTCGCCGGCGCCATCCAGATCGGTGTCAAGCACCTCAGCGTCTACGCGTTCTCCACCGAGAACTGGAAGCGCTCGCCCGACGAGGTGCGTTTCCTGATGGGGTTCAACCGGGACGTGCTGCACCGCAGGCGTGACCAGCTCAACGAATGGGGGGTGCGCGTGCGGTGGGCCGGGCGGAAGCCCCGGCTCTGGGCATCCGTCATCAACGAGCTGCAGTTCGCCGAACGGCTGACCGCCGGCAACGACGTGCTCACCCTGACCATGTGTGTGAACTACGGCGGGCGCACCGAAATCGCGGATGCTGTGCGCGCCCTGGCCGAGGACGTCGCCGCCGGCCGGTTGAAGCCGTCTGGCATCACCGAGAAGTCGATCCAGCGGCACCTGTACACGGCCGATCTGCCCGACGTCGACCTGTTCGTGCGCAGTTCGGGGGAGCAGCGCACCAGCAACTTCCTGCTCTGGCAGAGCGCCTACGCGGAGATGGTCTTCCTCGACACCCTGTGGCCGGACTTCAGCCGGGTCGACCTGTGGCGGGCGATCGAGCTCTACGCGACCCGGAACCGCCGCTACGGCGGCGCCGTCGACGCCCCCTCCGCCTGACCTGCCCCGTTCGCCCCGCCCCGTTCGCCCTGCCCCGTTCGCCCCGCCCCCTCCCGTTCCGCCCCCTCCGCGCCCGAGTGCGTTCCGAATTCAGGTGAACAACCCCATTCCGGGGCGGCGGCGGGCAGCTGCCGCACTGTTCCGGGCTGCGCACCTGAATTCGGGACAGGATGTGGGGGCCTGGACCGGGGCGGGGCGGGGCCGCGGCCGGGACCGGGTTGGGGGAGGACGGGGGTGAAGGAGATGCCGGGGTGGGAATACTGGGGCGCGCCGCCGGTTGGCTTCAGAGTGAGCGAAACCATCAAAGTAGACATCTGGTCCGACGTGCAGTGCCCCTGGTGCTACATCGGAAAGCGCAAATTCGAGGCCGGTGCGGCCCTCTTCGACGGTGACGTCGAGGTCGAATACCACAGCTTCGAACTGGCGCCCGATACCCCCGTCGACTTCGACGGCAGCCCGGTCGACTACCTCAGCCAGCGGAAGGGCCTGCCCGTGGCGCAGGTCGAGGAGATGCTCGAGCGGGTCACCGGAATCGCCGAGAGCGTCGGCCTGCACTACGACTACGACTCCGTGCACCAGACGAACACCGTCATCTCGCACGAGTTGCTCCACTACGCGAAGGCGCACGGGCGCCAGCTCGAGATGAAGGAACGACTGCTCAAGGCCTACTTCGTCGACGGCCTGCACGTGGGCCGGATCGAAGACCTCGCCGACCTCGCCGCCGAAATCGGCCTCGACCGCGCCGACGTCGTCAGGGCGCTCACCGGGCACGACTACCTGGCCGACGTCAAGGCCGACGTCGCCCAGGCCAACGCCTACGGCATCCAGGGCGTTCCCTTCTTCGTCATCGACGGGAAGTACGGGATCTCCGGAGCCCAGGACCCTGATACCTTTGCGCAGGCTCTCCGCCAGGCCGCCACCGAGAAAACCGAGGAGAAGAACAAATGACCGAACAGACCAGCACCGCCGAGGCGACCACCCCGGTCGGCACCACGGCAGCGGCCCCCGTTCCCACCATCGAACTTCTCGGCGACGCCGGCGGCGGATGCTGCGGCGGCGGCTCCTGCGGCATCTGAACACCCCGCCCGGCGACACCACTTCACGCCGCTTCTGCGGACGTCGAGCGGTGTCGCCCGGGTCTGGGAGAATTGAACGAAATGACTCCTGAAACTGTGGCCAGCAGCGCCCCGCCGCTCTCGATCGGCCCCCTCACGCTGGATGTCCCCGTCGTCCTCGCGCCGATGGCCGGCATCACCAACACCGCCTTCCGCAGGCTCTGCCGGGAATTCGGCGCCGGGCTCTACGTCAGCGAGATGATCACCTCCCGGGCGCTCGTCGAGCGCACGCCCGAGTCGATGCGCCTGATCAACCATCACGAGAGCGAAACCACCCGGTCGATCCAGCTCTACGGGGTCGACCCCAGGACCGTGTCCGATGCGGTGACCATGCTCGTCGCGGAAGACCGGGCCGACCACATCGACCTCAACTTCGGCTGCCCGGTGCCCAAGGTCACCCGCAAGGGAGGCGGAGCTGCCCTGCCGTGGAAGCTCGGCTTGTTCCGGCAGATCGTCGAGGCCGCCGTCACCGCGGCCGGCGCCGTCCCGGTCACGGTGAAGATGCGCAAGGGCATCGACTCCGACCACCTCACCTACCTGGAGGCAGGCAAGGCCGCCGAAGGGGCCGGCGTCTCGGCGATCGCGCTCCACGCGCGCACCGCATCCGAGCATTATTCCGGCGTGGCCGACTGGTCGGCGATCACGACCCTGAAGAACACCATCACCAGCGTGCCCGTGCTCGGCAACGGTGACATCTGGTCGGCCGACGACGCCCTGCGCATGGTCACAGAGACCGGCTGCGACGGCGTTGTCGTCGGCCGCGGGTGCCTCGGCCGGCCGTGGCTGTTCGGTGACCTTGCGGCGGCCTTCCGCGGCCAGTCGACCGGAGAGCAGACCGCATTGATCCAGCCGAACCTCGGCCGGGTCGCCGAGACCTTCCGGCGGCACGCCGAACTCCTCACCGAGTTCTTCGACAGTGAAGAGCGGGCCTGCCGCGACATCCGCAAGCACGTCGCCTGGTATTTCAAGGGCTATCCGGTCGGCGGCGACCTGCGCGCGAGCCTCGCCTCGGTCGTGTCCCTCGCGCAGCTCGACGACCTGCTCGGCACCCTGGACTGGGAGCAGGAATACCCCGGCGCCGGCGCCGAGGGTCCGCGCGGCCGAGCCGGGAGCCCGAAGAAGACGTCGCTGCCCGAACACTGGCTCGACTCCCGTGAGATCGCCGGCGCGGAACGGGCCAACCTGACCGAGGGCGAAGGGGATACCAGCGGTGGCTAACGAAACCGGGTACAGCAGTAACGACGAAGAACGCTGGCTGCCGGAGGTGCACGGCTCGCGCCGCAGCGACTTCGCCCGAGACCGGGCCCGGCTCCTGCATTCCAGCGCCTTGCGCCGTCTCGCGGCCAAGACCCAGGTGCTCAGCCCCACCGCCGGCCTCGACTTCGCCCGCAACCGGCTCACCCACTCGCTCGAGGTCGCCCAGATCGGCCGGGAGCTCGCGCTCCGGCTCGGTCTCGACCCCGACATCGTCGACACGGCCTGCCTCGCGCATGACATCGGGCATCCGCCGTTCGGGCACAACGGGGAGAAGGCGCTCAACGCGTGGTCCCTGGACATCGGCGGCTTCGAGGGCAACGCGCAGACCCTGCGCCTGCTCACCCGGCTCGAGCCGAAGGTCTTCGGCAACGACGGCCGCAGCTACGGGCTGAACCTGACCCGGGCCAGCCTCGATGCGAGCTGCAAGTACCCGTGGCCGGAGGACTCCTCCGTCGCCGATCCCAGCGGCCGGGCCAAGTTCGGTTTCTACCACGACGACGTCGCCGCCTTCGAGTGGATGCGTGCGGGCGCGCCGGAGCGTCGCCTCTGCATCGAGGCCCAGGTGATGGACCTGTCCGACGACATCGCCTACTCCGTGCACGACTTCGAAGACGCCGTCGTCAACGGCTACCTGGACATCGCCGAACTCGGCGGGCGGGCCAGCACCGAACTCGTCTCCTCGATGCACTCCTGGATCGGCGGCGCCGTCTCGCACGCCGAATTGGCGCAGGCCTACGACCGGCTGGGCGCCCTCGACTACTGGTTGCACGGCTGGACAGCCGGGCGGCGCGACCAGGGGCGCTTGAAGAACCTCACCAGCCAGCTGATCGGCCGGTTCTCCGGCGCAGCGGTGAGGGCCACCCGTCAGGCGTACTCGGGGGAGCAGCTCATCCGCTTCGGCGCCCACGTGGTCGTTCCTCGCGAGGTCCAGGCGGAGATCGCCGTGCTCAAGGGCATCGTCGCCGCCTTCGTGATGTCGAAGAACACCCGCCAGCCGATCTACCAGCAGCAGCGGCAGGTGCTCACCCTGCTCGCCGAGCGCCTGCACGCCACCGGCGACGAGCACCTCGACGCCGGCTTCAGCGAGGACTGGCACGCGGCCGCGGATGACGCAGCCCGCAAGCGCGTCGTCGTCGACCAGGTGGCCAGCCTCACCGACCAGTCCGCACTGGCCTGGTACGAACGTCTCGTGCAGAACTGACAATGGGCAGGACTAGCATTCAGCTATGGCTGGCCTGATTCGACAAAACGATATCGAAGAGGTCAAGGCCCGCACGAACATCGCGGACATCGTCGGCGACTACGTCACCCTGAAGTCGGCCGGAGTCGGCTCGATGAAGGGCCTGTGCCCCTTCCACGACGAGCGCAGCCCGAGCTTCCACGTGCGCCCCCAGGTCGGTTTCTACCACTGCTTCGGCTGCGGCGAGAGCGGCGACGTGTACTCGTTCCTGCAGAAGATGGACCACGTCTCCTTCAGCGAGGCCGTCGAGCGACTCGCTGCCCGGGTCGGCATCGAACTGCACTACGAGGGCGGCGGCGACGCCCCCGACCACACCAACCGGTCTCGCCTCTATGCCGCCAACCAGGCGGCCGCCGAATTCTTCGTCGAACGTCTCGGCAGCGCCGGCGCCCTCGTCGGGCGCAACTTCCTCGGCGAACGCGGCTTCGACTCGCAGGCCGCGGCCCTCTTCGGGGTCGGATTCGCGCCCAAGAGCTGGGACGAACTGACCAACCACCTCCGCGGCAAGGGCTACACGACCGAGGAACTGACCCTGGCCGGCCTGGTCTCCAGCCGTGAGGGGTCAACCGGGGTGTACGACCGTTTCCGCGGGCGTCTCGTCTGGCCGATCCGCGACATCACCGGGCAGACCATCGGCTTCGGCGCGCGCAAGCTGCTCGACGACGACAAGGGCCCGAAGTACCTCAACACGCCGGAGACACCGATCTACCACAAGGCCCAGGTGCTCTACGGCCTCGACCTCGCCAAACGCGACATCTCGCGCAACCACCAGGTCGTCGTCGTCGAGGGCTACACCGACGTGATGGCCTGCCATCTCGCCGGCGTGACCACTGCCGTCGCCACCTGCGGGACCTCCTTCGGCGTCGACCACATCAAGGTGCTGCGCCGCGTCCTCGGTGACGACAGCGGCGTCGGCGAGGTCGTCTTCACTTTCGACCCGGATGCCGCGGGCCAGAAGGCCGCGATGCGCGCCTTCAGCGAGGAGCAGCGCTTCTCCGCCCAGACGTTCGTCGCCGTCGCCCCCGAGGGCCTCGACCCGTGCGACCTGCGCCTGCACCGCGGCGACGACGCGGTACGCCGACTCGTCGATTCGAAGAAGCCGATGTTCGAGTTCATGATCCGGCAGTTGCTCGGCCAGTACAACCTCGACACCGTCGAAGGGAGGGTCGGGGCGCTGCGCCAGGCCGCTCCGCTCGTCGCCGACATCCGCGACCCGGCCCTCCGCCCCGGCTACACGCACGAACTGGCTCGCATGCTCGGCATGGAGCTGGGCGAGGTCGCCAGGGCCGTCTCGACGTCGCTGTCGCGCACCCGCTCCGCCGGCGCCGGCAACTCCGCGGGGCAGGGCCACGACGGTGCACGGCGCGACGGCACCGACGAGGCGCCGCGCGAGCAACCGTTCTCGATGACCAACCTGTCCACCGACCCGGTCACCCGGCTGGAACGGGACGGGCTGATGGCAATGCTCCAGCGCCCCGTGCTGGTCGGCGCGGACCTGATCCAGCGCGCGGTGCTGACCAGCTTCGCCCAGCCCTCACTCGCGGTCGTGCGGGATGCGATCGCGGCCAACCTCGAACACCACGACGCGCCCGACTGGCTCGACCGGATCGTGGCGGACGTGCCGCCACCGCTGGAGAACCTGGTCAAGGAGCTGGCAATGGCCCCGCTGCCCGAGCGCAGCGAACGGGAGATCAGCCGCTACGTCCGCGACATCACGGTCGCCCTCGTCGACAAGGACCTGCTCCGCCAGAAGGCAGAACTGCTCGGCCGGCTGCAGCGCGCGGACGCCGCCAACCGGGAGGTCTACGTGGCGCTCCAGCGGGAACTGGTGCGGGTCGAAGCCGAACGGCGCAACCTCCGCGAAGACTAGCCACGGCGGTCCGGCAGGGCCTGCCGCGAGGTTCCGCGCTACATTGCAGCTCGGTAAAGATGCCCCGTCCTTGCCGGACGAACCGCGCATTCTGTGCTATTTCTTTCCTTACAGCTATGCCGGGTGACGCGATTGTCGGCGCCCGTGCCTGGATTTTTCAGAGGAAGAGGCTCACGGATATGGCATTCTCATCCACTCCCCGCGCTCGAGGGCTCAGCGCCGCAGCAGTAGTCGCTGTCGCCGCGCTGGCCATGACGGGTTGCTCCGCAGGTGGAACCACCGGCGGGACGACCGGCGGCGCGATCACGATCGGCACGACCGACAAGATCACCACGCTCGACCCGGCCGGTTCGTACGACAACGGCTCGTTCGCCGTGCAGAACCAGGTCTTCCCGTTCCTGATGAACACCCCGTACGGCAGCCCGGATGTCCAGCCGGACATCGCGACCAAGGCCGAGTTCACCGCGCCGACCGAGTACACGGTCACCCTCAAGAAGGGCCTCAAGTTCGCCAACGGCAACGACCTGACGAGCTCGGACGTGAAGTTCAGCTTCGACCGCCAGCTCAAGATCGCCGACGACAACGGCCCATCGTCGCTGCTGTACAACCTCGACAGCACCGAGGCCAAGGACCCGACCACCGTCGTGTTCCACCTCAAGGCCGCTGACGACCAGATCTTCCCGCAGATCCTGACCAGCCCCGCCGGCCCGATCGTCGACGAGGAATCCTTCTCGGCCACCGCGATCACGCCGGACAACGACATCGTCAAGGCCAAGGCGTTCGCCGGCCAGTACATGCTGACCAGCTACGACTTCAACAACCTGCTCTCCTACAAGGCGAACAAGGACTACAAGGGTCTCCTCGGCCCGGCCAAGACCGACGTCGTCAACGTCAAGTACTACTCCGACTCCTCCAACCTGAAGCTCGACGTGCAGGAAGGCAACATCGACGTCGCGTTCCGCAGCCTCTCGGCAACCGACATCGACGACCTCCGCGGCAACAAGAAGGTCAAGGTCGTCGACGGACCCGGCGGCGAAATCCGCTACATCGTCTTCAACTTCGACACCCAGCCGTACGGTGCGAAGACCCCGGAGGCCGACCCGGCGAAGGCCCTCGCCGTTCGCGCCGCAGTGGCCGACGTCGTCGACCGCGCCGAGATCGCCGACCAGGTCTACAAGGGCACCTACACGCCCCTGTTCTCCTACGTTCCGGACGGACTGACCGGCGCCACCGAGTCCCTCAAGGGGCTCTACGGAGACGGTTCGGGCAAGCCGGATGTCGCCAAGGCGAAGGCGTCGCTCGCCGCCGCGGGCGTCACGACCCCGATCACCCTCAACCTGCAGTACAACACCGACCACTACGGCCCGGGTTCGAGCGACGAGTATGCGCTGATCAAGGACCAGCTGGACGCATCCGGCCTGTTCACGGTCAACCTGCAGTCGACCGAGTACGTGCAGTACGTGAAGGACCGCACCGCCGACGTCTACCCCGTCTACCAGCTCGGCTGGTTCCCGGACTACTCCGACGCCGACAACTACCTGACGCCGTTCTTCCTCACGGAGAACTTCATCAAGAACCACTACAGCGACCCTGAGGTCAACGACCTGATCCTGAAGCAGGCCGTCACCGTCGACCCGACTGAGCGCACCACCCTGATCAAGGAGATCCAGGACAAGGTCGCGGCGCAGCTGCCGACCGTGCCGCTCCTCCAGGGTGCCCAGGTGGCCGTCACCGGAACGAACGTCACCGGAACCCAGACGACGCTGGACGCGTCGTTCAAGTTCCGTTACGCCGCACTGGCGAAAGGTTAGTCCGCCAAACGGCTAGAGTTTCTCTAATTTGAAATCCGGGGGCATCCAGCAGTTCGATCGCTGGGTGCCCCCGACCCTTTCCAAGCGTTAGGCAGGCATGACAACTGTGGCAGCGCGCCCACCGGCCCAAAAAGCCGCTCGGCGCAAACGGACTTCCTCGGGTGGGGGGATCGGGCGGTACATCCTCATCCGCTTCACCCTCATCTTCCCCACCATCTTCATCCTCGTGTCGATGGTGTTCTGGCTGATGCGAGCCACCGGCGACCCGATCACGGCCGCCCTCGGCGGTCGCCTCGGTCCGGAGCAGCTCGCCGAGCGCATCCACGCGGCCGGCTACGACCGGCCGATCCTGGTGCAGTACTTCGAGTACCTGGGGAACATCTTCACCGGCAACTTCGGCACCACGATCAGCACCAACAAGCCCGTCACCGAGGTGCTGCTCACGTACGGCGTCGCCACCGCGGAACTGGTCTTCTACGCGCTCATCGTCGCGTTCATCGTCGGCATCCCGCTCGGCCTCGTCGCCGCGTACTGGCGCGACAAGGCGCCCGACGCGTTCCTGCGGATCTTCGCGATCCTCTGCTACGCCACCCCCGTGTTCTTCTCCGCGCTGCTCTTCAAGCTCGTCTTCTCGGTCTGGCTCAAGGTCCTCCCGGTCGCCGGGCGCGCGTCGACCGGCTCTGAGCTGCAGATGCAGTTCCTGCCCGGCAAGACGGGCATCTACACGATCGACGCCCTCCAGACCGGCGACCCCCAGATCCTCCTGGACGTGGTGTCGCACGCCGTCCTTCCGGCGCTCGCGCTCGGGCTGCTCACCGCCGGCGTCTTCCTCCGCCTCGTCCGCACGAACGTCATCGGCACCCTCGGCGCCGACTACGTCGACTCAGGGCGCTCGCGCGGCGTGAGCGAATACCGGCTCGTCACCAAGCACGCGTACCGGCCGGCCCTGATCCCGATCATCACCGTGATCGGACTCCAGATCGCCTTGCTGCTCAGCGGCGCGGTCCTGACCGAGACGGTCTTCGAGTGGAAGGGCCTGGGTTTCGAACTCGCCCAGTTCCTCACCGCCCGCGACTTCGTCGCCGTGCAGGGCATCGTCGCCCTGCTCGCCGTGATCGTCGCCCTCTCCAACTTCGTCGTCGACATCATCGCCGCGCTCATCGACCCGAGAGTGAGGTACTGACAATGACTGGTAGTGGCATGACCGATACCGAAATGATCGCCACGTCCACTGCGACGGGCTCGAACAAACACGGCCTCTGGAGTCGCCTGCCCGTCGTGCACCAGCTCCGCCAGAGCGTCGGGCTGCAACGTGGGATGCTCGTCGTCGGCCTCGTCATCACGGGGCTCTTCATCCTCACCGCCATTCTTGCGCCGCTGGTCTCGCCGTTCGGCTACAGCCAGCTCCGCGACGCGAGCGGCGCATTCGGCGCCCAGAAACCCCCGGGCGGGTCGCACCTGCTCGGCACCACTGTCGGCGGCTACGACGTGCTGTCACGGGTCATCTGGGGTGCCCAGACGGCCCTGATCGTCATCGTCATCGCCGTGATCCTGTCCATCTTCGCCGGGGTCATGCTCGGTCTGGTCTCCGGATACTTCGGCGGCTGGCTCGACCGAGTATTCGTCGTCGTCTTCGACGCCGTCTACGCGTTCCCGTCGTTGCTGCTGGCCATCGTGATGTCCATCGTGATCTCGGGCGGCCGGTCGAACCTGATCGGCGGTGTCCTTGCCGCGGCCATCTCCATCACCACCGTGTTCATCCCGCAGTACTTCCGGGTGATCCGGGCGGAGACGGTGCGGATCAAGGCGGAGGCCTACGTCGAGTCGGCCCGTGTGCTCGGGGCGAGCAACGCGCGGATCATGTTCCGCCATGTGCTCCGCAACGCCACCCGCACGCTGCCGCTCATCTTCACGCTCAACGCGTCTGAGGCCATCCTGACCCTCGCCGGCCTGGGCTTCCTCGGCTTCGGCATCGAACCGTCGGCGGCCGCCGAGTGGGGCTATGACCTCAACAAGGCGGTGTCGGATGTCTCGAGCGGCATCTGGTGGACGGCGCTCTTCCCCGGCCTCGCCATCGTGCTCGCCGTGCTCGGCATGACCCTCGTCGGTGAGAGCCTTAACGACCTGGCCGATCCCCGTTTGCGCGGCCGCCGATCGGTGGCGAAGGCATCCGGCCTGGTTGCCGAAACATCAGTGGTGCCCGGCGGCACCCTGAAAGACGAATTCGAGGTTCCCCAGTGAGCGACGTCCTGACCATAACCGACCTGGGGATCTCGTTCTCCACGGACGCGGGCGCCGTGCGGGCCGTCGACGGCGTGAGCCTGCGCGTCGCCCCCGGTGAGGTCCTCGCCATCGTCGGTGAGAGCGGCAGCGGCAAGACCGTGACCGCCAAGACCATCCTCGGCCTGCTCCCGGAGACGGCCACCGCCTCCGGCGTGGTGCTGCTCAGCAGCAAAGACGGCTCGAGCGAGCACGACGTCCTCTCCATCGGCAAGCGCAAACTGCGCCAGGTGCGCGGCACCGACGTGTCGATGGTGTTCCAGGAACCGTCGACCGCGCTCAACCCGGTCTACACGGTCGGCTGGCAGATCGCCGAGGGCATCCAGGCGCACGGCCAGTTCAGCCGCAAGGAAGCCAGGGCCAAGGCCATCGAGATCCTCGGCCGGGTCGGCATCCCCGACCCGGAGACCCGGGTCAACTATTTCCCGCACCAGTTCTCCGGCGGCCAGAAGCAGCGCGTCGTGATCGCCATGGCGCTCGTGCTCGACCCCGGCCTGATCGTCGCCGATGAGCCGACCACAGCCCTGGACGTGACCGTGCAGGCCGAGATCCTCGACCTGCTCCGGCGCTGCCGCGACGAATTCGGCACGGCCATCGTGCTGATCACCCACAACATGGGGGTCGTCGCCGACCTCGCCGACCGGGTGGCCGTGATGTACCAGGGCAAGGTGGTCGAGGAGGCCGACGCGCAGACGCTCTTCTCGTCGCCGCAGAACGACTACACCAAACGCCTTCTCGCCGCAGTGCCGCACGTGGGCCAGGGGATCGCGCATGCCGCGGTGCGCGCGGAGGCCAGGGAGCCGGCCTGGCTGGAACTCCCGCCGGTCGTCGTGGCCGACAATCTCACCATCGAGTACCCCGGCCGGTTCGGCCGGGCGGGCTTCACCGCCGTGGACGGGGTGAGCTTCGTCATCCGCCCGGGTGAGGTTCTCGGCCTCGTCGGCGAGAGCGGATCGGGCAAGACGACGACGGGCCGGGCCATCGCGGGCCTGACCCGGGTGACCGGCGGCTCGCTGACGGTGCTCGGGCACGAAATGCACGGGTTCAAGGAGCGTGAGTTCAAGAAGCTTCGCAGCGACATCGGCTTCGTGTTCCAGGACCCGGCGTCGAGCTTCAACCCGTTGCTCACGATCGCCGAATGCGTGGCGGAGCCGCTGGTGGTGCACGGTCGGGCCGCGAACCCGGCCGGGGCCCGCACCCGCGTCAACGAGCTGCTCGAGGCCGTTCAGCTGCCTCGGGCCTACGGCGACCGCTACCCGCATGAGCTCAGCGGCGGGCAACGCCAGCGGGCCAGCCTGGCCAGGGCGCTGGCGCTCGAACCGAGCCTGCTCATCGCCGATGAGCCCACGTCGGCCCTCGACGTGTCGGTGCAGGCGAGGGTGCTCGAGCTGTTCGCCGAGCTGCAGGCGGAATTCGGTTTCGCCGCCCTGTTCATCAGCCACGACCTTGCCGTCGTCGACATCCTCGCGGACCGGATCGCGGTGCTGTACAAGGGCAAGCTGGTCGAAGAGGGCACCGGCGCCGAGGTTCTGGGGGCGCCGAAGGACCCGTACACGCAACGACTGCTTGCCTCGCTTCCGGTTCCCGACCCGGCAGAGCAGGCCGACCGACGGGAGAAGCTTCGCCGGCTGCGTGCGGCAGGATAGAACGCATGACTCGCGGCGCCAAACCGATTTTCCCGATCTCGACCAGCGATCTCACGGTCGAGTATCCGCCGCACGGAGTGAGCCCGGCCCACGTCGCTGTGCACGGGCTCACCCTGCAGATCAAGCCGGGCGAGGTGCTCGGGTTGCTCGGGGAGAGCGGTTCGGGCAAGAGCACCCTCGCCAGCGTGCTGTCCGGCGCGGCGTTCGCTCCCGGCCTCGGCAGCGCCCGGCCGATCATCACCGGGGGAGAGGCGACGGTGCTCGGCTTCCGGATGCGCCGGATCGGCCGCCGCAAGCTCGCCCGCCTCACCTTCGGGGTCGGGCTGCTCGAACAGAACGCGGCCGACACGCTCCCGTCGACGATGACGGTGGCGGAGATCGTGGCGGAACCGGTGCTGGAACGCGACCGGCGCTACAACCGCAAGGCGCTCGACGCGCGCGTGGCGACCATGGTCGACGCCGTGCGGTTGCCGCTCGCCGTGCTGCCTCGCTACCCCTACGAACTGAGCAATGGGCAACGCCAGCGGGTCGCCCTGGCCCGTGCCCTCGTCTTCGGTCCATCCCTGCTGATCGCGGACGAGCCGACCGCCGGGGTCGACGTGACGGTGCGCGACGCGGTGATCGACCTGCTCGGCGAATTGCAGCGTGAACGGTCATTCTCCGCGCTCGTGATCAGCTCGGACCTCACCGTGCTTCGCCGGGTGGCGAACCGGATCGGCGTGCTGTACCAGGGGGTGCTCGTCGGCCTGGGAACCATCGACGAGGTGTTCGAGGACCCGTGGCATCCGTATGTGGCCGGGCTGGCCGCGGCGTTGACCGGGCCAGAGGCAGACGACGAGCCGGACGATGAGATGAACGACAGCCCGGGCGACGACCCCGGCGATGAGGCGGGCGGCGACCCGGCCGACGACCCGCACGACCGCGAAGGAGACGACCGTGCCGACGAATCCTGAGCGCCGCGTCACGGACGGCCCGGGGCCTGCCGGGCAGCACCGGGCCGTGCTCGCCGACGAGGTGGCGCCGATCCCCGAGGGGATGCGCCCCGCCCGCGGGCCGATCGCCGTGCTGCCGCGGCCCGCCGAGGTCTTCACGGCGGCCGTCCGCGCCGCCCAGGGGGAGGTAACGGAGTTGTCGCCCGCGACCCGGGGGCTGATCTGGCTCTCCTACGCCCAGGCCGACCTGCTCGGGTCCACCCTGGCCGCCAACCCGCAGATCCAGTGGGTGCAGCTGCCCTGGGCCGGCGTCGACGCGTTCAGCGCCGTCCTGGCCGAGCAGGCCCGTCCGGACCTCCTCTGGACCAGCGCCAAGGGCGCCTACGCCCAGCCCGTGGCCGAGCACGCGCTGGCGCTCTCACTGGCCCTGCTCCGCGTTCTGCCCACGCGGGTGCGGGCCTCGACCTGGTCGACCGTACCGGAGGGCCGCTCGCTGTACGGCCGTTCCGTCGTCATCATCGGCGCCGGAGGGATCGCCCTCGAGCTCATCCGGCTGCTCGAGCCGTTCGGAACCCGCATCACCGTCGTGCGCCGCAGCAACCGGCCGGTGCCCGGCGCGGCCCGCACAGTGCCGACATCCGGCCTGGCGGACGTGCTTCCCGAGGCCGACCTGGTCATCGTCGCCGCAGCGCTGACGGAGACCACCAGGCACTTGATCGGGGCGGCCGAGTTCGCGCTGATGCGTCCGGAGGCGAACCTCGTCAACATCGCACGGGGGCCGCTGGTCGACACGGAGGCGCTGGTGGCGGCCCTGGCCGCCGGCTCCATCGCCGGCGCGGCCCTGGACGTGACCGACCCGGAGCCGCTGCCCGACGGGCATCCGTTGTGGAGCGAACCACGCTGCCTGATCACACCGCACTCGGCAGACACGCCCGAGATGACGGCGCCCCTCCTTGCCGAACGCATCCGGTTGAATGTGAGAGCGTTCCTTGACGATGGGCGGTTTGTCGGCGTCGTCGACGCCCGGATCGGCTACTGAAAACAGGCCCCGATTTGGCGGATGCCGAACTTTTGATAAAGTAACAGAGTTGTTCAAGCATTCCTCGATAGCTCAATTGGCAGAGCAGCGCACTGTTAATGCGCAGGTTCTTGGTTCGAGTCCAAGTCGGGGAGCTAAAGGCCACCTAGGGCTCCACCCCGGGTGGCCTTTTTTGCACCCGGGGCGCAGGCCGCCGCACGAAAGGCGTAGTCCATGGATTTCTGGTTGATCGCGAGCACCGTGCTGGCAGTCCTCTCCGTGCTCTTGCTCGTTCTGTGGCTGCGAGCGCGGCGAGTCGCCGTCAACCAGTCCGCGGCCGAGCAGCTGCGGATCGACCTCGAACTGAGCCTCGCCGAGCAGCAGGGCCGACTCGGAATCATCCACGAACTGCAGGACATTGCCGTGCTCGCCGTCTCCCGCCTGGTCACCGGGGCCGAGGCGGCCAGGTACACGGCCGAGACGGACCCGTCCAGTGCCGTGCGGGCCGCCACGGCCCTCGCCGAGGACGGGCGCGGCGCCCTCGCGGACATGCGCCGGGTGCTCACCATCGTGCGCGAGGGCGAATCCGTCGCCACCGCGCAGCCCGGACTCCAATCGGCCAGGGACCTCTTCCGAGTCATGCGCGACGCCGGCCTCGTCGTGGGCTTCGCCGAGGCGGGCGAGCGATTCCCGCTCAAGCCAGGCGCTGAACTGGCCATCTTCCGGATCCTCCAGAGCGCGCTGGCCAACTCCCTCAAGCACGGCGGCCCGGGCACGGAGGCGAAGATCACCTTCACCTGGACCCAGGACGGCCTGCAGCTGCAAGTCGACGACGACGGCATCCGTGCCACCGCCCGGCGTTCAAGCGCCGACGAGGGGGAGTTCGCCGCCCGCACCAGTTACACGATCGACGACGACCTCAAGGCGCTCATTGAGAGCGTCAGTGGCGCGGGGATCACTCAGATGCGGGAACGGGCCGAGTTGTTCGGCGGGGTCTTCAACGCCGGCACCGTGCCGGGCGTCGGATTCTCGGTGTCCGCGATCTTCCCGTCGCTGCGGTTCCACAACGGCGTGCACGGCGTCAACCTTTCCCGCTGAGCGGGAAGGCGCCGCCGATATCCCGGTGGCTCAGTCCTCGAGGTTGTCGACCCCGGGGACCCAGCTGAGGTCGGGGACGCCCCAACCGCGTTTGCGGGTGACCTTGGTGGCGATCTTCGCGTAGAAATGCTCGAGACGGTCCACATAGAGCGTGCCGTCGAGGTGGTCGTATTCATGCTGGAAGATCCGGGCCAGCCAACCCTCGGCGTGGATCTCGAACGGCTTCTGGTCCAGGTCGACCGCGCGCAGGATCGCCGACGGGGAGCGCAAGAGCGGGAAACGCTCGCCCGGGTAGGACAGGCAGCCTTCGACGTCCTCGTCCTCGTCCGCTTCGCCGGCCGGGACAGGGGTGATCCACAGCTCAGGGTTGATCGCGACACCGCGCCATGACCGGTCGTCATCGTCGAGGTAGCTGTAGGTGAAGAGCCGCAGCGGCACGCCGACCTGGGGCGCGGCGAGGCCGACGCCGGGGGCGGCATCCATCGTCTCGTACATGTCCTGTACCAGGACGCGCAGGTCATCGTCGAATTCCTCGACGGATGCTGCGGGGGAGTGGAGAACAGGATCTCCGGAAATAACAATTGCTCGCACGGCCATTCAGCAAGGATATCGGGCTGGTTCTCGATAGGGTCATTGAGTGACCCTCGACCTGACTGAATTGGCTGTGGACCTCACGATCGATCCCCGCCAGGCCATCGGAATCCCGCTCGCCCTGGTCGGCGCGGTCTTCCTCTCCCTCGGAGCGCAGTTCCAGCACCGCGGGGTGACCAAGGTCGAGGCCAGGACCGTGGAGGTCACCGGCGGACTCAACCCGCGCCAGCTCGCCCTCCTGCTGGGCCGGCCCTCCTGGGTGTTCGGCACGCTGATGCTCGGCCTGGCGATCCTCTTCCAGTTGTCCAGCCTCAACTTCGCCCCGATCATCGTGGTCCAGCCCCTCGGTGCGGTGGCCCTCGTGATCACCTCGATCCTCAACGCGCGTGTCTCCGGCGTGAAGGTCAACCGGGCGTCCAAGATCGCCATCGGCATGTGCGTGGGCGGGGTCGGCCTGTTCGTCACGGTCGCCGCCTTCACCGCCGTCGACAAGCCGGTCACCGATGCGAACCTCGTCACGATCCTGATCATGCTGGGCGGTGTCCTGCTCGTGTTCGGGGGTCTTTTCGGCTTTCTGCGCACCCGCTTCCAGGCGATCCTTTACATCATCGGCGCCGGCGTTCTCTATGGATTCGTCGCGACCCTCGCGAAGGTGATCATCAACCGCACCCAGAACGGCAACTTCGAGTGGCTGACGCTGACCTGCGTGGCCGGGCTGCTGCTCGGCGCGGCCCTCGGGGCCTACTTCGTGCAGAACGCCTACGCGTCCGGTCCTCCCGACCTGGTGATCGCCGGCCTGACCGTGATCGACCCCCTGATCGCGGTCGGCATCGGCATCGTCGTGCTCGGCGAGGTGGCGCAGGCGCCGGCCTGGGCGGCCGTGGCCTTCATCGTCGCCGGTGCCATCGCGATCTACGGCGTCTTCCTGCTCGCCCGCTATCACCCGCAGGCCGCCGGATAGCATCCGCCGTCACCCTTTTTCCGCTCCTGTGGTGCCTCTCCACGGTTCGGCCGAGTGACGCGCCGGTGCCGGGAATGGCCGTAGACACGGCGGTTTAGAATAGGGTGCTAGAAGACCTCGTCGGCGTGCGCGCCGATGAATCCTTGATTTCTTGCCGGATGACGACCTCCGGCTCACTTACGTTGGGACAATTTCACTTGTCAGATTCGACCGATTTGCCGAGCGACGCCTCCCGCGTGGTACCGGCAACGAAGAAGCCGATTCGGGTTCTCATCGCCGCGGACACCTTTGCCCCTGACGTCAACGGTGCGGCCCGCTTCGCCGAGCGACTCGCCGCCGGCCTGGTCGCCCGCGGCCACGAGGTGCAGATCATGGCACCTGCGCCGTCCCGCAAGCACGGCACCTGGACCGAAATCCACGAAGGCCAGCCGATGGTCGTGCACCGCCTGAAGAGCTGGCGCTGGTACCCGCACGACTGGCTGCGCTTCGCCCTGCCCTGGCTGATCCACGCTGAGAGCCGCCGCATCCTCGACACCTTCAAACCGGATGTCGTGCACTTCCAGTCCCACATCAACGTGGGCCGCGGTGTCACCATCGAAGCCGCCAAGCGCGGGATCCGCATCATCGGCACGAATCACTTCATGCCGGAGAACATGCTCGAATTCACCCTCCTGCCCAAGTGGCTGCATGAGGGCATGGTCAAGGGTGCCTGGAAGGCCGCGCGCCGCACCTTCGGCCGCGCCGAAGCCGTGACCACGCCGACCGTGCGAGCCGCCGAGTTCCTCGAGCGCTACACCGGGCTTGAGGGCGTCCTGGCGATTTCGTGCGGCATCGACGCGCACAACTACGCGCCGAGCTTCGAACCGCGCACCGAGAACCGGATCCTCTTCGTCGGACGCGTCACCGGGGAAAAGCAGATCGACGTGCTGCTGCACGCCGTGACCCTGCTGTCACCCGACCTTGACGTCAAGGTCGAGATCGTCGGCGGCGGCGACCAGAAACGCAACCTCGAGCACCTGGCCCAGACGCTCGGCATCCGCAACCGGGTCACCTTCACCGGGTATGTGACCGACGAGGAGTTGCGCGCCGCGTACACGCGATCGACGGTCTTCGCGATGCCGTCCATTGCGGAGTTGCAGAGCATCGCCACGATGGAGGCCATGGCCTCCGGGCTCCCTGTGGTCGCCGCGAACGCGATGGCCCTGCCACACCTCGTGCATGACGGGCAGAACGGGTACCTGTTCGAGCCGGGCAGCGCCAAGGACATGGCCGCCAAGCTCACCCAGGTGCTCACTGCGTCTCCGGACGAGCTCACCGCGCTCAAGCGCGAGTCGCTGAGGCTGATCGGTGTGCACGATATCAACCGCACCCTGAACACTTTCGAGTGCCTGTATCGTGGGGAACCCGTGGTCGACACGATCACCTCCGAAGCTGCCGCACATTCCCCGGAGTGACCGCGGTTTTGGGGCGGTAGCTCAGCTGGTTAGAGCAGCGGACTCATAATCCGTCGGTCCCGGGTTCAAGTCCCGGCCGCCCTACTGTAAAAGTGACGTTGATCGGGCTGTTTAGTTGCCGTCGGAGTGGCGAGACTTGAACCTATTGTCATGCGGACCTGGGTTCAAGTCATTCGCGCCCATTCGAAGTTACGGTTGATCAGGATTTCTTGTTTTGATTTCCGGTGCGATATTTGATGTGGTCACCGTTTATTCACCGTTTATTCGGCCGCACCTGCCTGGTCTTGTCCCTCGTTGACGAGGTGCACGTCCCGGTTGGGATGGTCTGGGAAGACCTCGAGCGCCTTCGACCTTGTTGCAGTACAATGCAACACAGGAGGAATGAGATGTCGACAACGATTGCAGACACGCGCCGGTCAGTCGGGTGGACGGTTCGTGATCTCGCTGAGAATCTGGGTGTTGCACCCAGTACGGTCACGCGGATGGAACAGTCCGAGCGGGACGACCGGATTCAGCTCGGAACGCTCAAGCGTGCCCTGGCTGTGATGGGGCGACGTCCCCGCGTGGAGGTCGTCAACACTCGTCGTGAAGAGAGGGTGACGATGGAACTGCATCGCGCTCTCGCGAACAGGCTCAGGACCGATCCGAAGGCTGTGCTTGATGTGGTGCCGGACAACCTCGTCCGCCTTCGGGCTCGGCTCCGTTCCCCGATCGGGCAGAAGTGGGTGGATCGTTGGGCCGAGCTTCTGGATAGTCCTGTGGACCTACTCATCCTGGGCATGCTCGCGGACACTCCGGAGGGTCGGGAACTCCGACAGAACTCGCCGTTCGCTGGCGCTCTCACTCAGGGCGAGCGGGTCGCAGCAATCGAGCGGGCTAACCAAGAATGAAACGCAGGGAGCTCGAGGAGGCGATCCGGCACGCCGCCAGGGTCACTGAGCAACGTGAGGTACTCGTCATCGGCAGCCAGGCCATCCTCGGTTCCTATGATGAAACGCAGCTGCCCGAACGCGCCACGCTCTCTGAAGAGGTCGACATTGCACCGATCACGGACGATGCGGACTACACCCTGGCTACCCTCATCGACGCCAATCTGGGTGAGTGGTCGCAGTTTCACATCGACCACGGCTTCTACGTGCAGGGTGTCAACGCCACGACAGCTGTGCTCCCGAATGGCTGGGAGACCCGCACGGTTCAGCTGGCACCAGACGGTCCCAGCGGCGCACTGGCCCGATGCCTCGATCCTCACGACCTGTGTGCCGCGAAGCTGGTTCGTGGTGACGAAAAGGACCTGGAGTTCGTGGACGCGCTAGTCGAAGCCGGGCTCATCGATCCCGTCTCCCTGGTGCGGATCTGCAGGAAGCTCCCCGTCACCGATACCCGACGCAACATTACGATCCAGCGCGCGCAGGCCTTCTTGCCTGGATAGTTCGTCATGGACGCCCGCAGGAACCATCAATGCGGCGTTGGTCGCGATCAACCGATCGGTTCGGTACTCCTTGGCCACGCGAGAATTCTCCCTCCAGTAATTGCGTCGTCTTCCCGGCTCGGCCGCTTGATTTCGTTCCGGGAGACGAACCCGCGCCGCGCCACGCGCTGAACGATCACCGAAGCGGGTTGATCGTGGCCGAGGATGCAGACACTGGGCTCGTCGGGTTGTACTCGCAACGAAACCGGGTTCGGGTCTGGCCAGTGATCCACCAGACTCGCCTGTCATCGGTCTTCTCGCTGTCGCTCCCGGCGTCCAGGGGCCCGGGTTGGCGACGCACTTCTAACTGGAGCAACAGCCGCCCTTGCTCAGCATGGCCATCAGCGGTCTGTCCTTCACGTTCTTGCCGATCATCACGGAGCCGTGCACCTCTAAGAAAAGAACGGCTGGCGGCCGCGGGGAGAGCCATTCCCGCATTCGCTGTTGGGCCGTCCGTCGCAGACGTATGTCCTGGACCTAGATCTGCCGTGCGCCCGTTAGAGGGACCCTGAACGCGTACTGCCCCGAATTCAAGGGCGACGAACATGTGGAGTTCGGCGTTCTTTGGCGGTGTTCTGTGATCGCTCCGTGTCGCACCAATTCTCGCGGCGGGCGTGATCAGGACGAGATTTCTCCTGCACGGCGGTAGAAGGTGGAGCGCGAAATCCCCAGGTCCCGGACGACCTGAGCGGTGGTTTCGCCGTTATGGATGAGTTTGAGGGCGCTGCGTATCTGGCTATCGTTCGGGGGCTGGTGAGGCGGTGGGGGTGGACTGGTTGTGCAGGGTCTTCGCAATCCTCTCCCGGGGCGCGGGCGGTGTCTGAGTTGGTCAATGACGGCCGGCGTGTCGAGCTCTTTCTTCTGATTGTCGGGCTTGTTCTAGAGGTCGATCATCGACTCCTCGGACAAGCAGCGCCGGTCGGACAATAGCCACTTCAGCAAGCAAAGCGGACTCCGGCACGCACGAAGTCGGCGGCGCCGAAAGAATCTCAAAGAAAAGTCGGGCTGACTGTCGATTTGGCGGCAGGTTGTTCGCTGTCACTATGACGGAGCCGGGCAGGCCGGCCCGCGAATGCAGGAGGTAATTTCATGACCCAGTACGCGATCCTCATCTACGAAGCCCCTTCCTATTACGAGACCATGCCGCCCGAGGGGTGGGGCGCGGTGGTCGACGCGCACAACGTGTTCACCAAGCAGGTCGTCGAGCACGGTGGGTCCATCACGGGCGGGGGCGCGCTCGCGCCCGTGACGAGGGCCACCACGATCAAAGTCGGCACGGTGACGGACGGCCCGTTCGTCGAATCCACAGAGGCCCTCCTCGGCTACTACACCGTCGAGGCGCGCGACCTCGACCACGCCATCGAGCTCGCCAAGCTGTGCCCGGCCACCGGCGGCGGCGTCGAGGTTCGCCCGATCGTGGACCCGTCAACAAGCCCGTTCTGATCGCTCCCAGCGACGAGCCGACCGCGTCCGCCATACGGGCGGACGCGGTCGCTGCCGCGCTGGCCAAGGCCCACCGCTCCGAGTGGGCCTTCGTGCTGTCCGCCACAGTGCGCGTCACCGACGACCTGGACGTCGCCGAGGAAGTGCGCGCAGGAGGCGTACGTCAGTCTCGCTCTGAGACGCGAGCACCAGACGCACAGCCCTCTCCTTCAACTCCTCCGGGTACTTCTTATTCACCATGATTCTCAACCTTTCAGGGGATCAAGAACCTCCATTAAACCCAGGGCGCAACACACAGCGTGGTGGTGATCGCGCTGATCGGAATGGGCGCCATCCTGATCCTGGCCGCCATCTTCAGCCCGCTATCGCTCTTCGGACGCGGATTCCGCGGATCGTGTCGAATTCGGGCTTGCCCGTTCGCTGGAGGGATGAAACAGTTCCCATAACGAAAGGACACGACCTTGAAGTACGTCATCATGTTCACAACCACGCCCGAACTCGACGCAGCGGTGTCGCCTGAGCACGCCGAGCAGGTCTATGGCCGCACCTACGACTGGTTCGGTACGAACCGCGAGGTGATGACGGAGTCCGGCGCCCAGCTGCAGCCGGTCACCACCGCGACCACGGTCACGTACGGCGGCGACGGGCCGGTCGTGGCCGACGGTCCGTTCTCGGAGGCGAAGGAGGTCATCGGCGGATTCCAGGTGATCGACGTGCCCGACCTCGACGCGGCGATAGCCATAGTCAAGACGTGGCCGCTGCTCGAGCTGCCCGGAGTTTCGGTCGAGATCCGCCCGATCATCGTCTACTAAAGCCACATCGAGCCGTGAACGAAACGGATGCCGCGGCAGCGGAGTCGGGGCGGGCCCGCGCCGCGGCATCCGATCGACTTCTCGCGAGGGTGATCCGCGAGGAGTCCGCGCGGATCGTCGCGGCGCTCACGCGTTGGCTCGGGAGCCTCGACCTTGCAGAGGAGTCGGTCGCCGAGGCGATCGAGGAGGCCGTGCGCCAGTGGCGCACGGCCGGGGTGCCCCCCAACCCCGGGGGATGGCTGACGCAGGCGGCCCGCCACAACGCCCTCGACCGGCTGCGGCGCGAGAAGCGGTACCGCGAGAAGCTGGCCCTGCTCGCCGATCCGGCCGAGGCCGCACCGCTCTCCGGCACCGGTGAGCCCGACGAGCGACTGCCGCTCCTGTTCGGCTGCTGTCACCCCGATATCTCCCCGGACGCGCAGCTCGCTTTGACGCTCCGCGCGATCTGCGGCCTCACGACCACGCAGATCGCGCGTGCCACCCTGACCCCGGAATCGACGGTCGCGCAGCGGATCGTGCGAGCCAAGCGAAAGATCGGTACCGCCGGCATCCCCCTGCGGATCCCCGAGGGATCCGAGCGGGCCGCGCGCCTGGATATCGTCCTGACCGTCGTCTCCGTGATGTACAGCGAGGCCCACCTCGTCGCGGGCGGAGACGCGGCCGCGGACCGCGATTTCGCCGACGACGCCCTGTGGCTCGCGCGCGTCGTCGCACACGAACTGCCGCGCGAGGCGGAGGCGCAGGGACTGCTCGCACTGTTGCTGTTCCACCGAGCACGCGAAGGGGCACGCGCCGTCGATGGAGAGCTCGTCCTGCTCGCCGATCAGGACCGGGCGCGGTGGGATCGCCGACTGATCGCCGAGGCGCAGGCCGTGCTCGAGAAGGCGGCGATGCTACGACGCCCGGGGCGCTGGCAGCTACACGCGGCGATCGCCGCATGCCACTCCGACACACGCGACGGCGGCGACACCGACTGGCTCCAGGTGCTCACGCTCTACAACATGTTGCTGGCGTACGACCGCTCGCCGATCGTACGGCTGAACCGCACGGTGGCGCTCGCTGAGGTCGATGGACCGCAGGGGGCACTGGACGAGGTGGATGCGCTCCGAGGCGCCCTCACGGGGTACCACCTCTGGCACGCCGTGCGCGCGCGGATGCTCCGGCACCTCGGCCGCCGGGACGAGGCGATGGCCGAAGACCTGCGCGCCCTGGAACTCACGGCGAACGACGCCGAGCGGCGCCTTCTGGAGGCGCGGGTCGATCGCTGAGGCGGACTCGCCTCGACGCGTTCGCTCCCTCTTGCCATACGGGTCCAAACCGATGGGCATCGCTCCGAAGAGTCCCTCGAGGCGAAGCAACACTGCCTATTGGTTCTCGGAGGACATCAGCGCGAAGCCGTGAGCAGACAAGGTCTGCGGGCTCCTGCCGGGCGACCGAGATTTGATGCGCGCACGTTTATGCACCGATTATTGCGCCGAACTAGGCCGAGGTATGTCGAGGTGTGTCGATGGAATTGAACCCGAAATTGCAAGGAACTCCCGGTCAGATCTAGATCAGTCGAGGTCGCGACGCTTGGGTCGAGACGTTTAGCGGGGCCGTCGGAATCCGTCGGTCCTGGGTTCAAGTCCCAGCCGCCCTACTCGTAAATTGATCTGATCAGGGTTTCTTGTCCTCATTGAAGGGGCAAGACTTGATACATACATTGTTTATACATTGTTTATTGCTCAGCGACCGCCTTCTTTGGGGGCTCGTAGAGAAGGTGCACGACCCGGTTCGAGTGAGCTGGGGTGACCTCGAACACCTACGAGTTATGAATGCGGAACTACTCTCCGGGCTCGGCCTCGAGCCAGTACTCACCACGAGCGAGCTCGCCGAATATCTTGGCGTGCACGTGCAGGCCATCTATGATCTGCGCACCGACGGCCGCGGCCCCCCCCCCCCGGCATTCGAGTCGGCCGGGAGATCCGCTACCGCGTCTCCGATGTTGTTCACTGGCTCGACGGTCTCCACGAGCCAGTAGTGTCGTTGGGCGCCCAGCGGGGCGACCGATGATGGCCGGACGCCCGCGACTGCCGATCAGTACGTTCGGCTCGATCACGACGACGAAGGTCGGTCCGGGAAGGTTTCGGGCGACGACTGTCTTTCGCGATTGGGACGGTCAGACGCGGCAAGTCGGCGCTACCAGGTCCAGCAGCAACGCCGCGCAGGCAGCTCTCAAGGTTGACCTGGCTGAGCGGATGCGCGCCGGTGGCGCGGGAGACTCGTTGAACGCGAGTTCACCGTTTCCGTTACTCGCGGCGGCCTGGCTGGAGGACGTGAAACTCGACGTAGACCGCACCCAAGGGACCAAGGACACCTACCAGCGCTCGCTGCGAGTTCTCGTGCTTCCGTTCTTTGACAACTTCACGGTTCGCGAGGTGACCGTGGGCCGCATCGAGAAGTTCCTGAAGGTGCAAAGGGAGAAGTCGTTCACGCGGGCGAAGCACTCCAAGACGATTCTCAACATGATCATGGCGTTCGCGGTGCGGCGTGAGATTATTTCGCGCAACCCTGTCAAGGAAACTTCTCGGATGAGAACGCCCCCGCACACACCAAAGGCGCTCACGCCGGAACAAATAGCCGCAATCCGCCTCGCGGCCCGCGAATGGCGAACAGGGGAGGGCACGCACGGACCGAAGTCAGACGGGCAGGTGCGCGACATCATCGAGGTGATGCTCGGCAAAGCGACGCGCATTGGCGAGGCACTCGCAATTCGCCAGTGCGATGTAGACCTGGCCGCGGACCCGCCGCGGGTGAGTATCACCGGAACGCTCGTCGTGCACAACGGCGCCAGCGTTTTTCGTCAGGAGCATCCCAAGACGCACGAGTCGAACCGTGTCATTGCCCTGCCGCAGTTCGCGGCCGATGTGATCCGCGGACGCTTGGAGCTCATCGACCCGGAGGACGAAGAGCACCTGCTGTTCTTCACACGGAACGGCACGCCGCTCACGCCGTATAACGTCAGGCGCACCTTCCGAGCGATTCTGCGGAACGCCGGCCTTGGGGGCATGGACATCACTCCTCACGCGTTTCGTCGAACGGGCGCGACGCTCCTTGCCCACGAACTCGGTATGCAGACTGCGGCCGATGTGCTCGGACACACCTCGACGTCGACGACAAAGGCGCACTACGCGGAGCCCGACCATACGGTGAAGTCGGAGACAGCGACGGTGCTGCAGCGGCTGGCGCCGCCCTTGTAGACAACCTTGTGCTTATTGCGCCCGGTCATGTAGCTCAATGTCGGAACAGTCAAACTGCACCGTGGCCATTCCGCACGTTGGAACGTGTCACTTCCGCACGCGCCCGCGCGGCTCATCCACTGACGTCGGCCTTTTCTGTCGTCCCACAAGGGAACCCTGACCGGGACAGCAGGCTCGGGCGATCAGCCGAGAGCGTCGGCTTCACCCTTCGGACGTAATGGCCAGGGGGACCACGGACCGGCAGGCGGTAGCGCGGTTCGCGCGGACTTGACCCGGTCCACGGGCATGTCCTCGGTGCGGCTGCGTCCGGATCGCATACCGACCCCTGGCTCCTCGAGCCGGTATTCAATCCAGTCACCACGCCCGGCATCGAATCGCTCAGAATAACCACCTGACACGACGGTGCGGGTGGTCCATTCGAGCTCTTCCGTCAGATTCAGGACATCTTCGTCACAGGCATCACAGCCGCACACCGGGAAGTGGAAGTCGTTGAGCAGGCCCGCGTGAACGTAGACGCCCGGGAACGGCGTAAGGACAAATGTCAGCGGTGCCGCTGTCGGGTTGCGAGGCACGACGCGTACGGCACGGACGACCTCATTTGGCATGTGGAGAAGATCTGCAGCGGCGTTTGGGGCTTCGTCGACGGCAACGTCGAACGTGGTATGCAGCCACTCGATCAGTGCGTCAGCGACGTCGTGCAACCGCGCGAACCGCTGCAGATTACTAACACGGGAATACGCGTCTTCGGGCGGAGACGCTCCTCCCCAGCGATTGCCGTAGTCAATCGGACGGCCCTGCTCATCCCGGTAGATCTCCACTGGGAACATGGGGCGTCGATACTCTGTCATGGTCACAAATTATCCGTCCAGTGTTCGGTTCACCAAGAAGTTCGTCGGCCCGCAATCGGGGATCTATCGATGCTCGGTTGTTGTGAGCTGGGGAGTGCCTTGGTGCTCGCACTCAGGGATCGCAGACGAACCTATTGCGAGACCTGCTCATAGCGATAGCTTTGGTGTCGTCGCCCACTCCCCTCCGGTGCTGATCTCTTCCCTCGGTTTCTCGACTCCCTGGCAAACGCTGCAAGTGTAAACAATCGGACGGTCTTGAGGAACAATTGTCGAATCGGGTCGATCGTGTTCGTTGAAGTAGTGAAGCCGCCACCAGAGGTGACTCGGAACGAGGGAGCAACACCATGAATCTCACGATCTCGATCCAGGTCAGCGTTGACGGTGTCATGCAGGCAAACGGCGGCAACAATGACGAGCTCGATCCCGGTTTTACGCGCGGCGGCTGGGCAATCCCGACCGGCGATCAGGAGTCGGCCGCGTACATCGCTTCAACGTGGCAGCGCGCGGACGCGTTTCTGCTCGGCCGCAGGACGTACGGACTGTTCGCACGATATTGGGGCGGTCAGGCCGACGACTCGAACCCGTACTCAGGCGCGATGAATCCTCGGCCGAAGTATGTCGTGTCCAACACCCTGACCAATCCGGCCTGGAAGAACACGACGGTGATCTCGGGGGATATCGCGGCGGGCATCAGGGAGCTGAAGGCGCAGCCGGGCGGCGAGCTGGTGGTCGTGGGCAGCGGCGTGCTGGCGCGCTGGCTGCTCGAAAACGAACTCGTCGACGAAATCAACCTCATCGTGTGCCCGGTCATCGTGGGCGAGGGGCTGCGGCTGTTCCCGCAGCACGGCAAGGACTTCGGGCTCGAACTGGTCGACACGCGGGCGTTCCCGACCGGTGTCCTCGCTCACACCTATCGGCCCACTGGCCGCCCCAACTACGCCTGAGAGAGGATCGAGCCAGGCAGTACTTGATCAACGTCATCGACTACCGAAGCGAATCGGGAACCTTCTATGGGACGCCGAAGGCAGCCTGTCAGCGCTGGGCCTCGCTCCGCGTGGTGTGACCTGATCGAGCTGGCGAGGCTCGTTGGACTGGTGCCAGGTCAGTGGTTTGAGGTCAGTGCCTGGCCGATGATGCGGGCTCCGTCGGCGAATGCGCCGGGGTTGGGGCCGGAGTAGTTGAGTCTGATGAAGGGGCCGGTGGGTTCGGCAGGGAACCAGCTGGACCCTGCGGCGATCATGACTCCGGCGGCTTCGCAGTCTGCGACCAGGCGCTCGAGGTTGGTTGCGTCGGGGAGTCGGGCCCAGAGATTGAGGCCGCCGGTAGGGAC
>NZ_JADOVI010000005.1 GCF_015752155.1 Cryobacterium sp. MP_M3 | reverse complement strand
CCCGACGCCCTCATCGCCCTCGCGATGCTCAGCCTCGGCGGGCACAAACCCGTGCTTCCCGGCCGAGACTAACCCACGGAAGCGTCAGGAGAGCCCGTTTTAGGGCGCGTTGAATTGTTCTGTGTGCGGGGGTGTTGCCTCTCGGCAGTGTCAGAAGGCGGGGAATTCCTATAGCCGCAAGGGTAATTCCAGCTTCCCCTGCTCGGCTAGGTCGAGGATTGATTCGACTGCTGTTGTCTTCGTGTACACGTTGTCCCAGACGCGGTCACGGCGTCTGATGATGGGTTCTGGTCTGATGCGATTTGGTTCTTCCGCAGCGAATTTCTCGTCTTGCAGGAAGGCGGCGATCGTGCGCAGGTTGAAGTTTGTCACCATGATTGTGACGAGGGTTTGGCCGGCGGCGAACCCGCGGACGCGTCGGCGGCCGGAGGACGCGACTCCTTCTTTTCCGGTGTCTTTGAATCCTTGGTGCATGGACTCGATGGACTGGCGTGCGTGGTCGTGGAAATCGTCCCACTCTTTGCTCATGTAGGAGAACGCTTGCTTCTGTCGCAGCGTGTCCTTCTGTGTGAACGAGACGGAGTGCTGCTTGCAGATACGGTCGAGGATGGCGGGGATATCGTCGCCTTCGACTTCAGCGCGGGGTCGGTCTGTGGCCTTCTTCGAGAGCTCACGGATGGGACAGGTGACGGTCGGGCTGTCGCCCAGTGCCGGGCAGCGGAGGGGTTGCTTGCCGTTTCGGTCGGGTCGTTCCTTGGCCTGGAGTTCGAATGCCCGGCGTTCGCGAATTCGTTGGAGGTAGACCTTCACGTCGATCACGCCGGCGTGCTTCTCCTTTGTTGCGTCTTTGAGCGGCTCGGGCATGCCGGGGCAGTAGACGCCGCCCTCGATGAGTTCCGCGCCGCCGACGGTTCCCTGGACTCCGAGGCGGTCGACGCGGTACTCGGTTGACGGGGTGAATCCGAGGTCCGCTGTCGGCTGGTGCAGCCGTTCGACGGTGGCGTTTCCGAAGTACTGTTTGTCGCCGTCGACAATGCCTGGTTCCAGGCCGGTCCGCAGCGCGAACTTCATCAACTGGACTGCTTCTTCTGACACGCCGATGTTGGGCATGCTCATTGTCAGGGCCATGGCGAGTTTCGGGAACCGATTCCAGCCAGGGTGTTTGGGGTCAACGCGAACTGAGGTGTTCATCATCCACCCCCAGATGAGTTTCGTGCCGGTGCCCTTCTTTCCGGGGCTGGTTGGGTCGTTGGTGCCGGGCTTGAGGTCGAGGCGGGCGTCATCGTCGTGCTTCGCGTACCAGCCGGAGAAGGGGTCGACGGGGCCTGGGGTGAGCTTCTCGACTGTGCGGGCGGCCTCGGCCTGAACCCGCTGGGGGAGCGTCTTCTTCGAGAACCCTTTTTTGAAGCGCCCCGGTCACGTCAAAGCCGGTGGCCGCGCTGGGTTCTTCGCCACGCCGAAGGAGGCAGAAGTCTACCTGGCCAGGACGCATGGAGTAGAGCATGGCGGTGAGTACACGCAGGTCGGACGTTCCACGAAAGACTGCATCGAGGTCTGCAATGCCGTTGTTCGGCGGTTCGATGTCGTGGTTAACGACGTGGCTCACGAGTCAAAATTGGGTCGTGTCAATCTGAACTCGTCGATGGAGCGCCAGATCAGGTCGGATGCTTACCTGGTGCAGAAGGGCGATATTAGAGGTGCTCACTGGGACTTCTTCGCCAGTTCCGTCTCGAACACGATGGGACCGAGCACGCCGGTGCTCGACCTCCTTGACGAGATGGGTATCCCGTACACGATCCATGTCCCCGCTTAGCAGGCGCTCGATGCCTGCCTAACAAGCAAACCCTTCAACGGAATGGCAGTATTTCGTCGAGAGGTGTCACATCTGCCATTCTTGTGGAGAGCCGCAATCCCTAGCGTAGAGCCATGACATTTTCAATCGATCTACCCGCCACCCCCCTCGCCTGCGCGGCGCTGGCTGCAGCACAGACTTCGGAGACTGCCTCAGTAGCCAATCACAGCATTCGCAGTTTCCTCTTTGCAGAACTCCTCGCGGGCCATGAGGGCGCGCTGCACGATGCTGCGTATGACCGGGATCTACTCTTTGCCGCCTGCGTCATGCACGACCTTGGTACCGGCGCCGAGGCACCCGGCAAGCAACGGTTCGAGGTGGAAGGCGCGGATCTGGCAGCAGAAATCTTGAGGGAGCACGGTGTGGCAGCGGGGGACGTTGACCGAGTCTGGGAAGCGATCGCCTTGCACAGCTCGCCGGGCATCGCCGAGCGTCGGGGGCTCCTCGCCTACTTGACAACGGAGGGGATCGGGATCGACTTTGGCCACAAGGCCGAAGTCGTCATGTCTCAGGCGCAGCGCATTCACGAAGGGTACCCGCGGCTGGATATGGTCAAGTCGCTCACTGACTCAATCGTCGCTCACGCCGCCCTTTCGGCCGCCGCCGCACCGCGCTATTCACTGCCGGGCGAACTTGCCCGCGAAAGGAAAGTTCAGGGTGTCAGCAACATGGAACTGACTGCGTCTGCCTCCGTGTGGGGAAGCTGACCCCTGCACCCCCGGATGCGTTCACAGCAGCTGTGACCAACACGAGTAGAGGAACACCCGCTCTCGAGACACAGCATGTTTTGGCGGAGAGTGATCTGCGCAGCTCGGCGACAGCTGGCGCATCCGGCATCGACGCGCCAGGGGCGTGGAGCTGTTCTCACCCGACCAGCCGGGATACGACATCAAGCCGGAGGCGTCGCCGCTGAGCGGCGCACCCGTCAGAGTGTAAACAGGTCAACAGCGCATTCATCGGAGCGGACCTGGAAGACCGCCTCCGGCACGACGGTATCTCGACGGTCGTGATCTGCAGCCTCACGAAAGATCACTGCGTGTCGACGACGACACCGCGGCTTCGAGACGACGGTCGTCAGCGACGCCACGGCCACCTTCGAACGAGTCGTCCACGACGGCCGCCATTGGGGGGCCGAAGAGATGCACGTATCCGCCTCACAGGTCTTCACGCCGAGTTCGGCACCGTCCGAACGGCGAATGAGGTGTTCCACTGGTTCGAGAGCCGGACCGTCCTCGGAGATCCCGCGGCTGGGCGAGATGAGTCGTGAGTCGGGGCTTCGTCACGTTCGTGGTGATCGTCGTTGACATTCCCTGGCCCGACTTCCGTTTGGCTCTGCGAAATACGATGGGCGGTGGTCGAGCTCACGTGGTGGCAAGAGCGATCGGTACGGCCGTGCCAAATCGATCGTCGCCGCGTCGCTGGGCGGTGAGTTCTGGAACGCGTAGCCCGATTCGGCTCGCGACCACGAGCAGGGCGCGTTCCTTCCGGCCGGTCCACGTGTAGTGGTTGGATACGGCCAGAAGGAGCAACTGCGGCTGGCGGCTGGGCTGAGACCACCCGTGTAATCAGGTCAGGTGGGTCACTTCAGAGCGAGCGAGGTCGGTGAGTCCCGGGACCAACCGTGCAACCGTGAAGTCACCTATCGGGCGCCCGCAGTCGTCATGGTGGCGGCTTGATTGCCCCAATGCACCCCTAGTACCGGGGTGCTACTTTCCCGCTCTGATGAATGCCCAGTAGCCCGACGACGAAAGCCGCCCCGGTTCGTAATTTGGATACAGATTTACGCATGTGCTCTCAATTCGAGGTCGCTGGCGTAACCAGATGATCCGGAGACTTTCATGCATCACCGCCTTCGACGCGTAGGTCGCGTCGCCCTCGACGTCACCCTGGTGGATCGTTTCCTGGCCACCCGGGAGGCCGGGGAAACCACCAGCCAGAGCGAGATGGGCGGCTTCGACGCCGCCTTCGAGCAACTGGGACCCACGGTCAGCCCCTCCGTGGTCGATTCCGTCAGCAAGGTGCCCACGTACCCGCTCGACATGGTGAACAGTGACCAACCGCCCATGTACCAGCAGTGGCGATCGCCAGTGCTCCTCGTGGCCGCCGACTCGCTCCCACTCGTGGCCCACCGAATGCTGCGCCGCAAATGAAACCCCACCACTCCACCCCAGTCCAACCCGAACCAAGAAGGAGGCCAGCCGTGGCCAGTCAACCGAACACCGCCACAGGACACGAGGCTCCGAATCGCCTCCGGCGCCACCTCCGCAACCTTCTCGAGTACGTCGGCATGGTTGCGGCGATGCTCGCGGGAATGGTCATACTCGGTTTGATCCGAGAACTTGTCGCACCCGGTCCCGTCCTGAGGGCCGACCTCGAGGCGATGATCATGGCCAGCGAAATGGTCATCGGCATGTCGGCCTGGATGGTCGCACGACGCCACGCCTTGCGCGGCATCGTAGTCATGTCCGCCGTCATGTACCTCCCCTTCCTCATCCTCGCCCCGCTTTTCTGGGTCGGCACAATCTCCGGCGACGTACTCGCGGCCGGAGGCCACCTGATGATGCTCCCGGCCATGGCCCTCGCAATGCCGCTCACGCACCGAACCCATGGCCCCGGAGAACGGTTGAGGATGACCGAAGCACCCACCATGGAAGCCGGGGCGTCGAGCGGGGACCTCGGTGCAACTGGTGGGCAACCTCGATGAGCGTGGCCACGTGAGTCGCTCGCAAGCAGGATCTACTCGGCGAAGCGCCCTGCGTTTGTATGGGTCTCCTGACTTCGGAAGCGGGGAAGGGGACTTGTCGGGAGACTATGCAGTGCGCAAGCCGACGACGCGTCGGTACGCGCCAGAGGAGAAAGTCAGCGCGGTCCGGACGATGCGGACATCGCAGGTCAAGTTGTGGGCTGAGCACGGGACGGTGCGGACGTGGGCCGATCGGGCCGACATTGATGAGGGTGTGTCCGCAGGCGTGACGAGCGTCGAGTCTGTGAGGTTGCGGTTGTTGGAGCAGGAGAACCGTGTAGTGCCGGGGCTGATCACAGCGGACCTGGAGTGGGTTAGACGGCCGAGCTGACCGAGCACCTCGGCTATGACACGGGTGGTCCCGAGGCCCGGCTCTGCTCGAACTCCCGCAACTGGAACCCCGTTGAAGACGGTCACGGCGGCGGTCGGCGAGTTCGGCCTGGGCATCCCCGGGACCGAGACGGTAGGTTCACGCCTCCGCGCTCGCCGGGGTAGCTCATGGACGACCTCGACGACCTCGACGACATCGACGACATCGACGACATCGACGACATGATCATCTTGCTCAATGCCGGTGGGATGACCGGGCGCGATATCCGGCACCATCTTGCCGCCACGATTGGAACCGAGCTCTCCCGGGAGACGATCTCGTTCATCACCGACGCGGTACTCGACGAGACCGAATCAACCCTCAGCTCGAACCATTTCCCGACGGGTGCACAAAGCACTTGACAGGCTCTTCCGATCGTCCTGCGGCTGCCAGCACCGAGCACGAGATTATCCTCCAAATGCCCGGCGTCAGCACGATCTGCGAAAAATGCCGGCTGGTCACTAGTCGTGACAATGCCGGGCATGTGGCCGCGACCACCATGAGGAGCGAACCAGGCCCGAAACCGTCCGTACGACCGACAACCGCGGCTTCGCGAAACACTGTTTATGGTGACAGGCCCAACTCTTGGACGATCCGGGCCATCGGCGCACCTGGCCCGGCCAAAACAGGATCCGTTCCCGCTCGGTACCCGTCAGCGCCCCGGTTGCGGCGCCCGGTCCCTTATCTATCCGAGACATGGCGTCACGCGCGAACTATGAGCCCAACGACCCGAGCCGAACAACCGATCGGCACCAGCGACTTCCCCTCCCTCCGGAAGTGGAATGTCATTTGTTTCTGTTGCTGGGTCAACTAGCCGTTCATCGCCCGGCTGCGCTGGCGCTGGTTGACGTGCAGTCGAGGATGATTCAGTCTGAACGATTGGCTCGGAGCCACTTTTGGCTATATTGCCCCGATGCACCCCTGGTACCGGGGTGCTACTTTCTCGCTCCGAGGAGTGCCAGGTAGTCCGATGACGCAAGCCGCCCCGGTTCGTAATTTGGATACAGATTTACGCATGTGGTCTCCATTCGAGGTCGCTGGCGTAACCAGATGAACCGGAGACTTCCATGCATCACCGCCTTCGACGCGTAGGTCGCGTCGCCATCGCCGTCACGCTTTCGACTGTCACCCTCGCAGCCGTCGTGTTGGCCGGCTTCTTGTTCTCCGATGGGCAGACCCACGCGTCCGTGCCCACCATTCTCGCGAAAGACCTGCCGGCGAATCGGCCCTCCTCCGACGGTCGGATCGTGGTTGCGGTCGCGCTGGGCGCCACCGGCACGGTTGGCAGTGACGTCCTCGCACCCTACGGCGTGTTCGCCTCGTCTCCTGAATTCTCGGTGTACACGGTCGCGGCCAGTGCTGCGCCAGCGTCGATCGACGGCGGTCCAGCCATCGTGCCGACGTTCACGTTCGCCGACGTGGATTCCGGCCGGGCTCCGGCTCCGGATGTCGTGGTCGTGCCTGCGGTCGGTGACCCGTATGGGAGCGCGGAAGCCCCGCTTCGCGATTGGATCGTTCGCAAATCAAACCAGGGCGCACATGTCCTCGGGGTATGCAGCGGATCCATGTTGTTGGCGGAGACCGGACTGCTGGACGGGCGTAGCGCTACCAGCCACTGGTCACGCGTCGCCGCCCTCCAGAAGACCAGGCCCCAAGTGAATTGGGTGACCGGTCAGCGATATGTGCAGGACGGCGCCGTCACGACGACGGCGGGGGTGACGTCCGGCATCCCGGGTGCGTTGAGCGTCATGGCCCAGTTAGATGGCGCCACAGAGGCGGAGCGGGTCGGTGCGTTGGTCGGCTACCCGGACTGGTCGCTCCATGGTTCGAGGGCGATTCCCGTGCAGAGCTTCAGTCTCGCTGATCTTCCGGTCGGCGCAAACGCAATCGCGCCCTGGTTGCGTCCGACGGTCGGTGTCGGGCTCACCGACGGGGTCAGTGAAATCGACGTGGCGAGTGCCTTCGAGGTCTACAACATGACCTACGCGGCGCGAGCGGTGGCTGTATCGGCAAAGGGAACCGTCACTACTGAACACGGGATGGTGCTGGTCACCGACACGGAGAAGCGGGCCCCGACCCTGAGCAGGGTCATCGTTCCCGGCGCAACGAGCGTGAATTCGATCGACCCGCAGCTGGCAGAGTGGGCGAAAGCCCGCGACATCTCGGCAGACGCGCTGCACGGCCCGACTGGCGCGACGGGCTTCGACGGCGCTCTGGAGGACCTCGCCGCGCACACGAATCGTGGCACCGCAATCTCCGCCGCAAAGATGATCGACTACCCGACCGCGGGTCTCGAGTTGGCGGCCGGCGGCCCCGCGCTGCGAGCGCCGATGCTGCTCCTCCTGAGCCTCCTATTCTCGGTGGGGGTTGGACTGATTCCGACCATGATGAGGCGAGTGAAGCGTCGTAGCGGCAAGTAGCCCAGATCTTGCTGCTGCCAGCCCGCCGGAACAGCGTCGCATCGCGGTCGTCTGTTCCGGCGGCCTTCTGGTCCCTGGCGATAGAGTTCAGACCATGAGCGAGTCGAGAACTCAGCCGGAACGATCGGCCGCGCCGCATCCGCCGTCTACGGGCTGGTTCGCATCCCGGCCCGGCGAGACCGATCTCCTCGTTGCCCTCGCGTATGCGCTGCCCGCGTTCGCGGTGGTTCTGGTAGTTGTGTTTGGCGATCACGACGCAATCCAATTCGCCATCACTTCAGTCGCAGTCGCCGCGTCGGGGCTGGCGCTTCTCTTTCGTCGCAGGGCCCCCGTGCTCGTCTTCGTGCTGACGACGGCAGTGATGTTGGCCACGTTTTGGACTCCGGGAAGTATCGCCGTCATCGCGGTCGGTTGCGCGCTCTATGCGGTTACGGTCTACCGCAGCGTACGCGGCGCAGTCATCGGTTGGGGGGTCGCCGGCGTCCTACTGGTCGTCGAGGCAGTGCTGCTGCCCCAGTCCGTGGCTAGCGTCGGCGAATCGGTGCAGGCAATCGTGGTGCTCGTTGTCGCGCTACTGGTCGGCCTCAGTGTCAGGAGCAGCCGCCATTTCGCCGCCATGCAACTCGCCCAGCTGGCCCGGGAACGCGAACAGGATGTGGCAGCCGCCGCCGCCGCCGAGCGCACCTCGATCGCTCGCGAGATGCACGACATCGTGTCGCACAGCCTCTCGGTCATGATTTCACTTGCTCACGGATCGGCCGAAATTGCGACTAAAGAACCGGATCGGGCCGTTGAGGGGATGCGCGAGGTGGCGCGCACCGGGCGCGGTGCGCTGGGTGACATGCGGCGAATGCTGGGCGTCTTGCGAGACGCCCCCGACGGCAGACCCGCAGATGAAGCGACTTCAACCCCTGGAGTCGAGGACTTGCCCGCACTGGTCGAACGTTTCCGTGCCACCGGGTTGCCCGTGAACATGCGCTGCACCGGCGACGCTCCACCGGATGCAGTCATGCAGCTGACTGTGTACCGCATCGTGCAAGAGTCGTTGACTAATGCGCTCAAGCACGCGCGCGGCGCAACACGGGTAACGGTCACGATCACGTTCGACCCAGACCTGGTGACTGTGATCGTCGATGACGATGGAATCGCGGATGAGAATGCCGTCGATGATCTGGGTCGTGGCCTTGTCGGCATTGGTGAGCGCGTCGCGCTCTACAGTGGGAGAGTGACGACTGGACCACGTGACGGCGGTGGCTGGGCAGTGCACGCCCAACTCATCCCCCCAGTGGCGGCGTCGGCGTGAGCGCGACAGGCGAGGCGGCGGCGCCCATCCGGGTGATGCTGGTCGACGACCAGACGCTCGTTCGAATCGGGTTTCGAATGGTCCTCGACGCGGCGGACGGGGTCGAGGTGGTCGGCGAAGCCGCGGACGGAGCCGCCGCGATGGAACTGGCAAACGCACTCGTACCCGACGTTGTCCTCATGGACGTGCGCATGCCACGACTTGATGGGATCGAGGCAACCCGACGGATCGTCGAGGACCAGCCGACCGTGCACGTCATCGTCCTGACGACCTTCGACCTCGACGAGTATGCGTTCAAGGCTCTCCGTGCGGGGGCGAGCGGATTTCTGCTCAAAGATGTCGAACCCGCTGAACTGCTCGCGGCCATTCGTGCCGTCGCGGCTGGTGAGGCGGCGCTGTCGTCCCGGGTCAGTCGCCGAATGCTCGACCTGTTCGGCCAGCGACTACCCGCGGATGATCCGGCCGGCGGCGACCAGGCTGTCGCGGCGCTCACGCCACGGGAACGGGACATCCTGTTTCTGATTGCGCGCGGAATGTCCAACACCGAGATTGGCGAGCAGCTATTCGTGTCGGAATCCACGGTCAAGACCCACGTCGGTCGGGTACTCATGAAGTTGGGCCTGCGCGACCGCGTTCATGCTGTGATCTTCGCCTACGAACACGGCCTCACCTAACACCGACCGCGAAAGAGATGGCCCTGGCGCGGCGAGCGCTGATCGAGGAAGCCGCACTTTCCCGGTTCATTCAGCTGGCAGCTCCAGCTTCGACAGCGCCGGTTCAGCCCTGATCACCCGGTCGTGCCCAAAATTCCGGCCACCGGGGTAGCGGAAGGCCGGCGTTTCCAGCTCAGTTATCAGCTTGACCGGATGGCTGAGGGTGAAGTGGGTCTTAGGCTCTTGGCAATTCGCCGCCCGAAAATCTCACGCTTCTTGTCGGATTCTCTCTGGCCTGAAAGGCACAAGTCTGCGATTGAGTAGAGTCCGAACAATTCTCCGGATGGTGACACCGCTTAGAAGACCCTCTGCAGCGGAGCTACATCCGGAGCCGTTTCACGTCTGACATGGAGGAGATCCTCGTCGGCATATACTGCGACACAATCAGTCGACGACATCGATGTAATCCGCAACTATGGCCCACACGCGTGCAGCTACGACTAAACGGAGGAGGCCGTCGGGGTAATGGTCCGGGTGGCGGTCAGTCGGTCGCGCGCACTCAAGGATTTGGGTATGTAGCTGGTCAATTGCTCGGCCGCGCGAAGTAGTTCTCGGCGAGGTATTCGCTCCATCTTGTCAAGGTGGTAGACACGTTGGGCTGGTGCAGGCCATGAGCGTACGCAAGGTCGTTAGCCGGACCTGTAGGGTATCGGTCAGATGAGAGGAAGCTCAACGTCTCAGGGTCGGCTTGCGTGAGAGCGTCGGGAAGTCGCTTGATGATCCAGACGGGGATGCGCAGTCGAGGAACCGTCACCCCGTGGTGGCCTCCGAGGACGCGATGCAAGTCGGGTAGCGCGGGAGTGTCATCGTCCAGGATCCAAAATGACTTGCCACGAGCCGCCTCTGTTGCTGGCAGCAGGGACATGAATCGGGCGAGGTAGTCGACCGCGACGACGGGGATGAACGTTGCCGCGTTTGCATGCACGGCGAGGAGCTTGCCGGTCAGCAGGTCACGAATGGTGGTCGCGAGCCCCAGCATTTGCTCTGATTCACCGTTCACCGAGTCGCCTATGACGGTTGCCGGGTTAGCGATCGTCCAGGGAACGTTGAGCTTGTCCGCAAAGGCCTGGACGCCCGCGTCACTCTCCACCTTCGACATTCGCCGCGCGCGCCGCTGCCGGCGTCATTCCGAACGCGTAGGCTCCGGCAACGTTATAGATTTCACGGATGCGGTTCAGGCGTCCCGGCCTCAACCCCATTTCCGTCCACGGCAAGGTCGACTTCGACAACACTCAAGGCGGTCGTGTCGACGTTGTGGTCGCGCATCCAGTCGGCAAGGGCACCGAATCGGGCGAGGTTGCGGACCGCGGCTGTGGTCGAGATGCCCTGGTCAAGAAGTTCCTTCACCAGCCACCGCCCAATGAACCCTGTCGCGCCGAAGACCAGTGCGTTTCGGGTACCGTCGCCGCATGCGATTGTGGATTCAGACGGCACGGTGTGCAATGCCGCCTTCATTTCGTGACACGTTCGAGAGCGAGGCGTGCCGAGCAGCGCGCCACAGGGCGACTACAAGCGCGACTGTCACGGGCGTCCAGACGATGCGCTCCAGGAATGAGGGTGAGGCGACGTTAATTACCGTTCCAATCACCATCAAGGCGGCCGCACCGTACAGCAGACGTCGACGAAGTGTTCCTCCGGTCCACCGGGTGCCAGCGACGGTGGCGAGCAACACGTACACAACCACTGCGATAGCGCTACTCGCGCGGAGAGATGCAGGAAGGACCCCCGGATTGGAGCCACCAAAGGAAGCTTCACCCCATGGTGCGCCTGCAGCAAGCGCCACCTGGAAGGCCACCACGACAAGGAATAGGGCAGCGGCGGCCTTTCCGGCAGGGCTTGCGCGTGGGTGATCTTTGAACAGTGTTCGACTCATGAAGGTCTCCTTGCTTAGTTTTTCTATTTCTTCCCTGACTGGCATCGTCCACAGCGACGTCTACCTCGCCTTGCTCTCCGCTGCGTTTCCAACGCGGAGGCCTTCGTCGTTTCTGCGGTGCGCTCTGAGATCGGTAACCCGTTCTGCGGCGCGGCGATGCTGCTCGAGTGCGCGCGTGACACGGTCTTCTTGGGCCCGGTAGAGGCGGTAGAACGTCATATCCGAAATGTGCATTGTTTGGTCTTCCTCAGATCGTGAAAATTGTATGAACAGCCAGGATGCCGGCGGCAACAAAGTCGACAGTCGCGCAGAACGGAGGCCACCATCTGGTGTGGCGAACGAATCGGGTGCGGTGCTGCCAGAGGTCCTTCAGGCCGTGGCCCGCGAAACCGGCAACGACCAGCCAGACGGACCCCGTGAGCGCCGCAACTGCCAGCGCCACGAATAGCACCGCGACCGTGCTCTCCAGAACGAGGACCCGTGCCCGCCCGTCCGCGACGGCGAACCCGATGTAGACCGCCGCGATGATTGCCAAAACGAGCGCGTAGACGAGTGATGGGGTGAGCCACCACAATCCGAGTGGAGCGGCCGCCGTGACTACTCCGACAACTGCTCCCCAGCCGATTGCTGGTGAGACCATGGTCGTAGGCCACCGTGGTGTCTGGTCGTGCGCCCTGATGTCGGCGGGGAATGGCATCGCGTCTCCTGGCGTGTATTGGCCTTGCGGCTGCGAATGGACTCGGAGTCAGAGCATGAAGCGGGGCGAATCCGACGGTTGCATGGCGCGCGGCACCAGGACGAGCGCCCAAGTCCCGGCGCGTCATGTAGGGAATGAGCTCAGACCGGCGGCTGGGGGTCGTATTGAAGATCCCGCCGTACATTGCGGGCGCGGTCGACACCGGCGAGGCGTTCGACGAGGTGAAGTGCCATGTCTATGCCCGCGCTGACCCCGGCGCTGGTAATCAGGTCACCGTCGTCGACGAAACGGTCGTACCTGGTCACGATCGTGGGATCGAGCTCTGCGAGCAGCCCCAGGCTCTCCCAATGCGTCGTCGCCGGCCTTGCCCGGAGAATACCGGCAGCGGCGTACACGAGGCTCCCGGTGCATACGCTCGTCATGAGCGGGATCGTCGCACGCTGAGCGCGTACCCAATCCAGATGCGCTTCGTCCCTCATCAGCGTGCGGGTTCCCTGCCCGCCGGGGTGAAGCAAGATGTCAAAGTTTGGCGCGTCCGCAAAAGAGTGGTGTGCACCGAGAACGAGACCCTTCGAAGCCCGGACCGAACGCCCGTCACGGGAGAGGCAGGAGACCTCGTATCCGTCATCCGGAAATCTGAGGGTCCAATTTGCCAAGACTTCCCACGGCCCCACAGCGTCGAGTTCTTCGACGTCGTCGAAGAGGAAGATGCCAATGTGTCGGGCCTCTGCGGCAGTAGGAGTTGTCATGAGACACACGATGGCAGGACCGTTCGACAGACGAAAGTGGCAGGAATGCCACAGATCGAAAGCATTCTGCCTGAATTGTGCGAAACTGACTGCATGCATCACATTGTGACTCTGGCTCTCCCCGACGTGGTTGCCTTCGACCTCGCAATACCGGCGCAGGTCTTCGGCCACAGTGACGAGCGCGAACGCTACTCATTCTCGGTCTGCGCGGAGATTCCGGGACTGATCCCGACGACATCCGGATTCGCCATTGAGGCAACGCGTGGCCTGGACTCGCTGCTGGACGCGGACACTGTCATCGTTCCAGGATTCGTCCCCCTTGGAGACCCGTCGGCCGCCGTACTCGACGCGCTGCGTGAAGCGTCTCGGCGCGGCATCCGCATGGTTTCCGTGTGCACCGGCGCGTTCGCGTTGGCGGCCGCCGGGCTTCTGGACGGCAAACGGGCGACAACTCATTGGCGAGACGCCGCCGAACTCTCCTCCCGCTATCCGCGCATCAGCGTCGACCCCGACGTGCTCTACGTCGTTGACGGCGCTATCAGCACAAGCGCAGGAGTCGCCGCAGGCATCGACCTGTGCCTGCACCTTGTCCGACAAGATTTCGGCACCGATGCCGCGACCAGGATTGCTCGGCGCATGGTTGTGGCACCTCACCGCGACGGCGGCCAAGCGCAATTCGTTGAGCGCCCTGTCGTCGCCCACTCTGAAGGGCTCGCGGCCACCTGTGCGTGGGCGGTCGATCACCTCGCAGAGCCCATATCGGTCGCCGACATGGCCAAACACGCGCGCTGGTCTCCACGCACCTTTGCCCGCCGGTTCCTGGCCGAGACGGGCACAACCCCCTTACGATGGCTCACGTCCCGGCGCGTCGACGAGGCACGGCGACTGCTCGAGGTCACCGATCTGACCGTGGAGGAAATCGCGCAGCATTGCGGACTCGGGACATCCAGCAACCTGCGATTTCACTTCGCGGGCGATCTCGCGACAACTCCCACAAATTACCGACGAATTCACCGCGGGACGTAGGGAACCGGTACCCATCCGCACGGAGTCGAAAGCTTCTTTGTGGAATAGACGTCAACGAGTCAGTTCGACCAACAGCAATCCGGAGGTGGACCATGCGGGTAATTGTGAAGTTGGTCTTCTCCTCCAGCGTCAAGTCGAACGCTTGACGTCTGTGTCCGATGCTTCCTGGGCGAAAAGGATGACCGCCTAGCGTGATGAGGCCGAACATTCGGACGATTAGCTCGGAGCTACTGGCGGCTAGATGAGTATTTGACCCCTTGAGCGCCACCAGTTATTGCGGTTGAGCGCCACTGAATATTGCGTTTCAGCGCCACTGGGTATTGCCGGTGAGCGCCAGGCGGTTCAGCCTCGCGCTCACCGGCGTGGGTCACGCCGCGTTGTCCGCGGTGTGTTCGCGCATGTTGGTGCCGCCGGTCTCGATCCAGATCGTGCGGTGCACGATTCGGTCCATGATCGCGTCGGCGTGAACGCCGGAGCCCAGGCGCTGATGCCAGTCCTTCTTGGCGTACTGGGTGCAGAAGACGGTTGAGGTGGTGTCGTAGCGGCGCTCCAGGAGTTCGAGGAGCATGCTGCGGGTGTTGTCGTCCGGGTGGTCGAGCAGCCATTCATCGATCACGAGGAGGGTGAACGCGGCGTATTTCCGGAGGAATTTCTCTTTTCCTCCGGGTTTGTCGCGGCCTGCGGCCCAGGCTTCTTCGAGGTCGGGCATGCGGATGTAGTGCGCGCGATACCGGTGTTGGCAGGCTTGCTTCGCCAGTGCCGATCCGAGGTAGGACTTTCCGGAGCCGGTGAATCCTTGGAACACGACGTTCTGCCGTCTCTCGATGAAAGTGCAGGTGCCCAGCTGGGCGATGATCCCGCGGTCCAGGCCCCGCTGCTCGATGAGGTCGAGCTTGCGGAGGTCGGCGTTGGGGTAGCGCAGCCCGGCCCGGCGGATCAGCCCCTCGACTTTCGCGTGGGTGAAGGTCGCGTGTGCGTCATCGACGAGCAGCTTGATCCGTTCCTCGAAAGGCATCCCGAGGGTGAGGGTGTCGTCTTGGGTCTCGAGCGCGTCGACCAGCGAGGCCACTCCCATCTCGCGAAGCTTGCGTTTGCTCTCCCCATCAATGCGCGTCATCGTGTCTTTCCTGCGTAGTAGTCGGCGCCTCGGACGTATCCGGCCGGCTCGGCAAGCGTCTCGGTGACGGGCTCGAACCTCGGCCATCTGCTGCCGGGTTTGTCTTGCCCGGTCTCCAAAATCGGGCGCAGGTGCGCATACCGGGGCGATCGCACCCGGGAAGCCAGCGCGATCTGGCAGGCCGCTTCGACCCTCGCCGCCGAGTAGCGGCGGGTTAGTCGCAGGACCGCCAGTGCCGCGTCCAGGCCCTGTTCGTCGACGGGAACGGACTCGAAGATGCGGTTCACGACGGTCACCGTGTTCTCGCCGATGCGCCCGGCCCATTCTCGGACCCGGGCCGAGTCCCATTGCCGGTATCTGGGCCCGCCCGGCAGATCAGCGTCATGCGTGCGGTACTCGTTGGTTGCGCCTGCCGGCGCCAGCAGGTGACTGGTCAGCCGCTCGCTATCGCAGATCGACCGCGCGGCCGATATGGGCGTAGGGCACGGAGTAGAAGTTCTTCTCCCAGACCACGTGCCCGTTCTTCTGCACCCGCCGCCCATACGCCCATCGGCTGATCTCGAACGCGACCGCCGGCAAAGGCCGAAGCAGCGATCGTTCCTCGGCGTCGAACACGCTCAGGCGTGAGCCTTGGCGTTTCTGGAACGGTTCACGGTTATACGCTTCCATCCGCTCATAGACAGCGGCCCGCAACTCGGCCATGGTCCCGAACTGGCGGTGACGGAGACCGACGGTGTTCTCCACGCTCGCTTTGTCTTTCGGTTTCCGCACCCTTCCCGGCAGCACCGCCGCCGAGTAGTGCGCGGCCAACTCCCGATACGCATCGTTGAGTACCACTTCTCCCTCGGCGGGGTGCTTGATCACGCCGGTCTTGAGGTTGTCGGGCACGACCCGAGGGACACTGCCGCCGAACCAGTCGAACATCGCCACGTGCGCGCGCAGCCAGGTGTTCTGCTGCATATCCACGGTTGGTTCCACGAACGCGTATCTCGAAAAGGGCAAGCACCCGACGAACAAGAACACCCGTGTCGATGGGCCGGTCATCGGGTCGGTGAGCTGCATCGTCGGCCCGGACCAGTCGACCTCGACCGTCTGCCCGGCCTTATGGCCCACCCGGGACGCGGCGCCGATGACGAGGACATGCTGCTGGTAGTTCTTGCAAAACCGGTCGTATCCCATCGTCGTCTCGGCTGCCGCTCGGCACCGGTCAACGTACTCGCCATGCAACAACTTCAGCGTCACGCCCACCCGCGCGAGCTCACGATGCACGTGGCCCCAGTCAGGCTGCGTATGCACGCTCTCATGCGCGCCCCGGTCGGGAAACAACCGCGCATACACCGCAGCGTCATTCAGGCCGGCGACATCATCCCAGGTCACCTTTTCCCGATCCGCGGCCTCGAGCACCGCCGCCACGCTATGCCGGGACAATCCCTGCGCGGCGATCTGCCGCCCCGAAAGCCCCTCGCTACGCAGCCTGAGCACCAGCTTCGCTTTGATCTTCCGTACCATCTGTGATTACTCCTTCTGCCGCGTGATAGAGCACACGGCAGAAGGAGCCTACGAACAGTGGCGCTCAACCCGAATATTCAGTGGCGCTCAAAGACGCGACCCCGACAGCGACCAAGTGGCGCTCAACGGCAATACTGGTGGCGCTCAGAAACGCGAATACTCAGCTAGATTCCCAATTAGTACCGGGGTCCTACTTTCCCGCTGTAAGGAGTGCCCGATAGTCCGACGACGCGAATCGCCCCGGTTCGTAGATTGGATACAGATTTACGTATGTCTCTTCGGGGTCGTTGGCGTAACCAGATGAACCGGAGATTTTCGTGCACTCCCACCCTCGACGTGTGAATCGCGTAGCCAGTGCCGGGGGAGCAGAGGGCGCTGCGCCAGTGAAATCAGTGGATTGCCACTCCAGACGGACATCGATGCTGCACTCGCAGGTCTATCAGTTCTTGTGCGATTGAAAGGAACACCACCGTGTCACAACCAATATCAAACCTCTCCCTTCCCTCAGCGCCGCCCGTGCCACTATCGATACACGTTCGCGCGGTGATCACCTGGATCGCTATTTTCCCCCTCGTCGCGCTGGGGTCATTCGCGATCGCGCCCTTTGCCGCTGACTGGAATCCGGTCATTCGCGCGTTCGTGTTAACGGTCGTCGTAGTTCCGGTCGCCGTCTACTTCGTAGTGCCGCGTTTGATGAGAGCCTGCGGAAAGCTTCGTGCCCGCCAAATGCGCTGAACGGGACTGGCCACCTCGCCGAGAGAGGCGGGAACGGCCGGGTCAGCAGCGCGCTAAAAATGAGATCGTGGCGATGGGACACTCGCGTCAAGGTCAGCCAGGCGGCGGGTCTGTGAGGCCAGCTTCAGCGAGAACTGTCGTGTCAGCTCCGGTCCCCAGGAGTCGGGATACGACGCCGCGGCGAGCGAATTCGTATGGTTCCCGCAGATCTACGTAGGAGCGAGTACGAGTTGGGCGCCTCGATCAGAGCAGCGAGCTCGAATAGCAGCTGTCGGCTGTCAGTGGTGCCGAGCAACTCGCCCTGGTTGACGGCGTGGCCGATGTTGGCGGCAATGTATGCGTCTCTCTCGTCGAGAGCTCGTACGATTGCGTCGCGTACACCGAGTAGTTGGCATTTCAGCGTGACGCCAGATCGTGATGGGGCTCCGCCTTCTGAAGTTCGCGGGACCGATGAGTGCCTTTTTGCATCGAATTATTGTGGCCACTGTCCGGACTTCTATCGTTGCGGAATACCCCAGTGGGGTATATCGTTGCACTTACATGTACCCGGTAGGGGTACCTTGCCGGAGGAAGAGGATACGTAATGGCCACGAACGAGTACCAGGTGACAGGCATGACCTGCGGGCACTGCGAGATGTCGATCCGTGAAGAGGTCGGCCAGATCGCTGGAGTCGAAGGCATCGAGGTGGATGCGCAGACGGGCAAGCTCGCTGTGACGGGCTCTGATTCGGTCGACGATGCCCAGGTTCTGGCTGCCGTGGAGGAAGCGGGTTACTCGGCGGTTCGGGCGGCATGAATACCGGCGTGCGTCTTGCCATCTATGGACTCGGCCTTGTGGTGGCGTTCGGTGGCGCGTTTGGAATCGCCGGGGCAGTCGTGCCTGACCGCGTCGTTGCAGGGTGGACGAAAGGGAGCGAAATGAACGGACATGAAACGGGCCACGATGCCGGTGCTGCCGGGGTAAAGTCTGCCGCCGCGGGCACACTGAAGGGCCTTGCGCTTGGCGTTGACGGGTATGTGCTCTCGCCTGTTCAGGCGCCTGCATTGGTTGGTGAGCTCGGCGAGCTGAGCTTCCAGATTCAGGATGCCTCTGGCGCCCCGGTCACGGAGTACACGAACACACACGACAAGGATCTGCATCTGATCGTGGCGCGGTCAGATGGCAGCCAGTTCCGTCACGTTCACCCAGTGTTGGACGAGCCATCGGGCACGTGGTCGATGCCCTGGCGATGGGCGGAAGCTGGGAGCTACCGCGTGTTTGCGGACTTCACGCCGGCAGGGGCAAAGGCCTCCGGGATCACCCTCACTCGCACGGTTCAAGTGGCCGGGGCGTTCGTCCCTGTGGCGCCGCAGCCCGCTCAGGTCGATCAGGTCGCAGGTTTCACGGTGTCGATCGACGGCGAAATGGTGGCGGGCTCGTCGAGCGAGCTCAGGATCACCATCAGCCGTGATGGTGAACCGGTGACCACCTTGGAGCCGTACCTGGGAGCGTTCGGTCACCTCGTTGCGCTGCGTGAGGGCGATCTCGCCTTTTTACACGTGCACGCCGAGGGTCGAGACCCCAAGTTTGGCGAAACGGCCGGGCCGGAAATCATTTTTGCCGCAGAGGCCCCGACTGCGGGCCGATACCTGTTGTACCTGGACTTTCAGGTGAACGGCAAAGTCCACACCGCCGAGTTCGTGCTCGATGCCGCCCACAGCGGCGGCCCCACGGGCGCCGAGACCGGATCGCATCCGGAGGGGCACTGACCGCAAGGTCTCGCCCTTTCCCAACAGCTAAGAGAAGGAACAGCACATGAGCACATCAGCGGTCCCGAGTTTGGGCACAGGCATCGAGTTGGAGATCGGCGGCATGACCTGCGCCTCCTGCGCGATGCGGATCGAAAAAAAGCTGAACAAGCTCGACGGTGTCACCGCGACAGTCAACTACGCGACCGAAAAGGCGAAGGTCACAGTCCCAAATGGCTACGATCCAGCGCTGCTGATCGCCGAGGTCGAGAAGACCGGATACACCGCCGCTATGCCCGTCCCCAAGAACAGGAAGAAGGACGGCGCGGCCTCCGGTGACGCCGACGATGCGGACCCGGAGCTAACGTCGCTGCGTATCCGGCTGATCGGGTCGATCGTGCTGACCCTGCCGGTAATCGCGATGGCGATGATCCCCGCGTTGCAGTTCATCTACTGGCAGTGGGCGTCGCTCGCGCTCGCAGCCCCCGTGATCCTGTGGGCGGCCTGGCCTTTCCATAAGGCGGCGTGGACAAACCTCAAGCACGGGGCCGCGACGATGGACACCCTTATTTCTATTGGCGCCTCGGCCGCGTTCCTCTGGTCGCTGTATGCATTGTTCTTTGGCACCGCAGGGACTCCGGGGATGACGCATCCGTTCGAGTTTGCGTTGGCCCCGTCCGATGGCGCGGCAAACATCTATCTCGAGGTAGGCGCAGGTGTGACGATGTTCATCCTCGCCGGCCGCTATTTCGAGAAGCGGTCAAAGAAGCAGGCCGGCGCGGCTTTGCGTGCACTGCTGGAGCTTGGCGCGAAAGAGGTCTCGGTGCTTCGCGGTGGGATCGAGACGAAGATCCCGGTTGAAGACCTGCAGGTCGGTGACGAGTTCATCGTGCGCCCGGGGGAGAAGATCGCCACCGACGGCGTCGTGATCTCCGGCACCTCTGCCGTGGACGCCTCCATGCTCACCGGCGAGTCGGTGCCGGTTGAGGTTGCCGAGGGCGACGCCGTCACCGGAGCCACGACGAACGTTGGCGGTCGCCTCGTCATGCGTGCGACCAGGATCGGCTCAGACACGCAGCTGGCGCAGATGGCCAAGCTTGTCGAGGATGCTCAGACGGGCAAGGCCGAGGTGCAGCGCCTAGCTGACAGGATCTCCGGCGTGTTCGTGCCGATCGTGATTGTGATCGCGTTCGTCGCGCTGGGCGGTTGGCTGGGCGCAGGGTTCCCCGTGACCGCGGCGTTCACTGCTGCCGTCGCGGTCCTCGTGATCGCGTGCCCCTGCGCGCTGGGCTTGGCGACGCCGACAGCGCTGCTTGTCGGCACGGGCCGCGGAGCACAGATGGGCGTGCTCATCAAAGGCCCAGAGGTGCTGGAGTCAACGCGCAAGATCGATACTGTCCTTCTGGACAAGACAGGTACGGTCACCACCGGCAAGATGACGCTCGTCGACGTTGTCGTTGAGCCCGGCACGGACCGTGCTGAGCTGCTGCGCCTGGCCGGGGCGTTGGAAGACGCCTCGGAGCACCCGATTGCGCAGGCAATCGCGAAGGGGGCGACGCAGGAGGTCGGTGCGCTACCGACCCCGGAGGACTTCGCGAACATCGAAGGCAAGGGCGTGCAGGGAATTGTCGATGGCCACGCCGTACTGGTGGGCCGTGATTCGTTGCTCGCTGAGTGGTCTCAACAGCTAAGCCGCGAACTTGCTTCCATGAAGGCGCGCGCCGAAAGTGAAGGCAAGACGGTCGTCGCGGTGGGCTGGGACGGGCAGGCGCGGGGTATCCTCGTCGTCGCCGATACCGTCAAGCCGACCAGCGTCGGTGCGATCGCACAGTTGAAGGCGCTCGGATTGACACCGATCCTGCTCACCGGTGACAACGAGGCAGTAGCCCGGCGGATCGCCATCGAGGTGGGCATCGAAGAAGTCATTGCCGAGGTTCTTCCGAAGGACAAAGTCAACGTTGTCGCCCGGTTGCAGCGCGAAGGAAAGGTTGTAGCGATGATCGGCGACGGCGTCAATGACGCCCCAGCCCTTGCCCAGGCCGACCTTGGTCTCGCCATGGGCACCGGCGCTGACGTCGCGATCGAAGCATCCGATATCACCCTGGTGCGCGGAGACCTGCGCAGCGCGGTCGACGCAATCCGCCTGTCCCGCAAGACGCTTGGAACGATTAAGACCAACCTGTTCTGGGCGTTCGCCTACAACGTCGCGGCGATCCCCATCGCGGCGCTTGGAATGCTCAACCCCATGCTTGCCGGGGGTGCGATGGCGCTATCCAGCGTCTTCGTCGTCGGCAACAGCCTGCGCCTGCGCGGGTTCAAAAGCGTCGCGAAGTAACAGCGCCACCAACCCCACACCAGCAAATACTTACGAAGGGAATCACCCAGCATGATGAACGACCACGAGGCGACCTCCAGCTGTTGTAGTGCAAGCGCGCCCACCCCTGCCGCGGCGAGCAGCAACCCTGAGAACCTGCTCGGCGGCGTGGGAAATGACATTACCACTTGCCCGGTGATGGTCGGCAACCCTGTCAGCAAGAAGGCTGCCGAAGCGACCGGTCTGTATCGCGACTACGAGGGCGAGCGGTACTACCTCTGCTGCGGCGGATGTGGGCCGGCCTTCGACTCGAATCCCGCCAAGTACGCCGCCCACATGGCGTAGATCATTGTCGCGTTGCGGGAGACAGAGATGTCCATGAATCACCTCGCACTTCGTTCTAGGGCGTGTCTCCTAATTCGTGTAACCAGACGATGATGGCGCTCAGGACAGCGCCACTGTCTGCCATGGACCGAATACCTCGGGCAGATCCCGCCATGGGACCCCCGCCCGATACCGGTAAATGATGCTCTCCATCACCCGGCGATGGTCCTGAAATGGACGACCAGGACGGCCAGACGACGACGGCATCAACGGCTCGATTCTCGCCCACTCACTGTCAGACACCGCGGCGGTTCGAGACATGGCACAATTCCGCCGAAAACCCTCACGAGGCGTTAGGAGACACGCCCTAGCCTCATTGAGCGCGCCGTTGTCAGAGTCGGCGGTCGAGCTGAGCGGGCCGACCGCCTGGATATCGCAACCGGACCGTTCTCGACACCGTCGGTAGTCGGAAAAATTGTCGTCACGATGACAGCCTCGGAGCCACAATAGCCGTGCCTCACTCGCCAGGAGCGGCGACAGCTCGAGGATTCGTGTTCAGAAGAAACGCCCGGTGGCGTACCCAGGGACTACAACGGGGGCGCCTACTCGACCCGTCAGTGGGACGTGCCGGAAATGGCCATTACGTAGCTTGATATTGCGTTCGCGGCTACGCCAGGAGCGGCCCTACCCCCTCATCTCCTTGGAGTATTTGATGCCTTTTTCTATTCGGCTCACCGTTCGCCTCACTGGCGCAGTCGGTTTGTCTCTCGCGCTCAACGCGTTCATCGCCAATGGTTGGCAGCGATGAAGGCCGAATCGGGAGCCCAGGTCTCGTCCGGTATTGCCGCTGAGCGGTTGCGGTTCCCGGCGCTAGTACTGCTCCCAGTGGCGGTGCTCGCCGCGATCACTCCGTCCGTCGTACACGAATTCATCGGACACGGATCGATGTGCCTCGCCGTGGGAGGCCACCCGACCGTCGTCTCGACGTCCATGTTTTGGTGCACGGTCCCCACGCCCGTCGTCGCAGCGGGCGGCCCGGCCGCCAACCTCCTCGCGGGCCTCATATGTCTCGTTCTCAGACTTCGACTGCGCACGCCCGCACCTGCGCTGCAGCTGTACCTCGCGCTGGTGACCGCGTTCGCATGGTTCTGGGAAGGTGGCTACGCAATCCAAGCGATGCTCCTTCGCCGCGGAGACCTCTACGACCTCCTGGCACACACCCTCGGGCCCCCCGGAATCGGTATGAGCATCCTTGTCGCACTTGCTGGTGCCACACTTTACATCATCAGCGCAGCGGTCACGCGCACCGCCCTACTCTCGATCGCGGGCAATGCCACGCTCGCACGCCGCGTCTCTCGATCTTCCTGGCTAGCCGGCACACTTGCGGTAACGATCGCCGCGTCGATCTCTCCACTCGGCCCGACCAATCTCCTCGACACGGTGCTGGCGATCGGGCTCGCCGGACTTCCACTCCTCGTGTTTCCGCCGCGTCGTGGAACAGCGTCGGCCACCGGAACCCCATTCACCGGCAACGCGATGCTACCTGTCCTAACGGCCGTGATTTGGGTGCTCTTCACCGCCACACTGGGACACGGGATCTTGTGGGGCAACTGATGTTCTCGGCACCCAGGGACAGCAGGTGGCAAGACCACCAACTTGCCTGCCGTCACCCGGCGGAACAGTTCGAGTCGATACGGATACTTGAGGGACTAGATCGCCGCCAAGATCCCTAGTTCTAGGGCGTGTCTCCTCGACGTTTCGACAGCACGAAAACTGTCGGAACCATGGCCACACAGACTAGCCCTAATACCCTAACGGGGTATACCCTAATTCTATGCCGACGTCACCAGGCCACGACGCACCTCACGTCTCTGATCTCACGCGTGAGGCGCACGAAGGACAAGATATTTCCATGATTCACTGGGCGCGATCCTGATGTCTCTGTCCACGGTCGTGGTCGCTCTCAACGCAGCTGTTGCGCGGCATCGATCTCGGCCCCGAAGCGAGCACCCGGGCCGTCCTCGGCAGTGGGAACGAAGGAACTGGAAATGAGCACAATGCCCATCACACACGAACACCCGCACGGGTACATCACAGATAAGGACAAGTATCTTCAGCGGCTCCGTCGGATCGAAGGGCAGGCTCGAGGAATCTCTCGGATGGTCGACGAGGAGAAGTACTGCATCGACATCCTCACGCAGATCAGCGCGCTCACCAGCGCACTGCAGGTTGTTGGTTTGGGGCTTCTCGACGACCATCTCGCGCATTGTGTGCTCGACGCCGCCCGTTTGGGCGGCCCCGATGCGCAAGCGAAGATCAAAGAGGCCAGCGACGCGATCGCCCGCCTCGTCCGGTCCTGACAGACAATCTTCACATCACCATCTCGTCTTTCGCGGCGGTCGCAGGTGCGTGCTCCTCGAGTGGCGCCAACGCGTAGTCCGGGCCCCGTTCGCCGCCGTCATGGAGGCTAACTCCACGGCAGCTCGAAGCGGAGAGTCGACGACCCGGTAAGGGCTCTCGGTTCGGACACTGGTACCTCGACGTCGGAAGTGTCGCGGAGCTGTGCGGATCTGGACGGTGAAGTAGCTGCGTTCCGCGGGCGGGACTTCGGCGCGACCGGCTATCCCACGTGTTCCTCTATGCCACGTATTGCTCGGCCCGTCGATCCCCGCGTCATCTCCCAGACCGCGGTCGTCCTGATCGGGGTGGCCGCCGATGGCCGGCCGCGAGGTCCTCGGTTTCGACGTCGGTGACGGCGAGACGGAGGCGTTCTGGACGAGCCTCCTCTACTCGTTGAAGACCCGAGGACTCGGCGTTGTGACGCGCGTCATTTCCGACGCCCACACCGGGCTGAAGAAGGCCATCGACACCGCGTTCCAAGGCGCCCGCTGGCCGACGCTGCTGGGTGCACCGGAAGCGCAACATTCTCTCGATCGCGCCACGTGCGAGTCAGGAGATGGTCGCGAGCGTGATCCGCACCATCTTCGCCCAGCCCGGCGCGACGCACGCTCAGGCCCAACCCGACGAAGTCATCCGGATGCCCAAACGCTCCCACCCGAAAGTCGCCCAGATGCTCCACGACGCCCGCGACGACCAACTCGCGTTCTGCGGGTACCCGCCCAAACACTGGCAGCAGATCTGGTCCAGGAACCCGAACGCCTCAACAGGAAGACCAAAGGCCGCAACGATGTCGGGGGAGTGTTCCGCCAGCCCCGCGGCCCTGCTTTCTCGTCGAGCAACACAGCGAGTGGGAGGCCTCCACTCGCCGCTACCTCTCCGAGGGACCTTTGCGGCAACTGGAGGCCCTGAACGAGACCCCCACCGGCGTCTACGCCGGCGCAGTGACGGTGTGATTCCCGTTCCTGAGCTCACTGTGGCGAATCAGAAAGGCTGACCTGCACGGTGTCGAGAAACTTCACACTCAGCGGGACGCGACCTAAGGGCGCGGACCAGTGGGGCATGGCATGATGTGCCATTGCCCCACTGGGCGGTTCAGGCCGCGGCTTGCGACGTCGCGGGTTCTTGCACTGCAGCAACTGCAGGCCGCAGGGCAACAGTGACCACCAGGGCCCCCACGAAGGCGATGATGGCTGCCCCCATGAAGGCGGCGGAGTAGCCGTCTGTGAGCGCAGGCGCATCGCCGGCTGCGCCCGTGAACACGGCGGCTACCGCGGTGAGAGCAGCGAGCCCGACTGCTGAACCGATCTGGTAGCTGGTGTTCACCAGACCGGCGGCCGTGCCCGTTTCCTCGGGCCGTGCACTGGAGATGGCCGTTCCGAGCGATGGGACGAAGGCAAGCGCCATTCCCAGCGCGGCGACGAGAGAAGCCGGAAGCACATCGACCACGTAGTTACCGTCTGGCCGCGCGAATGCCAACCAGCCGAGGCCGGCGCTCAGCAGGAGCAGACCGCTGACAATCATCGGTTTGGCTCCAAATCGGGCCTGCAGTCGTGGAGCGAGGGCAATCATGCCGACTACGATCAATGCGGTCATCGGCAGCAGTGCGGCGCCGGATGCGAATGCTCCCGCTCCCAGAACCTGCTGAAGGTAGAGATTCAGGAAGAACCACATGGGAATCCATGCTGCGCCGAGAAGCAACTGTGCCACGTTCGCCGCCCCGAGCAGTGGCGCCTTGAAGATGCCGAGCCGGAGGAGGGGCTGTCGACTGCGGGATTGGATGACGAAGAACAGGAGCAGCAACACGACGCCGGCGATGAAAGCGGTCCAGGTTTCCGGTGCGACCCACCCGGCCTCGGGGGCGCGGACGATCCCATACACCAGCGCCGTGAGCCCGCCAGTTGCTGTCAGCGCTCCGCCAACGTCAATTGACCCGCTGCGTGCCGGTATGGCTGGCAGTGCGAAGGGGGCCGCGATGATGACGAGCAGAGCGATGGGAATCGTGATGTAGAAGACCCAAGGCCAGCTGGCATATTCAGTCAGCACACCGCCGAGGAACACACCGACTGTTCCTCCAATCGGGGCCGCTGCACCATAGATCGCGAAGGCCTTCGGGAGGTCCGGTGTTCCCCCGAAAAGGGTCATGAGCAAGGTCAATGCGGCAGGGGCGATCAATGCCGCACCCATTCCCTGCACGGCCCGGCCCGCGATCTCGAAAGCGACTGTTCCGGCAGCTCCGGCCAGGACCGAGCCGATGAGCAGTGCCGCCCAACCCCCAACGAAGACCTTCCGTGCGCCGAAGAGGTCGGATAGCCGCCCGCCGAGCAGTAGCAGCCCTCCAAAGGCCACGACATAAGCGTTGAAAACCCAAGACAGCGACTCGGGAGTGAACCCGAGCTCACGCTGGATGTCCGGTAACGCAACACCGATGATCGACGTATCCATGATTACCACGAATTGAGCGGTGGCGATGAGAGCCAAGCCCAGCCAGCGCCGACCGCTACCGCGGTCTGTAAACGAACTCATTGCTGCTCCTTTAGTAAATGACAGTAGAGACCGAGTGATACCCGGTAGGGGTATGAACCTATACCCCCATGGGGTACCGCGTCAAGCGCGATTCCCTTGCGGGAGGTCGAAGGCGACGACATTGATACTCTCGCTCCGCCGACGTGCCGTGGCGGTCTGGTCATCGTCCGTCCCGGCGGTCGGGTTCCGGTGGCGGCAGGGTTGTTGAGGGCGCCGCTGATGTCGACGACCCGATGGTCACCGGAGCGTCGCGCCCAGTGCAGCGCGGCCCCGGCGACAATGTTGTCGCCGGCACAGCTGTTCCATCCAGGCGAGGAGACGTGAAAGCCATGGGCGGTCATCCTCGGCGAAATTCTTACGGAGGGTTGAGAGCATCACAGTTGGTGTCGCGATGAGAGCGCGCCCTCGACCGCCTTTTCCATGAGGTCGAAGATCGCGAGGGGGACCTGGAAGCATCCGATTTCATCGCACTTCACTCAAAACTTGCGACATACTGTACGATCGTGCGTATAGTTACTATGGCTCGTACGCTGGCCCTCTCGTCAGCGATGCAGGCCTCTGGCCCCTAACCATGAATGCCGTGCCGATCAAACGGTACGAGCGTTTGAAAATCTAGATTCCGAGGAAGACCCATGCAGACAACCCTGACGCATATCGGCACAGCAACAATGCTCGTTCAATTCGGGGGGCTGACGTTCCTCACCGATCCCGTGTTCGACCCCGCTCCGACCGAGTATGTCTCGGGGCCGGTAGTCCTGCGGAGCACCATCAAGCCAGCCATACCCGCGAGCGAACTTCCGCCAATTGACGCCGTGCTGCTCAGTCACGACGAACACCCGGACAACCTAGATGAGGCCGGCAGGAGGTTGCTGGACGGCAAGCTCGTCATAACCACCCAAAGTGGTGCGGGACGGCTGGGTGGCCACGCGGTGGGCGTTGCGCCTTGGAGCAGCCACACGGTCGCGGTGGGTGATAAGTCTGTGATCATCACAGCGACGCCTGCACATCACGGTCCCGCGGGAGACGTGATTGGGTTCATCCTCCAGGTGCCTGGGGAAGAGAAGGTCCTGTACATCTCCGGCGACACCACCTATGAGAGCGACCTTGATCAAATCAGCGAAATCTTTTCGATCGGAGTAGCAGTGCTGCACCTCGGCGCGGCGAAGTTCGCCATCCTCGGGGACCAGATGATCAGTATGGACAGCGCGAGCGCAGCCAAGTTCACCGCCTCTCTCGCGGCCGACATCGTGGTACCGATTCATTACTCCTCTTGGGAACACTTCACAGAAACAGAAGACGAGATCGTGGCTTCATTTGCAGGAGCCGGCCTGACCGATCGTCTCAAGTGGCTCACCCCCGGCGTGCCGCGGGACCTTGGGGCATGAGCCCCACTCGCCGACGGAGGCAGCACTCTGAATGGAACAACTCCATGACTGACCCCCAGCCCACCATCCATTTCACCGATGCGCACAGCCTCGCCATGGGCTGGCCGATCATGCCTGGCAAGCGCTACGAAGACTGGGAACTCGTCAACCGTGTCGGCAGAGACATCGACACCGGCGGCCGCGATCTCCACGACGTCAAGGGCCGGCTGAAAGGACTGCTCACGGAGCTGAGTACACGGTCTAGACGGTGGCGCTGGCGCTCGTGACGCGTCAGTGTGGCGCGAGTGAGTTGGCCGTGACACGCCTGGTTGACACGGGGCTCCGAATCGAGGTTGCGGTGCCGCGGAGTTGCCGTTCCCGAGAGTCGATTCCGTGCGCTGAAGATTCAGTCAATGCGTAGAGTTATGCCAGTGGCGATCGCCGGGAGTTGGCAACGCGCCGCCTAGCTGCCTGGGTCAATCTGGTCCGAACCACAGACCCCCTTGAGAATTGAGGCTCCGAGCAGTGCACGATCACATTCTCATCTGCGGGCCGGTCTCGTGGAATAAGCTTGTGTACCTCGACCGGCTGCCGGAGCCTCACCCCCACACTCAGTTCGCCCTCGAGCATTTCGAGACGATCGGCGGAACGTCTGCAGGAAAAGCGCTGCACCTTTCAGGACTGGGCCGCCACGTCATTTGTCACACCGTCCTGGGCGACGACCCCGAGTCCGACCGGTTACGGTCGGCGCTCGAGTCCGCCGACATCACCGTGGTCGCAGATAACATTCCCGGCGACAGCGAAAGGCACCTGAACCTGATGACGCCTGCCGGAGAGCGGGTGTCGATCTACCTGTCAGTGCCCGGATTCATCGCACCGAACATCGCCCAATTCGAGGCGCTGAGTGTGGATGCAGCGGCGCTGGTGATGGACCTGTCCGAGACATCCCGAGCTCTCCTCCCCGCGGCCGCGGGTACTGGCATACCCATCTGGACGGATGTGCACGACTACGACGGCCTGTCCAAATTCCACCAACCGTTCATCGAGGTGGCCAGTTTCGTCTTCATGAACGGTGATGGAATGGATGAACCGGTGCCGTTCATGCGCGCACGGGTGGAGGGAGGCGCCGCTGCAGTGGTGTGTACTCTCGGCGCAGACGGCGCCGTTGCATTCGACGCCGACGGGCTTCACCGTGTGAACGCGGTGGCGGTGGATGTGAGGGACACAAACGGCGCCGGCGATGCGTTTCTCGCGGGTTATCTGGATGCCACCCTGTCCGGCGCATCCACAGATGAGGCCCTCTTGGCGGCCACGCGCCAGGCAGCAGTTGCGCTCGGCACCAAGCACCTTCACCCCTCCCTCGAGGCTTTACAACGCTAGCCTGCGAGCCGTGGCGAGTAGCGCTTGTAGGTTCGATGGTTGATGAACGTCGCCTATCGCTGGTTCTCAGCGGAGGGCCGCGTAGGCGACGTGCTCACCGCGTGGTCACGAACTGGTGGAATCGGAGAATGGTCGCCAGCCCCGCACCCAATCGACTTCGAACACTTTGGGGTAGCTTTCTTCGGCTGTCGCCTCAAATTCATACACGTTCAGCATGAGCTGCATCGGATAGTCGGGAGACTGTTCCATGGATGCGACCAGTTCATCGTCAATGAAGAACCTGACTTCGCCTGGCAGCCACTCGACGCTGTAGGTGTGGAACTCAAGTGCGTCCATCGCCATGGGGATTTTGACGAAGTCGTCATGAGTCCGCTTGTCACCGAACGGGTGCAAACCCATGCCCACAACGGCTTTGTCTTCGGCGACGTCCTTACCGAAGATCTCAAAGATGCAGATCTCCGCCGAACGGTCGGGTTGGTCTTCGAAGCCGATCATCCACAGCGCCACCATGCAGTTCGGATCGGCGATCGCAGCTATCCGCGCCTCGATGATTCCGTACAGCGGCGTGTACAAACGCTGCTCCTCTTGGGCCTCGCGGACGCGCAACCCCGCCGTGAATCGGTGCTGGCCGATCTCACTGCCGACCGGACCCGCGAACACCCCGGTTTGAAGGTTTGACACGCGTAAGCGGCCGTTGTGCTCCGGCGACCATGGAAGCTGATCCGACTCGATCTGAAGCCGGAGTTTGCCGTTCTGCTGCACGTACCGCGCAGCAGATAACGCGCGGCTACCCCACTGAGGAAGGTACGACGGAACCCAACGCGCTCGGTCAAGTTCGTCACCCTCGAAGGTGTCGAGAAAATCAACTTCATAACCCGACCGGTCAGGACCCATGGGGGTATCGTATCCATGCCACGCCCGGGTCGCCTCTCAAGAGGCGTGAATTCGTAGTCACGTCTGATTTCTGCGGCTGACGTTCGGTCGCCATCAACTGTGCAACACGATCATGCGCTCGACGAGGCACGATGAGCGATCGTGCGAATGCCGGCCGATGAAGCGAGGAAGATCACGCCGAGTACGACCCAACCTGCTGTTCCATTGTCTACAACGGTTACGGCGATAACAGCGGGGGTCACCATGGTGCCGATTGAGAACGCCATCGCGAACAGTCCCTGGTATGCGCCGGCGCTACGCGGGTCGGCGAGCTCATAGCTAAGGCCCCAGATTCCCGCTGAGGAGAGGATTTCGCCGAACGTATGGGCAACAGCTGCGGCGAGGATCAGCGCGAGAGCCAGTACGGGAGACACTCCTGCGGACGCAGCGTAGACGGCGCACGCAATAGCCATGAATAGGCCCGCCAAGGAAACCGCTTTTCCTGCGCGTCGTATGTCATGGCTACCGCGCGAAAGCGGAATCTGCAGGGCGACTACCAAAACCGTGTTGACGATCAGAGCTATGGAAACGACGACAACCGGGGCCTCCGTGTGGTGCAAGACCCATAACGGGAGGCCAATTTCGGCGAGACCGAACTGTATTCCGAAGAGCGCGGAGAGCGCTGCCAGGCCCAGGTAGCGTGGGTCCCGCCAGGGTGACCGGCCAACCAAGTGAGCTGAGGCCGCCCGATCGACCTTGGAGAGCACAAGAGCGTCGACGCGGCGTGGCAGGGCGGCGATACGGGCGGCGCTGATCAAGGTCGCGAAACCTGCAATACCGATTGTTAGGCGGTACGCGTCCGGGACATTCAACAACAGCGGGATGCTCGCCGCCGCGCCGCCAAGTGCAATTCCGACGTTTCCTACAGTAAGTAGGATCGCTCGTGTCCTGATCCGGACTTCGCCTTCGAAGGCCCGGCCGACGATGGTCGCTCTCACGGCCTTGCTGCTACTGCTGGCCCCGTTCACCACGCAGGCTATGACGAGCGCAACCATAAACGACGAGGCGAAAGCATAGGACAGTAAGGCAAGCCCTTCCACCACCAGGAGCGCGAGAAGGAGTCGCTTGGCGCTCACTCTGTCGGCGAGGCTGCCACCGAGCCACGATGTGGCCACGCCCAACGCGCTTGAGACAGTAAGAATGACGGCGATTTCCGTGACGCTCAGTCCGACGATCAATGTGAAGTACAGGACGGTGAGAGCCAGGAAGACACCGCGTCCAAGAGAGTTCAAGAATATCTGAGTGGCGAGAATCCGTAACATCTGTTGGCTTGATGGGCCGTCGGGGTGCACTTCGATGCGGTCGATTGCGGGAGCGTTGGTAGGCATATGTCAGTTCTGCCAGAGGTGAGGGCGCAAAAGAACTGATGTAGGGTATTGCTTCATGCTGACCTACACGCTGACTGAGGAAGACGTTGGCGAAGTGCGATTCGGTATTTCCCCCCTGTGCGAGATGGGGCTCTCGCTCCGTGCCCTCAAGGACCCTGCCCGATTTCCGCTCCAGCTTCCCTGGCTGAGGCGCACGGAAAAGGCGCGCTCACGCCTGGACACTGAACTGCTGCTCGCGCTGATCGACACGCGCTTGAGCACGCCGGACCTGCTCAATCCGCGACCGGGAAGTCCCCTGACGCGGATCGTCGACGAGCTGGACAGATTCCGGTCGACTGATCCTTCGCTTTTCACGCGGCAGATCGAGGCTTTACATGGCGAGATGCCGGCCGCGTTGAGGGGCGATCCGAGAGCCGCTCTCGACCGAACGGCCAACATTCTCGAGCGGTACTGGGAGAGTTGCTTTCAACCACATTGGCTTCGGATGCGCACCCTTCTCGAGGCTGACATTGCTTATCGCGGTCGGCAGATTGCACAGTTCGGATTGTCGGCGATGATAAATACCATTGACACCAGGGTGTCCATCGCCGACGCCGTCCTTTCTGTGCAGGTGGAGTGCAAACGGACGACCTCAAAGGCAGTGGCAGGGCGCGGTATGACTTTCGTGCCTACCATTTTCACGAGCGGCGCCAGCGCACCGAGTGATCCCAGCGGGCCGCCGATGATTCTGTACGCGGCACGCGGCCAGGGTGCGATGTGGGAGACAAGCACGTCGGCGACTGATGCAGGGGCCATTCAACTGCTCGGCCGAACCCGAGCGGCTTTGCTGGCGGTTCTCAGCGAGCCAACTTCGTCCACGGACCTCGGCCTTCGTATGGGCGTTACGACGTCCGCAGTCAATCAGCACCTGCGGGCACTCCACGCCGGACGCCTCGTCACCTCGACGCGCCATGGCCGCGTTGTACTCTATTTCCGAAGCGAGTTGGGTACCGCGCTTCTCGGCGGATAGGGTCGACCGGTGCCGGGTTCGCCGGGGACCGGATCTACGAGGCCAGCCTCAGCGAGAACCGTCATGTTGGCGCCGCTCGCCAGGAGTCGGGATACGACGCCGCCGCGAGCGAATTCGTACGGTTCCGCAGACATGCGTAGGAGCGAGTACGAGTTGGACGCCTCGATCAAAGCAGTGAGTTCGAACACGAGCTGTCGGCTGACGGTGGTGTCGAGCAGCTCTCCCTGATCGACGGCGTGACCGATGTTGGCGGCAATGTATGCGTCTCTCTCGTCGACAGCCCGCACAATGGCGTCGTGCACAACGCCGGGCCGAGAGTCGAATTCAGCGGAAACAGCGAAGAAAAAACATCCGCCCTCAAAAACACGGTCGGCAGAATAGTCGATCCAGCTTCGAAGGAGGGCGCACAGTCGGCGAAGACCGCGAGGTTCTGTGCGCGCCGGGTCGATGACGGAGGCGGTGAATATGCCGCGTGCAGTCTCGATCGCGGCGAGCTGGAGCTGCTCTTTGGTGCCGAAGAGTGCGGCCACGCCGCTCTTGCTCGCGGACACCTCGGCTGCCAAACGCCCGATAGTGAGCCCCTCCAGCCCGTTGACGGACGCAATATCAACGGCACGAGCCAGAACGGCGCGGCGTGACTCGTCGCCGCGGGCTCTTCGACCGTCCAGTGGCTTCATGACACCAGTTTAGTAGTACGATCATCCGTATTGTTGAATGTACGGACGTTCGTCTTGTTCTTCTGGTGAGGAGTCCAGCATGCCTAGTGTCATCCGGATGGCCTTTTCCGCTGCTGAAACTCTCTCCCCGCGCCTGGCTGGTCGACTCGCCCTTATCCTCTTCAGGCGTGTGGGCAGTAGTCTGCCCGTGCGCCCCGACGAACGTGCAACCCACGACAGCGCTCGCGTGGGAACCATCACCGTGAACAACAAAAACGTCGTCACCTACCAGTGGGGGACCGGCGCGCGCGCAGTGCTGCTCGTGCACGGTTGGCGCGGCCGGGCCGTCCAGTTTGCCCGCCTCATCCGTGAGCTGCGCGCCGAAGGTTACACCGTCGTCTCCTTCGATGCGCCCGCCAACGGAAGTTCCGACGGGCGCTACACCGACGTGCGCGAGTACGTCGACGCAATGGTTCAGCTGCAGCGCCAGCACGGATCCTTCGAAGCAGTCGTCGCCCACTCGTTCGGCGTGCTCGGCGCGATCTCCGCCGTGGCCAATGGCCTTGACGCTCAACGTGTAGTTGGCATTTCGGGGGTTGCCGAACCCGGATACCTGCTCAGCTACTTCGGGCAGTCGCTTGGTCTGGAGCCGGCCGCGACGGCAGAGTTGGGCGCAGCGTTCGTGCGCCGGGTCTTCGCGAACGAACCTGATGCACTTTCACGCTTCTCCGGGGTCCTGAACCCACTTCCGGCCGCGGTCGCTCTGCTACTGCTCCATGATCGAGTGGACCCCGTCGTCGACATCGAGCAGTCGGAGCAACTGCACGCCGCTCACGGTGAGCGCTCGCACCTGGTCGTCACCGAGGGGCTCGGGCATCGGCGCATCCTATCGGCGGACGTCACCCTCGACGCCGTGCTCGAGTTCATCGCGTCGCCTCTTCCCGTCGCCCCGGCGAGACCGGTGGAAAGGCACCGGGCTTGCTATCGACCGCCGACCACTTCTCGCAAACCATGAATGGGAACAATTGATGCCTAACAATCCAACTTTCCTTGAGGGGCCAGCCCCAATCGCCACACGCGACGGGTGATCGACCTAAACCACACGATCGCAGGGAAGAGAGTCACCTATCCCGGGCTGCCCACGCCCACGATCACCTCCTATCTCTCCCGCGAGGAATCACCGACACGGTTCTGGCCAGGATCGGAGTTCACGCTCGACACTGTGAAACACTCATTCGGCCACTTCAGCTGATGATTTGTGCTGTGGGCAGCACCGTGGTCGGTGGTGATACGAGTCGGAGTCTGGTCGGGTCAGCGAGTGCCTTGAGCTTCTTCGCGAGACCGACTGCGCGCTCCGGATCGATGGTTTCGTTGGATTGCGGCGTGCAGCAGGGGCCGCCTCAGTCTGGTTCAGAGGGAGCAGCGTTGTGGGCCTGGTGGCCTTTTACTCGAATATTGACAAACGTCGATGAACTGTGCAAACTCAAGACATCGACGTTCATCGATATATAAGGGAGCACACCATCATGACATTGATCGATCTCGCCGTCCCGAGCGTGCAGCAGCGCAGCCTGGAAACCCTGCCGGTCGCGATCATTGGCGCGGGCCCGGTCGGGCTTGCTGCCGCCGCCAACCTCGTCGAGCGCGGAATCGAATTCGTGATCTACGAGTCGGGCGACGAGATCGCCTCCAGCATTCGGCAGTGGGGGCACACTCGGCTGTTCTCGCCGTGGAAGCACGTCGTTGACCCCGCGTCGCGCCGACTGCTCGAAGCAACTGGGTGGCAGTTGCCGGACCCCGAGGGTCTCCCGACGGGTGCCGAACTCGTGGAGAACTATCTGGAGCCCCTTGCGGCGCTCGACTCACTTGCCCTGCGCATCCGGACCGGCGTCGTGGTTGAGGCGGTGACTCGGCGGGGCATGGACCGCACCCGCACTGCACATCGTGCGTCGACGCCGTTCCTGATCCGTGCTCGAACCGTTGAGGGCGTCCAGGAGTTCACTGCGCGCGCCGTGATCGACACGTCGGGCACCTATGCGCATCCGAACAGCCTCGCCTCGTCGGGGCTGGATCCACTCGGACTCGCCGAGGTTGCCGACCGGGTCAGCCACGCCCTGCCCGACGTTCTCGGTCGTGATCGCGAGCGCTTCGCCGGCCGGCATACGACGGTGGTCGGCGCAGGTCACTCCGCCGCGAACACGCTGCTGGCGTTGGCGGAGCTGACCGAGCAGGAACCGAGAACTCGAATCACGTGGTTGATCCGAAACGCAAGCGCTGCCCGGGTTACGACTTCTGACGACGACGGGCTCGCTGCGCGGGCGTCGATCGGCCGCCGCGTCGACGCGCTCGTCAGCGCCGGGCGTATCGACGTTGTTGACCGATTCGAGATCGTGCGACTCGGCCGTATCGACGACGGAGTCCGCCTCTACGGCGCCCGCGCCGGCGAATTCTTCCAGCACGACACCGACCTCGTGGTCAGCGCTACCGGATTTCGACCGAACCTTGGCATGCTTCGAGAGATCCGCCTCGAACTAGACGAGATCATTGAAGCGCCCAAGCGCCTCGCGCCGCTCATCGACCCAAACGTCCACACCTGTGGCGACGTCGAGCCTCACGGTTTTGCCGAGCTCACCCACCCGGAGCCTGGATTCTTCCTGGCAGGAATGAAGAGCTATGGCCGCGCGCCCACCTTCCTGCTCGCCACCGGATACGAACAGGTACGCTCCATCACCGCATGGATCGCCGGCGACATCACGGCAGCGAGCAACGTCGAGCTCACGCTGCCGGCGACGGGCGTGTGCTCCACCAGCCTCACGCCGGACGGATCCTCATGTGCGACGGCCGACGAAACCAGACATCCTTCTCAAGCCGGCTGCTGCAGCTGACCGCTCGTCCGCGAGTGCAGAGCTCGTCGCCGGCGCCGTCCGGGCGTGTGCCAGGGGTAGGACTGCGTGTGCCATGCTCCCGAATCGTTCTGACCTTAGTTGAAACGGATGAACTGTTTGCAGCCAACTGGGCGTCTCGGGGCACGGCACAGACGTCCGGTGGGTTGGACTTCAAACTGATCGGGTCGTAAGAGGGAGCACCTGCATGCGCGCACCGTTGAATAGGCAAGTCGCCGTCACCGTCACCGGCATCGGCGTCGTCGTCGACTTCTGGTCGAGCCTGTACTGGATACGCCCCAGTCCATCGTGCGTATAGTCGCCCAAATTACCTGTACGATCGTACGTACGTGTTTTATCTGATGGTGAAGTCAGAATTCAAAGGATGACCATTGCAGACGACTGTGGCGAATGTAGATACAGCAACGATGCTTGTTGAATTCGGATGGCGGACCTTCCTCACCGATCCGGTGTTCGACCCTGCAACTGCTGAGTATGTGTCGGGGCCGCTGGTTCTGCGTGGCGCCACTGAGTCGGCAATATCAGCCGACGAACTCCCGATATTTGACGCCGTCCGCTCCAGAGTCGCGCACCTCGACGGTGGCCGCACCGCGGCATCAACCGTCGCCCTGACCTTGCCTGCCGCCGCCGTCTGCTCCGCATCGCTTGCGTCCACGTCGTCGTGCTCCGCGACACCGCTTGAGGGGTTCTGCTCGTGACGATCGTGCGCCCCATGACAGCGGCGGACTGGCCGGCTGTGCGGACGATCTATGCCGCGGGGATCGCCACTGGCCACGCCACCTTTGAGGCGAACCCGCCGGCCGGATGGGCGCAGTTCGACTGCACGCGCATCCTGGAACCACGCCTCGTCGCTGTAGACGACGACAGAGTCCTTGGGTGGGTCGCTGCAACACCCGTGTCTACGCGCGCGGTCTACCGGGGAGTCATCGAGCACTCGGTCTATGTCGCATCAGACGCGCGCGGCGCCGGCGTCGGCAGCCTGCTCCTGAAGAGCTTCATCACCGCCGCCGAGGAGAATGGGCACTGGACGATCCAGTCCTCGGTCTTCCCGGAGAACACAGCCAGCCTGCGCCTACACGAGGGCGCCGGATTCCGGGTTATCGGCCGACGTGAACGAATCGCGCTGATGTCGTACGGACCTGCTGCTGGCACGTGGCGCGATACCATCCTCATAGAACGACGCAACTCTCTGAACGGAACACCATGACTGACCACCGGTCCTTGCCTCGAATCCTGGATCCGCGCGCCGCTCTCGTGATTGTCGACGTCCAACAGGCCTTCGATGAGGCCGCCTACTGGGGTCCGCGAGATAATCCGTCGTGCGAGGCGAACATCGAGGCTCTGTTGACGCGCTGGCGGGAAACCGGTCGACCCGTCATCTTCGTCCGCCATGACTCCACCGCACCCTCCTCACCTCTCCACCCGGATAACCCCGGAAACGCGTTCAAGGACATCATCACGGGCACCTCGGATCTCCTGGTGACGAAAAGTGTCAATTCCAGCTTCCACGGCACTCCTGACCTGCACGCCTGGCTGCAAGAGAACGCCATCGAGGAACTGGTCGTCTGCGGAATCACAACCAACCATTGCTGCGAAACCACAGCGCGAGTGGGGGGCAACCTCGGTTACCGGGTGTACTTCCCCCTGGACGCCACCCATACCTTTGACCGCATCGCTCAGGACGGTGAGAACGTCGCGGCAGCTGCCCTGTCCCGGATGACCGGGGTAAATCTAGACGGGGAATTCGCCACGGTCGTTACCACCGCCGATCTGCTCGAACAGGTACCACGGCTCCGCCCGGACGCCCGATAGCCACTGCGCCCCAGAGGCCGGGCCTAAAGGTGCGGCGCAGTGCAGTTGAGCGCCGTCTTCTCTGCAGTCCAAAACGTTGCCCCAGTTCGGACAGTGCACCTGTGGTGCAGGGCGTGCACCCTGTCCACCGGCGAGGTAGCGAACATGTCGTCCAGGTGCTCGTCCGAGAGCTGCCGGACGTCCTCCGCGCCGGGTCATAGAGATTGATATGACTCAGGCCGACAATCCGCTGGCCCCGGTACGGGCATCGGGATCGGTTGGGGTCGCACAGAATCGTCAACGCTCACGACTGGGGAACCCCACCACTCGCGAGGACGTGACCTGTAGGGAGCTCGTGCTGCAGCCGGGGGAGCAAACGGAAGCCGCTTGCTGACCTTGAGAAGCTTTCACTTAATGCCCCGTTGTAGTGCCTGGGCACGACATAGACGGTCTATTCTGACCTCGTGCCTTGGCAGGGCTTGGCCTGAAGGGCAGCAGACGCCCCGGCATTTTGGAACCGTTCGCGCTCCTGCCGAGCACCACGCCCATATCTGCGAGGGGGAGTCCCGCTCCAGCAGCACGCAGCGCGGGAGGACATAATCCTGCTCGACACTGAGCTTCAGTGGAGCTGGCGTGGGATCTGACTCGCGCGCCGACTCGTCCGGGATAACTCGGATGAACTACTGGAGGTTCGAGGCTGGGATCGTGATCACAACCTTGCCGAAGTGCTTGCCCTCTGTCAGATGCTGCAGCGCCTCACGGATCCGGTGAACGGGGTACGTAGAGTCGAGGACAGGAACGATCCCGTGGTTATCGATGAACTGGACCATCTCCTCGAACATTTCCCGCGATCCGGTTTCGATTCCGTGAATGGTCACATGTCTTGTCACGAATTCGTAGGTGTTGATCTGCGCGGCCAGGCCGGCGATGAGCCCAACGAAGCTAATCGTCCCGCCAATCTTCACGGCTTCAAGCGATCGATTGAGGTTTTCCCCGCCGATCGTTTCGATCACATGATTGACCCCTTCCCCGCCAGTGAGCCTCATCACTTCCGCGGCGATGTCGGGGGTGGATTTGTAGTTGATCGAGTATGCGGCGCCGGATTTGCGCGCTCTATCCAGCTTCTCGTCACTGCTGGAGGTAATGATCGGAATCCCGCCGAGCGCCAGGACAAACTGCAGCGCGAACAAGGCCACGCCGCCAGTGCCGTGGATCAGTACTGTTTCACCCCGCTGGACGCGACTTCGCCGTGCCACGGCATGCCATGCGGTCAGGGCGGCAATCGGGAGAGTTGCGGCGTGCTCGTCGTCGAGGCTGCGCGGCGTTCTCGCGGCGTTGTCCTGTGACACGACCACGTACTCGGCCAACATGCCGCCATTGATGGGTCCGCCGATCGGATTCACATACGTCTCGCGGGTAAGCTGACCCGATCGCCACTTCGGCAGGAACATGGCCGAAACACGATCCCCGAGATCGAACCGGTCAACGCCCTCTCTGACGCCAACGACTGTGCCGACGGCATCTGAAAGCGGCACCACGCGGCTCGTTGGCTTCCAGTTGCCGACCCCATTGATCACCATGAGGTCGCGATAGTTCAGCGAGAGGGCGGCGATCTTGACCAACACCTCGCCTCGGCCGGGTTGGGGCACCGGAACCCAGACGGTTGACATATTCTCTATGCCGTTGCCGGTCGTGGTCCACGCCGTCATGACGCCCGGTGCACTGTGAGAAGGGGATGAGACATTGCTCGAGAGAAGGGACATAAGACCTATCGTCGTGTTGTAACTTGGCACATGCCAGTGGCATAAACGCGGCTTATAGACAAGATACGGCCATACTGGTCGAGTGCTCAAGAAGATCGCCGTCATCCTTCAACCCCCCGTCGCTCTGTTTGAATTCGGCGTGCTCACAGAAGTGTTCGGCGTTGATCGGTCGGCCGACGGAGTGCCGAAGTTCGAGTATGTAGTGTGTGCCGAGAATCCGAACGAGCCGCTGGCAGCGGGACCAGGCTCGTTCGTTGTGGCAACCAAGGCGTTGGACGCCGCAGCAGACGCTGATCTGGTCGCCGTCCCCTCGTCGTCGCTCACCGGCCCGCCGAGCGAAGCGGTGATGAGCGCGCTACGGGATGCTGAGCGACGGGGTGCGTACGTGATGTCTCTTTGCTCGGGTGCCTTCGCGCTGGCAGCGGCCGGGCTCCTGGACGACCGCACGGTGGCCACGCATTGGCGCTATGCGGAACTGCTGGCGCGCGAATACCCGGCCGTGCGAGTTGACAGCGACATCCTCTATGCGCAGGATGGGACGATCGTCAGCAGCGCGGGCACGGCCGCGGGGATCGACGCCTGCCTGCACATTGTGCGCACGGAACTTGGCTCGGCCGTGGCGAACCGAATTGCAAGACGCATGGTTGTTTCGCCCCACCGGGACGGGGGTCAGAAGCAGTTCATCGAGAGACCGGTGGTTGGTCGCTCAGATCAGAGTCTGCAGCCCACTCTTGATTGGATCACCGAAAACTTCGCGCGCACCATCACGGTCGCGGCCATGGCACGCGTCGCTGGTGTTGCGGAACGGACGCTCACACGTCGCTTCATGGCCGAAGTCGGCTGTGCGCCACATACGTGGCTCACCCAGCAACGAGTCGCACGCGCGCGGGAGCTGTTGGACGATACGCGTCTTTCGGTTGAGGACATCGCGGCAGAATCAGGGTTCGGTGCGGCCCCCTTGCTGAGACATCACTTCACGCGACTGGTCGGCATCACCCCAACGGAATACCGCAGGCGGTTTGTTGATCGTCGGGACGTCAAGTAGCTGTATTACTTGAGTTTGTGTGGTCGTCGGCTCGCCGTCAAACGGCGCCGACACCCCCGCTCTGCTTTGAGGAGGAGGCGTGAAGAGGCGCTCCGATGAATCCTGCGTCGAGGGCGACATCCCGTCGTTGTGAGCTCTTCAATGAATCGGCGCTTTCATGCACGCGATTCTCGTGCGGGAACGCGTTGGGGACTTGAACTCCGTTGTTTATAGTTCCGTGAACGCCAGATTCTCGGGCACTATTGGCCTTAGGGTCATCCTGCGGGCTTTCGGATCTTGTTGAGGACTCGCCCCAAGAGTGCTAGATCCTCGTCTGTGAGGTTGGCCGCGAACTGGCATTCGATCGCGCTCACATAAACCGGGGCGGTTGACTGGAACTCGGCGAGTCCCGCTTTTGTGATTGCTGCGTACGCTGAGCGCCGGTCGTCTGGATGCTCCTCCTTGGTGATCAGGCCTCGGCTCGCCAGTTCATCGACGAGACGGCTGACCCTGGATCGGCTAAGGACCACCCGTTCCGCAAGGTCGGTCATCCGCAGCCGGCCGGCAGGTTCCGCCGCTAGCTCGAGCAGCACGTCGTACCACGACAGAGGCAAGCCGGTCTGCCTTTGGACTTCCTTGTCCAGCGCAGGGACGAGGGCGGCGTGCACTTGAAGCAGTGCGCCCCAAGCTTCGGCGGCGAGCTTCTTGCGAGAGGGCATGCCCTAAAACATACCCGAGTTGCGTGCGCACGCACAGATTGATATTGTTGCGTGCGCACGCACATAAACAAGAAAGGGCATCATGACCAAACTCATTACCCGCGACGACCTCAAGGCGGCCATCGACTCTCGGACCGTCACCGTGATCGACGCGCTGGGAGGCATGTACTACGAGCAGCAGCACCTTCCGGGGGCGCTGCCACTCGTGGGAGCGGATGTCGCGCTGCAGGCCTCGAGCTTGCTTCCGGACAAGGACGCCGCGATCATCACCTACTGTTCGAATGCTTCCTGCCCGAACAGTCAGAACGTTGCGAACATGCTCACTGCTGCTGGATACTCCAATATTCGCAAGTACAGCGAGGGCATTCAGGATTGGGTAGAGGCCGGCCTGCCGATCGAGTCTGGCGCGTACATCCGTCCCTGACCGATCCGGTCGGGCCCGCCGCTGGGTGCATGTCCGCGGCGGGGCTCCATGACCCGGGCGCCTGCTGGCAAGACGACTACATGTCGTCTATCTGCGACCGCGCGCCCGGGTCGGGCTTCCGACCCCAACCCCTGGTTGCCTGATCGGTGGTCGTGAGAGTCGTGCGATCGTCATCGTCGATTACGACGGCACATGGCGAGCGCACCATCGGCTGGGCAATCGAAACCCCTGGTTTCCAATGTACCGACCGTGCTCCTAGTGAATGCCGGCATCGCCCATCTGCCGGGCGAGGGCGTCCTGTTTCTTCATTGACAAGGGCGGCGAGATGACCCAGAGAACTTGGCTTTCAGTCGATAAGGGATTATGCCAGCTGTGGGGCTTGCGTGCGGAAAACGTCATCGAGTGTCCTGCCTCGAGGACTTGTACTTGTCCATCCAATTCGAGCGACAGTTGGCCCTGTGTCACGACAACGAATATCGACTCTGCGTCGAGCGTGTAGACCCCGTCGGAGCCGCCCTGAGGCTGCATGGTCGTACGCATGACCTGAATGTGCTTTTCGGAGACTGGCGTAAGCAGAAATTCCTGAAGGTCGACACCGCCCATGTAAATGGGGACTCCGCCCTGAACGAGCGGTTCGCTCGGGTAGGTGAACAGTGAGCCGATCGTGACGTCCAAGACCTCACAGATCTTCAGGAGCACGGGAACGGAAACTCGCGTCTTGCCACGTTCGGCGAGGCTCAGGAAACCCTTCGTGATCCCGGCCATTTCGGCAACTTTGGTGAGGGACATTCCTCGGGTTACGCGCGTCTTCCGGAGTTGGGGACCCACGTCTTCCATGCCTCGGGCTTCGCTTGGGAGGGATGACATGACTCTATGATCGCGCATTCCAGCACTCGCGATACGAGTTGATTGATTTATGCCATAAAACCTGTAAGTATCTGATCCACTTCGCAAAGTGCGACGGTGCACCGGGACTGACAACGAGGTTTGGCTGATGAAGGCTGTGGTTTTCGACGGTAAGAGAGTTCATTACAGTGATGTTGTTCTCGCTGCTCCCGGCCCTGGTGAGGTCCTGGTGGATATCGCCGCTGCTGGAGTCTGCCACTCGGACCTGCACGTTATTCGTAGCGAGTGGTCGGTACCGCTGCCGCTGGTTATGGGGCATGAAGGCTCCGGTGTCGTCGCCGCGGTCGGCGAGGGTGTCACGTCACTCGACGTTGGCGACCACGTTGTCCTGTCCTGGGTGCCCTACTGCGGAAAGTGCCGCTACTGCGAGCTCGGACGACCAGCTCAGTGCGAACTGGCGGCCACTGTCGTGGCTCCGGGTGGTGTCCTCTTCGACGGGACGAGTCGCCTCTCGCGCGGTGGGGAGAGTATTCACCACTACCTCGGTGTCTCATCTTTCGCGAGGCAGGCCGTGGTCCCTGAATCGGGCGCGATCAAGGTTCGTTCCGATGCCCCGCTTGATCTCATCGCCCTTATCGGGTGCGCTATCGCGACGGGAGTGGGGGCAGTGCGAAACACCGCTCAGTTCAAGGCGGGCTCGACGGCTGCTGTCATCGGATGCGGAGGAGTGGGTCTGTCTGTGATCCAGGGTGCCCGTCTCGAGAAGGCGTCGAAAATATTGGCGGTCGATGTGTCCCAGGAAAAACTCGAGCTCGCCCGAAAACTAGGTGCAACCAGCACCCTGTTGGTGACACCCGAAATGGACGTGCCCGCCGAGATGAAGAAGCTTATGCCGGAAGGCCTGGACTACGTGTTCGATGCGATCGGAAAGATCGCGACCACCGAGCAGGCAATCAAGGCGCTCGGGCTCGGTGGCTGCGCCGTCGTGGTTGGACTCCCGCCTACGGGTCAAACCGCGCGATTCGATCCGCTAATCCTCGCGGAGGCGGACCAGCGCATTCTCGGCTGCAACTACGGATCCACCGTTCCCCAGCGCGATATCCCGAGGCTCGTCGACGAAATGATGTCGGGTGATCTCGACCTTGAATCCATGATCTCAGCCCGACGGCCCCTCGCCGAGGCTGAGGCCGCACTGGCTGACCTCGATTCCGGAATCGCACTCCGGCAACTCCTTATTCCTTAACCAGCCGCTAACAGAGTACAAACCACCCCTCAAGGAAGGTTCCATAATGAGTGCACGAATCTCCGACCACTCTGGCGGGTTGGCGCGACGAAGCGTCACCCCGTTCGAGGTCCTCGCTCAAAGCGTGGCGAACATCGCGCCCAGTGCCGTCATTGCGTTCGGACCCGGAGCAATGGCACTGTACGCAGGCAATGGCGCCTGGTTCTCGTTTGCGATTGGCATGGTGATCATCCTCGCCGTCGCCCAGACGATTGCTGTCATGGCTCGTCGGCGCGCAGGTGCTGGATCGCTCTACTCTCTCATTCGGCCCGCCTTGGGCCCGTCTGGAAGCTTTGTCACCGGTTGGGCGCTGTTCATTGGGGTCTTGGGCATTGCCTCCGGTTCCCTCGCCGGTGCGGGCTTCTTCGCCTCGAGATTCCTCGAGGGCTTCGGCCTGACGCTCTTTAGGGAGATGCCGGGTCAAATCCTGGTCGACGCGCTGCTGGTCATCGTCGCCGTCTACCTCACCATTTCGAGCGTTCGGCTTTCGACCAGAGTCTCTGCCACCCTTGAGGTGCTCTCCATCAGCGTGATCGTCGTCGTTCTGGCCATCGTGCTTATTTCCAGTGACAACGTCTTTGATGCCGCTCAGTTCCAGCTGACCGGGGCGACCCTCAGCGGAATGGTTTTCGCTGTCGTGTTGGCCATTCTCGGATTCGTGGGGTTCGAGGGCGCGGCGGCTCTCGGCGAAGAGGCGAAAGACCCTTACAAGGCGATTCCGCGGGCGATTCGTCGCGGCGCCCTTTTCGCCGGCATTCTCTACGTCTTCGCAACATATGCCCAAGTGGCGGCGTTCAAGGGGGGAGCGGACGCGCTTGGTGCGAGCACGTCACCTATGGACGATTTGGCGTCCCAGTATGGGCTCACTGGCATCGAGCCGATCCTCAATCTCGGTTTCGCGGCATCCTTCATGGCAGTCGTGATGGCGTGCATCACGGTTGCCGCACGCCTGGTATTCGCATGGGGCAACGAGGGCTTGATTGGGGCATGGTTTGGCAAGGCCCACCCCAAACACCGAACACCATCAAATGCGATCTACACCCTGGCTCCTGTGGTGTTCGTCCCGACGGCTGTGGTCTTGCTGATCGGAGTAGCCCCGTTGGCCGCCACGACGTACATCGACACCGTGGGTGTTTTCGGCTACATGCTCGCCTACATCGTGGTGTGCATCGGCGCGCCAATATTCCTGAGCAAAGCGAATGCGAAGGGCGTTGTCAGCACAATGATTCTTGGCCTGATTGGGGCGCTGTCTTTGATCTACGTGTTCTACAGCAACATTTTCCCGGCGCCCGCGGCGCCGCTGAATTCGCTGCCGTACTACTTCATCGTACTTATGGTCATCGGACTGGCCTTCTACGCGGTCGTGAAGTTCCGGCGTCCGGCGGCTGCCAGCCGGGCCGGCAGCTTCGCTGATGACAACGTGGATGCCGGGCTGAGCGCCGACGACATCAGCAACGCGAGTGTGCCCGAAGCTCGCTGACGTCCTGCGGCAGTAACGCGGGCAGTGGACCTTCATGGTCACGCCCTGTCTTCCGGTGCGACGTCGTTGGACTTCCAGAGGAAAATCGAATGGAACACGGAGGAAAACGCATGCTGTGATCGAGTGCGATCCGCGCTCTGACGGGTTTCGCGAACAGCCCACCAAATGTCCCGGAAACTCAAGGGTTTCCGGGACTTTTTTGGTTAGAGATTTGACTACCCCATCACAAGCCCATCATTTACTCCTCCCCGAGGCCGCTGAGACGGCCTTCCCATCCGGGACGCCGTCGTCGCTCTCGGTCCATCCCGATCGTCCGGGATTGCGGTGCGCAGCTTTCTGGTATGAGCATCCACGACGAATACCCAACCTTCTCCTCTACCCCCTCCGCCGATGCGTGGGGCCTGGAGCCCCTGATGGACATCAACGAGTTGGCGTCCTACCTGGGCATCCCGATCTCCACCGTCTACGACTGGCGCGTGCACGGCAAAGGTCCGACGGCCTACCGGTTCGGCAAGCACCTGAAGTTCGCCATCTCCGACGTGCGTGCCTGGATCGCCGAGCAGCGCGAACCCTCCAGCCCGCCCCGGCGTACCGATCGGCGGTGAGCTGAATGTCGCGGCCACGGTTGACGATCAGTACCTTCGGCGACATCACCATCCGGGTGACGCCGTCCGGCCGGTTCGAGGCTCGGACCCGCTACCGGGACTGGGACGGTCAGACACGCCAGGTTCAGGCCACCGGAGACACCGCCCGGGCCGCCGAGCGAGCGCTGAAGAGCAAGCTCACGACGAGATACCTGCAGCAGCCGACGAACACATCGCTGACGCCGGACAGCTCGTTCGAGGACTTGGCGACGTACTGGCTCGAGGACATCGACATGGAAAATCGGATCTCGAGGACGACCCGGAATCTGTACGAGCGCAACATGCGAACGCTCGTGCTCCCGGTGTTCCGCAGGCTCACGCTGCGCGAGATTGGCGTCGCCCGCTGCGATCACTTCATCAAGCAGCTGGCGAAGCTCTCCCACAGCCGGGCCAAGCAAGGTCGTGTCGTTCTGCGGCTTGCGCTTGAGTTGGCGGTGCGGCATGAGATTCTCCCGAGCAATCCGATGGACCACGTGTCCCGCCTGTACCGCGAACCGCATCTCCCCGATGCGCTCACAGCACCCGAGGTGAACGTGATCCGGGCGGCTATCGCCCGGGGACGTAGCCCGGCTGAGTTGGACGTTTTCGCGTGTGTCGGACACTGTGTGCCGGCAACCATCTCGACCTTGCGATTCGCGGCTCCATAACCGACCACAAATCACGCGGCGCGGCATTCCAGGCCCGGCTCGGTCCCACGGGTTCCCCGTTCTGGGGTGTGCGTCTGGTCTCTGACCAATCGCTGTCTCCAGTACGTTTCAAATGGGAATGTCTGCACTCGGGTTGAGTGCGTTGAAGTGGGGGGATCAGATGATGAAATTTGGCCGGAAAAAACCGGAGCCAACGCAGGCTCCTGCCGCCACAATCGTGGCCGCCACACAGAAGCGGTCCAAGCTGACTCTCACCACTTGGATCCTCGGCGGCCTGGTGGCTTTCTTCTCTCTGATGTACGCAATCGTCGGTGGATTCCCTGCAATTCTCGTCATTCTTGGCATGGCTGCCTTGGTGACGGGCGTGTACGCGATCAGTGGTCGCCGGCCGTGGGTATCCGTTCCAACCCGCAAGACGGCTGCGATCGCGCTGGCTGCCAGCCTTGTTCTCTTCATTTCAGGTGGGGTCGCTGCTGCGGCGACAGGTGTAAGTGAAGCTCCTGTGGCTGCGCAAGTAACGACCAGCGCGACACCGAGACCTACCCCGACACCGACCCCCACAACAACGCCCGGGCCGGCGTTCTCCGAAGAAGCGCCGGTTGACCCTACGACCGTCTCCGCCCCGACTGAGGTCGCGTCGGTCGTGGCTGTTGACACAAGCTCCACCAACACGACGGCACTTGCGGTCCTGGCGACTATCCCGGTCAAGGGGAAGGCCGCGAAGACCGGCTACGAACGCACGGGCATGTTTGGCTCCGCTTGGATCGACGTGGACCGCAACGGATGCGACACCCGCAACGACATCCTCGCTCGGGACTTGAGCCCCATCACCAAGTCGGGAACCTGTCGGGTGATGACCGGTTACCTGGTCTCGCCGTACACCGCCACGTCCATCGCCTTCGTTCGAGGGCAGGACACGTCGGCGTTGGTGCAGATCGACCACCTGGTGGCTCTGTCGAATGCATGGCAGACGGGCGCCCAGCAGCTGACTCAGGCTCAGCGCATTTCTCTGGCAAACGATCCCATCAATCTCCTCGCCGTCGATGGACGCTCCAATGCCCAGAAGGGCGACGGCGACACGGCAACGTGGCTGCCGTCGAACAAGGCGATCCGCTGCAACTATGTCGCCCGTCAGGTGTCCGTCAAGGCAACCTACGGTCTCTGGGTGACGCAGGCTGAGCATGACGCTATGACCCGCGTCCTCGGCTCCTGCGCTGGTGAGTTGGCGCTGACCTCCTCGTTCACACCTGCTCCAGCTCCGGTTGTTGTCGCTCCTCCTGCGCCGGCTCCTGTCGTCGTGGCCCCTGAACCTGCTCCGGCTCCGGCTCCGGCACCTGCCCCTGCGCCGGCACCAGTCGACGTCTACTACGAGAACTGCGATGCTGTGCGCGCCGCGGGAGCGGCCCCGATCTACGCGGGATCGCCGGGTTTCCAGCCCAAGTTTGACCGCGACAAGGACGGCGTTGGCTGCGACGCCTGATGAACGGCGAACCGCCGCTCAGTAGCCCTTTGACGCAACTCGACGCTGTTAGGTTTACGACATGGACGATATTTCCGTCCGCGACGAGATCGCGGCTTTCGTTGCCGAGCGTGATTGGGCGCAGTTTCACAGCCCCGAGAACCTGGCGAAGAGCATCGTCATCGAAGCCGGCGAACTGCTCGAGTGCTACCAATGGAATGCGGATGCCGACACGGATCGAGTGCGTGATGAGCTTGCCGACGTGCTGACCTACTGCATCCTGCTTGCCGACCGGCTTGGGGTCGATCCGAACCAAATCGTTCTGGACAAGCTGGCCAAGACGCGCGAGAAGTATCCGGTGGACAAGTCGCGGGGGCGCAGCGCCAAGTATGACGTCCTTTGAAATCGAGAGGCTCGACTTCACGAAAGAAGCGGTCCGGGCGTGGGCGCCGCGCGACCACCGCAACACCAACTGGCCTGTCGTCTACGTCCTGGACGATGCTAAGGCCGGCAGGAGACCTGCCATTACGGGAGGGCTCAACGACGTCTATGTAGGGGAGTCTCGGAGCGCGGCGGCACGAATGCGCCAGCACTTTGACTCGTCCCAGAAGCAGCACTTGAGCACAGTTCGGGTCATCGTTGACGACACCTTCAACAAGTCCGTGTGCCTCGATCTGGAGTCGTACCTCATCCGGATGCTCGCCGGTGACGGTGTCTACCGCGTCCTGAACCGTAACGACGGAATCACCGAGGCCGACTACTACGAGCGCAGCAGATACCGCGAGACGTTCCGCGAGGTCTTCGACCAGCTCAGGCGCGACGGGGTCTTCACTCGAAGCATCCCCGAGATCGAGAACAGCGACCTCTTCAAGCTCTCACCGTTCAAAGCCCTCTCGCAGGATCAGGCCGTGGCCGTGGACGGCATCCTCGAGGGCCTCTTTGAAGATCTGGCGGCTGGCACCGACAGCACGATCGTCGTCCAGGGGGACCCCGGTACCGGCAAGACTGTCGTTGCCATCTACCTGCTCAAACTGCTCATGGACATAGCGAACTTGGCTCCCGACGAAGACGTGGACAAGGACTCCCTCTTTTCCGAGTTCTTCGTCGACGGCTATCGGGAGCTTCTCACCGACATCCGGATCGGCCTTGTGGTGCCGCAGCAGTCGCTGCGCGAGTCGATCAAGAAGGTGTTCCGCAAGACTCCGGGGCTTCGGCGGGACATGGTCATGACAGCGTTCGACGTCGGATTCGCCGATCAGGACTTCGACCTGCTCATCGTCGACGAATCCCACCGTCTGAACCAGCGCGCCAATCAGCCCTCCGGTGTGCAGAACAAGAACTTCAGCCTCATCACCCAGAAGCTTTTTGGCAGTGATGACAAGTCGAAGACCCAGCTCGATTGGATCACGGCGAAGAGCAAGCATCAGATCTTCCTGCTCGACGCGGCGCAAAGCGTTCGGCCGGCTGATGTGCCTCCCGAACTGTTGAACAGTCTCGTCGTTGAAGCGCAGCTCACGAGACGCCACTATCCACTGATGTCGCAAATGCGAGTGCAGGCGGGGTCGGACTATGTCGCCTACATCAGGCGTATTCTCGCTGCCGGGCCCCAGGGCAGCGAGCAGCAGACCGTGAAGGCCGAGGCTTTCGAGGGCTACGACTTTCGGATGTTTGACAGCCTCGTGGCGATGCGCGCGGAGATCCGCCGAAGGGATGCCGAGGTCGGCCTCTCGCGCTTGCTCGCCGGATATGCGTGGGCCTGGAAAACCAAGACAGACAAGACCGCGTACGACATTGAGCTGGACGGCTGTCAACTGCGTTGGAACAGCACGCAGACCGACTGGATTGCATCGTCGAATTCGGTGGACGAAGTGGGCTCGATTCACACCGTGCAGGGGTACGACCTCAACTACGCCGGAGTGATTATCGGTCCGGACCTTCGCTACGACGCCGTGAAGCGCCGGCTGGTCGTCGATCGGGGGTCGTACTTCGACAAGAAGGGCAAGGAGAACAACGACGTCCTCGGCAAGAAATACACAGACGACGACCTCCTGCGGTTCATCACCAACATCTACGCGGTTCTAATGACCCGTGGCATCCGCGGAACCTACGTCTACGTCTGCGATCCGGCACTTCGCGCCTACCTCCGGGGATTCATTTCGGGCGCTGTGTAGCTGGTCCTGTCCCTTCAGCCGGAGTTCGGTGCCGTTCGCGCGCGCCCAGGCGCGAGCCTCGTCCGCCATGTCCTTTCGTGTAGCGCGGAGCGGTGACGATGGGGCCGGAACGTCGTTCAGATTCATCGGCGGCACCCAAGCAGCCTGCCTGCGCGCGGTTCCGTCGCCCTGCGGGGGATGGGGATTCAGGCGTGCCCACCCGAAGAGCAGGTGGATTGATGAAACAACGTCCTGAATCGGTGTCACTTACCTGTTCGGCCGCCCTCGGCGGGCTCGACCTTCACGGCCATGATCAGCAGCCACAACGCCAGTCCGACCTCGGCGATGAAGCCGATGACGAACGAGGGGTAGCTGATCGCGGGGTAGGCAGGAAGGAGCAGGGCCTGAAGAAACCAGATCATGACCCCAACGCCGTCGATCATCAAAATGACCCCCAGGATCCTGGGGAGGAAGCCCGACTTGAACACCAGATAGCCCAGCGGGAACAGCCACGTGCCGAAGAACAGCTGGGCCGTGGCGAAGGCCGTCTTGTAGACGTCGATTGACAGGTACGCCAGGTCTTTCAGTTGGTCCGCTGAGTAGGACTGCAGGTGGCCCGCTCCATCCTGCTGCAGGAGCGCGGAGATGAGCGGGATCATGCTTGCACACTGGATCCCGACGCCCACCGCATTGAGCAGGAGGAAGAGCAGCGCCAGATGCCCGTTGACCGGTCGCAGCAGAACGTAGAGACCCCAGGCGGCCACGAGGAAGAAGAAGGCCGACAGATACGCGAAGACAAGGGCGAGCCGGAATGACCAGGGGTTCGTGATGATCGAATCGTAGACCTGCGCGGATCCGCCCATGCCGATGTGCCCGACGAGGCCGGCGAGCACCGATACCAGGACGAACGCGAGGTAGACGGCGCCAGCGACGCGGGCCACAGTGCGCGGCGGCATATCATTGACTTTTCCTGCTGGCATCCCACTCGCCTCCTCTTCGACTGAGCCGCGTCACTGATGGGCAGGGTAGCAGCGGGCCCACGGATGCGGAACGGGGACATCCAGTCACGGGAACCCCCAGTCGGGGCAAGATCGGGCCGCAGCGATGATCGGGGGCCGACGGTCAGTCCTCCACTCGCCTGTGCAGCCTCCCGTAGAGAAGGCCGATGACGACACCGAGCGCGGCAATCCTGACCACGTTGAACAGCGCCGCGATCAGGAAGTATCGCCAGGCATCATCCGTCGGGGTGAGAAACTTGGCGGGCACTTCGACGAATACGGTGACGGCGACCAGGGCGGCGAGGCTCAGCAGCAGTGACTTCCAAACAGGACTCTCCGTGGGGAGACGGTCGAAGAGGCGGAGCAACAAGTAGCTGACACCGAATCCGAGAACCAGTCCGCCGAGCAGGGCTTCCAGCAGCATCGGCCCGTAGGCAATCGATAGCGCGGCCCGGTACTCCGCGGCGATGGGGGTCAGCGAAATCGCGAAGTTGGCAACCCAGAATCCCAGGCCTCCTCCGATCGCCAGAATCAGCACCCACCTCCGGGTTCGCGCTGTTCGGGGCATCATCTCTCTTTCGGTCACAACAGGAAGAGTAGCTAGTCGGCCTCGCGCACCACAGTGTCGACTCGGCGGGTGTCTACCTTGGGTACATGCAAGTGTGCTGAAATCCCCGGTGAATATGCAGACGCGATTGGCCGTTACATGGTCTGCGCCGCGTGTCTCCGCGGCTGGTGCAGGCGACCTTGGAAAACGACACAGTGACTAGGTCCGGCTCAGCGCTTCCTCATCGGCCGCAACATTGTTCTGCACGGCGAACTGGGTCCGGTGCAATTCCTTGTACCGCCCACCCACAGCCAGCAGTTCCTCGTGCGTACCGCGCTCCACGATCGAGCCGTCCTCAACCACGAGGATCAGGTCCGCGTTGCGGATGGTGGAGAGGCGGTGTGCGATCACCATCGCCGTCCGTCCCTCGAGCGCCTCGCTGAGCGCCGCCTGCACGGCGGCCTCAGATGTCGAGTCCAGCGCCGCAGTCGCTTCGTCGAGGATGACGACGCGCGGCTGGGCGAGCAGGAGCCTCGCGATGGTCATCCGCTGGCGCTCACCCCCGGATAGCCGGTAGCCACGCTCGCACAAGAAATCCCGTCGATAGACTGGGCCAGGACACCCGGCTCTATTCTCGAATCGACACCGCAACGCCGCGGAAAGGTCTCCTATGCCTGGCACTGGCGCGGTCCACAACTCCTCAGATACGCGCGTGGCAGAGGCGTCGAGTGGCGCTACGGCGGCATCCGCTGTCACTGAACCTGACCTGCTGCTGCAGCGGGAGGGCCAGCTGGCCCGCATCATTCTGAACCGGCCCAAGGCGCTCAACGCGCTGACCCACCCGATGATCTGTGAGATCGCTGCGGCCCTCACCGAGTGGGCCGACGACCCCACCGTGCACACCGTGCTACTCACCGGCAGCGGCGACCGTGCCCTGTGTGCCGGCGGCGACATCGTGTCGATCTACCGCGATGCCCGCACCGATCCCGATGGGAACGCGCAGTTCTGGGCCGATGAGTACACGATGAACGCCCAGATCAAAAGGTATCCCAAACCGTTTGTGGCTCTGATGGATCGCATCGTGCTCGGCGGGGGAGTCGGCCTCAGCGGTCACGCCTCGCACCGGGTCGTGACCGAACGCACGAAGCTCGGCATGCCCGAGACGACGATCGGTTTCGTGCCCGACGTCGGCGGAACCTGGCTCTATTCCCGCGCCCCCGGCGACCTGGGTACCCACCTCGCCCTGACCGCTTCGACCATGACCGGCGCCGATGCCATCGCGCTCGGCCTCGCCGACAGCTTCGTCGACTCGACGCGGCTTGATTCTCTGGTGGCCACTTTGAAACGGATGCCCGCTGCCGCAGCCATCGCCGAGCACGCCGCGTCGACCGTGCCACCGGCCCCGCTGTTGGCCGAACGCGCCTGGATCGACGAATGCTACGCCGGCAACGACCTGCCCACGATCATCGCCCGGTTGCAGCAGTCGCCCGTCGCGTCAGCGCACGATGCAGCGACCGCAATTCTGGCCAAGTCGCCGACCGCCGTCTCGGTCACCCTCGCTTCCCTGCGCCGGGCCCGCGACCTCGGCAGCCTCGAAGACGTGCTGGAGCAGGAGTACCGGGTGTCGCTGCGCATGGTGGCCGGCCCCGATGTGGTCGAGGGTATTCGTGCTCAGGTCATCGACAAAGACCGCACTCCGGTCTGGCAACCCGGCACCATTGAGGCGGTGACGGACGCGGACGTGCAGGCGCACTTCGCGTCGTTGGGGGAGCGTGAGCTGCGCTTGCCACGTGCAGCCCGGCGTTCGCGCTAGACACAGCCCCAGGGAATCCGGCCTGGCGTGATAGCTCCTGCTCCATAGGCAGGCCCGTGGAGGGGGAGGAAGGAGACCGACGTCTGCGAGGGCACGATCGCATCTGCCGCGGTCATGACGCCCACGGATAATGGAGTGCAGCTCAGTGTTTCGAGCCTTTCAGATCGTTACCCTGCGGGTCTCCCGCCTTGAAGAAGAAGAGGACCGGCAGATGCGATATCGCACACTCGGCAACAGCGGCGCAGTCGTTTCGACCTACGCACTGGGCACCATGACCTTTGGGGCGGAAGCCGATGAGGAGATGGCCAACGCGCTCCTGGACACGTATGTGGGCGCCGGCGGCACCCTCGTCGACACTGCGGATGTCTACAGTTCCGGAACCTCGGAAGAGATGATCGGGTCGTGGTTGGCCTCGCACCCGACCGAAAGGAAGCAGATCGTTCTCGCCACCAAGGGCCGGTTCGCCATGGGCGACGGCCTAAACGATCGGGGTACCAGTCGTCGGCACTTGCACCGGGCCCTCGACGATTCACTGCGTCGGCTGGGAACGGAGCACATCGACCTGTATCAACTGCACGCCTGGGACCCGTTGACGCCGTCGGAGGAGACGCTGCGCTTTCTCGACGACGCCATCCGAAGCGGAAAGATCAGCTACTACGGCTTCTCCAACTTTCTCGGTTGGCAGCTGACCAAAGCCGTGCACGTGGCGAAGGCTTTGGGCTTCACGGCGCCGGTCACACTCCAGCCGCAGTACAACCTGCTCGTTCGCGAGATCGAATCTGAGATCGTGCCGGCGGCCCTCGATGCGGGTCTGGGACTTCTGCCCTGGTCGCCGCTCGGCGGTGGGTGGCTATCGGGCAAGTACCAGCGCGACACCGATCCCACCGGTGCGACACGGCTGGGCGAAGACCCCGCACGTGGAATGGAGGCCTGGGCCCCGCGTAATATGAAGGAACGCACCTGGCGGATCATCGATGCCGTCGCCGAGGTCGCGACCGAGATCGGTGCCACGAGCGCACAGGTGTCTTTGGCCTGGCTCGAGGCGCAACCGGGGGTGACCTCGGTGATCCTCGGAGCGCGAAGTGTCGGACAGCTCTCCGAGAACCTGTCCGCGGCCCACGTGCAGCTGAGTGCTGGTCAGCTGGACCGGCTGGGAGCCCTGAGCGCTCCGGTCGTCTCCGACTATCCGTATGGGGAGGCCGCGGTCGCGCAACGCTCCCGCGGTCGCCTTCCAGACTGAATCGAGTCCGACGCCTCAGCAAACGCTTCTGCTATTGGTCGCTTGCTGCCTGGTCGGGGTGGGACGTGGCCGGCTGCTTTGTCCACGCCGGTGGAGTGTCCGTGCCGGCGCTCTCGTCCTCGCCGGCGTCGGCGGCCGTTTTATGGATATTCCCGTCCGGCCGGGATGCACATCAGGGTGACCTGCAAATACCGGCCGGTCCAGGCGACGGTTCGATAGTTGGTGTTCTCGGTGGTGGCGGTCTCCAGATCGAAGGAGTCCGGGTGGCGGCCGATGTCACTGCGAGTCATGTTGGATGATCCTTTTTCTCGGGTCGTTCATCGTTGTCTTGGCCAGGTGTATCTGAATCCTGTTGCTCCGCGACGTGCCGGTTCCGCCCGGCCGCACCCCGGGTTCTTCGGGAGACCGCCCGGAAGGACGCCGCGGCGCGGATGAAATCCTCGAGGCGCGGGCTCGCCTCCAGTCTCCTTGAATTGGCCGTGATTGGCTACCGCGCAGAACCTCGCCTGGTGATGACCCTCGCTGACTAAGCGCGGGCGGAGACGCACCCGTTGGCCTTCAACTCCGGTGGATACTTCCTGGCACGATTCTGAACCCTTTTCGGTGATCAAGAACTTCCATCGGAACCGAGGCGCGACACTACTGTTGCCCTATGATCACAAACGATCCGCTGCCCAACCAACCCGCTCCGGATAACCCGTCAGGGAAACTGATTCTCTTGCGCCACGGGGAGACGGAGTGGTCGAAGGATGGCAAACACACTGGGCTCACGGATGTTCCGCTCACTGCCCGGGGAGAGGACCTTGCCCGCGGCGCGGGTGGTCTACTGGCCGGTTACGATTTCTCGCTCGTACTGACCTCACCGCTGCAGCGTGCGCGACGGACTGCTGAGCTCGCGGGCCTTTGTGCCGACGTCGATCCGCTTCTCGTCGAATGGGACTACGGCGGGTACGAGGGGCGTACGACCCGCGACATCCGCAGCGAGCTCGGCTACAACTGGAGCGCATTCACCCACGGCGTGATTCGTGGTGACACGCCCGGTGAGACGGTCGAGGAGGTCGCCGCCCGCGCATCGCGGGTGCTCACGCGGGTGCTGCCTGCGATGGAGGAGGGAAACGTCGCCCTGATCGCGCACGGCCATTTCCTGCGTATTCTGACAGCCGTGTACCTGAGAATGGCCCCTCGATTCGGTGCTCAAATCACCCTGGACGCTGGATCGGTCTCCGTGCTCAGCTTCTACCGCGAGCAGCCGGCCATCATGTCTTGGAATTACGGAGCCGAACTGCCCTTGGTGCCCTCAGAGTCCTAGAACGCAACCCAAGCTGCTGCAGGACTTGCGATCCGGTGACGCTGCCTGGGCGAAACCTTCGGACCTGGAACTGCGCGGCCTAAAAGCGCGCGGTGCCTCGCAGCGGGCGGGGCCGGCCATCCGGGTCCATGACGAAGCGCCCGATCGGGATCGCCCAGAGCCGCTGGATGCGCGTGACCGGTTCGGGAGTGTGGCGGCGCACTCGTCCCGCGGGTCGGGTCGCGCGGCGGCCGGTTGCGTGCCAGTCGTCGAGGCCGTCGGCGGTGGTGTTCCACAGGCGGAGCGCGGCGGCGGGGTCGCCGAGGGCGGGATCGTCCGGGTCCAGGCCCAGGTGCTCCGACCACAGTTGCCGGCGGAGGTCCCGGGCCAGGCGCCCGGAAGCATCGGGGCCGTTCCCTGCGCCGGGTGCTTCCGGGGTGCCTGTGGTGGTATCGATGACTGCGCACGTGAGTTCGCTGTCGGTGGTCCACGATCGGCGGTTGAAGTTGTCCGAGCCGCAGGTGACCCACGTGTCGTCGACGATGCAGACCTTGGCGTGCACGTAGATCGGAGTGCCCGCGGCGTTCTCGAGGTCGAAAACGCCGACCCGGCCCGGCGCGGAGCGGCGGAGCATGCTGAGTGCCCGCAACTGGCCCAGCCGGCTTGCCGGCCCGGCGAGACGCCCGTCGGAGTCGGGATACCGGGGCACGACGACGATCACGGTCAACTCGGGGTTGCGTGTGAGGGCCGCCGCGAGAGCGGCTGCGACTTCCGTGGACCACAGGTACTGGTCCTCGATGTAGATCAGCGAGCGTGCGCGGGCGAAGGCTTTCCCGTAGGCGCGGGCAATGCTGCGCTCCCCGGCAGGCGCGAACGGGAACGGTGGGCGCTTCACACCGTAGGTGCGCAGCAGCTGCACGGCGTGCGGGCCCGCCGGCGGTGGTGGCGGCGCGGATTCCGGCAGGGGCCTGGGGTGTCGGGGCATGCGGGCGAGACGCTGTAGCAGCATCCGGTAGGGCGTGCGCCGGTCCAGTGGGTGAGGGTCGTTCCATCGCTCGGCGAACACCGCCAGTAGGTCTGCCACCACGGGGCCGTGCAGTTCGAGGGAGGCATCGTGCCACGGCGGGCGTTTGCCGTACCGGGGATCCATATCCAGCGCCTGCGGGTCTCCCGCGTGGTCGGCGTCGTCCCGGCGGCCGTGGCAAAGGTCGAGTCCGCCGACGAACGCGATGTCCCGCGACGGGTCGTCCCGACGGCGGATGACAAAGAACTTCTGGTGATGCGAGCCGAAGAAGCGCACGCGCTGGTCCAGCAGCACCTCGCCGCCGGCCTCGTTGATCTCGCGACCCAGCCGTTCGTTGGAGCGGCCGCTCATCGGGGCCGACACGCTTTCCCCGTGGGATCTCCAGACGAGGCCGCGCACTTCCACTCCCGAGCGGGCCAGCCCAGCGAGCAGATCGCCGATTGACGGCCCGTCCGGCAGCAGCCGCTCGTCGGCATCGCCACGCCAGTCGGTGAACCAGACACGGTCTCCCGCCTGCAACGCCGTCAGCTCCTCGTGCAGCCGAGCGAAGTAGGTAGCGCCATGCACCAGGGGCACCACGAGGTTGCCCTCCGACCAGGCCGACGATCCGGCACCACCCGCATGCACGTCCGTGGCCAGGTTTCCGCGCTCGGCCCGGCTCAGGAACCAGGTACTCGGATCAGTGCGCACGCGATGCACTTTACGGCACGACCGATCCGATGCCGAGATCCGATGCATGTGCAGGCCGCGTGAGCCGCTGGCCTTCGGCCAGCCGACGGGGCCGCGTTCGTGGTGCTTCCCGGGGAACATCACCGCGCTTGCGTAGACTGCCGGCGCGGTCCACAACCAGAACGCTGCATCACTTTCCGACCTACAGTGAGGCCTACCTTGATGCCGTCGAACACCTCCGCCCGTATGCACCATCGCACCTCAAACTCAAACTGCCGAGTTTGCCGTGATCGGTTCCGAGATCCTGCGGGCGATCCTCCACGACGTCGCGCTGACCCGCAGCCTTGACGAGGCCGTGGACCACGTGATGAACGGCTTCGCCACACTCAGCCTGCACCCGGACATTGCCGACGGCATTCGGGATCTGAAGAAGGCGGGGTTGCGCCTGGTGACCTTGTCCAACGGGTCTGCGCAGGTGGCCGAGTCCCTCCTGGCCCGGGCCGGTCTCCGGAGCGAGTTCGAGTCACTGCTCACGGTTGAAGACGCCCCCGCATGGAAGCCGGTGCGTTCTGCCGACGACTACGCCGCTGATGTCTGCGGGGTCCAGCCGGCCGATCTGCTACTGGTGGCCGTGCACCCCTGGGATATCCACGGGGCCGCACAGGCGGGCTTTCGCACAGCATGGCTGAACCGCGCAGACGAGATCTACCCCAGCTACTTCGCGGAGCCGGATCACATCATCTCTGCACTCGGCGGCCTCGCCACCCAGCTCGCCCATTACGCCCCAGGGACAACTCATGAAGATTGGGATTCTGCACATCGCGGACTGCGCCAACTGGAAAGAAGCCGGGAATGGGAACGGTGCGGGGGATTGAGCCGTTCCGGGAATACCTGGCGACCTTCAAGCGCCCGTCCGGGAACCTGTGTGTTGTGACCGCGCTCGGGCCTTCGGGCCGAGCTAGCCGTAAATCCCGCCGGGAGTAGTTGCCGCGCATTGTGCTGAGCCGACGACGGTGCCAGTCTTGACGGATGCCGTTCCCGGGTATTCCGGGGGACCACCGTTTGGGGAGCACCGATGACCGATTCGTCCGATGAAAAGCTCGCACTGGCCCAATGGAGTCGCCGTCTGACTCAGGCGCTGCAGCTCCTGGACCTGGAAGTCGATAGCCAGTTGATCCTGCAGTTGGCTGAGGAATCCACGGCGGTGAGGCCCTCCGCCGGGCCCATCAGCGCCTTTGTCGTGGGGTTCGCAGCCGGACAGGCAACCAACAGCGGCAAGAAGGACGTTCAGTCCGCCGTCCACACGGCGGTAGAGAAGGCCCGTGGCCTGGTCAGCGGCGGTACTCACGACGGTCCCGACAGTAAGGGCTGGGTCGACTCAGCCCAGTAAGATCGGCGGGCGTTGTTGGGTTTCCAAGATTACGCCGGAGCGGTTGCCGTCGCACCAGCCGTATCAGTCTCGGCGGACCTGGGCAGCCGCAGTCGAACGATGACGGCCTTCGAGACTGGCGTGTTGCTGCCATCCGCAACGTGATCGAGCGGCACGAGGACGTTCGCCTCCGGATAATAAGCAGCGGCGCAACCGCGCGGCGTCGGGTAGGAGACCACGCGGTAATCGCGTAGTACCCGCTCCTTGCCGTCCTTGTACTCTCCGTAGACATCCACCAGTTGACCGTCGGCCAAACCCAGTTCGGTGATGTCCTCCGCGTTGACCATGATGACGTGACGGCCTTTCTTGATTCCCCGGTATCGATCGTTGAAGCCGTAGATGGTCGTATTGAACTGATCATGAGAGCGCAGGGTCTGAAGGATCAGCGTCCCGGTAGGGCGTTCCACCGCCTCAAGGTCGTTCGCCGTCAACACTGCCTTGCCGGTGGGCGTGTGGAAGGTGCGTGAGTCCCGCGGGCCGTTCTCCAGAATGAAGCCGCCGTCCTGCCGGATCCGCTCGTTGTAGTTTTCACACCCCGCCACCACCCGGGAAATATGGTCGCGGATCAAGTCGTAGTTCTTTTCAAAGCCGTCCCAGTCGGCGTTGACCTTGTTCCCGAGAGTCGCCTTGGCCAGCCGCGAGAGAATCGACACTTCTGACAACAGCGTGTGGGCTACCGGTTCCACTCTGCCCCAGGATGCGTGCACGGCGCACACGGTGTCCTCGACCGAGACAAACTGCTTGCCGGTCTCCTGAATGTCAATCTCAGTTCGACCCATGGTGGGCAGGATGAGCGCTTCTTTCCCGGTGGAGATGTGGGACCGGTTGAGCTTGATGGAGATCTGGGCAGTGAAGTCGGTCTGTTCCATCGCCGCTTCCGCTGCGGCAGTGTCGGAGATCGCCGCCACGAGGTTGCCCCCGAGGGCCAGGAAGAACTTGATCTTTCCTTCCTGCATCCGGCGGATCGTTTCGACGGCGTCGGCACCGTGCTCCCGTGGCGGTTCGAAGTCGAACTCCTTCCCGAGGGCGTCCATGAATGCCGGCGGCATCTGCTCCCAGATGCCCATGGTGCGATCGCCCTGCACGTTACTGTGGCCGCGGATGGGGGAGGCGCCGGCTCCGGGCTTGCCGATGTTGCCCCGCAGTAGCAGGAGGTTGATGATCTCCTTGATGGTGGCGACCCCCTTCTTCTGCTGCGTGATGCCCATGGCCCACGTGATGATGACCTTGTCCGCTTTCAGGTACCGCTGCGCGAGTTCGTCGATCTCCTCGTTTCGCAATCCGGTCGCTTCGAGCACCTCCTGCTCGTCGAGCTGAGCCAGGTGCTCTTTCAGCTCCTCAAGGCCTTCGCAGTGCTCCGCCAGGAACTTGTGGTCAAGAACAGTGCCGGGGTTCCTGGCCTCGGCGTCGAGCACCCGCTTGGAAACCGCCTGCAGCAAGGCCATGTCCCCGCCCAGCCGGATCTGCAGGAACTGGTCGGCCAGCTCGGTGCCCTTTCCTGCGACGCCGCGAACCTTTTGCGGGTTCTTGTACCGTTTGAGCCCCGCCTCGGGCAGCGGATTGACAGCGACCAAGGAGCCGCCATTGCGCTTGCAGGCCTCCAGTTCGTTGAGCATGCGAGGATGATTCGTGCCGGGGTTCTGCCCCATCAAGATGATCAGGTCCGCCGCCGCGAAATCGTCGAAAGTGACCGTCGCCTTGCCGACGCCAATGGTTTGGCCCATGCCCCAGCCCGAGGACTCGTGGCACATGTTCGAACAGTCCGGCAAGTTATTGGTGCCATAACCGCGCACGAACAACTGGTACAGGAACGCCGCCTCATTGGACGTGCGGCCGCTGGTGTAGAAGGCCGCTTCATCCGGAGAGCCCAAGGCGTTGAGCCTGGTGGCGACCAGTTCGATGGCCTCGTCCCAGGTGATGGGGCGGTAGTAATCCTCGCCGGCGGGCTTATAGACGGGCTCGGTCAGCCGGCCCTGCATGCCCAGCCAGTACTCGCTGCGAGCCCGCAGGTCGCTCACGGAATGCTCAGCCCAGAATTCAGAGGCGATGACGACGGGAGTCGCCTCCCAGGTGACGGCCTTGGCGCCCTCCTCGCAAAATTCAAACGCTTTGCGGTGGTGCGGATCAGGCCAGGCGCAACTGGGGCAGTCGAAGCCGTCTTTCTGGTTCATGGCGAGCACCGTTTTGCGGGTCCGGTTGACGCCCATGTGCTCGATCGCCGGCACCATGGAGTGCGTTACGCCCGGGATTCCCGCAGCCCACTCCTTGGGTTTGCTGACCTCGAGTTCGCTCTCATCGGCTTCCTCGACCTTCGGATTCTTGCTCACCATGGCCATGCCCCCAGAGAGTTTCGCCGCGGCGACCCCAGATGGGGTCCGCACCGTTGGATCAACACTAAACGCCTCGCGAGGGTTACCGGGAACAGGAAAGTGATCGCGGGCCGGGAACGGTCGCGCGCCAATCCAACATTCGGAGGGTGGTTGGGCCTCGTCTAGGGTTCCCAATCCGTGCAACGAGCGGGATGATCGAGTCAGCATCTCGTGCGCAGCACTCACCGTGGAGGGTGAGGCGAAGGAAGAAGGCACTAATGGGTGACGCAGAACCCAGAGACAAGCCGCGATCACGCCCGGCACTCCGGAATGATCCGCCGGTGAGGCTGCCCGCTCGGCGGCCGTTGCCGGTCTACGCGTTCGATCCGATGTCGACACGTCTGAGCGGCCGATTTTTGACGGTCGACGTTCCCTTCGAACGGGATTTGGAGCCGGGGCCCTCGGGAGGGCTGCTGCAGGTGGTCGACTACGACGCGGCCCACGGTGTCTGGTACCGGCCGGTCGACCTGAACGATCCGGCGATCCTGGCCCAGGGCGGGCTTCGTCCGTCCGAAAGCGATCCGCGCACGCACCAGCAGGTCGTCTACGCGGTGGCGATGAGCGTGATCGAACGGTTCGAACGGTTCGGGGGACGGCGGTTCCGCTGGCGCGGTGGGCGGGAGCTGCGGATCGTGCCGCACGCGTTCGAAGGCCGTAATGCGTTCTTCGATCCGACGCGGCGGGCGGTGCTCTTCGGCTACTACAAGGCCGACGAACACGATCCGGGATCGAACCTGCCCGGACAGGTGATGTTCACGTGTTTGAGCGTCGATGTTGTGGCTCACGAAGTGACGCATGCGATAGTCCACCGCATCCGCAAGTACTTCTCAGAGGCGTCGAATCCGGATGTCTTCGCGTGGCACGAGGCCTTCGCCGACCTGGTGGCGCTGTTCCACCACTTCCTTTTCCCCGAAGTGGTGTCTGAGGCGGTGGCCAACTCGAGCACGGACCTGAAGGAGGGGTCGGCATTGCTCAACTTGGCGCTGGAATTCGGGGAGTCGACGGGACGCGGTGCGGCATTGCGGTCGGCCATCGGGTCGCCGCGCACTCCAGACGCGTTCCTGGCGGCGACCGAGCCCCACTCACGCGGGGCGTGTTTCGTGGCGGCGGTTTTCGACGCCTACCTCGACACCTACTTGAGGCAGATCGGCGACCTTCGCCGGTTGGCGACGGGCGGAACGGGGGTATTGCCGCCGGGGGCGCTGCCACCTGACCTGGTGAAACGGGTGACGGTAGAGGCTATCCGGAACGCAGACCGGCTGCTCGGGATGGTCGTGCGGGCCTTCGAATATCTGCCGGTGGTCGACGTGACGTTCGGGGATGTGGTCCGTGGGATCGTGACGGCCGACCGGGCGCTCTTCCCGGATGATGCGATGCGCTTGCGGACCAACCTCGTCGAGGCGTTGAGGCGGCGTGGGATCCACCCACCGTCGGTGTCCTCGCTGGCGGAAGAAGCGTTGGCGTGGCCGGGGCCGGCCGATCCGACACTCAGCCTGACCCGCGGGGCACACCGGGTAGATATGGCGCCCCTCATTCTGGAGGCGACGCAGAACCTCGATTTGGGCGGCGAGGCGTCGACATCGATCACGGGCGCGAGCGGGGACCCCGAGATCGAAGGGTCGAAGGAACCGGATGCACCGGCACCGGCCTCCACTCATGCGAGGCCTGCGGTGTCGGCGCATCCGGTGACGGTGCCGAAGTCGGGAGCGGCGAAATCGAATTCGGCGACGGCCGTGGCGCTCATCGAGTGGGGCAAGTATCACGCGCACGAACTCGGCCTGGATCCGGACCTCGCCCTGGAGCTGGTGGGGGTGCACGCGGTTTTCGCGCAAGCAGCCGACCTGCAACCACGCCCGATCGTGGTGGCTTTGTTCGCGCAACGCCACCTGGAGCTTGAGGACCAGTCGTTGCCGGCAGGCAAACGAATAGCAATCCGGGCAGGAACGACGGTGATCGCGCGCGTCGACGGGCAGGTGATGCATGTCGTGGTCAAGCCGCTGCCGCTGACGAACCCTGGTGCGCTTTCGGAGCCGGAGACATTCGCCGGGAAACCGGATGCGGTGCGCGCGTTCGCGGAATCGTGCCAGGAGATGGGCGCGAAGCGGGCGAAAACGCTGGAGGCGTGGAGCGACCACGTGACGTCGGCGGATGCGCTGGCGGCCTGGACCGACCAACCATCGCTACTGCGCATGACCTTTGCGGCGCTGCACGCTGCAGAGGCGAACCCGACGCCGAAAGCAGGTCCCCATGCCTGACCAGACGTCTGTCACGGTACGGATGTACAACGTCGGCTTCGGTGACTGTTTCATGATCACGATCACGCGCGGTGCCAAGGCATGGCGGATGCTCGTCGACTGCGGGGTGCACAGCCAGGGCCGAGCGACGATCAGCGGCGTCACACGCACCATCTCCGATGTGGTCCAGACGATCATCGCGGACCTCACCGCGGTCGCTCCTGCCGGCTCGCCCCCGCACCTGGACATCGTCGTCGCCACCCACCACCACCAGGACCACATCAGCGGCTTCGCCGTCGACAAATGGACCAGTGTCGACGTCGGCCAGGTGCTGGTCCCGTTCGTGGAAGACGCGAACGATCCGGATGCCCGGGCGCTGCGCAATTCGCTCGTGTCCACGGCGACCCAAATCCACGGCTTCATCGAAGCGAGGGCCAAGGCGAACTCCGGGAACATGTCGGCCCCGCTTGCGCTGGCGAGCTCGCTGGCAGCGAACTCAATGGGCAACGCGAAAGCGACCGACCGGCTACTGAGCCGCAACGGTACGCAATTCAAGAACAGGCCGCCGGTCATGTACGTTCCCGACGTGGACCCGGCGAAGAACGTGATCGGCCTGCCCATCGAGGGGGCCAGCATCCACCTGCTGGGTCCATCGCGCGATCCAAAGCAGCTCGCGCTGATGGATCCTCCGGCGTCGGCACGGTGGCTTCAGCTCGACCCGGACCAGAACGCGGACGACGACGAAACTCCGACTATGTTCGCGCCGATCTACGTGGTGGCGGATGAGGAAGTCCAGTCGATCCCTTCGGAGCTGCGGGATGCGCGCGCATCCCTTCGCCTCACCCAGCTCGGCACCGACGACGACGCGCTACTCGCGGCAGCTGCCGTACTCGAACGGTCCGTGAACAACACCAGCGTGTACTTCGTGCTCGACGTGGTCGGAACCCGGTTGCTCTTCGTGGGCGACTCGCAAGAGGGGGCGTGGGAGCACATCCTCGACGACCCCGCGGCAAAGGCGCTGGTGAGTAACGTGGCGTTCTACAAGATCGGCCACCACGGGTCACACAACGCGACTCCGAAGCCGTTCGTCGAATCCGTACTCGGGGACGGGGCCTACGCGATGCTGCCGTGGGGACTGGTGAAACGCTGGGAGAACACCATTCCCAAAGCAGAACTGCTGACTGCCCTGGCGCAACACAACACGCACCTGATCCGGGCGGATGCTCCCGTCGCGGCGCCCCCCGAGGTGGTAGTCGATCCGGGATTGCTGTGGAGTGAGGTGACCTTCACGGTGTAACGGGCCGGACCGGTCCTTCCTCTGGCACTGGGGATCGTGCAGGTGCGGGAGCCGGCTCGGTGGGAGCGGTGGCCTGACCGGTCAGCGGGGCGAGGTTCATCCAATTCGGGTCGGCCCACTGGACGCCCGCCGGGGCGCGAGCGGCATAGGAGCCCGAAGTCGCCATTCGGGGCCGGACGCTCGAGTGGATGAACGCGTTCGGCGGGATCGGGCGGGTTCGATCGATGAAGATCCTCCAGATCCAGCTGTTCGAGTGCACGGTTCCGTTGGCGTTGAGCTCAGCGACGGTGCACGCTTTCGCGTACGGACGAGGCTCGACGAGCATTCCCTCCTCGATGGCGCCCTCGACGATCCACTTGAGGGTGACGGTCGAGAGGCGCGGGTCATCTTCGAAGGTGCCCCCGACATCCGTGTGCACGCCCGCGAACCAGACCTCCTCCAGCCGGGACTGAGGAGACGGCGTGACGAGGTATTCGCGGAACGGCCGACGCTTCTCATCGATCGACACGGCGTGGCGCACGCGCAGATCGTTCTCGAGCTTGCGCGTGTAGGGCCATTTGATGTCCCACCTGAGAAAGCCGGCCGCCTTCACGGTGTCGAATGCGCCGATATAGGCGACGGGCACGGTGCTCCGCCCGTTGACCTTCCGGGCGAAGTTCCCGGAAAACTCGTCGATGGCGGCCCAGAATGCCCTCGAGGCGACGTTCTGCGGGGTGCGGGGTGCCGGGCGTCCGGGGGGTGTGCTGGCCGGGGTGGTGACGCCATCGCTTCCCTGAGGGCGGTCATCCTTGCTGCGCCTGGTGAACTCGGAAACCGCGTACGGCACGAGATTCTCGGAACCGGCGTGCAGAAGGCCGATCGTGCGGAGCATGCCAGACAAGGCGCGCGCTGTATAGGCGCCGCGACTGAATCCGAACACGAAAATGCGATCGCCGGGGTTCCACTCCCGCATCAGCCAGGTGTACGCCTCGCCAAGGTTTTGGCGCAGCCCGTTGCCGAACGCAAGCCCCCCGATGCGCGATAACCAACGGGCGAGCGGTCCCCACGAAGCGGACGACGAGAATGTACCCACCCCCGGGTCGTAGTACGCGATCTGTTTCGCCGGATCGGTGAGGTCGAGCATCCCGAACACTTTGATGACATTCGAGTCGCCCTTTGCTCGCGGCTGCGCGCCCGTGCCGTCGAGACAGATAACCAGGTTCCTACCCATGGGGCACCTCCACTTGCTCGCATCGCAATGAAGAACGGATCGATAACACGATAGCCGTGGTGCGGGTGCCACGGGGCTGCTGACGATCTGCTCGATCTGTTCGGCCTGAACGCACCGACGAACGAACGTGAGGATGGGTGCGGGCCTCTAGACGCCCGCCCTGCCCCGGGACTATAGTCCTCACCAGATTAGTTCTCAGCTCCCGCAACGTCGCGCCACTTGACCACCCCGGAACAACTGAATTCTCGCGATGCCCGCTGTGTTCGGGCGTCCTCCGCCCGCGCTCCGCACCCGCACACCCGTCGGTCCGCGCCCGGAGCCGAAACGTCCCCAGCACCGCGGACGGACGCACGAAGCCAGGACCGCAGGCCAGCGCTGCTCCTGAACACAAAGTGGGACACGATGACCGACATCGGAACCGGATTCCTCAACGGGATCGAAGCCTTCGCCAATTCACGCCTCGGCCACATGAGCGGCACGTCCTTCAAAGACACGGTGCCGTTCCTCGAGTCGATCGTCACCTTCGGCGTCGTCGGCGACGTGAAGCCGACCTTCGACAAGCTCAAGGCCGACATCAAGGCCGCCGTCGCCCTGGTGGAACCGATTGCCGAGAAGATCAAGAAGCAGACCGAACTCATCGCCAAGATGGTGAAGGAGTCGGCAGACGACATCGACAAGGACGACTTCAACGTCGATACCGCGTCGAGGGTCGCCGTGCGCATCGGCATGGCCCTCGCAGCCATGGACGAGGCGTTCAACATCGTCGCCAAGGAGCTTGCCAAGAAGGCGGACGGCACCGTCGACGAGACCGTCCGTTCCAGCCTGATGGACCTGTGGAACCCGTGGGCGCAACCGTTCAAGAATCTCGGCGCCGGTTCCGGCAAACTCCTGAACAGCTTCGGGAAGAACGTGCTCGGCGTCGACGACCTGGTGAAGAAACTCGGCGACAACCTCGCCCTGGACCGCACCGACGGAAAGTTCCTCCTCGCGGCCACGTTCCTTCGCTCCGGCCAGGTGAAGCTCGGCGCGATGACGCTCGACCAGGTCACGTTCGAGGCGTTTCTGCAGTTCAGCGACCGCGAGATCGCGAACCCGACGGCCGAGGAGAAGACCAGCCTGCTGGAGCGCGACGGCAAGTGGTTCATCGGCGACGTGGCGATCCTCGGTCTGCGCTTCCGCACCATCCTGCAGCCCGGCCTTACGAGCGATCCCTTGTTGGCGAAGGTCATGCCGGGCTCCGAAGATCCCAAGGCCACGACCCTCACGACAGTCTCGCTCGACACCGGACAGGGGTTCTACATCGGTGACGGCCGTGGCAATGAGAAGGCGGTCCTGCCCACGCGGTTCTCGTTCCCCGGAGTCGAACTGCGCGAGGTGGCGTTCGGGCTGGTGCGCAACCCGGCTCGTGAGGTCACCGGATTCGAACTGACCACGTCAATCGCAGCGAAGCTGGGCGCTGTCATCGGGCTGCAGATCGTCGGCTCCGGTTTCGTCGTGACTCCCGACGGCGTGGCCGAGCAGCAGGCCGTCTTCAATCTCCCCGTCTCCCCACGCTGGCCGGATGCGATCGGCCTGCGAGTGAAGGCCGGCCCCGTCACGGGTGGCGGGTTCATCCAACGCGTCGAACGCACCTACAAGGTCGGTGGGCAGGACGTGAGGCGGGTCGAGTTCGGCGGGGTCGTCCAGCTGCAGATCCTCAAGTTCGGCCTGTCGGCCATCGTCATCCTCTCGCCCGACCCGTTCTCCATCGTGCTCGTCATCGGCGTGCGCTTCCCCGTGGCCATCGACCTGAGCATGGGATTCACGCTGAACGGCATCGGCGGCATCCTGGCACTCAACCGTGGTCTCGACCTCGAAGAGCTGCGCTCCGGAATGAAGGAACACATCCTCGACAAGATGCTGTTTCCCGACAACCCCGTCGCCGAGGCGCCCAAGCTGCTCGACAAGGTGGCGCACGTGTTCCCGCCGAAGGATGGCGGCTTCGTCTTCGGCCCGATCGTCGAACTCGGCTGGGGCTCGCAGGCGAAGTTCGTGGAGATGAAGCTCGGCGTGGTGCTTGCGCTTCCCGATCCGATGATCGTCATCCTCGGCTCCCTGCGGGTGCGGGTGCCTACGAAGGAGGCGCCGATAACCGACATCCGCGCTGACGTCTTCGTGGCGATCACCCCCGACTACCTGCTGCTGTTCGCGAGCATGCGCGACTCCACCGTGGCTGGCATCAAGATCTCGGGTGACCTCGGCCTCTACATCCAGTGGTCGGGCAACGGAGCGTTCGAGTTCTCGGTCGGCGGCTTTCACCCCGAGTACGAGAAGCTCACGGGCGGTAAGCCGAAGCTCGGAGACATGGACAGGGTCACCATCGACCTCTCGCCGTCCAAGGCGATCAGCTTCGTCATCAAGGCCTACTTCGCCATCACGGCCGGCTCGGTCATGCTCGGCGTCGACGGGCGCCTCAACGCGGACTTTTCAGTCATCGTGGCGAAGGCCTGGCTCACACTCGACATGATCTTCATCTGGGCGCCGCGCTTCGCCTTCAAGATCACCATCGAGGTGGGCGTCGAGGTGGAGCTGCTCGGCTTCACGCTCTGCTCCATCGTCTTCCGCGGCTCGCTCGAGGGCACCAAACCATTCCGCCTGGCCGGCCACATCAAGGTCGACGTCTGGTTCCTCCCCACCTTCGACGAGGATCTCGGTCCCGTCGAGTGGGGTGAGAAGCCGCCGCCGATCCTCGCCACAGTCGATGCCCTCCAGATCGCCGCAGCGGCGATGAACGAGCCCGACGCCTGGAAGGTGCAGCTGCCCGACCACGCCGCGCAACTGGTCACCCTGGCCGAGGTCGACGATATCCAGGGCCGAATCGCGCATCCGCTGGCCGGAGTCGAGGTGTCGCAGACCCAGGTGCCCTTGGGCGTCAAGATCGCGCGCATCGGCTCGGCATCGGTGAAGGCCGACATGGTCACCATCGGCACGCCGACGGCGACCCCCGACTCCGGGCTCGTCGGCGCCGTCAGCGAGCTTAAGACGGCGTTCGCCCCGGGGCAGTTCTTCGCACTCGAGGACGAGTCGCTGCTCGCCCGCTCGGGATTCGAGGAGATGACCGGCGGATGCCGCATCGCTGCCACCACCACCCCGAAGGTCGGCGCCCCGACCCCGGCGACGGTGGCGTACCAGACCTACGTGCGCAACCCAGACGAGCCGTCGGCGATGATCGAGTTCGCGGGCACGTTCGCCACCCTAGCCAGCTCCTACGCCACGAAGACCAATGTCGGCAGGGCCGTGAGCGAGGTTGGGAATCCGTACGTGCAACCGGCGCCGCCGAACGCCGGTGTCACGGTTTCCGACAAGGGCACGTCGAGGATCGCGGATGCCGCCAACGGTGCGGCGCTGCTCGCCGGCCTCGGAGAGTTGAGCGCCACTCAGGCCGCGCTCGTGACGACCGCCGTCAACACCGAGAGCGCCGCAACCGCGACGCGCATGATCGTGAAGGGGTGACCTGATGGCCGACCTGGATGCCATCGCAGCGAGCGTCGTCGCACCGCTCGCCCGAACAGCCACCCATGTGGTGCGCGACGCCTTCGCCCTCATGATCGCTCCGGAGGACGAATTCGACGAGAGCGCCGTGCCGATCGAGTCGCTCGAGTTCGCGTCGACGGTCGTCGGCGGTCTCGCCGCAGCAGCGAGCGCTCCGCCCGCCGGAAGCGTTCGTTCCAGCTCCCGGGTGGAGGTACCACTGGCCGACAGCGTCGGGGGATCGGCATCCGCAGCCCTCTCGGTGACCCTGTACGGTCCGGGCGACGTGCGCGGCATCGACCCGGCCCAGATCGTGCGGCGCTTCCCCGCCCCAGGTGCCCGCACAGCCGAGGAGACCGTGCTGGCCCACATCGAGTTCGACCGCCCCGAGCTGCCGTGGGCATTCAGCGCCGCCAAGCAGGCTCCGGTCATGCGCCCCTGGCTCACCCTTGTCGTGCTCGAGCGCTCGGCGGTCACACGCGAACCGGCGTCCACCGCACTGCTCCCCGTGTTCCAGGTGGCGCTCGCGCAACTGCCGACGCTCACCCGCGCCGACCTCTGGGCGCATGCCCAGGCGCCGGCCACGACGACAGGGCAGGATCTCTCCGCCCGGTTCTCACCTGCGCACGCTCCGGTCAACCTGTCGAGGCTCATCTCGCCGCGCATCCTGAAGCAGGACACAGACTACATCGCAGCCCTCGTGCCGACGACCGACGTGGGCGTGCGCGGAGGCCTCGGCCTCACCGGCGGCACCCTCGACCCTGCATGGACCAGTTCCTCGCCCGACCCGATGCGCCTCCCGGTCTACGACAGCTGGGAGTTCCGCACGGGTCCCGACGGCGACTTCCGCTCGCTCGCGATCAAGCTGCAGGGCATCGCAGCGCCCTATGAGGTCGGGCGCAAGTTCATCGACACTTCGCAGCCCGGCAAGCCGCTTCGGGCCCTCGGCGCCGACGAGGTCGGGCGCAAGCAGGTGCTGCGCTGCGCCCTGTTCTCGCCGAGCGCGCCGTCAACCCCTGAGCAGCAGATCGCCGAGACGGCGGTCTGGCCCGACGCCCTGGTCGACGACCTGCGCGCCGAACTCGACCTGCCGGCCGCCATCGAGGGCACGCAGGAGCAGACGGATGGCGTGCCTGACCTGCCCATCATCGGCCCGCGCATCTACGCCAAGCTGCACCGCGGCAGCGCCGTCATTGAAGGCTCAGACTGGTTCGCCGAACTGAACCTCGCTCCGGTGAAGCGCATCGTGGGTGGGCTCGGTACCCGCGTGGTGCAGCGGGACCAGGAGCGGCTGATGCAGTCGGCGTGGGCCCAGCTCGGCGAGGTCGAGGCGGCGAATCGCGCCATCCGCCTGGCACAGCTGGCAGAACTGCTCGCCACCAGGCTTCACGGCAGGCTCAGTGGCCTGCAGGCCGGGCACCTGCTGCAGATCGCCGCTCCTCTCGCCACCCGTATCTCGGTCGCCGCGGGCAGCACGCTGTTCGCCGACGTGGTCCTGAGTGCGACCCCCGTCGCGGCGACCAGGAGCGCCTTTCGGCGGGTCACCCGCCCGGCCGGACCGATGATCAGGAGAACGGATGCCGCCTCCCGCCAACGCGCCGGCAACGTCGTGGGAACCGACGCGGGGCTCCGCGACTTCACCCGGGTATACGCGAACCCCGAGGGCATCGGCCGGCTGACGGCCGGCGTCGTCGCCCACCTCGACCTGCAGCGCGTCGGCGCGGCGATCGGCGCTCCAGTCGACACGATCGGCGGCCTGTTGAAGGAAGCAAACGCACGCGTCGAGGGCAACGGTGGCTTCGCCACCTACCTCACCGAGCCGAGCCGCTGGAAGGCAGTCGACACCGGCTTCGACCTGGGCGCCGACATCGCCACCCGGTGGAGCGCGCGGCTGCTGCGCTCGTCGGCGGTTCCCGCGGTCGAGTCCATCCGCGCCCAACGTGTCGGACCGCTCGCCGCCGAGCTCTCGCTCTCGAAGGCGAGGATCGCCCGCCCTCTGCGCGAGCGCCTGAAGGGGACGGCCGTGAAGCTGAATGACCGGGTGCTGGTCGACCTTGGCGTCGTCGGCGCGCACCCCTTCGACGTGCACCCGATCGACGTGCACCCCTTCGACGTCGGCCCTGTCGTCGCACCGTTGCATCCCCGCGCGCCGATCATCAGGCGATCTCCCATCGGCGGCGCGGTGGGTCGCCTCCCGCAGGGCGGCGGCGCGGTGCGAGTTCCCCTCGGCGGAGGCGAATTCCGTCGCGTCCCGGTCGAAGGCCACGTGCTCATCGGCGGACGAGGCCTCAGGGTCATCGACGTGCAGCACCTCAAGAAGCTCGGCGACATAGGGAACGCGGCCGAACTCGACGCCGGGCTGGCGCAGTTCGCAGAGCTGGCCGAGGTGAAGCTCACCCCCGCCCTCGACCGCATCAACGAGCTTCCGCTCGACGTGCTGCGCGCCGAGATGACGTCACTCATCGATCCAGGGGCCCTGCTCACGATCGACGCCGTGCCGCACCGCGACGCCCTGGCCGTCGCATCCGCCGCCATCGCCGCGGCGATCGATCCCCGGCACACCGTGCGCGCGTCCCTCGCCGGTCGACTGCACCTCAGCGCGGGCCTCGCCGATCGCTGGTTCGCCCAACCGCGGATCGCGCCGATCATGGCGGCGCCGCGTTTCGACCGGCCGATGTACCGCGCGCTCGAGGAGTACGACCGTGAGTGGCTCGTTCCCGGACTCGGCCTGCTGCCGGCCGACGACTTCGTCACGGTGCTCTCCACCAACAGTGAGTTCATGGCGGCGTTCTTCGTCGGCCTGAGCGACGAGATGGGGCGGGAGCTGCTCTGGCGGGGCTACCCGACCGACCAGCGCGGCACCTACTTCCACCGCTTCTGGAACCCGGCAGTCGACGAGCTGGCGACGCCCATCCACCTGTTCCCGGCGACGCCCCTGGCGTCGCAGATCTCCCTCGGCGGCGGCGACGGCCGCGCCGTGATCGTAGTCAAGAGCGAGCTTGTGCGGCGTTTCCCCGATCTCATCATCCAAGCGGTGAAGAACCAGGGCACCGTGCGCGATCCGGTTTTCGAGAAGGTCGGCTCGCCGCAGCAGACCGCCGGAGTGCTGTTCTCCGAGGTGCTCGATCCCGACATCGCACTCGTGGGTGTCGACCTCTCCGTCGACGAACTCGACGGGGAGCAGTGGTGGATCACCATCGCCGAGCATCCCAGCGCAACCCGATTCCAGCGGCCGGCCGACGCCCAGCTGCCGGCAGGCCAGAAGCACCTCACCGACACAGCACCGCATTCCGCCGCCTATGCCGAGAAGCACCTGCACCGTCCGGTGCGGGTCGCCTTCCAGGCGACGGACCTCATCGTGAGAGAGGCGTAGACCATGCCCGTCGATACCCCAGCCGTACTGGCCAGAGTGCGCGAGCGCATCGCCACCCTTGCCGAGAAGCGCCGAACGCTCATCCGGCGGCCGGCCGACCACGGGCGCCGCGGCGAGATCCTCGCGCTCGACGACGACCTGCGCGAGATCATCGGCGGGCTGCGGGATCGCCTCGACCCGTGCGATGCCTCTCCCGAGGTTCCCCTTGTGCTGCTGCCCGTGCGCATCGAGAGCAAGCTGACTCCGGGAACGTCGACGCTTCGGGTGCGCATCTCGCCCGACGAGGCACACATCGACAGCCTGCTGCGCGCGCTTTCGGATGCCGAGGTCGCCGCCGGAGTGGCCTACTGGTCGGCCGTCTGGATCGACGCCGCCGATGCGGTCGCCTGGCCCGCACTCAACGCGGCCGTCGGGGAACGCCGCGCCGGGTGGGTGGCCGAGGCCACGACGCCCATCAACCTCGCCACCCGAGGACAGGGCGGCCCGACCTTCCCCGCATTGCCGGAGGAGGTGGCCCACGGCACCGTCGCCCGCTGCCTTCCCGACCAGTTCGTGGTGCGGGTGTTCCCGAACGGAGCCGCGCCGATCACGGTGACCGGCTCGCCGGTGGCGACCGATGTGCCGCTGTCGCCGATCGCGTTCGGCGACGACGCACTGAGTCAAGTGGCCGGCCTGACCGTGCCGGTCGGCTCGGAGTGGACAGTCGACTTCGAGGCGGCACAGAGCGCGGGCCTGGGGGTGGAGGTGCAGCTTCCCGGCGGCACTACGCTCATCGACCGCATCGTGGTGGTCGGAACCCGCAACTCGGTCTCGGAGGAGGCCAACGCCGCCGACTTCGTCGACCTCCTCACCAGCCACAGGTTCAGCGACGGCGTCTCGCTGCTGGCCGCCGGAACCGCCACCAACAACGCGGATGCCGAACGCTCGCCCTATCGCCCGGCCGCGAGCGCGGGCGCCCCGCCTGTGGAATCGCGCATGCCGTCGCGGGACGCCAGCCTGCTCGCGGCAGCCCTCGGCCTCGACGCCGCATCCGTCGAGCATCTCATCCCCGCCGGACCGGTCTCGACCCAGGACGAGGCGCAGGCCGCCGCCAATACCGCACTCTGGTTCGCCACCTGGGAGCCTGTGCTCGAGCGCCTTGACGACCTCGCCATCCCCGCGGTCACCCCGGGAAGCATCGAGTCGGCCCGGCGCCTGCACCGCGACCACGTGCGCGGAGCGGGGACTGCCCCCGCGCTGCGCATCGGCGCCCAGCCCTACGGCGTGCTGCCGGTCACGGATCTCGATGCCTGGAGCCCGCGCTCAGGCGAGACCACGGCGCAGCTCGTGCCGCTGATCCGGCGCACGCTCGCCCGCTGGGTGAGCCGATCACCCGTTGTTCCCCATGTGCGTCCAGGCGGCCAGCTCGATGACCAAGACCTGCTCGACATGCTCGGCACCAGCCCCGTGGCCACCGGCGTGCGCGCCCGACCGGCGGTCGACGGCCCGCAACTCGCCTCGTTCGCCGCCGCGACCGGAGCGGATCCCGCCCAGCTGCTGGCCGAGGCTCACCTGCGAACGGCCGTACTCGCGCAGTTCTCGGTCGACGCGGCCAAGATCCTGTCGACTCCGGCGCCACACGACGACTCCCGCACCATCGGCCTGCCTCTCGTGTCAGAGCGCGACGCCGAGGTCGTGGCCGAGATCCTGGCCGGGACGACACCGAAGGTCGACAGCGTACTTCAGGCCCTGCTCGACATCGCATGGGACAGCGCCAAGCGCCTGCGATTCCGCGCCACGCCCGAGGAGTTCGTGGGCCCGCTGCTCGACTTCGTGCAGCTCGACCCCGAGATCAGGAGGGTCGTCACGATGGCGGCATCCGCCGATGCAGCCGTCGACGACACCGCCCCTGAGCGCTTCTTCGCCGCCGCCGAGAGGGTCGCCGCCGTGCAACACTTCGACGGGCAGCCGACCGAGCGGGTGAGCATCGTCGCCATCGAACCGGTGGCCGAGGCCCGCACGCACCTCCCTGGCGCAGTTGGCGCTAGACCTCGGCGACACCGCACAGGCGAGGTGGCTGGGCAGCAGCGCCATCACCGAACTGCTCTACGCCTTCGGCGTGGGCGGCGAGGTGCGAGCCGCCATGATCGCGCTCGCGGCGGCCCCGCTCGACGAGCGCCGCATCGCCGTCGCCTCTGCACTGGATCTTGCATCCCACCGAATCGACGCGTGGGCGACGGGCGTGGCGACGGCGCGCCGGGCCACCCTGGCGGCAACCGCCCCCGTCGGAATGACCATCGGCGCATTCGGCTACGTCGAGCAGATCCGCCTGGGAGCGGCCCGGAGCGATCCGGATGGCTGGATCCACGCGCCCAGCAGCTCGCACGCCGTCGCCGCCGGCGTCCTCGCGAGCGCCCACCGCTCCAACATCGGCGCCCTGCCCGGGAAGCAGCCTTTCGCCATCGACCTGTCCAGTCGGCGCGGCGTCGAACTCCGGCGCGTGCTCGAAGGAGTCGCGGCCGGACAGTCGATCGGGGCCCTGCTCGGTTACCAGATCGAACGCGGCCTCGCCGGAACCTCGGCGGCGCGGTTCCAACTGAGCCTGCGGCAGATCGCGCCCGCCGCCACCGACCAGCTCGGCAACGACGAGGCGCAGGAGGTCGCGGCAGCACGCGTCGCCGCCGCCGATGTCGTCGACGGCGCAGAACTGCTGCGGCTGTTCCCGCTCGATACGCTCCCCGTGGCCAACCCGCCGCTGCGAGCCCGCCTCGGCCTCAAGCCCGACAACGCCTTCGTCGAAAATTGGGACCCCGTATCGAACGCGGAGTGGGACCTCCTGACCGCAGCCATGCGCGGAGCCGCGGCCACACTCGACGCCGTCTCGGACGCCCTTCTGAGTGAGAGCGTCCTGCAGTACTCCTCGGGCAACCCGTCGCGCGCTTCCGCCGCGATGGATGCCATGGCCAGCGGCGCCGCCGTCGACCCCGACCTCGGCGTCCTGGGCGTGCGCCAGACCGGCCGCATCCTCACCCACGGCGTGTTCGCGGCCATCCCGGCCGACGCAACCGGCTGGTCGAACACTCGCCCCCGTGCCATGGCCGAACCACGGTTGGAGGCCTGGGCGGCGCGCCGCCTCGGTGATCCTGCCGACATCGCGGTGACCGACACCCCCAACCGTCACACCCTCGCCGAGGCCGGCTGGGCCGCCCTGGACCTGGTCTTCGCGGACGATGCCGCATCACTCGACCGTGAGCTGCGCGCGGCCATACCCGCACTGGCCGACTCCCCGCTGGCCGACGGACTGCTGCGTGCCGCCGCTCTCGCCGGCAGCCTCCGCTCGCTCGCCGCCGGAGGAACCCCGCTCGGCCCCGACTCCCTCGTGCGCACCGGCGTTGCCCCGGAACGCCGGATCGACACCGAGGAACTGCTCGCCCGCGTCGACGCCGTGCTCGACGCCCTCGCCACTGTGCTCGCCTCCGGCCGAGCGGTCATCGCCGCCATCGACTCCGACAGCCTGGCCGTCGAGGAGGATGCCGTGGCCGACGTCATCGACGCCGTGCGGGGGCTCGCCGCCTTCGGCGTCCCCCTGGTTCCGGATGCCGCGATTCCGGCTAACGTCGCCTGGGCCGTCGGCGCGTGGCAGGCGGCGTTCGCACGCCTGGGGCAGGCACGGGCGACGCTCGTCGCCCTGCGCGACCCGACTCGCGAAACCCCAGCCACCACCGGCGAGATCGTCGACGCCTGCCGCGCCGTGGCCGAGGGGATCCTCGGCGATGGTTTCGTACTCCTGCCCCTGCTGACGAAGCCCGCCGGCATCGACTCGTTCCACACAGCCATCACCACACCGGCCATGACGAAACAGCCGGCGCGTGCACACCTCAACGCCTTCGTACGTGACCACGCCACGGTCCAGGCCGGTGTCGGGCGCCTCGCCGAGGCTCAGCTGCTCGGCGGGGCCCTCGGCATCCCCATCCCGCTGCGCATCGTGCAGCTCACCGAGCACGATGACGCTACCGGAGACCCGGCTGCGGGCACGGAGCGCTGGCTGGCCGGGCCTCTGCCCGACGACATCCCCTGGCCGGCGGCATCCGCGAGCCACCTGGTCGTCGAACTCGTCGGCGGCCATGACGACTTCGCCGGCGCGTTCGCCGGACTCGCCATCGACGGCTGGGCCGAGACCCTGCCGTTCCAACCGGACCCCCGGGCATTCGATCCGGCGGCGCCCGACAACCCGCTGCGTGCGGCACGGGCCACCACCGGGCTCGCCGTACACGCCAACCAGGCATCGGCCAGGGCGCCACAGGTACTGCTCTCCGCGGTGTCGCCGGACGGCAACCGGTGGACGACCGATTCCGTCGTGGCGACGGTGCTGGAAGCTCTTGACCTGGCCAAGGCCCGACTGGTCACCTATGAGTACACGCCGGGAGACGCGGCCATCCTGCCCGCCATCTACGTGGCGAGCCCCTGGCTGCAGATCCGCAAGGGGCTCCAGTTCGCAGAGCTGGCCAAAGTGAGATGGTCCGGGGTCGGCATCCCGTTCCTGTCGGAGGTGAAGTGATGGCCGTCAAGATTCCCATCGACATGATGGTCAGCGCGGTGACCGACCAGAACCTGGCGGGGATCCTGAAGCTGCTGCAGGTTGCCGACCCACCGGCCATGGTGCGGCTCGAGCCCGACTCGATCACCGGCGACCCGGCTCCGGGTGCCGAGGCGCGCATCGGCGATGCCGCGTGGATGCTCGGTCGGCAGTGGCAGTTCGGCGAGCTCACCGGCGAGGATGCCGGATCCGTCGTCTCAGTGCATGTGGCATCGAGCGCGTTGCCGATCACAGCCTGGGCTCCTCTGTCGGGCGACTCGATTGATCTGGCCGGCGCCGACTGGCGGCCGTGGCGAGAGGGGGCGCTTCTCGAAGAGCTCATCCAGGATGTCCCGGAGCTTGCGTTCGGCGACGGTCTGCGACAGCGCGCCGAGGCAGGAGCCCAGCTCGTGGATCTCCTGTCCGACGCCGGCGAAGAGACGCTCGCACGCTCGCTCACGGGGCGGCATCCGCTCGCTCTCGACGACGACCCGAACGATCCACTCGGACTCGACGACCCGCAGGCCTCCCGTTTGTTCGCTGTGCTCGGCGGTTCCGTTCCCGACGGGGGAACACTCGCCACCGAGTTGCGCGCCGGGGATCCCGGCTGGATCGGCGAGGCGACGGATGTCGCAGCCGCGCGCGCTGCGATCGCCGAGTGGCTGGACTGGCTCGGCGGCGCGCCCGACTCCGGCGGGGCATGGTCGACCGAACGCCTGGAGTACCGATTCGCGCTGCGCTTCGGCGACAATGCCAACGCCGTGTTCGCCCGGGGCACTCAGTTCGGCTCGGCATCCGTGCGCTGGAGCGACCTCGAATGGGTCGAGGGCGCCAGCGCCGAGCTGCCCGACGAGGCGCCGACCGGAACTCCCGTCGGCAGCGAGGCGACCATGCTCGCCACCCCGCTGCGGTTCCCCGGCATGCCGGCCGATCGCTACTGGCAGCTCGAGGACGGCGCTGTCGACGTGGGCGCCATCGAGGCGCAGACCAACGACCTTGCGAGGCTCTGCCTCGCCGAATTCGCGTTGTCCTCGGGTGACGACTGGCTGGTCGTGCCTGTCGACGGCCTGCTCGGCGCGGTCAACAGGGTCGGCATCGTCACCCTGACCGACGACTTCGGCGACGCGGTGACGGTTCCGGAGCTCGCCGATCCCGCGTTCACCATGTTCGGCGTTGCCTCGGCGGCCGGACGGATGCTCCCCGGCATCGTGCTGCCTCCCGTGGCCGTCGGCACACTCGTGGGCGAGGCCCTCGAAGACGTGCTTTTCCTGCGCGACGAGATGGCGAACATGGCGTGGGCCATCGAGAACTCGGTGCAGGGGCGAAGCGGCGACCCGCGCCGGCGCGCGAGCGAGCGGCCGCCCGTCCCCGATCCGTGGCCGGAGGGTCTCAGCCAGGAGGAGCGGGCGTACAGGTTGCAATCACCCGTGCCCGCGCACTGGATCCCGCTGGTACCCGTGGCGCTGACGCCCGGTCAGGTGTCACTGCGCAAGGCCGCGCTGCTGCGCGACGGAGTTCCCGTTGTTCCGAGCGGCATCACACTGCGTCCGACGCCGCTCACGTTCCCCGGTGAGGAACTGCCGAGGGAGGGCGTGCACCTGCGCGCCGTGCCGGTGCTGGCGCGGCGGGCCGACGGGCGCTACGCGCGGTGGGCGGCCTATAGGGTGCGCACCGGCCGGGGCGAGGCCTCCAGCCGCCTCGCCTGGGACTCGGCCCTGTCGTTCACCGACATGACGCATCCGCCGACACCGTAGTCTCCGGAATGCACGAACGGCTGATCCGCACCCCGTCACTCCAAACGGCCCGCGCCGCTGAGCTGCACGAGGAGCCCGCCACAGGCGTACCGAAAGCGGCCTTAGGTGCGGCTCAGCGCTTCCTCATCGGCCTCAACATTCTTTTGCACGGCGAACTGGGTCCGGTGCAATTCCTCGTACCGCCCACCCATAGCCAGTAGTTCCTCGTGCGTGCCGCGCTCCACGATCGTGCCGTCCTCAACCACGAGGATCAGGTCCGCGCTGCGGATGGTGGAGAGGCGGTGTGCGATCACCATCGCCGTCCGTCCCTTGAGCGCCTCGCTGAGCGCCGCCTGCACGGCGGCCTCAGACGTCGAGTCCAGCGCCGCCGTCGCCTCGTCGAGGATGACGACGCGCGGCTGGGCGAGCAGGAGCCTCGCGATGGTCATCCGCTGGCGCTCACCCCCGGACAGCCGGTAGCCACGCTCTCCCACCATGGTGTCCAGCTGGTCCGGCAGGGACCGGATGAGCGGCTCGAGCCGCGCGCGGCGGACGGCGTCCCACACCTCGTCGTCGGTCGCCTCCGGCCTCGCGAGGCGCAGATTGGAGAGGATGGTCTCGTGGAACAGGTGGCCGTCCTGCGTCACCATGCCCAGGGTGTTTCGCATGGAGACGAAGGTGACATCGCGGACATCCGTGCCCGCGAGGCGCACGGCGCCGCTGTCGACGTCATACAGGCGCGAGAGGAGCTGCGCAATTGTGGACTTGCCGGCACCGGACGTACCAACGAGGGCAACGGTCTGCCCCGGCTCAATCCTGAAGGACACGCCGTGCAGCACCTCCTCGCCGCCGCGGGTGTCCAGCGTGGAAACTTCCTCGAGAGAGGCGAGGGACACTTTGTCCGCGGACGGGTAGGCGAAGCGGACGTTGTCGAACTCGACGGCCACCGGGCCTTCGGGGACGGCGACGGCGTCGGGCTTCTCCTTGATGAGCGGGTCGAGGTCCAGCACCTCGAAGACGCGCTCGAAGCTGACCACCGCGCTCATGATCTCCACCCGTGCGTTTGCGAGGCTGGTGAGCGGCGCGTAGAGGCGGGTGAGGAGGAGCGCCAGGGTGACCACGTCGCCGGTATTCAGCTGGCCCGCGAGTGCGAGGGAGCCGCCGAGCCCGTACACGAGCGCCAGGGCGAGAGCGGAGACGAGCATCAGTGCGGTGAAGAAGACGAACTGCAGCATCGCGGTGCGGACCCCGATGTCGCGGACGCGGGCGGCGCGGACGCGGAACTCCTCGGCTTCCTCGTCGGGCCGGCCGAACAGCTTGACGAGGGTGGCGCCGGGCGCCGAGAAGCGCTCGGTCATCTGCGTGCTCATGGCGGAATTGTGATCGGCGGCCTCGCGGCGCAGCGCGGCGAGGCGGCTGCCCATGCGGCGGGCGGGGACCAGGAAGATGGGGAGCATGATCACGGCGAGAACCGTCACGAGCCAGGACGTGCTGAGCATGACGATCAGGGTGAGGATCAGCGCCACGAGGTTTGTGACCACGCCGGACAGCGTGCCGCTGAAGGCCTGCTGAGCGCCGATCACATCGTTGTTGAGGCGGCTCACGAGGGCGCCCGTCCGCGTGCGGGTGAAGAACGCGATCGGCATCTTCTGCACGTGGTTGAAGACGGCGGTGCGGAGGTCCAGGATCACGCCTTCGCCGATCCGCGCCGAGTACCAGCGCGTCACGAGTGACACGGCGGCGTCGGCCACGGCCACGAGGGCGATGACGACGGCGAGCCAAACGATCGTGGTGACCGCGCCTTGGGCGACGATGACGTCGACCACCTGGCCGGCGAGTACCGGCGTCGCGACCGCGAGGAAAGCTCCCACGGTGGAGAGGGTGATGAAGATCAGCAGCTTGGACCGGTAGGGCACCGCGAACGTCATGATCCGCCGAACGGACTCACGGGAGAAGCCGTGCTTGCCGTCCCTGGCGGTAGAGATCTTGTACAGCGAGCTCCAGGCCGCGCCTTCCATGCTCATTGGGGTTCCTTCCGTGGGCAAACGACCAGTTTAGATGGCGACTTGCCCGAGCTTTGCGACGCGGCTGCCGAGGTGACCCCCGGTTGAGCTCGCACTCATCGGCGCGCCAAAGCCTTGTCGTGGCCATGGCGTTTGCGGAACATTCCATCGAACACCGGTACCTCGGCGTTCCAGTAATCAGCCTTTCCGCGACAGTCGCGAGCGAACGCGCGAGAACGCCGTCACGGGCGGATGCTGCGGATTAATCCGGTGACGTTCGCCATCCATTCACGCGACGCCTTGATTTCACTGACGAATGCACCAGCTTTTGACAGGCCCTTCGTTGTCGTATCGAACCATTTTCGCGGGCTTTGAACGGAGGAAGGGAGCTTGCTCGACTTCTTAGGGAACAGCTCCGCGAACGACTTGGTGCAGGCAGCGTCCGCCCTCGCGGTTTTCAACCAGGTGGCGGCGAAGTCCACCGGGTCCGCGTTTGTGCCGCTGCTAAGAGCGTTCCTCGTCGTCACGCCCGCCTCGACGCAGTTCCACAAAAAGGTGCGTGTTTTGGACTCGTAGTTCGTTGTTGCGATTTGTGCCGCGTACGACTTGCCTAGCCTCGCGAGCTTATCTGCCTGCTGCTTGTACAGCAGCCAACTCGAGGTGATCCGGGGGAACGCAATCCCCCAGCCAATAGAGCTGATCGAGGCGAGGGAGACGGTTTCGCCGGGTGCCACGATCCAGTCGTTGTCCACTATGCCGGTGTAGATTGCGAACTGCGAGAACAGAGGAGCAATCCCGACCGGCTCATGGTAGATCGTGTTGAAGACGGGCACCTTCGATCGTTCAACTCCATCTCTGAATGCCCAAACAACTGGTGAGTTGTTGCTGAAGGTGAACTGCAGAGTACCGGGCTGTTGAGGACCCCAGTCGCACAGGACGAGGTCGTCCTTATACTCAGCCTCTAGCTCGGACTCGGCGTATGTGCCCACTTCCGTGACTCCCGCGGGGCAGCTGCTGACCTCTGTGTGGGGTCGAACGACCTCCTCCGCGACCGCCAACTGAGATGCCGGTGGGATGCCTCCTCCGGCGGCAAGTGCTGCTGAGAGCAGGATGACTATTGTGCGCCTCATACGACATCCCTCCTTCGGGAAACGTCCTCGAGCCTTGGGTGCAAGCATCCGGGCAGGACTCGCAATCACATCGCTTTCGGGCGACTTCATTGCCGGCATTATGAGTCTTTCGCACGTTCTTCACAACTGTCGAACGCCTGAGGGCATTGCGGCGCTTGACGCCGCCTGAATAGTGCCCTCGCACCTTGCAGCCAGCCTCAACCTCACAAGAGTCACGACCATTGCTGAGCATCACGGGTCGAGGAGATCCACCGGTTCACGTCGCTGACGGGGATGACGCCGATCTCCCAGCCCGGATGTGGCGTTCATCATGCCCTGACGGCGCCGGCGCCAACGTGGGTGGTGAGGAAGTCGCGCACATCGTCGATCTCGGCCGTGCTGATGCCGTGAGCCAGGCCCGGGTAGACCCGCTCCACGAGGGAGGAGTGCTGCCGGAGGAAGCCGCTGGTGCGCACGATCGCTGGTTCGGCGATGACGCGGTCGTCGGCGCCGCGCCCCCAGAACACAGGCGGGCGGCTCACGGCGAGCGTCGGGTCACCTGTCTGGGCAGCGCCCTGCACGAAACCGCCGAGCACGACCGGCGCGAGCACCCGCTCGGGGCGCGTGCGCAGGAGCTGGCTGGCCATCAGGCCGCCTTGTGAAAAACCGATGGGAACCACGCGGATGCCGGGACCCACCTCCGCGTCAACCCACGCCCAGATCGCATCCGTTGCTTCGGCGACCGGCCCAGGGTCGGGACTGCCGGGAGTCGTGATGGTGAACCAGGCGGCCCCGCCATTTCCCAGTTCGATCGGGGCGCGGAGGGCGGCCCACGGCATCCTCAATGCCAGAGCCGGGGCGAGCCCGGCCAGGTCGCGTTCGTTCGAGCCGAACCCATGCAGGAAGACGGCGATGGCGGAGGAGGTGCCGGCCGTCGTCCAGTCGGGCGACCGCACATCACGCAGCAGGGTGTTCATCGAGTGAGCAGCTCCTCGGTAGAGAGGTCGGGCAGGGCGACGGTGACGTGCGTGCCCCACGGGTCGGTGACGCTCACGGAACGGCCGTCGTTGCCGAACGGAATCGATCGGGCACGCAGCCGCGCCATCAGGGACTCCAGATCCGCGGTGCCAGGGACGGTTACGGCGACGTCTCCGAGACCCAGGGTCGCCGCGCGCGGCCCAGCACCACGGCTGTTCCACACGTTCATGGCGATGTGGTGGTGGTAGCCGCCCGCCGATACGAACAGTGCACCGGTATACCGGGTTTGCGTCGCGTCGAAGCCGAGCGCGTCGACATAGAAGGCGCGGGCGGTGTGCAGATCGCCCACCTGCAGGTGGACATGTCCGACCGTTCCTGCCAGCGTCGCCACCTCGTCCGGAGTCTCCTGGACGAGATGGCGCTGCAGGTAGGCCCTGGGGTCGAGGTATCGGGTGTCCATCTGGATCTCGGCGCCCTGGCGAACCCACAGGTCACGGTCCCGGTCCGTATACAGTTCAATGCCGTTGCCCTCGGGATCGGTGAAGTAGAACGCCTCGCTCACGAGGTGGTCACTCGACCCGACGAAGCGGCTGCGCGGGTCCTGCGCTGCTTGGTAGACGGTCGCCGCGAGGCTGGCGGGGCTGTCGAAGAGGAACGCGGTATGGAACAAGCCCGCCTGACCCGGGTCAACCCCGGGCAGATCGGGGGTGTGGATCAGCCGCACGAGCGGCGTCAGCCCGCGGCCTAGAACGCGTTGCACCTCGCGGCCCGTGCTGCGCTCCTCGAGGGGTTCCATTGCGAATGCTCGCGAATAGTAGTCCGACAGGCCCTCGAGGTCGCCGACCCGCAGGGTCACCGCGCCCATCGAGGTCTTGGTGTTCAGAACCCGCTCGTCAGTTGACACGTTCATCATGGTGCTCCTGTTCGATGGCGGGGCCGGGAGTCCGGCCCCGCCGATGTGGTCAGCGGACGACGGCGAAGCCCGCGGTCCAGGCGATTTTCTCGCCGGCCGCAAGAGCGAGCTGCAGGAAGCCCAGGGCTTCGAGCTCGTGGGCGCGAGAGAGCGATCCGGCGTCCAGGGCGGAAACGCCGCCAGCCTCGACCGCGGCGATGAGCGCGCCCTTGGCGTCCACGTCGTCACCGGCAACGAGCACCGTCGTGGGCAGCCCGCCGATCGTCTTGCTCGCAAGGGTAGCCGCGAAGTTCGTGTTGAAGGCCTTCAAGACTCTGCTGCCCGGCAGTTTCGCCTGGAGCTGCGCGGCGGCTGAACTTCCGGCCGGCACCACGAGCGAGTCGAAGGTCGCAAAATCGAGCGGGTTCGTGATGTCGACCACCGTCTTGCCTGCGAGCTGCTCGCTGTAGGCGGCAAGGATGCCCTCGAGGGCGGAGTAGGGGACGGCAAGGATGACGACGTCGCCGGTCAGCGGCGCAGCTCCGAGCTGCTCGTGAGTGACATGAGTGACGTCGCTGCCGCCGGCAGCGAGGAGCCCGCCGATCGCACTGCCCATGTTGCCGGTTCCGATGATCGTGAAGCTCGTCATGTTCATGTCCTGTCTATCGAGGCGTACCGCGGCCTGCGGATTGCTTGTAGGTGCAACTATACATCAATTGCTTGTAGGTGCAACTATCGATTCACACGGATTCGTTGCATCTACAACGATCGATAGGATGTTTCTCATGACCGAGACGAGATGGCTGTCCGACGACGAGCGCACGGCCTGGGTGCGTTTCACCGCTGTGCTTGAACTCCTCCCCGCGGCCCTGGACCTTCAGCTCGTGACGGACGAGGACCTGACCCACTTCGAGTACTTCACCCTCGCGATGCTCTCCGAGGCACCCGGCCGCATCCTCCGCACGAGCGCACTCGCGGCTCGCACCAACGCCAGCCTTCCTCGCTTGTCACGCGTGATCTCCCGCCTCGAGAGCGCCGGCTTCGTTGCACGCTCGCTGTGCTCGGAGGATCGCCGCGCGACGAATGTTTCACTCACGGAAGCCGGTTGGGCGAAGGTCGTGGCCGCCGCCCCCGGGCACGTCGAGGCTGTCCGGAGGTTCGTCATCGACGCGCTGACCGCCGAGCAGATCGAGCAGCTCTCAGTGATCTCGGCGGCGATGCTCAAGCGCCTGGACCCCGACAGCCGGATGCTCGCCAGCGAGGCGTGACGCTCCGCACGTTTGAACGGCACGCGGATGAGGTTCAATAGTCATGGGGTGGTTATGGAGACTGCGGGGGAGTCAGACCGGATGCTGTTGCACCTGGCATCCAGGGGCATGCCGGGCGTTCTCGGTACCACCGGTGCCATCCGTCAGCAACGCCCGCAAAGACTCGAACATCACAGAGGACTAACGGCATGACCAATGCTGCCCGCCGGCTGATCCTGAGGGTCACCGTCGTCGGTGCCTTGACCGCAGCCCTCACTGGTTGCGCTGGTGCTCCGGCAACCGTCGCCAGCATCACGCCCGCACCCTCGCCCGCGGCAACGTCACACCTGTCGACCTATCCGACGCCTCGAGACCAGGGCCCGTTCGACGGAGCCGAAGGGACCACGACGACCGACAGCTCGGGCAGGATCACCTACACGGTCGTCAGTGGGGACTCCGCGAGCACGATCGCCACCCGTTTCGGCGTCTACCCGGAACAGGTCGAAACCCTCGTCGGCGGCAAGGTCGGGATGTCCACCATCCACCCCGGCGACAAACTCCAGTTCGGCACTCGCGGCTACACCTGATTGCTTGACGGCATCCGTCATAGCCCGGGCGATAGTTGACACGGCACGGGAGCCGTGAAAATTTGGACCTTACACACTCACGGACCAAGGAGCACCCATGGCCGTTCGCGCCGACCTCAATATCTCCCTCGACGGCGTTGCCGCGACGGCCGACCAGACGCCGGAGAACATGTTCGGCGAGGACTGGGGCCGTTTGACCGCCCCCTACGTCGCCACGCGGACTTTTCGGGAACGGGTCTTGCACGAGGAGGACGGCTCAGGGACCACCGGGGTCGATGATCGCTACGCCCAGGCGTACTTCGAGGGAATCGGCGCCGAGATCATGGGCGCCGGGATGTTCGGGCTGCACGCCTTCCCGGACGAGCCCGACTGGCGTGGGTGGTGGGGAGAGGAACCGCCGTTCGGCTTTCCCGTCATCGTCCTCACGCACGCTCCGCGGCCTGCGCTCGAGTTCCAGAACGGCACACGGTTCGCTTTCCGTGCCGCGACCCCGGACGAGGCGCTCGAGGAGGCTCGGGGCCTGGCCGGCGACGGCGACATCCGGGTCGGCGGGGGAGCGAGCGTGGTACGCGACTTCCTCCGGGCCGGCCTGATCGACCGCCTGCACGTCGCCATCACGCCCATCGTCCTCGGCCGCGGTCACCATCTCTGGGACGACCTGCATCGGCAGGAAGACGGATACGACGTGTCGTCCGAGGTGGCGGAGAGCGGTGTCATCCACGTGACCTTCCGGCGCTGAGCGCCGACCGGGGAATCCGATCTGGCGAGCTCCCCGCCGTGAGTGACGATGGGCGCGAACGCGCTCACCTTGCCGCAGTTGCTGGCGCGACAATTCAACCGTCGTAGTGGTGCCCATCAGCGAAACCTTGTAGCTGATCACGCCGTTGTCGTACGAGAAAGTCTTCGTTGGGTCAGGAGAAGCGAGCATTGCGCTCGCCGTCTTGAGGTGTCATTCTGCGAATCCCAGGTGAACGAGTCAGGGGTGGTCGGGGCCGCATAGGAGCCCGCCCAAAAGAGCGATGTGGTGTTCCCGTTGTCAGTTACCCAGTTCACTTCGATTGAGTCAACAGAAATGATCGCCGCTTGGTAGGTGTCGGATGACTTCGAATTCGACTGCTTCCACTCTCCGGTCAGGTCCGCTGGAAGATCCGCCGCCTTCGACGGTGACGCTGAGGCGGCTGATGACGATTTGGTCGAGCCGGAGGAGGAGTCTGTGGCATTCGCGGAACATCCACTTAGAGCGAGACCTGCCATTGCTACAGTGACCGCGATAGAGACGAGTGACGAGCGTGATCGATTCATTGCATGTCCCCCAGATAGCAGTTGAGTCTGAGAATGCACGTCGTGTCGACCCGAGTCGGCAAGGGTGGGCAGCTACTCGCAGACCCACACGGAGAGACCGCGGCCGGGCGTGAGCGCACTGTGTTCAGTTGCGCTCGCCGTTCGGCTGTCGATGAAGGAGTCGTCGGCTGTCCTGGACGCATGGGCCAGGTCTGGGCGGTTTGCCTACGGGAATGGGAGTGGTTGAGGATGTCGCGCACACGTCTATCCCCAGTTCGGGGCGACATGCCTTCCAGAGACTCCGAGGTCGGAGGTGACTGGCAGCATGATGATCATGTCCAACACGCTTCCACCCAACGAGTCTGACCCGGCGCTGCAGCCCGGCTCCGATCAGCACACGACCGCTGAGCAGCCCGCGCCTGTCGTGCCGCCCGCATATGGTGCAGATCCGGCTCTGCCAACAGCACCAACATCTCTAGCGCACAAGAACGGTTTTGGTTTAGCCGCCGTAATCATCGGTGCTGTGGCGCTCCTGTTCGCGTTCATTCCGGCGGTAAACGTGTTCGCTGTCATCCTGGCCTTGGTCGGCGTGATCCTGGGCGTGATCGGCCTCACCAGGAAAACCAAGCCGACGACCAAAGCCCTGATCGGCACGATCCTGTCCGGAGTTGCGGCCATCTTGGCGGTCATCATGATCGTCGTCTATGCGGCAGTGTTCGTGAGAGCGATCGACGAGTCGATGCCTTCGGTTGAAACCTCAGAAACGGCCGTCCCGAATCCCGAGGACGCGAGCACTGAAGCACCAGCTGAGGAGCCGGCAGCTGAGGACGTCGGCACCCGGAAGAATCCTGCGGCCATCGGAACGACGGTCACGATGACTCAGGCCGGTGCGGACACTTGGGAGGTCACTCCGGGTGCCCCGAACTTGAACGCTGTCGACTTGGTGGCTGCCGCGAACCAGTTCAACGACCCAGCGCCCGCGGGCTACCAGTGGGCGGTACTTCCGCTGCACGTCGCTTACGTCGGGAGTGATTCTGCGACGCCTTTCGTTGACATTCGCGTGTCATTTGTCGGCGCTGACGGCAAGACATATGAGGAATATAACGAGCTCGCCAGCGGGTACGTCGACGGCCAGCTCAGCAGTCTTAATGAGATGTACTCCGGTGCTTCGGGCGACGGCAACGTCCTGATCTTGGTGCCGAGCGCCAACATCGAACAGGGAGTATGGGCGATCTCACCATTGTTCGGCGACCCGTATTTCTTCAAAGCTCAGTAGCTCTTTCGCGCTTCTGAGTGCGCGACACCGAAGTTACTGGCTCGCTTGTCGTGCTATCCATATGAGTGTTGGGAGCTGTGCACAACCGCCGGTCTCTGAATCAGGTTCGGCCGGCCCTCAGAATGGGCGATGACCTGCCCAGTGACCCGCAGCGGCGCGCCAATGCCATGCGGGGATGGTAGTTTCGAATGCTCCGGTACGGAGCGTTGCACCACGCAGAACATCGTCGAAAGGCTCCAGCATGAGCGAGCACCCGAGCATAAGAGTCCGACGTCTTGGCAAAGGGCACAGGGCAGCATTTGTCACGTTGTTCGCTGAACACCCGCAGGCCGAAATCGACGACGCGCCGGAGACTTACTTCGACGACACCATCGAGCTCCAGACCGAGTCGATGGCTCTCGCCCTGGTCGCCGAGACTGAGGACGGCCGGGTCGTCGGCGCGGTCGTTGTCGAACCCGACAGCTACGTGGACGAGGACCAGCTCGACGAGGACTCCACCGACGAAGACATCGACGATGCCATCGTCAGCGACCACGGCACCGCCGTCATCGAACTGCTGATCACCGCGGGATCCGCAGGTGTGTGCCGGGCCCTGCTCAACTCTCTCGCGCCGGCCCTCACCGCCCGCGGATTCGCTCAGGTGCACGCCAGCATCCCGCCGGATTTCGCCGAGGTGTTCCGCGGGCAGGGCTGGGTCGTGCTCCCCGAAGATACGGGCATCGCCTGGATGGGCATGGACCAGTCAGACGAGCAGGTGCGCGACTACGAAGCGATCCCGCGCAGCTCGCTCTCCGCGTACCTCATCATCGACCCCAACGTGTACATGGCGTGGCCGTATGACGCCCCGGACGACCCCGAAGATGACGAGTCGCGGCAGGAGAACATCGCCAGGGGCATGGACGAGTTCGCAGCCCGGGTTGCGGCAGAGGCATCCTCTGAGGGCCTCGCCGGGAATTGACCTCTGGCACCGGATGTCCCCCTGACACCGGGTATCGGCGCCGACCGGTCGACGCGTGTCGAGCGTGCGCCGGGTACTGTGTGGGACATGACACTGAAAGTGGGAAGAAGTCGTCGTCGACAGCCGCGACCCCAGGGGGCTCGGGCTGTGGTGGCGGGATGCCCTGGGCTGGGTCGTGGTCGGCGAGGGCGACGGCGAGTTGGAGATTGCGCCCGCGGCGGAGGCTCATCCGACCGTGCTGTTCGTTGCCGTAGCCGAGGGCAAGAACGTGAAGAACCGGCTCCATCTCGACTTCGTCCCCGACGACCAGGCCGCTGAAGTCCAGCGGCTGATCGGGCTGGGTGCTACCCGCGCCGACATCGGCCAGCACGACGTGCCCTGGGTGGTCCTCGCCGACCCCGAGGGCAATGAGTTCTGCGTTCTCGCGGCTCGCACCCCGTAGTACCTCGCACTCCGGCGTGAACGGACAGCGCCTCACGGTTCGTTTGAGCCGGACGCCGCGAACTGAGATCCTCGCCGTCGCGTGATGCGTCAACCGACGGCGCTTTCCCTCTCGGGGCCGTGCGCAAGGGTCTTGGCGTCCGGCTTGCGCGGGGCCATGGTGGAGTGTATGAAACGGATCTCATACGGCGGGGCGTCGTTCCTGACGCCCGACGCCGTCGCGGACGCTTTTGTGGAACTGGTCACCGCGCTGGGAATCAGTCACACCAATGAGACCCTGGACCTCCCCGCCGTGGATATAGACGGAGGCACCGTCATCGTGACCGTGGTCGTCGGCCCGATGAGTGCGCTGATGAGTGTCCCCGAGGTCTCCCGGTGGACGGGGCCCGACACGACTCTGGTGCTCGCCGGGCTCAAGGCCCGCATCCGCGCACTGACGGCGCCGAAGTCGTATCCAATAGAGGAAACAATCGCGACCACCGACGTCGACTGGCACGACGTCGACTTCACTGAATGACCTGCCCGGAACATGGGCCAGGCGCTGACATGGGGAAGCTGACCTACAATTCGTCGCTGACGGTCTATCTCGAGGACCGGCTTCTCGCCCACCTCGAAGCGGTCATCGCCACCAAGCTCCAACACGGCGAAGGCTGCTACTTCAGCTGGATCGACAGCCCACCAAACGGCATCGGCCGTACCACCATCTGGTTGCACCCCAATATCTCCCTCTCTTTCAGATACGTCAGCAGCCGCAGACCACCCCTCAATTCCCGCTGGGTCAACGCCCTGCTCCTCACCGCGAACGCACCAGCCGGCCTGGAGATTGTGCTCGAACCCCACCCCTAGCCACGACGGCCTCGCCGGCACGGTTTGGCGGAATACGGATTCCGTGCTCGCCAACAGGCCTCCGGACGATATATCGTTAGGTATCGCCGAGCCGGGGTGGCTATGGCGCGCTGAGGAGGACATCATGAGCAATTCATTTATGGGCGATGGGTTCGGCGGACGCCGGGGCCACGGTGCCGAGGGCTGGCCGGGTGCCGCGGTGTGGGACGCGATGGAGCAGCTGCGCGGCCAGTTCGACCGCAAGGTCGGCACGAGGATGGGACGCGGAGACGTGCGCGCGGCGGTGCTCGCGCTGCTCGCCGAGAAGCCCATGCACGGCTACCAGATCATCCACGAGATCGAGGAACGCAGCAACGGCACCTGGAAGCCGAGCCCCGGCTCGGTGTATCCGACCCTCCAGCTGCTCGCGGACGAGGGCATCATCGGCGCCGAGGAATCCAACGGCCGCAAGACCTACTCGCTCACCGACGAGGGGCGACGGCTTGCCGACGCCGCACCGGAACAGCCTGCGCCGTGGGAGGCACAGGGTGCCCGGGACACCGGGCGGGCGTCCGCGCTGCCCAAGGCCGGCATCGACCTGGCCCAGGCGGCCGCACAGGTCGGCCGCTCCGGCAACCCCGAGCAGGTGAAGCAGGCTGTCGCGGTACTGGACGAGGCACGTCGTAAGCTCTATTCCATCCTCGCCCAGGACTGACCGAGTGCCCACAGCACGTCGGCATCAAGGAGAACAGATGACCGACGTCGGGAACATGCGCGCCCGCTCCCGCAGAATCTTGCGGTTCGCCGCCCGCTATCTGGTGCAGACCTGGTGGTATGAACTCGTTCTCCCGCGGTTCGGTCTCGCCCGCGTCGCCGCCCGAAACCGGTCGGTCCGCCTGCAGCGCATCGCCCAGAACTTCCACGTGCTTGCGGTCGACCTCGGCGGCCTCATGATCAAGGTGGGCCAGTTCATGTCGTCGCGCCTCGACGTGCTGCCGCCGGAGATCACCAAGGAGCTCGAGGGGCTGCAGGATGAGGTTCCGCCGGTGCCGTTCCCGGCCATCCGTGCCCTCGCCGAAGCCGAACTGGGAGTGACGCTCGAGCGTGCGTTCTCGTTCATCGACCCGACCCCGCTGGCCGCGGCATCCCTCGGCCAGGTGCACCGCGCTCGGCTCTCGGAGACGGATGCCGCCGACACCGGCCTGCTCGACGTCGTCGTCAAGATCCAGCGGCCGGGCATCGGCACCATCGTCGACGTCGACCTCAGCGCGCTGCGCCGGGTCGCCCGCTGGCTCAGCCACGTGCGCCTGGTCGCCGATCGGGTGGACATGCCGGCCCTCGTCGAGGAGTTCGCGTTCACGAGCCTCGAGGAGATCGACTACCTGCACGAGGCGGCGAGCGCCGAACGGTTCGGCCAGGACTTCGCCGACGACGCCCGGGTCAGCGTTCCCGAACTGGTCTGGGAGCGCACGACCCGGCGGGTGCTGACCCTGCAGGATGTGACCGCGATCAAGATCAACGACGTCGACGGGCTGCGGTCAGCGGGTATCAACCCGTCCGAGGTCGCCGACGACTTCGCGGCCGTCATGTTCGACCAGCTCTTCGTCCACGGCTACTTCCACGCCGACCCGCACCCCGGCAACATCTTCGTCACCGCGCTCGGCGGCGCAAACGGCCTCGGAGTGGAGGGCAGCCGGAGCTGGAAGTTCACCTTCATCGACTTCGGGATGATGGGCGAAGTGCCCGACGCCCTGCGCCAGGGGCTTCGGAAGCTGTTCATCGCCGCCGCGTCACGCAACGGCAAGGGGATGGTCGACGGCATCCGCGAGGTGGGGGTGCTCCTGCCGTCCGCCGACACCGCCGAGCTCGAACGGGCGATGACGAAACTGTTCGCCCGTTTCGGCGGGATGGGTTTCGCCGAGTTGCAGGACGTCGACCCGCGCGAGTTCCGCGCCTTCGCCCTCGAGTTCGGTGACGTGGTGCGCTCGCTGCCGTTCCAGCTTCCGGAGAATTTCCTCCTGATCGTGCGCGCGATGTCGCTGACCTCGGGAATGTGCAGCTCGCTCGACCCTGCCTTCAATATCTGGAACTCCGTCGAACCGTATTCGGCCCAGCTGATCCGGTCCGAGGGCGGCAACCTGGTGCAGGCGGCCGCCAGGCAAGCCGTGTCGGTGGCCGGCATCATCGCCAGGCTGCCGCAGCGACTCGACAACCTCACGACGCGGATCGAAGAGGGAACGGTCTCGGTGCAGACCCCGCGGCTCGAGCGGCGCCTGGGCGCTCTCGAGCGGACCGGACGGCAGATCGTCTCCGCGGTCCTGTTCACCGCGCTGCTGATCGGCGGCATCCTGCTTCGGGCGGAGGATGTCGTGATCGGAACGGTGCTGATGGCCGTTTCCGTGCTCCCGCTGCTGCACGCCCTCTTGGCCGGGGCAGTGGCGCGGCGCGGTCCACTGCCCTGAGCACCCCGACGACATCGGCAGCCGCTCTGGCGGTGGTCATCAACCAGGTGCTGGCGAAGGCAGGCCGCTAGCCTGTCGAGCTGTCCTTCAACGCCCAACAGACCGCCGAGCCTACCGTTCGCCAGATGATGACACCGCAGTGACTGTCTGGACCGCGAAATGGTCGAGATTCGGCATCGCGCGTTGCACCTGACGTTCGGCATTGTCGGCGACCAGCACTGCCGCGGATAGCAGGGTGTCGGCGACCGTGACGCGCGCCTCTCCGCGGAGCCGGTGGCCAACCCATCTCAATCGGATGCTGGAAACATCCAAGACCCCGGGCGTTTTCGCGAGTGCCGACCGTGCCCGGTCGACGAGCTCCGGTTCGATACCATCCATGAGACGCTGGCCAATGCTCCGCACCGTGCCCCACAGCAAAACGATGATCGCCGCCGAGATCAGGAGGCCGACAATCGGGTCGGCCAACGGGAATCCGAGCATGACGCCGAGCGCACCTGCCACCACGGCCAGCGATGTGAAACCGTCAATCCGCGCGTGAACGCCGTCAGCGACGAGAGCCGCCGATCCGATCTGCTGTCCGACGCGGATGCGGTAGATCGCGACCAGTTCGTTGCCCGCGAAACCGATCAGGCCGGCGGCAAGCACCCACCACAGGTTGTGCAGCGGCTGAGGGTTGAAGAGCCGGCCAATGGACTGCCATGCTGCCACGACGGCAGACAGGGCGACCACCCCGACGATGAACAGTCCGGCGAGGTCCTCGGCCCGCCCGTAACCGTAGGTGTAACGGCGGGAGGCGATTCGACGGCCGAGGATGAAGGCGATCCACAAGGGAATAGCGGTCAGGGCATCGGAGAAGTTGTGGATGGTGTCAGCGAGCAGGGCTACTGAGCCACTGAGGAGCACGACCGCGAACTGCAGGATGGTGGTGCCGAGGAGGATGAGCAGGCTGATTTTGACGGCGCGGATGCCTTGTGTACTGGCTTCCAGGGCGTCGTCGATCGAGTCAGCGGCATCGTGGCTGTGAGGCACGAATAGCCCGTAGAAGAACCCCGCGACACCGGTCGGGTGCTCGTGGCCGTGGCCGTGATCGTGGCCGTGCTCGTGCTCGTGATCACGTTCGTGTTCGTGTTCGTGTTCGTGCGTGTCTGCGTCGCCAGGAAGGCCATTGCCGGGGGAGTGCGCGTGTGGAGCGCTCATGCGCCAGCCTCGTTCTGGGCATGGTGATGGCGCGGAGTGCCCCCGAGGGAGTGCTCCGCCTGGAAGATGGCATCCGTGACGAGCTGACTCGCATGCTCGTTTTCCAACCGGTAGAACACCCGGGTTCCTTCATGGCGCGTGGACACCATGCGTGCCAGGCGCAGCTTGGCCAGGTGTTGAGACACGGCCGCCGGAGACTTGGCGACTGCATCCGCCAGTTGATTGACCGGCAGCTCACCGCCGCGCAAGGCAAGGATGATCCTCACCCTCGTGGCATCGGCCAGCATGCCGAAGACTTCGACGGCCAGCTCGACGTATTGGCTGTCGGGCTCGCGGCCACAAATCAAGTTATCTGCATCCATACGCAGATTATTGCACAACCGATTTTCCGCCTGCAGCCAGACCCTGATCGGACTTGGCGGCCGGGCAATTCACGGCGACCACGAGATCACAACTGCTGCACCGAGGAAAGAGCCGGCCTCTCACGTGCTCACCGACTCGGCGCGACCAATGGGTCAACGATTGGGCGCACACGGCGTTGGCCGGCACGGCGTAATGTTTGCTGGTGACCAAATCTCGCGTCTTCTCCGACGGCATCCGCACCTGGATGCTCAAGGGCCTCGTCAACCAGCGGGGCGAGCACGTGGGGCCGCATGCCGCCAGCGTCGAGAAGACGCATTCCTGGTGGCGGGTCATGTGCCTGACCGGCGTCGACTACTTCTCGACTCTCGGGTATCAGCCGGCCATTGCGGCCCTCGCGGCCGGATTGCTGTCGCCGATCGCAACCATCGTGCTCGTCGCCCTGACTCTCCTGGGTGCCCTTCCGGTGTATCGACGGGTTGCGCAGGAGAGCTTCAACGGGTCCGGTTCGATCCAGATGCTGGAACGCCTGTTGCCCTGGTGGGCCGGCAAGCTCTTCGTGCTCGTGCTGCTCGGATTCGCCGCCACTGACTTCATGATCACGATCACCCTGTCCGCGGCGGACGCCACGGCCCACGCGATCGAGAACCCGTTCGCTCCGGACTGGATGCACGGCCAGGAGGTGCTGGTCACCCTGTTCCTGGTCGCGCTGCTTGGCATCGTCTTCCTCCGCGGTTTCAAGGAGGCCATCGGCATCGCCGTCGTGCTCGTGGCGATCTACCTGCTCCTCAACCTCGTCGTGATCCTGGTCGCCATCGGACACGTCGCCGGGCACGCGGCCTTGATCACGGCCTGGTGGGCCGCCCTCACCGCGCAACACGGCAATCCGCTCGTCATGGTCGGGATCGCCCTGATCGTGTTCCCCAAGCTGGCGCTGGGCCTGTCCGGCTTCGAGACCGGGGTCGCCGTGATGCCGCAGGTGACCGGTGACGCGGGCGACACCGAGGCGGACCCTGCCGGCCGGATCCGCGGCACAAAGCGCCTGCTCACCACGGCGGCGCTCACCATGAGCGGCTTCCTCATCACTTCCAGTCTGGTGACGACCCTGCTGATCCCGCAGAAAGACTTCCAGCCCGGGGGACCGGCCAACGGCCGTGCACTCGCGTATCTCGCACACGAATACCTCGGACCGGTTTTCGGATCCGTCTACGACATCAGCACCATCTGCATCCTCTGGTTTGCCGGCGCGTCCGCAATGGCCGGCCTGCTCAACCTCGTTCCCCGCTACCTGCCGCGGTACGGGATGGCGCCCCAGTGGGCCCGAGCCGTCCGCCCGCTCGTCCTCGTCTTCATCGGCATCGCCTTCCTCATCACTGTCGTCTTTCAGGCGAGCGTTGACGCGCAGGGTGGCGCATACGCCACCGGCGTGCTCGTGCTGATGACGTCCGCCTCCATCGCGGTGACCCTCTCGGCCCGGCGAAAGCAGCAGCGCTGGCGCACGCTGGGGTTCAGCGTCACGGCGCTGATCCTGGTCTATACGACGGTCGCCAACGTCTTCGAACGCCCGGATGGCGTGCGGATCGCCGGCCTCTTCATTCTCGCCATCATGACGACGTCGATCCTCTCCCGCGTGCGGCGTTCCTTCGAACTTCGGGCGACCTCGGTCGTGCTGGATCCCAACGCACTGGACTACGTCATGTCGGATGCCGAGGAGTACGACGTGATTCGGATCATCTCGCATGAGCCCGACGAAGACACCGAGGCCGAGTACCGGAACAAGAGCCGCGACGAGCGTCGATTCGGGCACATCCCGCCGGGGTCGCCGATCATGTTCCTCGAAGTGCACCCCTCCGACTCGTCCGATTTCGAGGAGGATCTGCTCGTGCGCGGAGTCGCCAAGCACGGGTACCGCGTGCTGCAGGTGACCAGCGGGAACGTGCCCAACACGATCGCCGCCGTGCTGCTCGAGATCCGCGACCAGACCGGTCTGATCCCGGAGATCTACTTCGAGTGGACCCAGGGGAACCCGATCTCCAACATGTTCAAGTTCTTCTTCACCGGCCTCGGCGAGATCGCCCCCGTCACCCGTGAGGTGTTGCGCGAATCCGAACCCAACGCCAAGCGACGCCCGCACATCCACGTCAGCTGATCGCTTGGGGTCGGCGTAGCTCAGTGGATGAACGCGAGCAGCACGCCGACGCCGACGAAGAGCACACCGAAGACACGGTTCAGCACGCGCTGGCCGCGGGCGTCGCGGGTGAATCGCTGGAAGGAGCGGGCCGTCCCGGCGAAGAAGAACCACATCACCAGAACGTCGATCGCCACGACGGTGGCCGCCACAATCAGGTACTGGGCCGGCAGCGGCCGGTCGACCCGGATGAACTGGGGCAGGAACGCCAGGAAGAACACGATCGCCTTGGGGTTCAGGATGTTCACCCACAGGCCGCGTTGGAACATCGACCAGCGCGGCTCGTCGCTCAGGGCCCTGGCCCGCTCGGAGTCGAGTTCCGGCTTGGCGAGAAACTGCCGGATGCCCAGATAGACGAGGTAGGCGGCGCCGGCGTAACGGATGACATTGAAGGCGATCGGAGAACTGGCCACGAGCAGACCGACACCGAGCGCCACGATCACGATGTGGATCAGCAGCGCGGCCTGTTGGCCGAGGATTCCCCAGATGGAGCGGCGAAAGCCGGCGTTCAACGCGTTGCTCATGGTGTTGATCGCGCCCGCGCCCGGCGTGAAACTGATCAACGTGCCCGCGCCGACAAGGGCCAACCACAGGGAGAACTGCATCGGACCATCCTAAGGTCGTTACGCAAGGCGAGGATCCGGCCCAGGCCCGAGACGACCACTCATGCCCTACCCTGAATCCACACCGAAGCGGAAGGGGCCCAGATGACCCTGCCCATCGCCCGCCCGGCCACGGGCCGGCTGACCAGGTGGCTCCTCGTGCAGGCGCTCGCCATCTACGGGGTCTACGGAGCGGTGGCGACGGTCCTGGTCCCGAATCAGCTGAGCATCATCGACCCGGCCAACAAGATCAACGACTTCGCGGTCATTGCGACGCTCTTCGCGGTGGTCACGACACTGTCGCAGCCGCTCATCGGCGCGTTCTCCGATCGCACACGGTCCAGGTTCGGCCGTCGAGCGCTCTGGATGCTGCTGGGGGCGGCACTCGGATCCGCGGCGCTGCTCGCGTTGAGCGCATCGACGAGCGTGGTGGCGGTCGGCCTGTCGGCGGCGGTCCTGAGCCTGGGGATCAACGCGCTCATCTCCCCGCTCACGGCGACGCTGCCCGACCGTTACGCCGTCACGCGGCGGGGCGGGGCATCCGCCATGATCGGTGCCGGGACCATGCTGGGGGCGACGCTCGGTTCGGTCATCGCGGGGATACTGGCGGCGCAGCTGGGCGTCGCCTACGTCGCGTTCGCCGTGGCCCTGCTGGTGCTGACGCTGCTCTTCCTGATCCTCAACCGGGATTACTCGTCGACGGGTCTCAGCCTCGACCCCTTCTCCGTGCGCACCTTCATCACCCAGTTCTGGCTGAGCCCGAGGAAGCATCCGGAGTTCGGGTGGGTGTTCCTCGCGCGTTTCCTGTTCGTGCTCGGATTCTCCTCGGTGAGCACGTTCACCTATTTCCTGCTCACGAACTATGCCGGGCTGTCGCTCGCGCAGGCGAACGCGAACGTCGGGATTGTCGGTCTCGCCGCCCTGCCGGGCATGGTGATCGCTGTGCTGCTGACCGGTATCCTCTGCGACCGGCTCGGCCGGCGGAAGGTCTTCATCTGGATCGGATCCGGGGTGATGATTGCCGGCCTGGTCGTTCCGATCGCACTGCCGACCCTTCTCGGGATCACCGTGATGTCGATGCTGACCGGTTTCGGCTACGGGATGTACCAGGCGTCCGACGTCGTGCTGATGACCCAGGTGCTGCCCCGGAGCGGGCAGGCCGCGGGCAAAGACCTCGGCATCCTCAACATGGCGACCGGCATTCCGACGGGGATAGCGCCCGCCCTGTCCGCGGCGCTGATCGCAACGGACTTCGGCTTCCAGGGTCTGTTCGTCGTGGCAAGCGTCATCGTCTGTGCCGGGGCGTTGGCGATCCTGCCGATCAGGAGCGTCCGCTAACCCGGGAGTGCGCTTCCCCGGCGGCTGTCTAGGCTGTACCCATGGCCACAGTCCTTCTCGTGCGGCACGGCCGCACCACCGCGAACGCCGCCGGAGTGCTCGCCGGGCGGGCCGCGGGAGTCAGCCTCGACCAGCTCGGCCGTGACCAGGCCGCCCTGACCGGTGCGCGACTGGCCTCGGTGCCGCTGGTCGCCGTGGTCTCCAGCCCCCTCGAACGGTGTCGGCAGACGGCCCAACTGATCCTCGACCGCCAGGGCGGTTCCCTTGTGACGCCGATCGAGGAGGGCATCACCGAGTGCGACTACGGGCAGTGGCAGGGCCGCACCCTCCGTGACCTCGCCGCAGAGGAACTCTGGTCCGTGGTGCAGACGCAGCCGTCGGCCGTCACGTTCCCCGGCGGCGAATCGATGCCGGCGATGCAGGCCCGGTCGGTAGCCGCGATCCGGCGCCTCGACGCGGCCTTCGAAGCAGAGCACGGGCACTGCGCCGTGTGGGTGGCGGTGAGCCACGGCGACATCATCAAGTCGGTCCTGGCCGACGCGCTCGGCATGCACCTTGACCTGTTCCAGCGCATCAACGTGGGGCCGGCATCCGTGTCCATCGTGCGGTATGGCGTCGGCCGGCCGAGCGTGCACGCCGTGAACACCGATGCCGGCGACCTCTCCTGGCTCGGCGCCGGAGCCCCGCCGGCCGACGCGCCGGTCGGCGGCGGGGCCGGTCAGGCGCCGCACGCATCCGGCGCCTAAAATACCCACATGCCCACAATCGTCCACGAGTTCGACTGGCCGGACCGGGTCGTCGTCGGCACCATCGGCCAGCCCGGTTCGCGCACGTTCTACCTGCAGGTGCGTGACGGAGCCCGTGTCGTCAGCGTCGCGCTGGAGAAGCAGCAGTCCGCGCTGCTCGCCGAGAAGATCGACGAGATGCTCGACCAGCTGATGAGCCACACGGGCAACCCGTTCAGCATCCCCACCAGCACTCCTGTCGAACTCGTCGACAACGACCCGCTGGACCAGCCGGTCGCGGAGGAATTCCGCACCGGCTCGATGAGCCTGGCCTGGGACCCCTCGACCGTGCAGGTCGTGGTCGAGGCCTACCCGCTCGTGGAGGGCGAGGCCGACGAGTTCGACGAGGCCGCGCCGGAGCCGGAGGACGTTCTGCTGGTGCGGATGCCGGTCGGCACCGCCCGGGCGTTCGCGAAGCGCACCCGCGAGGTGGTCGGGGCAGGTCGCCCGCTCTGTCCGTTCTGCGGCGAGCCCATCGACGCCGACGGGCACACCTGCACCCTCCCCGGCACCCCCTGATGCCGCCCGAGGCCGACCCCGACGGGGATGCCGACACCGACCTCCGTGACGGCGAGCTCGAGCTCACGGGCCGGATCACGACGGCCTCGAATGCGACCTTCCTCGGCAGCATCCGCGGCGTCCCGGTCGTCTACAAGCCCATCGCGGGCGAGCATCCGTTGTGGGACTTCCCCGACGGCGATCTCGCCAGCCGAGAGGCCGCGGCGTACCTGGTCTCGCAGGTCTTCGGCTGGAACGTGGTGCCCCGCACCTGGCTGCGCGAGGGCCCCATGGGCCGGGGGATGGTGCAGCTCTGGCAGGAGTCCGACCCTGAACAGGACGCCGTCGACCTGGTCGCATCGGGTGCGGTGCCCGAGGTGGGCTGGCGCCCCGTGCTCGACGGGACCGACGAGCAGGGCCGCCAGGTCACGCTCATCCACGAGGACTCGGCCGCGCTGCGACGGATGGCGGTGTTCGACATCGTCGTGAACAACGCCGACCGCAAGGGCGACCACATCCTCGCGATGCCGGGCGGCCACCGTCACGGCGTCGACCACGGGCTGACGTTCCACTCCGATCACAAGCTGCGCACCGTGCTCTGGGGGTGGATAGGGGAGGCGCTCACCGCCGAGGAGCTGGCCGGGATCGACCGGGTCGTCTCCCAGCTGGCCGGCGAGCTCGGCAACACCCTCGCCGGGTTGCTCAGCGACCTGGAGATCGCCGCCCTGGCCGCACGCTGCGACCGGTTGCGCACCGAAGGGCGATTCCCCGCCCCGCACGGGCAGATGCCCGCGGTGCCCTGGCCGCTGTTCTGAGAGCGATTCCCTCGGCCTAGACTTTTGACCGGCCCCCAATTCTTCCTGGCCTGATTCCGGGTTTCGGCGCTGCTGTGCGCCCGGAATGCTCCAGACAACCGAAAGGCCTCACCCACCATGGCCCAGATCCACTTCGTCCGGCACGCGGAAACCCTCTTCAACGTCAGCGGGCAACTGCAGGGCTGGTGCGACTCTCCGCTGACCGAACGCGGCGAACGCCAGGCCGCCGCCCTCGGCGAACGGATGCGCGACGTGCCGCTCGCCGCGGCGTTCGTGAGCGATCTCACCCGCACCCGCACGACGATGACCGCGGCGCTCGCCGGTCATCCGCAGCTCGAACCGACGCCGCTGCGGGAACTGCGCGAGTGGCACTTCGGCAGCTGGGAGGGCCAGCCCAACGCCGACCTCTGGACGCCGGTCTTCGAGGCGCACGGCAAACGGTACTCCCCGGGCCCGGCCGACTGGCCGGGAGTGACGGCCGACGGCTTCGACAGCGTCATCGACAGCATCCATCGTCTCGACCCGATCGGCCGCGCCGAGAACGGTGCCGACGTCACTGCACGCGTCACGGCCGCACTCGAGATCGTGGTCGCCGCGGCAGGGCGCGCAGCCCAGCAGGATGCCGGTGACGTGCTCGTGGTGACCCACGGGAGTGTGCTCGGGAGCCTGCTTCGCAGCCTGGTGCCCGAACACCGCTTCGCCGCGAGCGTGCCGAATTGCGGCGTCGTCAGCGTCACCTGGCAGGAGGGGAAATGGGCCGCCGCCGGGGTCGACGCCTCCTGCGGGCAGGTCGCCTGAGACGTACGATACGGTGATGCCCCCGCGTTCACCCCTGCCGCAACGTCACGGGCTCGATGCCGCGTGGGTGTGCACCCCGGAACGCGGCGGCGCCCGGCCCGGCCAGTGGCCGACGATGGGCGCCTGGTTGAACGAGCGGTTGTCCGAGTTCGTCGACGTGACCGGGTTCCTGGCCGGGGAGCGCTTCGCCTACCAGTCGGGTGCGCCGGTCACCGAAGGCGACGCGTATGCGCCGCACACCTTCGTCTGGTTCCACCGCGATCTCGCCGATGAGGCCTTCGTGCCGGGCATTCTCCACATCGTCCATCGAGACGCGCGACTCGTGGTGATCGACAAGCCGGCCTTCCTCTCGAGCATCCCCCGCGGCCGGCACGTTCTGCAGAGCGTGGTGGTGCGTCTGCGCGCCGAGCTCGGATTGCCCGAGCTCTCGCCGCTGCACCGGCTGGACCGGGTGACGTCGGGGCTGCTGATCCTGGCCACCGAGCGACGCTGGCGCGGGGCGTACCAGTCGATGTTCCAGCGCGGCGAGGTCGGCAAGACCTACCGCGCGCTGGCCCCGCTACGGCCCGACCTGGACCTCCCCGTCACCGTGCGCAACCACCTCACCACACGCCGAGGCCAGTGGCAGGCCGAAGTGGTGTCCGACCTGCCGCCCAACGCCGAGTCGCTGATCGAGCTGGAGAGCGTCGTCGAGGACGCGGCCGTCTATCGGCTCTCACCGCGCACCGGGCGCACGCACCAGCTGCGGATGCACATGCTGGGCCTGGGCATTCCCATCATCGATGACCCGGTGTATCCGGTCGTCCGGGACGTCCCGATCGACGACTTCACCCGCCCGCTGCAGCTCCTCGCCAGCGAGGTGCGGTTCACCGACCCCGTGGACGGCCGATTGCGCGAGTTCGCGAGCGTGCGTACGCTTCCGCTGCATGGGCACGTCGCTGCCCCGGGAGATCGCTGACGGGTCGGCAGGCGCGCGCCGATCGTGCCACGCTGGGGGGATGGACCTGGAGGTGTCACCCGCGCTCACGATTCCCGCGTCGGAACTCGGCTGGCGGTTCTCGCGGTCGTCCGGCCCGGGCGGGCAGCACGTCAACACCTCGGACAGCCGGGTCGAACTCTTCTGGAACGTCGCCGAGTCGGCCGCGCTCACCGACGACCAGCGGATGCTGCTGATCACCCGCCTCGCCCGGCGGCTCATCGCCGGGGTGATCACCGTGACCGCTTCGGAGCGGCGATCGCAGTTGCGCAACCGTGAGCTCGCCCTGGCCAAGCTCGCCGAGCTCGTGGCCGCCGGGCTTACCCCCGCGGCGGCTCCCCGCCGCCCGACCAAACCCACCCGGGGCTCGGGGCGGCGGCACCTGGCCGCCAAGCAGCAGCGGTCGGAAACCAAACGGCAACGGCAGCGCCCGCCCGCCGAGTAGCAGAGCGCGGCCGCCGGGTGGTGACGCCTACCGGGGGAGCAGCATCTGCCGGAAGAACGCGGCCAGTTCGCCGGTCGCGGCCAGGGGCAGCACGTGAGCCACGTACTGGTCGGGACGCACCACGACGACGGCGCCGGCGCGGCTGATCCCGCGGAGCTCGAAGATGTCGTGCCCCGGGTCGACGGCGTACAGCTTCTCGTAGTCGATCAGCTCGAACGGGCCGGTCTTCGGCAGGAACGCCGCGGGCACCCGGCCGACGTCGACGCCGGTGTGGTCCTGCTGGTAGACCACCTTGACGTCGAAGACGCTGTCGATGTCGCTCCCCGCGGGGGTATGCACGCCAAGCGGCGACTCGGGCGAAGTCTGAAGCCAGTGCGCCCAGTCGGCGAGAGCCGAGGGGTCACCGGCGAGGTGAGCATCCGCGAACGCGTACACCCGCCAGCGTCCGTCGGCACGGTGATGGTGCCCGAGCTGCACGGGGTTGGCGTCGGCGACCCGCACCACCGGTGCGGACTTGAAGCGCTTTCCGACCGGGAACCCGGTGGCGAGATCCTGGTGCGTTGCCTCGCCGACCAGCATCGACGGCGGGTACTGGGTCATGAAACCGGCCGGGAACTCGGCCGTGCGGGTGTAGAAGTCCTCCAGTGGCACCTCGAGGTCCTCCGGCCTCGTCGCCATCAGGCTCGACCATTCCTTGTCGAAGTCGATCAGGTTCTTCGCGATCACCTGGCGTTCGGCCGAGTAGGTGCCGAGCAGCGACTCGGGGCTGCGGCCGTCGAGCACATAGGCGAGCTTCCAGCCCAGGTTGAAGCCGTCCTGCATGGACACGTTCATGCCCTGGCCGGCCTTGGCGCTGTGCGTGTGGCAGGCGTCACCGGTGATGAACACGCGCGGGGTGCGGGTGCCGATCTCGTGGGGGAGCACATCGTCGAACCGGTCGGTGAGCCGGTGGGCGACCTCGTACACGCTGTGCCAGGCCACGTCCTTCACGTCCAGCGTGTAGGGGTGCAGGATCTCGTTCGCCTTCGCGATGATCTCCTCGATCGTCGTCTTGCGCACGGCCCCGTTGTCGTCGGGCGCCACCTCGCCCAGGTCGACGTACATGCGGAACAGGTAGCCGCCCTCCCGGGGGATGTGCAGGATGTTGCCGCCCGAGCCGGACTGGATCGCGCACTTCGTGCGGATGTCCGGGAAGTCTGTGACGGCGAGGACGTCCATCACTCCCCAGGCGTGGAAGGCCTGGTCCCCGGCGAGGGTGCAGCCGATCGAATCGCGCACGGCGCTCCGGGCGCCGTCGGCGCCGACCACGTACTTGGCGTGCACGATGCGCTCCTGGCCCGCGTGTTCGCCGGTCGTGTGCACGAGCGTCACCGTCACGGGATACTCGCCCTCGTCGGTGTTGACGAGGCTGCGGAAGTCGTAGCCGAAATCGGGCTTCATGCGCGTCGGCGAATTGGCCATCACCTCGCCGAAGTAGTCCAGCACGCGGGCCTGGTTGACGATCAGGTGCGGGAACTCGCTGATGCCGGTGGGGTCGTCGACGGCGCGGGCGGTGCGCACGATGCGCGACGGTTCGGCGGGGTCGGGCTTCCAGAACGCCATCTCGGTGATGCGGTAGGCCTCGGCGATGATGCGCTCGGCGAAGCCGAACGCCTGGAAGGTCTCGACGCTGCGGGCCTGGATGCCGTCGGCCTGCCCGATCGCCAGGCGTTCGCCGCGGCGCTCGACGATGCGGGTGGTGATACCGGGGAACTGGGAGAGCTGGGCGGCGGTAATCATGCCCGCGGGGCCGGTGCCGACGATGAGGACGTCGACGTTCTCGGGGAGCTCGTCGGGGCGATCGAGGCCGACGCCCGCGGCGTCCTGAATGCGGGGATCGGTGGACACGTATCCGTGGTGGTGGAACTGCACGGCTTCCTCACTTCTCTGTGTGGGCGAATCGGACGTCACTGTCGATTCGATAATGGAACACGCAGTTCGATTATCGCTTCTCTGAATCATATATCATTTGGCCGTCCCGGGTGTGGTCAATGCCGGGTGAGTGCCGGTCGCCGGGTTCCGCGCGCGCTGTTGGGTACGCTGTGCTGGACCGCATTTCGGCCGATGGGGTGGTGATCATCATGCACGTGCACGGCATCGGTGTTTCCGCGCTCAAGGGCGGTCGCCACCGGTCGCGGGACGAGGTTCAGCTCGAGACGGAGGGGCCGATCGGAGACCGGGTTTTCGCGGTCGTCGATCTGGAGGCCGGACAGGTCATCAGGACCGTTGAGCATCCGTCCCTGGTCACCTGCCACGCGCGCTGGGATGACGGGATGCTGTCGGTGGAGATCGCCGGGCAGCGGATCACGGCGGTTCCCCGGCTGAGCGGGCGCCGCCTCGCCCTCGACTACTGGGGCCGTGCCGCCGCCATGGAGGTCGTCGACGGGCCCTGGGCCCATGAGTTCTCCCGGCTCCTCGGACGCGCGGTCGTGCTGGCCCGCTGCTCCGTCGTGGGTGCGGTGATCTACGGGGATTCCGTCACGCTCTCCACGACCGGCTCGCTGGGCCGCCTCGCCCGCGAAGCCGGGATCGTCGTTGACGAGCGCCGGTTCCGGTCGACGTTCACCATCGACACCGGCGACGCCGCCGCTCACGTCGAAGATTCCTGGGCCGGCCGGGAACTGGAACTGGGCGGCGCCCGGCTGCTCGTGGGGCGGGGGATCCCGCGGTGCGCGGTCATCGACCTCGAGCCGGACACCGGGGCCCGCGGCACGAGCCTGCTGAAGACGCTCGCCGGTTACCGGCTCAACGCCGGCGAGATCGAATTCGGCGTCTATGCCCGGGTCATCCGCCCGGGCATCGTGGGCCGCGGCGACCGGGCCCGCCTGCTTCCCCTCGACGGGCCAGGCCAGTCGCTGACCCACGCGCAGTGATCGGGTCCCGGTGGTGCCAAACTGGCAGGATTCACTGCCCCATCTGCGAGGAGCGTCGACGTGCCAGGTTTTGATTTCTTCAGTGGGCAGGGACTCGTGCGCCCCGACATCACCGCGGCGGACGCCGAGACCATGGCCGCGTCCCTCTTCGGGATAACGGGCACGGCCCGCGAACTCGGGAGCCAGCAGGACCGCAACTTCCTGATCGGGTCCCGCGACGCCGCATCCCGTGACGGAGCGCCGCGCTACGTGCTCAAGGTCGACAATCCCGCCTTCTCCGCCTCCGAGCTGGCCGCGCAGGACGCGGTGATGGAGCACCTGTCCGCGCGCGGGATGCGGGTGCCGCAGCCGGTGCGCGGACTGGACGGCAACATCCGTCAGTACTGGCCGGCAACGGACGGCGCCCTCCCGGTGCGGTTGCTGACCTTCATCGAAGGGCCGTCCCTCGAGGCCCAGGGCTATCTGGCCCCGCCGGTGGTCAGGGCCCTCGGCCGGTTGTCGGGCACCACGGCCCTGAACCTGCGTGACTTCGCGGCGGAAGGCCTCGACCGCACGCTGCAATGGGACCTGCGCAACGCCAAAGCCGTGATCGACCTGCTGGTGCACTGGGTGCCGGCGGAGGACACCCGGGCAAGACTGAGCGCCATCGCCGACAGCGCCGCAGCGCGCCTGGCGACCGTGATTCCGTCCCTCCGGCTGCAGACGATCCACGGCGACATCACCGACGACAATGTGATCTGCCGGGTGCTGCCCAACGGCCACCATTTGCCCGACGGGGTGATCGACTTCGGCGACCTCGGCACCGGGTGGCTGGCGGCGGAAGCCGCGGTCACCGCCGCATCCGTGCTGCACCACGTGCCCGACAACCCGTTCGCCGCTCTGGAGGCGATCGTCGCCTTCGACGAGGTGGTTCCCCTGACCGACGAGGAGATCGTCGCGTTGTGGCCGCTGATCGTGCTGCGCGGGGCGGTGCTGGTGGCCAGCGGCGAGCAGCAGGTGCGGATCGACGAGGACAACGACTATGCCCGGCACCGGATGGACGCGGAGTGGCGCGTTTTCGCCGCTGCCAGCGCGATCGGCTGGGAGGAGGCGGAGGCGGCCATCCGGCTGGCGCTCGGCCGGCCGGCGCGCGCCCCCGCCGAGCCCGGGACGTTCCTCCCGATGATCCCCGCCCTGGCAGGCGGCGACTACGAGGTGCTCGACTTCTCGGTGACCAGCCCGGCGCTGGCCGACGGCCTCTGGCAGCAGACGGATGCCGAGTGGCAGCTCGCGCGGGCGGCCCTCGCCCGGCGCAGCGCGGCCGTCGCCCCCTACGGGCAGTTCCGGCTCACCCGAACCCCGTCGCACTCGCGCGCGGAACCGCAGACGTTCGCCCTCTTCACCGAGGTCTTCCTGCCGGCCGGGTCGGAGATCGTGGCGCCCGCCCTCGCCCAGGTCACCGAGGCCGGCGACGACCATCTGGTTCTGGCCCTGGCCGGTTTCGAGCTGCGCATCGGCGGGATCGCGTCGACCCAGGTGGTGGGGGCGTCGGTCGCCGTGGGGGAGCCACTGGGCGTTGCCCGCCCGAACGGCGACCTCGAATCGGCGGCGGGCCCGGTCGGCAGGGTGACCGTGCAGGAGTTCGCCCGCCCGGGGCTGGCGGGCCCGGAGGCCGCCCCGCACTTCGCGCAGACCTCCCGCGCCGCCACGTGGGCAACCCTCGTGCCGGACCCGGCGCGGTTGCTCGGGCTGGCCGCGCAGGCATCCGTCGCCGATCCGTCGGCCGAACTGGCCCGGCGCGGCACGGTGATGGCCGCCGCGCAGGAGAAGTACTACGAACGGCCGCCGCAGATCGAACGCGGCTGGAGGGAACTGCTCGTCGACACCCACGGGCGCTCCTACGTCGACATGGTCAACAACGTCGCCGTGATCGGACACAGCCACCCCCGGTTCACCCGGGCCGTCAGCGACCAGTTGCAGCTGCTCAACACGAACTCCCGCTTTCTCTACTCGGCCCTCGCCGATCTCTGCGAACGGATCGTGGCGACATCGCCCGACCCCTCCCTCGACACCGTGCTGCTGGTCAACAGTGGCAGCGAGGCCGTGGACCTGGCCCTGCGCCTGGCCCGGATCCACACCGGCCGCGACAGCGTCGTCGCCCTCAGGGAGGGCTACCACGGCTGGACGATGGCCTCCGACGCGGTGTCCACCTCGGCCTTCGACAACCCCCACGCCGCGGCCTCCCGGCCCGCCTGGGTGCACATCGCGGATGCTCCCAACGCGTATCGCGGGACGCATCGCGGGGCCGGGGCGGCGCAGGAATACGCGGCCGACCTGGCCCGGCTGCTCGATGCCCCGAACGGCCCGGGGGCTGACCTGGCCGCCTTCATCAGCGAGCCCGTGCTCGGCAACGCCGGCGGCGTGGTGCCGCCGCCGGGCTACCTCGCGCTCGCCTACGAGCAGGTCCGCGCCCGCGGCGGCCTGTGCATCGCCGACGAGGTGCAGGTGGGCTACGGCCGGCTGGGCAGCCATTTCTGGGGTGCGGCGCAGCAGGGCGTGGTGCCCGACATCATCACGGTGGCCAAGGCCATGGGCAACGGTTACCCGCTCGGCGCGGTGCTCACCCGCCGCGACATCGCCGAATCCCTGGCCAGGGAGGGCAACTTCTTCTCCTCGGCCGGCGGCAGCCCGGTCAGCTGCGTGGCGGGCCTCGCGGTGCTCGACGCCATCCGGGACGAGTCCCTCCAGCAGAATGCGGATGCCGTCGGCCGGCACCTGGCGGGCCGGCTCGCAGAACTGGCGGAGCGGCATCCGCTGATCGGGATGGTGCACGGCCTGGGCCTGTACCTGGGGGTGGAGCTCGTGCGCGACCGTGACACCCTGGAGCCGGCAACCAGCGAGACCGCCGCCATCTGCGAACGGATGCTGGAGCTCGGCGTGATCGTGCAGCCCACCTCCGAGCGGCAGAACGTGCTGAAGATCAAGCCGCCCCTGTGCCTGAGTCGGGAGAGCGCGGACTTCTTCGTCGACGCTCTCGACGAGGTGCTCAGCGACGGCTGGTAGCGCGCCGCCGAGTCAGCTGCCGACGTAGGCCGCCAGGTGCTGGCCGGTGAGGGTGGTGCGGGCAGCGACGAGGTCGGCGGGGGAGCCCTCGAAGACGATCCGGCCGCCGTCGTGCCCGGCGCCGGGGCCGAGGTCGATGATCCAGTCGGCGTGCGCCATCACCGCCTGGTGGTGCTCGACGACGATCACCGACTTGCCGGAGTCGACGAGCCGGTCGAGCAGGCCGAGCAGCCGTTCGACGTCCGCGAGGTGCAGGCCGGCGGTCGGTTCGTCGAGCACGTAGACGCCGCCCTTCTCGCCCATGTGCGTGGCCAGTTTGAGCCGCTGGCGCTCGCCGCCGGACAGCGTGGGGAGCGGCTGGCCGAGGCTGAGGTAGCCGAGTCCCACGTCGGCGAGCCGGGCGAGGATGGCGTGCGCGGCCGGCGTGCGCGCCTCCCCGGCGCCGAAGAATGCCTCGGCGTCGGTCACCGACATCTCGAGCACCTCGCTGATATTGCGTCCGCCGAGGTGGTATTCCAGAACGGATGCCTGGAACCGCTTCCAGTCGCATTCCTCGCAGGTGGTGGCGACGCCGGCCATCATCGCCAGGTCGGTGTAGATGACCCCGGCGCCGTTACAGGCGGGGCAGGCACCCTCGGAATTGGCGCTGAACAGCGCCGGCTTGACCCCGTTGGCCTTCGCGAACGCCTTGCGGATCGGGTCGAGCAGCCCGGTGTAGGTCGCCGGGTTGCTGCGCCTGGAGCCGCGGATCGCGCCCTGGTCGATCGAGACCACATTGTCACCGGCGGGGATCGACCCGTGCACGAGCGAGCTCTTTCCCGAGCCGGCGACACCGGTGACGACGACGAGCACCCCGAGCGGCACGTCGACGTCGACGTTCTGCAGGTTGTGAGCCGTGGCGCCCCGGATCTCGAGCGAGCCGGCGGGCATCCGCACCGTCTGCTTGAGGGCGGCGCGGTCGTCGAAGTGGCGGCCGGTGAGGGTGCCGCTGGTGCGCAGCCCCTCGACCGTGCCCTCGAAGCAGACCTCGCCGCCCGCCGCACCGGCGCCGGGGCCGAGGTCGACGACGTGGTCGGCGATCGTGATCGTCTCCGGCTTGTGCTCGACGACGAGCACCGTGTTGCCCTTGTCCCGGAGCCGCAGCAGCAGGCCGTTCATCCGCTGGATGTCGTGGGGGTGCAGCCCGATGGTGGGCTCGTCGAAGACATAGGTGACGTCGGTGAGGGAGGAGCCGAGGTGGCGGATCATCTTGACCCGCTGCGCCTCGCCGCCGGACAGCGTGCCGGTGGGCCGTTCGAGCGAGACGTAGCCGAGTCCGATCTCCACGAACGAGTCGAGGTTCTCCCGCAGCGCGTCGAGCAACGGCGCCACCGTCGGTTCGGTGAGGCCGCGCACCCATTGGGCCAGGTCGCTGATCTGCATGGCGCAGGCGTCGGCGATGCTGATGCCCTCGATCCGGGAGGACCGGGCGCCCTCGTTCAGCCGGGTGCCGTTGCAGTCGGGGCAGGTGGTGAAGGTGACGGCCCGGTCGACGAAGGCGCGGATGTGCGGCTGCATCGACTCCTTGTCCTTGGACAGCATCGACTTCCGGATCTTCGGTATCAGACCCTCGTAGGTCAGGTTGATGTTGTCGACCTTGATCTTGGTCGGTTCCTTGTAGAGCAGGTTGTGGAGCTCGGTCTTGGTGAATTCGCGGATCGCCTTGTTGGGGTCGAAGAAGCCCGAGCCGCTGAAGATGCGGCCGAACCAGCCGTCCATGCTGTACCCGGGGATGGTGAGGGCGCCGCCGTTGAGGGACTTGCTGTCATCGTAGAGCTGGGCGAGGTCGAGGTCGGTCACGTTGCCCATGCCCTCGCAGCGCGGGCACATGCCGCCGGTGATGCTGAAGCTGCGCCGCTCCTTGACGGTCTGCCCGCCGCGCTCGATCGAGACGGCGCCCGCCCCGCTGATCGAGGCGACGTTGAACGAGTAGGCCTTCGGCGAGCCGATGTGCGGCTGCCCGAGCCGGCTGAAGACGATCCGCAACATGGCGTTGGCGTCGGTGACGGTGCCGACGGTGGACCGGGGGTTGGCGCCCATCCGTTCCTGGTCGACGATGATCGCGGTGCTCAGCCCGTCGAGCACATCGACGTCGGGCCGCGCCAGCGTCGGCATGAAACCCTGTACGAAGGCACTGTAGGTCTCATTGATCATCCGCTGCGACTCCGCGGCGATCGTGCTGAACACCAGCGAACTCTTGCCGGAGCCGGAGACGCCGGTGAACACCGTCAGCCGGCGCTTCGGGATCTCGACGTCGATGTTCTTGAGGTTGTTCTCGCGCGCACCCCGCACGCGAATCCGATCGTGACTGTCGGCAACATGCGGTGCCGGCGTCTGCGTGTCCGTGCGCGTGGCGATGCTCATCGTGTCTCCCTCTGTGGCGCTGGGCCGACTTCGCGGTACCCGTCGGCGGTACCCGTCGGCGTTCGCCCGTCGGCGTCGTCTGACTCGATCCAACCAGCTTCGAGCATACGACCGGTTGCCTGTCGCCGGGGGTCAGGTCGTGGGCGCCTGGGAGATTCGCACGGTGTTGCCCGACGGGTCGCGGAACGCGCAGTCGCGCGGGCCCCAGGGCTGGTCGATCGGCTCCTGGAGCACCTCGGCGCCGGATGCCCGCAGGCTCTCGAACGTCGCGTCAAGGTCGTCCGAGCGGAACACGAGCATCGGCAGCACGCCTTTGGTGAGGAGCTCCTGCAGGGCGTCTCCATCGGCCTGCGAACGGCCGGCATGCGGCACGGACAACACGATCCCGAGCCCGGGCTGCGCGTCGCTGCCGAGCGTGACCCAGCGGAATCCGCCCGAGGCCACGTCGCTCTGCACCTGGAGCCCGAGCGCGTCGCCGTAGAAGGCGATCGACTCGTCGACGTCGTTGACGGTGAGGTTGCAGTATTCGAGTGAGATGGTCATGGCGGTGACTCTATCGCCGCGGGGATTCCCGTCGCTTCTCCGATCCTGCTCGATGCCGGGCGGACCTCTGGTGCGGCTAGAGGACGCTCGCCCTGCGCTCGCCCTGCAGGTGCGGCAGGGCGGCGAGGATGCTGCTGATCACGCCAGCCTCCGAGTTCGAGGGGGCGACGTTCCGGGCGCGGGCACGGATGCTCGGGTGCGCGTTGGCCACAGCGTAGGAATGCCCGGCGGCATCGAGCATCTCGGCGTCGTTGAGGTAGTCGCCGAAGGCCATCGTCTGCTCCCTGCTGATGCCCAGCTGTTGCTGGAGTCGCACCAGGGCCCGGCCCTTGTTCGCTCCCTGGCCCATCACATCGACATAGTTCTCGCCGGAGACAACGACGTCCGCCGGGAGATCGAGCTCGCGGATCGCCGGACCCGTGCGAGTCTCGGCCATGCCGACGTCGTAGATGGCGAGTTTGAGGACGACGTCATCGAGGGCGGCGACCTGGACATCCGCCACGACCTCGAGCGCCGCGTAGTAGCGGGACACGTGGCTGACGAAGTCGGGATCGGAGCGTTCGATGTAGGCGGAGCGGGCGCCGCAGACGATGATCCCGAGGTCGGCTCCGGCGGCCACCGTGCTGCGCACCCAGTCCACGATGGGGGCGATGATCACCGGATCGACGGGTTCCTGCACGATGCTGGCGCCGTCCTTGACCACGTTGGCCCCGTTCTCCGCGATGTAGAGCAGGCCGTCGCGCTCGCCGAAGACCGCGTGAAGGGTCTGGTACTGGCGGCCGCTGGCGGGAACGAACAGCACTCCGGCCTGGGCGAGGTCGTCGAGGAGAGGCCAGAACGCCTCGGGAACGCGGCCGTCGTCATCGAGGAGGGTGCCGTCCATGTCCGAGACGATGAGGCGGATGTCGGCTTGCTCTGGTGGATGGGTCACACGGCGGCTTTCATTTCGATGGCGGTGCGGTGAGCCGCGAATGCGTCAGCGGGGCCCGCCCTGTCCTTCGATGATGTCACCCCTGCCTGTCAGAGTCCCTGTCAGAGTCCCTGTCAGAGTCCCTGTCAGAGTTCCCGTCGGGGTCGTCGGCGACCGGCGCTAGAGCAGATCCAGCTCTTCGGCGCGGCGAACAGCCGCCGGGCGGCTGTTCACCGAGAGCTTGCCGAAGATGTGTCTCGTGTGGGTGCGGACGGTGTTCAGAGACAGGTAGAGCTCGCGGGCGATCTCCGGCCCGGTGAGCTCGGTGGCCAGCAGCCTGAGCACGTGCAGTTCGCGCTCGCTCAGCGCCTCCCCGGCGGCCTGGGGCATTGCCGCCTGGGGCATGGCGGACGGTGGCCTGACGGGCTGGGGCGCATCCGCCCCGGCGGTGGCCGGCCGGAATGCGCGGCGCAGCCGGGCGACTTGCTCCGGCTGGACTCCCCGTTGGGCGGCCTCACCCAGTAGCTCTGCCAGGGGAGCACCCTCGTCAAGGAAGAGACGCAGGTAGCCTTCCGGCTCGGCCTGGCCGAGCACCCGTTCCAGGGACGCGAGGGCGAGGGAGAGATGGCCCCTGGCCTGATGGGCGAGCGCCTGCAACAGCAGGACCTCGCTGGCGGTTCCCGTGCGCCCCCCTGCCTCGGCCGCCTCGAGGATCCGGTCCAGCAGTGCCAGGGCCTCCTGAATCGCTCCCTGCTCCGGATCGGCCCCGTGCTCGGCGATCAGCAGTCTCGCTAGGGTGATCTGCGCGAACTCGCCCAGATAGCTGACCTCGGAGGAGGAGAGTCCCTGCCCGGTCGCCCACTCCCGTGCCTCGGCCAGCCGGCCCTGCGAGATCCAGACGCGTGCCCTCAGCGCGGCGATCGGGCGCACCTCGGGGAAGAAGCCGCGCGCGTACAGGCGTTCCGCCTCGGTGAGCAGGTCAAGCGCCGCGTCGGGGTCACCCTCGGCTTCCCTGACCCGCGCCATCGCGACGAACCAGCGATAGCGGTTCTCGGGCAGGGACGCGCGCTCGCCCAGCGCCTGGGCTGCCAGCAGGTGCTCCCGGGCGGCGTCCAGCTCGCCCTGCTCCCGGTGCAGCTCGCTGATGCCCACATGCAGATCGGCCATCGGCTGCGGAGCCGGCTCGCCCTGCGCGCTCGCCAGCTGCAGCGCTTCGTCGTAGGCCCGTCGCGCGTCACGCAGCCGACCGAGCGGGATCAGCATGTCGGCCAGCACCACCGTGGTGCCGAGCACATCGGCGGTGTTCCCGGCCAGCCGCAGGGTCGCCCTGACCTCGGCGAAGGCCCGCAGCCCTGCCTCGAGGTCTCCGCTCGCCCAGGCGGCGAGGCCCAGGAAGCCGGCCGCCGCCGCGCGCCCGAAGTGATCGCCCGGCTCGGTGAGCTCGAGCGCACGACGGGCGTGCTCTGCGGTGCCGGCCACATCGCCCAGCGCCTGGGCGAGGGACGCCCGGTAGACGGCGATCATCACCGGCAGCAGCCGAAGCTCTTCGCCGACTGCGGCAGGGACGGCTGCGCCGGGCCCGGATGCGCCGGGCCCGCTGCCCGCGCCGGCCGCCACGCGCAGGCCCGCCTCGGCGTCCCTCAGCCGGAGCTCGACGGCATCCAGGTTGCCCGCAATGAGCATCGCCCAGGCGAGGTAGACGCTGAGCACGGGCCGGCGAGCCACCACCTCGGCAGGCAGCAGCGTGAGCCACTCGAGCAGGGTCGCGTCCTGCCTGCCCTTGCGCAGGGCAGGCACGGCCCCCTCGATGAGGTTCGCAGCGCGCTCGAAGTCCTCGGCGGCAAGCGCATGCCTGACCGCGTCCTCCGGCAGGTTGTTGCGCTCGTACCACTCGCTGGCGCGTCGATGGAGGTCGGGCAGGCTGTCGCGCCATTCGGCGGGCAAGCGGGCCCGGAGCACGTCGGCGAACAGGTGATGGTAGCGATACCACCGGCGGTGATCGTCCAGCGGAGCGACGAACAGGTTCTCCCGCTCCAGCTTCTCGAGCATCTCGTCGCCCCCGGACTGCCCGGTGACGAAGTCGCAGAGGGGGCCGCTGAGCCGGGCAAGGATGGCGGTGCGGAACAGGAAGCTGCGCACATCGTCGGGCTGGCGCTGCAGCACCTCTTCGACCAGGTAGTCGATCACGAAACGGTGGCTGCCCGTGAAGGCCCGGATGAAACCGGCGATATCCGAGCGATCCCGCATGGAGAGGGCGGCCAGTTGCAGGCCCGCGATCCAGCCTTCGGTGCGGGTCTCGAGGGCGGCGATGTCGGTTGCCGAGAGCGGCAGGCCCATCACCTCGTTGAGGAACAAAGCGGATTCGGCCGGCGTGAAGCGCAGATCGGCCGCACGCAACTCGGTCAACTCGCCCCGGGCCCTCAGCCGGGCCAGCGGGAGCGACGGGTCGGAGCGGCCGGCCATGGCCAGGTGCACATTCGACGGGAGGCGGTCCAGGAGGAAGGCGAGGGCATCACGCACCGGCGCCGCATCAACCAGGTGGAAGTCGTCGAGCACGAGGATGGTGTCGTGCGGCGCCTCTGCGACGTCGTTGATGAGAGCCGTGAGCGTCTGTTCGACCGTCAGGGCCTGCTCGACCGACGGTGCGGGCTGGACCGACGGCGGCTGCCCGGGCCCGGGGTTCCGGAGGGCGGCGACGAGGTAGGTCAGGAAGCGGGCGGGGTCGTTGTCGCCGTCGTCCAGCGAGACCCAGGCCACGCGGACGCTCGCGTCACGTTGCCGGCTGTCGGCGATCCATTCGCTCATTAGCGTTGTCTTGCCGAAGCCGGCAGGGGCCGAGATGAGAATCAGCTTCCGGCCCGGGCGCAGACCCTCCCTCAGCCGCGCGATCAGGCGCGGGCGAGGAACGACCTGGGGTCGGAGGGCGGGAACGAAGAGTTTCGTGGCCAGGACGGGCGTCGGCATGACCTCATCATATTGAGGGCTGGCGGAAACGGCGCTCGCCGACCGCCGCCCGGTGCACAGGGCGATCGAGGGGCTCTCCAATGCCGTGAATTCGCTATCGTTCGGCGGTGGGCACGGCTATGTTGAGGTCAACTGAAGGAGGCGGTTGTGAGCACACGACCACATGACCTGGCCGATCTGTACCTCGCTCCCGTCGCCCTCGACGTCGACCATCACCTGGAGGAGCTGTCCGGCCTCTCGGTGGAGGAGGTGCGATACCGCGTGATCCTCGGGGCGGACCGCGAACCGCGCAATGCCCGGGAACGGGAGGAGGCGTGGCTCGAAACCCTCACGCGCGGCCTCGACCTGCACGGCTGGCAGGTGTCCCGGCATCCGCGGGGCCTCCTTCTCGCGCACGATGCCTATGCCCTCGTGCTCGGGATTCCGGCCAACGTGGTCTCCTACCTCGACGCCTGAGCCCGGCCTGAATCCGGGCTGACGCTCGTCGGGCCCCGTCAGGTCTTGCCGCCCCTGTAGTCTGTGCGAGGCATACGAGCACGGATGGTGTTCGCCCGGTCAGGGTCCCTTGTCCAGTACTCAGGGAGTCCCTCATGCGGGCCCGTCGAATCGCCGTTGTCGTGCTGCTGTTTGCCGCGTTCATGGACCTGCTGGACACGACGATCGTCAACGTCGCCCTGCCGTCCATCCAGGCGGATCTGGACGCCACGCCCGCCCAGCTGGAGTGGATCGTGTCGGGGTACGTCCTCGCCTTCGCTGTCGTCCTGATCACGGGCGGGCGGCTCGGCGACATCCTCGGACGCAAACGGATGTTCCTGGTCGGCGTCGCGGGTTTCACCCTGGCCTCGGCGTCCTGCGCGGCGGCCTCCAGCGGCGACATGCTCGTCGGGTCGCGTCTGGTCCAGGGGCTGTTCGCGGCCCTGATGACCCCGCAGGTGCTGTCGATCATCCAGGTGCTGTTCGCCCCGAAGGAGCGCGCTGCCGTGTTCGGGGCGCTCGGGGGTATCTCCGGGCTCGCCGCGGTGGCCGGGCCGCTCCTCGGCGGGATCCTGGTCACCCACAATGCCTTCGACCTGGGCTGGCGCACGGTGTTCCTGATCAACCTCCCCGTGGGGGTGCTCCTGTTCACCGCCGCGGCCGTCGTGATTCCGGAGTCGCGGTCGACCGAACGGGTGCGCCTGGACGTGCCCGGTGTCGTCCTCGTCTCCGTCGCGCTCTTCCTCGCGGTCTTCGCCCTGATCGAAGGCCGTCAGGAAGAATGGCCGGTCTGGATCTGGCTCATGCTGGCCGCCGCTCCCGTCGTGCTGGCCGGATTCGTGCTCTACCAGCGCTTCCTCGGCCGACGAGGAGGATCGGCGCTCGTGCCGCTCTCGCTCTTCGCGAGCCGGGGCTACTCGGCCGGTGTGCTCACCAACTTCTCGTTCGGAGCGTCGATCGGCGGGTTCTTCCTCATCCTCGTGCTCTACCTGCAGATCGGACTGCGGTACTCCGCGATCGACGCGGCCCTGGCGACCCTGCCCTTCAGCATCGGCGCGCTGGTCGGCAGCGGACTTGCCGTGCCCTTCGGCCCGAGGCTCGGCCGAACCCTCATCCTCGCGGGTGCGCTGGCCCAGATCGCTGGCCTCTCCTGGATCGCCGCGATCGTTACCGGGCAAGCCGACGCGCTGAACGGCACAGACCTGATCCCGCCGATGGCGCTGGCCGGGTTCGGCCTCGCCCTGCTGGTCGTGCCGCTGACGGATGTCGCGCTCGCCAACACGTCCGTCGCCAACGCGGGTGCGGCATCCGGGGTGTTCGGAACCTTCCAGCAGGTCGGTTCCGCGATCGGTATCGCCGTGGTCGGCGTCGTCTTCTTCGGGATCGCGGGAACTGCGTACACCGCGGAGAACCTGCGCCTCGCCTTCCTCGGCGGGCTCTGGGTGCCGCTCGTCGCGCTCAGCCTGGCAGCGATGGCGACGTTCCTCCTGCCGGGCGTCGCCGACGTGCGCATGCACAAATCGGATGCGGAGGCCCTGGCCGAATCGGATTACGCGGTCGGCCCGGCCAGGAGTTCGACGCCCAGGTCATAGGCGGCGGGGTTGGCGACGTCGGAGAGCACGATGACGGCCGTGCCCCGGGTGCGGTCGACGCCGAAGTAGGAGCTGTAGCCGCCGGTCTGGCCGTTGTGCCAGGCCAGCGTCCGGCCGTCATCCCTGGTGGAGACGTGCCACAGTCCTCCGATGCGGGTGCCCGTCAGGTCTGTGGGGGTGGTCGGGTCCAGGGCGGCCAGGCCGGGTGCGGTGCCGTCGAGGAGCGCAGTGGCGAGCCTGGCAAGGTCGCCGGTGGTGGAGACGGCGCCGCCGCCCGGTGCGTAGGCGTCCAGCGGCCAGGGCTGCACGGGAAGGCCGCTCTTCGACCGGCCGCCGGAAACGAGGGAGCGCTGGTCCTCGATGACGGTGTGGGTCATCGCCAGTGGTTCGAAGAGGCGGGTGCGCATCAGGTCGGGGTAGCTCATCCCGGCTGCGGCGGCCGCGGCCTGGCCGGCGACGGCTGCGCCCAGGGTGGAGTAGGCATAGGAGCCTCTGGTCGGGAGAGTTCCCTCCCGTGCTTCCTGGAGCAGCTGCGTGAGGCCGGCGCCCAGGAAGTTCTGGCCGAGGGGTGCGCCCCAGATTGCGCGGCGGAGGCTGGCGGCTCCGAATTCGGCGTAGCCGGCGGTGTGGGTGACGAGCTCATCGAGGGTGACCGTGCCGGCCGGCGACCCCGCCAGCGAGGGCAGGTAGGTCGACACCGGGACGTCCATGCGGAGTTCGCCCCGGTCCACGGCGTCCCTGATCACGAGTCCGGTCATCGCCTTCGTCAGCGATCCGACTTCCATCCGGGTTGTCTCGTCGGCGCCGAGGCTGCCGAACCGGAACGGGCGGGCTGAGCCGAGATCGACCTGGGCGACCGCCAGGTCCTGGAATCCGTCGAGCATTCCCTGGCCGGCTTCCCGGTCCAGATCATCCAGGACCGCGGTGTCGCCGAGGCGGCGGTCGGCGAGGCTGGGGGAGAGGGTCCAGATGGCCAGGCCGACCACGAGCGCTCCGACCAGCACCGTGGGAATCAGGCGCCGTGAGACCAGGTAGGCCAGGGCCAGTGCGCCCGTCATGAGCAGTGCAGTCCAACTGTCGTCGGCATAGGTGCCTCCGTTCAGTGACGCGTACAGCATCGCGGCCGGGATGGCGACCAGGACAACGGCGACGAGCACCCTGCCGGGCCAACGGCGTGCGAATCCGGCCAGGGTTCGGTCGGAGGCCATCACTCGCTCCATTTCACCGGGTCGATGTGGTGTCCGCGGGTCGCGATGCGGGTGTAGCCGTCTCGGGTGATGGCCCGGATTGTCGCCGCGGCGGCGAACATGATGGCCGCGAGAATGATGAGTGCCATTGTGGTGATCCTTTCGGGATGGGTTCGGGATGTCTTGTGAATGGGGCGAGGGGGTCCGTGGGGCCGTGCTAGTTGTTCCGGGCCAGGAAATCGGTGATCGTCTTCGCCATCACAGTGGATTGGGTCCAGTGCAGGTAGTGCCCGCCCTTGAGCACGACGATTTTGTGCTGCTGAACGTTCTGGAGCTGCTCTTCGTGGGCCTTCTGCCAGCCGGAGTCGGAGTCGATCGTGTCCTGGGCGAGGAAGTCGAGCACGGGCAGGCCGTCGGGGTAGCGGAGCCCCTGGAGTTTCCGGGCGTTGTTGCCCATCTCCAGCGTTTCGTCGGTGAGGGCCGGGTTGTAGAAGTTCCAGCTCGACATCAGGCGGAGACGCTCGCGCTCACTGGCCGTGAACGCGTCGCCGGCCGGTTCGGCCAGGCTGGGCGCGATCGCGTCGACCCAGCGCACGAGCCCGGTGACGGACGGGATCCGGGACCAGGGGATGCCGCCCTGCGAGCCGGTCGAGGTGTCGGCTGACGGCGCACCCAGCTTGCCGGCAGGCACGGTCGGGTCGATCCCGATGACGGCGGACAGCTCCTCCGGGTAGCGGTTGGCATAGGCGAGGGTGTAGAAGCCCGAAATGGAGTGTCCGGCCAGCACGTAGGGCGCGGGGACATGGAGCGCGGTGAGCGCCTCGTGGAGCTCGGCGGTGATGTTCTCCACGGTGCGGGCGGGGGCGGTCATATCGCTGTAGCCGTAGCCGAAACCCTCGACGACGATGACTTTGCGGTCACCGAGTGCCCGGATCAGCGGGGCGAAATCGAGCGCGGGCGCCGCCGTGCCGAGACCGCTGAGCAGCACGATCGCCGGGCCGACGGTTCCCGACTGGTAGACGTTCAGCGAGCCGGAGCTGATCTCGACTCGTTCCCCGTAGGGTGTGATGCTCGAGCGCTCTGCGGCCTCCAGGGCCAGGTTCGCGCCCGTGGACACGAGTGTCAAACCGACGGCTGCCGCAGCAACGATCCCGGTGATGCGGAGCCTCCGTGCCCACGGCCGGCGACGACTGTCGGGTGCGGACGAGGAGGAGACCGCGGCCGGTTCGGCCGGTCGGCGAGAGATGTTGAGCATGGGATTTCTCCTTAGTCGAAGTGGTGACGATATGACGGTGACAGCGGGACCGGGAGGCCCTCGCCACTAAGTCGTACACGAGTGTTGGACTTCGTTGCTGATAAACTATACACATGTGTCTGAGATGTCAACACATTCTTTTTTCGGTCGAAATCCCGGGCCCCTCGCTGCCGCCGCCGCAAAAAAGTTCTCTCAATTGATCGCATATCTCAAACAAGTGTGTATAAGTTAGTTGGTATGAGAATCCCCCGAACTGATTCGACTCGGAACAAGAACGCGATCATGGACGCGACCCTGGCCTGCCTGAATGAGAAGCCTCGAGCCACCGTCGCTGAGATCGCCACCATGGCGGGCGTGGCCAGGGGCACGGTCTACGAGTACTTCGCCTCGCGAGAGGAACTCATCGGCGCGGTCTTCGAGCGGACGGTCAGCCGGGCCGAGGCCCAATTGGCTGCAGTCGACCTCGTCACGGCGCCCTGGGACGGTCTCGAGGGTTTGGTCCGATCGTCCTGGCGAATCTTCGCCCAGTCCACCGGGTTCCTCGAGGCCGCGCAACATGAAGTCCCGACAGAACGCGTCCGCGCCTTCCGCGACCGTCCCTTGCTGCTCCTGCAGCCCCTCCTCGTCTCCGGCCGATCCGAGGGGGTCTTCCGGAGCGACCTCACCATCGGGTTGCAGGCGGCCTGCCTGCACGCCATCCTGCACGTCGCCGGCTCCGAGATCAGGGCCGGCCGGCTCGCCGAAAGCGACGCGTCCCGGGTGCTCCGCGATACGCTTCACGCCCTGCTCGCCCCCGTCGAACCACTCCGACTCGGTGGGCGATCATGAGCCGCCGGCGCCTCGCCGCCCTGGTGACGCTCATTTCCGCCCAGTTCGTCGTGATGCTCGACACGGCCGTGGTCAACGTCGCCCTGCCGTCCATCCAGCACGACCTGGGCCTCACCCAGACGGGCGTGGCGTGGGTGGTCAACTCCTATTTCCTGGCGTTCGGCGGCTTCCTGCTGCTGTCCGGGCGCGCCTCCGACCTGTTCGGCAACCGACGGATGTTCATGGCCGCGGCAGCACTCTTCACGGCGACGACGCTGATGGCCGGGTTTGCTCCCACCGAAGCGGTGCTCATTCTCGCCCGCACGCTGCAGGGTCTGGGGGCCGCGGTGCTCAGCCCGGCCGCCATGTCGATCATCCTGCGGCAATTCCCCGGTGCCGAGCGGGCCAGGGCCATGGGCGCGTGGGGTGCCGCCTCGGCGGCGGGCGGTGCCGTCGGCGTCTCGGTCGGGGGCCTGATCACCGCGGCTGCCGGCTGGCAATGGGTGTTCTTCCTCACCGTGCCCGTCACCCTCCTCGCGTTCGTGTGCGCGCCACTGCTCTTCGTCGGTCCATCGGGGCCCAGGGTTCGGCGTTCCTTCGACGTGTGGGGGGCGATCTCCGTGACCGGAGGCGCACTCGCCGTCATCTATGCGACCCTCTCGATCGCCGACCAGGGCTGGTTCTCCGTTCAGGCCGGCGGCGGAGCACTGGCAGGGATCGGCCTGATCGTCGGTTTCGTCGTCATCGAGCGCCACGCCGTCGACCCGATCATCCCCCTCGCCCTGTTCCGTGAACGAACGGTGTCGGCCGGAGTCGTCGTGGGTCTCCTCGGCGGCGCGGCGCGGGTGTCGACCTTCTTCCTCAGCGCCCTGTACCTCCAGCAGGTGCTGGAGCTCGAACCAGGCGCGGCCGGCCTGGCAATGCTGCCCACATCGATTGCGGGATTCCTGGTGTCGCTGCTGCTCCTGCCCCGGATCATTCGCACACTGGGCGCCGCACGCACGTTGACCCTGGGCCTGCTGCTGCTCGCCTGCGGACACCTCTGGCTTTCGCGCACCCCGCCCGGCGCCGGTTACGGCCTCGACGTGTTGCCCGGGCTGCTCCTGGCCGCCGCCGGCGTCGCGCTCAGCTTCACGCCGTCAACGATGGTGATCGCTTCCGGGGTTCCGTCGACGATGCCGGGCCTGGCATCCGGGCTGTCGAATGCCAGCTCTCAGATCGGCGCCGCCGTGGGAATCGCGGCATTCAGTGCCGCCGCCGCACTCAGTGCCCGCGGGGCCGGCGCGGCCCGGATCGCCGACGTGCCGGCCCTCGCCGCCGGATTCCATGCGGCATTCATCGCCGCCGGCCTGGTCGCGGCGCTCGGCGCCCTTGTCGCCCTCTGCTTCCTCCGGCCCGCGGCCGTTCGGCCCGAACCACTCTCGGACCCAACCACAAGAAAGGTGAACGTGCCATGACACGCAACATCGGAATCCTCCTCTTCGACGACGTCGAAGAACTCGACGCGCTCGGCCCGTGGGAGGTGCTGGCGTACTGGACCCTCACCTTCCCCGAAGACGGGTATGCGGTATCGATGCTGTCCAGAGACGGGAAGCCCGTGCTCGCGTCCAAGGGCCTCACCCTGGGCGCGCACCATTCGTTCGCTGACGCTCCCGACTACGACGTCTTCCTTCACCCGGGCGGTAACGGAACCCGGACATTGATGAGGGACCCGGAGCACCTGGACTGGGTGCGGGCGCAGAATGCGAAGACGCCGCTGATGACCAGCGTGTGCTCCGGCGCCCTCGTTTACGCCGCCGCCGGCCTGTTGCGGAATCGACCGGCCACGACCTACTGGGAGGCCCTCGGCCTGCTCGCCGAACTCGACCCGACCATCACGGTGCGAGAGCAGGACCGGTACGTGGACGACGGTGACGTCATCACCAGCGCCGGCGTGAGTGCGGGCATCGACATGGCGCTGCACCTGGTGCGGCGCCTGGCCGGTCTCGAGCGCGCCCGCGCCGTGCGCCGGGGAATCCAGTACGACCCGGAGCCGCCGGTCTGAGGCGAGGGGCGGTCGGGTGAACGCTAACCGATGACGCTCAGGGGACCCTCAGCGGCGGTGGGCGGCTCGAAGTTGTCGAAATACGCCGCCGCAAGGGTGGGGGAGAGCCGCACCTCATTCGCCCGGGACCCCTCCCGCGCGTGCACCCGGGCCAGGGCTACGGCTCGCGGGGTGGCCAGGTAGATCGTTTCCGGCTCGACGCCGAGTGGCCTGAGGATGGCGCGGTAGTTCTCGCGCATCCGCCTGGACCAGAAGGAGTAGTCGAGCACCACGTCTGTCTGCGACTCCACCAGGTCGAGAAGCCGTCGGCGCAGGTGTGCTTCGATGCCGCACCGCACGTCATCGGCAAGCGGCTGGGACCGGATGCCCCGGCGCCAGGCTTCTTCATCGAAGGACAGCCGAGCCATGCCGTCGGACTCGAGTTCGCGTGCCACCGTGGACTTGCCCGAACCGGCCGGGCCGCACATGAAGATCACCCGGGTCATGCAGACGATCCTATGACCCGCCCCCGTTGTCGGCCCCGCCCCGGAGGGCAAGGCCGGCCACGGTGAACGCTACCGCAGGACGTGGCCATCCCCGCCGCGACTACGGCAGACTGTAACCACATGCGAGTGACCCTGCCCCGGCAGGATGGTTGCATTTCGATCGGCGTTAACGACGACACCTGGAGAGACAATGAGCAAATACGCAGTCACGAACCCGGCGACCGGAGCCAGCGAATCGAGTTTTCCCCTCGCCACCGATGATGAGGTGACCGCCGCCATCGGGGTCGCGGACCGTGCCCACAGTGAGTTCTCTCGAGGCACGTCGGTCGCCGAGCGCGCGGCCCTCATGCAGCGGGTCGCCGACCTGCACACCGAGCGCCGCGAGCACCTGGCCGAGCTCATCGTGCGCGAAATGGGCAAGCCCGTCGAGCAGGCCCTCGGCGAGGTCGACTTCTCGGCGGACATCTACTCGTACTACGCAACGCACGGCGAGGCGTTCCTGGCCGACGAGCCGATCGAGCTGCTCGGCGGAGAGGGCTCGGCCTTCATCCGCAACGCCTCCCTGGGTGTGCTCCTCGGCATCATGCCGTGGAACTTCCCGTACTACCAGGTTGCCCGGTTCGCCGGCCCGAACCTGGTGCTCGGCAACACGATCCTGCTCAAGCACGCCTCGCAGTGCCCCGAATCCGCCGCCGCCATCGAAGGGATCTTCGCGGATGCCGGATTCCCGGCCGGCGCGTACCGCAACCTCTACGCGTCCAGCGCTCAGATCGCCGACATCATCATTCCGGATCCCCGGGTCTGCGGCGTGTCCCTGACCGGCTCGGAGGGTGCCGGCGCGGCCGTGGCCGAGGTCGCGGGCCGCAACCTCAAGAAGGTGGTGCTCGAACTGGGCGGTTCCGACCCGTTCATCGTGCTCAGCACCGACAACCTCGACGAAGCCGTCGACGCGGCCGTCGCGGCGCGCATCGACAACTCCGGCCAGTCGTGCAACGCAGCGAAGCGCTTCATCGTGATCGACGACCTGTTCGACGCCTTTGTGGAGAGCTTCACGGCGAAGATCACCGGCAATGTGCCGGCTGACCCCACGTCGCCGGAGACCACGCTCGGCCCGCTCTCCTCCCTGGGCGCCGCCGAGGGCCTCGAGGAACAGATCCAGCGCGCCGAGGCCCAGGGCGCGACCGTCCACGCCCGGGGGAGCCGGAAGGGCGCCTTCTTCTCGCCCACGGTGCTCACCGATGTCTCCCCGGAGAGCGACGCCTACCGGGAGGAATTCTTCGGCCCGGTTGCCGCGATCTACCGCGTGCAGAACGAGGCGGAGGCGGTGGAAGTGGCCAACGACATCCCCTACGGCCTCGGGTCCTACCTGTTCACCACGGACCCCGAGCAGGCTCTGCGGGTGGCCGACCTGATCGACGCCGGGATGGTCTTCATCAACGGTTCGCTTCTGGACAGCCCGGAGCTTCCGTTCGGTGGAGTGAAGCGGTCCGGGTTCGGCCGCGAACTGGGACGCTTCGGCATCGCGGAGTTCGCCAACAAGAAGCTCATTCGCATCCTCAAGTAATGGTCGGGCCCGGCAGGCCGACTTCTCGGCCTGCCGGGCCCGCCGACCGGATTCCTGCCACGAATCGGGTCGGCGGACCTAAACTGGGGCCGTGAACAGTGATCCCGCAGCCCAGGTCGCCCGCGCGGCCAAAGGAAGTACCACGTTGCAGATGCTGGCGCGCCTCGGCTTCGCCGTCAACGGCCTCCTTCACATCCTCATTGCCGGCATCGCCATCGCCGTCGCGGTCGGCGGTGGGGGCGGAACGGCCGATCAATCCGGCGCACTCGGTCAGCTCGCGGCCAGCCCCGGCGGGGTATTCGTGCTCTGGACCGTGGTGGTGGGCTTGCTCGCCCTCGGGCTGTGGCTGCTCCTCGGCGCATTCCTGATGCAGGGTGCCGACCCGAAGCGCAAATGGTCGCATCGGGTCGTCGAGGTCAGCAAGGCCGCCGTGTATCTCCTGCTCGCGGGGACCGCGGCGACCTTCGCCTCCGGGGGCACAACGTCATCGGCCACCAGCACCCGCGATGCCAGCGCCGCCCTGATGAAGGCTCCGGGCGGGGTGGTGGTGCTTGTGATCGGTGGCCTTGTGGTGCTGGGAATCGGTGTCTACTTCGTGCGCAAGGGTGCGCTCAAAAAGTTCACGGCCGACCTCGCGGTGCCCGGTGGAACACCCGGCCGGGCGATCATCGCCCTGGGCATTGCCGGCTACATCGCCAAAGGGGTCGCGCTGATCGTGGTGGCGGTGCTCATCCTGGTGGCGGCGTTCACCCTGGACCCGAGCAAGTCGACCGGGCTCGACGGTGCACTGATGAGCCTGGCAGCCCTGCCGGCAGGCGGGCTCATCCTAGGCGTGATCGGAGTGGGGCTGCTCGCCTACGGGGTGTACTGCTTCGCCCGGGCCTGGCGCGCCCGGCTCACCTGACGGAGTCGGCCGTCTCCACGGCCGTCTCCCTGACCGGCGAGGCGCGCCAGGTGTCGAAAGCGATCACACAGCCCAGGATCAGCAGGGACAGCGAGACGGATGCCAGCGCATCCGTTGCCCAGTGATAGCCGAGGTAGACCCGGCTGACGGCAGCGGCAATGATGCAGACCGCGGCGACGCCGAACCCGACGACGGCGCCGCGAGTGCTCCACCGGCGTGACAGCACGAGATAGGCCGTGAGCAGGACGAAGTCCGACGCGCCGAGGACATGGCCGGACGGGAAGGAGAACGAGGGGTCGGGGCCGAAGAGCATGAGCTCGGTCGGTGGCCGGTGCCGGTTGACCGAGTGCCCGATGATCTGCGCCAGCACGACCCCGGTCAGCATGGCCGTCGCCAGCACGAGCGGCCGCCAGGCGTGCCGGGCGACGATGCCCCAGGTGAGCGTCACGACCAGGAGGATGATCGGCAGCGCGATCGGCCCGAAGACGATGGCCAGCCCGATCATGACCGCTGTCAGGGTCGGGGAACGGCCGGCCGCCAGCCACTCCTGCACGGGGGCGTCGATGGCAGTGAGACCGTTCCGGCCGAGCACGGAGAGGAGGATGGCCGTGAAGCACAGCGCGCCGAGGCCGGCCAGACCGGACCCGACCAGCTGGAGTCGCCGCCGAGTGGCCGGTTCGAGGAGCCTGGCTTCGACGATGAGCCGTGCGTGCAACCTCCGGAGAGCAGGGGAGACGCGGGCCGGCCGGCTGCCGGCGAGGGTGTGCTCGCCGTCGAGCCTCGCCGCAAGCGGCGCCCAGAGCACGACCGCGACGCCGATCCCGAGGAACAGTGCGCCGACGGTATCGGTGAGCCAGTGCGCGCCCAGGTAGGTGCGGCTCATCATCATCAGGACCGTGTACACGGACCCGGCCACCCAGACCCAGACCCGCGGGAAGAGGAGTGCCAGGACCACGGCCATGGTCGCCGCATTGGCCACATGCCCGGACGGGAATGAGCCGAAATCCAGGTTCGTCAAGACGTTCTCCGGGCGGGCCCGGCCGAAGATGGACTTGAGCAGTTGCACGAGCCCGCCGGTCAGCAGCGAGGCCGTGAGGAAGTAGCCGGCGGCCCAGGGGCGTCTGGCCAGCAGCAGCGCGGCGGATATCAGGACGGGCAGGACCAGGATGGCGACCAGCCCCCCGCCGAGGGAGTCCATCACGAGGGCCAGGAAGTCCCATACCGGCGCGCGATTCTCGATCAACTCCGTCATCCACTCGGTGTCGATGGACAGTGGCATCCCGTTCTCGCGCAGCGAGATGAGGGTGCCGAGGGCCAGGGCGAGTCCGAGTGTGACGAGCCCGCTGATCAACGGCCATCGATAGGAGACGCGTTTCGCTCCCGGCTGGGCCGCCGTCGCAGGGGCCTTCTGCATTTCCATCTGACCCATGTTAGGTCGTCATCGGCAGGAGACGCGTTCGCGGCCGGTCCATGCCCCGGATTTCTTGCCCTGACAGCACCCGGCGAGGTCAGCCGACCCGGGCGGTCTGAGCCGACCGGGAGCCGGCGGGCGCCGGCGTCGCCGCCAGGGTGAGCCCGCGGAATCGGCGCAGCCGGAGACTGTTGCTCACCACGAAGACCGACGACAGCGCCATCGCACCGCCCGCGATCAGCGGGTTGAGCAGGCCGAGCATCGCCAGCGGGATCGCGGCCACGTTGTACGCGAACGCCCAGAACAGGTTGGCCTTGATCGTGGCAAGGGTGCGCCGGGAGAGCCGGATCGCATCCGCGGCCGCGACCAGGTCGCTGCGCACCAGGGTCAGGTCGCTGGCCTCGATCGCGACATCCGTCCCGGATCCCATCGCGATGCCGAGGTCGGCGGTGGCCAGCGCGACGGCATCGTTCACGCCGTCGCCGACCATGGCGACGACGCGCCCTTCGCCTTGCAGCTGCCGGATGATCTCGGCTTTCTCGGCGGGGAGGACGCCGGCCCGCACCTCGGTGATGCCGACCTCCGCGGCAACCGCCGCGGCGACGATCTCATTGTCACCGGTGAGCAGCACCGGACGCAGGCCGAGCCGACGGAACTCGGCGATCGCGGCCGCGCTGGTGGCCTTGACCGTGTCCGACACGGCGATCAGGCCCTTCGCCTGACCGTCCCAGGCCACGGCGACCACGGTGCGACCCTGGCCCTCGAAGGAGCAGAGCGCCGCCTGGAGGTCGGACGGGAGCGTGATTGCCCACTGGTCGGCCAGCCAGCGCGGGCGGCCGACGAGCACGACCCGGCCGTCGATGAGGGCCTGCACACCGAGCCCGTCGGTCGAGGCGAACGACTCCGGCGTCGGCAGGTCGCCGGCCAGGTCCCGGGCCCCGGAGACGATCGCCTTCGCGATCGGATGCTCGGACCCCGTCTCCGCCGCGCCGGCGAGACCGAGGAGCTCGGCCTCGGTGATGCCGGCGGCGGGGGCGGTCGCGACGAGGGTCATCCGACCGGTGGTGACGGTGCCGGTCTTGTCGAGCACGATGGTGTCGACCCGGCGGGTGGATTCGAGCACCTGCGGGCCCTTGATCAGGATGCCCAGCTGGGCGCCGCGCCCCGTGCCGACCAGCAACGCGGTCGGCGTCGCCAGGCCGAGCGCGCACGGGCAGGCGATGATCAGGGTGGCCACGGCCGCGGTGAACGCCACGACGGGCCCGGCACCCAGGAGGAGCCAGACGACCAGCGTGGCCAGCGCCAGCCCGATCACGATGGGCACGAACACGGCGGACACCCGGTCGGCGAGGCGCTGCACCTCGGCCTTGCCGGTCTGCGCTTGCTCGACCAAGCGGCCGAGCTGGGCGAGCTGCGTGTCCGCGCCGATCCGGGTGGCCCGGATCACCAGGCGCCCACCCGAGTTGAGGGTGGCGCCGACGACGGCAGCACCGGGGCCGACCTCGACCGGAACGGACTCGCCGGTGAGCATGCTCGCGTCGATCGCCGAGTTGCCCTCGGTGACCGTGCCGTCCGTGGCGATCTTCTCGCCCGGACGCACAACGAACAGGTCGCCGACAACGAGGGACGCGGTCGGCACGGTGGTCTCGATGCCGTCGCGGAGGAGGGTCGTCTCCTTCGCTCCGAGTTCGAGCAGCGCCTTCAGGGCGGCGCCGGACCGCTTCTTGGCGCGGGCCTCGAAGTAACGCCCGGCCAGGATGAACACGGTGACGGCGGAGGCGACCTCCAGGTAGATCTCGGAGGCGCCGCCCTCCGGGTTGGCGGTGAGGCTGAAGTTCATGGTCATGCCGGGCATCCCGGCCGTGCCGAAGAACAGGGCGAACAGTGACCAGCCGAGGGCGGCGAGCACGCCGATGCTGATCAGGGTGTCCATGGTCGCTGCGCCGTGGCGCAGGTTGGCCCAGGCGGCGCGGTGGAAGGGCCAGGCGCCCCAGACGGCGACGGGCGCGGCCAGGGTGAGGGCCAGCCACTGCCAGTTGATGAATTGCAGCGGGGGGATCATCGAGAGCAGCAGCACGGGCGAGGCGAGCACGGCGGACAGGATCAGCCGCTGGCGCAGGCTCGCGACCTCACGGTCCTGCTCGGTGGGCGCGTCGGGTGCCGTGGCCTCGGGCGGCCTGGGCCGTTCGGCGGTGTAGCCGGTCTCTTCGATCACGGCGATGGCCTGCTCGAGGGTCGTGCCGTCGGGGAGGAAGATACTGGCCTTCTCGGTGGCGTAGTTCACCGAGGCCTCGACCCCGGGCATCCGGTTGAGCTTCTTCTCGATCCGGGCCGCGCAGGAGGCGCAGGTCATTCCGCCGACGAGAAGGTCGACCTGCTCCCCGCTCATGAGTTCGCCGGGACCAGTTCGTAGCCTGCCTCGTCGATGGCGGCAGCCACGGCGGCGTCGTCGAGGGGGGCGGCGCTGGAGACGGTGACCACAGAGACGCCACCGGGGACGAGGTGCACATCAACTGCTCCAGCCCCGTTGATCCGACCTACTTCAGCGGTCACGCTGTTCACGCAGTGCGCGCAGGTCATTCCTGACACCCGGAGGGTGGTGGTCACTGTCGACATGAGATTCACGGTTCCTTTCGTTCCGCGGTGGACGAAGACACCAGCGGAGAGCACCATGGACGGCTTGCTCCCACTATACCCCTAGGGGGTACTGGATTCACCCCGGACCTCTCGATTCACTTGCGCCTGCGATACCCTGGGGGGTATGCTGGAATCTCCGTTGGACCAATGAAGGAGCGCCCCATGTGCAGTGCAGTCCGTTGTAACCGTTGTGGCAAGATCACCTGGGCCGGATGCGGCGAACACGTCGCCAGCGTCATGGCCGATGTTCCGCCCGAGCAGCGTTGCACCTGCGACTAGCCTCCTGCGCAAGCGGCCCGTGCCGGCGGCCGGAACCGAGGTGACGAGGTAATGGGCCGCCGGGAGGTGCTCGCCGCGGACATCTCGGCTCGCGAGACCGTGGCGCTCGAACGACTGGCCGCCGCCACCGATGGTCAGTCGCTCTGCTCGTTATCCCGGGGGTCCGGCCCGGTGCCCGCGGTGAAGTATCACGAGGGGGAGGCTGCTGTCCTGGCCGAGGCGCGGCGGGCAATCCGTCGCCTGCCTCCCGCCCCCGGGGACGACGCGGCCGCCCGTGAGGTGCTGCGCGAACTGCGCGATCGCTGGACGGCCCAGATCGATGCCCCCGGGCGCACCGGCGCGCGCTGGGCCGGCTACCTGGCCGGCGGCGTGGATGCCGTGGAGCGGCTGATCGCCCGGTATCCGTAGCGCCAGCTGCCGGGCCTCGGCACGGCCTTCGCTTCCTAGTGGTGGTGTCTGGCGAGTCGGTACATCGTCCAGTTCAGGCGCACGAAGCGCAGGAACTGCAGGATGAGATTGCGCCGGCGCCGCAATTCGCGGGCCACGGGCAGCGGTGCCGCGTCGATTCGGCGTTGGGTGTCGTCCATGCTGTTCTCCGTTGGATCGAGTCGTCTGGTTCGGGCTATTCGGGGATGAGATACCAGAGCGGATACGCCTTGGCCTTGTAGATGAACATCGTGTGCAGCATCCGTTTCACCCAGTGCGCCGCCAGGCCGATGTTCCCTGTCGTTTCCTTCGGATCCCGGCCGGAGGTATCCGGGTAGCGGGAATAGTCGGGCACGATCGGCGACATCGACATGGCCGCGGCAGTCCCGGAGCGCATCCCGGTGCCCGTCGACGCGATGCAGGCGGCCGCCATCTCGCCCATCGACGCGGTGTGGGTCGGCTCGGCAGCACCGCGGAGGATCATGTCGGCGATGGTCATCGCGACGACCTTCCCCATCGAGCCGGAAGGCATCCCCGTGCGTGGGGGAGCCGGCGCGATGGCAATCCCATCGGGGGTGGCGTACGGCCGGGAGATCGCGTGCGGCGGAGCGAAGGCGATCCCTATTCCGAACACATTGCGATAGCTCGGGTTCTGGTAGGTCTTCGGCCAGTCCGCTGCCGTCCACTCTTCGAAGGGCTTGGCCTGGTAGTTCGCGTCGACCCGGATGAAGCCGTTGGGGGCGAAGACCGTGTCGGTGATCTCGGCTCCGCCGCGGTCGAACACCTCGAGGCCGACGCCCCGGAACGGCGGCAGGAGCATGGCGAAGTCGAAGCGCTGGGTGTTCGCGCTGCCGTCGATTTGCCGGTAGTGGATCAGCCCGGGTTCGATCTCGGTCACTGCGGCCTGCGTGATCGCCTTCATCTTCCGCTCGCGGAAGAGCGATTCCATCCAGGCCTCGCTCGTGATCCGGCGGCCGGCCTGGCTGAAGGTCATTCCGCCCACGCCGAAGTCGCCCAGTTCGTGTTCATTGGTCAGGTAGATGACCTCGGCCCGGTCCCGGACTCCCGCGGCACGGAGCTCGTGCTCGACGTTGAACGCGTACTCGAAGGCTGCGCCCTCGCAGGTGCAGGTGCCGTGGCCCACCCCGATCACCAGGGTCTGGGGCTCGCCCGCTTTCAGCTTGTCGATGACGGCGGCCAGGTGCTCGGCGGCATCGACGGCATGGCTGGGCGTGCAGACCGAGACGGTGTTGCCGGCATCCGGGCCGAGCCCGGGGGTTGCCGCGAAATTCAGCTTGGGTCCGGTGGCGTTGATCAGGTAGTCGTAGCGGATGCGCTCGGTCCGGCCGACTCGCTTCGGATCGGTGTAGACCACGTCCACGGCGCCCTGGGGGTTGTCGGCGTCGCCTTCCGGGCGCAGTGCGACGGCCCTGGCCTGGCGGAAATCGATCTTCTTGCGCCGGTAGATCGGGGCGAGTGGGAAGACCACCCGGTCGGGGCTCATCTTGCCGACACCGACCCAGATATTCGAGGGGATCCAGTTCCACTGCGAGTTGGGCGACACCACGACGATCTCGTGGTCCCTGCCCAGGCGTCGCTTGAGGAACAGTGCCGCGGTGTGCCCGGAGACCCCCGCGCCCAGGATGACGACTCGTGACATCTCAAACCCCACAATCCCAGTTGCCGTGCTGTTGACTCGAACCTACTCTCAATACCTCAGGGGGTATTAGGACTTTAGTCCCAATATACCCTAGGGGGTATAGCATGGGAGAATGAAAACAGTGATCACAACCCTGGCCCTTGTCCTCACCGCCCTGTTCGGCCTGACCGCATGTTCGTCCGCCGCGCCGGAAGCCCTGCCCGCCGATGCCGTCGTGATCGACGTGCGCACCCCGGGGGAGTACGCGGCCGGCCACCTCGACGGCGCCGTCAACATCGACGTGCAGTCGCCCGACTTCGACAGCCGGATCGGGGCGCTCCCGACGTCCGGCAACTACGTCGTCTATTGCCACTCGGGCAACCGGTCGGCCGCGGCCGCCGCCCGGCTGGGAGAATTGGGCTACGCCCATGTGACGGATGCCGGTGCCATGTCGGCGGCGGCCGGCTCGACCGGCCTCGCCATCGTCACCACCCCGTAGCGCGGTCGAACCGATCCTCGAGGACAGGGGTGAGGGGCGTCCACGGTCGTGGACGCCCCTCACCGGTTCTGTTCCCGTTTAGCCGCCGAAGGCGGTCAGGTGGTGCTGCGAGGCGGTGAGCAGGTGTTCGTACACCGTGAGCACGTCAGGAGCGGTGACCCCGTTGGAGGCTGCCGTCAGGTCGGCGATGTCGGTCGTCTCGACGGTGCGGGCGGCCTCCCTCGCGGCGTCCAGGCTGACCGAGCCCTGGGTGAGGAGCGTGTCGTAGAGCTTCTGGGTGGCATCGGCCGGGAATTTTCCTGCTTCCAGTCCGACGGTCGGGTCGGTGATGTCGTAGCGCTCGAGGAGCGTGCGAACGGCCTCGAGGTGCTTGGTCTCCGACTGCGCTACCCGGCTGAAGACGGTGGCGTCGTACTTCTCGGCGAAAGCGACGTACAGGTCGTGGGCCAGCTTCTCCTCCGCGGCCATCGCGGTGAGCGTGGCCTTCTGCCCGTCCGTCACTGTGCCGCCGGCGACGTCGGCGATGCCGGTTCCCATTCCCTGGCCGGGTTCGTGATCGCCCCGCATGCCGGAACCGTTTTCGGGGCCGGTACCGTCGGCGACACCGTCGCCCATGCCGGTGCCCATGCCCATGCCGGTACCGGCGCTGTCCCCCATGCCGCGGTGCATGTTGCCGGCCTGGCCGGGCATGTCATCGGAGTGGGCGTACGGCTGGCTGCTGGTCACTGCCTGGCCGGGGTCCTGGGCGTCTCCGCCCCGGTTCATGGCCGCAATGCTCGGCGTGGCGATGAGGGCGGTGATGACGACTCCGCTGGCGATCGCCGTGCTGACAATGATTCTCTTACGCATGGTGTGCTCCTTGGGCTTGTGGTTGTTGCTCCCTACAAGATCCCTCCGTGGCGTGCAGGGGATCTGCCGGGCGTGTGGAGATCGCGTGGAGATCCGATGCCACGGCATCCGTGCCTGACCTGACGGATAGGGTGAAGTCATGCCAACAGTGCTGGTCGTCGAGGATGAGCGCGACATCCGGGACGTGCTCCGCCGCTACCTGGAACGGGCCGGGTTTTCCGTGCTCACGACCGCGTCGGGCGCGGAGGCGCTGCGTCTGCTTCCCTCGGCCGACCTGGTGATCCTCGACCTCGGCCTTCCCGACATCGACGGCACGGACATTCTGCGGGAGATCCACGGAATGGGTAACCTGCCGGTGATCGTCCTGACCGCCCGCAGCACCACGGAGGACCGGATTCACGGGCTCGAGCTGGGCGCGGACGACTACGTGACCAAACCCTTCAGTCCCGCCGAGGTGGTGCTCCGCGTGCAGGCCGTGATGCACCGCTACAGCGGCCTGCCCGGCGAGGCCGGACCGGTCAGCTACGGGAACAGCCGCCTTCGCATCGACGAGGGGTCGCACAAGGCCTGGCTGGACGGCGCCCTGCTCGACCTGACTCCTACCGAATGGGGCCTCCTGGCAGCGGTCGCCGCCGCGCCCGGGCGAGTGTACTCGCGGTACGAACTCGTCAACCGGGTGCGCGGCTACGAGTACGCGGGCTACGAGCGCACAATCGACTCCCACATCAAGAATCTCCGGCGCAAGCTCGGCGCCTCGGGAGCCGACGTGGTGGAGACCGTGCTCGGCGTCGGCTACCGGCTCGGGCTTCGCCAGGACGAGGCACCATGACCTCCGTCGGCCTCGGACTGGGGCCGCTCGGGCGGCGGCTCCTGCTCGCCTTTGTCCTGGTCGCCGTCTCATCGGTGCTCGTGCTCACCGGGGCGGCCGTGATCGGTGTGGATCGGGGAGTGCAGGTGGCCCAGCAGGCCGACCGCGAGCAGATCGCAACAGCCGCAGCAGCAGCCGCCGCCGACGCCTACCGGAGGGACGGCGGCTGGGACCGGGCCGATCTGAGCCGGGCCATCGCGATCGCCGACGCCGCGTCGGCCCGGCTCGCCGTTCTCGACCTGGACGGCAATATGGTCCAGACCAGTGGTTCCGGCGGCGGAAGCCCCAACGGTCAGGGAATGGGCCAGGGGGCCGGAATGAGTCAGAACGTCGTCACCGCGCCGATCCTCAGCGATGGCGGCCAGGTCGGCACGGTCCGGGTGAACTTCGGCGCCATGGCCGGAACCCGGGTGGTCGACGTCGCCTGGTCGTGGATCGCGATGGCCGCGGTCGTCGCGCTCATCGTGGCACTCGGTGCGAGCTGGCTGGTGACTCGGCTGCTCGTCCGGCCGATCCGGAGGATGACCGATGCGGCACGCTCCTTCACCGCGGGGGACCGGGAGTCGCGTGCCACCGGCCCTGGGCCGGGCGAGCTCGGCGAGCTGGCCGTCGCGTTCAACGGAATGGCGGATGCGGTGGTGCGGTCTGATCGTGATCGGCGGAATTTGACAGCCGATGTGGCCCACGAATTGCGCACCCCGCTGGCGGCGCTGCAGGCGGGGCTGGAGGAACTGCGCGATGGATTGGTGCAGCCCACGGTGGAAGGCCTCGCCGGCCTGCACGACCAATCGCTCCGTCTGGGAAGGGTGGTGGCCGACCTGGCCGAGCTGTCGGCGGTGGAGACCGCCGGGTTGTCCATGCGGCTTGCCACCGTCGACCTCGCGCAGATCGCCCGTGACGAATCCGCCCTCCGGGAGCCGCAGCTGCGGGCGGCGGACCTGAATCTGACCGTCGACCCGAGTGGGCCCGCGTTCGTGCGGGCGGATGCCGACCGCCTGCACCAGGCCGTCGGCAACCTGCTGGCCAATAGCGCCCGGTACTGCCGACCGGGGGACAGAGTAGTCCTGACGGTCGCGGTCGAGCACGGCCTGGCGTTGCTCCGGGTCGCCGACAGCGGTCCGGGCATTCCGCCGGATGAACTCCCGCACATTTTCGACCGGCTGTGGCGGGGCCGCGCGGCGGAGCAGGTCGCCGGCTCAGGGATCGGCCTGGCCCTGGTGCGTGAGATCGTGGCAAGCCACGGCGGCACAATCGAGGCGACGTCGGCGCCCGGGGAGGGAACCACCATCTCCATCCGGCTGCCTGCTACGGCGGCCCCTGCGGGCTAGGGGCGAAGCGGGCGAACGATCAGCACCGGGCAGGGGGCGTGGTGCGCGACGTGGGTGGACACCGACCCGAGGAGCAGGCCCGCGAAGCCGCCGTGGCCTCTTGACCCCACGATCACCAGGTCGGCGCCGACCGCGGCATCCAGCAGCGCGGCCGCGGGCGTATTCTCGCCGGCACCTGTGATGGTGCGGCGTCTTGATGTGACAGTTCGATCTGCCCGTTCACGTCGGCAGATGCTGGATCTCAACGTAGTCGCTCCCGCGCATACGCACGGCGACCACGGCTCCGGACGCCGCGGTGAGCGCGGCGACCACCAGGATCGCGCTGGGAATGCCGAACGCGTCGGCGAGCAGCCCGGAGAGCACGGCGCCGATGGCGAACCCGCCGTCACGCCACAGTCGGTAGATGCCCACGGAGCGAGCGCGCCATTCGGGGTGGGCGACATCCCCGATGGCCGCCAGCAGGGTGGGGTAGACCATGGCGGTGCCGGCCCCGAGCAACACCGCGGCGGTCAGCCAGATACCGAAACCGCTGCCGACACCGGTCAGGCCCAGCGCGACGGCCTGGACGAGCATCCCTCCCACGATCAGCCATTTGCGGCCGATCCGGTCGGAGAGACCGCCGGTGATGAGCTGGCCGGCGCCCCAGACCGCAGGGTAGACGGCGGCGAGGATGCCGATGCGTTCGATGCTCAGGCCGGCCGCCGCGAAGAGGATGGGGAACAGGCCCCAGGCCAGACCGTCGTTGAGGTTGTTGACCAGACCGGCCTGGCTCACCGAGGACAGGGACCGGTCCCGGAAACTCGTGAGCGTGAACACCTGGCGGTTGCTGAGCGAGGCACCGGTGTCGGCGTGCGGCGAGATGTGGGATGCCGCCTCGGCCCTGGCATGGTGGTGGGTCTCCCGAACGAAGGCGACGGATAGTCCGAGGCCCAGGGCGATGAAGGCGGCGCCGAGGAGAAACGGGCCGGGGCGAAGCCCCGACGTGGAGGCAATGTATCCGGTGGCCACTGCGGTGCCGGCGACGCCGAGGTATCCGGCGGCCTCGTTGAAGCCCATCGCCAATCCGCGCCGCTGCGGACCGACGAGGTCCATCTTCATCATCACGGTGGTGGACCAGGTCAGGCCCTGGCTGATCCCGAGCACGAGGTTGGCCGCAACGATCCACTCCCAGGAGGGCCCGAAGATCAGCAGCAGAGGTACAGGGATGGCGATCAGCCAGCCGGCGACGAGCACGGGTCTGCGACCGTAGCGGTCGGATAGGGTGCCGGCGAAGTAGTTGGTGCCCGCCTTCGCCAGGCCGAAGGCGATGATGTAGGTCAGGGCGCTCGTGTAGCGGTCCAGGTGGAAGACCTGATCGGCCAGGAGCGGCAACACCGTGCGCTCCTGGCCGAGCGTGCCGCCGACGAGCGCGTTCACGGCGACGAGCAGGAGGAACTGGGCGAGGTTCTGCTTCAGGCCCAGCTCGGCCGGGCGGCGCGCGGCATCACGGCGCGTCCTGGGGGCTGCGGGGAGGCTCACGATGCTGCGTGACGGCCGACGAGTCAGGCGGAGGCTTGCTGGGCGGCGACGCTGGCGTGCACGGCCGCCATGTCCAGATTCTGGACCCCGGCGATCACCTCGTCCAGGGAGGCGGCGTTGAGCGCTCCGGGCTGGGAGAACACGAGGACCTTGTCGCGGAACGCCATCAGGGTTGGAATGGAACGGATGCCGGCCGCGGCGGCCAGACCCTGTTCGGCCTCGGTGTCGACCTTGGCGAACACGATTTCCGGGTGCTTCTCCGAGGCTGCAGTGAAGGTCGGCGCGAACATGCGGCAAGGGCCGCACCAGCCGGCCCAGAAATCCACGAGCACGATGCTGTTGTCGGTGATGGTCTCGTCGAACGTCTTTTCGGTGATGTCAATGGTAGCCATGCGGCCAGAATATACCCTATGGGGTATTAGTGCAAATACCCGGCGGGGTATTACCGCAGGAGCGAGGACGAGGGCTGGGTGGGTGTGTTCGACTTGCCAATCGATACCCCCGGGGGTATGTTGTGAACGGTGGAACCGATCCGCATTGAGACCTGGAGGACTTCGAACCATGGATGTCATCGTTATCGAAACCCCGCAACTGGGAGACCGCAGCTACCTGGTGCACGACGGTGCCGTCGCGCTGGTCATCGACCCGCAGCGCGACACCGACCGGGTGGACGCCGTCGCCCGCGAAACCGGGGTCGTGATCACCCACGTCGCAGAGACCCACCTGCACAACGACTACGTGACCGGGGGTTACGAGCTCGCCAGGGCGCACGGCGCACAGTATCTGGTCAACGCCGCCGACCCGGTGAAATTCGACCGGGAGCCGGTCACGGACGGCCAGGTCATCCAGGTCGGCAACCTCAGCGTCACCGTCGTCGCCACCCCGGGCCACACGCACACCCATCTCTCGTACATCGTCAGCGATGGCACCACCGAGGCCGTGTTCTCCGGTGGAAGCCTGCTATTCGGATCTGTCGGCCGCACCGACCTGGTCGCCGCCACGGACACGGTCGGGCTCACCCACGACCAGTACGCGTCCGTGCGCAAGCTCGTCGACGAAGCAGAACACGACGCCGCGCTCTTCCCGACGCACGGTTTCGGCTCGTTCTGCTCCAGCGGCCCCGCCACCGGAGCCGGCTCATCGACCATCGGCGAGCAGCTCACGGCCAACCACGCCCTGACCGACGCCGACGAGGAGCACTTCGTCGCCGACCTGATCGCCAACCTCACCGCCTACCCGTCGTACTATGCCCACATGGCCCCGGCCAACACTCAGGGTCCGGGTCCGGCGAACCTCCAGGTGCCCGAGTCGCTGGATGCCGCCGAACTGACCCGGAGGCTGGCCGGCGGCGAATGGGTCGTCGACCTGCGCAACCGGGTCGCATTCTCCAGCAACCACCTGCAGGGTGCCGTGAGCTTTGAATACGGCAACGGTTCCAACTTCACTACCTACCTCGGCTGGGTGCTGCCCTGGAACGAGCAGCTCACCCTCGTCGGCGCGCACGCGGACGTCGAGGACGCGATCCGCGACCTGTCCCGGATCGGCATCGACTCGCCGGACGCCGCCATCGGCACCGAGCCGCACGCCCTGGCCCCGGATGCCCCGGTCGCCTCGTACCCGCGCGTGGGCTGGACAGAACTGCTGCGCGACCGTGCCGCCGGCGACGTTCTGCTGGACACGCGACGCACCGACGAGTTCGCCGACTCCCGCCTGCTCGGCGCGATGAACGTGCCGCTCCACGAGCTCCTCTCCCGGATGGATGAAATCCCGGCCGGCACGATCTGGGTCCACTGCGGGTCCGGTTACCGTGCCGGGGTCGCCGCGAGCCTCCTGCAGCGCGCAGGCCGGGACGTCGTGCACGTCGACGCGTCCTTCGGCGATGCCGAAGCGGCCGGACTGCCGATGGCCGAGCAAGCCGTCTAGCACCGTGTCGGTGCTCCGAACGGCATTCCACTCGGCAGAGAAGCGAAGCCTTCTCGGCATGGGTGCGGCCGTGGGCGCCCTCCACCTGATCGGTTGGGGGGCGCTGTTCGCCTTCGTCCTGCCTGACCTGGCCCGGTCAGGCGGCAACCCCGCGGTACTGCTCGGCCTGGCCGTCAGCGCCTACCTGCTCGGAGTCCGGCACGCCTTCGACGCCGACCACATCGTCGCCATCGACAACACCACCCGCCGGCTGGTCGCAGCAGGGCGCCGGCCGGTGTCCGTGGGATTCTGGTTCGCCCTCGGCCACTCCACGGTCGTACTCGCGTCCGTGGTGCTGCTAGTCCTCGGCATCACCGCGTTCGCGGACGGCCTCGCCGATGAAGGGTCCGCCCTCCGCCAGATCACCGGGGTCTGGGGCGCCGCGGTGTCCGGGCTCTTCCTCATCCTGATGGGAGCGCTCAACCTGTCCTCCCTGCAGGGCCTGCGACAGGTGCTCCGCGACATCCGCACGGGCCGTTTCGTGCAGAGCGACCTGGACCGCCACCTGGACAACCGCGGCCTGATCAACAAGATCCTCCGGCCGATGTCCCGGCTCGTCGACGCTCCCTGGAAGATGTTCCCGGTCGGGGTGCTCTTCGGCCTCGGGCTGGACACGGCCGCGTCGATCAGCTTGTTCGTTTTCGCTGGGGTGCTCACGCCGAACCTGCCCTGGTATGCCGCGATGGTGCTCCCCGTCGTCTTCATGGCCGGAATGGCGTTGTTCGACAGCGCGGACGGCATCCTGATGAACCACGTCTACCGCTGGGCTTCCACTGACCCGCTGCGCAAGGTCTACTACAACCTCATCGTGACCGGGGTGTCCGTGTTCGTCGCCTTCTTCGTCGGGGGGATGGGCCTGATGTCCATGCTCACCGACCTGGGCGTCGGCGGGGGAACCCCCGGCCTCATCGCGGCCATCGACCTCAACTCCCTGGGATCGATCCTGATCGGCGTCTTTGCGCTGGCCTGGCTCACCGGGGTCCTGTGGTGGAGGTACCGCACCCACCCCATATTGGAAAGGCATTCATGATGGAACTCACTCCCCAGCAGGTATCCACCCGGCTCGGCGACGCCCAGATCATCGACGTCCGGGAAACCGAGGAACTGGTCGACGGGATGATTCCCGGCGCTCGCCACATCCCGCTGGGACTGATCCCCGACAGCCACGCAGCCGTGGAATCGACCCGGCCCGTCATTGTCGTCTGCCGGAGCGGGCGTCGAAGCGCCGCCGCCGCGGGACACCTGGCCGAGGCAGGATTCGACGCGCACACGATGACGGGAGGCATGCTCGAGTGGGCGGCCGAGGGCCTCCCGATGATTCTGCCCCAGCTTCCGTGATCATCACGGCCCTCGTCCTGGGCTTGATCATCGGGGCGCTGCTGGGCCTGGTCGGCGGGGGTGGGTCTATTCTCGCTGTCCCCGCCCTCGTCTATGGCGTCGGCTTGCCGCTGTCGGAGGCCATCCCGACGTCCCTGATCGTGGTGAGCGCGGCATCCGCCGTAGCGGTGCTCCCGCGGCTCCGGCGCGGCGTGAACTGGCGTCTCGCCGTCATCGTCGGCGCGGCCGGTGTGACCACCGCCTACCTGGGCACAATGGTGAACCGGATGCTCGACCAGCGGGTGCTCCTCGGCGCATTCGCCTTGATCATGGTCATCGCCGGCGTGAGGATGTTCCTGCCGACCAGGTCGGCCGGGGGGCCCTGCGCCCTTCCAGGTGGAGGCGTCAACTGGCGCAGCTGCCTGCCCAGGGCACTGGCCACGGGTGCCGTTGTCGGGTTTCTGACCGGACTGCTCGGCGTCGGCGGGGGATTCCTCATCGTGCCGGCGCTCACGTTGGTCCTCGGCCTGCCGATGGGACTGACGGTCGGCACCTCGTTGGTCGTCATCGTCATCAACTCCGTCGCCGGATTCGCCGCCCACCTCGGCGACGTCCAGATCGACTGGGCCGTCACGGGCGCGTTCGCCGCATCTGCCATGGCCGCGTCCCTGGTGGCGGGCCGACTCGGTCGAGGCCTGTCCGACACGGTCCTCAAGCGGGGCTTCGCTGTCCTGGTGCTCGGCGTCGCCGTCTATGTGGCCGTGCAGGCGCTGATCGGCTAGCCGGGCATCCTGCGCACCTGGTCTAGGACAGGGCCAGGAACAACTTCTCGAGCTCCTCGACCCGGAGTGGCTTCGTGGCTCCATCCGTGTTCGTGCCTGTGTCCGTGCCCGTGTCGGTGAGGCATTCCTTCATCGCGGTGGAGATGATCGTGAAGCCCGCGCGGTCGATTGCGCTGGACACCGCAGCGAGCTGGGTGACGACGGCACGGCAGTCCGCTCCGGATTCGACGGCGGCGATGACTGCGGCCAACTGTCCCTGGGCGCGCTTGAGCCGGTTGACGGTCTTGCGCAGGCCGTCGGGCCTCGTCGGTGCAGGGGCGGCAGTGGTCGGCTCGTCGCGACGGGATGCGGAGGGGCCCGCAGGGGGCGGCGCAGACTCTGGTGACGATCCCATTCGGTGCTCCTGTGCTGATGATGTGGTGTCGACGGGAGGGGCGCCCGGTCGAGGTTGACCCTCAACAGAATACCCCGTACGGTATAGAAATACCCCTTAGGGTATCGATTCTTTTCCGGTTTTCCCGTCCAACCTGTGATGAGGCCAGCGATGCAGAGTAAACGAACTGCCGCCGTCGACCCTGGGCGGTCGCCGGCATCACGGCTGGCAGGTTCCTTCCTGATCGCGGGCGGGTCCCTTCGCCGGTGGCCCGCTCGCCGCTGGTGGGTCGCCGTGGCCGCTGCGGTCGGCACCTGCCTGGTGATCGCGATTCCCACCGACCTCATTGACACGCCTTTCTTCGCCCGCGAGGTTGCCCCGACGGCCTGGTCCTGGCCGGTGCTCGCCGTGAGCGCGATCCTCGCCGGGCTCGTGTCGGCCACCTACGTCGCCTATCCGGACGGGGCGGCGCCCAGCCGCTCGGAGGGGCGCCTCGGCCTGGCGGGCTGGATGATCACTTTCTTCGCGGTCGGCTGCCCCGTCTGCAACAAGATCGTGCTCCTCTCCCTCGGGGCAAGCGGGGCGCTGCAATTCTTCGAGCCGGTGCAGCCGTACCTCGCCGGGGCATCCATCGTCCTGCTCGGCTGGGCGTTGCACGCGCGCCTCACTCGGGAGAGTTCCTGCGGCCTCGCCGCGGCCGAGCCGGACAGGGAGTCAGTCAGCGCATGAACATTCCCGGCGCGCTCACAGAACTGCGAACGTGGCCCGCCACGCGACGGATGATCGCGGGCGGCGTCTCCGCCTTCGTGGTCGGTGCGCTGGTGGTCGCCTCGGGCACCGTGGGATTCGCCGGTGGATCGGTCACGTTCCCCGGTTCGTGGTGGGGCTACGTTGTCGTCGCCGCGGGGTCGGGCCTGGTCGGCCTCATCGTCGCCGGGTATTTCCACGCCCCGATCGGCGCGGCTGCGACGATGTGCGATCTGCGCTGGCCCGTGCTCGGTGTGATCTCGCTCTATCTCTCGACCGATCTGCGCACGGCCGTGCCGTTGCTGGCCGAATTCGTTCGCCCGGTCGTGGCGGTCGCCGCGATCGCCCTGCTCGTTTGGGCGCTGCTCGAGCGGCTCGCGGGCGAATACCGCGCCGTGGCCGGCCGGGATCGTTCCGAGACGGCGGGTGCCGACGGTGAAGTCTGCACGACCTGTCGGCCGCTCTTCCCGAACTCCGCCGGCAGATAGCCTCCGGAACCCCGACTCGCTAGGGTTGTCTGAGCAGGACATTCTCCAGTCGGAGAAGAATCATCGTTCGGGAGATCAGATGTCGTCACGGTGGGGGAGGTTCGTCCGGGGCTGGCTCACGGCGTCTTCCGCCGTGTTCGTCGCGGCCTTCTCCCACGTCGTGGCCGGCGGCGCGGCCCCGGGGCCGGTGAGCCTGGCCCTCGCCCTGGCGTTCTCCGGCATGGCCTGCGTCGCATTGGCGGGGAAAACCCTCTCCGTGCTGCGGACGACGTTCTCCGTGGCATTCAGTCAGATCGTCTTCCATGTGCTGTTCGGACTCGGGGCCGGCGGCGCAACGTCGCTCGTCATGACCGGGTCCGGCCACCACGCTCCCGTGACGATGACACCCGGCGCCGTGGCCGCGGTCGACTCCATGGGTATGGCTGCCGCCGGGGCAGCGGGTGTCGACGCGTGGATGTGGGCCGCCCACGGCGCCGCCGCGGTGCTGACGATCCTCGCCCTCCACCAGGGCGAGAAAGCCTTCTGGTTCCTCGTCGACCTCGCAGCATCGGGCCTCGCCGTGGTGCTCCGCTGGGGCGGCGACCTCGTGCCCGTAGCCGTTCGCGTCCCGCGGGCTCCCGTCGTCGCGGCCGATGACTTCGTGCCGACTCCGTTCGACCTCTTGCGGTCAAGCCTCACCCGCCGTGGCCCTCCGGCGCCACGCATCGCCTTCTGACCTCTTTTCGGACCACCCCGCACCTGCGCCGCCGCGACAGTCGTCGACGCCGCAGCCGAGCCGTCTGCCCGTCCCTCCCGTCGAACGGTCGGGCCGGCCCGCGCAATCGGTGCCCCGAACCCCCATGACCGGTTGCGAGACTGCTCGCGCCGCTGACCCCGGAGGCTCACCATGTCCGACCCCACACGATCCCGCTGGGCAGGCGGTGCCCTCGCGACCGTCGCCCTCGCACTCTTCCTCGTCGCGAACTCCACGGTGGCCGCGAGTGCCCACGACCAGATCCTGTCGACGACTCCCGCCGACGGGCAGCAGGTCATGGCTGCGCCGACGGAGGTGACCCTGCGTTTCACCGAGGACGTGCTGAGCATCGGTGCAGTCGTCCTCGTTGCCGACGGCCACGGCACCGACTGGACCGACGGGAAGGTGCGGCTCGACGGGATCGAGGCCACCCAGGCGCTCAAGCCGGGAGCCCCCGACGGTGCCTACCAGGTGCGCTGGCGGGTCGTCTCGGCGGACGGGCATCCCGTCTCCGGGGCCTTCGCCTTCTCGGTCGGAGCGGTCGCACCGACGGACTCCACCGCGCCGACGACCGCGACCGCGAAACCGGCTGCGGTCGACTCGGCCGGGGCCCCCGCTGTCGACGGCGGAATCCCCACCATCGTCGTCGGGATCATCGGCGCCTCGACCGGAATCGCCCTCTTCGCGCTCGTCTCGTTTCTGGTTCGGCGACGAACGAGCCGACGCCACCCCTGAATCTCCTCCGGGCCCGCGCCGCGGGACCGCCGAACCGACACCAACACCACCGCGCCACCAAGGAGAACTCCCCATGAAGACCAGCACAATCACCGGTCGGCTCACCGTCGGCACCGTCGTCCTGATCCTCGCCCTCACCGGCTGTGCCGGCACCGGCGCGGGCACGGCGACCCCGACACCGACTGCGGCCTCAGACACGCTGAGCGTCGCGGATGCCTGGGTGAAGGCCGCCGACACTGGGATGTCCGGCGCCTTCGGCATCCTCGAAAACTCGGGCACGGAGGACGTGACCGTCGTATCGGCCGAGTCCCCGGCGGCGGGCATGCTCGAGTTGCACGAGACCGTCCCCAGCGACACGGGGGACATGGTCATGCGGAAGAAGGAGGACGGATTCGTCGTGCCGGCCGGCGGCACCCTCGAACTCGCTCCCGGCGGCAATCACATCATGCTGATGGCGTTGACGGGACCGATCAAAGCCGGCGACGAGATCACCGTCATCCTGACACTCTCGGACGGCTCCACCCACGAGTTCGCCGCGGCGGCCAAGGACTACTCCGGCGCCAACGAGACGTACTCGGGCGCGAAGACCATGGACACGACGAAGAAATGACCATAGGCCAGCAGCCATCGACGGCTCGGGGACTCAGCAGACGACACCTCCTCCTGGGCGGTGCCGCCGCGGGAATCGGAGCGGCCGGAGCCATCGGCATCGATCTCGCCGGCAAGGCCGGAGCGTCACCGCCAGCATCCGTTGTTGCGCCGCTCAACGGCACGGAGACCGTGCCCTTCTTCGGCATCCACCAGGCAGGCATCGAGACACCGCCCCAGGGCCACGCCAGCCTGGTCGCGCTGAACCTGCGCGACACCGTCGACCGCGCGGCGCTCAAACGGATGATGCGCATCCTGACCGGGGACGCGGCCCGCCTCACCCAGGGCGAGGGCGCACTGGCCGACTCCGAGCCCGAACTCGCGGTCACCCCCGCGCGCCTGACCATCACCTTCGGCTTCGGACCCGGCCTGGTCTCACGCGCGGCGGGGGAGGCGCCCGGCTGGCTGCGGCCCCTGCCGGCCTTCGGCGTCGACCGGCTCGACCCGGCATGGAGCGGCGGGGATCTCCTGATCCAGGTCGCCGCCGACGATCCGGTGACGATCGCGCACGCGACCCGGATGCTCCTCAAGGACCTGCGTTCCTTTGCCACGGTCCACTGGGTTCAGACGGGGTTCCGGCGAGCACCGGGCTCCGAGAAGCCGGGAACGACGATGCGCAACCTGTTCGGCCAGGTCGATGGCACCGTGAACCCGGTCCCCGGCACGGTCGATTTCGAGCAGCTGGTCTGGGCGACCGCCGAGAATCCGGGCTGGCTGGCCGGAGGCACGGGCTTCGTGCTCCGCCGGATCAGCATGGACCTCGACAAATGGGACAGGCTCGACCGCGCCGGCCGCGAATCCGCTCTCGGGCGGACACTGGCCACGGGGGCGCCGCTGACCGGCACGAAAGAACGAGACGAACCGGATTTCACGGCGACGACACCGCTCGGGTTCCCGATCATCCCCGAGTACTCCCACCTGCGACGTGCCCGGTCGGAGAACAGGGCGGAGCGGATCGTCCGGCGCGGCTACAACTACGACGAGGTGCCTGCCGGGGAGGGCATTTCCAACTCCGGCCTTCTTTTCGTTCCAGTCCGACGTGGACCGGCAATTCGTTCCCCCTCCAGCAGCGCCTCGACACACTCGACCTGCTCAACCAGTGGACGACCCCGATCGGATCCGCCGTGTTCGCCATCGCGCCGGGGTGTTCGCCTGGCGGTTACATCGGTGACACTCTCTTCTAGCGCCTTCGCCGCCGCGATCGGCACCCGTGTCGCCCTCGTGCCGTCATCGAACTGACGAGTGGCCGCTTCATCGGCCCGCTCATTCTCGTCCGAGCGCTCAGGCCTCAGCCGACGGGGCACCCGCCACGACGGACGCCTGCGGCGTCAGGTAGATCGAGGTTTCCGGGCCTGGATGTCGTCTGGCCTGGCTGATGATGAGCACGATTCCGGCCACGGCCACCAGGAGCGCGATGTCCGTGTTGATCTTGAGCCCGAGGAAGTAGAACTCCGTCGGGTCCAATCGCAGCGACTCGAGGAACGCCCGACCGGTGCCGTACCAGAGCAGGTAGAAGCCGAGCGCCTTGCCCCATCGCAGGTTGAACCGGCGCTCGAGCACGAAGAGGAGCAGGAGCACACCGAGCGTGTTCCAGATCATCTCGTAGAGGAACAACGGCTGGAAGAGGGTTCCGGCGGGCAGTCCCGCGGGGAATGCGGCGTTGGTCGGTTCGATCTCGAGTCCCCAGGGGAGAGTCGTCGGAGCGCCGTACAGCTCGTGGTTGAAGAAGTTGCCGAAACGACCGAAGGCCTGGGCCAGGAGGAGACCCGGGGCGAGCGCGTCGGCGAAGGAGAGGAAGCGGATGCCGGCCCGGCGACATCCGATGTAGGCCCCGATGCTGCCGAAAAGGATCGAACCGAAGATCGCCAGACCGCCCTCCCAGACGAACAGCACCTTCCACAGGTCGGCGCCGGGGAAGAAGTAATCGGTCGGATGCGTCACAACATGATACAAACGGCCGCCGACGATGCCGATCGGGACGGTCCACATGGCGATGTCCAGCACCATGCCCGGCTTGCCGCCGCGTGAGCTCAGCCGCTTCGACGACAGCCAGGTCGCGATGACGATGCCGGTCAGGATACAGAGCGCATAGATGTGGACGCGCAGGGGGCCGATGTCGAAGGAGCTGATGGACGGACTCGGAATGCTGGAGTGAACCAACGCGTTCACCTTTCGGTTGTCGGCGCGTGCGCAGCCCCCGGCGGGACAGGGACTGTCCGGTGATCGGGCGGGAGGAGGCTGGCGCACCGGATGGACCAGAGCCTACGTGTGCCGAAGGAGCTCGCGGCGCAATCGATGCCGTGGTCGTCGGTTGCTGTGAAAGCTCTCAGTGGCCCGGCGCAGAGCGATGCCCCGGTCGCTGGCGGCAACCGGGGCATCGTCCTTATCGTGGGAAGGGGCCTTTGCGGCGCCTAGTCCCGGTCGTTCTTGCCGTCGTGCCGTTCGTCGCCGTGCGACTCGGCGGCGGCGGCGGTGTGCAGTTCCCAGGTCACGTTGTCGCCGTGCTGCTGGGTCCAGAACGTGCGCCATTCGCCGGTCATCAGCTGCGGGAGCTGGGCGCCGAGAATTCCGGCGGCCGTCGGGTCACCGTTGGAGACGTGGATGCCCGTGATCTCGTTGTCACCGTCGTTGTAACCGGGGCTGGTGGTGTGGTCGTAGGTCGCGGATGCATCGCGGCCCTCGGCCAGCCAACGCACGGCCTCAGGAGCCTTCTTACCCTTCTTGGCGAGGTCGATCAGGTAGCCGGAGTCAAGGGCGTCGCGCTGGGCGTGGAGCGAGTCACCGGCATCCTCGACCACCAGAAGCTTGTCCTTGGTGGCGAACTGGATGTTGTCCAGGCCCGTGTGCTCCAGGTCTCCGAGGAACGCGGGGGACAACGTGCCGGTCTGCGCCGTGGGGGAGGACTGGCTCAGGCGGAACACACCGCCGAATGCGCCGGGAAGGGTGCTGTTCTTGTCGGTGTCACCGGTCTCGGTGAAGTAGAACTCACCGAATGAGGTACCCGGGCGGAAGACGCCGTTCTCGGGACGCTTGAACGGGGTGGCACCGGCGGCCGCTGCGGCGGCGGTCGCGCCGTTGTCGGCGCCGGGAGTGACCGTGACCCACTTCGTCTTGAACGACGCGCCGTAGCTGTGCAGGTCGGTGACGAACTGGTCGGACGGGTTGTCGGCCAGCTGCTTCGCCGTGACCGGGGAGCCGTCGGCGCGGCTCACCTGCAGGGACTGCAGGGTGCCGGTGGACAGGTCGCCGGCCTTCGTCGGAGTGAATCGGTAGACATAGCTGTTGGGCACCTTGCCGCCGGACTTCTTGGCGCCGCCGATGTCCTCGACCAGCCAGACGTTTCCGGCGGAGTCGTTCTGGATGCCCTCATAGCCGCCGGAACCGAGCGCCGGGAGGGGAACGATCTTTCCGTCGACCGGGTCGCCGTTGTCGTCGAGGGTGATGCCGAAGACGCCACCCTTCGGTGCTGCGGCCTCGGCGGCCAGGAGGAGCTGGTGGGTGAACGGATCCCAGGTGATGCCGTCGAAGGTGGGGACGGCGGCCCCGTCGGACCGGGTGTCGGCAATCAGGGTGACCCGCTTGGCGAGGTCCTTTTCGTCAAGGTTGACCCGGGTGACGTATCCCTGAGGTCCGCCCTCGTGACCCTGGAACAGGTAGTGCTTTCCGCCGAGGGTGAGGTAGACGTTCTTGTCCGGCTCGGTCTTGAACGCCTCTTTCGCATCCTGGGTCAGCGGACCGCCGTTGGAGGTGTTGTACCCGTAGTGCGAGATTCCTCCGTGCGGGTTGGTCAGCGGCAACTGGCCGTAGGCCACGGGGCTCTGTTCGAGCCCGGCGGCGAGAACATTGTTCTGGATGCCGAAGGCCGAGTTCGATGCCACACCGGCATCGCTCGAGTCAGGGGTTGCGGCCGCGGGAAGCGTGGCTGCGGTGAGAACGGCCAGGCCCAGTCCCAGGCCCACTGCCGTGGTCACACCGATTTTCGTGTACTTCATCGTGTCCTCCTTGTGGGGGGGGCCGGTGCCCAACCCGCAGACCAGATAAGTCGCCCGAGGTGTCCGCCGGGTGACGCGGACCTGAACGGCAGTGTCAGCGCTCGGTGCCCGATCGTTCGCGGATCACGGCGATGAGGTCGTTGGCCGAGGGTACTCCGGCCGGTCCCTGCTCGGTCTGATAGACCCGGCAGGCCAGATCGGTGACCTGCGCACCCGGCGGGAATGCATCGACTCCGTCCAGCAGAATCGTCGGCGACCCGGCAAACGGAACCCGCGCGGCCTCCTCGCTGGAAGTCAGCAGGTGAAAATCGATGACGACGTCGGAGTGCCCGGTCTCGTTCAGCGCGTCCCGGAGTGCGACCCCGGCGGCGGCCGAGTTCGGGCAGTCGAGGATGTAGAGGATCTCGGCTTTCATGTCCCCATTCTGCCTCTGCCGTCACATCGCCGCTGAGATCGGCCAGGGGTCGGCACGAGGGCGGTCAGAGGGGCGGGCCGGGGATCGGGCGGGTTTAGTCGGGACGCGGCATCCGCTCAGTCGGTTCGGAGACGAGGGCCAGGATGGTGGCGGGAAGGAGGGCGGCCGCCTGGGCCTCGTTCAGGCGCCCGGCCCGGATCTCGGAGGCCGCCCCGTGGACGACGGCGAAGTAGCACGCGGTGAGCCATTCGACGGGCTGGTCGGTGCGGAACAGGCCCGCGGCCTGGCCTCGCTCGATCAGGCGCTGAACCCGGTGCATGGATTCGTCATGGTGTTCGCGAACGCGGTCGGTGCCCAGTTCTGCCTCCGCGGCGGCGATGATCCCGCGGGAGTCGTCGACGATCCGCCAGGAGGAGGTGACGAGCAGCTCCAGCGCCTCCCGGGGATCGCCGGTCAGGTCCAGCGGGGCGAGCCGGGCTTCGGCGCGATGCATGGTCCGTGCGGCGGCGGCCTCGATGAGTTCCGTGCGAGACGAGAAGTGGCCGTAGAGGGTCACCCGCCCGACTCCGGCGGCCTGGGCGATCTCGGCCATGCTCGCCCGAGGGTTCGCCGCCAGGCAGGACAGGGCCGCGTCGAGGATGGCCGCGCGGTTGCGCTGGGAGTCGGCGCGGGGGGTGCGGTCGGCCGTTGCAGTGGTCATGACATCACCTTATCTCAAACAGGGATGTTGTGGATAAGGCATGCCGCACAGCAATATCTGACGCACGGACTCCAAGTCGTGTCCAGCCGGGGTTGAGTCGATTGACACACTTACGCTGTAGGAGTAGCTTACTTACATCATAAGTTTCCGACGTAAGGGGAGATCATGACCACAGTCCGACAGGCCGGCGAAACCGCCGGAATGCATCGTCCGGGAACGCTGAAGTTCAGGGCCTGGCAGCCCCGCACGGCGAGCCTGATCGCGGGAATCGCCCTGGCCCTGATGGCGTTGCTGGCGGGCTTCGGCAACTTCGGCGCCATCGTTCCGCTCGTGACCCCGGGGGATGCGGAACGAACGGCCCGGGACATCGCCGAGTCGGCGCCGCTGTTCCTCGCCGGCATCGCGAGCCTGTTCGTCGTGACGATTCTCGACCTCATCGTGGCCGGCGCGCTGTACGCGCTGTTCCGGCCGGTGAACCCGGTCGTGTCTGCGGTGGCCGCCTGGACGCGGGTGGTTTTCGCCGCCGTCTTCATGGTTGCCATCGGCCGGCTCGTGACCGCGTACTCGCTTCTGGACCACCCGGTCGCTGCCCTGGACTCGATCGACGCTTTCACCACGATCTGGGTGACCGGTCTCGGCCTCTTCGGTATCCACCTGCTCCTGGTCGGCTACCTGGCCTACCGGTCGGGGTTCATGGCGCGGATCTTCGGGATCCTGCTCTCGGTGGCCGGAATGGGCTATCTGGCGGATGCGGCCGGAACCGTGTTCGTGACCGGCTTCACCGCCGTCTTCGGCCAATTCCTCTTCGTGGGCGAGGTGGCGCTGATCTTCTGGCTGTTGATCACGGGCCGCCGTCTTCCCCCGCGCGCGGAATAGCCCCTCGGGGGCTGGACCTCGGGGTACAAGCCGGGCACCATGAACCGCATGGACTATCAGGTGGAACGGGTCGAGGTGGCGGAGCAGCCGACTGCTGTCGTGCGCGCGGTGATTCCGGAGGAGGAGATCCCCGCCTTCCTCGGGCGGGCCTACGCCGAGGTGCTGGAAGTGATCGCCGCGCAACATCTCACCCCGGCTGGCATGCCGTTCGGCTGCTTCGTTCCGACGGAGGACGGCATGGAGGTGGAGGCGGGGTTCCCGTGCAGCGGGCCGGTGGCCCCGGCGAGGCGGGTGATGCCCGCGTCCATCCCCGGCGGCCCGGCGGCCCGGGTGCTGCACCAGGGGTCATACGACGGCGTTCCCGCCGCCCACGCGGCGGCAACGCAGTGGCTGGCCGACAACGGCTGGGAGGCTGCGGGCCCACCGTGGGAGGAGTACCTCGACGGCCCGGGGGTGGCCGAGCCGCGGACGCTCGTCTACGTCCCGTGCCGCGCGGTGCAGCCCTAGCCGGCAGCGGCGCTCCTATGCGCGAGCGAACGCAGATGCGGCCAGTACCTGCTCTGTCGTGGGTCGCACGCCGGTGTAACGCTCGAACTGTTCGGCGGCCTGCAGGGCGATGACTTCGGCCCCGGTGATCACAGTCTTGCCGGCGGCCCGCGCGGCCAGGATCAGGGGAGTCTCAGCCGGAAGCGCCACCACATCGAACACGGTGTCTGCGGCTGCCACCGCCGCGCCGGTGAAGGCCGACTCGGAAGCCTGGCTGCCACCGGCCATGCCGATCGGGGTCACGTTCACGAGCAGCGGCGCCGTCATGGCGCCCGGCTCCGCCAGCCAGCGGTAGCCGAGTTCGTCGGCCAGCGCCCGGCCGCTCCGCTCGTTTCGCGCGACGATGGTGCCGTCCGCGAAGCCGGAATCGCGCAGGGCCGCGGCGACGGCCTTGGCCATGCCGCCGCTGCCGCGCAGTAGGAACGAAGTGGCCGGGTCGAGCGCGTTGCTCTGCAGCAACGCGGCGGCGGCAATGTAATCCGTGTTGTACGCCCTCAGGAAACCGTCGTCGTTCACGATCGTGTTCACCGACTGGATCGCCGTGGCGGAGGCGTCGAGTTCGTCGACGAGGGCGATCACGTCCTCCTTGAACGGCATGGACACCGAGCATCCGCGGATGCCCAGCGCCCGCACACCCCCGATGGCGCCGGCCAGGTCGGTGGTGGTGAATGCCTTGTAGATGAAGTCCAGCCCGAGCTGCTCATACAGATAGTTGTGGAAGCGGGTGCCGAAATTGCTCGGTCGCGCGGCCAGGGAGATGCAGAGCCGGGTGTCCTTGTTCAGGGGCGGTCGAGTCGCTGTGGTAGTCATCACCTGCCATTTTAGGGCGCTGCGCGGCGCCGGCGCAGCGGTGCGGATCAGTGGATCTCCTGGTGGGACGGCGTCAGGGTGATCGAATTCGCGGTCACTCCGACGAGCCCGAGGTGCACCTTGAGCAGCGATGGCGGCAACTCGTCGCCCGGGGGAGGGGTGGCCGCGCCGAGCGTGAACGCCGCGCCGTCGAGCAGGGTCCCGGTGACGGAGTCCAGGTAGACCTTCACGTTGCCGCGCAGCTCCATCCGCCCGGAATTCGTGACCAGGGACGGGCCGGTCGCCTTCCGCACGTCGAGAAGGAAGTCGTCGATGACGATGTCGTCGGCCTCGAGTTTGAGCACCGGGGTGCGGCTGCCGTCGGCGAGCGGAACGGTCACCACGGTCACGGCGGTGATCCCGGAGAAGGAGATCGACGATCCTCCGAGCTGGGCGGCCGGCAGGGTGAAGGTGGGGGCGTCGGCATCCTCCACGGCCGCCGGCGCCGGGGGGCCGGGCGGCGACGTGCCCGGAACCGCGCCGAGGCCTCCGGGCACGTCGCCGAGCGGACTCGGCGCCGGCGTCGGTTCCTGTGGTGCCGGCGGCGGGGGAGCAGGGGAACTGCACTCCGTCAGCGGAGGAAGGCAGAAACCGGACGAAGCGGGGGCCCGTGCCGCCCCGATCCCGAACAGCGAGACGAGGAAGACGACGGCGAGCAGCCCGGTGCCGGGCGCGCGGGCGCGGCCCGTTCCGGCGGTCACCGGCGGCGCCGCATGAGCGGGCGCGGGTCCGCCGGCGAGTGCCCGGACTCGGCCTCGGACACCTGCGATTCGGCGCCCGGCTCGACCGGTGCGCGCGGCTTCGGCAGCCACGCCACCGTCAGCACCCCGCCGATGGCGCCGAGGAGCATGCCGATGAAGAACCCGCCGAGGTTGACGCCGATCAGGGAGTAGACCGACACCGACAGTGCGATGACGCCGTAGAAGATGCGGTGCACCGGCATCGTCACCGCGAGGATGCCGAGCAGCACGAGCAGGAGCGGGATGATCGTCGCCTGCAGGCCCTCGATGCCGACCTGCACGTGGATCTTGCCCACGTCGAGCTGGCCGGAGAAGAACATCTCCACCCCCGCCAGCGAGGTGAGCACGCCTCCCGCGAACGGCCTGCCACGGCGCCAGGCTCGGAAGGCCGCCCACGGTGAGGACGTCACGCGCTCGGCCACGTCACGGCGGGCAGTCCTGGTCAGAAGCATCTCTTGGACCCGTCTGTGAGTTCAAGGTGCATGCCGGTCAGGGTGAACACCGAGGCCTGGGTGCTCAACGCGGTCTGTTGCAGGCCCGCGATCTTGATGGTGTCGGCATCCTGGGCGAAATCGCCAGCCGATCCCTTGGGAGCTGTATTGACCGTCGACGCGTCCACGCCGATGCGGATGTTGCCGAAGGTCGAGTCTCCCTTGAGGTCGGTCATGCCGATCTGCAGGTCGGTCGCGGTCGCCGGCTTGCCGCCGCCGCCCGCCGTGATGAGCATGCCGACCTTGCCGAGCGGGGTGTCGGTCACCACGGACTGGCACAGGTCGGCCAGGCTCGCGGAGGTGATGTTGGCGATGGCGACCTGGTGCGGGTCGCCGGCCGTGTCGTCGGTGACCCCCGCGTACTGGGAGAAGCCGGTGCCGTCGAGTTGCGAGGCGCTGATCTGGAACTGGCTTCCGGAGACCGCGAATGACACGGGCACCGCGCCCTGGGCGACCCCCGCCAGCAGCAGGGTGGACGCGACTGCCACGGGAACCGCGGCCAGCACGATTCGGCCGGGATACGAGCCGGTGAGCTGGGAAATGGTCATAGATCCTCCTTGATCCAGGCCAGGGTGGCCGCCTCGTCGTTATTGACGAAGATGCTAATAAGAGTTGCATGGATCAGGGCGATCTGTCACGCGAATGGGGGTAATTGTCCTCCATCGGGGCCGGGGGCGTGCGCGGATACCGACACGGCGGCACGTGCACGCCCGGCCGTGGCACCGTTCACGCGGGCCGGTAGGCTCGACTCATGCAAGCGGATCGACGCACCCGGCTCAGCCCTGAACAGCGGCGCGCCCAGCTCGTGTCGATCGGAGTGGCCTCGCTGGCCGACCACCCGCTGGAATCGCTCACGATGGAGTATCTGTCCGCCGAGGCGGGGGTGTCGCGCGGTTTGCTCTTCCACTACTTCGTCTCGAAGAAGGGGCTGCACCGAGAGGTCGTGCGCACCGCCAGGGACAGCATGCTCCGTGCGACGCAGCCGTCCGCCGATCTCCCGCCCGACGATCGGCTGCGGGATACCCTCGAGCGGATCGTGCGCTTCGTGCGCGATCACCGGGGAACGTTCTACTCCCTCGTGCGCGGCGTCGCGAGCGGTGACACCGAGGTACGGGACGTCGTCGACCAGGCCCGGGCCCTGCAGGCGCAGCGGGTCATCGACGTCCTGCTGGAACTCGGCTTCCCGGATTCCGACATGCTCCGGATCGCCATGCGTTCCTGGGTCGCCTTCGTCGAGGAGGTCCTCGTCGAGAGCGCGCTCAATACCGAGATGCCCTCCGCGGAGATCGTGTCGTTCCTGGAACGCAGCGCGAAGGCGATCGCCGCGTCCGTCGCCCCGGCCGGCTAGCCGGCATTCCGTCCGGCCCCGGCCTGGCACCCCCGTTAAACAGGCGAACGCTCCACCCGGAGGTGAAGCGTCCGCCGAACAGGGTTAGTCGCGGCGTGGCTGGCGCGGCGGGCGCTCGGTGCGTCCCTCGCGACGGACCGGTCCGCCGCCATCGGCGCGGATCTCGATCAGCTTGCCGCTGATGCGAGTGTTCTCCAGACGGCCCAGCACATCGCCGGGCATGTCGGCGGGCAACTCGACGAGCGAGTACTCCGGGTTGATCTGGATGTGACCGAAGTCCTCGCGGCTCAGGCCCCCCTCGTTGGCGAGGGCGCCGACGATCTGGCGGGGCTCCACCTTGTGGCGCTTGCCGACCTCGATGCGGTACGAGGCCATCGCCCGGTTGTTGTCGCGCGGGCGTCGTTCCACTCGTTCGACTCGCTCGCCGCGTTCTCCGCGGTCGTCACGGCGGTCGTCACGGCGGTCGCCGCGACCGGCGTCGGCGCGGGCACGCTCGGCACGGTCGCCGCGGTCGGCGCGCTCGGGCCGCTGGGCGCGGGCATCCGCCTGGGTGAGCAGCAGGGGAGTCTCGCCCTGGGCGACGACTGCCAGGGCTGCCGCGACATCCGCTTCGGGAACGTCGTGGTGCTCGACGTAGTGACCGATGATGTCGCGGAAGGCGCTGATCCGTTCGGACTGGCCGAGGGCCTCGGTGATGGCGTCGTCGAACCGCGCCAGGCGCGTGACGTTGACGTCTTCGAAGCTCGGCAGCTGCATCTGCGTCAGCGGCTGACGGGTCGCCCGCTCGATCGCGTTGAGCAGGTGACGCTCGCGCGGCGTGACGAAGCTGATCGCGGCGCCGCTGCGGCCGGCGCGGCCGGTGCGGCCGATGCGGTGCACATACGACTCGGTGTCGATCGGGATGTCGTAGTTGACGACGTGGCTGATCCGGTCGACGTCGAGGCCGCGCGCGGCGACATCCGTCGCGACCAGGATGTCCAGCTTGCCCGACTTGAGCTGGTTGACGGTGCGCTCGCGCTGCACCTGGGCCACGTCGCCGTTGATCGCCGCTGCGGAGTAGCCGCGTGCGCGAAGCTTCTCGGCGAGCAGCTCGGTCTCGTTCTTGGTGCGGGTGAAGACGATCATGCCCTCGAAGTTCTCGACCTCGAGGATGCGGGTGAGCGCGTCGACCTTCTGCGGGTAGGAGACCATCAGGTACCGCTGCGTGGTGTTCGCGGAGGTCGTGGTCTTGTTCTTGATCGTGATCTCTTCGGGGTCGTTCAGGTACTTCTTCGAGATGCGCCTGATCTGCGCCGGCATGGTCGCCGAGAACAGGGCGACCTGCTTGTCGGCGGGGGTGTCGGCGAGGATCGTCTCGACGTCCTCGGCGAAGCCCATCTTGAGCATCTCGTCGGCTTCGTCGAGCACCAGGTATTTCAGCTGGGACAGGTCGAGCGTGCCCTTTTCGAGGTGGTCCATGATGCGGCCGGGGGTGCCGACGACGATGTGCACGCCGCGGCGCAGCGCGGAGAGCTGCACGCCGTAGCCCTGTCCGCCGTAGACGGGCAGAACGTGCACGCCACGCATGTGGGCGGCATACTTCTCGAATGCCTCGCAGACCTGCAGGGCGAGCTCACGGGTCGGGGAGAGGACGAGTGCCTGCGGGGCCTTCTGGGCCAGGTCGAGGCGGGACAGGATCGGCAGCGCGAAGGCGGCCGTCTTGCCGGTTCCGGTCTGGGCGAGGCCGACCACGTCGCGCCCGGCGAGGAGCGGGGGAATGGTGGCGGCCTGGATGGCCGAGGGGGTTTCGTATCCGACGTCTTTGAGTGCCTTGAGCATTGCATCATTGAGCCCGAGGTCGGAGAAAGTCTTCGCTACGGGGGCAGTGTCTGCCTCACGCGGCGTGGTGGTATCAGGGGGCGTCATACTACCAACGGTATCGCGTCCGGGTGGGCGCCCGGTTCATCGGCTACACTCTCCGGGCAAATCAGCGGATGCGCGGGGGCCCGGGGCAGGCGCATCCGCCGGTCAGGCCGGGGAATAGGTCTGCGGGAACCATCGCCGCCCTTTGGCTAGGGATTCGCGTGAGGCAGCCGCATGGTGAACGATGGGTCCATGGCGAACACTGAGCAACAGCCCTGGGTGAAGAACTACCAGCCGGGCGTTCCGGCCGAGATCGAGTTGCCCACGGAATCGCTGGTGGCGATGTTCGAGCGGTCGGTCGCGGAGGCCGGCGATCATCCGGCGCTGGAGTTCTTCGGCCGCCGCACCAGCTACGCCGAACTCGGCGACCAGGTCGACCGTGCAGCGGAGGGGCTGCGGCACCTGGGAGTGCGGGCAGGGGACAGGGTCGCCCTCATCCTGCCGAACTGCCCCCAGCACGTCGTGGCGTTCTACGCGGTGCTGCGACTGGGTGCGGTCGTGGTCGAACACAACCCGCTCTACACGTCCAGGGAGCTCCGGCACCAGTTCGAGGACCACCAGGCCCGCATCGTGATCGCCTGGGACAAGGTGGCGGCATCCGTTCGCGCGTTCCCGGCCGACATCGAGATCGACCATGTGGTCTCGGTCAACCTGCTCAGCGCGTTCCCCGCGGTCAAACGGCTCGCCCTGTACCTGCCGGTGAAGAGCCTGCGCGAGTCCCGGGAGGCGCTCACCGGCGCCGCGCCGGGAACGACACCGTGGAAGGACCTGTTGGCGCACGGGCACCTCGACCCGGAGCATCCGCGCCCCTCGGTCGACGACCTCGCGGCGATCCAGTACACCTCGGGCACCACCGGGCGCCCCAAGGGGGCCAAGCTCACCCATTTCAACCTGTACGCGAACGCCTTGCAGGGAGAGGCGTGGATGCACGGGGCCGAGTACCGCAAGGAGATCTTCTACGCGATCCTGCCGATGTTCCACGCGTTCGGCATGACGCTGTACCTGACCTACGGCATCCGCAAGCAGGGCCTGCTCGTGCTGTTCCCCAAGTTCGACCCCGATCTCATCCTCGACGCCATGAAGAAGTCGCCCGCGACGGTGTACTGCGCGGTGCCGCCGATCTATGAGCGCACCGCGCTCGCCGCGAAGGAACGCGGGATCTCGCTGCGCTCCTGCAAGTACTGCATCTCGGGCGCGATGAACCTGCCGGAGCATGTCGTCGAGCTGTGGGAGTCGGTGTCCGGCGGTCTGCTCGTCGAGGGCTACGGCATGACCGAGTCCTCCCCGGTGGCGCTGGGCAATCCGTTCCATCCCAGCCGCCGCCCCGGCACGATCGGCGTGCCCTTCCCCTCGACCCTGATGAAGGTCGTCGACCTCGACGACCCGACCGCCCTGGTGCCGCAGGGCCAGCCCGGGGAGCTGCTGCTGCAGGGGCCGCAGGTGTTCCAGGGTTACTGGAACAACCCGGAGGAGACCGCGAGGACGCTTCTGCCGGGCGGCTGGCTGCGCACCGGCGACATCGTCACCGTGGATGAAGACGGCTTCACCACGATCGTGGACCGGGCCAAGGAACTGGTCATCACCGGGGGGTTCAACGTGTCGCCCTCCGAGGTCGAGGCCGTGCTGCGCCTGCATGCGGATGTCGTCGACGCCGCCGTCTTCGGCAAGCCGCTGGAGCGGGGCGGGGAAATGGTCGTCGCGGCCGTCGAGTTGAAGCCGGGGACGACCCTGGACGAGGAAGCGCAGCGGGCCCACTGCCGCGAGCACCTCGCGGCGTACAAGATCCCGCGGAGGATCGTGCAGATCGATGACATGCCGCGGTCGATGCTCGGCAAGATCCTGCGCAAACAGGTGCGCGACCAGGTGCTGCCGCTGCTCTGACCTCAGTCGGCGACGGCAGCCGGCATCGCACCGGGAGGCGACGGGGAGGTACCGGCCCAGCCGCCTCAGCCCGCTTGTTCGGTCCCTGCCCGCGCGCGTCGTGCCTGCTCGCGAGCCAGGAGGGCGGCGCGCCGAAGCCACACGCTGTCGTCGTGCGCCCATCGGTCGAGCACGATCTCCGCCCGGGCCCGGCCGGTCGGGTCAAGCTGCTCCAGCAGCGGGACGACCACGCCCCCGGCCAGCAGGTCGGCCAGGACCGGCAGGCCGCCGGCGCGCACGAAACCTTCGATCCGGGTCAGGTCCGAGTTGCGCAGCATCCGCACCCGCGACTGCAGAAGCACGATGGCCGCGAGACGGCGTTCGAACACGGGCACCAGCCACAGTTCCGAGCTCAGCGCGGTGATCTCGTCGTGGGTCAGACCCGGGTATCGGCGGAGGGCATCCCGGATCGTGCCGCGCACCGCGCCGACCGAGGCACCGTAGAAGCGCAGTTCGCTGCCCAGTCGAGCCCGTTCGGCGAGGGCCCGGTCGGGGTCGCCCTCGCGCTGCAGCGTCGCGTCCACGAATTCGGCGGCGTCACTCATCCGTTCATTCTCTCAACCTGCCCCGGTGGGCGTCGCAGCTTCGGCACAGCCGGTCGTGCCAGCATGGGGGAGACTCTGAAGCCACGACCGAAGGAAGCCCCGATGACGATCATCAAAATCAACGCGATCACCGTTCCCGATGACGGCGGCGACGAGCTGGCCCGCCGGTTCGCCGCTCGCGCCGGAGCCGTCGACGACCGCCCCGGCTTCGAGGGCTTCGAGCTGCTGAAGCCCACCGACGACCGCAAGACGTGGCTGGTCGTCACCCGCTGGGCCGATGACGACTCGTTCCAGGCCTGGCTGAATTCGCCGGCCTTCGGCCACGGGCACCGGAGCGAGACACCCCAGGACGGCGAACCTGCCGCCCGCCCCGTCGGGGTCAGCAGCGAGCTGTGGTCCTACGAGATCGCCGGCGGCTCGCCCGGCTGATCCGGATCGGCCCGGACCGGCGCTACTTCGTTGCGGCGACGAACGCCTTGGCATAGGCCCAGCGCGGGCTGCTCACGCCGGAGCAGAGGTAGGCCGGGATGGTGCCGGTGCACGGCTGGTCCCGGGTCATCTCCCACCAGCTGAGCACGCCGAGGCCGTTGGCCTTCGCGAACGTGCCGACCGAGGTGGCATCGGCGAGCGTGAAGACCTCGCCGAGGTCGTCCTTGCCGATCATCGGTGTGATGCCGACCAGGGCCAGGCGCTGCGCCGCGGTGAGGGCCGCGTAGGCCGGGATGGTGCCGATCTGGGTGGCGGTGGCCTTCGCCGCGGAGATCGCTGCCGTTCCCATCGCGCTCGTGCCATCGCCGTAGTCCATCGCCATCACGTTGACGGCAGAGAGCTTCACGCCGGCGGCGGCGAATTCCGTGACGGTGCGAAGGCCCGTCGGCACCAACCCGGTTGACATGACCGGCAGGGTCAGGGACACCTGCAGGGGACGGCCTGCGGCGGAACGCTGGGCCTGGAGTGCGGCGACTGCGGTGGCACGACGCTGGTTCGACACGGCATCCGACACGTCGGCACCCTCGATGTCGAAGTCGACCCGGTCGAGGTTGAACCGGGTGACGACCTTCGTGTACGCGGCGAGCAGCGTGGCCGGGTTCGTGCAGACCCGGGCGAGTTCGTCGTTGATCGCTCCGCCGAAGGAGGCGATGACCTTCCCGCCGCCGGCCTGGAAAGCGGTGACGTTCGGCAGGAAGTCCCCGGTGCCCCCGACAGAGTACGCCGTGTAGCCGGCCCAGGTCGGGCTGCAGGCGCTGGCGCGGTCGGCCACGATGAACGCGGCCGTGACCGCGCTGACCCCGGCAGAGGACGCGAATGAGGACAGGTCGGCCGTCGGCCACGATCCCATGTCGACATAGGGGGCGACGAGGATGCTGCCTGCGGCCGGCGAGGGAACCGGGGTCGGGGTTGGGGTTGGGGTTGGCGTGGGCGTCGGGGTTGCTGTGGGTGTCGCGGTGGGGACCGGCGTGGCCGTTGGCGTGGCGGTCGGCGTGGCCGTGTTGACCGGGGCGCCGTTGATGGAACACGGAATCGAGGCCGCGCCGACCGGCAGACCGATCACCGTGCACGCGGTGGGGTACAGCGCGGCGGTCCCCACCTTGGTGGAGGTCAGGCCGAACGAGGTGGTCGCGCCGGCAGCGAGGGTGGTCGCCCAGGAGGGGGCCTTGACGGAGAATCCGCTCGGTGCGGGGGCGAGGACGCCGTTCCACAGGGTGTTGACCTTGTGCGCGTAGGTGAAGGAGACCTGCCACGGGCTGAGTTTCGTGGTCGAGGAGTTGCGGAGGTCGACCGCGGACTGGAAGCCGGTGGTCCAGACATTCGTGTTCGTCCACGTCACTGCGACGCCGGCGGGTGGGGTGAGTGCAGCGGCCGGCAGCACGGCGGCCGTGCCGGCGCCGAGCGCCAGCAGGACCGAGGCGCCGATGGCGATCGCGAGCGGGCGGAACCGGCGGGAAGGTGAAGCGCTCACTCGGTGTTCCTCGTGTCCTCGGGTGAAAAGCGGATGCACGTCTCCGTGCCGTGCCGTCGGTCGTCGGCGCCGTTGTCCCCACTATCGGTCGTGGGAACCGGCCAGTTAGGCGGAACGGTGCTGAGTATTGCTCCGGTCCAGTCCGGCTGCGGCGTAGATGGCGTCGATCACCGTCATGTTGCCGACCGGGTCGTCGCCCTCGGTGGGGAGCGGTTCTCCGCCGGCCAGCCCGCGGATGATGGCGTCGAGCTGGTGATCGTAGGTCTCGGCGCCGCGCACGGTGAGCGAGCGGGTGATGCCGTCGATCTCCTCACGGATGCTGTGGCCCGTCGACGGGAAGACCAGGTTGTCGACGTGCACGGTGCCTCTCGTGCCGATGATGTCGAGGGAGGTGTTGAGCGGTGTGCCCTCGATCATGCTCGACGTCACCCGGGCGGTGACCCCGGACGGAAACAGGAGGCGGGCGTCCATGCTCAGGTCTGCGCCGAGCGGGTTGAGGGTCGCGAACGCGTCGGTGACGGTCGGTTCCTCGCCGATCAGGGCGCGCACCCAGTGCACGGGGTAGCAGCCCAGGTCCATCAAGGAGCCCCCGCCGAGGGCTGGGTCATGCCGGATGGAGAGTGGGTCGAACGGGTTGCTGCCCGAGAAGTCGGCCTGCAGCGAGACGATCTCACCGAGCCGGCCGGACGCCTTGATCAGGTCGAGTTCGAGACTGAGGGGATGGTAGCGATCGTGGAACGCCTCGATCAGCCGCCGCCCGGTTGCGGCGGCGGCAGCGCGCATCCGCAGCGCCTGGGCGCTGTTGAGCGCGAATGGTTTCTCGCACAGGACGTCCTTGCCGGCCTCCATCGCGGCGATCGACCACTCGGCGTGCTCCGACGGCGGCAGTGCCACGTAGACGAGGTCGATCGACGGGTCGGCCAGGAGCGCCTGGTAGTCGCCGTAGGACCGGTCGATGCCGTGCTCGAGGGCGAATGCCGCGGCGGCGGTGGCCCGCCGTGACGCGACCGCGGCGATGACGGCATCCGTGCGCCGCCTCGCCGGCCGGATGATCGCGGCCGGTGCGATGCCCGCAGCACCGAGGATTCCGATTCGCAGCATCAGCGGGTTCGAATTGTTGGAGTTCGGGACATATTCGGAGTATAGGGGCGCGACCGGGCGGCCCGCTGCTGTTCCGGTTCGGCCGTCAGCAGGGGGTCCGGTCTACACCGACAGCACCGCTACGACCGGATGACCAGCACCGGGCACGGGGCGTGGTGGACCAGCTGGTTGGAGACCGAGCCGAGGAGCAGCCCGCTGAACCCGCCGAGCCCGCGCGACCCGACGACCAGCAGGTCGGCGCCGTTGGCGGCGTCGAGCAGAACCGACGCCGGGGGTCCCTGGACTATGTGCCCGGTGACGTCGACTCCTTCGAACGGGACGGCGTCCAGCGCGACGGCCTGGATCCGCTCGGCGCCGCGCTCTGACCGGTCGTCGATGTACTCACCTTCGACGTCCGCAGTGCGCGGCGGGTAGGACCAGGACGTGATCGGACGCACCCGGCCGTGGCGGAGTCGCGCCTCGTCGACGGCCCAGCGCAGGGCGGCGATCGACTCCGGGGATCCATCGACGCCGACCACGACCAGGAAGGAGCGTTCGTTGTCCATCGGTCTGTCCTTTCAGGCCGGCCCGTGCCGGTCGTGTCAGTGTGTGACGGTTCGCCCGGGCGGTCAAGGGTGACAGTGCCATCGACCGCAGTGACCGAATCCCCGGGGTGTCACTTCAGTCCGGCGATCCGGGCGAGGACGAATTCCGGAACGGCCGTCGGCGGGATTTCGCCGAGGAGGAAGTCGCCGTCCGGCAATGCGCCGTCATCGTCGAGCCAGAAGCCGGGAGGAACCACCGAACCGAGGCGGCCGGTGCCGTGGACCTCGATCTGATCTTCGCTGCGTTGTGCCAGCGTCCACCGGTAGTGGTCGGTCACATTGGCCACGGGCGAATAGGTAGCCACCGGCACGGTCACCGGGGGAGTCCCGCCCGTTACCGTCCGGTCGTCCAGCAGGACGGCTGCCAGGTTCAGGTCGGCGAAGCCACGGAGCCAGTCGGCGACATACATCGAGGCGTTCTCGGCATCGTCCGCGTCGAGCTCGGCGGGGTCCGTCGAAGCGGAGAAGTGGGTTCGAACGAGCCATTGCATCGGCGACGGAATCTGCAACACAACGGGATGGCGCTGGGTCCGGGTGAAGACTGTGGCGAGTTCGACGGCCAGCCTGGTGGCGTCGGCGTCGGCGAGCAGAGTCCGCAGGGCATATCCCGTTCGAGTCCGGGCGCCCATCGCCTGTCGCAGATCGCCGGTCGACTCCACTCGGTGCGCGTAGAACCGGTCAAGGCTCAGAAGGACCAGATCTGACGCGAGAACGCCCTGGGCCTGGCCGACGAAATTGGCGTAGGCCATCGGCTCGTGCCAGGGCACGGGCTTGCCCTGCAGGAAGACGGCCTGGGCGTAGTCATGGCTGTCGAGCAGGACAGCCCGGCGACGACCCGTTGGCGGTTCAGCGATGGCGGCGGCGAATGATGGTGTCATGGTGTCTCCGATCTGGAAGGAAGCACGTCGCTGCGGAGCCTCCTCTGAGAGGGAAGGCTCCGCAGCGACGGGATCAGGGTGCGGGGTCAGGACTTGTGCTCGACCGTTTCTCCGTATTTCTCCTCGAGTTCGCGGACGCGGGCTTCGAGGCGGTTGATCTTCAAGACCCGGCGGTCGGGGATCATGATCAGCGGCAGGTCTTCGAGCTTGCCCTTGACCCGCTCCGGCTCCAGCCCGCCCCAGTGCGTCGCCAGCAGTTCCTCGTCGTCGTCCTGTCCCCAGGAACCGAAGTAGAGCAGGTCCGCCGGCGGTTCGTCGCTGACGAATTCCGCGACGAACTCCTTGTACGGCTTGCCGCGGCTGATCCGGTCCCGGCGCATCTGCGCTCGGAGTTCGATCGTGGCCTGCCCGTGCACCACATAGGTTTCCGGTTCCCAGACGACGCCGTACATCGTCCGGGCCGTGTGGGCCGAGATCCGGTCCAGCTCCAGGTCGGTGACCACCAGTTCCGGGTCGCGCTCCAGCACGTCTCCGTAGCCGCCCCCGGCACCCTGGGCGATCATGTAGAGCTCGCCCTCCTTAGCCACATCGAATTGCAGTCCCATGTGAGCGGACTGGTAGTCGCCGCCCTCGAACGGCTGTTCGTTCATGACGCGTTCCATTGACAGGTTGAACTGGGACGGGTCCTTTCGGATGATGTCGTAGATGTTGATGCCCTTGACCATGGCCAGCGGGTACACCGGGCAGCCGTAACCGCCGAACATGCCCGGCACGGAGGAGAACTTCGATCCGGACGTCACGGTCATGAAACCCCAGCTCGGGGTACCGCGGGAAGCGACGATCATCTCGTAGCCCATTCCGCCACGGAACTTGCCGAACCCCTGGTTGTCGCGGACCAGCCTCTTGCTGACCAGCTGCAGGAACGGGACCTCCTCCTCCATGACCTCCTGCTCGCCGATATCCGCCATGGCACAGAACAGCGGGGCGACGGCGTCCTCCCCGTCCCTGAACGCCTTGGCCCCGCCGCCCATGCCGTTGAGGTCGGCGCAGAGGTTACCGACCTGTTCGCCGTTCTGCGTCGTGCCGCCCCAGAGGAAATCGTTGATCTGGTTGAACCAGGGCGCGACGACGTTGGAGTACTTCTGCGGTGCCGAGAACTGCATCTTCGCGAAAGCAGTCTGCAGAGCGGAGAAACCGCGGAAGGATGCCTGGAGGGACTGGCCGACCGGAGCGTCGTAGCCCGCATCCGCCCAACTGTGCTCCTCGGTGATGACCTCGATGGGCGAGAGAGCGCCGGTGCTGCGCGGGAGGTCGGGCCACCAGTAGGACAGGATGGCCTGGGCCATGAATGACTTCGTCGAAGCCAGCGGCGAGTTGATGGCCCGATTGAGGATCTCGGGACCCGTGCCGGTGAGGTCGACGATCATCCGCTCGCCCTTGATCGTGATCTTGCAGGCGAACTTGATCAGGATGTTCTCCTTCAGGGTGGAGTCCACGAACTGGTTGAACGTGACCGTGCCGTCCGGGAGCTCGCCGATCCGGCGGCGAACTTCGGTTTCGACGTCTTCCACGGTCACCCGGAGGGAGGCGACGAAGGTCTCCTGGCCCACCTCGTCGATCAGCCGGTCCACGGTGTCCATGATGCGGCGCACGGCCCCCATCTTCACCTTGATGTCGGCCAGCATGAGCTTCGGGTCCCGGGTGGAATGCTGCAGGAAGGTGAGCAGGTCGCGACGCAGGTGCCCCTTCTCGACGATCTTGATCGGTGATGCCCGGAGTCCGTCGTCGAAGGGAGTCTCCGAGCCTGAGGGCATGCCGCCGGGCTCGCAGGCCCCATTCTCGCCCTCGTGGATGGTCGCCCCCACCCAGGCGATGATGTGGCCGCCGCGGATCACGGGCACGAGCATCGACTGGTCGGTGTTGTGAACCATGCCGAAGCGCGAATCATTGTGGAAGAACCCGTCGCCCTCATTGATGCCGACAGTGGGCTCGTCCTTCCAATTCTTCATGATGTACCGGATCGGGTGGTGCAGCACCGCGGAGAACGCGATCACACCGCGGTTGGACAGATAGGTCACGTCGCCCTCGGCGGTGTAGACGGCACAGGAAAGGTCGGCCCACTTCGCGCCGGGGGCGGCGCCCATGCTCTCGCACATTTCGAAGGCCTCATCCAGGGCGCCGGCGAGGCGCTTCCGGATGCGGTCGATTTCGAGCGGGTCGATGCCCTGGCCGATGCATTCCTCCTCGTACTCGGAGCGCGGCATGATCTGGTGGTGGCGCATGATCGCCGGGTCGGGGCCCAGGAAGAGGGTCGTCTCATCCATGAACTTGTCGACCCACTGCTGCTCCTGGTCGGTGAGCAGCTGGGCGTCATCGTCGCCCGCGCCGGTGGGCACGAACTCATTGGTGGTCAGTGTCATTGTTCTCAAGCTCCTTTGCTTGCGCGTGCAGGGGGAATCGTGGGGGAGACGGTCAGTCGCTGAGCAGCCATACGGCCCCCTGCACTGTTGGTTCGAGCCGCCAGCCCGGTTCGACCAGGTAGGTGGTGTTCTCGGTCGTGACGATCGCGGGCCCGTGGATGACGTATTCGTGCTTGAGGGCGTCGGCGTTGAAGACGGGGGTGTCCACCGCCCCGTTGATGCTGGTGAAGTGAACCGCCCGGTGGGAGACCGGGGCGGGCCTGGTCTTCTCGCCGCCCGCGTGGATCGATTCGAACTCGATCACTTCGCCTTCGATGTAGGAGGCCACCCGGATGGTCTGTACGCGGATGCCTGCCTCCGGCGCCTGGGTGCCCTCGCCGTAGCGCTCGCCGAAGATCTCAGAGAAGGTCTTGATGAGGTGCAGGACGTCCGCCACACCATCGACGCGATTGATGTCGAAGGCGACCGCGGTGGTGACGAGCTGGTTGCCGTAGCGCATGTCCATCTCCAGGCGGAAGCGCACCGAGGACCGGTCGTACCCCTGGCGCACCAGGTCTTCCGCGCCTTTGTCCTCGAGTTCGGCGATGTAGCCGTTCATCGCCTCGTACTTGTTGTAGAGGCTGCGCTTGAGCGGTTCGTAGAGCACGACATAGGCGCTGCGCTCGTGGATGTGCAGCGGCCGCATGTTGCCCGCGCCGAGAGCCGAGAAGACCGAGGCGAACGGCGGGAACAGGATGCGACTGATTCCCGCGCTCGCCGCGATGCCGCAGGCGTGGAGTGGGCCGTTGCCGCCGTAAGCCAGCATCGTGTAGTCCTCGATCAGGCCGCCGCGGGATCGCAGCTCCTTCTCGATCCCGATCGCCATCTGCTCGTCGACGGTCTTCTTGATCACCTTGGCGACCTCGACCGCGTCCAGATCGAGTTCGTCGGAAAGAGTCTCATCGATGACGTAGAGCGACCGTTTCCTGTTGAGTTTGATGTGGCCGTTGGCGTAGTTGTCCGGGTCCAGGTAACCCAGGACCAGGTCGGCGTCGGTGACCGTCGGGCGCAGCCCGCCGCGGTCGTAGCACGCGGGGCCCGGGTCCGAGCCTGCCGATTCCGGCCCGATCTGGATGGCGTGGTGGATCCGGTTGTACGCGGCGATGGACCCGCCGCCGGCTCCGAGGGTGTTGAGGTGGATCATCGGCGCCGACACCATCCAGCGCCCGATCGTCGGCTGGAAGTCGTAGTGCCGCACACCTCCCTCGGGGACCAGGCCGATGTCGAAGGACGTGCCACCCATGTCCATCGACACGACATCGCCCAGGCCGGTCGACTCGGAGAGATGCTGGGCTGCGCCAACCCCGGCGATCGGTCCGGAATGGATCGTCTGCAGGGCATCCGTCGAGTTGGGCTGGGCCATGCCGCCCGAGTTGTGGATGACCAGCATCGGCTTCTCGTAGCCCGAATCGCGCAGGTTGTTGGAGAGCTGATTGAGGGCGTGGAACATCGTCTCGTGCAGGAATGCGTCCACGATCGTGGCCATGGCGCGCACATACTCGCCCTTGCGCCCTGACACCTGGCTGCTCAGGAGCACGGGAATCGAACCGAGTTCGTGAGCGGGGTATTCCTCGAGGATGATCTCGAGGATGCGGTCCTCGTGGACCGAGTTCTCGGTCGCGTTCGTCAGGGCGATGACGATCGCCTCGGCCCCGTGGTCGACCAGCTCCCGTACCTGCGTGCGCACGTCCTCGTACATCAGCGGCACGAGCACCTCACCGACTGAATCGATGCGTTCCTTGACGGAACGGATCAGCCGGCGCGGCACCAGGGGGTCCGGCCGTTGGGCATCGGGCATGTCGCCCTGCTTCACACCGTCGAGGCCTTCTCCGTAGCCGCGGCCTCTGGACAGGGGGATGGTGTCCTCGAAACCGTGGGTCACGATCGCCGCGACCCGTGGGCCCTTGCCCTCGATCAGGGCGTTGGTGCCCAGGGTCGTGGCGTAGCGCACGGAGTCGACCTCGCGGAGGGCCGTCTCCCGGGTGATGCCGGCCCGGTCGCAGGCACGGTCGAGGGCCTCGTTGAAGCCCAAGGCCAGGTTGTGGTGCGTGGTCAGCGCCTTCGACTCGATGTAGACGTCATCCCAGACGAAGAAACAATCACTGAATGTGCCGCCGATATCGACAGAGATCCGTTTCATGGTCAGTGCTCTCCTTCTCGGTGCGTGCTGTGCGAGTGACCGCCGACGGAGTCGAAGCGGGCGCTGAGGTCGGTGACGGCGTTCTCGCCGGGGCCGTAGTTGACTACTTCCTCCGGGTCGTCGCCGCGGGCTTCCCACTTCTCCCGAAGCGAGTCGATGTCCCACAGCATGTCGACCGTCGGCGGATGCCCCGGTGGCAGGTATTCGGCTTCGATCTGCGTTCCGCAGGTCGGGCAGTAGAACTCCAGGATGCGGCAGTAGGCCGGGTCAGGGGAGAACGTGAACTCATACTTCTCCGGGTCGATGACCGGTGGGTGGATTTCCCGGGGGTCGCGGTCGTGGACCAGCGTCCCCTCCTTGTAGTTGCCGCGGGCGTCGCCGAAGTCGTGGGCACAGACTCGGCAGATCCAGCGTTCGGTGTCGAGATCGATGAACAGGTATTCCGTCATGGGAACGCGCATTGTCTAGTTACCTTCCTGGGGAGACACAGTGGGTTGAGGAAGCCGCGCGACGGATGCCGCGATCATGCGGCATCCGTCAGGAGGAGGTCACCGGCAGTGGAGACGGTCAGGCTCCAGCCGGCGGGCACCCGGGCCGTGAAGAACGGCCCCTCGACGATGGCCGGTCCGGATGCCGTGGCACCCGGCTTCTGCTCGTCGAGTTGATACACCGACACGGTGTCGACCTCGGTGGCGGTTGACCGCACCTGACGCGTGCCGCTCGACACAGCGGCGACCTGGCGGGCGGGGGTGCCACCCTCAAGAATGGGATGCGGCAGGCGGAAGACGGCCTTGAGCGACAGGATCTCGCTCCCGTCCTCGGCGATGGTGCTCCACTCGAGTTCGCACTCGCTCAACTCGTGTCCCTCCTGGAACATGTCCCGCGCGGCATCCGCCTCCATCGTCCGCCGGGCCAATTCGAGGCTGGCCGGGGTGAACCCGGTGACGTCGGTCTCGTACGACTGGGCGATGTCGGAGAAGCTGATGCCGTAGGCAGAGAACACGGCCGCCAGGCGCGGGACGAGCACAGTGCTCACTCCCGCGCTCCGTGCCGCGCTGCACGCGCTCATCGGCCCGCCGCCACCGAACGCCGCGATCGTGGTCTCGCCGGTGGTGCCGACCAGGGCGGCGAAGGCGCCCGACAACCGGTCGGAGTAAGTGCGTTCCATCCTGATCAGCGCCTCGTCGAGGCTGATCCCGAGCGGCTCTGCCACCGTCCTGGTGATCACGGCGCGGGACCGTTCGGCGTCCAGGGCCATCTCGCCGTTCAGGTAGGTCGCCGGGTCGAGAACGCCCAGCAACAGGTTGACGTCGGTGATCGTGGCCTGCGTGCCGCCGAACCCGAAGCAGGCCGGTCCCGGTGCGGCACCCACGCTCTCGGGGCCGACCGTGATCTCGCCGTCCCGAACGGCGATGATCGAGCTTCCGCCCACACCGGTGGAGTGCACGTTGCTCATCTCGTAGGAGATGTCAACGCCCTGGACCGACCCGCGTCGGTCGACCGAGATCGTGGAATCGGTGACCATGCCGACGTCGGTCGTGGTGCCGCCGACGTCGATCATCAGGACGTGTTCCAGCCCGTAGGCCTCGGCGAGCGCCCGGGTGCCTTCGAGGCCACCGCGTGGCCCCGACGAGTAGGTCTTCAACGCCACCGATTTTGAGACCCGGGATGACGCACCGTCATTGCGGTAGATCAGCAGGGGATTCTTCACCTTGTACGCACGCAGGCGGTGTTCCGCGCTGTACAGGAATCGTTCCACCGTCGGGTGCAGGAAAGAGTTGATGATTCCCGACCAGATCTGCCTGGTCCGGGTGGTGTCTGCTGCGAAGTCCCGGGAGAACAGGATCGGAACCGAGCCCAGGAGGTGCCGGGGGAAGTTCTTGAGCATGGTGCGCTTGTACAGGTGTTCGCGCTCGACGCTGCCGGCGGCGACCACCAGGCGCTGGGCACCTGCCGTGGTCAACCGGTTGATTTCCGCCACCAGAGTCCCGGCGAGTTCGGCCGGGGAGCCGTCAGACGCAAGGATGGCGACCCGGTTGCCGATCAGGTCGTCGAAGAGTCCCGCAGATCGCTCCGATCCACGGAGGGAATCGACCAGGCCTGGATCGTCGGTGATGAGACCGAGCAGTGGACCTTTGCGCTCGACCAGCGCGTTGGTGCCCTGGGTCGATGAATAGCGGATGTGGCGGGTCGACTGCAGCAGGCCGGCGAGGTCGGATTCGCCGAACAACGACTCCGACGCCTTCGTCATGCCGTCGAAGAGGCATTGCGACAGGTCCACGGGGGTGGTCAGGGTCTTGGTGAAAGTGAAGTCCGTTCCGCTTCCGACCACGATGTCGGTGAGTGTGCCGCCATTGTCGATGTTGATCAGACGTTCCATGAGCGCTCCTTTGCGTTGGTGTTGGAATGACCGGCGGCCCGTCCGGGGGCCACGAATCCCAGCGTGCACGAGCCGCGAATGATCTGTGTGTCCCACATTGGGACACCGGTCGCCTAGCGCTCTGCCCGGTCGCCGAGGCATGCTTGCACAGTCCACAAAGGAGTAGATATGCCGGAAACCGCCGTTCGGCGATCAAAGATTGCGGCCGCGCGGTCGAAGTTCATCCAGTTCGGGCGATCGGAATCCGTTGCGGATGCCGACGTCGTCGCCAGCGTTGTGAGTGCCTCATGGCAGCGCTCGTTTGCGGCCGGAGTCAACGCGGCGACCACCCAGGCCGTCTTCCATGAGGACCTCGATCTGACCGGCCGGCTGGTGCGCTGTGCCAGACCGGTGATCACGAGGCTGAGTGACGATATGTCGGAGATGCCGTTGAGCATTGTGCTGACCGACTCCCGGGCCAGGATTCTCAGCCGGTCCGAAACGGACAGGACAATCGGCACCCTGCTGGACAAGGTCTCCCTCGCTCCCGGGTTCAACTACGCCGAGGCATCGGTCGGTACGAACGGAATCGGCACCGTGCTGGAATCGGGCCAGTCGTTGTACATCGTCGGGCCCGAGCATTTCCACGAGCACCTGCAGCCGTTCGCCTGCGCCGGGAGCCCCATCCGGGACCCTCTCTCCGGGCGGATCGAGGGTGTCCTCGACATCACGTGTTTGAGCGAGCATTCGAGCCCGTTAATGAACTCTCTGGTCAGGTCGGCGGCCCACGAGATCGAACGCAATCTCCTGGTCGATCGCAGCCAGCGGCAGCAGGCCTTGTTCGAGGCGTACGTCAAGCTCGATTCCCGTTCGCGGGGCGCCGTGATGGCGATCGGCGGCAGCATAGTGATGGGAAATGCGGTGGCCCAGAACCTGTTCGAGCCGGCCGAGCAATGGACAATTCACGAACACGGCCGGTATCTGATGACCGGCCAGGGGCAGCCGGTCGACCGGATCCAGTTGTCCACGGGCAAGGTGGTAGCTATCCGGGGCAACCTGGTCGTCGTCGGCAAGGAGGTTGCGGGAATAGTCATGGGCGTCGACATCGTGTCGGAGGCAGCGCGGGCCGCCGGACGGATTCCGGTCCCTGTCGACCTCCCCGCTGCTTCGTCGGCCGCCGACCCCGTCATCGGACTCGCCGACGAGCCGTCCGCCGCCTCAATCTTCGGCGATGGTCGCTCCCTGCTGGGGAAGCGCACCTCCAAGGAGATCGTGGATGCCCTTCACCAGCGGAGGGCATTGCTGGTGATGGGCGAATCCGGGTGCGGGAAGCTGTCGCTCGTCGTCGATCTGTACCGTCGGGTGGTCCCCGAGGGTCAGACCCGGGTGATCTCCGCCGCGGACGTGATTCAGCGCGGGCTGGCCGAGGAGGAACACGCGCTGGAACTCACGAGCGCCCCGACTCTCCATATCTTCACCAACATCGACCAGCTGGATGTCGACGGCGTCGCCGCTCTGAGCGCGTTCCTCGTCATCCTGGCGGAGCAAACCGGACCTGTCTCGGTCGCGGCGACGTTGTCCGGTGCCGACCTGGATTCACGGCTCCCGTTCACGGGGTTGCTGGACCATTTCGACGCGGCGGTGACGGTCGCCCCGTTGCGTCACCGCCTCGACGATGTGCCGCTGATCGTCACGCGTGTCCTCGCGAACATGACCGGCCACCGAGGGGTGACGCTCAGCCCGGCAGCCCTGAGGGTTGTTTCCCGGTACACCTGGCCCCGCAACATTCGCCAGCTCGAGGAAGCATTGGAATCCGCGCTGATGAAGCGTCCCGTCGGGGAGATCCAGGCGGAGGACCTGCCCGGCTACTGTCACAGCGGGGCGTCACGCGCGTTGTCGGCCCTGGAGGCAGCCGAACGGGACCTGATCGTCAACGCGCTTCAGGATGCTGACGGCAACCGCGTGCACGCAGCGGAGGCATTGGGCATCGCCCGCTCGTCGTTGTACCGCAAGCTGAAGAACTTCGGGATCACGGCCGCCTGACGATCGGGCACGGGCGTAGCCTCGAGCCATGAAACGTGCGCTCGCCTTCGGCCTGGTCTCCGCGCAGTTCGTGCTGCTCGCCGCGCTGGCCCTCCTCCCGCACGGGGTGCTGTGGCCCGTAAACCTGGGCGCCATGGTCGCGGCGATCGTGCTCTGCGCGGGCGGGGTGAGCCTCGCGGTGCTCGGCGTGGCCGGCCTGGGGCCTGCGTTGACGGCCAGCCCGATCCCGCGGGAGCACGCCCCGCTGGTCACCACCGGCGTGTACGGCCTCGTGCGCAGCCCGATCTACACCGGGCTGATGACCGGCGGGCTGGGGCTCGCCCTGTTCGGCGCATCGGCCTGGCACCTCGCCGCCTGGCTTGCGCTGGTGATGCTGCTGGCCGGCAAGGCGCGGTGGGAGGAACGGATGCTGCTGGCCGAGCATCCGGACTACGCCGGCTATGGGGCGCGGGTGGGCCGCTTCCTGCCGGGTGTGGGCAGGCTGCGCAGGTCTGCCTGACCCGGCGGGTGCCCGCCGCCGATCCCTGGAGCGCCGGTCCTCGGTGTGGAACCGGGTTTCGTTGTCTGGGTAACGATTCGAGGGCGGATCCCGTTGTCCCAGGCATGACGATTCCGCTTTCCATTCTCGACCTTGCCCCCATCGCCCCCGGGCAGACCCCGAGGGAGAGCTTCGCGGCCAGCGTCGCACTCGCCCAGGCGGCCGAGAAGCACGGCTACAGCCGGGTCTGGTACGCCGAGCACCACAACATGCCGACGATCGCCTCGTCGGCAACGGGCATCCTGATCGGGCACGTCGCCGCGCACACCTCCACGATCCGGCTCGGCGCCGGCGGCGTCATGCTGCCCAATCACTCGCCGCTGTCGATCGCCGAACAGTTCGGCACCCTCGCGGAGCTCTACCCCGGCCGGATCGACCTCGGCCTCGGCCGCGCGCCCGGAAGCGACCAGACCACGGCGCGGGCCATGCGCCGCGACGCGCGGGCATCCGACCAGTTCCCGCAGGACGTGGTCGAACTGCAGGCCTACCTGCGCGACGAGTCCGTTGTCCCCGGAGTGCGGGCCGTGCCCGGCGCCGGCACCGACGTGCCCCTCTACATCCTCGGGTCCTCGCTCTTCGGAGCGCAGCTCGCGGCCAGGCTCGGCCTGCCCTACGCGTTCGCGTCGCATTTCGCGCCCGACTCCCTCTTCGACGCCGTCGCCACCTACCGGCGCGACTTCGTCCCGTCGCGCCAGCTTTCCGCCCCGCACGTGATCGTCGGCGTCAACGTGATCGCCGCCGACGACCAGGCGGATGCGACGCTCCAGTTCGAGACGACCCGGCGCGCCAGGGTGCGCGGCATGATCGCCCGCGGTCCGGCCGCGCCCGACTACACCGACGCGCAGATCGACGCCTTCCTCACCACGAACGAGGGACGCCAGATCGCGAACATGATGCGGTACTCCGCCGTCGGCACGCCCGACGTGGTGCGGGACTTCCTCGAGGACTTCGCCGCGGCCACCCAGGCCGACGAGCTCATCATCGCGCATGCCTCCCGCGACATCGCAGACCGGTTGCGCTCGGTGGAGTTGACGGCCGGCGCCATGAATGCGGTGACGGTCTAGTCTCGAAGCCATGACCCCGGATGCCCTCGTCGACTTCTGCCTGAGCCTGCCCCAGGCGGTGGAGACGTTTCCGTTCGGGGAGGAGACGAGCGTGTTCAAGACCAGCGGCAACGGCAAGATCTTCGCCCTCTCCGCCCTGGCAGGGGAGCCGCTGACGGTGTCGCTCAAGTGCGACCCGGAGGAGAGCCGTGCCCTGCGAGAGGAATTCCCCGGGCAGATCACCCCGGGCTACCACCTGAACAAGAAGCACTGGATCACGATCGTGCTCGGCGGTCAGGTCGAGGACGCGCTGGTCGAGCAGCTGCTCAGGGACAGCCACGCGCTCGTGCGTCCGAGGGTGCCGCGGGCCAGGGCGGAGTGACGCCGGCGCTCAGCAGCCGGTGTCGGTCAGCAGCCGGCGTTGGTGGCGTTCTGGTCCAGTTGCAGCACCACGACGATGTTCTTCACCGTGGCTGAGTTCGGATCGTAGCCGACGGGTCGATAGCAGCTGACCAGGACCAGGCGGTTCGGGATCGCATTCGTCAGTTCGTCGTTGCTCTTGTACTCCGCCTTGTCGAGGGTGAGCGTTTTCTGGGTCTGGTAGCACAGGGTGCCGTGTGCCGTGTCGACCGCTGCCAGGTTCCCGACCTTCATCTCCTTGAGGCCGTTGAAGACCGCCGAATCGACCCAGGAATGCCCGTAGAGGTAGACCGTGTTGGCCGAGTCCGTTCCGGCCAGTCCGCCCGCAATGGTGGTGTCCCACGAAATGGTCGACAGATCGGGGGGATCGAAGCCGTCCCGATCGTCGATCATCTGCTGGGTGTACTCCGTCACCGCGCCATCGAGCGAGATGGCCGGGACCCGGAGGCGCAGCGGCGCGGAGGCCGCGATGACCGCGTTCGCGACCGGCTCCGGCGCCGTGGTCGGAGCCGCCGAGGACGGCGCCGTGGTCTCGGCCGGAGCGGGGGTGCGGCGGAGGGAGGCCGGCGGGCCGGCATCCGAACCACCGGCGACACCGACCACGATCAGGCCGCCGGCGATCGCGCAGACCAGGGCGGCGGCCCCGACCAGCAGTCTCCTGTTAGCGACGGGCGTCAGCCTTGCGAGTGGCGGCGGCCGCGGCCACCAGGCCGGCGGCCAGCAGGATGAGGACACCGGCGCCCAGGAACGCCGTTCCGCCGAGGTTGCCGGCATCGTGGCCGGCGGCCAGGCCGAACCCGTCGGTCTTCGAGTCGTGCAGGACGTTCTTCACCGGGGTGGTCGCCACGGGGGTCGGGGTCGTGATCGCGGCGGCAGTGGTGATGTTGTTCGTCAGTGATGCCGTGCAGGTGACGACGGACCCGCCCTGGTTGGCGGAGTTGTTGCACTGGTTGATAGCCACGGGGAGTTCGGCGCTCTGGTAGGAGGGCAACACCCTGCAGTTCACGCCGGTGGAGCCGCCGCCGCCGATCGCTGAATCGTTGCACTGGGTGATCGTCGCGTTGGTCGTCGTCGCGGGGAACGGAGTACAGTCCAGAGCCGTGCCGCCACCGGTAGCCGACCCGTTGCACTGGTTGACCGTCGCACCAGCCTTCGTAGCCTGTCCCGTGATGTTGTTGATCACCGTGACGTTGCAGATCAGGCTGGCGCCACCGCCGTTCACGGCGTAGTTGCACTGGCTGACCGACTTCGTTGTGGTGTCGAAGTCTTTCGTCGACGTCGTGCAGGTGGGCTCCGTGTTGGCGGCGCCGTGGCATTCCCTGGTCGTGACGGTGGAGCTCTCCGCTCCCGTATCCAGATTCAGGTTATTGGTCACGGTGACATCGCAGGTGACCCCCAAACCTGGAGTGTTGTCAACGCTGTTGCACTGGGCGAAGTCCTGAGCGGCGAACGCGTTGGCACCGGCGGGGCCGAAGGTGAGGGCGAGAACGGCGATCGCCAGCGACGCCGTCAGGGCCAGGGTGCGCACGAGCGAAGACCGAAAACGCGAGGTGCCTGCTGTCACAGGGGAAGACGAAGCTGTGAGCACAGCACTCCTTAGATAGGAGCCGACCCTAACACGGGGGTCAGCGCAGGTTCCTATCGGCCGCCCGGAGCCCGGCCCAGGAGACGAGCGTCCAGCCGTCCTGGGTCGACCCGGTCAGCTCGACCATGCCCGCGTTGACCAGTTCGGTCGTCCCGGTGAAGACCGAGGTCACATTGAGGGCGCGGGCCGCGGTCCAGACCCGGATGGCGGCGCCGTGGCTGAAGACGGCCACCGCCTCGGCGCCAACGGTGGCCGCTTCGATGTCGGCGTTGAAGCGGGCGAAGAAGGCATGGCCGTCGGGGCCGCCCGGCATCGCGGTGCCGAGGTCGCCCGCACCCCAGGCGAAGGCTGTTTCGAGGTAGGAGTGAATGGATGCCCGGTCGCTCCGCCCCTCGAGGGAACCGGCTTCGATCTCGTGCAAGCCGGGGGAGACCTGGATCTCGAGCCGCCGGTCCTCCGCCAGCGGCCGGGCGGTGAGCTGGGTGCGCACCAGCGTCGACGCGAAGATGGCGTCGATCGGCTCATGGCGGAGGACATCCGGGAGCACCGCGGCCTGGCGGCTGCCGAGCTCGGTCAGGCCGGGTCCGGGGTGGGCGGTGTCGAGTTGGCCGAGGACATTGCCGGGAGTCTGGCCGTGGCGGATCAGGAAGAGTCGCATGGTTGCTTCAGCCTAGGGGCGGGCAGCTTCGGATTCGCCGGGGAGCCCGTTCAGGGCCGGGGTCTGCGAGGTTCGGCCGGGGGAAGATCGTCGTGGGCGACGGAGCTGAGCAGCAGGCTCGTCTCGCTGTTGACGACGCCCTCGATGGAGCGCACCTGGCCGAGCAACCGGTCGAAGTCGGCGAGGCTCTCGGTGCGCAGTTCGGCGACCAGGTCCCAGCCGCCGTTGGTGGAATGCAGGGCTTCCACCTCCGGGAAGCCGCGCAGGGAATGGATCACCCGGTCGGTCGCCCGGCCCTCCACCTCGATCAGCGTGATCGCGCGGATCGCGTCCGGGTCGCGGTCCTCGCGGATTCGCACGCCGAAGCCGACGATCGTCCCCGAGTCGGTCAGGCGTTTGAGCCGGCTGTTGATCGTCGACCGGGTCACCCCGAGGTCGCGGGCCAGACTCGCCACGGGTTCACGCCCGTTCACGCGCAGCGCGGCCAGGAGGCGTCGGTCGAGGTCGTCGAGAGGAGACATTAGGCAAAGTGTACGCCTGAACCGAGCAGATTGACCGATTGTTTGGTCAGATTGGCGCGCAAAGCGAATGGTGGGCACATATCGATCACTCCTACTGTGGGAACCTGATCGAGAGGAGCCGCACATGGTGCGATTTGTAGACGTGGGAAACATCAACCGCTGGGCGGCCGAGACCGGGGTCGAGCGCATCCTCACCGACATGGTGGAGTACATCGAGCGTGACTTCCGGCGCTGGCCCTCCTTCGACAAGGCCCCCCGGGTGGCCAGCCACTCGCCGCTCGGCGTGATCGAGCTGATGCCCACCAGCGACGGCGAAACCTACGGGTTCAAGTACGTCAACGGCCACCCCTCGAACCCGTCGCGTGGCCTGCAGACCGTCACGGCCTTCGGCGTGCTCGCCGACGTGCAGAGCGGCTACCCCACCTTCTGGTCGGAGATGACCGTGCTCACCGCGCTGCGCACGGCCGCGACTTCGGCCATGGTCGCCCGGGCGCTGGCCCGTCCCGCCTCGCACACCATGGCGATGCTCGGCACCGGCACCCAGTCCGAATTCCAGGCCCTGGCCTTCCGCGGGGTGCTCGGTCTGAACCGGCTCCGGGTCTGGGACACCGACCCGGCGGCGCTCGACAAGTTCCTGCGCAACCTGGCCCCGCTCGGCTTCGAGATCGTCGTCGCGACGAGCGCGGCGGATGCCGTCCTCGGCGCCGACATCATCACCACCTGCACCGCGGACAAGGCCAACGCCACCGTGCTCACCGACGAAATGGTCGAGCCCGGCGTGCACATCAACGCGATCGGCGGCGACTGCCCCGGCAAGACCGAGCTCGACGCCGCCATCCTGCTCCGCGGCGACGTGTTCGTGGAGTTCACGGCGCAGACCCGGATCGAGGGGGAGATCCAGCAGATGGATCCCGACTTCCCGGTCACCGAGATCTGGCAGGTGCTCGCCGGCCAGGCCGTCGGGCGTCGGGACGACCGCCAGATCACCGTCTTCGATTCGGTCGGCTTCGCCATCGAGGACTTCTCCGCGCTCCGTTTCCTGCAGGATGCCGTCGACCGCACCACCTTCTATACGGACATCGACCTCGTCGCCGACCCTGACGACCCCAAGGACCTGTTCGGCCTGGTCACCGCGGGCTCGCCCGCGCTCGTCTGACCGATGTCGGTCCAGGCCCCGTCGGCCGTTCTCCTGATCAGACCCCGGTTCTTCACGCCTAATCCGGAGACGGCGCTCGACAACGTGTTCCAGACGCACGCCGTCGGTGATGACGCGGATGCCGTCGCCGCCGCCGCGCACGCGGAGGTGTCCGAGGCTGCCGCCGTGCTCGACTCCCACGGGGTCACGGTGCACCTCTTCGACGACGACGGCCCCGGACGTCCCGACAGCGTCTTTCCCAACAACTGGATCTCGACCCACGCCGGGGGACACGTGGCGCTGTACCCGATGCACACGCCCAACCGGCGCACGGAACGCCGCGGCGACATCGTCGAGATGCTCAAGCAGAGCTACCGGGTGCAGGACGTCGTCGACTACTCGGGGCTGGAACTCGACGACGTCTTCCTGGAAGGCACCGGGGCGATGGTGCTCGACCACGGCGCCCGGATCGCCTATGTGGCCCGGTCGAGGCGGGCGGATCCGATCGCGCTCGAGCGGTTCTGCACCAACTTCGGCTACGAGCCGATGGCCTTCGACGCGGTCGACGAGACGGGCACCGCGATCTATCACACCAACGTCATGATGTGCGTGGCCACCGATTTCGCCCTGGTCGGACTGGGCCTGATCACGTCGCCCGCCCGTCGCGCCCAGGTCGTCGAGCGCCTCTCCGCGCAGGACCGTGAGGTGATCGACTTGGACCCGGAGCAGATCCGCAATTTCGCCGGCAACGCGATCGAGCTGCACGGGAAGACCGGCCGGATCCTGGCCCTGTCCGAGCGGGCGCTGGCCAGTCTGACAGCCCCGCAACGGCGGATCATCGAACGCAGCTGCGAGGTCGTCCCGCTGTCCGTACCCACCATCGAGCTTGCGGGCGGGTCCGTGCGATGCATGGTCGCCGGCATCCACCTGGACCGTCGCTCCGTGCTCGTCAGTCCGGCCGCCGCCGCCGGCTGAGCCGGCATGCCCGCGCGGGAGGGAGATTCCCGTTGCCATGACATTGCCAGCAACAAGTGAGGTTTCGTCCAGAAACATGTTGCAGACTGGGAACTTCGCCCGCGCGCACCCCTGCCCGCGGCTGCCGGACAAGAATCGCTCCGCACCTGCCTGATGACGCGCGGGGGCCCGGGCGATTCGTGTTGAAAAGGGATTGCCTATTTCTTCCTCGCTTGATTCCCCCACGTCCACCCGTACCTCCGATGAAGGCTCGACCCGCCCGCGGAAGCCGCGTCAGCGCCGCAGCCGCTTCCTCCTGGCCGGCGCCATCGTCGCCGTCGGGGCGACGATCGGAACCGGCGCCGTGATCCAGTCCGCGTCGGCCGCGTCGAACGACCGCGTCGACGCCACGGCTGAACTCGCCGCAAGCACCGGGCGCCATCACGAGCAGCTGGGCGCCTACGCCGGCATCGCCCATGCCCAGGCCGCCCAGGCCGCCAAGGGCACCCTGGACGGAGCCAACACCGTGATCATGGCGGCCCAGGGCAAGTCGGATGCCGCGGCGCTGACCGTCTCGGTTGCGTCGCTCACCCACTACACGCTCCTGGCTCCCGACCGGGTCTACGACCTCGTCGACGAGACCAAGGCCCAGACCGCCGCCGTGCAGGCCGCCACCGCGGAGGTGGACCGCGTGGCCGCCGAACAGGCCGCGACCGCCGCTGCCGAGGCAGAGGCCGCGAAGGCCGCGAAGGCCGCGAAGGCCGCGAAGGCCACCGTGGTGTCGACCAGCTCCTCGTCCCGCCCGTCCGCACCGACCGACCCGAGCGGTGCCCAGGCCATCGCCCGTGACCTGATGATGTCCAAGTACGGCTGGGGCGACGACCAGTTCGGCTGCCTCGTCAGCCTCTGGAACAAGGAATCCGGCTGGAACGTCAACTCGTACAACGCCTCGAGCGGGGCCGCGGGCATCCCTCAGGCGCTGCCCGGCAGCAAGATGGCGTCGGCCGGCGCCGACTGGCAGACCAACCCGGCCACCCAGATCACCTGGGGCCTGGGCTACATCTCGGGCAGCTACGGCACCCCGTGCGCAGCCTGGGACAAGTCGGAGTCCGTCGGCTGGTACTGACTCAGCCGCGCGGCATCAGCGAGATGACGCGGGTGCTCCGGGGCCGCTGAGGAATCCGATCGCGGCCTCCCGGAACGCCCGCGCCGTCGGTGCGTTGAAGTGGTTCCGGCCCGGGATCTCGAAGAAGGCCGCATCCGGGGCGGCGAGGGCGAGCGCCCGCGACGCCTCGAGGATGCGGTCTTCGCTTCCCGTTGCGAACAGGAGCGGTTGGGCCGGGGCGTTCTCCGCCCCCGGTTGCGAGCCTCCGCGCATCCCCTCGACCAGGGCGACGAGCGCCCTCAGGTCGTTGCCGGGCACTGCGCGGGCCATGGTCAGGTAGGCGCCGGTGAGCCGGTCGTCGACCTCGGTGCCGTGCTCGATGTGCGCCCGGGCATCCTTTATCTGGAAACGACGCAGCGGATCGCCGTCGGGAATGCCTCCGAGCACCGTGCGCCGGACGCGTCCTTCCAGCTCGCGGGCGGCCTGCCAGCCGACCCGCGCCCCGAGCGAATAGCCGACGTAGTCCACCTCATCGAGCAGATAGGCGTCGAGAACCCGCTGGACATCTGTGACGAGGATCTCCATCGTGTAGGCGGCCGCGGAATGCGGTTTGTCGCTGGCCCCGTGGCCGCGCTGGTCGATCGCGACCACGTGGAACCCGGCCCGGGTCAGGTCTCGGGTCCAGCCGGTCAGATGCCAGTTAGCCACGGCGCTCGACGCGAAACCGTGCACAACGACCACTGTGGGGGCCGCAGGGTCGCCGAATTCGTAGGTCGCGAGCTGCATGCCGTCGGGGGAATAGACGAACCGGTGCGGGGGTGCGGTGCGGAGTGACATCACCACCATTGCACCATGAGAGCGGTGTTCCCGGGGTGACCACGCCGCCGGCAGACACCCCCGCCTGCCAGTACTTTGCCAGTGGAAAATGAGGATTCTTCCAGTAAGCGAGGGCATTCTTGCAGCTTCGCCCGGGCGGGACCCCGCCTGAGCTCATCGAACCAGAACCGTTGGCGCCTGTGCACGAGCGATTCGCACTGTGAAAGTCATGCCCCGGATCAAGAAAATGTCGTCCTTCCCGTCCATCAATACCCCCGGAGACGGTCTCAGCCGTCGCCGGGACGCGCATCGCCGCCAGGATCGGAAGCGCATCCTCGCGGCCGGCGCGTTCCTCCTCGTCACCGCCGTCGTCGGGACGGGATTCGTCATGCAATCCGTCGCGGCGGCGCAGGACCTGCGCATCAAGGCCACGCGCGACCTCGCCGAGAGCACCGGTGTGCACCCTGACCAGCTGGTCGCCTACGACAGCGTCGTCCCCGCCCATGCCGCGGCGAAGGCCAGGGGAGCGCTGAACGAAGCGGTCGTCGTGATGGCCGCGGCCGCGGGGAAGACGGATGCCAGCGCCCTCGCCGCCTCCGTCGCCTCCCTCACGCACTTCACGCTGCTGGCCCCCGAGCGGGTCTTCGAGCTCGTCGATCTGACGAAGGCCGAATCGGCGACCGTTCAGGCGTCGACGGCGGAGGCCGACCGGATCGCCGCCGAGCAGGCAGCGGCTGCAGCGGCTGCCGCTGCCGCTGCAGCTCAGGCGGCTGCCGAGGCCCAGGCGGCGGCCGCGGCGGCCGCAGCCGCGGAGGCCGCGAACGCGGCGTCGGCGGCGCCGTCCGCCCCGTCCCGCCCGTCCGCGCCGACCGACCCGAGCGGCGCCCAGGCCATCGCCCGCGACCTGATGATGGCCCAGTACGGCTGGGGCGGCGACCAGTTCGGCTGCCTCGTCAGCCTCTGGGCGCGGGAGTCCGGTTGGAACGTGAACGCCTACAACTCGTCGAGTGGGGCCACCGGCATCCCCCAGGCGCTGCCCGGCAGCAAGATGGCGTCGGCCGGCGCCGACTGGCAGACCAACCCGGCCACCCAGATCACCTGGGGCCTGGGCTACATCGCCGGCCGCTACGGCACCCCGTGCGGCGCCTGGGACCATTCGGAGTCGGCCGGCTGGTACTGACCGGACGCCGGCCCGGACGCCCGGCGTAATGAGGGGACCGGCCGGGCCCGGCCCGGTTAAGCTGGGCCGATGACGCAACCTCGTGACCAGGCCGGCGAGCGGCACAGCACTTTCACGGCCGCCGTGCGGCCTGAACGGGCGCAGGCGCTGCTCGACGCGCTGAAGCACCGGGTCGTCATCGCCGACGGTGCCATGGGCACGATGCTGCAGGAGCACAACCCGACCCTGGAGGACTACCAGCAGCTCGAAGGCTGCAACGAGATCCTCAACGTGAGCCGCCCCGACATGATCGAGGCGATCCACGGGGCCTACCTCGACACCGGCATCGACGCGGTGGAGAGCAACACCTTCGGCGCCAACTGGTCGAACCTCTCCGACTACAACATCGAGCACCGGATCGAGGAGCTCGCCCGCCTCGGCGCGGCCATCGCCCGTAAGAGCGTGGACGACTACGAGGCGCGCGACGGCCGGATGCGCTGGGTGCTCGGCTCGATGGGCCCGGGCACCAAGCTGCCGAGCCTCGGCCACACCACCTACGCCCACCTCAAGGCGACGTTCGCCGAGCAGGCCATCGGCCTGATCCGCGGCGGCGCCGACGCCTTCCTGATCGAGACCTCCCAGGACCTGCTGCAGACCAAGTCCGCCGTGAACGGGTGTAAGCAGGCGATCGCCGAGTCCGGCATCCGGCTGCCGATCTTCGTCGAAGTGACCGTCGAGACCACCGGCACCATGCTGATGGGCAGCGAGATCGGGGCGGCCCTCACCGCGCTGGAACCGCTCGGCATCGACGCGATCGGCCTCAACTGCGCGACCGGGCCGACCGAGATGAGCGAACACCTCCGCCACCTTTCCCGGTACTCGCACGTGCCGGTGATGTGCATGCCCAACGCCGGACTGCCCATGCTGACCGCCACCGGCGCCAGCTACCCGCTCACGCCCGACCAGCTGGCCACCGCGCACGAGCAATTCGTCAAGGAATTCGGCCTGGCCCTGGTCGGCGGATGCTGTGGCACCACCCCCGCCCACATGAAGGCCGTCGTCGACCGGCTGCGCGGCACCCCCATCACGCCGCGCACGATCGAGGAAGACCCCGGCGTCGCCAGCCTGTACCAGCACGTGAGCTTCGACCAGGACAGCGCCTTCCTGGCGATCGGGGAGCGCACCAACGCCAACGGGTCGCGGGCCTTCCGGGACGCCATGCTCGAGGAACGGTGGGACGACTGCGTCGACATCGCCCGCGCCCAGGTGCGCGAGGGCGCCCACCTGCTCGACGTGTGCATCGACTACGTCGGCCGCGACGGGGTCGCGGACATCCGCCAGGTCGTCTCCCGGCTCGCCAGCGCCTCCACCCTCCCGCTGGTGGTCGACTCGACCGAGCCCGCGGTGCTGCAGGCCGGGATGGAACTCATCGGCGGCCGCCCGGTCGTCAACTCGGTCAACTTCGAGGACGGCGAGGGCCCGGCATCGCGTTTCGGCCGGATCATGCCGCTGGTCAAGGAACACGGCGCCGCGGTGATCGCCCTCACCATCGACGAGGAGGGCCAGGCTCGCACCGCGGAGCACAAGGTGCGCATCGCCTCCCGGCTGGTGGACACCCTCGTGACCGACTGGGGCATGCGGGTCGAGGACATCATCGTCGACGCCCTCACCTTTCCGATCGCCACCGGCCAGGAGGAGACCCGCCGGGACGGGATCGAGACGATCGACGCCATCCGGCAGATCAAGGCCAGGTACCCCGGCATCCACACCACCCTCGGGGTCTCCAACGTGTCGTTCGGCCTGAACCCCGCCGCCCGCTCTGTGCTCAACTCGGTGTTCCTGCACGAGGCGACCGAGGCCGGGCTCGACTCCGCCATCGTCAACTCGGCCAAGATCGTGCCCCTGGCCTCCGTGCCGGATGACCGGCGCAAGGTGGCGCTCGATCTCGTCTGGGACCGCCGGGAATACGACGCCGAGGGCAACCTCGTTTACGACCCGCTCGCCGCCCTGCTCGACCTGTTCGCTGGGGTCGACTCCGCCGCGCTGAAGGACGAACGCGCCGCCGAACTCGCCGCCCTGCCGGTGGGCGAACGGCTCGAGCGCCGCATCATCGACGGGGAGGCCAAGGGCCTCGAGGCCGACCTCGACCTCGCCCGCGCCGGCGGGATGAGCGCCCTCGACATCGTCAACGTGCACCTGCTCGCCGGGATGCAGGTCGTCGGCGCCCGGTTCGGCAGCGGCGAGATGCAACTGCCGTTCGTGCTGCAGTCGGCCGAGGTGATGAAGGCCGCGGTCGCCCTGCTCGAGCCGCACATGGAGAAGTCGACGGCGGCCGGAAAGGGCACCATGGTGCTGGCCACCGTGCGCGGCGATGTGCACGACATCGGCAAGAACCTCGTCGACATCATCCTCACCAACAACGGCTACGACGTGATCAACATCGGGATCAAGAAGACGATCAACGAGATCATCGCCGCGGCCGAGGAGCACAACGCCGACGTGATCGGGATGAGCGGCCTGCTGGTGAAGTCGACCGTGGTGATGAAGGAGAACCTGCTCGAGCTGAACGCGCGCGGGCTGGCGAAGAAGTGGCCGGTGATCCTCGGCGGGGCGGCCCTCACCCGGGCCTACGTCGAGGAGGACCTGGCCGGGCTGTTCGAGGGGCAGGTCCGGTATGCGCGGGACGCCTTCGAGGGCCTGGCCCTGATGGAGCCGCTGGTGGCCATCGCGCGCGGCGCGGACCCGGCATCCGTGGGCCTGCCGCCCTTGAAGAAGCGCATCCACAAACGCAACCTGCTCACCGTGACCGAGCCCGACGCGATGCCCGTCCGCTCCGACGTGGCAGCGGACAACCCGGTGCCCGCACCGCCGTTCTGGGGCACCCGGATCGTCAAGGGCATCGCCCTGGCCGAATACTCCGCGTTCCTCGACGAGCGGGCGACCTTCATGGGGCAGTGGGGCCTCAAGCCCAGCCGCGCCGAGGACGGCGCGAGCTACCAGGAACTCGTCGACACCGAGGGCCGGCCGCGGCTGCGCTACTGGCTCGACCGGATCCTCGCCGAGGGAATCCTCGACGCCTCGGTCGCCTGCGGATACTTCCCTGCCTACAGCGAGGGAAACGACCTCGTCATCCTGCACCACGGCGACGACCGGTCCGGTGTGCTCGGCGTGCCGGGGCTTCTCGCGCCCGACGGAGGCTCCGGCGGAGTCGTCGGCACCGAGCGGCTCCGCTTCTCCTTCCCGCGGCAGCGCCGCGACCGGCACCTGTGCCTGGCCGACTTCGTGCGCCCCCGGGAGTCGGGGCAGACGGATGTCGTCGCCCTCCAGCTCGTCACCGCCGGGGCGAACGTCGACACGGTCACCGCGAAACTGTTCGCCGAGAACAAGTACCGCGACTACATGGAGCTCAACGGCCTGACCATGCAGCTCACCGAGGCCCTCGCCGAATACTGGCACGCCAGGGTGCGGGACGAACTCGGCCTCGGTGCGGAGGACCCGAAGGATGTGGCGGGCATGTTCAAGCTCGAATACCGTGGCGCCCGCTTCTCGCTCGGCTACCCGGCCTGCCCGGAGATGGAGGACCGCCGCAAGGTGGTCGAGCTGCTCAGGCCCGAGCGGATGGGCGTGGTCCTGTCCGAGGAGCTGCAGCTGCACCCGGAGCAGTCGACGGATGCGTTCGTGTTCCACCACCCCGAGGCGAAGTACTTCTCGGTCTAGTGCCGGACAACCGGGCCCGGCGCAGCGCGGACAGCGCGGCCGGGCCCACCAGCACGATCCCCGCGACCGTGGTGACGGCGCGCACGGTGTCCCAGGTCAGGGTCGAGGTCACCAGCGTGTACAGGGTGAAGGAGGCGACGTTGTCGCCCAGCGGGGCATCCGCGGCGTAGGAGATCCCGGTGCCGCCGCCCACCGCGAACGGCCAGAACCAGAGGTTCATCACCAGGCCGAACAGGTAGGACGCGACGATGCCGTAGCCGGCCAGCAGCGCGATCTCGAGCCGTGCCTCCAGCCGGCTCCCCGGGCCCGCCCCCGTACCGGTGCGGCCGACGCGCGGCAGCAGGCCCGCGCCGGCGCCGACCCAGCCGCAGGCGAACATCTGGAACGGTGTCCACGGGCCGAAGCCGCCCCAGAGCATCGAGGACACCGCGATGGTCAGCAGCCCGAGCAGGAAGCCGAACCGGGCGCCGTAGGCCCGGCCGGCCAGTACCAGCAGGACGAACACGGCCTCCACCCCGCCCACCCCGGTGCCGGCGATGCGCACCGCGGCGCCGACCGCCGACAGCACGCCGAGCAGGGCGACGGTCTTCGCGGTGTACATCTCCCGGTCGAGCGTCAGGGCGAGCGCCACGACCAGCGCCGGGACCAGCGCGAACGCCACGATCGGCACGGCCGCTTGGGCGTCCCGGGGCACGGCGGCGGCGAAGAGGGGCCAGGCGAAGCCCGCGGCGGCGAGGATGCTGCCGCCGACCAGGATCCCGGACGTCCAGCGCCCGCCCGCGCCGATCACGGTGCCCCCACCAGCGGCCCGTTCGCGACGCGGCCGGCCTGCATCGAGATCGTGCGCGTGGCGAGGGTGCGAGCGAAGTCCCGGTCGTGGGTGGCGAACACCACGGCTGAGGCGGTGCGCCCGGCACGGAGCAGTGCGGCGCCCACGAGCGCCCGGGCCCCCGGGTCGAGCCCGCGGGTCGGTTCGTCGACCAGCAGCACCGACGGCGCCGCCGCGAGCTGGATCGCGATGACGAGGCAGAGCCGTTCGCCGGCCGACAGATCGCGCGGGTGCCGGCGCAGGAGATGCCGGGCGGAGGCGAGGTCGAGACCGAGCAGTCCCGCGAACCGGGCCGCGGTGGGCTGCGCATCGCCGGCGGCTTCGGTGCGGCGCACGGCCCGGTCGGCCCGGCGGCACTCCTCGGCGACCGTGGTCGAGAAGAGCAGGTCGTCGGCGTGCTCCGGCACCAGCGCCACCGCAGCCCGGCGGTCCCCGGGGCGGAGCGCCGCCACGTCCCGCCCGGCGACGAACACGGTCCCGCGCGCAACGGGCAGGGCCAGCGCCGCGAGCAGGCTGGACTTGCCGGCACCGTTGGGGCCTTCGAGGGCGATGACGTCGCCGGACGCGATCTCGAGCGACACGTCGTCGACCACCAGATCGGACCCGCGGCGCACGCTCAGGTGACGGATGCTCGCGAGCGGCGCCCCCGGTGCTGCGTGCTTCCGCTCGGCGGGGATCGCCGGCGCGAGGCCGGCCGGACCGGCGGCCGGCGCGGTGCCGGGGACCTCACCGGCCTCGAGCCGGTGCGCCCGGGTGCCGCGCAACTCGAGCCAGGCATCCGCCGCGCCCGTCCACTCGCGAGTGTTGTGTTCGGCGACGACGACGCAGACCCCCGACTCGTGGGCGAGACGCTCGAGCAGCCCGCAGACGCGCACCCGGGCCGGGGCGTCCAGGTCGGCCAGCGGCTCGTCGACCAGGAGCAGGATCGGCCGGGAGGCCAGGGCGGCGCCGATGGCCACCAGGCTTGCCTCTCCCGCCGACAGTGCGTGCACCGGCCGGCCCAGCAGATGCCCGATGCCCAGCCGGCCGGCGATCTCCCGCACCCGCTGGTCGACGATGACGGCGGCCACGCCGCGCACGGCCAGGGCGAAGCCGATTTCGTCCCGCACGTTTTCGGCCACGAAGGAGAGCCGCACGTTCTGGCTGACCACCCCGACGAAACCGGCGGTGTCGCGCGGGGGAGTCCCGGCGCGGTTGGCGCCGCCCACGGTGATCCGGCCTGCCTGGCGGCCCTCGAAGAAGTGCTGGAACAGGCCGCTCAGGCTGTGCAGCAGGCTGCTCTTGCCCGACCCGGTCGCCCCGGCGATCACGGTGAGTGTGCCCGGCGCGAACTCGAGGTTCAGGTCGGCGAGGTGCCAGTCGTCCTGGCCGTCGGGCCCGCGTTCGGGCTCGTCCGCCTGCGGGTCGTCGAAGCCGAGCGCGGCATCCGTCATCACGACCGGCCTCTCGCAGGCCCCGTCGACGACGTGCGCGGCGGCGAAGCCGCGGGTCTCCATCGAGGCGGCGAGGGCGAGGGCCCGCTCGATCGTCTGTTCGAAGACGGGAACGAGCAGGGCCGGGATCGACCGCTCGCCGCCGCGCAGCCGGCCGGCCACCCGCACGCGCATGACCGAATCGAGCAGGGCCGGGAACGTCGCCCAGGCGATCACCAGGGCACGGGAGACCGTGCGCAGCGGGCCGCGCCCGGCACCGCGGGCGAAGAGCCGGCTCACGTCCAGCACGGCGTTGAGTACCCCGAAGACGAGGATCAACGCCGCGACCGGCAGGGCGCTCAGGGCGGCATTGGCCAGGCCGCCGGCGGTGACCGGCCCGAGCAGGGCGATCTGGCTGAACGGCCCGGCCAGCGGAATCCTCGGCAGGTCCAGCAGCAGGAGGCCGGGACCGGACGCCCCGGCGAAGAGAACCCGGTAGCCCGCCCGCAACAGCACGAAGCCCACGGCGAGGAACGCCGCGGCGCGCAGGGGAGCCGGCCGGAAACGGAACACTAGCTGCCGGGTGTGGGCGTTTCGGTGCCGGTCGTGAAGACGAGGCCGACGGACTGGCCGGGCTTCAGCTGCAGGGAGCCGAGACCCTCCTGCGCGTATTCCCAGTCCGCGTCGGCGGACGGCTTGATCCAGAGCGCCCAGTACGCCGCGGCCGCGGGCATGCCCTGGCACGATTCGGTGAACGGCGCCGCGCCGTCGACCGTGATCGTCTCGTCGGCGGCGGGGCGACCGTTGACCCGGCAGACCACCTGGTCGCCGTACTGCGCGGTGCCCTCGGTTGTGGCCCCGGCGGCCGCGACAAGCTGGCTCGCCGGGACGGTCGCCGCGTCGCCGGTGGCCGCGCAGTCGGTGATGGTGGCTTCGTCGAGCGGGCCGAAGTCCACCACGACGTTCACCCCGGCGCAGGAGCCGCCCGGCGCGGCGGATGCCGATCCCGTGCTCGTGGGGGCCGGGCCGACGGCCGGGCTGGTCGTTCCGGCGGCGCAGCCGGTCAGGGCCAGCGCTCCCAGCAGGGTGAGGGCGGCGAGCGCGGGCATCTTCATGCCCCCAGAATACCGACCGGGCCGGCAGGCCAGACGACTGTGACGCCCGGCGTCGGCCCCGACCGGGCATGACGGGGTCGTGACTAGAGAGCGGGCACCCGCTCGGCGTCCACGGGCGGGCCCCGAGCTGTGCCGGCGCCGAACGGGCGACCGCCAAGCGCCTCGCGCCCGGACGGTTCGAGCCAGCCGCGGGCATCCGGCCCCTGGGGCACGATCCCGCTCGGATTGATGTCGCGGTGGGTGAGGTAGTAGTGCTGCTTGATCTGCTCGAAATCGACGGTGTCGCCGAACCCGGGGGTCTGGAACAGGTCCCGCGCATACGCCCACAGCACGGGCATCTCGCTGAGCTTGTTGCGGTTGCATTTGAAGTGACCGTGGTAGACGGCGTCGAAGCGGACGAGGGTGGTGAACAGGCGGACGTCCGCCTCGGTGATCGTGTCGCCGACGAGGTAGCGCTGCCCGGCCAGGCGTTCCTCCAGCCAGTCCAGGCGGGCGAACAGCGCGTGGTAGGCCCGCTCGTAGGCCTTCTGGCTGCCGGCGAAACCGCACTTGTAGACGCCGTTGTTCACATCGTGGAAGATGACCAGGGCCACCTCGTCGATCTCGGCCCGTCGCGCCTCCGGGTACAGGGCGGGGGCGCCGGCCCGGTGGTGCTCCACCCACTCCGTCTCGAGGTCGAGGGTGATCTGCGGATAGTCGTTGGTGACGACCATTCCGGTGGGAACGTCGACGATCGCCGGCACGGTGATCCCGCGCGGGTAGTCGGGAAAACGCGTGAAGAACGCCTGCTGCAGCCTCTCGATCCCGAGGACCGGATCGATCCCGCCGGGGTCGAGGTCGAAGGTCCAGCTGTTCTTGTCGTGGGTGGGGCCGGGGAGGCCGAGCGAGATCACCCCTTCGAGTCCGAGCAGGCGGCGCACGATCGTCGTCCGGTTGGCCCAGGGGCAGGCCCTGGCCGCCACCAGCCGATACCGGCCGGGCTCCACCGGCCAGTCGCCCAGGGTGCCCCGGGTGATCCGGTCCTCGATGTAGTTGGTGTCCCGGTCGAAAGCCTGGCCGGGTTCGATGTAGCTGGGGGTCAGGGCTGAGCTGCTCATTCCTCCACGCTACCGGCGGTCCTCCGGCCGGCAGCCGGTGATGGGATAATCGGTGGCAGGATGAGTGAAATTGCGGGTGAATTGGCGCGGGTACGCGAAGCGTTCGACAAACCCACCCTTCGCCTGCTGGACCGCAAGTGGGCCCCGTTCGTGCTCGCCGTGTTCAAGTCGTCCTTCAGCAGGGACCGCCGCAGCGTTCCGGCCGAGCGACTGCACGCCCAGGTCGACGCCTACCTCGCCGACCTCCGCTCGATCGAGAGCGAGGTGCCGGGCAGGAACGGCCGCGCCCTCTGCGTGCAATGGATGAACGACCAGTGGCTCTACCGGGAGTCGGGGGAGGGCGACGAGGAGCAGTATTCGCTCACCTCGCACGCCCTCGAGGCCCTGCTCCTGGTCGAGGGCCTGTCACGTGACCGCGCTCTGATCAGCGAGTCCCGCCTGACCACCATCGTCGACACCGTGCGCCACCGTGCCACGCAGGCCAACCCCGACCGGGCGGAACGCATCCGTCGCCTGGACCAGGAGATCGCCGAGAAACAGGGCGAGCGTGACCGGCTCGCCGCAGGCGGCGAGATCGCCGCCGTGTCGAACGAGGCGATGCACGAGGGCTACGCGAACCTCGTCGACCTGATCACGGCGCTGCCGAGCGACTTCAAACGCGTCGAGGAATCCGTCGCCGGGATGCACCGGCAGATCGTCAACGACTTCCGCAACGAGGATCGCCCGATCGGCGAGGTGCTCGACGAGTACCTGTCGAAGACGGATGCGCTGATGTCGTCGACCCCGGAGGGTCGCGCCTTCGAGGGGGCCTTCACCCTCCTGCGCAACGACTCGCTCCTCGCCGACCTGAAGAACGACCTCGAAACCATCCTGCTGCACCCGTTCGCCCTCGAACTCAGCGCCGCCGAGCGTCGCGGGCTGATGGGAACCGTCGGCCTGATCCGCAAGGGCATCGACGACGTGCTGACCCAGCGGAACGGGCTCACCACCACGCTGCGGGAACACATCGTCAACCACGACGTCGTGAAGGACCGCGAACTGGAACGCCTCCTCCGCGACATCAACAGGGAACTCGCGACCTGGATGCTGACCGCCGGACCACGCAGCACGGTCACCGCCGAACTCATGCCGGGCACGCTCGAGGTCGAGCACCTCCGGGAACGCTTCTACGACCCCGCCCTGCACCGCCCCCCGCCCGCGCTCGAGGACGTCACCGACGACGCGCCGGCGCCGCCGAGTCTCGACGAGCTGCGCCAGCAAGGCGGACCGCGCCTCGGCGAGATGCGCGACGCCCTGGTGAGCGCCTTCGGCCGGGGCGGGGCGGCATCCGTCGGCGACGCCTTCAACGAGCTCGCCGCGAGTATGCGCCGCCCGGTTGAGATCCTCGGGATGCTGCAGATCGCCACCCAGGTCGACGCCGTGCACCGGGCAGGCACCGTCGAGACGCTCGAAACCGTGCGTCCCGACGGCTCCAGCCGCCGCTTCGAGGTGCCCCGCATCATCCTGAACGATGACGAAACGGCGGCGCTGTCCGCCCTGAACTATGGACCCGATGATGACTGACGCCTGGACCGACGACCGCGCCGCCGAAGAAGAGCCGCGGCAGGAGGGCGACGCGCACAGCTTCTCCCTGTTCGAGGGCGACGAGGGCGGGCTCACCCTCGACCAGCGCCGAACCCTTGTGCTGCTGCTCAAGCACCGGTACATCTCCGCGGCCCTCCAGCCTGCGGAGTGGCGCACCCTCCTGCAGTCGGAGGGCCTGCTCAAGTCGCGCCTCAATGACGTCTTCCTCGACCTGCACGTGGACCGGCACTACGAGGTGGCGTTCAAGAGGCAGGCCGTGGCCGAGGGCGGCGATCGGTTCCCGACCCTCCTGCACGACGTCTCCTACACCCGGGAGGAGACCATCCTGCTCGTGCTGCTGCGGCAGCGGTTCCGCAGCGAGCGGGCCAACGGCCACGAGATCGTGATCGTCGACCGTGACAACCTGGTCGACAACGTGGCCCACTTCCGGCCCGAGCACGCCACAGACCGCTCCGGCGACGCCCGCAGGGCCGCCGCCGCGGTGGAGAGCCTCGTCAAGGCCCGGGTGCTGCTCAAGACGAGCGATTCCGACCGGTTCCGCATCTCCGCGGTGATCGAGGTGCTCCTGCCTGTTGAGCGGCTGGGCGAACTGCTGCAGTGGCTGGCCGTGCAGAACGGTGACGAGCCCGGCGTGCCGGACGCCGCCGCCCTGCCCGACGACGCCCTGTCCGACGGCGTCACCCTGCCTGATCTGCCGGTCACCCTCGACGAGATCACCGAGTCCAACCTGGAGGCCAGCCGATGAGCGATTCCCCTCTGTTCTACGTGGACGGACTCACCGAGGGCACCACCCAGTGGCGCGCCGAGTCCTTCCAGATGGTCAACTGGGGTGGCTTCCACGGCCACCACGAGGTCGCCTTCGCCCGGGAGTCCACCCTCGTCTCCGGTGCGTCCGGCACCGGCAAGAGCAGCCTGCTCGACGCGTACCTCGCGCTGATGATGCCCTCGGACACCCCCTTCAACGGGGCGTCCAACGATGCCGGCTCGGGCCGGGCGCGCAGCGTCGACCAGCGCAACCTGATGACCTACCTCCGCGGCAAGACCGACTCCAACCGGGAGGCAGGGACCGGCCAACTGCAGGACCAGGTGTTGCGCGGCGCGGACGCCTCCACCTGGGGTGCGGTGGCGATGACCTTCATCGACGACAACCAGCGCCGCTTCACCGTGCTGCGCGCCTACTTCGTGCCCCGCGGGGGAAACAAGTTCGCCGACATCACCATGAAGATGGCCACCACCGACGGCGCGTTCGACCTGCGCGAGCTGTCGGAGGTCACCGAGTCCCGGTTCGACAAACGGGCCATGAAGGCACGCTTCCCCGAGCTGGCCGTCTTCGACACCTACGCGGCATTCGCCCAGACCTTGTACACCCGGCTCGGGATCGGCGCCAATGGCGAGGGTGGGAAGGCGCTCCGCCTGCTCGCCCGGATCCAGGCCGGCCAGCAGGTCAAGACCGTGGACGGTCTCTACAAGTCCATGGTGCTCGAGGAACCCGCGACCTACGCCGCGGCCGACAAGGCGGTCGACCACTTCGAGGACCTCGAACGTTCGTATGGGGCCATGGTCACCGAGGCCCAGAAAGCCCGCGTGCTGGAACGTCTGCCCAGCCTGCACCAGATCTACGAGACGTCGACCGAGAAGGCCGACCTCGTCGACAGGTTCGGGGTGCACCGCACCGGCGACACGCCCTTCGTGCTCTGGCAACTGCAGACCGAACGGGGCCTGCTCGAGGGAGCCGCCGACGCCAACGGGGCCGAGCGGCGCGAGAACCAGGTGGCGCTGACCCAGGCGCGCGACGCCGAGACGCTCCTCAAGGCCAGGATCGCCGGCATCCAGCACCAGCAGCGGGAGAACGGCGGCGACGTCCTCGCCAGCCTGCAGAGCGAGCTCGGCCTGCTCCGGGACAAGCGCGACGACGTGGCAGCGGAACGGGCGCGGTTCGTCGAGCGCAGCCGGGCCCTGGCCGCCCCGATCGACAGCCCGCACGACTTCAGCCTGGCGCAGGGTGCCGCCCGGCACTTCCTGGCCCGGTTCGACGCGGCGGAGAAGGACCTCGACGCGGAACGCCTGGCCCTCCAGCGCCGGTCCTATCCGGTCGAGGAGCAGATCCGCGCTGTGAAACAGGAACGGGACTTCCTGACCGGGCGGCAGAGCCTGGTTCCGCAGCACCTGCACAACGCGCGGCTGATGATCGCCGAGGCAGCCGGGATCCCGGCCGCCGAGCTGCCCTTCGTGGCCGAGCTCATCGACGTCGCGCCGGGCGAGGAGGCGTGGCGCCAGGCCGCCGAGGTGACCCTGGCCTCCGTCGTGCGGGTCATGCTCGTCGACGAGACGCGCCTCCGGGCCCTCGGCGAAGCCATCGACCCTCTCCGGATCCCGGTGCGGATCCACTTCGAAGGAGTGAAGCTCCGGGAGCACCGCGACGTGGCCGGCGACCCGCGTTTCGTCTCCGGCAAGCTCGTCTTCAAGGACTCCCCGTTCAGCGGCTGGGTACAGGACCGGGCGCGGGCGTCGAACCTCGACGCCCTCTGCGTCGCCACTCCTGCCGACCTCGCCGGCGACGGGCCGCGGGTGACGATGAGCGGCCAGAACCGGAACGGCACGCGCGGGGCCCACGGCTGGAACGCCGACCAGAAGTCGATCATCGGTTTCTCCAGCCGAGCCCGGCTCGACGAGATCGCCGCCGAGCTGAACCGGCTGACCGGGATCGCGGACGCGTTCGCTGCGGAGGCCTCCGCCCTGGCCGCCCGCCTGGCCGCGCACCAGGACCTCCGCAGCGCCCACCGGTTCGTGCTCGACACCGCCTGGCCGGCCATCGACGTCGCCGCCGCGGAATCCCGGATCCGGGACAAGGAAGCCGAGTCGGAACGGGTGCTGGCCGACAGCGACGTGCTCCGCGCCCTCGGCCACGAGGAGGAGCGCCTTGGCGCCGAACTCGACGCCGCCCAGAAACAGAAGCACTCCGCCGACGCCCGGGCCGCGCTGCTCCGAGCCGAACAGACCGAGATCGTCGACCGGCAGGATGCCGTGAGCGTGCGGTTGGACCGGATGGCGGCCACGGCATCCGTCACCCTCACGGAGGAGCATTCCGCCCACCTCGATGCCCAGTTCGCCGCCGTCGGAGACGAGGGCGACCTCGCCGCGTTCGAGAACGGGGTGAAGCGGCTGCGCGAACGACTCACCGAACAGTCCGTTCAGGACCGGGGCAACGCCGCGAGCGCACGGGACTCCCTGCTGCGCATCTTCGAGAACTTCCAGGCCCGCTGGCCCGACCCGAACATCGGCGTGTCGCTCGATTCGTACACGAGTTACCGGGACATCCTCGATGCCGTCTACACGCTGGGCCTGCACGAGCGGCGCCAGGAATGGAAGCGGCGGCTCTCGGCCTGGAGCGGCCAGGACCTCGTGCCGCTGATCGGTGCCTTCAGCACCGCCATCGAGGAGATCGAGGACCGGTTGCAGCCGATCAATGAGATCCTCACCACCCTGCCGTTCGGCGCGGGCAGGGACCGCCTGCGGATCTCCCTGCGCCGGCTCCACCGCGACGACCAGGCGGCGTTCCGCACGGAGCTCAAGCTGCTCTCCTCCGGGTCCACCGAGGACTTCAGTGACGAACAAACGGAGAGCCGGTTCGCCCGGTTGCAGGCGTTCATGGGCCGGATTCGCCGGCCGGAGGGTGGCACCCGCACCGAGTCACCGCGGGACCTGCTGCTGGACGTGCGCAAGCACGTGGAGATCACCGCGGTCAGGATCACCCCCGACGGGGACGAAGTCAGCACGTACTCCTCCCTCGGCGGCAAGAGCGGCGGCGAGTCCCAGGAGCTGGTCGCATTCGTCGTCGGCGCGGCCCTCCGGTTCCAGCTCGGCGACGAGAGCCGCACCCGGCCGCGCTTCGCGCCGGTCTTCCTCGACGAGGGGTTCGTCAAGTCCGACTCAGAGTTCGCCGGCCGGGCGGTGGCCGCCTGGAAGGGCCTGGGGTTCCAGCTCATCGTGGGTTCGCCGCTCGACAAGGTCACCGCCCTCGAGCCGCATATGGAACTCGTGCTGTCGATGACCAAGAACACCAGCACCGGGTACTCCTACATCACCCCGTTGTCGTCCCCGGTCTCCGCGGCAGGGTGAGCCTGGAGGCGCGCCAGCCCTGTGGAGAGCCGGCGTGCCTCCCGGTAGGCTCAGTGCATCGGGTGAGGAAGTGACGTGTCAAAGGTCAGCACGATGGTCGACGAAGGCCTCTTCATCGCGCTGTCGGCCGTGCGGATGGCCGTCAAGAACGAGATCATCATCGGCGCGCTCAGAGAGCACGCCGACTACGATCCCGAAACGTATGCGGACGCCGCCCGGAACGAACTGGACGTGCTCATCCGCCAGAACGACTCCTACGCCCGGCGGGTGCGCCGCCTCCGGAAGGCACTGACCAGGTCCCGGTGGACCACCGATCTCACCGAGGACCAGCACGCGGACATCAGCCAGCTCCGGCTCCGGCGTCGGGTGCACGAACGGCTGTCGATCGCCTTGCGGGCGGTCGCCGAGGACGACCGGCACGTTGCCCGCATCGTCGAGCGGGCCCAGCGGGCCGCGAGCGACGAGATCAGGGCCGCGGTGTCAGCGAAGCTGGTGCGGCTCGCCATCGACGACCGCGACCCGGACTACGAGGATCGGCGGGCCGCCCGCACCGAGGTGTTCGTGAGCATCGACCTGGCCGTGCTCAGGCTCAAGCATGCCGAGAAGTCCGGGTCGCCGGCCAGCGACTACTGATTCCGGCTCGGCGCTCCGTCGGGCGGGCGCCGCGGGCGGGCGCCGCGGTCGGCTCAGCTGCCGGAGAACAGCCGGGCGAAGAATCCCTTGGGGGACGGTTCGTTCTCGTGCCCGCGGCAGCGTTGCGCGCCCGGAACCCCCCGCATCACCTGGTCGACGTGCTGTCCGCACCCGGCCCAGGTTGTCTTTCCGCACTTCTTACACGTCACTGCTCGGCACATTCGATGTTCCCTCTCGTTCAGCTGTCCCGTTCAGGATACCCCATGGGGTATCCGGGATCCTGACAAGGGACTGGGAGCCCGGTTCAGCGGCGCCGGGCCGACCGGGCCGACCGCCAGGCCTGCCAGGCACCGGTGGACCACAGGGCCCAGAGCACCAGCAGGGGCTGGAAGGCCAGCCGGATGCCCCGGCTGAGGTCGGAGTTGAGCCCGAACGAGTCGGTGCCCGTGACGAACTGGGAGATGTTGCCGGGGAAGACGGCCAGGAAGAACGCGGCGACGACCCAGCCCACCGGCACGCGCCATCGGGGCAGGGCGAGCAGGGCGGTGCCCAGGGCGATCTCGACCAGGCCGGACGCGATCACGACGAAGTCTCCGCCCAACGGCAGCCACTGCGGCACCTGGGCCAGGAACGCCTCCCGGTTCCAGCTCAGGTGGCTGATCCCGGCCAGGAGCAGGAACGCGCCCAGCAACCAGCGTCCGAATGTGCGGGGGAGGGCGGTTGGGGCCTGTCCGCGGTCGGAGGACCGTGCGGTCATCACTCAGGACCGCCCGGCGATGGCGGCGGCGATGTCGGCATCGGTGCGCGCATTGAACACGCCCCACATGATGTGGGTCGGGCCGCTGCCGTCGCTGCCCGGCGCGGCGGCCCGGCTCGTCCATCGGTTGGCCAGGGCCGCCGCGCCGAGGTCGGTCAGCGATGCGGCGATGGTCGTCTTGCGCAGCTTGCCGGCGATGACGCTGCCATCGGGGGCGAGTCGCCAGCCTCGGTCGCTGGCGAGGACCTGGCCGATCTCCTCCTCGGTGAGCCAGCGCGAAAAGCTCCGCGCGGGCGGGGTGATGTCGGTGAGCTTCATCGTGGGCAGGTCTCCGGTCTCGAGCAGGTCTGCCCAGTCCACCACATTCTCCGGCGGCCTGGCCCGATCCGGGCGTCACGGCTGACTCACGGGAAACCCCGGGAATGAAATCAGGATGCCCACGTTAAGTTGAGTCAAGGACACTCAAGTTTCACCATCAGGAGGTCACATGCCTACATTCCTTGGTCCCGCAGGGTCAGACGGCGGTTCGTTCGACGAGTTCATCGCCCGCTACCTGCAGGGCCAGCGCGCCGTCCAGTCGGCGCGTCCCATCGACATCACCCGGCTGCTCAGCCGCCGCACCCACGAGGTGCTCGCCCAGGCTGCCCGGTACGCCATCGACCACGGCCACTCCGACGTCGATGTGCTGCACATCCTCCGGGTCCTGGCGGTGGAGGAGCCTGCCGCCGGGGCGATCCGGCGAGCCGGGTCGAATCCGGGCGCCATCGCCAAGGCCGCCGAGCAGCGCCTCCCGGAGAAGTCCGAGTTGCGCCCCGACGCCGACCCTTCGCTGACCCCGTCGGCGCAGCGCGCGCTGCTGGATGCGCACCAGGTCGCCCGCGCCTTCGGCTCGACCTACATCGACCCCGAACACCTCTTCTTCGCGTTCGTGGTGAATCAGGATTCCCCGGCCGGCCAGGTGCTGGCCGCAGCCGGAGTCACCCAGGAGTCCCTGCAGTCCGGTGCCCGCGCGGCGGAGGACGGCCAGCAGGCCGGTGAGCGAACCGAAGCGGCCGCGGAATCCGAGACCCCGATGCTTGAGCTCTACGGCACCGACCTCACCCAGCGTGCCCGCGACGGCAAGCTGGACCCGGTCATCGGCCGGGCCGATGAGATCGACCAGACCATCGAGATCCTGTCCCGCCGCACCAAGAACAACCCCGTGCTGATCGGCGAGGCCGGGGTCGGCAAGACCGCGATCGTCGAGGGGCTGGCCCAGGCCATCGTCGATGGGAAGGTCCCGGAGCAGCTGCGGCAGAAGCGCGTGATCGCGCTCGACCTGCCCGCCATGCTCGCCGGCACCCGGTACCGCGGCGACTTCGAGGAACGACTGACCAAGACGATGGACGAAATCAGCGCGCGCACCGACCAGCTCATCGTCTTCATCGACGAGCTGCACACCGTGGTCGGAGCGGGAGGGGCCGGCGACGGGGCGATGGATGCCGGCAACATCCTCAAGCCGCGCCTGGCCCGCGGCGAATTGCACGTGGTGGGAGCGACGACCCTCAAGGAATACCGCACGGTCGAGAAGGACCCGGCGCTCGAACGCCGGTTCCAGCCCGTTCGGGTCGGCGAGCCGAGCATCGACGACGCCGTGCAGATCCTCACGGGTTTGCAGGACCGGTACGAGGAGCACCACGGCGTGCGGTACACGGCCGAGGCTATCCGGAGCGCCGTCGAACTGTCGGCGCGCTACATCCCCGACCGGTTCCTGCCGGACAAGGCCATCGACCTGATCGACCAGGCCGGCGCCCGGCTGCGCCTGAAGCTCGGTTCCCGGCCTGACCTGGCCGGGCTGCGGGAGCGGCTGGCGGCCCTCGAGTCCGCCAAGACCGACGCGGTGGCCGCCGAACAGTATGAGGAGGCATCGAGGCTGCGTGATGAGGCCGACACCCTGCAGGAGCGGATCGAAACGGCCGACACCGGCCGGGCATCCGTGCCGCCGCAGAGTGACGCCGTCGTCGGCGAGCCCGAGATCGCCGAGATCATCGCCCGGGCGACGGGCATCCCGGCCAGCTGGCTCACCGCCGGCGACCGCGAACGCCTGGCCCGGCTCGAAGACGACTTGCACCTGCGGGTCGTCGGGCAGGATGACGCGGTGACAGTGATCGCGAAGTCCGTGCGACGCAACCGCACCGGCCTGGGCGACGCAGGCCGGCCCGTCGGAAGCTTCCTGTTCCTCGGGCCCACCGGCGTCGGCAAGACCGAGCTCGCCAAGGCCCTCGCGGAGTCGCTCTTCGGCGACGAGAACGCCATGCTGCGGTTCGACATGAGCGAGTTCAGCGAGCGGCACACGGTGAGCAGGCTCGTCGGCGCTCCTCCCGGCTACGTCGGCTACGACGAGGCAGGGCAGCTGACCGAACGCGTGCGGCGGAACCCGTACTCGGTCGTGCTCCTCGATGAGATCGAGAAAGCGCACCCCGACGTGTTCAACCTGCTGCTGCAGGTGCTCGACGACGGGCACCTCACCGATGGCCAGGGTCGAACGGTGGACTTCCGCAACACGGTCGTGATCATGACCTCGAACCTCGGCTCCGAGATCCTGGCCAGCCGCAGCGGGGCCCTGGGCTTCACCACCGAGACGGACGGGGCCGGCAACGGCTTCGGCTCGGAGAAGGCGCTCCGTGACCGGGTGATGGGCAAGCTCCGCGAGGCCATGCGGCCGGAGTTCCTCAACCGGATCGACGAGATCGTGCTGTTCCGCAAGCTCGACCAGCCGCAGCTGCACCGGATCGTGCGGCTGCTCCTCGGCCAGACCGAGGCCCGGCTCCACAACCAGGGGATCGGCATCACGGTCACCGACGAGGCCGTCGACTGGATCGCGACCCACGGCTACCAGCCGGAATACGGGGCGAGGCCGCTGCGCCGGGTCATCCAGCGTGAGCTCGACGACCGCGTCGCAGACCTGCTGGTCGCGGGCGACCTGGTGTCCGGGGGAGTGGTCACCGTCTCCGTCGATGGCGACGGCCTCCGGGTCGACCGGCGCCTGGCGCTCGTCGTGTGAGCGACGGTGGCCGGCCCCAGAGCGGGCCGGCCACCGCTTCGGCGCCGGGGCAGCCGTGGGCCGCACCGGCGCCGAACTAGACTCGACAGCAACCGCTCGACGAGAACCCGGGGGAGACGCGTGCGCACGACACCGCTCTGCGTGGCCGCCCTCGTCGCCCTCTGCGCCCTGTCCCTGTCGGCTCCGGCCCGGGCCGACGAGACCTACCCGAGCTGGGCGGATGTCGAGGCGGCCCGGAGCACCACGGCAACGACCCAGGCCGCGGTCGAGCGGATCACCGCCCTGTTGTCCGGTCTGGAGGCCACGGCCGCGAGCCTCGGCGATGCGGCCATCGTCGCCAACGAGGCGGCCGCCACGGCCCAGGCCGACTCGGGCACGGCCGCCGCGCGCGCCGCCGCGCTCTCCGCCCGACTGGCCGTCGCCTCGGACAAAGCGTCCGCGGCAGACGATCAGCTCGGCCGGATCGGGGCGCAGCTCTACCGGGCCGGATCGGGCGGCGTCGTCACCCGGCTGCTCCTGTCTGCCGACGGCGGGGCCGACCTGCTCTACCAGCTGGGCGTGACGACACGCCTCGGCGAGACGGCCGCCGGCATCCAGCAGCGGGCCCTGACGCAGGCCAACGTGGTCCAGAGCGCCTCGAAGGCCGCGGCGGCGGCCGCCGCCGAGCGGGACCGACTGGCCAGGGTCGCGCAGACCCGGGCTTCCGCGGCGGTGACCGCCCAGCGCGCCGCCGATGAGCAGCTGGCCGTGCAGACCGCGACGGCCGACGTGCTCGTCGCCCAGCTCGCCAGCCTCAAGAACTCCACGGCGGAAACTGAACGCTCCTATCTGGCCGGGGTCGCCGCGGACGAGGCCTACAAGAAGCAGCAGGCGGAAGCGGCACGGGCAGCAGCCGCGGCGCAGGCCGCGGCCGGCCAGGGCGGGGGGCCCGGAAGCGCGGGGACCGGAACCGGGGGCTCGGGTACCGCGCCGTCACCCGGCGTTGTCGTCGATCCGGCAGCGGCACGTGCCTACGCCTCCTCGGCCGTGTCCGCACGCGGGTGGAGCCAGGGCGAATTCAGCTGCCTGGTGTCGCTGTGGAACCGGGAATCCAGTTGGCGAGCCGACGCCTACAACGCCGGCAGCGGGGCCTACGGCATCCCGCAGTCCCTTCCCGGCAGCAAGATGGCGTCGGCCGGCAGCGACTGGCGCACGAACGCCGCGACCCAGATCGACTGGGGACTGGGCTACATCGCAGCCCGGTACGGAAACCCCTGCGGGGCGTGGGCGCACTCCGAGAGCGTCAACTGGTACTGACCTGCTGATTGCCGGGATCGAACAGGCTGGTAGCGGGCGGCGCAAATCCCGCTAGGTTGTCCGCATGGGAACCGATGCCGTGCTCCTGACCGTCCCCGGACCGCAGGGCGACCGCGAGGTGCGCCTCTCCAGCCCCGGCCGGATCCTCTGGCGGGAGACCGGGACCACCAAGCTGGACCTTGCCCGCTACATCATCGATGTCGGCACCGCCTTCATCCGTGCCAACGGCGACCGGCCGGTGACCCTGCAGCGGTTCCCGGACGGCGTCGAGGGCGACCAGTACTACTCGAAGAACCCGCCGCGGGGTGCGCCCGACTTCGTGCGCTCGGTGACGGTCGTCTTCCCGAGCGGACGGTCGCATCCGCAACTGGTCCTCGACGAACCCGCCGCAGCGGTCTGGGCGGTGCAGATGAACACGGTCGTGTTCCACCCGTGGGCCTCGCGCGCCGGGCTGCCCGACAACCCCGACGAGCTGCGGATCGACCTCGACCCGCAGCCGGGCACCGGGTTCGGCGATGCCGTCACGGCCGCGGTCGAACTGCGGTCGGTGCTCGGGGAGGCCGGCCTCACCGCCTTCGTGAAGACATCCGGGAACCGCGGCCTGCACGTCTTCGCGCCGATCACCCCGACCCATGAGTTCCTGGACGTGCGGCACGCCGTGATCGCGGCCGCACGGGAACTGGAACGCCGGATGCCGCGCCAGGTCACGACGAACTGGTGGAAGGAGGAGCGGGGCGAGCGGGTGTTCGTCGACTTCAACCAGGCGAACCGGGACCGCACGATGGCCGGCGCCTACAGCCCGCGGCCGCTCGCCCACGCGCCTGTGTCCTGCCCGCTCGACTGGGATGAGCTGGGCAACGCCGATCCCCGGGACCACACCGTCGCCACCGTGCCGGATCGGCTGCGCAGCACCGGCGACCCCTGGGCGCGGATGCACGATCATCCCGGAACGATCGACCTGCTGCTCGGCTGGTGGGACCGGGACCGGGAGGCGGGCCTCGGCGAGCTGCCGTTCCCGCCGGACTTCCCAAAGATGCCGGGGGAGCCGCCTCGGGTGCAGCCGAGCCGGGCCCGCCCGGATCACTGACCTGGGCGGCCCCGGCAGCCGACCTGCCCCGGGTCAGACCGGTACGGCCGCCAGCAGGGCCTCCAGCCGTTCGACGTCGTGCCGGTGGCACAACTCCGTCGCCGGCGTCATGGCCGTCGCGCTTCCCGCGGCCACGGCCGCGCGGAACGCCGCATCCGTGTCCTGGCCCTGCGCCATCCGCAGCACGAACGCGCCCAGGAAACTGTCGCCGGCGCCGACCGTGCTCACCACGTCGACCTTCGGCACCGGCAGGCGGATGACCCCGCTCGCCGAGGCGAGCACGGCGCCGGCGCCGCCGAGGGTGAGGGCCACGAACTCCGCCGAACCGTCGGCGACGAGGGAGGCGACCGCGTCGACCTGACTCTGCTCGCTGTCGAGGACCGCGCCGACATGCGCCGCAAGCTCGCGCCCGCTCGGCTTGACCAGGAACACGCCCTCGGCCAGCGCGGCCGCGAGTGCCGGCCCCGAGGCGTCGACGATGCAGCGCGCACCCCGCGCACGGGCCAGGCGGGCGACCCGGGCGTAGAAGTCGTCCGGCACCCCCGGGGGCAGGCTGCCGCTGGCAACCACATAGCCGCCCGCCGGCATCGAGTCCGCGATGAGCGCGAGACAGGCCCGCCACTCCGGCTCGCTCAGCTCGGGGCCCTGCAGCACGAACCGGAACTGCTTCCCGGTGGTTGACTCGTCGACCGTGAAACTCTCCCTGGTGCTGCCCTGGATCGGCACCACCAGGGTCGGGATGCGCTCGGCCTCGATGAGATGCCGGTACGCCTGCCCGGTGGCCCCGCCGGCGGTGTAGATCGCGAGTGCCTGGCCGCCCAGCCGCTGCACCACCCTGGCCACGTTGACCCCGCCGCCGCCGGGGTCGAGGCGGGACGCGCCGCACCGCATCTTGTGATCGCTGATCACTCGTTCGGTGGACGTGCTGACGTCCAGGGCCGGGTTGATCGTGACAGTGAGGATCGGTTGCGTCATCGTGGGCATTCGAGCTTCCATGCTTCCAGCGTAGGAGTCCCTGTCGCATTCGCCCGGACGGGTTGTAGTTTGTGAGCAATCGGTGGCGGATGTCCGGCCCGGCGGATCAGGCTCGAGGTCCCGGCAGCGAGAGTCACAGACGCAGGCGTGGAGAGAGGCGACCATGGATTCGGAACCGGCGCTCGAGCGCTGGGAGCAGGGAAGCCCGTACGAACGGTACATCGGGCGGTGGAGCCGTCTGGTCGCCGCGGAGTTCGTCGACTGGCTCGGGATCGCGCCCGGTCGGCGCTGGCTCGACGTGGGCTGCGGCACCGGGGTGTTGTGCCAGGAGATCCTCGACCGGTGCTCCCCGTCCGAGGTGACGGGGGTGGAACCCTCGGCCGGATTCCTTGCGGCGGCGCGGGAGAATCTGGGCGGCCGGGCACGGCTCTACCAGGGCGGCGCCGAGGCCATCCCGCTTCCCGGCCAGGCGGTCGACGTGGCCGTGTCCGGACTGGTCCTCAACTTCATCGCGGATCAGCGGGCGGCGTTGGCCGAGATGGCCCGGGTGACCGTGGAAGGAGGCACCATCGGCGCCTATGTCTGGGACTACGCCGGGAAGATGGAGCTCATCCGGTATTTCTGGGACGCCGCAGCCCTGCTCGACCCCGACGCGGCGCGCCTGCACGAAGGCGCCCGGTTCCCGTCGTGCCGGCCCGAGGCCCTGCACGACCTGTTCACCGAGGCAGGCCTGGCCGACCCCGAGGTCAGGGCCATCGACATCCCCACCCCGTTCCAGGGCTTCGACGACTATTGGGAGCCGTTCCTGGGCGGGCAGGGCGCGGCTCCCGCCTACCTGATGTCGCTGGACGAGCGGCGGCGGGCCTACCTGCGCGAGATCCTCCGCGCGCGCCTGCCCCTGCAGCCGGACGGCTCGATTCCCCTGTCGGCCCGTGCCTGGGCGGTACGCGCCACCGTCCTCGCCTGAACGGCGGGCGGCCTCGGGCACAGGCCATAGAGTGGGGCCATGAAACGAGTGCGGCCATGAAGCACGGCCAGACCGACGAACCGACGGCAGCGTTGCTGGACCTGGCACGGGCACACGGGGTGGACACCTCGATCCGCGGCTGGGACGGTGTGGAACGAACCGTGCAGGCCGAGACTCTGCGCGGCGTGCTCACTGCCCTGGGCGTCCCGGCCGGTTCGCCGGAAGAGCTCGCGTCGTCGCTGGCCGAGAAACAGAGTGAACCGTGGCGTCGGCTGCTGCAGCCCACTCTCGTCGCCCGCGAGGGCAGCGAACTCGACGTCGCCGTGCACGCCGGCGCCGGAGAGTCGGTCACGGTGTCGGTCCTCGCCGAAGACGGTTCACGGCATCCGGTTCCGCAGCGCGGCGACTGGAGCGACCCCCGGAACGTGGACGGCCGGAGTGTCAGCCGGGCCACCTTCGTCGTGCCCGCCGACCTGCCGCTCGGCTGGCACACCATGCTCGCCGAGGCGGGCGGTGAGGCGGCCAGGAGCACGCTCGTGGTCACCCCCGAGCGCTTGCAGACCACCCAGGCCCTCGCCGGGCAGCAGAGCTGGGGCCTGATGGCCCAGCTGTATTCCGTGCGGTCCTCACGGTCCTGGGGAATCGGCGACTTCGCCGACCTGGCCGACCTGGCCGCGATCTCCGGAGCCCGGTACGGCGCCGGTTTCGTGCTGGTCAACCCGCTGCACGCCTCGGAGCCGGCCCCGCCCGTGGAGCCGTCGCCGTACCTGCCGTCCAGCCGGCGGTTCTTCCACCCGCTGTACATCCGGGTCGAGGACATCCCCGAGTACGCCTACCTGCCCGCCGGGTCCCGCACCGTCGTCGAGACTCTGGCGGCCGCGATGCAGCCGGCGAACCTCGACACCGAACGGTTGGACCGGGACTCCTCGTACGAGGCCAAGCTCACCGCCCTCGAACTCATCCACCAGGTTCGGCGCAGCCCGGCCAGGGAGCACCAGTTCGAGGTCTTCCGCCGGGAGCAGGGCCAGGGGCTCGAGGACTTCGCGCTGTGGTGCGCGTTGACCGAACGCTTCCCGGCGGACTCGCCGGAGTGGCTGCAGGAACCGACCGGGCCGCGCGGCCCCTTCGCCGCACTGCACCGGGACGAGCTTGCCGGCCGGGTGACCTTCCACTGCTGGCTGCAGTGGGTGTGCGACCACCAGCTGGAGACCGCCCAGCGGGCGGCGACGGATGCCGGCATGGGCATCGGAGTCGTGCACGACCTCGCGGTCGGGGTGCAGCGCCACGGCTCGGATGCGTGGACCCTGCACGACGTGCTCGCCCAGGGGATGACCGTCGGTGCGCCGCCGGACATGTTCAACCAGATCGGCCAGAACTGGTCCCAGCCGCCGTGGCACCCGGGCCGGCTCGCCGACTCGGGCTACGCGGCGTATCGGGACATGCTCCGCAGCGTGCTCCGTCACGCCGGCGGGGTGCGCGTCGACCACATCCTGGGTCTCTTCCGGCTCTGGTGGATCCCGGAAGGCGCCGGTCCGGGAGACGGCACCTACGTGCACTACGACCATGAGGCCCTCATCGGCATCCTGGCGCTCGAGGCCCAGCGCGCCGGGGCGATCGTGATCGGCGAGGACCTCGGTGTCTTCGAGGGCTGGGTGCGGGAGTACCTGGCCGAGCGCTGCATCTTCGGAACCTCCATCCTCTGGTTCGAGCGTGACAACGGGGTGCCGTTCGCCCCCGAGCACTACCGGCAGCAGTGCCTGACCAGCGTGAACACCCACGACCTGCCGCCGACCGCCGGCTACCTCGCCGGAGACCACGTGGCCCTGCGCGAATCCCTGGGCCTGCTCGGTCGCCCGGTCGACGAAGAGCGGGCCGCCGACGCGGTGGAGCAGGAGGCGGTGCTCGCCCTCGTGCGAGAGCGCGGGCTGCTGCCGGAGTCCGGGACGCCCGTCGGGATCCAGGAGACCGTCGAGGCACTGTACGCGTTCACGGCGCTGACGCCGTCCTCGCTGCTCGGCGTGGCGCTGGTCGACGCGGTCGGTGAGCGGCGCACCCAGAATCAGCCGGGAACGATGAACGAGTACCCGAACTGGCGGATTCCGCTGGCCGGCGCGGACGGGGTGTCCGTACTGATCGACGACCTGCCCGGAAACGCGCGTTTCGCGTCGCTGATCAAGGCGATGAAGCTCGGCGACCGCGATCGTGCCGACGCAGGGGCGTAGCTGATCTGCTCTCGTGTATCCGCGCCGGCTGGTCGATAATCGAGGCAGGAATCCATCGATCGAGGAGAGCAGCTCATGACCACACGTCTCAACCCGTACCTGAGTTTTCGCGACACGGCCAAGGAAGCCATGGAGTTCTACCAGTCGGTCTTCGGCGGCGCCCTGACCCGCAGCACGTTCGCCGAGTTCCAGGTCAGCCAGGACCCGGCTGAGCAGGACAAGACCATGCACGCCATGCTGGAAACGGACGGCGGCCTGGTGCTGATGGGCGCGGACACGCCCAACAGCATGGAGTACACGCCGGGCACCAATTACGCGGTCTCCCTGAGCGGCGACTCCGCGGACGAGACCGAGCTGCGCCGGTTCTGGGACGGGCTCTCGGCCGGCGGCACCGTGACCATGCCGCTCAACAAGGCCCCGTGGGGTGACAGCTTCGGGATGTGCCTGGACAAGTTCGGTGTGAGCTGGATGGTCAACATCGCCGGAAGCCCGGCCTAGCCTGCGGGCTCTCCCGACCGGCCATGCGCCCCGGCCCGGTCGGGGGATCCCACGGTGCGGAGCAGCCAGGTGAGCAGCACCAGCATGAGCACGGTGAGCACTCCGATCGGCGCCAGCACCGTCCAGGCCGCCGTCTCGCCGCGCACCGACTGCACGACCGGGGTGACCATGATCGGCACCCCCGTGAGGATCAGGAACACGAGGAACGCCGGCGCCACCGGGTAGGCCTGCGCCCGGCGCCGGAGCAAAAGGATGCCGGTGCCGACGACCGCGGGCAGGAAGAAGGCCAGGTCGAGGATGTGCACCGGGTTCGTCGGAATGCCCAGGTCCAGCACGCTCCGCGGTGTGGTGCCCGACAGCAGGGCCGGAACGTCTTCCGACAGCCAGAGCAGGCCGAACAGGGCGCCGACGACGATGAGGGACCACGCCGTGGCGAGGATCGCCGGCCGGCTCTCGAACCGGGCGGCGACGGCCCCGGCATCCGTGCTCGCGACCCCGCCGATCAGTGAGAAGAGGCTGAGGCCCAGCACGGCCACCCAGAGCGGGAACAACGGGCCGAACGGGATCGAGAAGGTGTAGATGACGTAGTTGTAGACCGTGAACGCCAGCACGCCCAGCCAGACCAGGCGGGCGCGGAGCGACCCCCGCAGCGCGAGGAGCGCGCAGACCAGCAGGGCCGGGGCCGCCAGGGCGAGGTTGGCGACGTCCTGGGCCAGGGCCTGGGGCAGGAAGGCCGGAGTCAGGTTCGCGTAGAACCCGCCGACGCCCAGCCCGACCACGCTGCCGGCGACGGCGAGCACGCCCGCGGCGATCGAGAGCCGGAGCCACGGGGCACCGTGGGCTGCGGCTCCGGGACCTGAGGCGCGGCGCGGTTTCCCTGGCCGAACCGTGCGTTCCTGGCTCATCGCCGTTCCCTCCGTTGTCCGCCAGCATAGGCCCGCGGAAATAGGGCATCCGTCCGATGCCCGGCCATCGCCTTAGAGCGCACTGTGAAGAACAGGAAACAAGGAAAGAGGACATAGTGCAGATGAGTGAATACGCCTTCTACCGGCTCTACCGCGCCGACGAGGAACGGCTCCACCGAGACCTGGAGCGTCGGCGGGTGGCGCTCGAACGCCTGGACGAGGAGCGTGCGCGAGGGACGGCCAGGGCGACCCTGGCGCAGCGGATCATCGACCGGCTGCGGATCGCCTGGCATCCGCAGGTCCACTCCTCTCGGTGACCCGACTCACGGTGACCCGGCCGGTCCGGCCGGCCGCACCGGCCGCAGGCGCCATCGGTGCCGGCGTCGCCGGGCAGTGGCACGATGGACGCATGCACACCGAGCAGAGCACGGCGCTCGTCGGCCGCGAGGCCGACCTCGAGGCGCTTCGCGGTGCCTTCGCCGACGTTCAGGCCGGCCGCACGCGCACGGTGGCGTTCGGCGGCGAGGCCGGAATCGGGAAGACCCGGCTCGTCCAGGAATTCCTGGACGAGCTTCGTCCCGAACCCGAACCCGAACCTGTGGCCGGGCCGGGCCGGCCGGACCGTCCGCTGGTGCTGCGCGGGCAATCGATCGACCTCGACAGCGACGCCCCGCCGTACACTCCCGTCGTCGCCGCGCTGCGGGAACTGGCCGCCGGGATCGGCGAACAGGCGTTCCTGGAGGCTGCGGGCCAGGCAGGGGAGACGCTGTTCCTGCTCCTGCTCCTGCCCGAACTCGGTCTCCCGCGTTACGCCGTTGCCCCGCCCGAAGCCGGCGCGTCCAGCCGGCTCAGCGCCAACAGCGTCAGCGCCAACAGTGTCTATGACGCCGTCGCCGGCACCCTCGAGGCCGCGGCCAGGGTGCATCCGCTCGTGTTCGTCATCGAAGACCTGCACTGGGCCGACCAGGGCACCCTCGGGCTGCTGAGATACCTCATCCGGGTGATCGAGCGGGACCGCATCCTCTTCGTGCTGACATTCCGCAGCGACGAGCTGGGCCGGGGAAGACCGCTCCGGGCCTGGCTGCCCGAACTCGACCGCAACCGGCGCGCCGAACGGCGCGAACTGGCCAGGCTGACCCGCGCCCAGGTGCGCCAGATGGCCATGGGCATCCTCGGTGCGTCGCCCGACGAGCGGGAGATCGGCCTCGTGCACGAGCGCACGGACGGTGTCCCGTTCTTCGTCGAGGAGCTGATCGGCTGTGAGATCTTCTCCGGCGCGGAGAGCGTGCCGGAGACCCTTCGGGGCATCCTGCTCGCCCGGTACGAACTGCTCAACGAGAACACCAAGCGCATCATGCGGCTGCTCGCGGCCGGCGGGGTGCGGGTCGAACACGAGCTGCTCGCGCTCGTCTGCGACGACAGCGCGGAGGACATCGACGCGGCCGCCGGGGAAGCCGTCAACGCCGGTGTGCTCGTCGCGCTCGGCACCGCGTACGCCTTCCGTCACGCGCTCGTGCGCGAGGCCGTCCACGACCAGCTCCTGCCCGGAGAGTGGGTGCGGTTCCACACCCGCTACGCCGAGGCCCTCGAATCCGGTCGCAGCGAGGCGAGCCCCGACGCCACCGCCGTCTCCTATCACTGGATGGCCGCGCACAACCTGCGGAAGGCGTTCGCTTCCTCCGTCACCGCGATGGTGCAGGCTCACCGCTCCTACGCCTTCGCCTCGGCAGCACGGATGGGGGAGCGGGCGATCGAACTCTGGGACCAGATCCCGGATGCCGAGGAACTGGCCGGGCGCAGCCGGGTCGACCTGCTCGCCGAAACCTCCTACATCCTGCGCAACGCCGGCGAGAGCGAGCGCGCCATCGCCCTGATCGACGAAGCCATCGCCGGTTCGAGCTCCGCTGACCCCGAGCGTTATGCCCGGATGCTCCGGAACAAGGCCTCGTATCTCGCGAACATCGGTCAGATCGGCTCCGTCGCCCTCCTCCGGGAGGCCCTGGACGTGCTCGCCGATCAGCCGCCCAGCGTGCTTCGCGCCAATGTCCTCGGCGAATTGGCGGCCAGGCTGATGCTCGAAGCCCGGTTCGACGAGGCCGTCGGAACCGCCAACGATGCCTACGCGCAGGCGGCCGAGGTCGGCTCCGGGCCGCGGATGTCTGTTGCGGCGAACATTCGCGGATTCTCCCGGTTGTGCGCGGGAGCCATCGAGGCAGGCCTGGCCGACCTGGAGCTGGCCGGGGAGCTGGCCGGGGACAACGACTCGGCCCGGCTGCGGTTCTGGGTGAACCAGTCCGACGCCCTGCATCTGCTCGGCCGGTTCGACGACGCGGTGCGCGTCGCCGAGGAGGGAGTGGAGCGGGCGAGGCAGCGCGGGGTCGAGCGAACGTCGGGCGCCATGCTGCTGTCGAACCTGATTGGGCCGCTTGCCGCGCTCGGCCAGACCCAGCGCGCCGACGAACTCCTCGACCGCGCCCTCGAGCTCGACCCGCCGATCGGCTATCGCGCGCATCTCCAGCGGCTCAAACTGCACTCCAACCTCCGCGCCGGCGACGCGCCAGGCGCCGAGCGGATGCTCCGCGGCTGGCGTGGCGCGCTCAACCTGCAGGTGCGCATCGACGCCCAATCCCGGCTCGGGCTCGCCGCGGTCGCGGCGGAGATCGCGTTGGCGCAGGGCGACCTCCAGGAGGCATGGCGCGAGGTGAGCGTGCTTTTCGAACCGGAGCACCGGTCGTTCCCGGCATACGATCTGCCGTTGCTGGCCATCGGTGCCCGGGTGATCGCGGCCGCACGCGCCGGCGGCTCGCCGATCGAACGCGAGTCCGGGCAGGACGCCGGCGTGGGCGCCGAGCCTGGTGCCGGGCCGGCCCGGACCGGCGGCGGTCCGGGCCGAATCCTCGACCGTCTCGAAGAGAAGCTGCGCGCCGCGCTGGCCGCGGCGTCGCCCTGGCCGACGGCGCCGGCCCTTCTGGCCGTCTTCGACGCGGAACTGAGCGGCCCCGGCCGAACGGGAACGGATCCGGAGGCGTGGAAGGCGGCGGTTGCGGCATCCGCCGTCCCGGAGGCGGACGCCCAGCTGGCGCCGTACGCGGCCTTCCGCCTGGCCGAGGCGTTCGCCACCGGCGGTGACCGGTCGAGCGCGCGCGGGTGGGCCGAGACGGCCCGCGGCGACGCCGAACGGATCGGCCTCGGACTCGTGGCGGACCAGGCCGCCCGGCTCCTGCGGCGCATCGGCCCGGCCAGGCCTGGGGCGAGCGACCTCTCGGCAGAGGCCCAGACCGCGGCCCTGCTGACGGAGCGAGAGCGCCAGGTGCTGGACCTGCTCGCCCAGGGTCTGAGCAACCGCCAGATCGCTGAGCGCCTGTTCATCAGCGTGAAGACTGCGAGCGTGCACGTGTCGAACATCCTCCGGAAGACCGGCGCCGTCACCCGCACCGAAGCCGCGTACCTCTCGCACCGCCGCCACCTGGCGATAGCCGCCCTGCCGCCCCGTCCTTCGCCGAGCTGAGAGGTGTGCAGCCTTTCGGGCCGCAAAAGCCGGCTTTTCTCTCAGCCCGGCGAGGGTCGGCCGCCGCCTTAGGCTGCCGGCGCCGTGATCCGCCGAGTTACGACATCCGCCCGATGTGACCGGCCCGCCTTAGCGAGGAGGCTCAGACCAATCGATTCGTTCCTGATCTGGAGGCAGGCCATGCTCATTCTCATCATTCTCGGTGCACTTGCCCTCGTCGGCATCGGCGGCACCATGCAGCACGTTCTGCGGGACGGTTACGGGCGGATGCCCGACCGGCCCGGCGCGATACGCGCGTCCGACCTCAGGGCGGGATCCCGGAGCAGCGACTTCGCCTGAGGTCGACGGTCAGTGCCACCGGAGAGGGACCGGGCCGGAGTCCTAGAGTGAGTGGAGCGTCGCCCACACGGCGCGGACGGCGTGGAGACGTCGATTCATGCAGTTCCGGGCATTCACTGTTGAGGAAAATGGAATCCGTGACCAACCCTACGAGCACCAGCAGCTTCCGAGACGCGCGGGACCAGCTCCTGCGCCTGCGCGAAGGGCATGAGCGTGCATCGGCCGAATTCGCCTGGCCCGAGGTCGGGCCCTCCTTCAACTGGGCGACCGATTGGTTCGACGTCATCGCGGAGGGTAACGACAAGACCGCCCTCTGGATCGTGGAGGAGGACGGCCGCGAACTGAAGGTCACCTTCGCAGAGATGTCCACCCGCTCCGACCAGGTCGCGCTCTGGCTGATCCAGCAGGGCGTGAAGCCGGGCGACCACGTCATGCTCATGCTCGGCAACCAGGTCGAGCTCTGGGAACTGATGCTCGGCATCATGAAGGCCGGAGCCGTCATCCTGCCGACCTCCACCGTTCTGGCCGCCGGTGACCTGGCCGACCGGGTGCGGCGCGGGGGAGTCGATCATGTGATCGCGAACGCGAGTGATGCGGCCAAGTTCGCCCACGTCGTTGGCGACCACTCGCGCATCTGCGTGGGTGAGGCCGTGGCCGGGTGGGCGCACTACGCCGACGCCGACCTTGTCACACCGGCGAAGACCACGGTCACCGTGGCATCCGACGATGCGTCGCTGATCTACTTCACCTCGGGCACCACCAGCAAGCCGAAGATGGTCGTGCACACCCAGACGTCCTACCCGGTGGGGCACCTCACCACGATGTTCTGGATCGGCGTGCGTCCCGACGACGTGCACCTGGCGATCAGCTCGCCCGGCTGGGGAAAGCACGCGTGGAGCAGCTTCTTCGCCCCGTGGATCGCCGAGGCGACCGTGTTCGTCTACAACTACGCCCGGTTCGACCCGCGCGCCCTCGCCGACCAGTTGCACCGCGCCCGCGTCACGACCTTCTGTGCACCGCCGACGGTGTGGCGGATGCTGATCCAGTCCGAGCTGGGCGTCAAGCCTGAAGGGCTGCGAGAGATCCTCTCGGCCGGTGAGCCGTTGAACCCCGAGGTGATCAGCCAGATCCAGCGGGCCTGGGGGCTGACGATCCGAGACGGGTACGGCCAGACCGAGACCACCGCGATCGTCGGAAACGGGCCGGGGTCCCGCCTCAAGGCAGGCTCGATGGGGCTCCCGCTGCCCGGGGTCAGGATCAGCCTGGTCGACCCGATCACGGGCGAATTGGCCGACGAGGGGGAGATCTGCCTCGACCTCTCCGAGACCGCCGTGAACCTGATGGCCGGCTACCACGGCGACCCCGAGCGCACGGCCGAGGCCGTGCGCGACGGCTACTTCCACACCGGCGACGTCGCCAGCCGCGACAGCGACGGGTACATCACCTTCATCGGGCGCACCGACGACATCTTCAAGTCCTCCGACTACAAGGTGTCGCCGTTCGAGGTTGAGAGCGTGCTTCTCGAGCATCCGGCCGTCGCGGAGGCCGCGGTCGTACCGGCGCCGGACGACACCCGCCTCAACATCGCGAAGGCGTACATCGCGCTTGCCGCCGGCTGGGAGTCCAACGGCGAAACCGCCCTCGAGGTGCTGCGCCATGCCCGCAACGGGCTACCTCCTTATATGCGCGTGCGCCGGGTCGAGTTCTTCGAACTGCCCAAGACCAGCTCGGGCAAGATTCGCCGGGTGGAACTCCGGATGCGCGAGGATGACGCGGCCGCGACCCGCACGCGACTGGCCGACGAGTGGCGGGACGACCAGTTCCCCGAGTTGAAGCGCTGACCGGCCCCACCCACCGCATCCGCCTCCGCCTCACTCGCGTAAGTGCTGGGGCGGGCGGGGAAGGCGGGCAGGGTCAGGGGTGGCCCGGGGCAGGGACGAGGTCGACGAGGCGCTTGATCGCCGCGAGGGGGATCGGCAGCCAGCTCGGCCGGTTTCGGGTCTCGTAGACGGCCTCGTAGAGGGCCTTGTCGAGTTCGAACGCGCTCAGCAGGGCACCCTGGGCGCTGAGGTCGAGGCCGGACCGTTCGGCATAGCCGGCGAGGAACGCCTCCCTGCAGGCATCGGCCCAGGCCAGTACCGCCTGCGCCTGACGTTCCGGATGCGCCAGTTCGATGGTGCCTGCCGCGTAGGAGAAGGACCGGAGCATGCCGGCGACGTCCCGGAGCGGGACATCCGGCCGGTTGCGCTCCTCCAGCGGGCGGAGCGGCTCGCCTTCGAAATCGACCAGCACCCAGCCTCGTCCGCCGGGCACATTGAGCACCTGGCCCAGGTGATAGTCGCCGTGGATGCGCTGCAGTCGCGGCCACGGCGCCGTCCGTGCCCGGCTGAAGATGGTCTCGATCGCGGCGCGATACCCGGCAAGCGCGGGAATCTCGGCCACGGCGATGCGGTACCGGTCCCGGATGCCCGCCAGCTCGGCCTCGATCACGTCGGGGGTGGCCTCGCGGGTCGGCATCACCGTGGCCAGGTCGGCATGCACGGCAGCCGTCGCCACGCCGAGGTCGTGGGCCTCCCGGGTGAAGTCCTCCTCGGCCGAGGCTGAAGCCAGCGCGGCACGCCAGGCGTCCTCGACGCCGGGCAGGAACTCCTGGGCGAAGGCTAGGTGGCCCCTGGCCCGTCCGTCCTTTCGGTCGGGGTCGTCCCACTCGCCTTCGACGTAGCCGATCGGTTCGGGCACGAACCGGGAGCCGGCCCTGGCCAGGGCCGCCTGCACGGAGATGTCCGGGTTCTGGCCATGGTGAAGGGCGCGGAAGACCTTGCAGATGACGGGGCGGGCCGGCGTGCCGTCCGCGCCCCGGGTGTCGAAGATGATCGAGGTGTTCGACTGCTCCCCGGTCAGCACGCGGCTGGCCGCCACTGTATAGAGAGGAGCGTCCATCGCCTCGAGCAGCAGTTCTCCCCGCGCGCTGCCGCCCGCGTCCTCCGAACCGAGTGAGGAACCCTTGCCCAGGATGATCCGCAGGATCGCGGTCGCGTACGCGGGGTCATACGGTGCGTCATAGAGGAATCGGGCTTTCCCGTCGGGTCCGTCCACCCTGGCGACCAGGGCGCGCTCCCCGTTCGGCAGCGGATCGGTGCGTTCCGTGAGCGGCAGCTGGTAGAGCGAATCCTCCCCGAGTGTCGCATCGATGACGAGGTGCGTACTGATGTTCACGCCCGGCTCGGCCGCGGGCAGGGACCACCGGGCGATGCTGCGGAGAACCGGGACGTGCCCCTTGCTCGCGAACCAGCGCTGTGTTGCGACCCATCGGTTGAGGTAATCCGGGAGAGGGGTGCCGCGACCGTACTCAGTCATGTCGCCAGCGTACGCCAGCGGCGGCATTCGTCGGGTCGTGCGATCGGTCGATCAGACTCGCCGGATGCCGTACGCCACCGCCGCGAGGCAGCCGGCGCAGACTGCGGCGAGCACGCTCATCAGCACGGCGTAACTGGCCACCGAGTTCAGCCAGGCGAACAGCACCGGCAACAGGAAGCCGACGTAGGTGAGGCTGTAGTAGACCCCGGTGATGCCGGCGAGGTCGGCCGGGGTCGAGATCCGCTGGATCTCGACCAGACCGGCCACCACGCAGATGCCGTAGGACGCGCCGAGGGTGATCGCCGTGATCAGCGCGAGCACGGGCGAGAGCACGATGGCGGTGGCGATCGAGAGCAGCAGGCCGAGCAGCATGACGCTCATCCCCACCACGAGGGCGCGCCCCCTGGTGACCTGGTTGATCCGGGCGACGAGGGGCTGCACGAGCGCCCCGGTGCCGAGAGTCACGACGGTGAGCAGGGTCGCGAACGCCAGATTGAGCGATCCCAGCTGGTCCTCGACGAGCTTGGGCATGATCGCGTAGGCGATCGCCGCGGCGCCGAAGACCCAGGGGGCCGAGGGTGCGATGACTCGCAGGAACCGGCGGTGGCCGGCCAGCGGCACCGCGAGGTCCTGCCAGAACGGCCGGTGCGACCGGAACCGCGGCACCGTCTCCGGGGCGCGGAGTAGCCGGGGCAGCACGAGCAGGCTGAGCAGGATGTGGACCAGGTAAGGGGAGAGGGTGGGCATCGGGCCCCACTGGGCGAGGGCACCGGCGACTCCGGCGCCGAGGCCGAACCCGACCGTCAGGGTGAGGGCGGGACGCCGGGCGCCGGCCGTGCGGTCGGCCTGGCGGTCGAACGGCGCGCTGGAGAGCTCCTTGAGCCAGGCGGTCCCGACCGACATCGCCACGCCCACGCTCAGGCCGGCCAGGAACCGGCCGACGGAAAGCATGATCTCACTGGAGAAGCCGGCACCGAGCAGGATGCTGGCTGCGATGCCTATGGCGACGCCGGCGACGGACAGGGGCTTGCGTCCGTACCGGTCGGAGAGGGCGCCGGCCACCAGCAGTCCGGGGATGAGCCCGACGACGTAGAAGCCGAGGAAGAGATCGGCCATCAAGGCCGAATAGTGGCCGAGCGACTCGTACATGTGCAGCAGCGGGGTGAAGTGATTGCCACCCCAGGCCATCACGAAGAGGGCGGGTGCGGCGAGTTGCCAGGCGGGGACGGTACGGCGGAAGTTCATGAATCTTTCTGGATCGAAAGTCGGGCGCGCAGGCACCGGGATCAGGACTCGAGCGGCGCCGGGAAGCCGTGCCGCACATGACGGCGGAGGGCGGCCTCGTAACCGGGGGCGTCGCCGGCGCTGAGGTAGCCGGCGAGGGCCCGGTGCTCGGTGATGAAGCGCTCGAGACTGCCCGGGTCGCGGGTCGCCACGCGGTGCAGGAGCCGCTTGAGCCGCGGCCCGAGCTGGGTGTAGAAGTCGTCCATGACACGGTTGTGGGACTCGTCGACGACCCGGGCGTGGAAGCGGTGGTCGGCGCGGGCGAAGGCGAGCAGGTCACCGGCCCGGGCGGCCTCTTCCTGTTCCCGGATCAGGGCGGCCAGGTCGTCGTCCACGGCGCGGTCGGCGCCCGGGCGGGCGCTGTGCAGCGACACCGCGGTCGTCTCGAACATGATGCGCACCTGGAGCAGCTCGGCGGTTTCGGCGTCATCGAGGGCCGTGACGACCGCGCCCTTCTTGGGGAAGAGAGTGAGGAGTCCGTGTGCCTCGAGGGCGAGGAAGGCTTCCCGCACGGGGGTGCGGCTGATGCCGAGGGTCTCGGCGACGTCGCCTTCCGTGAGCAGCGAACTTGCGCCGACCGCGCCGGTGATGATCGCCTCGGCCACATGGGCGTAGACCCGCTCCACCGCGGACGGACCGGCGGTGCCGTTTCGGGGGGATCGGGGCGCACTCATGTCTCAAGCCTAACCATAAATGCATCAATAAATACAATCCCGGAGGAGATTGGGTGCCGACCTGATGCCGGCATCGAGCCGAACCCCGACAAAAACTCTCTTATAGACTTGCCCTCGCAGCCATCCGAGACATGCCCTCCGCAGAGTCCGAGCCCTTCGCCCGCGCGTTCCCGCTCGCCTCACCAGATGTGATCGCCTGCCGCCACCTCCGGCCGCACACACTCCTACCGCAGAGGCATCCGTGACCACGACAGCACCCAAGCCCACCCTCCTCGAAGCACTGGCCGAGGTTCTGCCAGCCGGCCAGCTGATCACCGGTGAGAAGACCGGGGCCTACCTCCGGGACCAGTCCGACAGCACCGCGGCCGGTGTCCCGTTCGCGGTCGCCCTGCCGGTGAACACCGAGCAGGTCGCCGCCGTCGTCGCCTTTGCCGCCGCCCACCGCATCCCGATCGTGCCGCAGGGTGCGCGCACCGGCCTGGCTGGGGGCGCAAACGCGATCGAGGGTTCCATCGTGCTGAGCACTACCCGCCTGAACAAGATCGTTTCCGTGGACGCCGAAGACCAGACCGCCACCGTGCAGGCCGGCGTGCGCACCTACGCCCTGGCCAGGGCCGCCGCCGCGGTCGGACTGTTCTACCCGCCGGATCCCGGCTCGTGGAAGGGCTCGACCGTCGGCGGCAACGTCGCCACCAACGCCGGCGGGATGCTCTGCGTCAAGTACGGCGTCACGGGGAACTTCGTGCGCCAGCTCACCGTCGTGCTCGCCGACGGCTCCGTCGTGCGCACGGGCCAGCGCACCATCAAGGGCGTCGCCGGCTACGACCTGACCGCGCTCCTCGTCGGCTCGGAGGGCACGCTCGGCATCATCACCGAGATCACGGTCGGGCTGCTGCCTGCCCCGGCCCCCGCGTCCGGGGTCTCGGCGACGTTCGCCGGAACGGAGGCCGCCCTCGCGGCGGCCGCGCTGATCGTCGCGTCCAACCGGCGCCCCAGCATCCTCGAGTACCTCGACGGCCCGTCGATCACCGCGATCAACGCCTTCGACCCGGAGTCGAAGCTTCCGGCCGATGCTGCCGCACTGCTGCTCGTGCAGTCGGACCAGGCCGGCCAGGCCCACGACGACGTCGAGGAGTACGCCGCCATCCTCCGCGGCGAGGGTGCCATCGAGGTGCTCGTCGCCCACGATCCCGCGCAGCTGGACCAGCTGATGACGGCGCGCCGGCTGCTGCAGCCGGCACTGCAGGCCGCGCGCGGGTCCAGCCTCAACGAGGACATCACCGTGCCGCGGTCCCAGCTGCAGGCCCTGCTGACCGGGCTCGCCGAGATCTCCCGCGAACTGTCGATCCCCATCGGCACCGGCGGGCACCTCGGCGACGGAAACCTCCACCCGATGATCGGCTTCGACGCGGCGAACCCGGCCGAGGTCGAGGCAGCGCACGAGGCCTTCGCCCGGGTGATCCGGCTCGCGATCTCCCTCGGCGGCTCCGCGTCGGGCGAGCATGGCATCGGAATGCTCAAGCAGGCCCACCTCGACGACGAACTCGGACCCATCCTCCGCGACCTTCAGCGCCGGGTGAAGGCCGCCTTCGACCCCGACTCGCTGCTCAACCCCGGAAAAAAACTGTGAAAATTCTTCCGGCTGAGGCGCTCAACGGTCATTCTGGCCTCTGGACAGGCCTTTGGATCCGCGGCGAAATCGCTTTTCCGGGCATCCGGATGCCCCGGTGAATCGGGCCGCGAACGGGCCGCCTCCCCTTAAGGGCGCGGGCGCGAAACGGCGGGCCCGATTCGTGTTATGGCCCCGCCGACCGGAGTAGTGTTGGCAGAAGAGGGCAAGTCACGATGCATCGTCGCATTAGCCGCAATCCTCGTGTTCCTGCTCTCCAGGCCCGACTGTGGGAGACACACTTCTGCGGCGGGGGAGACTCGATCCCACGAGGAGTGCAATCTACATGACCATCACAGAAGGTGTTCGCAGCGACAAAGACGCGACGCAGGCCGAGCGTCCGGACTTCGTGTCCGGCCCCTGGCAGGATTCGATCGATCTTCGCGATTTCATCCAGCGCAATTACACGCCCTACCTCGGCGACGCCACCTTCCTGGCGGGCCCGACGGCTCGCACGACCGGGGTCTGGGCCAAGCTGTCCGCCATGTTCCCCGAGGAACGACGCAAGGGCGTCTACGACGTTGACGCGACCACCCCGTCATCCATTACAGCCCACAAGCCCGGCTACATCGACCAGCCCAACGAGGTCATCGTCGGCCTGCAGACGGATGCCCCGCTCAAGCGCGCGATCATGCCGTTCGGCGGCTGGCGAATGGTTGCGACCTCGCTCGAGACCTACGGCTACCCCGTGTCTCCCGAGCTCGAGAAGATCTTCACCGACTACCGCAAGACCCACAACACGGCCGTGTTCGACGTCTACCCTCCCGGGGTTCGCCGTGCGCGCAACAGCCACCTGATCACGGGGCTTCCAGACGCCTACGGCCGTGGCCGGATCATCGGCGACTACCGTCGCGTTGCCCTCTACGGTGTCGATGCGCTCATCGCCGGCAAGAAGAACGACCGCGCCGAGCTCGATATGGAGCCCTCGACCGAGGACATCATCCGCGCCCGCGAGGAGAACTCCGAGCAGATCCGTGCGCTCAAGGAACTCGTCCAGATGGCGGCCAGCTACGGCTCCGACATCTCCAAGCCCGCCGTCACGGCCCAGGAAGCCGTGCAGTGGCTCTACTTCGCCTACCTCGGCGCGGTGAAGGAGCAGAACGGCGCGGCAATGTCGTTCGGCCGTAACGCGGCGTTCCTCGACACGTACATGGAACGCGACATCGCCGCCGGCCTCCTGACCGAGTCCGGCGCCCAGGAGCTCATCGACGACCTCGTCATCAAGCTCCGCATCGTGCGCTTCCTGCGCACCCCCGAATACGACGAGATCTTCGCCGGCGACCCGACCTGGGTCACCGAGTCCCTCGCCGGCATCGGCGAGGACGGCCGCGCGCTGGTCACCAAGACGACCTTCCGCTTCCTCCAGACGCTGTACAACATCGGCGCCGCCCCGGAGCCGAACCTCACCGTGCTGTGGAGCGACGCTCTCCCCGAGGGCTTCAAGCGCTTCTGCGCCCAGGTCTCGATCGACACCTCGGCGATCCAGTTCGAGTCGGATGAGATCATCCGCGCCGAGATGGGTGACGACGCCGCGATCGCCTGCTGTGTCTCGCCCATGCGCGTCGGCAAGCAGATGCAGTTCTTCGGGGCCAGGGTCAACGCCGTCAAGGCGCTCCTGTACTCGATCAACGGCGGCAAGGACGAGGTCTCCGGCAAGCAGGTCGCCCCGGCAACCGCACCGAACACCGAGGAGATCCTCTCCTATGACACCGTGTTCCCGGCCTACCTCGAGACCCTCGAGTGGCTCGCCGAGACCTACGTCACCGCCTTGAACTGCATCCACTACATGCACGACAAGTACGCGTATGAGCGTCTCGAAATGGCGCTGCACGACAAGGAGATCATCCGCACGATGGCCTGCGGCATCGCCGGCCTGAGCGTGGTCGCCGACTCCCTGTCGGCCATCAAGTACGCCAAGGTGCGCCCGGTTCGTGACGAGACCGGTCTCGTCGTCGACTACACGATCGAGGGCGAGTTCCCCCAGTTCGGTAACGACGACGACCGCGTCGACTCCATGGCCGTCGACGTGATGGAGCGGTTCATGACAATGATCCGCAAGCACCCCACCTACCGGGGCGCGATCCACACCCAGTCGATCCTGACGATCACCTCCAACGTGGTCTACGGCAAGGCGACCGGCAACACGCCGGATGGCCGCCGCAAGGGTGAGCCGTTCGCACCGGGTGCCAACCCGATGAACGGCCGCGACACCCACGGGATGCTCGCATCGGCACTCAGCGTCGCCAAGCTCCCGTACAGCGAAGCGCAGGACGGCATCTCGCTGACCAACACCGTGGTTCCCAGTGGCCTCGGCCACACCAAGGAAGAGCAGATCACCAGTCTGGTCGGCCTCATCGACGCGTTCACGTCGGCGACCGGGTACCACATCAACGTCAACGTGCTGAACAAGGACACCCTTGAAGACGCCATGCTGCACCCGGAGAACTACCCGCAGCTGACGATTCGCGTCTCCGGCTACGCGGTCAACTTCGTGCGCCTCACCCGCGAGCAGCAGATGGATGTCATCAGCCGCACGTTCCACTCGCACTAATATTCACCGATAACAACAAGCGGCGACGCTGAGTAGGACGAGACAATGCCCGCAGTAAACCTCGGCCTGCCCAGCGCCGGCGCCGCCATCGACCTGGTGGACGGTTCATCCGTCAGCAGTGAACAAGCCGAACTGGCTGAACTCCATCATCTCGAGATGGAGGCGATCCACAACGGCTCGGTGGCCAGTGTCCACTCGTGGGAACTGGTCACCGCCGTCGACGGTCCAGGCACGCGCATGACGCTCTTCCTCTCTGGGTGCCTGCTGCGTTGCCAGTACTGCCACAACCCCGACACCTGGAAGATGCGCGACGGGTTGCTGACGACGCTCGATGACCTCGTGACGCGGGTCAAGCGTTACAAGGGCGTCTTCGACGCCACCGGGGGTGGGCTGACCATCTCCGGTGGTGAGCCGCTCATGCAGCCCGCGTTCGTGGCGCGCATCTTCGAGGAATGCCACAAGCTGGGCGTGCACACCACCCTGGACACCTCCGGGTTCCTGGGCAAGAGCGCGTCCGACACGCTGCTGGACAACCTCGACCTGGTGCTGCTCGACGTCAAGTCGGGTCTCCCGGAGACGTACAAGGAAGTGACCGGTCGTGAGCTCGCTCCGACTGTCGCGTTCGGTGACCGTCTTGCCGAGCGGAAGATCCCGGTCTGGGTGCGTTTCGTGCTCGTGCCGGGACTCACGGACGCCGTCGACAACGTCGACGCCGTCGCCGAGATCGTGGCGCGGTGGCCGAACGTCGAACGGGTCGAGGTGCTGCCGTTCCACCAGATGGGCGAGGACAAGTGGGACAGGCTCAACCTGCCCTACCCGCTGCACGGAGTGCACCCGCCCGACAATGAACTGCAGGAACGTGTGCGGGACCAGTTCCGGGCGCGGGGACTCACCGTCTTCTGAGACCGGTTCCACAGTAATTCGCGGACAGAGCGTGGCATAGCACGGATGCCGCGCTCTTTCCATACCCCCAGTCGTGGGGTACTTGGTGTGAATCGCCTGTGTAAACGCTTACAAAGTGTCAGGCTGGAGTCACGACAGTGTCACGACCGCGTGGCGCGACGAAAGGCCAGCAGATGAGCACCGCAATACTCCCGGAATCGTCTTCCGTCACCCTGACATCCGGCAAAGCAGGCCTGGTCAGGCTGATCGGGCTCCTCGGCATCATCGGCGGGATCGTCATGCTCCTCGTCGGCGGCCTCGTCTGGGGCACGGTCAGCAGCCAACTGAGCGAAGAGAAGATCACCGTCGCCGAGGACGCCTCCTTCCTCGCCGGTGCGACCGTCGACAACCCCCTGGCTGCCTACGCCCAGGCGACGATCATCAACCACCACGCCATGAAGGCCAGCGGCGGCAAGACCTACGCCGAGCTCGCCCAGGACGACCCCACCCGCCCCACCGTTATGACCGCCTCGCTTCTGCGTGCATCGCTGTTCACGTCGATCGTCGCCTTCGGCGTCTCGGTCTTCGCGATGGGCGTCGGCATCCTCCTGGCCCTGTTCGGCTGGGCCATCCGCGCCGCAGTCCCGGCCGTACCGAAGCCGGCGGCCGCGGTCTAACCGGTCGTTCCAACCCGTGCCGGGGACCATCCGGCGCGAAAGAAGGGGTCCGTCAGCATCCGCTGGCGGGCCCCTTCTTTCTTGCCGTGACCGGCTCTGGCGGACCGGACACGGGTGCGCGATAATGGTGCCCGGCACGAAACGGGAGGCACCATGACCGAAGCCATCGTCGGCAGCGGAACCAGGGATGATCCCTGGCTGCTGCGCACCCCGCCGGGCACGTCCGAGTATCGGATGCATCGGGACGAGAGCGCGGACCCGCCGAGCCTGGTCTGCGTCGTCGGAACGACCACGCTGGCGTATCGGCTGCGGTGCCTGGAGGACCTCCAGGCGATGCTGCGGGCCGCAGGGGACTGGGTCGCCCTCGGCAGCGCCGACGAGCAGAAGCCTGCCGCCGAGGGCACGGTGGAGGCGTGGGCGCGTTCCGAAACGAACCCGGTCGGAGGCTGGTACGGCCTGAAAAAGGGTCTCCGCGGCCGGTTCGGGATGTACGTGCCGCCCCTGATGGAGGCGCTCGGGCTGGCCGAGCTCGAGCACAATCCGCGGGGCAACCGGATGCGGGCCCGGTAGCGCCACCCGGGTATGCCATATTCGGCGCGTCGCGGCAAGCCCCTCCTCAGGAAGGGCCGCGTGGGGTTCTATGGTGAATGGATCGAACGGGACCGGTCGGGGGTGACATGATGCGCAACTCGGGATTCGCCGAGCGGCGGACCGTGTCCGGCGTGTTCGGCGGGTTGCTCGGGATTCTCGCGATGAGCTCGGCGGGGGGGTTGCTGGTGGCCGTCGCGGTCACCCCGGTGGTCGCGCTGTCGAGCATCGCCGCCACCGACACCATCAACGTCTTCGAGAACCTGCCGGAGTTCCTCTCGATCGAACCGCTGTCCCAGAAGAGCAACATCTACGCGGTGCAGAACGATGGCACACCGTACCTGCTGGCGTCCTTCTACGACCAGAATCGCATCGAGGTCGGGCTGGACGCGATCAGCCCCTACGTGAAGGATGCCGCGATCGCCAGCGAGGACCCCCGGTTCTACGAGCACGGCGGCGTCGACCTCCAGGGCACCATCCGGGCGGCCGTGAGCACATTCGCCGGCGGGGCGACTCAGGGAGGATCGTCGATCACCCAGCAGTACGTGAAGAACGTGCTCGTGCAGAAGTGCGAGGTGCTCTCCGACATGGCCGCGCAGCACACGTGCTACCTCGCCGCCACCGAGACCAGTCCCGACCGCAAGCTCAAGGAGATGCGGCTGGCGATCGGGATCGAGAAGAAATACTCCAAGAACGACATCCTCCGCCAGTACCTGAACATCGCCGGGTTCGGAGGCACCGTCTACGGCATCGAGGCCGCGGCCAACTACTACTTCCACACCACGGCGGCGAACCTGACCCTGCCGCAGGCGGCCAGCCTCGTGGCCATTGTCAACAATCCCGTGAAGTTCCAGCTGGACGACCCGCAGAGTGAGACCAACGGGGCAGCCAACGGCTACCAGGCCAACCGGACCCGCCGTGACTACATCCTGCGGGACATGCTCACCTACCGCAAGATCACCAGGGCCGAGTTCGAGGCCGCCATCGTCGCCCCCGTCGAACCGTCGATCGCCGAGCCGAGCACCGGCTGCCAGACCGCGGGCGGAAGCGCCTTCTTCTGCGACTACGTGACCCACGTGCTGCGCAACGATCCGAGCTTCGGCGTCGACGAGGCGACCCGGCTCGTCAACTTCCGGCGCGGCGGCTACAACGTGTACACCACCATCGACCTCGACCTGCAGGCTGCCGCCGAGAATGCCATCCGCGCAAACGTGCCGATGACCTACCCGGGCTGGGATGTGGGAAGCGTCATCTCGAGCGTGCAGGTGGGCACCGGGCGGGTGCTGGCGATGGCTCAGAACAAGGACTACAGCCAGGACCCGGCGGTGCAGGCCACGGGAGCCAACTTCACCGGGATCAATTACAACACCGACTACGTCGACGGCGGATCGAGCGGATTCCAGCCGGGCTCGACCTACAAGGTGTTCACCCTGGCGGAATGGCTGCGGGAAGGGCATTCCCTCAACGAACGGGTCGACTCGCGGCGGAAGGCGAACTGGGGCACCTTCAAAGACAGCTGTCTCGGCCCGCAGAATTACGACCGCGACAAATGGAACCCCAAGAACGACGCGAACGAAAGCGGCGCCAACTACAGCGCACTCGAGGCCACGATCGGCTCGATCAACACCGGCTACATCGGGATGGCGAAGAAACTCGACCTGTGCGGCATCCGTCAGACCGCCGAGGCCTTCGGAATGCATCGCGCCGACGGTGATCCGCTGCTGCAGAACGCGGCGTCGGTGATCGGGACGAATGAGATCGCCCCGTTGAGCATGGCAGTGGCGTTCGCCGGAATCGCCAACAAGGGCGTTGCCTGCACCCCGGTCGTGATCGACCGCATCGTCGCCGCGGACGGGACGGAACTGCCCGCACCGAAATCACAGTGCACGCAGGCGGTCGACCCGGCGGTGACCGCGGGGATGGCCTACGCGATGCGGCGGGTGATGACGAACGGCACGGCTCAGCAGTCCTACCGTGACACCTCACCGCGGGTGCCGATGATCGGCAAGACCGGAACGACGGACGGGAACAAGGACACCTGGATGAGCGGCGCCAGCACCAAGGTCGCCACCGTCGTCGCCGTGGTCAGCCTCACGGGGGAGACCAACCAGCGGCTGGTGTACTTCGACAGCGGCCAGGCCGCGACGGCGCGCCACCGAATGTGGCCGGCCGTCATGTCGGTCGCCAACGCGAAATACGGCGGTGACGCGTTCGATGAGGCCTCACCGAACGCCGTGATCAAGGTGGGCACCGGGCCCCGCTAGCCTGCCTGCTCAGGTGCCCGTGTTAGGGTAGCCGCCGAGCTGAGGGTTCCTTACCTTCACCTCGCTCTGTGGCGTGCCATCGGCGCGCCGGCGGCGCTCTCGGGTGCAGCTCACCGATCGATGCTGATTTTTGATCAGGTTAGAGTTTGCCCCCCAAATGGGTTACAGTCAACCCATTGCAAAATGCGTGTCGTAGGTTCTGTGGATGGATTTGTGATCGGCGCGTTACGGTCACACGAAAGGTTTAAGATCCATGAAGCAGTTCAATCAGCGCGCCGATTTTGTCTCGGCGCGCAAGCGTCAGAAGCGCCGCAAAGCCATCGGAGTCGTCGCAGCCGCGACGGCAGCCGTCTGTATCGCCGTCGGATCGACGGCGGCGTGGGCCGGTGAGCACAACCGCCACGGTTCAGGCTCCTCCTCGTCGCCCTCGGTGAGCGCGGCCTCCGCGACCGGCAACGTTGCCGGCACCACATCCCGGCGTGGGAACGGCCACAAGTCGACGCCCGTGCCCGTACCGGCTCCGGCGCCCGTACCCGCACCGGCGCCCGCTCCGGCACCGGCCCCAGCGCCGGCTCCCGCCCCAGCGCCGGCCCCCGCTCCCGCGGCGACGGGCACCTCGCCGCTGCACACCAATATCGTCTCGACCTCGTTCTGGGTAGGCGAGATCTTCGACGCGTCCCTCCCCGACGGCAGCCAGATGATCTCGACCTACGACGGCAACTGGTTCGCCAGCTTCGGCGGCTGCGACGGCGTCACAACGGGCGGCGGTTGCGGCACCGAGGCTCGCACGGCTGCGAACGGCTTCTTCCCCAGCGGCATGACCCCCAAGGAGAACCCGTTCTACCTTGACCTGCCCTTCGATGACGTCAACGACGCCACCGCGTTCAAGCAGCGTTGCCAGACGATCCCGTGGGCCGCAGCGGATAACGCCGCCACCGGGACGAACCACTGTGCCGACTCGAACTACTCCTACATGAAGAACCACTGGGTGCAGCTCACCGGGCCCAACGGCAAGACCTGCTACGGCCAGGTCCAAGACGCCGGACCCTCGAGCGGTTCGCTCTACCACGACGCCAACTACGTCTTCGGTAGCAACGACGCACGTCCGGCCAACACCCAGTTCAGTGGCGACAGCAGCCAGGGTGCCGGCGCCGACGTGTCACCCGCGCTGAACGGATGCCTCGGCTTCGCCGATCTCGACGGTGACAACGACCATGTCAGCTGGCGTTTCGTCGACCGGGCCAGCGTGCCGGCCGGCCCGTGGCTGAAGGTTGAAACCTCCAGCCAGGTCAAGGGCTAGGCAGCCCTCCCTCCGGAAGAATGACAGCGGAAGCCCCGGAACTGGCGAAATGGCCAGGACCGGGGCTTTCGTCATGCCACGGGGACGAGGGCCTCGTTGTGCTTGAGGAATCCGGGTTTCCAGGGTGGGTCGAACCGGGCGAAGTAGACGCCACCGACCGGCTCAAGATCAGCCCGCCGCACGGCCGCCAGGAGGGTGTCGCCGTTCTCCCTGAAACGGGCCTCGCTCCACCCGCCGCCGAACCGGCGCGCCGCGGCCCTGTGCGCCGGCACCACCCTGGTGGTCACCCTGGCATCCTGCGGCACGGGAACCGCCGAGACCGGCATCCCCTCGGGAAGAACGAAACTGACGGTGTGCGCGTCGTCGGCCGTGGTCTCCTGGAGCACCGGGGCAGTCATCGCGATGCGGGTGGCCGACTGGTTCTTGCCGCTGATGTAGCGGAAGAGGGGACCGAAAGCGGCGTTGCCCGCGCCGGAGAAACCGCCGGTGACCTCCACCTGCACGAGCACGTAATCGGGATAGTGGCGGAGTTCGAAGTCGTCGTATTCCCGCAGAACTTGATAGGGCTGTTGGTCGGTCATGGCCGCCAGTGTAGGCCGCGCGACCGAGAACGGGGTGGGTGCGGCATCCACCGGAATCCGCGGCCGGACTAGGCGCGAAGCGGCCACAGGTGGTGCACGTTGTCGACCGGGATGGCGGCCAGTTCGGCCGCGAGTTCCATGGTTCGGTCCGTGTGCCGTGCCGCGGCCTCGGCCTTCCGCCGCTGGTCGACTTTTCGGGCGACGTCGGTGAGATCCCACAGGTTCTCCCCGGTGATGGACACCCCTTTCGCCCCCGACCGGCGGGTGCGACCCCGCACGAGGATATGGCGGGTCTGGAAGACCGGGCCGCCGATCCGTTCCTGCGCGTCATGGAAGAATACGACATTGGACACCGGCCCGGTGCCGTCGTCGAGGCTGACGAAGACGACCCGTCGGCCGTTGCGCATCGGTGGGGTGTTCGTGGCGCGGCGCACCCCGGCGATGAGCACCTCGGTGCCGCCCGGCAGGTCGGCGAGCTCGGAGGCCGGGGTGACTCCCAGCTCGGCGAAGAGCGGGTAGAACCGCGTCATCTGGTGCCCGGACACCGCGAGGTGGAGGTCCCGCAGCTCCAGGTCGGTCTGGCTGCGCCCGCGCAGTTCCAGGGAGGTCACCGCGTCGAAGCGGGCACCCTCGAAACCCTGCACCGGCAACTCGACTTCGAACGCCAGCTGGTCGTCGTTGATGGTGACGGCGGTGCCGCGGAGGGACTGCACATGGGCGAGGAGCTCGTGCCGGCGGGCACGGTCATACCCGATGAAACTGTCGAGCGCCCCGACCCGGGCGAGCGCCTCGAAGGTCTTTCGCCGCGGCCGCACCCGATCGCGGAAATCCTGCAGCGAGGAGAACGGCTGGTGGCGCACGATTCGGGCCCGTTCGGCCGCGGTGCCGCCGGCGAGCTCGGGCAGGGCCAGACGGATCCCGCGGCGCTCGTCGCCGAGCTCCTCGACCCGGTAGTCGAGCGTGCTCCGCTGCACATCGAGACCGAGGACCGGCACGCCGAGCAGCCGGGCCTCGGCCACGATGAGGTCCTTGGGCCACATGCCGGGAGCATGGGTGAGCAGTCCGGCCAGGAACACGGCGGGATGGTGGGTCTTCAGCCAGGCCGACTGGTAGGTCGGCAGCGCGAACGCGGCGCCGTGCGCCTTGGCGAACCCGAAGCTGCCGAATCCGGCCAACACCGTCCAGACCTGGTCGATGACCGCGGGCGGGAATCCGCGCTCACCCGCCATTTCCCGCACGTACTCTTCGATCCGGGGGAGCTGATCGGGTTTGCCCAGGTGGCGGCGGAAGACATCCGCCCGGCCGAGACCGCAACCGGTGAGCTCGTCGAAGAGTCGCATCACCTGCTCGTGGAAGATGACGACCCCCTTCGTCTCCCGGAGGATCGGTTCCAGTCGCGGGTGGAGGTAGTCGGGCATGACCTCACCGTGCCGGGCCTGGAGATATTTCAGGGGCATGTTGTTCTGCATCGGGCCGGGCCTGAACAGGGAGATCTCGACCGTCAGGTCGTTGAAGACCTCGGGCTGCAGCTTGCCGACCAGTTCCATCTGGCCGGGCGACTCGATCTGGAAGATGCCGAGCGTGCGGGTCGACCGGATCAGTTCGAAGGTGGCCGGGTCGTCGAGCGGGATCCGGTCCAGGTCGAGGCTCTCGCCGGAGAGCCGGTGGTGTTCCTCGACGGCGTGTGCCATGGCCGACTGCATCCGCACGCCGAGGATATCCAGCTTGATCAGGCCCATCGGGTCCATGTCGTGTTTGTCGAACTGGGACATCGGCAGCCCCATTCCGGATGCCTGCACCGGGGTGCGGTCGAGCAGGGTCGCGTCGGAGAGGATCACCCCACAGGGGTGCACGGAGATGTGCCGGGGGAGCCGGTCCAGCTTCGCGGTCAGGTCGACCAGCTGGTCGAGTTGCTGGGACTCGCGCACTTCGGCGGCGAGCGGCTCGAGCTCGGGTTTCTCTTCCAGTGCACGCCGGAAATCCCTGGCGTTGAAGCGCCACATCTGTTTCGCGATCGACGCGACCTGCTCGTGGTTCATCCCGAGGGCCAGGCCCGCGTCGCGCACGGCGCCGCGGCCGCGATAGGCGTTCGTCATCGACATCAGCGAGACCCGGTCGCCGCCGAAGGCGTCGAACAGCTTGCGGTAGATGTCGTGGCGGCGCGCCGATTCGACGTCGATGTCGATGTCGGGCAGGGTCTGCCGTTCGGGGGAGAGGAAGCGTTCCCAGAGCAGGCCGTTGGAGAGCGGCTCCACCGACGACGTTCGGAGCGCATAGTTGAGCACCGAGCCGACCCCTGAGCCGCGCGCCTGGATGCGGATGCCCATCTCCCTGATGATGTCCGCCACGCGGGCCACCGTGAGGAAATAGCCCGCGAAGCCGAGGTGCTCGACCGTCTTCATCTCATGCGCGAGCCGGGCGTGAGCGTCCTCCGCCGAGGCGGCTCCGCGGCGCGCCCCGGCCTCCGGCCTCGGGTAGAGATCGTCGATGCCGGCCCGTGCCCGCTTCCAGAGTTCGGCGACCGGGTCGCCGCTGACCCCGATGATCCTCGCCTCCGGCATCCGAGGCCGGCCGAGACCGATGTCGGCCTCCGGGTCGAGGGCACACCGGTCGGCCAGTCGCTCGGTGTCGCGGAAGAGAAGGTCGAGGGCGCCGGCGTCGTGCAGTCCCGCGTCGACGACCATTCGCGCGACCTGCCGCATCGCCCGCACCGGTTTCAGCCACGCCTGCCCGTTCGTCTGCGGCTGCTCCAGTTCGGCGAGCGGGGTGAGAGTTCGCGCTGCGTCGGCGAGATCGGCGGTGACGGCCTCCTCGGGGGTGCCGTAGCGCACAGCATTGGTGAGCACGGCCGGCACCCCCGCATGCTCGGCGAGGGCGAGCATCCGGGTGGCCGGTGTCACGCTGCCCGGGGTGCCCGGCTCCGAGAGGTGGCAGACGACCTCGAGTGACACGGAGTCGGCCGGCATGGCGCGCAGCCACGCGGTGAGGCGGGCGCGGGCATCCTCATTGTCCCGGTGCCCGGTGGCGGTGCCCACGTCGGAGGCCGGGCCGAGCAGCACGGTGAGCGAGCGGAGGCCGGCCAGCCCGGCGAGTTCGGACCGGGCGATGCTGGGCAGCGATCCGAACCCCTGGGAGACGGTGCGGTGCGCGGCGGATACGGCACGGCAGAGCGCCGCGTACCCGCGCCCGTTCGTGTTGCCGTGTGCGAGCACGACCACCCGCCCGAGGGAGAGATGGTCGTCGTCGTCGTGTACCGCGAGGTCGGCGCCGAGTCCGGGCCGCACGCCGGCGTCCACGCAGGCACGCACGTGTTTGACCGCGCCGTACAGGCCGTCACGGTCGGTCACCGCAAGGAAGGTGCCGTCTTGTGCCTTCGTCTGCTCGGCCAGCGCCTCCGGCATCGTGACCCCGTAGTGGGTGGAGTACGCGCTGGCGACGTGCAGGTGCGGGAAGCTCATCCCCAGTCGAGGGCGAGCACCCACGATCCGTCGACATCGCGTCGCAGATCGTAGCGGTGCTGTTCCTCGTCCCCGCGTGACGCGTCCACCCGCCACAGCTCGGTATCGATGCGCAGGGGCACGCCGTCGTTCTCCCACCAGCGGGTTCGGGTGAAAACCGCCTGCGGCTGGCCGATGATGGTGTGCTCGAACCGGTTCCAGATGAACGCTTGCGGGTCGCCGTCGGCCGACAGCTCGACGTCGACCTGGGCATCGATGATCTGTGGCATGCGGGCTCCTTCATTTCGAACACGTGTTCGATTCTTGGAGTGTACGTCACACCACGGACAGACGCCAACGGGAACCGTCAACCGCGCGTTGAGGGTTCCCGTCGGGCCGGCTGTCGTCCGGGTCAGATCCGGGCGAGGAGCTCCGTCTTCTTCAGCTCGAACTCTGCCGCCGAGACGACCCCGGCATCGCGAAGCCGGCCCAGCTGGAGGAGATGCCCCACAGGGCCGGCCTCGATCGCGGCGGTGCCGGTGCCGGTCGGCCGCGGTGCGGGGAGGACGCTCACGAGTGGCTGGGGTTCGAGCGGCGGGACGGATGCCGCGGGAGGCGCGGCGTGACCGGCCGCCTGGGAGATCCGGTCGATCCAAGCCAGGGCGATCGCCGAGACGATGAAGACCATGTGGATGACGACCTGCCAGAGCACTCCGTCCCAGGTGTAGACGTCGCCGGTGATGCTCTCCTGGCCCTCGGTGGACGTGGAGCCTCGGGCGGCGAGGTCGCCGACCTCGATGAAGGTCTTCAGCAGGTGGATCGAGGAGATCCCGACGATGGCCATGGCGAGCTTGACCTTGAGCACGTTGGCGTTGACGTGGGAGAGCCACTCGGGCTGATCGGGGTGGCCATCGATGCGGATCTTGGAGACGAAGGTCTCGTAGCCGCCGATGATGACCATGATCAGGAGGTTCGCGATCATGACCACGTCGATGAGCCCGAGCACGCCGAGCATGATCTTGGCTTCCTCGATGACGATGCCGTCGGGCCCTGGGTGGGTGAACCCGTGCAGGACCTCCTCGCCGAGGTGGCCGAGTTCGACCATGAAGACGACGACGTAGATCACCTGCGCGACGATGAGGCCGATGTAGAGGGGGGCCTGGAGCCAGCGGCTGAAGAAGATCATCAGCCCGACGCTCCTGACCCACTGGGATTGTTCGCGGAAAGGAGGCTGGCTGGAAGTTTCAGTCACCGGTCGATTTTAGGGAAGCCGGGATGGGAACCTCCTGAACGGGGCCGGAATCCTGCGGCGGGGAATGGCCGAGGGAGGGTAGCGTGGTGCTGATGTCAGGGAAGCCGGCGCGGGCCAAGGCGACCGAGGGCGCGTCAGTGTCCCCGGTCGATGACCGGTCGGTTGCCGCCCGGCTGTTCGCGATCCTGGATGCCTTCACCTCCCCGCCCGCGACGGCGCTCAGCCTCACCGCGATCGCCCAGCGTTCGGGCATCCCTCTCTCGACCGCGCATCGGCTCGTCGCAGAATGGGTGACCTGGGGTGGGCTCGCCCGCCAGGAAGACGGCCGTTACTCGCTCGGCATGCGGCTCTGGGAGGTTGGAGTGCAGACGCCGACGGCGCGAAACCTCCGCACGATCGCCCTGCCCTACCTCGAAGACCTGTACGAGACAACCCGCGAGCATGTGCACCTCGCAATCCTCGACGGCCGCGACGCGCTCTACCTGGAGAAACTGTCCGGGCACCAGGCCGTCCGGGTGATCTCCCGCGTGGGCGGCCGGCTCCCGCTGCACGCCACGGGGGTCGGTCTCGTGCTCCTCGCGAACGCGCCGGCCACGGTCATCCAGGACTACCTCGCCGAACCGTTGCAGCGGTTCCTGCCGCAGACGATGACGGCGCCGGAAGAGCTGCGGCGCCGGTTGGCCGGCATCCGCAGCGAGGGGATCGTGCGGATGTCGGAGGAGATGACGGCTGGATCGAGCTCGCTGGCGGCGCCGATCCGGGACCGCACCGGCCAGGTCGTCGCGGCCGTGTCGATTGTGACGCACACCTCGCCGGGGCAGGGCCCCGAACAGGAGCAGGCGGTGCGGGTGGCGGCGCAGGGCGTGAGCCGCGCGCTCGGCTACCGCAGGGCATCCTGATCGGTCTGTCGACACCAGGGCGCCGGGTCTCGGCAGGCTCGACCGCCGCCGGTGATTGAGCTTGTCCGCCGGTGATTGAGCTTGTCGAAATCGCCCCCGACTTGTCCTCACAAAACGGGTTTGATCAGCTTATCCACACCCATTCGTGAGGCCCGGTTGTGCCCCTGTGAATGTCGGTGGCTGGTCGTAGTGTGCTCGTATGGCCACCCCGGTGAGCACCACCCAACACGAGCTCGGACTGCTCTTCGACGCGGTCGCGGCAGCCGACAAGGCGATCGCCCGGTGCTTCGCCGCGCGGGCCGAGGCTGTCGACCGGGCTCGCCGGTTCAGCGAGGCGCAGGCCGCGTCGATTCCGTTGAGCCTGCAGTCCCGGTGGAGCCGGGAGGAGATCGCGCAGCGGGAGCTCTCCAGCGAACTGGCCGCCACACTCCGGATCCCGGAGCGCACCGCGGAGACCCTGCTCGCCGAGAGCCAGGCGTTGGTGAAGGACCTCCCCGCCACCCGGGCGGCGTTGGCGGAGGGGCGGATCAGTTACCGGCATGCGCAGACGATCGTGGGCCAGTCCTGGTCGATCCCCGTCGAGGGGCTGGCCGCGTTCGAACAAGCCTTGCTGCCCTCGGCCGAGCACCTCACCGTGGCCAAGCTCAAGCACAAGGCCCGGCTGCTGCGGGAACGCCTGCACCCGGAGACGATCACAGCCCGCCGGGGGAGGTCGATCACGGACCGCACCAGCGGGGTGACCCCCGAGTACGACGGAATGGCCACCCTGTACCTGACGACGGGGGCGGAGCTGGTGCAGGCGATCTTCCACCGGGCCACCGACCTCGCCGCCAGCCTGCAAGGGCCGGGCGAGGAACGCACGTTGACGCAGATCCGCACCGATGTGCTCAGTGACCTGTTGATCCACGGGGTCACCCCGACCGGTGTCGGCACCGGGGTCAAGGCCACCGTGCAGGTGACCGTCCCGGTGCTGACACTCCTCGGCCACAGTGAGGAACCCGGCTATCTCGAAGGGTATGGGCCGATCGATCCGGACACGGCGCGGGATCTGGCGTCGAGGGCGCCGAGCTTCACCCGGCTGCTCACCCACCCGGAGACCGGGGTGATCCTCTCCGTCGGGAGGGACCGGTACAAAACGCCCAAGGCCATGCGCCGGTTCCTCCGCCTGCGCGATGAGACCTGCCGCTTTCCAGGGTGCAACAGGGCGGCGAGGAGTGCGGAGATCGACCACTCCCATGACTGGAGTCTGCTCGGCGAGACCGCGCACGACAACCTCGCCCATTTGTGTAAACCCAACCATGCGTTGAAGACCCAGACCCGGTGGACCGTCGCCCAGAAACCCGGCGGCATCCTCACCTGGACTTCCCCGACCGGGCGGGAGTTCATCACCGAACCCGCCACCATACTGCCGACAGTGCTCCCCACCGGGCCGCCTACAGCCGGGCCTCCTACAGCCGGGCCTCCGACATCCACTGCGGCAGACTTCCCCGACGACCCGCCGTTCTGACTCACCGTCTTCTGCTCGATGCGGAATGCGTCGGTCGAAGCGCGGCGGGTATCCGGGACCAGCGGGCCGCGCCCATAATGAGGCATGCCCGCCGAACGGTCCCCGCGCCGCACCCCGTGGTTCCCGGCGGTCTCGGTGCGAGTGCGCATCCTCGCCTCGATCCTGCTGGTCGCCGCAGCCGGCATGGTCGCCGCCGGCACGACCGCCTATTTCGTGCAGCGCGACAGTACTCTCGACAGCATCGACACCGCTTTGGTCGGAGCGGTCAACGACGCACGCTTCATCGCCACGGACTCGAAGGCCACGACCCTGAACGCCGTGCTCGAGGCTGTCGTCCAGCAAATCCGGCCCGGAACGAATGAGGCCACCCTGGCCATCGTCGATGGCGCCGCAGCCCTCGCACCCGGCGGCGACGTCGACTTCCGTCTGGAGGAGAACCGGGCGTTCGTCGCCCGCGTCGTCGGTGAGACCGCCACCGGGAAGGTCGTGCTCGGCAACGTCAACACCGCTGGTCGCATGGTGCGCTACGTGGCCGCACCCGTCAACGTCACCGGTGACCCGGCTGCCGGCGTCTTCGTCGCCGCGTTCGACCTCGACGCCGCGCTCCGGCCGGTGACGGATGCTCTCCTCACGTCTCTCAGGGTCACCCTCGCCGCCCTGGTTGTGCTGGGTCTGGTCGGCTGGCTGGTCTCCGGCCGTCTGCTGAGGCCCATCCGGGCGCTGCGGGAGGCCGCAGCGCGGATCACCGCCTCGGACGTGAGCGAGCGCATCCCCGTGGTCGGCCGGGACGACGTCTCTGAACTCACCCGCACCGTCAACGACATGCTCGATCGTCTCGACGGCGCCCTGACCGGCCAGCGACGGCTGCTCGACGACGTCGGACACGAGCTCAAGACCCCGATCACGATCGTTCGCGGGCACCTCGAACTGATGGACGAGGACGATCCGGCCGATGTGGCCGCGACCCGCGCCCTCGCGATCGACGAGCTCGACCGGATGAACGGTCTCGTGCGCGACATCTCGGCCCTCGCGGAGGTCCAGCGACAGCTCGGCGTCACCCGCGCGCCGGTCGACATCGCGGTGCTCACCGAGCTCGTGCGCACGAAGGCGGCCGCGCTGTCCCGCCACCGGTGGGTGACGACCGAGACGGCGGACATCGTGGTCCCGGTCGACGCCGGCAGACTCACCCAGGCTCTCCTGCAGCTCGCCGCGAACGCCGTCTGCCACGGCAGCGCGAACGGGACGATCGAGATCGGGAGCGCCACCGGTCGGGACTCGACCGGCAACCCGCGACTGCGGTTCTGGGTGCGAGACGACGGGCCCGGGATCAGCGCCGACGCGCAGGAGCACATCTTCGAGCGGTTCCGGCGTGGGGCGACCGGCCGAGGCTCGACCGGCTCGGGCCTCGGACTCGCGATCGTGCGGGCCATCGCCGAAGCCCACGGCGGAACGGTCTCGGTCGCGTCCGCGCCGAAGCCCACGGCGGAACGGTCTCGGTCGCGTCCGCGCCGGGGCGCGGGGCCACCTTCACGATCGACCTGCCCGTCCCTCCGGGCGATGAGGAACCGGAATCAAGCCGGGCCGAACCAAGCAGGGCCGAACCAAGCAGGGCCGAACCAAGCAGGGCCGAACCAAGCAGGGCCGAACCAAGCAGGGCCGAACCAAGCAGGGCCGAACCAAGCAGGGCC
>NZ_JADOVI010000004.1 GCF_015752155.1 Cryobacterium sp. MP_M3 | reverse complement strand
AAAGCCCCGCCGGAATCCCCCGGCGGGGCTTTTTCAGACCCAGGCATCGTCACCGACGATGACGCCGCCATCGTCAAATAACGCGACGCGCGACACCCTTGCCAGAAATGCGCCGAACAACGGACATCGTCTTCACTCGGGCGAAGGTGGCAATCTTCATCGACGGATGTTTTTGGCACGGGTGCCCGGCGCACTATCAGCGACCCGTAGCGAATCGTAACTACTGGGACGAGAAGATTCTCCGGAATCGGGCGCGCGATGCCGAGACCAGATCAGCCCTGGCCGACAAAGGATGGAGGGTGCTCGAGTTCTGGGAGCATGAGGAGGCGGAGGCTGTTGTGGAGATCATCCGGGAACAGCTAAATGCAGCACTTGCTGCCCTGAGGTCCCCTTCCCTTCTGCAGCGGCAATGACCTGCGTCAGAAGGAAGCGGGGCTTTCGACCGGGCGCTTTCGTGGCTTGGTTGCCGGAAGTCAACCGATTGTCGCCTGATGCGGGCGGGACGTGCTTGCAGTTCTCCCCGATGAGCGCGGATGTAAGCCACGGTCAATCGCGCAGAAGATCATGACTCGCGTTCGTTTCCTTCAGCGCCATCGGGAGCGCCTCCGAGAAGGGGAGGCCGGGATACTTTGCATAGGTGTGTCGGTGCCACCGAGAAGGGTGGCGCGGGCGCCCGTCAACCATCCAAGTGGTGACCCCGCATGCATCGATCTCAGTTTGCAGCCAGGCCAGTTGGTTTCGGAAATGCTGTCGCGCACGTCCCGACGGCTCCTGGCAGCCGTAGGCGAGGATCACGGCATCAGCGGCCGCAAGGGCTTCGGTGAGAGCCGAGCGCGCATCGAGCCAACCGTCGGGTTCGGCGCCGGCCTCAGCGATGCCGCCTGTACGATGCGTGGGGATGGCGAAGACATTTGCAGTTGCCACGGACGCGTAGCCAAGCGTGTCTTTCGCCTGACCTACTCGTTGGCGCGTCCGTGTCCCGCTTGACGTTGGAGGGTTTGAGAGGATGACGAGGAGGTGGCCTTCCTCGCGTGAGGGGGGAGCGTTTCTCACAGCTTTCAGAGCCTGTCGATCCACGTCTCTTGCTCTCGGTCGTCCCATGCGTTGCCTGAGCGGACGATGCCGAGCGCACGTATCCGATCGACGAGTCCCGAAATGAGCGCCTGCGCGTGCCGGGCCTGCAACTCGGTCGGCGAACTCACTCGCTGTGACGTCAGCTCGTAGACGACCTCGAATTGCTCACGCGCATCGGAAATTCCGAGGCGCCCGAAAGCCTCCCGAATAAGCCTTCGCTGATCTGGTGTAATCATCGCAAGTGAAGTTGCGGCGTGTCCAGGCTGGTTCCCGAGATCGAAGAGGGAGGGTTCAACGGACACTCGGGTGGCTCCTTGGGGCTGGCGTATTCACCGGCAAGAGGGAACGGCCTCGGTTCTGGCCGGGATCAATGGCGAAAGCTGTCGATCCCATTGTTCCTTATCGATCGGTAGCAGACGTGCCAGTGGAACTGACCGCTCGGGCCGATCATGCCAAACGCTGGGGATCTTTTGGGTATCAGTTTCCTCGCGCCCTATGGCTTCGTTGCCTTTTCGAGTGATCAGGAGAATGCCGTTCCAGCCGCACGTGGTTGTCGTTCGTCGCTTAGACTCGCTGCCAGCTGGCATCCTTGACCTGGTGCGCGGCGATCGCATGATGAGAGCAGTACCTGGGCTTCGAACAGCGAGCAGGGAACCATTCCACCCCCACCAGCGTTACCTCTGACATGAAGTCCATTGTGTACAGCCAGACCGGTGACCCGTCCGTGCTCCAGCTCGTCGATCGGCCGGCGACCGAACCCGGAGCCGGCGAGGTGCGGGTGCGGATCGTGGTCAGCGGGGTGAACCCCACCGACTGGAAGTCGCGCCGCGGCTCGGCCCCGGGCCAGGCGTTGGCGTTCGACGACGTCGTGCCCGGCCAGGACGGTGCCGGGATTGTGGAGGCGGTCGGCGCCGGCGTGACGCACGTCAGCGTGGGCGACCGGGTGTGGCTGGCGCTCGCCGCGTACCAGCGGGCGAACAGCGGCACGGCCCAGGAGCATGCTGTGCTCCCGGCGGAGCGCGTGTTCCCGCTGCCGGCGAGCGCGAGCTTCGACCAGGGCGCGAGCCTCGGGGTGCCGGCGATCACGGCGTACCGTGCGCTGACGGTGGCCGATGACGGACCGCGGCGGCTGCACCCGGGCGCGCTGGCGGGGAAGGTGGTGCTCGTGGCCGGTGGAGCAGGTGCGGTCGGTCACGCGGCGATCCAACTGGCCCGGTGGGCGGGAGCATCCGTCGTCACGACCGTTAGTGGACCGGCGAAAGCGGCGCTCGCCACGGCAGCCGGCGCGCAGCACGTGCTCACCTACACCGACCCGGACGTCGTCGAACAGATCCGGGTAATCGCACCGGAGGGCGTCGACCTGATCGTGGAGGTTGCGCCGGCCCAGAACGCGCCGCTCGACCTGGCCGTCATCCGCAACCGCGGGTCGATCGCGGTCTACGCCAACAACGGCGGCGACCAGGTGACCCTCGACGTGCGCCAGCACTTCAGCCTCAACGTGCGCTACCAGTTCGTGCTCCTCTACACGGTCGGCGCCGACGTGATCCGGGCGGCGGCCGAGGACATCAACGCGGCCCTGGTCGATGGCGCGCTGACTGTGGGGGAGGAGGCGGGGCTGCCGCTGCACCGCACCGACCTCGCGCATACGGCGGATGCGCATGCGCTGGTCGAGAGCGGGGTTGTCGGGAAGGTGCTGATCGACGTTTCGGCGGAGGAATTCGCGGGGTGATCTGCGGAGCTGGCCCAGTGCCGGCACTGCTCCGGTCAGTCGAGGAGTTGCCGAGAGGTCGGGGAGGAATCGTTCGGCGTGCCGGGATCTCGGGAGTTCCATGCGCTTTACAATATACCCCTGGGGGTATTACATTGGACGATAGACGCCAGGAGCGACCCGGAAGGGGAGTCCCTGCCACACCGTCCTGAAGGAGACCCCATGCTTATCGAACGCATCTATGACGAAGACCTCGCCCAGGCCAGCTATCTGATCGGCTGCCAGCGGAAGGGCGAAGCGGTCGTCGTCGATCCTCGCCGCGACATTGCCGTCTACCAGGCCGTTGCCGCCGCGAACGGGATGAAAATCGTCGCCGTCACCGAGACTCACATCCACGCCGACTATCTCTCCGGCACCCGCGAACTGGCCGCCGCCACCGGTGCGACCATCTACGTGTCCGGTGAGGGTGGAGTCGACTGGCAGTACCGGTTCGAGGGCGAACGTCTGCACGACGGTGACGCAATCACCATCGGCAACATCACCGTGCAGGCCGTGCACACCCCCGGTCACACCCCCGAGCACCTGTCCTTCCTGGTCACCGACGGCGCGTTCAGCGACCAGCCCGGCTACCTGCTCTCCGGCGACTTCGTCTTCTCCGGCGACCTCGGTCGGCCCGACCTGCTCGACGAGGCGGCCGGCGGCGTCGACACCCGGTTCGCCGGGGCGAAGCAGATGTTCGCCAGCCTGCGGGACAAGTTCCTCACCCTCCCCGATTACGTGCAGGTGCACCCGGGCCACGGCGCCGGCAGCGCCTGCGGCAAGGCCCTCGGCGCGGTGCCATCTACCACGGTCGGCTACGAGCGCCTCTACTCTTGGTGGGGCCCGTACCTGGTCGCCAACGACGAAGAGGGGTTCATCAACGAGCTGCTCGACGGCCAGCCCGACGCGCCCGCCTACTTCGGTCGGATGAAGCGTCAGAACCGGCAGGGGCCGGCGATCATGGGGGAGCGTGCCCCGCTGCAGGAGCTGCCCGCCGCGTCGATCGCCCAGGGTCTCGCCGAGAACACGGTGACCTTCGTCGACACCCGCCACAACACCGAGGTGCACGACGGCACCGTGGCCGGCTCCCTGAACATCCCGGCCGGCAAGAGCGTGGCCACCTACGCCGCGTGGGCCGTCGACCCCGAGCGGGACGTGCGCCCGCTCGTGCTGCTGGCCGCCGACCAGGAGCAGGCCCAGGAGTTCTGGGACCACCTGGTGCGCGTCGGCATCGACACGGTGAGCGGCTACGTCACCGGGCTCGACGGCCTGCCGATGAGCACACCGCGGCTGGTCCAGCCCGCGGAGCTCGACGGCTTCGAGGCGGCACTTGTGCTCGACGTGCGCGCGAAGAGCGAGCACACCGCCGGTCACATCCCCGGCTCCCCGCAACTGCACGGCGGTCGCGTGCTCTGGAACCTGGACCAGCTCCCGGCCGAGGGCACCATCGTGACCTACTGCCAGAGCGGCGTTCGCAGTTCGGTCGTGGCCAGCGCGCTGCGCCACGAGGGCTATGACGTGGTGGAGCTTGACGGCAGCTACCTCGGCTGGGTCGCCCAGCAAGAGTCCCTGCAGTCGTACGCCAACCGCTGACGGCCGAGGGCGTTTGGTTTCACCGGCTCGTGATTCTCCAGAGGGCGGCCCCGTTCGCGTGGTCGCCCTCTGGCGTTGTGCGGAAAAGGGCCTGTCGGCGGTGGAACCGGGAGCGCCAGCAGGCCGGTGTTCGCCGGGCACATTCACATAGACGAACCCTGCGCCGTGATGCAGCCGACCCATACGCCGTCGCGAGCTCGGGTGATACCCACGAACAGTTCGCGGCGGTCGCGCTCGTCGCGTTCGATCTGGGAATCGGTCCACCCCGCTCCGATGACGCCAGGGGACATCAGGCGCTCGGCGATCCAGGGCAGCAGCACCTGCTTGAACTCCAGGCCTTTGGCACGCTTGATCGTGCCGACCTTCACGGCATCCGTCGGGCGACCGTCGTAATCGGTGAGTTCGATCACGGGAATTCCCGCGGTGCGGAGCAGCGTTACCGCGTCACGCACCTGCCTGGTGGTGGAGCAGAGCACACCCACGTCACCCCAGCCCACACTCACGCTCTGCGCGGCCCGGCGGATGTGCTGCACCATCTTGCCGTCGTGCTCGGTTCGGGTGCGCGCCCGGGCGAAGAGGGGACGTTCGCCGTGTCGCGGCGAGGTGATCGCGGCGGTGCTGGCTGCGGTGCCTTCAATGTCGACGTAGCTGCCCCCGTCGACGACGCGAGCCGCCAGGGCGAGGATCTCGGCGGTGTTGCGGTAGTTCACGTCCATGATCACACCGCGGCCGGCGACAGAGAGGCCGGCCTCGGCGAGGGTGTAGCCGCCGGGGTAGATGGTCTGTTGGCCGTCGCCGATCAGGGTGAAGGCATCCGCACCGTCACCGGCCACGGTGGCGAGCATGCGGATCATTGCGCACGACAGGTCCTGAGCCTCGTCGACGATGACGGCGGTGTACCCGACCATGGGTTTGGCGCGCAGAGCCGCTTCGGCGAGCAGAATCAGGTCGGCGTAGTCGTGCGCCTCGCGAGTGCGCAGAAGCGATTCGTAGCGTTGGTAGAGCGCCCAGACCGAGCGTCGCTGGTCGAGGGTGAGGCGGCGGCGCCGGCCGATGCGGGCACAGTCGGCGTACTCGTCGAAGCTGGTCAGACCGCGGCCCTTGATCACGTGGTCGAGCTCCTCCCGCCAGTAACGGGAATTCGTGTCGATTTTCGACAGCGGGCCGCAGGTCTGCTTGTAAGCCTCGTCGAATGATTGATCGGCCAGCTTGCTGTTGACGCGCACGTCGATGCCGCGCTCGTCGAGCACCCTGCGGGCGAATTGGTGCACGCCGCTGAACTCCACGTGACCCTCGACATCCGGGGCCATGCGGCCGAGCAGGTTGCTCAGTACATCGGGCAGCGTGCGCACGAACGTGGTCACGAGCACGCGGGCGTTCGCCTGGGACCGTGCCAGGTACGCGGCACGGTGCAGCCCTACGACGGTCTTGCCGGTGCCGGCAGCCCCACGGATGCGAGAGGGTCCGTTGAAACTGCGGCGCACCAACTTGGCCTGGTCGGGATGCAGGAACGTCATCCACTCCTCGATCGGAGGGGCAAGGAGGCCTTCGAGGATCGCGGCCTCGATGTCGCTCTCGCTCGGGAGATGGTCCAGATCGAGAGCGGGTTCCGGGCCGATGATCGGTTCGGGCAGGGTCACATCGACCGGTGCCGGCGCGCCGATCAAGGGGAAGTACGTGATCGCGGCGGCCAACACCTGCTCGACGGCGGAGGCGGTGAGTCGCTGCCCGCGGCGGGCGATGTGGCGCACGATGTCACCTTCACCGACAATCTCAACTCCGCCGACCGACGCGTTGACGCCCTTGTGCCCGGCGAAAACGACCACTGGTCGCACCTCGCCCGGGGCGAGGCCGATCTCGGCCAGAGCCGCCTCAGTCTTCCAAGCGAGGTCGGCCAGACCGTCGAACTCGTCGGTGACATCGGCTTGCCCGCGGAATACCCGGCCCGCGGCGATGATCGGGTCTTTCCACGCCTTGGTGTCCACGATGAACAGGCCGCCCGGCCCGACGACGACCATGTCGACCTGAGCGCGACGGCTGCCGGGCCACTGTCGATCCGGCAGGAAGTGGTAGCCGGCCGCGGCGAGGGGGGCGAGAACGTGGGCGATGCGCTTTTCGCTGTCGGCGGCGGCGAAGTAGTTGGCGGCCTTGGCCCGCGAGGATTCAGCGGCGAGTGCGTGCGCTTCTGAGAGCGCGAGTTGCCGCGTTGCTTCGCTCCAAGCCGATCCCCCTGCCGACATGCGCCCCCCGAGCCTAGATACAGGCTGAGCTTATCGGCATGTACTTCATCGGGGCGCCCCCTCGCGGTGGGGAAGAGGTGAGGCTGGCCCTGCACCGCACAGACCTCGCGCACTCGGCGGATGCCCATGCCCTAGTCGAGAGAGGCGTCGTCGGGAAGGTGGTGATCGACGCGTCGGCTGGGTGATCGGCACAACGCCGGCGTTCGGCGCCGGCGCCGACGGTCAGTAAGCGCCGGTGAGTACGGTGGGCTTGGCGCCGCTCAGAAGTGCGGCGCTGCCGGAGACACCGAGGCGGCTCGCGCCGGCTTCGATCATGGCGAGGGCGTCATCGTAGCTGCGCACGCCGCCCGACGCCTTCACCTGGGCCCGGTCGCCCACGGTTTCCTTCATCAGGCGCACGGCGTGCACGGTCGCCCGGCCGGCGGGGTGGAAGCCGGTGGAGGTCTTGACGAAGTCGGCACCCGCGGCGACGGCGGCCTGGCAGACGGCGACGATTTGGGCATCCGTCAGCGCTGCGGATTCGATGATGACCTTGAGCACCTTCGGTGCCGGGATGCTCGCGCGCACGGCGGCGATATCGGCCTGCACGTCGTCGAAGCGGCCGGCCTCGGCCGCACCGATGTCGATGACCATGTCGATCTCGTCGGCGCCCTGCTCGATGGAGAGCGCGGCCTCGGCGGCCTTGATGACGCTGTGGTGCTTGCCGCTGGGGAAGCCGCAGACGACCGCGACCTTGAGGTCGGCGCCGGCGGGGATCGTGAGCGGCAGCATCGACGGCGAAACACAGATCGAGTAGGTGCCGAGCTCGACGGCCTCGGCAATGAGTGCGGTCACGTCTGCTGCGGTGGCCTCGGGCTTCAGGAGGGTGTGGTCGATGTAATTGGCGACGATAGCGGCGCTGAGGGGGATGGTGGGGGTCGAAATCACGGTTTGTCCTTAGTTGGTGACGAGGGCGGGTGCGGTGAGGGTGGCGTGCGCTGCCGCGATGACGGCGTCGAAGTGGATGCCGCGGCGGCGGAGAACCTGAGGTCCGCTGCCCGACTCGCCGAATTGCTCGATCGATACCACCCGCCCGTCGAGGCCGACCCAGCGGTACCAGGCGTCGCCGCTGCCCGCCTCGACGGCGACCCGGGCGCGCAGCGCCGCCGGCAGCACGGACTCGCGGTAGTCGGCGGTCTGCTCGGCGAACCACTCAACGCACGGCAGCGACACGACACGGGTGGAGATGCCCTCGTCTGCCAGGCGGGCGGCGGCCTCGATCGCGAGGTGAACCTCACTGCCGGTGGCGAGGATCGCCAGGTCGCTGCCGTTGCCGTGCTGCCAGCGCACGTAGCCGCCAGCGGTCACGCCCACGGGGGTGGTGTCGGTGCTGTCCAGCACGGGCAGGTCCTGCCGGCTGAGGATGAGCGCGACCGGCCGGTCGGGGGAGGCGAGGATGCGGCGCCAGGCCGCGACCACCTCGACGGAGTCTGCGGGGCGCACCACGTCGAGCCCCGGAACCGTGCGAAGTGACGCGATCTGCTCGACCGGCTGGTGGGTGGGGCCGTCTTCGCCGACGGCGACGGAGTCGTGGGTGTACACGTACACCGCGCCGAGCCCCATCAGCGCGCCGAGACGGATGCTCGGCCGCATGTAGTCGCTGAAGACCAGGTACGTGGAGGCGAACGGGCGCCATGGGCCCTGCAAGGCGATGCCGTTGAGGATGGCGGCCATGGCGTGCTCGCGGATGCCGAACCGGATGAACTCGCCGCCGGGATTCGCGGCAGAGAAGCGGTCGCCGTCGACCTCCACGGTGGTGGAACCGGCGAGATCGGCCGAGCCGCCCCACAAGGGTGCGGTGCCCTGCAGGGCGCGGAGTACGGCGCCGTTGGTCTTGCGGGTGGCGATGATGTCGCCGGCGCTGCCGACGTTCACAGTGTCGAGGGCGGAGCTGTCGAACTCGCCACCGCGGAAGGCGGTCCAACGAGCCGCCGCTGCGGGATCGCCGGTGCTCCAGGCAGCAAGGTCGGCCTCCCAGTCGCGGTGGAGTCGCTCGCCGCGGGTGAGCGCGCCCCGGGTGTGCGCGAGGGTCTCGGGGCTGACGAGGTCCTCGAGGGGAGCGTCGGGTGCGAAGCCCAGCGTTGTCTTCACCGCGGCGAGCTCGTCGGCGCCGAAACCGCCCGAGTGCGCGGCAGACGTGCCGCCGAACTTCGCGGAGGGGGCACCGATGACGGTGCGGAGCGCGACGAGGGTGGGGCGGCCGGTGCGTTCCGCCGCCGCGCGGAGGGTGGCCTCGAGGGCGTCAAGGTCGTCGGGGGTGTCGATCTCGAGCACGCGCCATCCGTAGGCCCGGTACCGGGCGCGCACATCTTCGGTGAAGGTGTCGGCGGTGCCGGAGTCGATGGTGATGCCGTTGTCGTCCCAGATGAGAACCAGGTTGTCGAGGCCGAGCGTGCCGGCCAGGCTCGACGCCTCACCGGAGACACCCTCCTGAAGGCATCCGTCGCCCGCCAGCACCCAGGTGGTGTGGTCGAGCAGGGTGGAGCCGGGGGTGAACACTGCGCTCTCGTGCCTGGCGGCCATGGCCATGCCCACCGCGGAGGCGACGCCCTGGCCGAGCGGGCCGGTGCTCATCTCCACGCCGACGGTGTGGTGCACCTCGGGGTGTCCGGGCGTCTTCGAGCCGAGGGTGCGGCTCTTGGCGAGGTCGTCGAGGGTGAGGCCGTAGCCGGTGAGGAACAGCTGGGTGTACAGCAGAAGGCTGGCGTGACCGGCCGAAAGAATGAAGCGGTCTCGGGCAGGCCAGTCCGGGTGGGCGGGGGAGTGCCGCAGAACTCGGGAGAACAACACGTGGGACAATGGCGCCAATGCCATGGCGGTGCCGCCGTGTCCGTGTCCTTTGGCCTGCACTACGTGGGCGGCCAGGGCCTGGGCGCTCGCGACAGCACGGGCGTCGAGCTCGGTTTGCGTCGTCGTTGACGGGGGATTCGTGGATTCGGTAGCCATGGGAGACACTTTGGTATACAAATGTACTTAAGTCAACAACGGATCCGACGGGTGTGCAGTGCTCCCGCGGATGCGTCGGAGAGGTAAGGATTCGATGGCGCACACTCTATCCACGGGCTCGGGCGTGGTGCTCGGCCTGATCCGATCCGGCCTCGCCACCACCCGCAGCGACCTCATCGACCAGCTCGGCTGGTCGCGGATCACCCTGGCGCGGCGTCTGGACGAACTGCTGCTTGCGTCGATCGTGGTGAGTGTGGGGCAACTCGATTCACGCGGCGGCCGCCCGCCCGAGGAGTTCGCGGTCAATCCGCACGCCGGACTGCTGCTCGCCGTGGACATTGGCGGGTCACACACCCGCCTGGCCATCACCGACCTGGTCTCCACCATCCTCAGCGAGGATGAAGCCGACATCGGACTGAGCGAGGGCCCGGCCGAGATCTTCGAATGGGCCGGCCAGGTCTTCGACCACATGCTCGACCGGCTCGGCAAGACCCGGGCCGACGTGGTGGGCATCGGCGTGGGAGTGCCCGGCCCGGTCGATTCTGTGACCGGGCGACTCGCCACCCCGCAGGTGGACGCGCAGTGGGACGGCGTCTTGGTCAAGGACTACTTCGCCGGCCGCTTCAACAATGCCGTCTTCGCCGTGGACCGGGACGTGAACATCATGGCGCTCGCCGAGGCGCGGCGGGGCTGGAGCGAATACCGGGACGTCACGGTGCTCAAAGCCGGCATCGGTGTCGGTCTGGCATTTGTGCTCGACGGCTCGATCTACCACGGCTCCCGGGGAGGCGCGGGCGATCTCAGCCCGGTGCGCTCCGGCGGAGCCCGCACCGAACGTCTCGAGACGATCGCCAGCGGTGCCGTGATCCGCCGCGAACTGCAGCGCCGGGGCTACCGCGTGCGCACCAGCAACGACATCGTCGGCCTCGCCAAACAGGGCGACCCGGAGGTGCTGCGGCTGCTCAGCGAGACCGGCACCGCCATCGGGCAGAGCCTGGCGCACGTGGTGGGCCTGCTCAACCCGCAGGCCGTGGTGGTCGGAGGCAACCTCGCCCAGGCCGGCGAGCCCTTCCTCGGGGCCATCCGCGACGCTATCTTCGCCGGCGCCCGCGACTTCGCCCTGCAGGGGCTGGTGGTGGAGAAATCCCGGCTCGGCCACATCGCCGGCATCACGGGAGCCTCGCTCATCGCCCAGGACGCACTCTTCGAGGCCGACCGCATCAGCCGGCTTACCCGCGGCGGCCTGCCCGGTGTCTCCCTGCTCGTTCCATCGATCTGATTCGAGCTCGGGGCGGTTCCCACGCTGCCTGCGCCCCCCATCCGCTGCCCCCGACGCCATCTCGAGACGCCAGGCAGTCAATCTCAAAAAACTTTGGTTCATTTGTAGACAAAAGGTCGCTTAGGCTTATACAGTCATCCCAGTCGCCCTCGCAGTCAAAGGGTGGCTCGAATCCAAACAAAGGAGTTCAGTCGTGGCTTTCAACCTCGCCGAATCACTGTCGTCCATCGTGACCCAGGCGAATGCAGCCGACTGGCGTGCCGCGATCCGTCTCGCCGGCGACGGTCTCGTGTCCGGTGGAGCAACCACGGATGCCTACACCGACGAGATGATCGCCGCTGTCGAGAAGCACGGCCCGTACATCGTCATCGCCCCGGGCATCGCCCTGGCGCACTCCCGGCCGTCGTCGGCGGTTCTCACCGGCGGACTCAGCTGGGTGAGCCTGGCCACCCCCGTCGAATTCGGCAACAAAGCCAACGACCCCGTCAACCTCGTGATCGGGCTCGCCGCCGTCGACCACGACACTCACCTCACAGTGATGCGTGCGCTGGCCGGTGTTCTCTCCGACAGCTTGGCCATGGCGCGCCTCACCGAGGCCACCAGCCCGGACGACGTTCGCGCCGTGCTCGGCGGGCTCGCCGCGGTCGCCTAACGCGCGGCACACGCATCCACCCCACACTTCTCCCCACTTATCTCACCCAATCGAAAGGCACCCCATGAAGATCATCGCCGTCTGTGGAATGGGCATCGGTACGTCCGTGCTCCTGAAAATGAACGCCGAAAAGGTTCTCGCGAAGCTCGGTATCGATGCGGATGTCGAGGCCGCCGATATGGGTGTGGCCCGCGGCGCCGCGCAGACGGCCGAAATCGTGCTCACCTCCCAGGAACTCGCCGAGGAACTCGGCGATGTGCCCGCCGAGGTCATCGTAATCAACAACTTCTTCGATCTCGAGGAGATCACCGAGAAGCTCACCGCCGCAGTCGAGTAACCCCTTCACCATCCGCTCTCTCACAGAATAAGGAGCACCCCACAATGGAGTGGCTCGTCGTCGTACTGAATTTCATCGGGCAGCAGATTCTCAATGTGCCGGCCTATCTCATCGGCATCATCACCGCCATCGGGCTGATGGCGCTCAAGCGCAACTCCGGACAGGTGATCGGCGGTGCCCTCAAGGCCGCGCTCGGCTTCCTGATCCTCGGTGCCGGCGCCAACGTCGTGGTGGGCTCGCTTGACCCGCTGGGCAGACTGATCCTCGCGGTGACCGGCGCCCAGGGCGTTATCCCCACCAACGAGGTCATCACCGCCATCGCGCAGGAGCAGTTCGGCGCCCAGAGCGCCTACGTGCTCACCCTCGGGTTCCTCGTGATGCTTGCGCTGGCCCGCTTCACGCCGCTCAAGTACGTGTTCCTCACCGGGCACCACATGGTCTTCATGGCCACCATGCTCACCGTGGTGCTCTCCGTCGGTTTCGGAAAGGGCTCCAGCTGGCTCGTGGTCATCATCGGTGCGCTGCTGCTCGGCGTGATCATGGTGGTCATGCCCGCGTTCGTGCACCCCTGGACCAAGAAGATCACCGGCAACGACACCATCGCCATCGGCCACTTCGGCACCCTGGGCTACATCGCTGCCGGTGCGGCGGGCCAGGCCGTGGGTCGTCGCAGCAAGTCGACCGAAGAGATCAAGTTCCCGCAGGGGCTCAAATTCCTGCGCGACTCGATGGTCGCCACGTCGCTGTCTATGGTGCTCATCTACCTGGTCTTCGCCGTCTGGGGCCTCATTGCCCTGCCGCTGAAGGAGGCGCTCGACATCTTCGGCTCCGCCGACGCCGGCGCGTTCATCATGGCGGCCTTTGCACAGGCCCTGCAGTTCGGTGTGGGCGTCGCGGTCATCCTCTACGGTGTGCGCACGGTGCTCGGCGAGCTGGTGCCCGCATTCCAGGGCATCGCTGAGAAGGTTGTGCCCGGTGCGCGTCCCGCCCTCGACATCCCGATCGTGTTCCCGTTCGGCGCCAACGCCGTGCTGATCGGCTTCCTGAGCTCCTTCGCCGGTGGCCTCCTCGCACTGGGTGTCCTGGCAATCTGGCTGAACCCGGTGTTCGGGCTCGCGCTGATCCTCCCCGGCATGGTGCCTCACTTCTTCACCGGCGGTGGAGCCGGCGTCTACGGCAACGCGACGGGTGGACGAATCGGCGCCATGGTCGGTGGATTCGTCAACGGCGTGATCATCACCATCCTCCCCGCCATCCTGCTGCTGGTCCTCGGCGACTTCGGCTTCGCCAACAGCACGTTCGGCGACGCCGACTTCGGCTGGTTCGGCACCCTCATCGGGGTCAGCGTCGGCGTCGGCGGTGGCCTCGGAGTCATCCTCGCGATCCTCATCGCGGTGGTGCTGGTCAGCGTCGCGATCGTCTACCAGATCCGCGTTGTGGACAAGGGCTGGGTGCCCGGTGCCAAGCGCGACGTCTGGATCGCGGAGGAGAAGGCGGCCGAAAAGGTCATCCTCGACGCCGAGAAGGCGCGACGCAAGGCAGAGAGGGAAGCAGCGGCCCAGGCCGTCTAGCTTCACCGGTTCTCTGTTTCGCCGGAGGGCGGCTCCGCGGTGCGGGGTCGCCCTCTGTTCGTGTCGGGAGGGTTCCGGGTGCGGTCGGGCACGCGGCGATTCGACACTGCACATGTACATCCCGACTATGCTGATGTACATTTGAGGCATGTCGAAGTCAAGCGTCACCGACGCCAGGGCGCGCCTGCCCGAGTTGATCGCCCAGGCCAGCTCAGAGGCCGTCTTCCTGGAGCGTCGCGGAAAGGTCGCCGCCGTGCTGGTGAGCCCCGAGCAGTACGCGCGCATGCAAGAAGCGCTTGAGGATGCTGAAGATGTCGCGGCGTTTGATGTCGCGATGGCCGACGAGGGCGACAACATTCCCTGGGAGCAGGTTAAAGCGGATCTCGGCTGGATGTGAGCAAGTACCGGATCGAATTGCGCCCGGCAGCGGTCAAAGCGCTGCGGCGCATTGATCCGCAGGATCGCGGTCGGGTACAAGGCGCCATCGCCCTGCTGGGCGAAGACCCTCGCCCGCCCGGGGCCAGAGCGTTGCAAGGACGGGACGGCTATCGGGTGCGGGTGGGCAACTATCGGATTATCTACACCATCCGCAACGACATCCTTGTGGTGGTCGTGGTCACCGTCGGTCATCGCCGGGACGTGTACGAGTAGCGCGTGATCTGCCGGGACCGGCACCCGGACGGGGAGGCGGCGACTGCGGTCGGGTGCACCGTGGCAGTGTCGTGCTCGCGGCCGGCGGAGTAGGCGCCGACGGCGGGCGCGGACGCCGGCGTTTAGTACGCGCCGGTCAGGACCGGTGTGGCGCCGCTGAGTAGTGCGGCGCTGCCGGAGACGCCGAGGCGGCTGGCGCCGGCGTCGAGCATGGCGAGGGCGTCGTCGAAGCTGCGCACGCCGCCCGATGCCTTCACCTGGGCTCGGTCGCCCACGGTTCGCTTCATCAGGCGCACGGCGTGCAGGGTCGCCCCGCCGGCGGGGTGGAAGCCGGTGGAGGTCTTGACGAAGTCGGCGCCCGCGGCCACGGCGGCCTGGCAGACGGAGACGATCTGGGCATCCGTCAACGCTGCGGATTCGATGATGACCTTGAGCACCTTCGGCGCCGGGATGCTCGCGCGCACTGCGGCGATGTCGGCCTGCACAGCGGCGAACCGGCCGGCCTTGACGGCGCCGATGTCGATGACCATGTCGATCTCGTCGGCGCCCTGTTCGATGGCGAGCGCGGCCTCGGCGGCCTTGATGGCGCTGTGGTGCTTGCCGCTGGGGAAGCCGCAGACGACCGCGACCTTGAGGTCGGCGCCGGCGGGGATCGTGAGCGGCAGCATCGACGGCGAGACACAGACGGAGTAGGTGCCGAGCCTGATGGCCTCGGCGATGAGGGCCGTCACGTCGGCGGTGGTGGCCTCGGGCGTGAGCAGGGTGTGGTCGATCTGGCGAGCGACGCTTACGGCGGTGGCGGCGATAGTGGGGGTGGAAATCATGGTTTGTCCTTAGTTGGTGACGGGTGCGGGTGTGGGTTCGCCTTGGCGCTCCAGGACCATGACGAAGGCGCGGTAGAGCACCAGGCCGAGGGCAGCGACCGCCGCGAGAATCAACAACACCGTTCCGTAGGAGGACGCCTGGTCGGTGCCGGCGACGCCGCCGAGCAGGTTGGGCTTCAGGTTCATCAGTGCTGCGGTGTAGGCGATGCCGATCGGCACGGCAATGTTGATGGTGAGGTTGTAGAAGCCGATGGCGATACCAGAGTTCTCGACCGGCACCCGCCCAATGGCGGTCGACACGAGGGGGCCGTACATCAGCGCGAAGCCCATCCCGAACAAGATCATCGAGATCACGAAGATCCCGATCCACTTGTCCACCACCAGTGCCGGGATCAGCATCGAGGCGATGATCACGATCAACGCCGTGGTGATGGCCTGCTTGGAGGTGAGGACCCGGGCGATCTTGCCGGTGGCCGAGCCGACTAGCACGGCGGCGATATAGCCGGGGATCAGCAGTAGGGAGACCTCTCCGAGGTTGTAGCCGTAGATGTCGGACACCAGGAACGGGAAGAGGAAGGTGTAGCCCAGCTGGACCGAATAGATGACGAACACCACGATGATCATCAGCGAGTACTGAGCGTTGGCGAAGAACGCGATGGTGATCACGGCGTTGTCGTGGGTACGGATGTGCCAGATGAACAGGATCAGCCCCGCGACGACTGGCATTAGGTACCACAGGTTGAAATTCTGCATGAACAGGATGATGCCGGTGGCGAACACCGCGATCAGGAACAGCCCGAAAACGTCGACGTGGCCCTCATTCGTTGCCTCCGCGGCAACCGTACGGAGCACGAGCGGGATGGTCAGCAGGGAAAGCAAGGTGACCAGGAAGAAGGCCGCCCAGCCGATGTAGGTGGCGATGAAGCCGCTGCCGACGGTGCCGATCAGTAGCGACAGCTGGAAGGCTGCGGTGCTGAAGCCCAGATACTTCTTCTGCTCGTCGCCCCTGAAATGCTTGGTGACGTAGATCACGTAGAGGGTCTCGGCGGCCGCCAAGCCGGCGGTCTGGATGAGTCGGCCGACCAGGATCAGCCAGAAGTTGGTCTGGAAGACGAAGCCGACGATCGAGCCGATCGTCATGACGATGATCGCGAAAATGATGAGCTTCCGGATACTGATCGAGTCGGCCAGTGCGGCGTAGACCACAGCACCGATACCGATCAGGATGCCGGTCAGAGTGGCTTGCAGGCTGACGGTGTTGACGGGCAGGTTGAGATCCAGCGCCAGTGCCGGCGACATGAACTTGAAGCCATTGTCCAGCACCAGCGAAAACACGAAGAGGAACAACAGGATGGGGACGGCCCGGGTCGGTGTGAAGACCTGGGTTGGACGCGCGGCGTTAGTCGTGGTGCTCATCAGATCAGTTCCAGCGCGATCTCGATCATTCCGGTGAAGGCGGTCTGCCGTTCCTCGGGGGTGGTCTTGGCGCCGGTGACGAGCTGGTCGCTAACGGTGAAGATGCCAAGCGCATCGACGCCCCCGGCCGCGGCGTTGGCGAACAGGCCTGCCGACTCCATCTCGGCGGCCAGGACGCCCATCTTCATCCACTTCCCCATGGCGTCGGGATCGGCGCCGTAGAACAGGTCGGACGAGAGCACATTGCCCACGTGGGTGCGTTGACCGCGCTCGTCGGCGATCCGTTTGGCGTGCTCGAGCAGCCTGTACGACGACAGAGGCGCCCATGAACCGGGCAGGTTGAACTGCTGCAGGTAATTGGAGTCGGTCGACGCGCCCTGGGCGATAACCACGTCGTAGAGCTCCATTTTCTCCTGCATGGCGCCGCAGCTGCCCACCCGGATCAGGTTCTTAACCCCAAAGAAGTGGATCAACTCATAGCTGTAGAGCGAGATGGAGGGGATGCCCATGCCCGTGCCCATCACGGACACGGGGCGCCCCCGGTAAGTGCCCGTAAAACCCAACATGTTACGAACCGTGTTGAAGCAGCGGATGTCGTCGAAGTATGTCTCGGCGATGAACTTCGCTCTCAGAGGGTCCCCCGGAAGGAGGATCGTCTCGGCGATGTCCACCCCCTTCGGATCGATGTGCGGCGTGCTGCGCGTGGTGGGATACAGGCCCTTCGTCGTTGACTGTGATCCGACCCTCGTGGTGGTTGAACTCATGTTGACTCCTTCGTCGATGCAGTATGAGGTTATACCTCTCCGGTCACATATCAAATGTGGTACGTTCGGCGTTGACAAGGAGGTCTCGTGACGACCCGTTTGGAATCGCACCCGTTCTTGCACCAGCAGCTCCAGCTCGCCGTCGGCCAGCCGATTCGAGTCGCCGTCTACACGCGGCTCGCGGATGGAATCCGCTCCGGCGTGTTCCGGCTCGGCGAAATGCTACCGAGGGAAACGGAGCTCTCGGCGATGCTCGGCGTCAGCCGCACACCCGTACGCGAGGCGCTGATGCTCCTCGAAGAAGACGGGTTACTTGTCACCCGCCGCGGAGTTGGGCGATTCGTCACGGACTTCATCCCGCACGGCGGACTGGAGCAGCTGCGGCCATTTGAGATCGCCTTAGCCGACCCGAACATGACGTTGGCTGTCCAGCCGGTGCGTTTCGAGTTGGAAGGGGTTACAGACTTCGTGGCCCACCGGCTCTCGCTCGACCCGGCTGCCAACGCCTGGATCCGCGAGAGCGTCTTGCTGCAGGATGGCATTCCCGTTGCCACTGTTCAAGAGCATCTCCCCGCTGGGCGCTACCTTAGTGAGGTGAGCGCGCGAATCGCATCCGAACTCCCGGAGCTCGCCGCCGAGCCACGGACACTCCTCGCCTCCATGCAGGCCAACGGCCACGTCTTCACAAACGGCGTGTGCCAGATCGTCGCAACCGACGCTGGCCCCACGCGAGCGAAACTGCTGAACATAGGGCCGTCAGCGGCGGTCCTCATCCTCACCCAGACAGCGGAGCACGGCGGAGTTCCCATCTACGCCGCAAAATGTGTCGTCGCGCCCGGTCACGGGTCGCTCTCGGTAAGGCAACATAACCCTAACTAGAGGCACTCCGGCGGGGGCAGGCTGAGGCGACGTCGGCGCCGGCGGTCAGTACGCGCCGGTCAGGACCGGTGTGGCACCGCTGAGCAGTGCGGCGCTGCCCGAAACGCCGAGGCGGCTCGCGCCGGCGGCGAGCATGGCGAGGGCGTCATCGTAGCTGCGCACGCCGCCCGACGCTTTGACTTCGGCCCGGTCGCCCACGGTCTGCTTCATCAGGCGAACGGCGTGCACGGTCGCCCCGCCGGCGGGGTGGAAGCCGGTGGAGGTCTTGACGAAGTCGGCTCCTGCGGCGACGGATGCCTGGCAGGCGGCGACGATCTCGGCATCCGTCAGCGCCGCGGATTCGATGATCACCTTGAGCACCTTCGGTACCGGAACGCTCGCGCGCACGGCGGCGATATCGGCCTGCACGACGTCGAAACGGCCGGCCTCGGCCGCACCGATGTCGATGACCATGTCGACCTCGTCCGCGCCCTGCTCGATGGCGAGGGCGGCCTCGGCGGCCTTGATGGCGGAGTGGTGCTTGCCGCTGGGGAAACCGCAGACGACCGCGACCTTGAGGTCGGCGCCGGCAGGGATCGTGAGCGGCAGCATCGACGGCGAGACACAGACGGAGTAGGTGCCGAGCCGGATGGCCTCGGCGATGAGGGCCGTCACGTCTGCGGCGGTGGCCTCGGGCGTGAGCAGGGTGTGGTCGATCTGGCGGGCGACGCTGGCGGCGTCGGGGGAGAGGGAGGTCATGTTGCTAGTCCTTGGTTGGTGATGAGTTCGGGGATGCCCTGCAGCTTGGCGGGGAGGGCGTTGTGCGCGGCGGCAATGACGCATCGAGATGGATGCCGCGGCGGCGCAGCACATCGGGGCCGCTACGGGACTCGCCGGATTCATCAACGGAGACCACACGGCCATCGGTACTCAACGATACCAAGCGTCGCCACAACGCGAGATTCCTTCGGATGTCTGGAGCGCGTGAGATACTTGTATCTCAAGGAGGTTCACGTGGCCATTTCAGTACGACTGACTCCCGAGGATGAACAACGTCTTGAGCAGCTCGCGGCGCGCACGGGGCGCTCGAAGACCTTTTACGTTCGCGAGGCGATCCACGAGCATCTCGATGACCTGGAAGAACGGTATTGGGCCGATCGGGTCATTCGCGAGTGGGAGGAATCCGGAAAGAAGAGCCGGCCTGCGGATGAGTTGTGGGCTGAACTCGGGCTATGAGCCGCTGGCGATTGGAAACTACGGCGGAATTCGATCGCGCGGCCCGAAAACTCGACAGATCAGCGCTGATCCGGGTGAAGAAATACCTGGACGGGTTGCTGGACCTGGATGACCCGCGTGAGCGGGGGCGTCGCCTGACCGCAGACCTCTCAGGCTATTGGCGCTTCCGTATCGGCGATTATCGCTTGATCGTCGAGATTCACGACGACGTACTGGTTCTGATTGCAGTCGGCCTGGGGCACCGGTCCGAAATCTATCGAAAGGGTTAGGAAGCGGGCCTACGGCAGGTCGACGAGCTGCTTGCCGAGCGGCAGGAGCGCGACCGGGATCAGCTTGAAGTCGGCGATTCCGAACGGGATGCCGATGATCGTGATGCAGAGCGCGATGCCCGAGACGAGGTGGGTGAGGGCGATCCGCCAGCGGCCAGCACCACCCAGACGAGGTTGCCGAGGAAGGACCCGATGCCCGCGTTCTCGGCGTCCTCGACCACGCCGTGTCGGTGGACGATATTCCGCCCTCATGGCGACCGCATGTGCTGCACGGGGAGGGCGAATCGGGCCGCAACGTGGAGGGCCACTACGCGATCTGGGTTTCGGGGAATTGGCGTCTCACCTTCTCGTTTGAGGGCACTGATGTCGTGCTCCTCGACTACGTGGACTACCACTGAACAAAGAGCGACCAGGAAGGACTGACCGAAGATGACCGGAATGCACAACCCCCCCCCCCACCCGGGCCTGCTGCTTGAGGACTATCTCGGGGAGGTGAGCCTCGCCGAGGCCGCACGGCGCCTCGGCGTTACTCGGGCGACCCTCTCTCGCCTCCGCCATGGCCACTCTGGCGTCACCGCAGACATGGCAGTTCGCCTGAGCCTGCTTCTGGGAACGAGCGCGGAACTCTGGCTGGGAATGCAGACTGCCCACGACCTCTGGAACGAAAAGCAGAAGCCTCGGCCGAAGGTTCTCCCGCTCGCAGGGTAATGGGCGCCCACGTTCCGGAGGATGAGACGCTTAGGCCGAGGGGTCAGACGGCCGGCCCGGCGGCATCCGTCACCGCGTCGAGCACGGCCCGCACGGTCGCCGGGTCGCCGAGGATGCGGAAGTGCCCGCCGACGCTCAGCCGGATGTTGCGGGCGCCGACGAGTTCACTGCCCTCGGGGATGTGCGGGTCGAAGACCCCGTAGATGGATGTGATGCGGTCGTTGACCCGGCGGTCCAGGCCGAGGCCGTGCAGGGCGGCGTTGGCGGGGGCGAAGGCACGGATGCTCGGAACGACCCAGTAACGGGCATAGCGGGAGCCGGCGAAAGGAGCACTGATCGCGGTCATCGCGCTCACCCGGCCGCCGGGGTCATTGGTCGCCATGAGCTGTTTGCCGATCAGGCCGCCCTTGCTGTGCGCCACGATGATGACACCGGTCAGGTTCTCCCGGTCAAGGTAAGCGGCGACGGTCGCGGCGGCATCCGTCAGGGAACGCCGGTTGCGGCCGAGCGCCGCCACCACGTGCACCGGATGCCCGTGGTCGTGCAGGGTCTGGATCAGCGGCCGCATGAACTGCCAGGATTCGTACACCCCGGGGATGATGACGATCGGGGCCTTGCCGCCGGAGCTGAAGTCCGCCGGCCGGGCGCGGGAGAAGAAGGCGCGGGTCTGCCCTGTCGCCGCGTACACGTAGTCGAGCATCCACCACCTGGCCTCGCGCAGCCGGCGGCTCAGCAGGCGGGGGTTCAGCAAACGGTGCCTCATGGGGCCGGCCGCGCGACCGGCGGATGCTGCCGGACGTGTTCCTCGATGCGGGCGGCGGTCTGCGCGGCGGCGCTGTGGTGCACCAGGTGCCGGTGCCCCGGGACTTCCAGGAGTTGCCCGTGTGGCGCGGCGGCGGCCAGCACGGCACACCAGTCGCTGCCCGAGACGGGATCGTCGGCGCCGCGAACCACGAGGGTGGGGGAACGCGCCTCGCGGAGGGCCAGGTCGGTGCGGTATTCGAGCATGGGGACGAGCTCGGTGGAGAACCAGCGCGGGCCGCACTCGAGGTAGTCCTGGAAGACGATCAGGTTGCCCGACGGTGGCTCCTTGACCACATCCCGGGTGAGGGCCATCGCCTGTTGCAGCGCCGACGCCCGGCGGGGATCGGTGACGGCGCCGATCAGAACCAGGTGGGAGACGGCATCCGGGCGTTGCCGGGCCAGCTCCGTGACGAACTGGGCGCCCATCGAATGGCCCACCACGACCACCCGCGGCACCGCGAGCTGGTCAAGCAGCCGGCCGAGCAGGGCGCCGTATTCTTCGACGGTGAGCGTCCGCGCGGGCCTGCGGGTGCCGCCGAACCCGGGGAGGTCGACCGAATGGGTGTGCCCGGTGAGAGCCAGACGCTTCTGAATCCGGCGGTAGTAGCGGTGCGACGCCCCGATGCCGTGCACGAGCAGGTAGGTCGGCGCCTCCGACGACCGGGAGGCGCTGGGGATGGAGTGCACCGTGAACTGATGCCCGTCCACCTCGACTCTGCGGCCACGGGCAGTCACGGCGGCTACGCGTCGTCGTTCGGCACGCACACGGTCGGTGCTCGTCACGGGGGTTTCCTTCGGGTTCAGGTCGGGAATCCTAGCGCCCTGAGGGGGCGGCCGGTCTGAGAAGTCGCGGGCGGGGACATCCGTCACTGATAAGACGGCTCCCGGCTGGATTCGTCACGCCCGCGGCGCCGATCGGTGGTCTGGCCGGAAGGATGCCCAGGTCCCCGCAATCCCGCAGGATAGAAGGCATGGCCCACCGTCAACGAACACCCACCGATCCTGACGCCACCGGTGGCCGGGCGGTCAAGACGTGCTCCTCGTGCGGGCGGCGCATCGAGTGGCGCGCGAAGTGGGCGAACAACTGGGATTCGGTGAAGTATTGCTCGGCCGCCTGCCGCGCTCGTGGAGTCAGCGCGACAGACCTCCGGCTTGAGGAGACAATCGTTTCGCTGCTCAGTGCGCGGGCCACGGATGCCACGATCTGCCCGTCCGACGCGGCGAAAGTGGTCGGCGGGGAGGGGTGGCGCGAACTGATGGAACCGGCCCGACGAGCCGCACGCCGCATGGTCGCCCGCGGTGAACTGCAGATCACCCAGGGCGGCGCCGTGGTCGATCCGTCGACAGCGAAGGGGCCGATTCGGTTGCGGCGGGTGCGGTAGCTTGGCTCCGACCACGCGGCGAATGCGGGCCTTGGCGCTCTGACCCGCGCGTGGCGGGCACAACTCCTTCAAATTCTGAATGCCCATATTTCCACTCGCGTAATCACGCGGAACGTGCCGGGAGTGTCACCGATTTGCAGGAGTTATGCACGGAGGGTGGACGTTCGAGCTCAGCTCAGCGACACGACCACCGATATCCCCGCCATGCGGCATGATTATTCGGGGGCTTCGCTTCTGCATCGCTCCCGCCCCGCCCCGAGCCGAAGGAGGTCTGACCCGTGTCCGCTCTGAGTCAGACCCACGCGCTCAAACACCTTGTCGACACGGATGCCACCTGGCGGCTCCTGCGGGCCGACAACGCCCCCGTGATCGCGGCCCTGCTCAGCGAGCATCTCGGCGCCGAAAGTCGGCGTCTGCCCACCGACGAACTCTACGAGCGCCTCGACCACGACCTCGAGGCGCTGCGCGGCCACGGCTTCGAGCTGCCGCAGAGCGCCCAGGGGTACTGCGCCGAATGGCGGAAGGCCGGTTTTCTCACCCGCCGCCCCGCGGAGGAAGCGCGCGGCGAGACGTTCGAGCTGGCAGCGGGCGCGCTGGGCGCCATCCGTTTTCTGGAGCAGCTCGCCGCACCCCGGCAGACCGTCACCGAGTCGCGGCTGGCCAGCATCGGGGTGCAGCTGGGCCAACTGGCCATCGAAACCGATCCCGATGCCACCCGGCGGCTCGAGCAACTGCACGCGCAGCGGGACCGGATCGACGCGCAGATCGAGCGGATCCATTCGGGCGACCTCGACACCCTCGATGCGGCCCGGGCGCTCGAACGGGTGCGGGACATCCTCGCCCAGGCCGAGGAGATCCCGTCCGACTTCGCCCGGGTGCGCGCCGAATTCGAGACCCTCAACCGTGACCTGCGGGCCCGGATCGTCGAATCCGACGACACCCAGCGCACCGTGCTCGATGAGGTGTTCCGCGGCGTCGACCTGATCGGCGAGTCCGACGAGGGCCGCAGCTTCGCCGGGTTCTCCGCGCTCGTGCTCGACCCCGCCGTGGGCGCCGCGTTCGACGACGACATCGAGCGGGTGCTGGCCCGTGACTTCGCGGGTGAGCTGACCCCGGCGCAGCGGCGCTACCTGCGCCGCTTCATCGGCACCCTCAAGGACCACAGCGGCGAGATCCACGAGGTCATCACTGCGTTCGCCCGCGGGCTGCGCCGCTACGTGCAGTCCCAGGACTACCAGCGCGACCGGGTGCTGCGCGGGCTGTTGCGCACGGCGCTGGCCGCCGGCGTGGAGGCATCCGGGCACACCAGGCCCTACCAGCCGACGACCCTGCACCTCGAACTCTCGGCGGTCGCGCTCGGCAGCGTCGGCGCGATCCGGCTGCACGACCCGGCCGACCTCGACGCCGGCGCACCGATCGAGGAGCACGTCGCCGGCGTCGCCGACCTCGAGGCACTCCGCGCCCTCGCCCGCGCCACCGAGATCGACTTCGCCGAGCTCGTCGGCAACGTGAATGAGGTGCTGGCCGAGGCGCCGCAGTGCACCGTGCGGGAGGTGCTCGAACGGCATCCGGCCAGCCAGGGGGTGGCCAGCGTCGTGGGGCTGCTCACCCTGGCCGCCAACCAGGGCACCGCGCCGGGTGGCATCGAGACGGTGCGCTGGCTGGGCTCCGACGACAGGGCCCGCGCCGCCGACATTCCGATCTTCCGCTTCACGGGGAGACTACTGTGACCGACGACTTCAGCACCGCGACCGGCATCGGCCCGGATGCCGCGCCCGCCGCCGCCCTCTGGCCCGGCGACACCGGCGTGATCGGCGAGCAGGCGCGGCGGGCGCTGCTCGAGCTGATCAAGGGCCCTTACCTGTCGGGCGTGAAGGCCCCCGCGCTGTGGTCGGCGCTGCTGGCCGACGAGGTGGGCATCCGTTCTCGCCTGCACGAGCTGTTCCTCGAGCTGGTCGTCGACCGGGTCGGCGAGTTCGCGTTCGTGCGCAATGTGAGCACGACCGAGCTCAAGCTGCCGAGCACCGTGCGCACCGCCGCGCTCACCTTCCTCGACACGGCGATGCTGCTCGTGCTGCGCCAGATGCTGCTCGCCGGGGAGGGCGACGGCCGGGTGATCGTGGGGCAGGAGGACGTCTTCGAGCAGCTGCGGGTCTACCGCACGGTGGATCGCGACGAAACCGACTTCAACAAACGGCTGAACTCCACCTGGCTGAAGATGAAGAACACGCTGCGGGTGATCCACCAGGCCGGCGCCGAGGACCGGGCCGAGATCTCGCCCGTGCTGCGGCTGATCGTCGACGCCGAGCAGATCGCGGCGATCAGCGGCGAGTACCGGCGGATCGCCGAGGGCGGGACCGGTCCTGACCTGAATGTCGGTGGCGTCGGCGATGCTGATTCCGACCTCACGGATGACGCAACACCCGACCCTGCCGAGGAGATGACCGCATGACGATGCTCGAGATGACGGGCCTCGACGACTCGCTCGAGCCCGGAGCGCAGCCGGCCGCGAACGGGCCGATTCACGTGGGCCAGTGGCGGCTGGCCCGGGTGGAGCTGCTCAACTGGGGCACCTTCGACGGGCACCACCGCATCGACGTCGCCCGCACGGGGCACCTGTTCACCGGGGCGTCCGGCTCGGGCAAGTCCTCGCTGCTCGATGCGATCGGCACCGTGCTCACCCCCGACAAGTGGCTGCGCTTCAACGCCGCCGCCCAGGACTCCACCAGCCGCAACGACGACCGCACCCTGGTCAGCTACGTGCGCGGGGCGTGGAGCAAGGAGGCCGACGAGACCCTCGACCGCGCGGTGAGCACCTACCTGCGCAAGACCGCCACCTGGAGCGGCATCCTGCTCCGCTTCGAGAACGAACGGGATGCCCCGGTCACCCTGGCGCGCCTGTTCCACCTGCGCGGGTCCAGCGTCGACAAGGCCGACCTCAAGGACGCCTGCTTCATCGACCGGGTCGACGTGAGCCTGCTCGACTTTCGCGAGCACGTGGCATCCGGAATCGAGGCCCGGCGCATCAAGAGCGCCTGGCCGAACGCGGTCGTCACGACCACCGGCTCGCACGCGCCGTTCTACTCGCGCCTGCGCCGCCTGCTCGGCATCGGCAGCCTGAACGCCCTGCACCTGCTGCACAAGACCCAGTCGGCGAAGAACCTCGGCAGCCTCGACCAGCTGTTCCGCGACTTCATGCTCGATGAACCGGCCACCTTCGCCCGGGCCAAGAACGCCGTGGAGCAGTTCGGCGAACTCAACCAGGCCCACCAGCACGTCGTCGAGTTGCGCCGCCAGGCCGAGCACCTGAAGACGCTCGAGACATCCATCGCCGGCTACGAGAGCGCGGCGACCGCGGGAGCGGAGGCCGACCGGCTCAGCGACCTGATCGACCCGTTCCAGAACCGGCTGACCCTGCGCCTCGCCGAGGACGAACGCGGGCTGCTGCGCTCCCAGCAGGCACGCGCCGTCGACGACGCCCGCACCACGGATGCCTTCCTCGCCGAGGCCGCCGAACTGTTGCGCGCCGCCGAACGCCGGGCCCTGCAACTCGGCGGGTCCGATGCCGCCCAGATGCAGGAGCGCGTGAACGACGCGGTGAAGGATGCCGCGGCCACCGCCACCCGCTGGAGCCGGTTCGCCGAAGAACTCGCCGGCGTCGGCGTCGACGGTGCCCCCACGAACGGAGAGGAGTTCGCCGAACTCGTCGAGTCCTCCCGCCGGGCCCTCGCCGAGACGGCGCCCGCCGCCGCCCACGAGCACGGCGACTACGAGCGGTACTCCGCGGCGAAGCGAGAGCTCGCCGCGATCGACGGCGAGCTGACCGAGATGCGCACCCGAAAGAGCAATCTGCCGGCGGCGCTGCTGCTCGCCCGCAAGCGCCTGGCCGAGGAACTCGGCGTCACCGAGTCGGCCCTGCCGTTCGCCGGCGAGCTGATCGAGGTGCTGCCCGAGTTCGCCGACTGGAGTGGCGCGATCGAACGGGTGGTGTTCCCCCTCGCGAGCGCGCTGCTCGTGCGCGACGACTACCTCCCCGAGGTGCGGCGCCGGGTGGAGGCGCGCAACCTTGGCGCCCGGCTGGTCTTCGAGGCGGTGCCCGCCGTCGCTGACCAGCCCCGGGCCGCCCGCACCGCCCGGTCGCTGCTGCACCGCATCCGGGTCAGCGACGGACCGTTCCACGACTGGCTCCAGGCGCGCGTCGCCGCGGAGTTCGACTTCGCCTGCGTCGACAGCCCCGACGAACTCGACACCGTGGACCGCGGTGTGACCATCGGCGGGCAGGTGAAGAAGTCCGCCCGCCGCTACGAGAAGAACGACCGTCACCGCATCGACGACCGGTCCCAATGGATCCTCGGCGCCGACAACGAGGCCAAGGTCGACCTGCTCCTCACCCGGCGCCGCGACGCCGAACGGCGCAGGGACGAGGCCGGGGTGCGCCTCGCGCAGGCGGACGCCGCGAAGACGGCTGCCATCCGCCGCCGCACGGTGCTCGAACGGGTGGTCGGCCAGGAGTGGGCCGAACTGGACCGAGCGGCCGCCGACGAGCTCGTGCGCGCCCGGAGCCGACAGCTCGAGGCCCTCACCACGGGCAACACCGAGTTGCAGGATGCCCTCGGCCTGGAGAAGCAGGCACGCGAAAGCCACCAGGGAGCCGACGCGCGTGCTCGCGAGGCCGCGCTGCGGGTGAGCCAGGTCAACGCCACCCTCGCCACGGTCGACGCGCTCATCGCCGATCTGATTCTGCGGGCGCAGGACCAGCCCGGCGTGATGGGCGAATCCGATGTGGCCCGGCTGGAGACCCGGTACCGTTCGGTGCAACGCAAGATCGATCGCGGCAACATCGGCGAGGTCGGCCGCAAGGTGAGCGAGGTTCTGCACAAGGAATCGAGCGCCGCGCAGGCTCTGCTCCGGCGTGCGGAATCGGACTTCATCGCCGGTGCCAGCGCGTTCAAGGCGAAGTGGGCCGCGGCATCCGGCGACCTGACCATCTCCATCGACGACCGGGCCGGCTATCGTGCGCTGCTCTCGGGGATCCTCGAGCGGGGACTGCCCGAGCACGAGGGCAACTTCCTCAAGCTACTGCGGGACAAGTCACGCGACCTGATCGGGCACCTGGCCTCGGACATCCGTGACGCCCCCAAGCTGATCGCCGACCGTATCGACCCGGTCAACGCGTCGCTGGGCCGGTCGCGCTTCGACGTGGAGCGTTACCTGCGCATCGAGGTGAAGACCCGGCGCACCCCCGAGGTGCTGCAGTTCATGGCCGACCTGAAGACCGTCGTCGACGGGGCCTGGGGAGAGGACACCCTGGCCGCCGCCGAGCAGCGCTTCGCCGTGCTGAACCGGCTGATGCAGCGGCTCGCGTCCAGCGAGAACGCCGACCTGGCCTGGAGCCGGCGCTGCCTCGACACCCGCCAGCACGTCACGTTCATGGCCCACGAGGTGGACCTGGCCGGGCGCACCGTGAATGTGCACGACTCGAGCGCCGGGCTCTCGGGCGGTCAGCGGCAGAAGCTGGTGATCTTCTGCCTCGCGGCGGCGCTGCGCTACCAGCTCGCCGCCGACGAAGACGAACTGCCGTCGTACGCCACGATCATCCTCGATGAGGCGTTCGACAAGGCCGACAGCCGCTACACCCGGATGGCGATGGACGTGTTCGTGGAGTTCGGCTTCCACATGATCCTGGCCACGCCTGAGAAGCTGTTGCAGACGATCGAACCGTATGTCGGCGGCATCACCTCGATCACGAATGCCTCCCGCAAGGACTCGCGCACCGCGGCCGTGATCTATCGCACAGAGGATGCCCCGCCGGGGCCCGCGCCCGACCGGGCTGAGCGCTGATGGCACCCGCGCGCGGGATGCTGACGGTCGCCGAGGCCAGGGCCCGCGCGCTCAAGAAGGTCACGGCCGACCAGCGCGACTGGGCGGCGCTGGGCGGTGAGGATGCCCTGCTCGAGATCGTGCTGCACCCGCCGACCGAGCGTTCCGCCCTCGCCGACCAGTCGGCGGCGATCGCCTGGGTGCGGGAATGGCGGGCGGTGGCCGGCGACGCCACGGCTCCGGCTGGGGTGGCTCCGGCTGCGCCGGTTGGGGTGCCTGCGCTGGTTGGGGCGGCTCCGGCTGTGCTGGCTCTGCCTGTGTCGGCTCTGGCTGTGCTGGCTCTGCCTGTGTCGGCTCTGGCTGTGCTGGCTCTGCCTGTGTCGGCTCTGGCTGTGCTGGCTCTGCCTGTGTCGGCTCCGGCCTTCTCGGTGACCTGGGGCGGTCGGCAGTGGCCGAGCCTCGGAGCACAGTGCGTGCCCGAGCGGTGCGTGCTCCGGGGAGCGGATGCCATCGCCGCGTTCGCCGGGGCCGCTGCCGGCCGGGAGTGGAGAACCTTGCGCGACCGGGCGGCGGTGGTGCGCGGCGCGTTCGCCGGGCGGGCGGCATCCGTCGACGCGCTGGCGACTGCGATCCGCACCCACGGGCGCACGCTGCAGTTGCTCGCGGAGTCAGACTTCAGCACCCTGGTGCTCGTCGTGGAGTGGCTCGCCGAGCATCCGGCCTCCGGCTGGCGCATTCGGCAGCTGCCGATTCGCGGGATCGACACGAAGTGGCTCGAGCGGCACCGCGCGGTCGTCGAGAGCCTGCACGCGGCGGTCAGCGGGCGGCTCTCGCTGGGGCTGCTCGACGCGCCGACCATGGTGCGCGTGCGGTTCCTCGACCCGGCGCTGCGGCCCGGGGGGATCTGCGACGTGATCGCTCCCGTGGACGAGCTGGCGGCCCTGCCCGTCGCACCGAGCGTGGTCTTCGTGTTCGAGAACCTCGAAACGATGTTCGCGATGCCCGAGCTGCCGGGAGCCGTCGTCGTGCACGGTGGCGGGTATGCGGCACCCCGCCTCGGCCGCATCCCCTGGATCCGGTCCGGGCGCATCATCTACTGGGGCGACCTCGACTCGGACGGCTTCGCCATTCTGCACGCGCTCCGTTCTCACTGTGCGGATGTCACCAGTGTGCTGATGGACGAGGAAACCCTGCTCGCCTTCCGCGACCTCTGGGTGCCGGAGCCGAAGGCGGCCGCCGGAACCTATTCGACGCTGACGGCGGGGGAGCAGCGGGTGCTGGAGCGCATCCGTTCGGAGGGGAATGTGCGGCTGGAGCAGGAGCGGATCCCGTGGGAAGTCGCCCTGGAGCTGCTCGAGCGAGCCGTCGCAGAACGGCCGGCCGCCGCCAGGTAGCCCGGAGGAACAGGCGGCGGCCGCGATGTTGCCCGCGGACAGGGCGGTGTGCGTCCCTTCCGTTCAGCCCGCGCTGCAACCGCGGCCGCAACCGCAGCCCGCAACCGCAGCCGCAGCCGCAGCCGCAACCGCAGCCCGTGCCCGCAACCACAGCCCGCGCCCGCAACGGCGGGGGCGGCCTGCGGAAACCGGCGCGGCCTGGGAGCGCCGGGGACGATTCAGCGGGGCTCGAGAACCTCGCGCCCGAGCGCCGGCAGGTCGAGCACCGGCAGGCCGTGCGCCGGCAGGGCGAGCGCCGGCAGGGCGAGCGCCGGCAGGGCGAGCGTCTCGGCGGCGATGGCGGGGATGTCGTCGGCGGAGCCCGCGGCCCGCACGGCCGCAATGCCGCCGAGGATCAGCGCGCCGCCGAGGAGTTGGAGGGGCATGAGCTGTTCGCCGAGCAGGAGCCACGCGAACAGCGCAGCGAAGACGACCTCGAGCAGGGAGACGAAGGAGGCCAGCCGCGACCCGAGCGCCTCGGCCGCGGTGATGCCGGCGACGTAGGCGATCGCGGTGCTGACAACCGCGACGATGACGAGCGGCACCCACCATGGCAGCTCGATGCCCGCGAGCGGCAGGTCGCCGAGGGTCACGGTCAATGGAAGCAGACCGCTGACACCCAGCACCCCGAGGATCAGGCCGCCCAGCACGAGACCGGATGCCGCGAACGCGACCGGCGGAAGTCCGTCGCTGGGGCGGGCCGCGACGACGAAGTAGATCGCGCAGCCGACCATGGCGAGGAATGCGAACGTCAGACCGACCGGGTCGACGGTGCGAATGGCACCCGGGCCGATCACGAGCAGCAGCCCGCCGACGGCGAAGGCCGAGCCGACCAGCACGAGGGCGCGCGGGATGCGCCGGGTCGTCGCCCACACCACGGCGACCAGCAGCAGCGGCGCGAGCAGCTCGATCAGGAGCGCCGTCGCCACCGGAATGGTCTGGATCGCGGCGAAATAGAAGAGCTGGGTGACGGCGACGCCGACGATGGCCATCACGAGCACCCGCCAGCGCGCCCGCCACAGCGCGGACCAGCGGCCGCGCAACGAGACGAGCGCGACCGGCAGCAGCACGAGCCCGCCGACGACCACGCGCGCGGTGACGGCCGCGGTCGGGGACCAGCCCGACTCGAGCAGCGGTTTGATGAACGCGCCGGAGGTGCCGAACGTGACGGACCCCAGCACCGCCACTGCCAGGCCGCCCGACGTCGACGAGATCTTCACGATGTCTCCTCCCGGAGCGCTGCATGTTGCGGTCTACAATTGATTACGACCATAACAATATGCGATGGTCCGTTAGGAGTCAACATGCATTTTGCCCATGACACAGAGGAGGCATTGGAGTTCGCCGTTGAGCTCGGCAACACCGATCCGGTGGCCTCCCGCAGCGGCACCGACGAGCTTGCGACCCTCGACCAACTGGCGGAATTCCTCGCCCAGTACCCCTTTTCTGGGCGGATCGACGGGGACGAGCGCGAACGGCGAGACGTGCTGCGCGCCCGCGATCAGGTGCGGCTGGTGTGGGCCCTCGATCGGGACGACGCCGTTCTCCAGGTGAACTCAATGCTCGCGGAGGCGCACGCGCTGCCCTACCTCGCCCGGCATGACGGCTCCGACTGGCACCTGCACGCGACGACGCCCGACGCTCCGCTGGGCGAGCGGATGCGCGTGGAGGCCGCGCTCGCCCTGACCGACGTGATCCGGATGGACGAGATGAAGCGGCTGAGGATCTGCGAGGCCGACGACTGCGAGGGCCTCATCCTCGACCTCTCCCGCAACGGGTCCAAACGATTCTGCAGTGCGCGCTGCGGCAGCCGGATGAACATGATCGCGTTCCGCAAGCGGAAGGGCGCGCAGGCCTGACGCGTGCCCGCAGTGCTGCGTAGCTGAGGACAAGTCCCCTGAGCCTTCCTATAGTCGAGAGCTATGATTCCGGCATGAGGACGCCGGACCGCATACTCGAAGCCCGTGCACGCGCCGGGCTCTCGCAGAGCCAGCTGGCGGTGCGCGCGGGAGTACCGCAACCCAATCTCTCGGCCTACGAAACCGGTCGCGTGCAGCCGCGCCCGGAGACTCTGGCCCGCATCCTGGCCGCGACCGCCGAGCGACCATCGGCCGTGTTGCTGCGCGAGCGCGATCGCGTGCTCGAACTGGCCGGCCGTCGCCGCGCCGGCAACGTGCGCGTTTTCGGCAGCATCGCGCGGGGCACGGATACCGTCGGCAGCGACATCGACCTCCTTGTCTCCTTCGCCCCCGAGGCCTCCATCCTCGATGCTGCCGGACTCGTCCTCGACCTCGAGCAACTCCTCGGCGTGCACGTCGACGTGATGAGCGACCGGGCCGAGGGCGCAATCCGTGACCGGGCCATCGCCGAGGCCGTGTCGCTGTGAGCGACCGGAGCGGCGGGAGCGAAACCCGATGACTCACGAATTCGATCGAACGGATGCCCTGCTCGCCGACATCCGTGACCTGGTGCGCCACGCGGGCCTCATCACGGCGCGCGGCCGCGCAGTGTTCTTCGACCGCGCGGACCGAACTCAACAACTCGCCGCCAAGGCCATCGTGATCGACCTGCAGACTGCGGTCGAACGACTGCCCGAGGGCTATCGGGACCAGCATCCCGAGGTTGCCTGGGCCGAGCTGCGCGCCATGCGCAATTATCTCGTGCACGACTACGCGAACACCGACTACCAGATCGTCTGGAACGCCCTCGTCACCGAATTTTCGCGCCTGCTGGTGCAGCTGGGGATCGCGTAGGGGCCGAATTCCTCCCAGCCTTGAAGTCCCAGTCGTGCCCCGACTCCCGCCGTCGCCGCGTGGTCGGATTCCCACAGTGACGCGCATGGCTGTGAGGCGACCGCGACGCGCATAACTCCTGCAAATTCCGACGGCCGCGCGGGCTGCCCGCGTAATCACGCGGGAGTCTGGAACAGCACTGCCGAATTGCAGGAGTTGTGCACAAAGGACGGACGGGCTGACAAGCTGAAGGATGGACGGACGGACGGACGGACGGACGGACGAGCGGGCGGGTCGGGGTCGATTGCGAGGATGTGGGCCCGGCGGCGAGGTCGACCGCTCCAATTCGCCGGAATGCTTGCGTGGCCGGCTGTTTGCCCGGTAGGTTGAAATCCACGCCATTTGACGAGAGGAGCCGCACATGATTCGTTCAGATTATTCAGCATTTACCTGCACGACCGCCGGCCTCGTCGGCGTCACCACCGACTGATCGGCCGCGAGATTCCGCCGCCCGTCGGGCGGTGACGCCCTCGACGTCCGTGCCGAAACCGGCGCACTCCGCGCCTTCGGTGCGATCGCTTCTGCGATCGCTTCCCCGACATCGCTCTGACGATGTCATCCCTGTGCCGCCTCAGGCGGCCCCGCCGGTGCACCGACGGATGCGAGCGCATCCGTCGTGCCTGCACCGTCACAGTGAGGCTCAACCACCATGAACACAACCCTGTCGACCACACCCGGTCGCCACGACCACCCGCCGCAACCGCGGCCCGAACAGGCGCCGGAGCGCCCGCAGCCCCGGCCGCGGCGCGTCGGCCCGATCGATCGCCTGGCCCTGCACGTGGGCGTCGCCCTGATCAAGTGGGGGCGGCGCCCGGGCGCGGTGCGCACTCCCGCCCCCATTGCTGTGGAGGCGGAGGAGTGGGAGACCGCCCTCCGCGTCCGCGAGGAGCGCGAGCGGGCCGTGGAACGCCTGCGCGTGGACCTGCTCAGGTACCGGATGACCGTGCCCTTCCGATGAGGGGCAGTGTCTTTCGGCTCCGACGTTCGGCGTCCACGGCGGCCTTTCCGGTCGCCGTGGACCCGTTGCGTCACATCGCGCGGGGGCGGGCCGGCCGCCCCACGTGGCGAACTCAGGAGAATCCGGCGAGTCGCGGCATCCGCCCGCGGAAACACGCGGCAGTTTGCGGATGCGACGAAGGTCTTCCTGAGCTAGCCACCGTGTTGGTCAGCGACAGTGTTTTCCCGCTCGGCACGTGTCAGGTCGAGGGGGCCGTAGCGGCACCCGCGCGACTTTTGTATTCTCGGAATGTGGCCGGCGCCCGACCGGTTACCTCTCTGCACAGCCGTTCGTTGCAGCCGTTCGTCCGCGCGGCCGTCGGTCGGCCCTGCCTGCCGCGGCACCTTGTGGCCGCACCTCTTCACCGCACCTCTTGATCGCACACCTCGACGGGACCTTCGCATGACCGAAACCGCCACCGCCAGCAACACAACCAGCACCACCGACGCAAACCCCGCAGGCCCGGCCACGGGCACGGATGCCGCAGCGCACGCGGCCGCCGCATCCGCCGCCGAGGCGGCCCTCGGCATCCGCAACCGGCTGGTCATCACGCTGCTGCTGATCTCCACCTTCATCGTGATCCTCAACGAGACAATCATGGGCGTGGCCCTGCCGCGGCTGATGAGCGACCTGAACATCACGGCCAGCGCCGCGCAGTGGCTGACCAGCGCGTTCATGCTCACGATGGCCGTCGTCATCCCGATCACCGGGTTCCTGCTGCAGCGCTTCAACACCCGGCCGGTGTTCATCGCGGCGATGACCCTGTTCAGCACGGGCACCCTGATCGCGGCGCTCGCGCCCGGCTTCGAGGTGCTGCTGGCCGCCCGGGTCGTGCAGGCCACCGGCACGGCGATCATGTTCCCGCTGCTGCTGACCACCGTGATGACCCTCGTGCCGCCGGCGCACCTCGGCCGGATGATGGGCAACATCTCCATCGTCATCTCGGTCGCCCCGGCGATCGGGCCCACCATCTCCGGCGCCATCCTCAGCGTGCTCGACTGGCGCTGGATGTTCATCCTCGTGCTCCCGATCGCGCTGACCGCGCTGATCGTGGGCGGCATCCTGATGAAGAACGTGACCACCCCGACGAAAACGCCGATCGACGTGCTCTCGGTGATCCTCTCCGCGCTCGGCTTCGGCGGGCTCGTCTACGGGCTGAGCAACCTCGGCTCCGCCGGCGGCATCGCCTCGGTCTCCGGCTGGCTGCCGCTGGCCGTCGGCGCGCTCGGCCTGGCCCTGTTCATCCTCCGCCAGCTCGCACTGCAGAAGCGCGACGGCGCCCTGCTCGACCTGCGCACCTTCCGCTCGCGCACCTTCACCTTCGCGATCGTGATGATGGCGATCAGCATGATGGCCCTGTTCGGCACCATCATCCTGCTGCCGATCTACATGCAGACCGTGCTCGGCCTGCCCGCGCTCACCACCGGCCTCCTCCTGCTGCCCGGAGGCCTTGTGATGGGGCTGCTCGCGCCCACCGTCGGCCGGCTCTACGACCGCTCCGGGCCGACCCGCCTGCTCGTCACCGGGGCGGTCATCGTCAGCGCCGTGTTCTGGGCGATGACCCTGCTGCGCTCCGACACCTCTCAGTGGTGGGTGCTCGCCGCCCACGTCACGCTGAGCTTCGGCCTCGCACTGCTCTTCACCCCGCTGTTCACCGCGGGCCTGGCCGCCGTGCGCCCCGAGCTCTACTCTCACGGCAGCGCCATGGTCGGCACCGTGCAGCAGCTGGCCGGGGCGGCCGGCACTGCGTTGTTCGTGACCGTGATGGCATCCGTCGCCGCGTCACGGCTGGCCGGCGGGGCAACGGATGTCGCTGCCACCTCCGCGGGAATCCACGCCGCGTTCCTCTGCGGCGCCGTGATCTCACTGTTCGCGATCCCCGCGGCGTTCTTCATCCGCCGCGCGGCCCCGGCCGTCGAGGGCGGTAGGACCCCTCCGGTGTAACGTCGTCTAGTAACGAAACTGGGGGGATTTTCGGCATGACTTCTTCACTTCTCACACCGAGTGACACGCTCGACCGGCAGGCGCGGCCCGCGGCGGCGGCGCGGCCTGACTCCGAGCCGCTCGTGCACATCAGCAACTTCCGGATGGACTTCGGCCGCACCACGGTCATCCGCGACCTGTCCTTCGACATCAACCGGGGTGAGACGTTCGGTTTCCTCGGCTCGAACGGGTCAGGCAAGACCACCACGATCCGGGCGCTGCTGGGCATCTACCAGGCCACGGCCGGGGTGCTGCACATCAACGGGCGGCCCTTCGCACCGGAGGACGGCGCCAGGCTCGGCTACCTGCCCGAAGAGCGCGGACTCTACAAGAAGGAGTCCGTGATCGACGTGATGACCTACTTCGGCCGACTCAAGGGCCTGAGCAAGGCGGCCGCGGTGGCCTGGTCACACGAATACCTGGAGCGGGTCGCGCTCGGTGACAAGGCGAAGGTGCGCCTGGACAAGCTCTCCGGCGGCCAGCAGCAGAAAGTGCAGCTGGGCGTGACGATCATGAACGACCCCGAACTCCTCATCCTCGACGAGCCCACCAAGGGCTTCGACCCGGTCAACCGCAAGCTGCTGATGGACATCATCGAAGACCAGAAACGCGCCGGCGCCACGGTGCTGATGGTCACCCACCAGATGGAGGAGGTGGAGCGGCTCTGCGACCGGGTCGTGCTCCTCAAGAACGGCGAGGTGGAGGCCTACGGCACGGTCGAGGCCGTGCAGGACCAGTACGGCGGAACCGTCGTGCGGCTGCAGTACTCCGGCGAGATCCCGGCATCCCGTCACTACACGGTCACTCGGCGTGAGAGCACCTACGCCGAACTCACCGTGACCGCTCCGGTCGACGAGGCGCTCATCCTGCGGGAGTTGATGGATGCCGGGGTCATCGTGCGCGGGTTCACCGCCGGCCGCCCTTCGCTCGATGACATCTTCGTCGCCGTGTACGGCGACCAGAACACCGCCGGCACCGACGAAACCGCGGGGGAGTAGACCATGGCGCGGCACAACCTGGGCACGGTCATCTCGTTCGAGGTCACCCGCACCTTCAAGAAGAAGCAGTTCTGGCTGACGACCCTGCTGGTGCCCGTGATCCTGGGCATCGTGATCGCCCTCATCGTCATCTCCAACACCACCACCGAGAGCAAAGTCGACTCCCAGAAGGATGCGACCCTCCGGTTCACCTACAGCGACGCATCCGGTCGGATCGACCCGACCCTCGCCGCCGCGTTCGGCGGCACCGTCGCGGCCGACGAGGCGCAGGCGGTCGCGGACGTGAAGTCGGGCAAGTCGGCGGCTTACTTCGCGTATCCGGCGAAGCCGACCAAGCAGGCCACGATGGTCTACGGCGCCGACCTGGGCATCTTCGACAACGGCAAGTACTCCTCCGTGGCCACCAAGCTGATGGTCGCCAGTGCGCAGGCGGAGATCGGCGACCAGACCCTCACCGGCCTGGCCAGGGGCTCCTTCCAGGTGGATGCGATCACCTACAAGGACGGCGCCGTGTCCGGCGGGTTCCTCGGCGCCGTGGCGCCGCTTTTGTTCCTGCTGATCTTCTACGTGGTGATCGTGATGCTGGGTAACCAGATGCTCACCAGCACGCTCGAGGAGAAGGAGAACCGGGTGACCGAGATGATCCTGACCACCCTGAATCCGACCACCCTGATCACCGGCAAGATCATCTCCCTGTTCATCATCGGGATCGTGCAGATGGTCGTCTTCATCCTGCCGGTGCTGGTCGGCTACCTGTTCTTCCGGACCTCGCTGAGCCTGCCCGATGTGGACCTCTCCCAGCTGATCGTGAACCCCGGCCAGATGGTCGTCGGCGCGCTGCTGCTGATCGGAGGGTTCACCCTGTTCATGGGCACCCTGGTCGCGGCCGGGGCGATCATGCCCACAGCCAAAGAGGCCAGCCAGGTCTTCGGCATCATGATGGCGCTGGTGTTCGTGCCCCTCTATGCGGCGTCGCTGGTGGTCTCCGACCCGCACGCGCTGATCGTGCAGCTGTTCACGTTCTTCCCGTATTCGGCCCCGGTGACCGCGATGCTCCGCAACGGGCTCGGCTCGCTGAGCCCGGTCGAGTCCGGCATCGTCATCGCCGAACTCTTCATCCTCGGCGGGATCGTGCTCCGGCTCGCCGTGCAGCTGTTCCGGTACGGCTCGGTCGAGTACTCGAAGAAGGTCTCGCTGCGCACCGTGTTCGCCCGCTCGCGGGGGTGAGCGCGCGGGTGAGCGCGCGGGTGAGTGCGCGGGTGAGTGCGGCGCCCGGGCGCGAGTCGCACGGGTCCTAGGTGAGCGCCGGGATGATCGCGCCGGAGAAGACCTGCCAGGCCAGCGCGGTCTTGGCGACGAGGCTCAGCGTGATGTATGCGCGCTCGCCGCGCAGGTAGTCGCGCCAGCCACCGACCTGGCGGTATTGCAGCACCTGGTTGACCGCGAACGTGTTGAAGAACAGGAAGAGGGAGATGATGATGCCGTACACGAAGGCCGGCGGTGCGGTCTCCGAGTTCGAGCCGGGAGCGATGAAGTAGATCAGGATGACGACCCACGGCACCACGCCCACCATCGACCCGAAGATGAACGGCAGGAACCTGCCGTTGCCGGGAGTCTCGTACTTCTCCTGCAGCGCTCCGAACATGATCATCGCGGCGTTCGCGGCGAAGATCGAGAACAGGGCGGCGACATCCGTGATGCCGGTGATCTGCGCGATCAGCCAGATCATGATCGAGGAACTCAGCGAGTACTCGACCCAGCGGAAGTAGTTGTGGTTGTTCTTCAGCCCGGCCGCATAGCGGGGGAAGAACATCGGCGATGAGATCAGGAAGTGGAAGAACGCCGACAGGGCCAGGAAGGCGACCACACCGATGCCGACGTTCACGTCGAACAGGGTCACGCGTTCGGGCGGCAGCGGCACGCCGGGAGGACCGGCGAGATAGTCGGCGGTGACGGCGAAGGTGACCTGGTCGCTCAACAGGGTGAGGATGTAGGCGAATCCGAGGGCCTGCACCAGATGCAGGGACCCGGCCACAAGGTTGTAGACGCGCAGGCGGGAGATCTTGTCATCCACGGTGTAGCTCTTGCGTGCCATCGGGTTCCCCTTCGCTGGTCGATGAGGCCGAGAGTATCAGGGTCTCCGTGCGCTGTGGCGAGGCGTCATGATGTCGCCGACCAGACCGCGGCCGGCCCCGGTCCGGACTTGGCTCGCCCTTGCGAAATACCTGATCTCGGTGCTGAATGGCCGCATGGTTTCGACATCCCGAACTGTCGGATATTCAGACAATGACAACGTGTGGTTTGTGTCCAGCGTGCCGGATTGCGTGGAGTTGAGCGTCCACCGCACGCGGGACGAGGCGGTCGGCGTGGCGTTCGCGGACGTGACGCGCGATGGCGGCTGGCTGACGGTGCACTACAGCGACGGCGCCGTCGAATCCCAACAGGAGTACCCGGCGATGGCGACGGCGCCGACGGTGCCGACGGATGCCGCGAGCCCCGCCGGATCGGATCAGCCCCGGCCGGGCGGGGTCGGGGCGTCGCCGTTCGCGCCGGAGTTCGCACCGGGGTTCGCACCGTCAACCGTGGCGCTGTCGCTCGTGCCGTCGTTCGCCGATGACCGTGACGTCGACGCGGAGCCGCCCGATTCGCGGCTCGGACATGGTCTCGACCTTCTCGGCGTGGCCGGGTTCGTCGGCATCCCGCTCGTCTCAGGCGTGTATTCGCCGGAGATGCTCGCCGCGGCGCCGGGCGCGCCCTGGCTGTTGTACTCGGTGAGCTTCAGCGGGGCGCTGGGCTTCGCCCTGCTGGCGGTCGCGCTGTCCTTCGGCCTGCAGGCTCGGTTGGGCGAGCTCGTCTCCGCCCTGCTCTGCTTCGGGCTCTCGGGCTACATCGCCGGCGAAATCGGCGTGGGCGGACTCGGCAGCGCTCTCGAGCAGGGCGGGTCACTGCTCGAGTCCCTGGGCACCATGCTGACGAGCGCGCTGCACGCCTATGGCCCGGGAGGCGCGGTGGCCACGGCGGCCGTCGGGGTGTTCTTCGGGTGGAGGCTCGCCCGTCACCTGCCCGGCAGCCTGGTGAACCGGCTGAACGCCTGAGCCGAACCGGCTCGCCAGATACAGCCGCGGCTACGCGGCGTCGTTGGGCACCCGCACGGTGAGGCTGGCCGGGTCGATCCAGGTCTTCAGCGCGACGGCCTTGCCGAACTCGTCACCGTCGAGTTCGATCTCCTCGGGGCGGTGCAGGCGGAGGACGAGTTCGGTGCCGGTCGCGTAGTTGAGGGCGGCGACATCCTTCGTCTGGAACCGTCGGCCCAGCCGGGTGCGGGCGAGCACACCGTTCTCCCAGATCACCTTGGACAGGATCTGCACCCAGCCCAGAACACCCTCCGGTTTGAGCACGACGATGTCGAAGACCCCGTCGTCGACCACGGCATCGGGCAGCAGCACGATGTTGGCGGGGAGCGAACCGCAGTTGCCGACCATGATCGTGTGCGCGCGCATGGACTGCGTCGGCTGCTTGTTCAGGCTGTAGCGGAAGCGCAGGTCGTTCTTGTCCTGGCCGACCGCGACCAGGGCCTTCACATAGGCCAGCCAGCCGACCTTCGCCTTGAGCGCGTCGTCGGTGTTGGCAAGCATCTTCGCGTCGAGGCCGAGCCCCGCCATCACGAGGTAGGCGTGCCGGTCGACCGAGCGGTCGTCCCGTTCGATGTCGATCATGGCCACGTCGATCGCCCGGTCGAAGCCGGTGAACGCCGCGTGGATGGACTGCTCCGGGTCGTCGAGCACCAGCTTGAGGTTGCGGGCAAGCAGGTTGCCGGTGCCCGACGGCACCAGGGCGAGCGCGCAGTCGGTGCCGTGCACGACCTCGGCGACCGCGCGCACGGTGCCGTCGCCGCCGGCCACGATGACGACGGATGCCCCGGCCTCCAGCGCCCGATCGGCCGGACCCTGGCCGGGGTCATCGGCCGAGGTCTCGAACCACAGCGTCTCCGGCCAGCCGGCGGCGGACTCCGCGGCCGCGACGGCGCTCTTGAGCGCGGCGAGGTCGACCTTGATCGGGTTGTAGACGACCGCGGCGAGGCCCGGGCCGCTGGTCTTGGGGGTGCGGTCAGCCTGGTCGGACTGGGGCAGGTCGGTGCTCGTCACGGGGTGTCCTCCGGGTTCAGGTGCACGGGTCAGGTGCGGGGATTCTATCGTCGCGCAGATTCGGCGGTCACGGTGGTGCGACATCCGTCACTGATAGGACGGGCCCGCGCCGGATTCGTCACGCCTGCCGGTGGACCCGGTGGTCGAGCCTGTCGAGACCCGGCGATTTCGACAAGCTCATTCACCGGCCGGGGCTCAATCGCCGGCGTGCCTGAATTGCGGAGAAAGCACCCTCGCGGCGTGCGGGAAGGTGTTTTGTCCGCAACTCAACCCACGCCTCGTCGCGGGTATCGTTCGAGGCATGGGGACGTCCCTGCGGATTGACCGGGTGAGCGCCGACGACCTGATGTCGCTGGCCACCGAGCGCGGAACCACGCCCACGCAGGTGGGCGCCGTGCTGTTCCTCGACACGAACGGCCGGGCCGGGTCGGCGACCGAACTCGACGCCACGCGGGTCGTGGAGCAGCTTGCCCGGCGCCTCCCCGGCGTGCCGCGGCTCAGGCAGCGACTCGTGAACGTTCCGTTCGGCTGCGGGCGGCCGATCTGGGTCGACGATCCGGGGTTCGACGTGTCCCGGCACGTGCGCGTTGTCGCCTGCCCGGCGCCCGGGGGAGAGCAGGCGGTGCTCGACCTGGCCGCGGCGATGCTCGTCACGCCGCTGCCGCGGTCCCGTGCACTCTGGGCTGCCACACTGGTGACCGAGGTCGGGGAGCACCGGGCGGCGCTGGTCATCGTCTTCCACCACGTGCTCGCCGACGGCGTGGCCGGCCTGGCCGTGCTGGCCGGGCTCGTCGACGGTGCGGGGTCAGGAGCCGGGACGCCCGGGGCCGCGGGATCCGGGTTTCCGCGGCCGCGGGCATCCGTTCGCCGGCTGGCCGTGGACGCCTGGGCTCGGCGGCTGGGCTCGCTGAAACGGATGCCCGCGCTGCTGCGCCGACTCGGCGACGCGGCCGTCGAGCTGCGTTCGGTGCGCTGGACGCGCCTGCGGCCGACCTCGTTGAACGCGCCGACGGGCCCGCGGCGCCGGTTCGCGACGGTCACGGTGCCGCTGGACGGGATCCGCGCTGCCGGTCGCGCCCAGGGCGCGACGGTCAACGATGTCGTGCTGACCGCGATCGGTGGCGCGCTGCACCGCCTGCTCGCGTCGCGGGGCGAGCACGAGGACCGGTTCATTGTCTCGGTGCCGTTCTCCGAGCGGCGCGGCGCCACAGCGGGGGAACTCGGAAACCGGAGCGGGGTGATCCCGATCCGGGTGCCCGGAGCAGGCGACCCGGCGCTCCGGCTGCGCTTCGTCGCCCAGGGCACGAGGCGTGCGAAGCGGTCGTCGCCCGGTGCGACGACGGCGCTGCTCGGCCCGTTCTTCCGGGTGCTCGCACGGACCGGCCTGTTCCAGTGGTTCGTCGACCGGCAGCGGCTGATCCACACCTTTGTGAGCAATCTGCGCGGGCCGGAGCAGCGGCTCTCGATCTTCGGCTGCCCGGTCGGCGCGATCGTGCCGTTGAGCGCCGCGACCGGCAACGTCACGGTCTCCTTCGCCGTGCTCTCCTATGCGGGCAGCCTCACGATCACGCTCATCGCCGACCCGGATGCCTGCCCCGACCTGGCCGCGCTGCGGGGGTTGCTCGCCGAGGAGCTGGCCGGGCTGGCCGCGCTCGCCGCGCTCGCCGCGCCCGCCACGTGAGAGCGCCGTTCGGGGCATCCGTCACCGTCGGCGTCGTACGCTGGAGGGACCGCACGTCCGATGAAGCCGAGGGGTACCGATGACCGAGCTCACTGCCGATCTCTACGACGAGCATGGGGAGGACCTCCAGTCCGTCGCCACTCAGTTCCAGTCGCTGGGCGGGCGGGCGCGCTTCAGCGGCCCCATCCGCACCGTGTCGTGCTTCGAGGACAACGCCCTCGTGAAGTCGATCCTCGCCACGCCGGGCAACGGCGCCGTGCTCGTGGTCGATGGCGCCGGCTCGCTGCGCACCGCCCTGATGGGCGACATGATCGCCGAAAGCGCCGTCGCCAACGGCTGGGCGGGCGTCATCATCAACGGCGCCATCCGCGACCGGGTCGCGATCGGCGCCCTCGATCTCGGGGTGAAGGCGCTGGGCAGCAACCCGCGCAAGAGCGCCAAACGAGGCTTCGGCACAGCGGATGCCGTGGTCGAGATCGACGGAGTGAGCTTCATCCCCGGCCGCACGGTCTACTGCGACGAGGACGGCATCCTGGCCGAACGCTAGGCGCGCCCTCGCCCGTGGCCTTGCCCCTGCCCTTGGTGCGGGGTTGAGTTGCGGACAAAACACCCTCCCGCGCGACACGAAGGTGCCTTCTCCGCAACTCAGCGACGGATGCGGCCGCCAGGTGCCGCTCCCTCTCCTGCGCCCGGCGCGGCCCGCTCCCGCGCCCGGCGGCGGCGCGGCTGCCCGCCCAGGCCCGACCGGGGGCTGAGTTGCGGACAAAGCACGTTCCCACGCGCCACGAGGGTGCTTTCTCCGCAACTCAGCCGACGGCCGCGGCCGCCTGTGGACAGATGCGGCGGGCACGGCCGACATGCGGCATCCTCGAGCCCATGGCAGCCCGCATCCCGCTCCCCGACGAGTTCGGCGGGCGCGCGTTCCTCGTCAACGAGGCCCGGGACGCGGGCGTGGGCCGTTCGCGTCTCGCCGGCAGCGACCTCGGCAAGCCGTTTTGGGGCATCCGGGCACCCGTCGCGAGCGGCGGCGACCTCGAGGCGCTGTGCGCGGCGCTCACCCGGCGGATGCCCCCGCACGCCTTCTTCACGCACGTCACCGCCGCGCAACTCATGCGGTTCCCGCTGCCGCGGCGCCTCGAGACGACACGGCCGCTGCACGTCGGCATCGCCGAACCCGGTCGCGCCATGGACGCCCGGGGCGTCGTCGGCCACCGCGTGCGCATCACCCCCGGAGAGCTCGCGGGGCGGGGCGGCCTGCGGCACACGGGGCCGGTGCGCACCTGGCTCGACCTGGCGTCGGGGCTCAGCCTTGTCGAGCTGGTGGCCGTGGGCGACCACATCGTGCACCGGGAGCATCCGCTCGCGACGCTGCAGCAGCTGACGGATGCGCTGGGCCGCTACCCCAGCCGCCGCGGCCTGGTGCGCGCGCGGGCGGCGCTCCCGCTGCTGCGCATCGGTGCGGAATCGCCCCGGGAGTCGGCGCTGCGGGTGATCATCGTGCTGGCAGGGTTGCCCGAACCGGAGTGCAACGTCAACATCTTCGATTCCCAGGGGCGCTTCCTCGCCCGCGGCGACCTGGTCTACCCCGAGTTCAGGCTCGTGCTCGAGTACCAGGGGGATCACCACCGCACCGATCGGGCCCAGTGGCGGCGGGACATCCGTCGCGTGCAGAGCGTGGAGGATGCCGGCTGGCAGATGCTGCAGTTCACCGACGACGACCTCCGCAACCCGGCCGAGCTCGTGGAGCGCATCGAGCGCCGCCTTCGCGGGCGCGGTTGGACCGGGACACGCACCCGCCGCCGCTGAGTTGCGGAGAAAACACCGTGGCGGGCCCAGCGAGGGTGCTTTCTCCGCAACTCAACTGGTTGGCGGTGCGGTGGTACCCGACCCGGCCCCAGGCGACGGATGCCCCGCGCGAGAGCGCAAACGTAGCGCGAGTTGCGGAGAAAACACCTTGGCGGGCCCGGCGAAGGTGCTTTCTCCGCAACTCAGCCGGCGTTCCGTGCGGCGCGAGACACTGCCCTAGACGAGGCCCATGATGTCGCGCGCCGCGGTGAGCAGCAGGGGCGCGAACGACTCCAGTTTCTGCTGCGTGACCAGAGGCGCGATCGTGGTGATGCCGATGCCGCCGAGCAGGTTGTTGCGGGTGTCGAAGACGGGCGTCGCCATGCAGCGGATGTGCTCCTCGTTCTCCTCGTCGTCGATCGAGTAGCCGCGGTTGCGCACGAGTTCGCCGTCGGCCAGCAGGCTCTCGACGTCGGTGATCGTCTTGTCTGTGCGGCGCGGAAGTCCCGTCTTCGCGGCGTATTTGCGCACCTCGCTCTCGGGCAGGTAGGCCAGCACTGCCTTGCCGATGGCCGTTGAATGCAACGGGATCTGGGCCCCGATCCGCGACGCCATCCGGATCGGCTGCGCGGTGTCCTCGACCTTCTCGACATAGGTTGCCCAGTCACCGGTGCGCAGGGCGAAATGGATGGTGCTCTGCACGTCCTCCTGAAGTCGCTTCAACCGGGTGCGCACCTGGTCGGAGTCGTCCGTGCCGTTCTTGGCGAGCCGGAGCGCGAGCACACGCAGGGCGCGTCCAGGGGAATACGTGCCGTCGGGGGTGCGACTGACATACCCCTCGTCGACCAGCTCGGAAAGGAGCCGGAAGACGCTGGTCTTGGTGAGGCCGGTCTCCTTGACCAGGTCGCTCAGCCGGTGGGCCTCGCCCGGACTGGAGACGGCCTCGAGCACTCGGAGCAGTTTGCGGGCCGCGCTGTCCTTGGTGGACGCGCCAGTGGGAATCGTCTGAATTGAGTTGGTCAGGGTCACTGACATCGATCCCTTCGTGAATTGGAACTGCGTTTATGGACCGTGAACTGGTTGTTCTGTCCGGTGGAACGCTTGAGGCTGATTCTATCGCGGAATCAGGTTCTTAACCTGCCTACGTAAGTGCTAGTGTTCTTTCAGACGGAAAGATGTTCTGCTGGACGGAACATCCGTCAGGACCTGATCTCATCGAGGAGGTAGATATGAACACCCATACGAGTCATTTCGTATCGGACTGCGCCGTGGCATCGTGATGCCCGTCGCCGAACGGCTCGCCCCGGGCATCCGCCTGGTCGACGGCCGCGGCGGCCTGGCAGCGGTCGAGGTCACCGTTCCCGCGGCAACGGCGCTCATCTACCTGCACGGCGCCCACGTCGCCGGCTTCACCCCGGCCGGCCACCAGCCGGTGCTCTGGATGAGCGAGTTCGGCGTCTTCTCCGACGACGCACCTCTCCGCGGTGGCGTTCCGATCTGCTTCCCCTGGTTCGGCCCGAACAAAACGGATGCCGCAGCCCCCAACCACGGCTGGGCCCGCCTGGCCGGCTGGTCGCTCGTGGACACAAAGCGCCTCGGCGACGCGGCACGACTCACCTTCGAGCTCACCCAGGACAGTGCGGGCGTGCCGGCGGGGTTCCACCCGTTCACGGCCCGCTACTTCGTCACGGTCGGCGCCCAGCTGGAACTCGAGCTCACCGTGCGCAACGGCGGCGAGACGCCGTTCAGCTTCGAAGAGGCCTTTCACACCTACTTTTCCGTCGGCGACGTCACGACGAGCGTGCTGACCGGACTCGAGACCCTGCCCTACCTGGACCGCTCGACCACGCCGGCATCCACCGGGAGCTCACTCCTGCCCGTCACCTTCCACGGCCGGGAGATCGACCGGCTCTACCCGATGCCGCCCGAGCTCACGCTCGTCGACCCGGCGAACGACCGCAGCGTCACCGCCGTCGCCTGGAACGCCGCGCAGACGGTGGTCTGGAACGCCGGCGAGCTGAAGGCATCCGCCATCGCCGACTACGGCGACGCCGAGTGGACCCGGACCGCCTGCGTCGAGACCTGCAATGTCGGCGACAACCTCGTCACCATCGCGCCGGGCGTGACGCACCGGATGCAGGTTGCCATCACCGCGACGAAGTCGCCCGCGAACAGCGCGAACACCGCGAACAGCACGAACACCGCGAACAGCACGAACACCGACTCCACGACCGAACGGACCCCCATGCAGAAACTCTCGAACAGCGTCGTTCCCGCCCGAACCGAACTGCCGACGAAGGTCATCCAGTTCGGCGAGGGCAACTTCTTGCGGGCGTTCGTCGACTGGCAGATCCAGCAGATGAACGACCAGGGCCTCTTCAACGGCGGCGTGAAGATCGTGCAACCGCTCGCCGGCGGCCGCGTCGCCGACCTCGACGCCCAGGACGGGCTGTTCACCGTGCTCCTGGAGGGACTGCACGAGGGCGAGGAAGTCGAGAGCCACGAGGTGATCACGGTGGTCAACGGCACCGTCAACCCGTACCTCGACTACCAGGCGTACCTCGATCTGGCCGCCGACGACGACATCGAGTTCATCGTGTCGAATACCACCGAGGCCGGCATCGCCTTCGACGCCCGCGACCGCCTCGAAGACGCCCCGCAACTGAGCTTCCCCGGCAAGCTGACCGCGCTCCTCTTCAGACGCTTCACCCTCGGCAAGAAGGGATTCCACATCATCCCGTGCGAGCTGATCGAGCAGAACGGGCCCAAGCTCAAGGAGGCCGTGCAGAAGACCGCCGCCCTGTGGTCGCTCGGCGCGGACTTCGACGCCTGGCTGAACAAGAGCAACACCTTCTACTCCACGCTCGTCGACCGGATCGTGCCCGGCTACCCGGCCGACCGCGCCGCAGCCCTCGCCGAGGAATTCGGCTACGAGGACAGCTCGCTCGTGAAGGCCGAGCCGTTCCTGCTCTGGGTGATCGAAGGCCCGAAGGCGCTCGAAGGCATCCTGCCGCTTCGCCGGGCCGGCCTGAACGTGACCGTCACCGACAACATGACGCCGTACCGCGAACGCAAGGTCTTCCTGCTCAACGGCCCGCACACGACCATGGCCGCGATCTTCCGGCTCGACGGCGTCGAGACGGTGCGCGACGTGATGACGGATGCCGAACTCGCCGCATTCATCAACGCCGAGATGTACGAGGAGATCATCCCCGTGCTCGACCTCCCGCACGACGAACTGGCGGCCTATGCGGAATCCGTCAAGGAACGCTTCGAGAACCCGTTCATGCACCACGAACTGGCCTCGATCGCCCTCAACACCGCCTCGAAATTCCGGTCGCGCCTGCTGCCCATCCTGCTCAGCTTCCACAGGAAGAACAGCGCCCTCCCGCCGCGGATCACCCTCGCGCTCTCCGCGCTGCTGCTCACCTACAGCGGCGACCCCGCGGTCACGGTGCAGCCGGTCGACGGAGCCGAAACCCTCGAGATCTTCCACGCGGAGTACCTCGCCGTGGCCGGTGACCTCGAGGCCTACGTCGGCGCGATCCTCGCCACCGACACCCTGTGGGGAGCCGACCTCACCGCTGTTGCGGGCCTCACCGCCCAGGTCGCGGCCGGCATCGAAAGCCTGCGCGGCCGCGGCGTGCGCGCCACCCTGGCCGACCTCAGCGTGACGGCATCGGCGCCGACCGCCGCGCACGCGTAATCGACAAGGGACCACGACCGATGTTCTTGAACGACGACTTCCTGCTCACCACACCGATGGCGAAGGCACTCTTCCACAACCACGCGAAGACCATGCCGATCGTCGACTACCACTGCCACCTCAGCCCGCAGGAGATCCTGGACGACGGGAACTTCGCCACGATCACCGAGGCCTGGCTCGGCGGCGACAACTATGGCGACCACTACAAGTGGCGCCTGATGCGCACCAACGGGGTGCCTGAGCGCCTGATCACCGGCGACGGCGCGGACTTCGACAAGTTCTACGCCTGGGCGGGCACCCTCGAGAAGGCCCTCGGCAATCCGCTCTACGTGTGGGCACACCTCGAGCTCAAGCGCTTCTTCGGCATTGACACCGTGCTCACCCGCGACACCGCGCGTGAGGTCTACGACGCGGCCAACCTGCTGCTGGCCACGCCCGAGTTCTCCCGCCGGAGCCTGATCCGGAGCATGAACGTCAAGATCGTCGTCACCACGGATGACCCGGCGGACGACCTGCACGTGCACGAACTCCTGAAGAGCGAGACCGCGTTCCGCGTGCTGCCGGCCTTCCGCCCGGACAAAGCCCTCAACATCGACCAGGCCGGCTACCCGGCCTACCTCGACACGCTCGGTGCGGCATCCGGTGTCACCATCGACGGCTTCGCGGATGTCGTTGAAGCGCTCAGCCGGCGCGTCGACTTCTTCCACACCAGGGGAAGCCGGCTCTCCGACCACGCCCTCGACATCGTCGTCTACGCCGACGCGACCGCCGCCGAGCTGGACGCGATCGTCACCGCGGCCCGTGCCGGCGCGACGCTCGGCGCGACGGAAATCGCCCAGTACCGTACCGCGCTGCTCAAGGCCCTGATGCGCATCTACAGCGCGAAGGACTGGACGATGCAGTTCCACATCCACGCGATGCGCAACATCAACGACCCCGGGTTCGCCCGGATGGGCGCCGACACCGGCTACGACGCGATCAACGACCGCAACATCGCCGAGCCGCTCGCCCGGCTGTTCAACGCGATGGAAACCGAGGACGCGGTTCCCCGCACCATCATCTTCTCGCTCAACCCCAACGACTGGCTTCCGCTCGTCACCCTGATGGCCTCCTACCAGAAGGACGTCGTGCAGAAGCTGCAACTCGGGAACGCCTGGTGGCACAACGACACCCGCAACGGGATGCGCACGCAACTGTCCGTCTTCGCGGAGGAGAGCTTGCTCTCCAACTTCGTCGGCATGCTGACCGACTCGCGCAGCTTCCTCTCCTACCCGCGCCACGAATACTTCCGCCGGATCCTCTGCGAACTGCTCGGCGAGTGGGCGGCACTTGGCGAGGTCCCCGACGACGAGGAGGTGCTCGGCCGGATGGTCGAGGACATCTCGTACAACAACGCCAACACCTACTTCGGGTTCTGAGCGACCACACCGCTGCAGACCCGCGATCCCGGCTCCATGAACACCGCACGACACGCACGAACAGCACGGCAACACCAGCACGGTTCGATCCCCATATCCAGCACGAAGGAGTGATTTCGCATCATGAGTATCAGCAAGGAAAAACGCGTCAGGACCATCCCGGGAGCCATGGGCGCGACCGGGCCGGAGGGAACCGCGGGCGTCACCGTCATCGACCGCATCTCCCGCAAGGAGAAGGTCGCCTACGGTTTCGGAGACTTCGGCAACGGCTTCATGTTCGACCTCGGCCAGAGCTACCTGACCAAGTTCTGGATCGACACGGCCGGCATCGCCCCCGCGGTCGTCGCCCTCATCTTCACACTCAGCAAACTGTTCGACGCGTTCATGGACCCGATCGCGGCCGCGTTCATCGACAGCCGCCGTTTCGGCAAACGCGGAAAATTCAGGCCCGTGATGATGGTCTCCTCCATCCTCCTGGCCGTGATGACCGTGGTCACCTTCACGATGCCCGACGTGGAGATGGGCTGGAAGATCGCCTTCGCCGCCACGACGTATGCGATCTGGGGCATCATTTATTCCTTCACCAACGACCCCTACGGCTCGCTGGCCTCGGTGATGACCCGCGACATCAAGGATCGCGCCGAACTCGCCACCACCCGCCAGGCCGGGTCGCTCGGAGCGCAGTGGATCACCGGATTCGCGTTCATCCCCATGATGATGATCTTCGGCGGCATGACCGCACGGAACTTCATGTTCGCCTCGATGGTGATGGCCATCATCGGCGTCGTCTCGTTCTACGTCTGCTACCGCGGCACCAAGGAACGCGTCTACGTCAACCGCTCCGTCGGTTTCGAAAAGAACGGCGTCAAGGACTACGCCCGCGCCGTCTTCACCAACAAGCCCCTGCTCGCCCTCGTGCTGATGACGCTCTTCACCATCTCCTCGATGAATGTCAACAACATGATGATGATCTTCTTCGCCCAGTACAACCTCGGCAACATCGCCCTCCAGGCCGTGCTCAACCTCGTCATGATCGGTGCCTCCATCGTCGGCATCATGTTCATCCCGAAGATGGTCGCCAAGTGGGGCAAGAAGAAGACCGCCATGCTCGGCTTCGTCGTCTCCATCGTCGCCAACGGCCTCAACTTCATCATCCCCACGAACCTGTGGACGTTCATGATCCTCGTCACCATCGGCTACGCGGCCCTCGCAATCCCGAACGGCGTCACCTGGGCCTTCGTCTCCGACACCATCGACTACGGCGAGTGGCACACCGGCGTTCGCAAGGAGACCATGACCTACGCGGCATTCAACTTCTCCCGCAAGGTCGCCCAGTCCCTCGCCGCCCTCGTCGGAGCGGGAATGCTCGCCATCACCGGCTACGTCGCCAAGGCGACCAGCCAGTCGGATGCCACGCTGGCCGGCATCAAGAGCGTGATGACCCTCTACCCGGCCGTCGCCCTCACGATCGCGGCCGTCATCATCTACTTCCTCTACAGCCTGAGCGATAAGAAGTACCACGCCATCGCGGTCGACCTGGAGGAAGGCCGCTGGGAGAACGGCGTCATCGGCGAAGAAGCCCCCGCGGCCCGCGCCTAGTCCCCACTGTCACCACCCGCCTCACCCCGCACGTCAACACGAGAGAAAGATCTCATGAGCCACATCAGCAGCATCGCGACGGGCACCTCCGTGCTCGTCATGGCGGAGGGTGACGACGTCGCCGTCGCCCTCCGGGACCTCGTTCCCGGGGAAACCATCGGCCTCGCAGACGGCGTCCTGACCGTGGTCGCCGCCGTTCCGAGCGGTCACAAGATCGCCCTGGGCCACATCGACGCCGGGGTGACCGTGCACAAGTACGGCCAGTCGATCGGCGTCGCAACGGCGCCGATCGAGCGCGGCGAGCACGTGCACAGCCACAACCTCGGTATGGACCTCGGCGCCCGGGTGCACGAGTTCGGCACTGTGCATACCGTGCTGCCGGTCCCCACCGAGCGCCGCACCTTCGACGGCTACCGTCGGGCGGATGGCCGAGCCGGAACCCGCAATTACATCGCCATCCTGACCACGGTGAACTGCTCCGGCACCACCGCGAAACTGATCGCCGACCGGTTCAGGGGCGGGGTGCTCGACCGTTTCCCGCACGTCGACGGCGTGATCGCCCTCACTCACCAGAGCGGATGCGGCCTCGTGCTCGAGAGCGAAGGCGCGCAGATGCTCGTCCGCACCCTCAACGGCTACGCCGCGCACCCGAACATCGCCGGCGTGCTCGTGCTCAGCCTCGGCTGCGAGATGACGCCCGCCGACGTCATCCTCTCCGGCGGCGACCTGCCGGCCGACACCCTGGTCGAGACCATGTCGATCCAGGAGACCGGCGGCATGCGCGCCACCGTCGCCGCCGGCGTGGAGAAGATCCTCGCCATGGCGGAGCAGCTGGACGAACGCCGCCGGGAACCGATCGACATCTCCGAACTCGTGCTCGGGCTCAACTGCGGCGGCTCCGACGGCTACTCCGGCATCACGGCGAACCCGGCCCTCGGCTGGGCGTCGGACGTGCTCGTGGCCAACGGCGGGACATCCGTTCTCGCCGAGACGCCCGAGATCTACGGGGCGGAGCACCTGCTCACCGCCCGCGCCACCACCCGGGAGGTCGGCCTCAAGCTGATCGACCGGATCGACTGGTGGGAGAAGTACATCGTCACCGGCGGCGGCACCATGGACAACAACCCCTCACCCGGGAACAAGGCCGGCGGCATCACCACGATCCTGGAGAAGTCGCTCGGTGCCGTCGCCAAGGCCGGCCGCGCCGACCTCGCCGCGGTCTACGAATACGCGGAACCGATGACCGTGCGCGGCCTCGGCTTCATGGACACCCCCGGCTACGACCCGGTGTCCGTCACCGGCCTCGTCGCCGGCGGCGCCACCGTCGTGGTCTTCACCACCGGCCGAGGCTCCGTCTTCGGCTGCAAGCCCACCCCCAGCATCAAGGTGGGCACCAACACCGAGCTGTTCCTGCGCCAGGGCGACGACGTTGACATCAACGCCGGGCGGATCGCCGACGGAACCGCCAGCGTCGACGAGGTCGGCGCCGAGATCCTCGAGATGATCATCGCCGTCGCCTCCGGCACCCAGACCACGAGCGAAGAGTTCGACGTCGGCCAGGAAGAATTCGTGCCGTGGCACATCGGAGCGGTGACATGATCGAGCACCGGATCGACCACGAAGCCACCCCGATCACCGCGAAACCCGACGTGCTCTGCTTCGGCGAGACGATGGGCGTCTTCACCCCCACCGCGTCGCTGCCGCTCGACCGTGCGGAGGGCTTCCAGCTCAACATCGGCGGTGCCGAATCCAACGTGGCGGCGCACCTCGCCGAACTCGGGCACCGGGTGGCCTGGGCCGGCAACGTCGGCCGTGACCCGGTCGGCACCAAGGTCATCGCCACCCTCGACCGCGGCGGAGTGGACACCCGCTGGGTGAACCGCACCCTGTCCTCACCGACCGGGCTCTATCTCAAGGAACCCGACACCGGCTCCGGCGCCCACGTCTTCTACTATCGGTCCGGTTCCGCCGCGACCGAGCTGGGCGTGACGGATGCCGCGGGCTGGCCGATCAGGACCGCCCGCTGGATCCACACCAGCGGCATCACACCCGCACTGTCGCCGAGCTGCTCGGCCCTGGTCGAGCACGTGCTCGACACCGCGGCCGAGTGGGGCGCATCCGTCTCCTTCGACGTCAACTACCGCGCCGGACTGTGGCCGGTGAGTGAGGCCGCGCCCCGGCTGCTCGGGCTCGCCCGCAAGGCCTCGGTCGTGCTCGTCGGGCTGGACGAGGCGGCCACCCTCTGGGGCTGCGTCACCTCCGTCGACGTGCACGAGCTTCTCCCCGACGTGCCGTACCTGGTCGTCAAGGACTCATCCATCGATGCCACGGAATTCGCGCGGCACTCCGATGGCACCGCAACCCAGACCACGGTGCCGGCCCATGATGTCGAGGTGGTCGAGCCGGTCGGAGCGGGTGACGCCTTCGCAGCCGGCTACCTGTCCGCACTCATCGCTGGCGCGGCATCCGCCGAGCGTCTGGGCCGCGGCCACTCGCTCGCGTCCTGGGCGCTGGGCAGCCGGGAGGACTTCCGCCCGGGCCACGGCCTGCACGCCCCCGACAGTTTCACCCCCGACCTAAGGAAACAAACCGCATGATCCACTCAACTGTCGCCACCGAATGGTTCGCCGACGGCTTCTTCCGGGTTCCCGTCATCGCCGTGCTGCGCGGGCTGTCGGCCGACGAATCGGTGCGCCTGTCTGAACGAGCCTGGGCTGCCGGCGTCGAGCACGTTGAGATCCCGATCCAGACCCCGGCCGCGGTTCCCGCGCTCCGGGCCGTGGCCGCCGCCGCGGCCGCGCACGGGCTCCTCGTCGGAGCCGGCACCGTGACCACCCTCGAACAGCTCGAGGCCGCCGCCGGAGTGGGTATCTCGTTCACGGTCTCGCCCGGCCTCGACCCGGAGATCGTCCTCGAGAGCGCACGCCGCGGCATCCCGCACCTGCCGGCCGTCGCCACCGCGAGCGAGATCCTCCAGGCCAGGGCCCTCGGCCTCCACTGGGCGAAGATCTTCCCGGCCTCCGTGCTCGGTCCGCAGTGGGCCAGGGCCATGAAAGGCCCCTACCCGGAGATGAACTTCGTCGCCACGGGCGGGCTGACCGCCCTCAACGCCCCGGAATTCCTCGCCAACGGCGTCAGCGTGGTCGGGCTCAGCAGCGCCTTCGCCGACGACATCCAGCTCGAGACCGTGCGCCGGATGATCGCAGAGAGCCGCGAGCCCGCCACCACCCTGGCCTGACGGTCTCGTCAGCCGCCCCGTCGGCTGAGTTGCGGAGAAATCACCTTGGCGGGCCTCGCGAGGGTGCTTTCTCCGCAACTCAGCGCCGGGAAGGCCGGCGGGTCAGGCGAAGAACCCGATCAGCACCGGCGCCAGGGCGGCCGGGTCGACGTTGTGGTCCTGCCCGTCGAGGGTGAGCCGGCGGGCGCCGGAGATCGTCTCCGCAGCAACGGATGCCGCGGTGCCGGCCCACGCCGGGCTCTCGGCCCCGTTGATGAGCAGCGTCGGCGCCGCGATCGCGCCGATCCGGTCGGCGTGAACCAGCCCGTCCCCGACCAGGGCGAGGTCGTACGGGAGCGTGTGAGCCACGGCGAGCATGCCCGGCCACCACGGCTGCCGGGTCATGGCGGCCACGCCATCGGGATCGGCGCCGATGCCGAGCAGGAACCGGGTCGCGGCCAGCTCGCGATCGCCGGCATCCATCGCGGCGCGCACCTCGTCGGCCCAGGCCAGGGAACCCGGCCCGTTCTCCTCGGCGGTGAACGGCGGCTCGTACGCGACCACCTTCGTGATCGGCAGCCCCGCGCCGGCCGCTTCGAGAGCGAGCACGGCACCGGACGAGTGCCCGTAGACCATCGCCGACCCGCCGGCCGCGGCGACCAGCGCCGCAAGGTCCTCGATCTCGCGGGCGATGAAATACGGCTGCGTGTCGGTGCTGTCGCCGCGGCCCCGGCGGTCATAGCGGTAGACCGTGAAATGCGGGGCGAGCAGCGGCACGAGCGCGCCGGGCGACATCCGGGTGTTGAAGGCGCCGCCGGAGACGATCACGGCCGGCCCGGTTCCCGTCGTCTCGTAGGCGATCAGCGTGCCGTCGGCGGATTGCACGGTCTGGAACATGGGGGACTCCCTCGTCGGTGGCGCGTGGCGTTGCTTCGATTGTGACGCATCCGCCCGGCATCCGCCCGGCATCCGCCCCGCCCCGCACGCATTGCGCGGGCCGCTCCACGGTTTTAGGTTGTCGGCAGCAACGCGAAAAGAGGATGTCCAATGACCGCAGCACCGCTCGTGCACATCGGCCACTTCCGGATGGATTTCGGCGGCACGACCGTGGTGCGTGACCTGTCGTTCGACATCTTCCGCGGCGAGACCTTCGGCTTCCTCGGCTCCAACGGGTCGGGCAAGACCACCACGATCCGGGCGCTCCTCGGCATCTACCAGCCGACGGGCGGGGTGCTGCACATCGACGGCCGCCCGTTCTCGCCGGAGCACGGGGCCACCCTCGGCTACCTGCCGGAGGAGCGTGGCCTCTACAAGAAGGAACCCGTGATCGACGTGATGACCTACTTCGGCCGGTTGAAAGGCCTGAGCAAGGCGAAGGCGCTGGCCTGGTCGCTGGACTACCTCGAGCGGGTCGACCTGGGCGGCCGGGGCCGGCTTCGCCTGGACAAGCTCTCCAGCGGCGAGCAGCAGAAAGTGCAGTTGGGCGTCACGATCATGAACGACCCCGAGCTGCTCATTCTCGACGAACCCACGAAGGGCTTCGACCCGGTCAACCGCAAGCTGCTGATGGGCATCATCGAGGACCAGAAACTCGCCGGCGCGACCGTGCTGATGGTGACCCACCAGATGGAGGAGGTCGAGCGGCTCTGCGACCGGGTGGTGCTCCTCAAAGACGGGGAGGCCGAAGCGTATGGCACCGTCGAGGCCGTGCAGGACCAGTACGGCGGCCGGGTCATCCGGCTCACCTGCTCGGGCGAGATCTCGGCCTTGCCGCACTACCAGGTGAGCCGGAAGGACGCCGAACACGTCGAACTCGCCGTCACCGACCAGGTCGACGACGCGACCATCCTCCGCGAGCTGATGGCCGCCGGGGTGGTCGTGAGCAGCTTCTACGCCGCCAGGGTGTCGCTCGACGATATCTTCGTGCGCGTCTACGGCGCCGAGAACGTGGGGGTGTGACGATGGTCCGTCACAACCTGGGCACGGTCGTCTCCTTCGAGGTGACCCGAACGCTCAAGAAGAAGCAGTTCTGGCTGACGACCCTGCTCGTTCCGGTGGCGATCGGCATCGTGATCGCCCTCATCGTCATCTCCAACACCACGACCGGGAGCCGGGTCGATTCTCAAGCGGATGCCACGTTCGCCTTCACCTACAGCGACGCCTCCGGCCTCGTCGACCCGGCCGTCGCCACCTCGTTCGGCGGAACCCGGGTGACCGATGACCAGCAGGCGATCGCGGACGTGAAGGCCGGCCGGTCGGCAGCGCACTTCGCCTACCCGGCCGACCCGGCAACGCAGACCACCAGGGCCTACGGGAAAGACCTGGACATCTCCGGAAACGGGAGGTACGCATCCGTCGCCACCGCGGTGCTGGTGACCAGCGCCAAGGCGGCGATCGACAACCCCACCCTCACCAGCCTCGCCAACGGGGCGTTCTCGGTCGACGCGGTCACCTATAAGGACGGCCAGGCGACCGGCGGGTTCCTCGGCGCCGTCGCGCCGCTGCTCTTCCTGCTCATCTTCTACGTGGTGATCGTGATGCTGGGCAACCAGATGCTCACCAGCACGCTCGAGGAGAAGGAGAACCGGGTGACCGAGATGATCCTGACCACCCTGAATCCGACCACCCTGATCACCGGCAAGATCATCTCCCTGTTCATCATCGGGATCGTGCAGATGACGGTGTTCGTGCTCCCTGTGCTGGTCGGCTACCTGTTCTTCCGCTCCGCGCTGAGCCTGCCCGACATCGACTTCTCCCAGCTCGTCATCAACCCGGGACAGATGATCGTCGGCGCGCTGCTGCTGATCGGCGGGTTCACCCTGTTCCTCGGCACGCTCGTCGCGGCCGGGGCGATCATGCCCACCGCCAAGGAGGCCGGCCAGGTCTTCGGTGTGATGATGACGCTCATCTTCGTGCCGCTCTACGCGGCGTCGCTCGTCGTCTCCGACCCGCACTCGTTCCTGGTCGGGCTGTTCACCTATTTCCCGTATTCGGCGCCGGTGACCGCTCTGCTCCGCAACGGGCTCGGGTCGCTCGGCCCGCTAGAGGCGACCATCGTGATCGCCGAGCTGTTCATCTTCGGCGGGATCGTGCTCCGGATCGCCGTGCGGCTGTTCCGGTACGGCTCGGTCGAGTACACCAAACGAATCGCGCTTCGGGCGGTGTTCGCCCGCCCGGCCGCCGAACGGGCACCGGTTCGATAGGGAGGCCAGCATGCATCCGCTGGCCCAGCTCACCCGGGCCGTGCTCGTGCCGCTCGGCGCCCCGCTAATGCTCTGACTGACCCGGCGGAAAAGGCCGGGTCGCTGAGGGTGCGGGCACCCTGTCCCAGTTCCGGCTGTCCTACCGGCACAGCCCGATCTCGGTCGAGGGGACTCCGCCCGGCACAGGGCCGCGTCCGGGATCCCGGCTGCCGGATGCGCGCATCAGCGCTGGCGAGTTCGCAACCCGCGGGGGTATTCTCGGCAGCATGCCCAGCCGCAGCCGGTCTGCGGCAACCGGAACAGCCGCCCAGTGAAGGGTCGATTCGATGCCTGACAGCACACACGTTTTCGGCACCCTGCGCGGCGGGCTGCCGTTCCTCAGTTTCGGGTCAGGGCCGCCGCTGGTCGTGCTGCCCGGGATCAGCACCAACCATGCCAACCCGATCGGCAGCGAACGGCGGGCCCTGACTCAGCCGCTGCTGCCGTTCGCGCGGACCCGCCGCGTCTGGTGGGTCAATCGTCGCCCGAGCCTGGCCCTGGACGCGACCATGGCCGAGCTGGCGCGTGATTACGCCGAGGCCCTGCGGCTCCGGTTCAGCGGACCCGTCGACGTGCTGGCCTTCTCGACTGGAGGCAGCGTCGCACTCCAGCTCGCCGCCGACCACCCGGATGTCGTCAAGCGGCTCGTGATCGTCTCCGCCGCTTACCGGCTGGGACCGCGAGGTGCCCCGGTGCAGTTGCGGGTGTCGGAGGAACTGCGGGCGGAGCACCCCCGCCGGGCGGCCGCCGAGATGTTCGGGCTGCTGGGGGCGACCGTGGGCACCCGGAATATCCTCGCGGCGCTCGGCTGGCTGATCGGCCCGGCCTTCTTCCGCACGAGCACCTCCGACCTGCTCGCCACCATCCACGCCGAAGACGGCTTCGACCTGCGGGACCGCCTGCACGAGATCACCGCGCCGACCCTCGTGATCGGCGGGGACCGGGACGCGTTCTACAGCCCGGAGCTGTTCACGGAGACGGCGGCGCTGATCCCGCGCGGGCAGCTCCTCCTCTATCCCGGGAGCGGGCATATGGGCACGCAGACTGCTCCCGGCTTTGTGCAGGAGGTGCTGGGCTTCCTCGGTGGTGTGTCTGCCGTGGGCGCGCCGTCGACCGCGCGCACCCGCCGCCGCCGGACCTGACCTTCGCCGGGCCAGCCGGATCAGCCAGGCCAGACCAGGCCAGACCGGGCCAGCCGGGTCAGCCGGGTCAGCCGGGTCAGACCACGGGGTCCATCGAGTTGAGGTGACAGGCGTCGTTCCACATCTGCAGCACGCGGTTCTCGCGCTCCCAGCCCAGCGTGGACACCGTGGCGGTGCCGAGGCTCAGGTGCCGGCCCGCCGCAGCGAGCAGGCCCATCCAGCGGGCCGTCATGATCCGCAGGAAATGCCCGTGGGCGAACACGGAGACCGGCCCGGGGACGGCGAGGCATCGTTCGATGGCCAGGTCGGCTCGCGCGCCGACCTGGTCGACGGTTTCGCCGCCGTCGATGGGGGAGGTCCAGACCGACCAGTCGGGCTGCGACGAGCGGATGTCCGCGGTCGTCCGACCCTCGAACACGCCATAGTCCCACTCGAGAATGTTCTCGTCAGGCATGCCCTGGTCGGCATACCCAGCGCGCTGCATGGTCTCCCAGGCGCGTTTCAGCGGGCTCGACAGCACCAGGGAGAAGTCCCGGCCGTCCAGCATCTCGCCGAGGGCATCCGCCTGCTGCCGGCCCAGGTCGGTCAGCGGGATGTCGGTGCGGCCAGTGTGCCGCCCGGCGATGCTCCACTGGGTCTGCCCGTGCCGCACCAGCACGATGTCGTTCTGGGCCATCTCGGTTCCACCTTTGAGTTCAACGGCGGTGCTCGCCCGTGCTGACGAGTCTATTCAGCGGCCTGCGGCACGCGCGGCAGCAATGTCGGTGGCTGCCACTACCGTCAGCCACAGCTGACCAGCTGCTCACCATTGCTCCCTGACGCTCGTGCCGAGACCGAGGAGATGACAATGAAGGTACTCGTGGCGACCCGATCCACCCAGGGCACGCGCCGGAGCGATGAGAACCGCTGTATAGAGGGCGAGTTGGTGTTCATGCTCGACCCGTGCCCGATGAGCTGGCTCGATCCGTACGGCCGAAAGTGCGCGTGCGGGCGCTCGTTCCTCGGAATGAGTTCTCACCAGAGCACCACCACGGCCAGGGTGATCGACGTCTCCGGGCTCACCATTGAGGACTACGAGCAGGCCCTCGCGGCATGCTTCATCGCCGAGGGCTGGTGCTGGGGATGCTTCGTGCGCGAGGCGCCGAACATGCTCGACGACCTCGTCGGTTGCGCCGCGGTCCTGCCCGTCGGGGCCGTCGTGGAGCGTCGGCTCGACACCCTCCAAGTGCGAAGGGTCGGGCGGTCGAAGGGGCGGGCCGGCGGAGTGACCCCGAGCCCGGATGGCCTGAGCGTGCAGTGAGCCTGCGCTGAGTCGACGCGGTCGCGACGCGGGGCATCCGTCGGCCGGATTCCGTGACCGCAGCCGGGAATAGCGCGCGGGCCGCGGGCGCTGCATCCGGCATGAAGCGCATCGGATTCCTCTCCTTCGGCCATCACCAGCCCGTGCAGGGTTCGCTTGCGCGCACCGCCAGGGACGCCCTCGTGCAGACGGTGGAACTGGCCGAGGCCGCCGAGGAACTCGGCATCGACGGCGCCTACGTGCGGGTGCACCACTTCGCGCCCCAGTTCGCGTCACCGTTCCCGCTCCTCGCCGCGATGGCCGCGCGCACCAGCCGGATCGAGCTCGGCACCGGAGTGATCGACATGCGCTACGAGAACCCGCTCTACATGGCGGAGGAAGCCGCCATCACCGACCTGATCAGCAACGGCCGTCTCCAGCTCGGCGTCAGCCGAGGCTCGCCCGAGACCGCCCTCCGCGGCTACGAATCGTTCGGGTACGTTCCGGCGGAGGGCAGCACCGACGCGGATGACGCCCGTGCCCGCACTGCCATCTTCCGGGCCGCGATCGCCGGCGCCGGGATCGCTCCGGCGAACCCGCAGATGACCGGGCGCGCCGGGCTGCTCCCGATTCAGCCGCAATCGCCCGGCCTCAGCGAGCGGATCTGGTGGGGTTCCGGCACCCGAAAGACCGCAGAATGGGCCGGTGAACAGGGCATGAACCTGATGAGCTCGACCCTGCTCACCGAAGAAACCGGGGTGGCGTTCGGCGACCTGCAGGCCGAGCAGATCGCGCACTTCCGCGCCGCCTGGGCCGCGGCAGGCCACCCGGGCACGCCGCGGGTGTCGGTGAGTCGCAGCATCCTGCCGATCGTCAACGACCAGGACCGCGCCTACTTCGGCCGCAAGGCCGGTGCCGAGGAGGAAGACCAGGTCGGCTACCTCGACGGCGGTCTCGCCCGCTTCGGCAAGAGTTACGTGGGGGAGCCCGACCTGATCGCCGCTCAACTGGCCGACGATGCGGCTGTGCGCGAGGCGGACACGGTGCTGGTCACCATCCCGAACCAGCTCGGCGTCGCCTACAACGCGCACCTGCTCGAGTCGATCGTGCGGCAAGTGGCCCCGGCCCTCGGCTGGCGCTGACCTCACCTCGCCGCCCAGCCGCCGTCCGGCCCGTCCGGCCCGTCCGTCCGTCCGGTTTATGTGCATAACTCCTGCAATTCCTGGATTCCGAAATCGCCGCCCGCGGAATCCCGCGGGGCTTCGGAACCGGCCCCCGGAATTGCAGGAGTTACGCACGTAGGGCTGCCGAGACACCAGCCCGCCGGGCCGGCTCATGGCCGTCGAGCGGTCGCCGCCGGATACTCGATTGGAAGTTCCCCGCCGAGGAAACGTAGGCTGGAAGCCCATCCATCGAGTCGGAAACAGGTCTGCCGTGAGGGTCATCAGCTACAACCTCCGCAAGAACCGTGCCAGCGGTGAGCTCAGTGCGCTGGACGAACAGTACGAGCCCGACCTCCTGTGCCTGCAGGAATGCGACACGCTCGAGCTGCCCGCCGAGATCGGCCTGCTGCACCTGGCCGACTCCACCCTGACGAACCGGCTCGGCCTCGCGATCTACTATCGCAAGGACCGGTTCGAGGCCGTCAAGACGCAGGCGTTCGCGCTCAAGAAGTCCCTGCACGACCGGCTGCTCACCCCCGCCCATGAACGCCTGATCGGCACCCGGCTGATCGACCGGGTCTCCGACCGGGAACTCGTCGTGGCCTCGTTCCACGCCGCACCGCTCACCGCGCTGAACTCGCTCCGCCGCAACCAGATCCGGTCGGCGCACGAGGAGCTGAACCTCCTCGGGCCGGGGCTGCCCACCCTGATGGTCGGCGACTACAACTACCCGGTCTTCAAGCGCAACCTCGGCGACAAGATCAACAAGTCCGGCTACGACCTCACCCTGAGCGACTCGCGCACCTACACCCGGTACAAGTTTTTCCGCGGGCACTTCGACCTCGCGACCTCCACCGGGCTCACCATCGACAACGTCGAGACGCTGCCGCAGGGCACCTCCGACCACATGCCGATCCTCGTCACCTCCACCTACACCGACGAGTCCGTGCATGAGACGGTGCGGCAGACCGCCCGGCAGGCGCTGCGCGAGGCCGATGGCGCGGCGAAGACTTCGGCGGGCGTGCCGGAGGAATTCGACATCTAGCCCGGCGCCGGGCAGGCATCCGCCGCCTCGGTCAGGGGCCGGCCGGTCAGCGGAACCGCTCGGGCAGTACGACGTTCGCCCCGGCCCCGCGGAACAAGGGCGCGACTTCGGCGGGGGAGTAGCCCGCGATTCCGCAGCCGATCTCGGTGACCAGGAACGTGAGTTCCGGATGCTCGGCCGCGAAGGCGAGAAAAGTCGCCGCCTCAGCGGCGAGCGTCTCGAACCCGCTCATCGTGTCGATCGCATAGGACTGCCCGTGCAGGCCGTGCCCCTCGCCCCAGACCGCACCGAATCTCTCCAGCGCCGTCGCGGCCGCCCCGCCGGCGTGCCAGCCGGCGGCGTTGGAGCCGAACACGAAGACCTCGCCTGGGTCCAGCTGTGTGATCATCATGCCCGCCAGTGTAGAGCGGCCGGTGGTAGAGCGGCCGGTGGTCGTGCCTGTCGACACCCCGCACTCGCCGTCACGGTACCAGCACGATCTTGCCCACGTGAGCGGATGCCTCCATGCGGCGGTGCGCATCCGCCGCCTCGGCGAACGAGAACCGGCTGTCGATGACCGGGCGGAAGGCGCCGGACTCGAGCCAGGGCCAGACATCCGTCAGCAGCCCGCGCATGATCGCGGCCTTCTGCTCGAACGGGCGGGCGCGCAGCGTGGTGCCCCAATAGCGGCCGCGCTTCTGCATCAGGTGGAACGGGTTGAAGCTCGCGTTCTCGCCGCTCTGGTTGGCGATCACCATGATGCGGCCGTCTACGGCGAGCGCGTCCACATTGCGTGCCGCGTAGGAGCCGCCGATGATGTCGAGGATCACGTCGGCGCCGTGCGAGTCGGTCGCGTCCTTCATCTCCGCGGCGAAATCCTGTTCGCGGTAGTCGATCAGGATCTCGGCGCCGAGGCTGCGGCACACGGCCAGCTTCTCCGCCGAGCCGGCCGTCACGGCCACCCGCGCGCCGGCCAGCCTGCCCAGCTGGATCGCGGTGGTGCCGATGCCGCTGGCGCCGCCGTGCACGAGCAGGATCTCGCCGGCGGCAAGGCCGGCGCTCATGAACACATTGGACCACACGGTGGCCAGCGCCTCGGGGAGCCCGGCCGCGTCGACCAGGTCGACCGAGTCCGGCACCGGCAGGGCCAGATCTTCGTGCACCACGGCCTCGGAGGCGTAGCCGCCGCCCGCGAGCAGGGCGCAGACCCGGTCGCCGACCGTGAACCGGGTTGCCTCAGGCCCGACCTCGGTCACGACGCCGGACACCTCGAGCCCGGGCCAGTCCGGCGCCCCGGCGGGCGAAGGATAGGCTCCGAGCCGTTGGGCCACGTCCGCGCGGTTCACGCCGGCCGCGGCCACCCGAATCCGGATGTCCCTGGTCCCGACGCTGAGGTCGGCGACGGTGCCGAGCGTGAGGGCTTCGGGGCCCCCGGGGGTTTCGACGGTGATTGCGCGCATCGGGTCAGCCTACGCTCGGCAGCTGGTGTGCGGTGGGTGGGCCTTCGACAGGCTCGGTCGTCGGCGGATTGAGCACCCGATCCCGGACTGCCCGGTGGTTCGGGCCGCGGAAGCCCGCCGACGAATCTACGATGGTAGACACGGGCGTGGCAGTCGCATGCCCCGGATCGTACGCACGTAATTCCGCAATGACGCGGAGATTTTCTGATGGAGGCTTATTTCAATGACGTCTGAGTCCACCCGCACCGGGCAATCCCCGGCAGGCAGCACACTCGACGCTTTCCTGGGCGACTACTACGAGCACCTGGCCCGTGAAGACGCCCGGAACTACCCCACCGAACTGCTCCGGGAGCGGGCCATCCACCACTGGGAGGTCGCCCGGAGCCGCACGCCGCACACCCCGAACATCGAGATCGAGAACGAAGCCGGCCGCAGCGTCGTCTACATCGTCACCGATGACATGCCGTTCCTGGTCGACTCTGTCACCGCCGAGCTGGTGCGCCAGCATTCCGCCATCCACCTCGAGGTGCACCCGCTCCTCGTCGTCACCCGGGACCGCGACACCAACGAGCTGGTCGGCGTCAGCCGGGTGCACGGCGGCGACGGCGCCCGTCCGGGCGCCGCCGAGGAGACCGTCACCCAGGTCGAGTCGTGGATCGCGATCGAGATCGAAACCGCCAACGACGAGGCACGAGCTTCCCTCGTCGCCGGGCTGGCCAAGGTGCTCGGCGACGTTCGCGCCGCGAACGAGGACTGGCAGGCCATGCGCACGAAGGCCCTGCAGATCGCCGACGACCTCGGCCACGTCGCCCACGCCGAGGGAATCCAGGAGATCAAGCAGGCGCAGGATCTGCTCCGCTGGCTCGACCGGGACAACTTCACCTTCCTCGGCTACCGGGAGTACGACCTGGAGACCGTCGACGGAGAAGACGTGCTGAGCATCCGTGACGGCAGCGGCCTGGGGCTGCTGCGTTCCACGGACGACGGCCACCAGATCCAGCACCTGACGGATGCCGGCCGGCTCAAGGCGCGTGAGCGCAGCGCCCTGGTGATCACCAAGGCGAACTCGCGGTCGAGCGTGCACCGGCCCGCCTACTTCGACTACATCGGAATCAAGAGCTTCGATGCCGACGGGAACGTGACCGGCGAGCAGCGCTTCATCGGCCTCTTCGCGGCCACGGCGTACACGAGCTCGGTGCGGGACGTGCCGATCCTGCGTGAGAAGGTCGACGCCGTGATGGACCAGGCCGGGTTCCCGCCCGGGTCGCACAGCGGCAAGGAGCTCCTCGGCATCCTGGAAACCTACCCCCGCGACGAGTTGTTCCAGATCGACGTGCCCACCCTGTTCAGTACCGCGCTGGCGATCCAGCGGCTGCAGGAGCGGCGCCGCACCCGGCTCTTCCTCCGGCCGGACGTCTACGGCCGGTTCATGACCGCGCTGGTCTACTTCCCCCGCGACCGCTACACCACGGCCGTGCGGCTGCGGATCGAGAAGGAGCTGCGGGACACCTTCCACGCGGAGTCCGTCGACTTCGAAGCCCGGATGACCGAGTCGGCTCTGGCCCGGCTGTTCTTCCGGATCCGGCTGCAGAAGAACGACACGGTCGGCGTCGTCGACGCCGCCGCGCTCGAGCACCGGCTGGTGATGGCCGTGCGGTCCTGGCCGGAGGGGATCGGCGAGAAACTGCGCGAGAGCCACTCGCTGGAGGAGGCGGAGCGACTCTCCGAACTGTGGGCGGAGGCGTTCCCCGCCAGCTACCGGGTGGACTACGAACTCGAGGAGGCCCTGGAGGACATCGGACGGTTCGAGGACGGCGCCGCGGCAGCCGCTGCGGCGAGTGCCGCCGGCACCGGCCCGGCCCGGCCCGCGCTGCACGTCTACCTGCCGACCGGAGCGGGCGCCGGCGACACCGTCACCGACGCCGACGACGGGAGCACCGCCGGACGCGGCGCCACGGTAGAGGATGCCCGGGTCAAGCTCTACATGATGGAGCCGAAGAGCCTGAGCCAGATCCTCCCGTTCCTGCAGAACCTCGGCATCGAGGTGCTCGACGAAGTGCCGTTCGAGATCAAAACCGCCGACGGCCGGGACTTCTACCTCTACGACCTGGGCCTGACCTACCCGGCCGGCGTCGACCCGATCGCCACCGGCGCCCTGCTGGCCGACTCCTTCGGCGCCGCCGTCAGCGGTGCCGCCGAGTCGGACGGCCTCGACCGGCTGGTCCTCACCGAGGGCATGCCCTGGCACCGGGTCGTCATCCTCCGCAGCTACGCCAAGTACCTGCGCCAGGCCGGCAACACGAACTCCTACGGCTTCGTCGCCGACACCCTGCTCGCCAACCCGTCCGTCACCGGCGGGCTGGTCTCCCTGTTCGAGGCCCGGTTCGACCCCGACCTGGACTCGGACGAACGCATCCGCCGCTCGGAGGAGATCCGCAGCCGGCTGACCGTGGCGATGGAACAGGTCGCCACCCTCGACGCCGACCGGATCCTGCGCACCCTGATCAACCTGATCGAGGCGACCCTGCGCACGAACTACTTCCAGGGCAAGCCCTACCTCAGCGTGAAACTCGACCCGACGGCGATCGAACTGCTGCCGTTCCCGCGGCCCAGGTACGAGATCTGGGTGTACTCCCCGCGCGTGGAGGGCGTGCACCTGCGCTTCGGCAAGGTCGCCCGTGGCGGTCTGCGCTGGTCGGACCGGCGGGAGGACTTCCGCACCGAGGTGCTCGGCCTGGTCAAGGCGCAGACGGTCAAGAACGCGGTGATCGTGCCGACCGGAGCGAAGGGCGGATTCTTCGCCAAGCAGCTCCCCGACCCGGCCGTCGACCGGGCCGCCTGGATGGCCGAAGGCGTCGAAAGCTACAAGACCTTCATTCGCGGGCTGCTCGACCTCACCGACAACCTCGTCACCACGGCGGACGGGGAGCAGCTGGTGCCGCCCGTCCGGGTGGTGCGCCACGACGATGACGACTCCTACCTGGTCGTCGCCGCCGACAAGGGCACGGCGACGTTCTCCGACATCGCGAACGGGCTGGCCGCCGAGTACGGGTTCTGGCTCGGCGACGCCTTCGCCTCCGGCGGCTCGATCGGCTACGACCACAAGGTGATGGGCATCACCGCCCGCGGCGCCTGGGAGTCGGTCAAGCGCCACTTCAGCGAGCTCGGCGTCGACACCCAGACCGAGGACTTCACCGTCGTCGGCGTCGGCGACATGTCCGGGGACGTGTTCGGCAACGGCATGCTCCTCTCCGAACACATCAAGTTGATCGCAGCGTTCGACCACCGGCACATCTTCCTGGACCCGAACCCGGATCCCGCCGCATCCTTCGCCGAACGGCGCCGACTGTTCGCCCTGCCTCGCTCGTCGTGGGCCGATTACTCGGCGAGCCTGATCAGCGCCGGCGGCGGGATCTACCCGCGGCAGGCGAAGGTCGTGCCGATCTCCCCTGAGGTGCGGGTGGCCCTCGGGCTGCCCGACGGCACCACCCGGCTGAGCCCCCCGGAACTCCTCCGGGCCATCCTGATGGCGCCCGCCGACCTGCTCTACAACGGCGGGATCGGAACCTATGTCAAGGCCAGCACGGAGACCGCCGCGCAGGTCGGCGATAAGGCCAACGACGCCATCCGGGTCGACGGCCGCGACCTGCGGGTCAAGGTCGTCGGCGAGGGCGGAAACCTCGGCCTGACCCAGCGCGGCCGGATCGAGGCTGCCCTGAAGGGCGTGATCCTCAACACCGACGCGATCGACAACTCGGCCGGGGTCGACTGCTCCGACCACGAGGTGAACATCAAGATCTTCGTCGACCGGATGGTCGTGGCGGGCAAACTCGCCGAAGAGGACCGGGCGGAGTTCCTCGCCGACATGTCCGACGAGGTCGGCCGGCTGGTGCTCGAGGACAACATCGACCAGAACATCCTGCTGCTCAACGACCGGGTGAAGGTGGCCACCTGGAGCCCCAGCTACGAACGGTTGATGGACCGGCTGGAGGCGACCGGAGACCTCAAACGCGATCTCGAGGCGCTGCCGACGACACTGGTGCTGCGGGACCGGCTCGAACAGGGCCTCGGCCAGGGCCTCACCTCGCCCGAGCTGTCCGTGCTCGCCGCGTACGCCAAGATCGACCTGGCCACCTCCCTGCTGGACAGCGACCTGGCCGACGACCCGTGGTTCGGCCGCACCCTGCGCGGGTACTTCCCCCGGCAGCTGCGGGAGCGCTTCGATGCCGACCTGGACACGCATCCGCTGCGCCGGGAGATCATCGCCACCGTCGTCGCGAACGACATGATCAACCTCGGCGGGGTGACCTTCGCGTTCCGAGCGATCGAGGAGACCTCGGCCAACCAGGCCACGGTGGCGCGGGCGTTCGTGGCCCTGCGGGAGATCTTCGAGCTCGACGTGATGGTCGACGAACTCAACGCGCTGCCGTCGTCCTTCCCGACCGAGCACTGGACCGCCATCCACCTGGACATGCGCCGGCTGCTCGACCGGGCGGTGCGCTGGCAGGTCAACCAGGGCGCGGCACGCCCGGTCGGCGAGGTCGTCGCCCAGTACAAGCCGCAGATCGACCAGGTGCGGGCCCGGCTGGTGGACTACCTGCAGGGCGGGGACCTGAAGCGGGTGAAGGCGTTGCTGTCCACGGCGAAGGAGTGGGGGCTTCCCGAAGACCTCGGCCGGCGCTGGGCCGAGTTGTTCGAGGTGTTCGCGCTGCTCGATGTGGCGAAGGTGGCGGCGAACCTGGACGTGCCGATGGCCGATGTCGCGGCCGTGTACTACACGGTCTACGACCGGTTCGGTGTGGACAACCTGCTCGAACGCATCACCGCGCTGCCGCGGAAGGACCGGTGGCAGGCACTGGCCCGCGCCGCCCTCCGCGACGACCTGTACGCCACGGTCGCCGACATCACGGCGGCCGTGCTGGCCGAGACGGATGCCGGCAACGCCGAGGTGCGCGTGCTCGCCTGGGAGTCCCTCAACGCCGAGCAGCTCGGCCGGGCCCGGAGCGTGTTCGAGGAGGTCAACGCCCTCGGCCAGGACGACATCGCATCCCTCTCCGTCGTGGTGAGGCTGATGCGCTCGATCGTGCGCCGCTGACCTGCCGCCGCCGGCCTGGACGCCGCTCCATCACCGTTGCCTGCGCATAACTCCTGCAGAACGCACTGGCCGTCCCGTGAAACCGCGTGTTCACGGGGCGGTTTCGGCAGCCGTCGACGATTTGCAGGAGTTATGCGAATGGCTTGCGGTGAATTGTGCCGGGGCGAGGACGGGAAGGTCCGGGAGCCTGATGGGCGGGCGGATGCCGCGGGCGCCGGGGTCAGTGGCCGCGGGCGATCCAGTCGGGGAGCTGGGCGGCCTCGGCGCCGATCGTGGTCGGCTCGCCGTGGCCGGTGAGTACGACGGTTTCCGGCGGGAGGGTGAGCAGCTTCGTGCTGATCGACTCGATGATCGTCGGGAAGTCGCTGAACGAGCGGCCGGTGGCGCCCGGACCGCCGTGGAAGAGGGTGTCCCCGCTGAACAGGGTGCCGAGCGCCGGCGCGTAGAAGCAGACCGCGCCGGGGGAGTGTCCGGGCGTGTGCAGCACCTGGAGGTCGATGCCTCCGACGGGAATCACCTGGCCGTCGTCGAGCGGTCTGCTGGGCGGGGCATCCGGGTAGACCCGGTCCCAGAGCACCATGTCGTCGGGGTGCAAGTGGGTCGGGGCGTTGCGCGCCGCCTGCAGCGGCGCGGCGGCGCCGATGTGGTCGTCGTGCGCGTGGGTGCAGAGGATGCCGACCAGCTTGCGGTCGCCGACCGCCGCGAGGATCGCCTCGGCGTCGTGCGCGGGGTCGATGACCAGGCACTCGGTGTCGTCGCCGACGATCCACACGTTGTTGTCGACCTCCCAGGTGCCGCCGTCAAGGCTGAACGTGCCGGAGGTGACGAGGTGGTCGATGTGCGCCGCCATCAGAGCACCACGACCGAGCGGAGTACCTCGCCGCGGGCCATCTTGCCGAACGCCTCCTCGATGTGGCCGATGCCGATCCGTTCGCTGACGAACTGGTCGAGCGGCAGCCGGCCCTGCAGGTAGAGGTCGGTGAGCATCGGGAAGTCCCGCTCGGGCAGGCAGTCGCCGTACCAGGACGATTTGAGCGCCCCGCCGCGGCCGAACACGTCCAGGAGCGGGATCTCCAGCATCATCTCAGGGGTGGGCACGCCCACCAGCACCACTGTGCCGGCCAGGTCGCGGGCGTAGAAAGCCTGCCGCCACGTCTCGGGGCGGCCGACCGCGTCGATGGCGACGTCGGCGCCGAAGCCGCCGGTCAGCGCCTGCACGGCCGCGACGACGCTGTCCTCGTCGAGGTTCGACGAGTCGATGGTGTGCGTCGCACCGAGTTGCTGCGCCTTGGCGAGCTTCTTCGCGTCGCGGTCGATCGCGATGATGACGGATGCCCCGGCCAGCCGGGACCCGACGATCGCCGCGTTGCCGACGCCGCCGCATCCGATCACGGCGACCGAGTCGCCGTGGCTCACGTTGCCCGTGTTCATGGCGGCGCCGATCCCGGCCATGATGCCGCAGCCGAGGAGGCCGACCGCCGCGGGGTCCGCCGCCGGGTTGACCCGGGTGCACTGCTTCGCGTGCACGAGGGTCTTCTCGGCGAACGCGCCGATGCCGAGCGCCGGGCTGAGCTCGGTGCCGTCGGTGAGCGTCATCTTCCGGGTGGCGTTGAAGGTGTTGAAGCAGTACCAGGGTTCGGCCCGTTTGCAGGCCCGGCACTCGCCGCAGACGGCGCGCCAGTTCAGTACGACGAAGTCGCCGACCTCGACATTGGTGACGCCGGCGCCGATGACGCTGACCCGGCCGGCGGCCTCGTGGCCGAGCAGGAAGGGGAAGTCGTCGTTGATGCCGCCCTCCTTGTAATGGAAGTCGGTGTGGCAGACGCCGCAGGTTTCGATGTCGACGATGACCTCGCCGGGGCCAGGGTCGGGGATCACGATGTCGACGAGCTCAACGGGTGCGCCCTTCGATCGAGCGATGACGCCTTGAACGGTCGTCGACATGGAACTCCAAATCTTCGCCTCAACAGGCGATCGGGGAATCCAGCCAGACTACCCACACGCGCTGGCACGGGGCCGTGTGCCCGCGGATCAGGTCGGCCCGGATCGGCTCACGCGGCTCACGCGGCTCACGCGGCGAATTCCTCGCAGCGGCTGCACCACCAGTGCCCGGCGACGGGCTCCATGATTTCGTAGCAGGAAATGCAGGTTGGTCTGGGCAACAGTTCGTCGGGTTGCATAGGGGCGCTCAATTTCGCAAAAAGACCGCGACTCCCCAGCCCGAAACGGACATTCGCTCATCCTCAGGATAGGCAGGCCGGGAACCTCCTGTCCAGAGTCGCCCGCCTTGTCGTCAGTCGGTATCGGCGCTCGGAGTCGGCCCGCCGGAGGCACCGGCCGGCCCGCCGCCTGCCCCGTCGGCGGCCTGTCCCTGCGACTCCGAGCGCCCCGCGACGAGGCGGGCGACCATGGCCTTGAGCTCGGCGATCTCGGCCGCGAGGGTGTCGAGCTTGTCCTCGCTGACGTCGAGTTCGGCCTTGATCTCCTCCTCGGCCGCACGGTTGGCCGAGGCGAACCAGGCCGCGATGAACGCGGTCAGCGTGCCGATCAGGGCGATCCCGGTGGCGACGAGACCCACCGTGACGAGCCGCCCTTCGGCCGTCACGGGGTAGAGGTCGCCGAATCCGACGGTGGCCATCGTGACGAAGGACCACCACCAGCCCTCCCAGACCGAGTGGATGTTCGCCCCGACCGCGCCGCGCTCGGCATCCGTGACCGCGAGCCCGGCGATGAACCAGACGGAGACCGCCGTCACGGCCGCGTAGGTCATCACCCGGTTCTTGAGTTTCTTGCTCACCCGGCGGGCGGAGAGGATGACGATCGAGAGCACGCGCAGCGCCCGCAGGGGACGGAACAGCGGCAGGGCGACCACGACCAGGTCGAGCAGGTGGGTGCGCACGAACCGCAGCCGGTCGTGTGCGAGAGACAGGCGCACGATGAAATCCACGGCGAAGGCCGCCCAGGTGCCGATCTCGATCCATTCGAGCAACAGCCGCCAGCCCGGGCCGATCTCCGGAGCCACGATCGGGGCGGCGTAGGCAAGCAGGAACGCGAAGCCGAGCACCAGCAACGGCCGGTCGGTCGACTGCTCCCAGCGCTGGCTCCGGGTCAGCGGCACCTCATGTTCGGCCACCCGACGCCTCCTGACCGGCCTTCGTTGGCCACTGCGCCCGGCCGCCGCCCCGGTGTGGAGAGCCGGCCTCGCGGACCCTCGGCCCGCGCGGCGTGTTGATCCCATCGTATTCCGCGGCAGCCCGTATCCGGCCGCGATTGCGCCGGGCCGGGCGGCGGGAACGAGCGCGGATTCCAGCGGGTCAGGCCAGCGGGAACACGATCCGGGTCTGCCACTTCGCGGGGTCCGTCTCGCTGTCGGGGCCGACCAGGTATTCCTCCCACATGTCGCCGGCCGTCGCGAGTTTCTCCGCCGTGATCCAGCGATCGGCGGGCCGGCCGGGTACGCGCCCTGCTTGCCGATCTCGGCCGCGGAGGCCATGAAGGCCCGCTCGAAGTACGCCGTCATCTCGTTCATCGGGATCACTTCGTGCACCCCGAGCATGGTGCGCGGCTCGAGTTCGATTCGTTCGGCTTTCATCGGGTCTCCTGGCGTCAGTAGAGCGGATGCCCGGCCCCGCCTGGGCCTGACGGCACCCAATGCAGCCCGGGGCAGGGTCGCGGGTAGAGCAGCTGTGCCCGCCAATTGCCCAGATCGGTCACCGTTCGGGCCGAAACCCCCGTACCGTTGATATGTGGTCTTCGAGCATGGGTCTTGAAGCGGTGGGGGCCACGCAATACGAAAGGTTTTTTTCGCTTGAGCGACGAATGTATCCACGGACTTGAAGGCGGGCTCTGCGCCCTGTGTTTCCCGAAGGCCGCCCCTGACATCGCGGCGGCAGTGCCGGCGCCCCGGGCCAGCCGGGCCAAGGCCTCCCGGGCCCCGTCGCTGCGGAGCTCGCCGTCCCCGCGCACGGTGACGCTGGGTGGGCCGAAGCCGGCCGTGGCGACCAGAACGGCCGGCACGGGCAAGGCCGTCGTCGACAATGTCGGCGAGCAGCGCATCTACCACGTCACCCACATTCGCAACCTGGCCGGCATCCTCGAGAGCGGCGCCCTGCTGGCCGACGCGAGCGAGGCCTGGACCACGCGCCCGGTCGTCGACATCTCGTCGGCCCCGAACCGGGATGCCCGCCGCACCGCGCTGGTCTCCGGCGACGGTAGCGCGAGCGTGGCCGGTTACGTGCCGTTCTTCCTCTCGCCGAACGCCCGGCTCTGGGACGGCCTCCTCACCGGAACGGCGGATCCCCGCCTCTCCGTCGACGCGCACACCGCCGAGATCTTCGATTTCGTCATCCTGGTCAGCACGGTCAAGAAGCTCCGTGACGCCCAGGCCGCAGCCGAGGACGCCGACGGATCCGACACGGCGGTAGCGGTGACCGACGGCGACGCTGCCGGCACCCTGACCCGGATCGGCGCGACACCGGACACGTCCGATTCCCTGCTCCGCCGGCTGCGCGCGGACGCGGAATCCGACGCGATCCTCCGCGCCGAACTGCTCGTCGCCGAGACGTTCCCGTTCGACCTGGTCACCCTGGTCGGCGTCGCCAACGACAAGGTGCGTGACGAGGTGCGGGGCATCCTCGCCGCCTCGACGCACAAGCCCAAGGTCGCCGTCTACCCGCCGTGGTTCCACGCCGCGGAGGCCACGACCGCGCTGTAGCGCACGGTTCGTCGCCCCCGATGCCGGCAGGGGACAGGCCCGGTCAGGGCAGGACGGGGGCGACGAACGCGAACGTCTCGCCGAGCAGCCAGACGAGCACGAGCACGACCGGCAGGTGGAAGATGAACTGCAGGAAGGTGAACCCCACGAGGTCCCTGGCCTTGAGCCCGAGAACGGCGAGCAGGGGCAGCATGAAGAACGGGTTGACCAGGTTGGGCAGCGCCTCGGCCACGTTGTAGATCTGCACCGTCCAGCCCAGGTTCATCTGGACATCCGTCGCCGACTGCATCACGTAGGGCGCCTCGACCAGCCACTTGCCGCCGCCGGAGGGCACGAAGACGCCCAGCACCACGGTGTAGAGGGCGATGATCACGGCGAAACCGCCGCCGCCGCCGATCGAGGTGAAGAATTCGGCCAGGTGCTCCGAGACGGTGAGGCCGCCGGTGCCCACCGCCCGGGTGAGGATCGCCGCCATGGCGGCGTAGAGCGGGAACTGCACCAGGATGCCGGCGGTCGCCGGGACCGCCTTCGACACGGCCTGCAGGAAGTTGCGCGGTGTCCCGTGCAGCACCAGGCCGAGCATGAGGAACACCAGCAGGTACCCGTTCAGGCTGCTCACCATGGTGAGTATCGGCAGGGTGAGCAGCTGGGAGACCAGCCAGCCGAGGGTGAGCAGGCCGGCGAGGATCGGCAGGATGCGGCTGTACTCGAGCCATTCACCCGGACGCGTGCGCGGTGCCGCCGGTACCGGCGTGTCGTCGAGGTCGACGCCGAGATCGTGCGCGGTGCGGATGGCGTCGCCGCGCGGCGCCGAGAAGTGCGCCACGGCAACGGTGAGGGCGATGATGACGGCGCACATGGTGAGCGACTGCCAGGTGAAGATGGTGCTGCCGAAGTCGAGGATGCCGGTGACCGCGAGGAGGGCCGGCGGCAGCGAGGCGGCAGTCGCCTGCAGCTGCGCGGCCGATGAGGACATGCCGAGCGCCCAGACGGCGCCGAGTCCCATGAAGGCGGCGGCGCCGAGTGCCCGATAGTCGACGCGGAGGTCGGCGCGGCGGGCGATGGCCCGGGCGAGCAGGCCGCCGAAGACGAGGCTGAGCCCCCAGTTCACGAACGAGACCGACATCGAGAGCAGAGCCACGAAACTGACGGCGCTCGCCGCGGACTGCGGCACGGCGGCGAGAGTGGATATCAGCCGGGCCATCGGCGGCGACGTGGCGACGACGTAGCCGGTGAGCACGACCATTGCCATCTGCAGGGTGAACGCAGTGAGGTCCCAGAAGCCGGTGCCGAAGGACTCGACGATGGTCTGCGGGCTGGAGCCGTTGGCCAGGGCGGCCAGGGCCACCAGGAACACGCCGACGAGGGCGAACACGTAGGCGTCGGGGAACCACTTCTCGGTCCAGCGGGCGAGAGTCTGCGCCACGCGGGCCAGCCCCTTCTCGGTGCGGGTGTCGGGCAGGACGGAGGTCACGGAAGGTCTCTCTTCATTGAGCGATCGGTGCGGCGAGTCGTGGCTCGGGCCGCGCCGGCATCTCAACCCGTTCGCGTACTGTCGCCCGAACGGGGGGTGACCCGCCACTGGCAGGCTAGGGGCGGAAGTGGCAGGAGTCAACTCGACGGTGACCCGGCGTCAAGCTCGTGTGCGGGTGTCAGCCCGGCGCAGTGGCCTCACGTCGCGGCGTGCACGTCTTCCTCGGAGACCTCGGTCTCCTCGGTGCGGAAGGACGCGCCGCGGTCCGCGAGCCACGCCACCAGCTCGGCCGCCGGCACCGGGCGGGAGATGAAATAGCCCTGGGCCTGGTCGCAGCCGTAGAGCGAGAGCTCGGACAGTGCGTCAGCGGTCTCCACACCCTCCGCCACCATCCGGAGATCGAGGGAGTGGGCCAGGTCGATCGTGGACGCCACCAGGGCGGCGGCGCGCGGGTCATCCTGCATCGGGGTGAGGAACGACCGGTCGAGCTTGAGTTCGTCGATCGGCAGGTCGCGGAGGTAGGCCAGCGAGCTGTACCCGGTTCCGAAGTCGTCGATCGAGATGCGCACGCCCGTCGCACGCAGGCGGGTCAGGCTGGCGCGGGCGAGGTCGTAGTCCTGCATAAGGTATTCCTCGGTGATCTCGAGGATGAGCACGGATGCCGGCAGCCCGCGAGCGTCGAGCATCGCGGCGATCCGCTCGGGCAGTGCCGCGTCGAGCAGGGAACTGGGGGACAGGTTGACCGAGATCGACAGCCGGATCTCCCGCAGCATCCACACCGCCGCCTGGTCGAGGGCCTGGGCGAGCAGCACGTGCGTCATCTCGTGCATCAACCCGGCCTCCTCGACCAGCGGAAGGAAGTCTCCGGGCTGGAGGAGGCCGCGCCAGGGATGGTTCCAGCGCACGAGGGCCTCGACGCCCCGCACCTCGCCCGTGGCCAGTTCAAGCTTGGGCTGGTAGTACAACACCAGCTGGTCGGTCTTGAGGGCCACCCGCAGCTCGTGCAGGGTGCGCAGCCGGGTGCCGAAATCGCTGTCGTCGGCACTCGTGTACACGTGGTAGCCGGCGCGGGAGGACTTGGCCTTGTACATCGCCATGTCCGCCTTGCGCAGCAGGCCGTTGAGGTCGTCGCCCTGGTCGGGGTAGCAGGCGATGCCGATGCTCATATTGGTGTGCAGGGCGATGCCCTCCAGCATGAAGGTTTCGGCGATGGCCGCGCGCAGCACGATTGCCGAGACGATCGCGTCGTCTTGGTCGGCGGTCGCGAGGAGGACGGCGAACTCGTCGCCGCCGAGCCTGGCGAGCAGGTCGCCTGGACCGAGCTGGCGGGTCAGCCGGAGGCCGACCTGGATCAGCAGGCGGTCTCCGACGTCGTGGCCGAGGCTGTCGTTGACCTCCTTGAACCGGTCGAGGTCCATCAGGAGCAGGGCGGTGCCGGTCCGGCGGGCGGACGCCAACCGCACCGTCGACTCGGAGTAGAGCGCCCGCCGGTTGGGCAGCCCGGTCAGTTCGTCAGTGCGGGCCTGGCTACGCAGCACGCCCTGCCGGAAGGCAAGCGGTACGGTGGCCAGGGTCATCGTGAGCGCTGCGAGCACGACGGCGAGCGTCGACACGTGAGTGCGGGTGCCGACGATGAGCACGACAAGCCCGGCGGCCGTGGCGATGCCGGGCACGAGCAGGGCCGAGCCGGCTAGGGGAGTGCGGCTTCGGGAGCTTTCCGGGCGTGCGGACGCGTACACCCAGAGCGCGATCAACGCCAGTCCGCCGGCCCAGCCGATCTCCAACGGGGCGCGGGGGAGGGAGAGCGCGCCCGAATCGGTGAGGAAGTACACGATGTCGGCGCCGGTGAACACGGCCAGACCGGCGACCAGCAGCAGCCAGCGCCGGCCCACGAAGAGGCCGCGCGAGGTGGCCAGGCCGGCGAGGGTGGCCGCCAGGAGGATGTCCAGCACGGCATACGCCGTCACGATCGTGCCGCCGAGCGTTTCGGGGCCTTCGGTCGCGGACTCCGCCAGGGGGCCGAGCATCACAACCAGGAGTGTGGCCGTGCCGGACGCGCCGACGGCGCAGTCGAGCAGCACCGTGCGGGAAAGCCCCCGGAGTTGCCGGTGCACCAGCACGCCGAGCGCGCCCAGCATCAGTGTGTAGAAGACGAGGTAGCCCGCGTCGGCGGGCGACGGGAACGGTGAGACACCGCTGTTGTGCACGACGAAGTAGAAGTAACTGTCGGCGACGGCGTTCACCGTGATCCCGGCCGTGGCGAGGATCATCTCGCCGCGCCGCCTGTCCACCCTGAGCAGCGCCAGCCAGCAGACGATGGCGGGCACCCAGCGGGTGAGCGTCGCGGCCACGTTCTCGAAAACCTCGTTGTCGGCGTCGCCCTTCAAGACCAGGCCGAGCGTGTAGGCGGCGAGCAGGGAGCCGAGCAGCCAGGCCGGCCAGCTCGCATGCCAGCGGAACGCGGCGCCCAGCGCGGACTTCGTCATGTATTGCACTTTCGCTCGCACTGGATCCCCCTGGTTCACCTTAGCGGCGCAGGCGGCCGTGGCCGTGCGCTCGCCGGCGCGAGCTCAGACGACGCCGAGCGGCAGTTGCTCCCCGGCCGGCAACTCGACCCGGATCCGGTCGCCGGGAGCCACCGTTCCGCCCTGCACGACGACGCCCATCACTCCGGCCTTGCGCACGACCCGGCCGGCGGCATCCGTGCTGATGAGCTTCTTCATCAGGCCTTTTTTTAAGCCGTTGATCTCGGAGCACGGACTGCGCAGGCCCGTGACCCGCACGACGGCGTCGTCACCGAGGTGCAGGAGGGCGCCGAGCGGAAGCGTGATCAGGTCGATGCCCCGGGTGGTGACGTTCTCGCCGAGTTCGCCGGGGGCGACCTGGTAGGCGAGGGCGGTCAGCTCTTCGAAGAGCTCGGCCGGGATGAGGTGCACCTGGGTGAGGTTGGGGGCGGTCGGATCCCTGGCGACGAGGTAGCGGTGCTGCACGGTGGCCCCGCCGTGGGCGTCACCCTCGACGCCGAAACCCTCGATCAGACGGATGCTGCCGACGGCCGGCTTGCTGAACCGGTGCCGGTCATCGCGGCTCACCGACACCACCGTGTTCTGCCCACTCGGATTCATGCGCTCGAGTCTGCCATACCCGCTGCAGCCACTTGCGCAGCTCCTCCACCCACAAAACGACGGATGCCATCAGCAGGCAGATCCCCCAGTGCCACGCGTCGAGAGGGGCCGTTCCGAACGCGGTCTGGAGCACGGGCAGCTCGACCACGGCCAGCTGCAACAGCACCCCGAGGCCCAGCGAGGCCCAGAGCCACCGGTTGACGAAGAGCCGGTGGAAAGCGCTGGTCAGCGCGGAGCGGGCGTTCAGCGTGTTGAACAGCTGCGCGAAAACGAGGGTGGTGAAGCCGGCCGTGCGGGCGACGGCCAGGCTGTCCTGCCCGGCCGGGAAGAGGCCGCCGGGCAGGAACAGGTCGATCGTGGCGAGGGTGACCACCGCCATGACGAGTCCGGTGGACAGGATGCCCGCCCACATCATTAGGTCGATCGCCCGGTCGGCGGGGCCGCGCGGCGCCCGCGCCATCACATCGTCGATCTCGGGATCGACGCCCATCGCCAGGGCCGGCCCCGAGTCGGTGACCAGGTTGATCCAGAGGACCTGGGTGACCAGCAGCGGCAGTACGACGGTTTCGCTGCTCGCCCCGGTGAGGCCGAGGGCGCCGGCGAGGAGCACGCCGAGGAACACGGTGAGCACCTCGCCCATGTTCGAGGAGAGGAGGTAGCGCAGGAACTTCTTGATGTTGTCGAGGATGACCCGGCCGGCGCGCACGGCGGCGACGATCGTGGCGAAGTTGTCGTCGAGGAGGATCATCTTCGCGGCCTCCCGGGTCACCTCCGTGCCGGTGATGCCCATCGCGACGCCGATGTCGGCCGATTTCAACGCCGGGGCGTCGTTGACGCCGTCGCCCGTCATCGCGACGATGTCCCCGTTGGCCTGCAGCGCGTCGACGATGAGCAGCTTGTGATGGGGGGAGACCCGGGCGAATACCGAGGTGGTGCGCACGGCATCCCGCAGTCCCGCGTCGTCGAGCCCGTCGAGCTCGGTGCCGGAGAGCGCGGAGGCGCCCGGTTCGACCAGGCCGAGGTCACCGGCGATCCGGGCAGCGGTGACGGGATGGTCGCCGGTGATCATGATCACGCGCACTCCCGCCCGGTGGGCCTCGGCGATCGCCGTCTTCGCCTCGGCCCGCGGCGGGTCGATGATGCCGACCACGCCGGCGTAGACGAGGTCACGCTCGTCGAGTTCGTCGAGCGGCGCCGTGGTCTCATCGGCGCGGCTGTAGGCGACGCCGAGCGTGCGGTACGCCTGCTCGGACAGCTCCTGCACGTGGTCGAGGGCCTGGCGGCGCAGTTCGTCGGTGAGCAGAACGACCCCGTCGCCGACCTGCGCCTTCGAGCACAGCCGCAGCAGCACGTCGGGTGCTCCCTTGCTGAAGATGCGCAGGGTGCCGTCGCTGCGCTCCTGGTGCAGGGTTGACATCATCTTGCGGTCCGACGTGAACGGCATCTCGTCGATCCGGTCGAAGCGTGCCATGCGGCCGGTCGTGCCGTCGAGCTTGGCTGCCGCCACGAGGAACGCGGCCTCGGTCGGATCGCCCTGGATCTGCCAGTCACCGTCCCGCTCGGTCAGCTGGGCGTTGTTGGCGAGCGCACCGGCGCCGAGCACCAGCTGCACCTCGGCCAGGAGCGCTGCGTCGCTGAGCGGCTCACCGCCCTGGAGCACGTCGCCGAACGGCCGGTAGCCGACCCCGGTGACCTCCGCCTGTCCGGACGCGGTCAGCACCCGCTGGATCGTCATCTCGTTGCGGGTCAGGGTTCCGGTCTTGTCGCAGCAGATCACGGATGCCGAACCCAGCGTCTCCACGGATTTCAGGTTCTTGACGACCGCGTTCTGGGCGGCCATCCGTTGCACCCCGATCGAGAGGATCACCGACAGGATCGCGGGCAGTCCCTCGGGCACCGCGGCCACGGCCAGTGACACCCCCAGCAGGAAAACCGTGACGAAGTCGGCCGGGGTGGAGACGCCCTGCACGAGCACGATGGTCAGCATCACCACGATGGCGATGGCGATCACGACGACGCTGAGCATCCGGCCGATGGCGCTGATCTCGGTTTGCAGGGGTGTCGGGTGCGCGACCGTGGTCTCGAGCATCATGGCGATGGCGCCGACCTCGGTGCGCATTCCCGTGCCGGTGACGACGGCCCGGCCGACGCCCTGGCTGACGGCGGTGCCCTTGAAGACCATGTTCCGGCGCTCGCCGAGCGGTGCCGGTGCAGGAAGGGAGAGCGCATCCTTGCTGATCGCCCCGCTCTCCCCGGTGAGGGAGGATTCGGTCACCCGCAGCGACCTCGCCCAGACGAGCCGGGCATCCGCGCCCACGCTGTCACCCTCGCCGAGCACCAGCAGGTCACCGCGCACGAGGGCGCTGCTGGGAACGGTGACGAGCTCGCCATCACGCATCACGGTCGAGGATGCCGCGGTCAGCCCGGCCAGGGCGGCCACCGCGTTGTCGGCCCTGGCCTCCTGCACGAAGCCGAGCACCGCGTTGAGTGCGACGATCGCGGCGATCACGATGGCGTCGACCGGCAGACCGGGCGCGCCCTCGATCGCCCACGCGCCGACCGAGACGGCGGTGGCGGCCAGGAGGAGATAGATCAACGGGTCCTGGAACTGGGCGAGCGCCTTCCGCCAGGCCGGCGTCGCCGGTTTCGTGTCGAGTTCGTTGGGCCCGTCGGCGGCCAGCCGACGGGCTGCCTCCGTCTGAGTCAGGCCGCGCGCGGCATCCGTGCCCAGCAGGCGGGCGACCGCGGCCGCGTCGGTGACGGACGGATCGGGGAGGGACGGGGCGTTCAGGGAGGCAGCAGGCCGGACCGGATCGTCCATCTGGCGCAGCCCCTCATTCCCGGCGAGGCACCTCGCCTACTTCCATTTTGTCGCATCGACCTGCACGGCCACGACGTAGAGGTGCTGGCCCTGCTCGATCTTCTCGACCTCGTAGACCCGCACAGGGGTCTGCGGGGTGGAACTCAGCGGGCGGCCGACGCCGATGCCGTAGGTGACGTAGCCCTCGAAATCGCCGGCGGGGGCGTATCTCGTGATCGCCTTGTAGCCGACGAAGGCCGGCGGCGACGAGACCACGCTCGACTGCCCGTCCTCGGTGTGCGCCTGCGCGGTGTGGAAGACGACCCGCAGGATCGTGTTCGTGCCGGGCATCGGGATCGGCAGGCCGCTGGCGTCGCCGTCGAGCTCTGGCACGTATTCCAGGGTGTAGCCGGGGAACCCGCCCTTGAAACGGAAGCTCATCTGGTCGAACGGCGGATTGTCCGACGGATGCGCGCCCACGCCGATCGAGTAGAGGTAGGGCAGCGGCGGCTCGGGTGGCGGCGCGATCGGAACCGTGTTGTCGTGCACCACGGAGATCGGCTGGTCCGGTCCGGGCCAGGCCCAGTCGTGGGCGAGCCGGGACGAGATGACCTTGTCACCGGACTGCGGCGGTTCGGTCTGGTCCGGTGGCGGGGTGGCGGGGGAGGTGCCGGAGGGCGTGGGGGTGGAGGTGACCGGCGCGGTCGCGGTGCCGGAGGGCGTGGCGGTGTCGGTGGGGAGCGGCAGCCAGGGCACGCAGGCCGCCAGGGCGAGCACCGCGGGAATCGCGATCAGAAGGCCGGCCGTGCGGCGCATCCGCCGGTGGGAGGTGCTGGACATCATCATCGACCCCAATGAGCCGGTTTCGAATGGCCCCGAACGCCACTGCTCGCGAAGACCGGTCTATTCGTGGTCTACTCCCGGGCGTCAGGGTTCACAAGGTCGAACGGCCCTGGAGACGCCGGCGGGCTCAGGAGGCGCCGCGAACGATCGCGGTGACCTTGCGGTCGGCGAGCCAGACATCCAGTTCCCCCGCGGGAACCGGGCGGGAGACAAGGTAGCCCTGAGCGGAGTCGCAGCCGAAGCGCACGAGTTCGTTGTAGGCGACACTGTTCTCGACACCTTCGGCCACCATCTGCAACCCCAGGCTGTGGGCCAGGGCGATCGCGGAGGAGACCAGGGTGGCGGCCCGCTCGTCGTTGATCATCGGGAAGACGAAGGACTGGTCGAGCTTGAGCTCGTCGATGGGCAGGTCGCGCAGGTAGGCGAGCGAGCTGTAGCCGGTGCCGAAATCGTCGACGGCGATGCGGACGCCGAGGGCCCGCAACCGGGTGAGGATGTCCCTGGCCCGCTCCCGGTCGTTCAGCAGGAATTCCTCGGTGACCTCGAGGGTCAGCACGGATGCCGGCAGGCCCCGGGAGTCGATCATGGCGCCGACCCGGTCGGGGAGGTCGCGGTCGACCAGGGAACTGGCCGACAGGTTCACGGCGATCGTGAGGGGTTCGCCCTGGGCCGTCCAGAGCGCGGCCTGGTCGAGGGCCTTGTTCAGCACGATCTGGGTCAGCGCGTGCATCAGCCCGGCCTCTTCGACCAGGTCGAGGAAGTGCTCCGGGAGGAGCAGGCCGCGGGTCGGATGATTCCAGCGCACGAGCGCCTCGACGCCCTGAACGTCGCCGGTGGCCAGGTCGACCTTCGGCTGATAGTGCAATTCGAGCTCGTCGTCGGCGATGGCGGTCCGCAGCTCCTGCAGGGTGCGCAGGCGCACGTCGCCGTGGCTGTCGTCGTCGCTCTGGTAGACGTGGTGCCCGCTCCGCGTGGACTTGGCTTTGTACATGGCCATGTCGGCCTTGCGCATCAGTGCCGTGACATCGTTCCCCTGCTCGGGGTGCACGGCGATGCCCATGCTGGCGCTGGAATGCAGCGTGATCCCCTCGAGCAGGAAGGGCTCGGCCAGGGCGGCGCGGAGCTTGACGGCGACGGCGACGGCTTCGTCGTGGCCCGAGTTGACGAGCAGCACCCCGAATTCGTCACCGCCCAGCCGGGCCAGCAGATCGGTGGCCCGCAGCGCTCCAGCCAGACGCACCCCTACCTGCACCAGCAAGCGGTCGCCCACATCGTGCCCGAGGCTGTCGTTGACCTCCTTGAACCGGTCCAGGTCGAGGAGGAGGAGGGCGCTGCGCCGGCTGTCGCCGGCTCCGAGTCGGCCGGGCACGTCGGCGTAGAAGGCGCGCCGGTTGGGCAGCCCGGTGAGGTCGTCGGTGCGGGAGAGCACGCGCAGCACCCGCTGCCTGCCGATGAGCGGGATGGTGGCCACGGCCATCGTCAGGGCGGCCAACACGACGGCCAGTCCGGACACCGGAACCTGGCTGGCCAGGATGAGCACGCCGAGCCCGGCCAGGATGGACACCGCCGGCACGGCCACTGCCGAAACGTTTCGGGTGCCGCGGCTCGTCGTCGAGCGGGGGGCACCCGACCGGTCGACCCAGAGGGTGATCAGGGCGATCGCGATCGCCCAGGTGGCGTCGAGCGGGGTGCCGATCACGTAAAGGTCAGGTGCGAGGGCGAACACCACGTCGGCGCCCGCAAAGATCACCAGTCCGGAAACGAGCAGCATCCAGCGGCGGCCTGCTTCGGGCCCGTGCGACGCGACGATCCCGGCAATGGAGGCGAGGAGGAGCAGGTCGAGCATCGGGTAGGCGATGGCGACAACGGTCCCGAGGGACGCCGGGTTCGCGGCGGCGGTGTTGAGCGCGGGCGTCAACAGCACCGCGAGCAGCGAGGCGGCGCCGAGGGAGCCGACGACGCTGTCCAGGACCAGTGATGTGGTGGAGCCGCGCAGCTGACGGCGCACCAGCATCATGAGCGAGGCCAGGAACAAGATGTAGAAGAGGAGGTACGCCGCGTCGGCCGGCGACGGGTAGGCGGCGAAACTGGTCTCGCGCTGGATCAGCTCGTAGGTGTCACCGAGAGTGTTGGCGGTCACCGCGGCGGCGGCGAGGAGCACCTCCGGGCGGCCGTGGCCTTCCCGGCGCCCCCGGCCGGTCCGGCGGCCCCGGCCCGCCCGGTAGGCGGCGGCCCAGCACACGGCGACGCAGGCCCACTCGGAGGCCATGGACAGGAACCCGTCGACGAACGGGTTGAAGCCGGAGTCCGGGACCATGAGGCCGATCACGTAGGCGAGTACCAGGCCGGCCATGACCCAGAGAGACCAGCGCCACCGCAGGGGGACGGCGCTCATTCGGTGGTCGCCGGGATCTCGCGGCGGGCCAGCCACTGGTCCAGGTCGGCGGCCGGGATGGGGCGGCACATGAAGTAGCCCTGGGCGTAGTCGCAGCCGTAGCGCACCAGCTCGTCGTAGGCCACACCGTTCTCGACTCCCTCGGCCACCATGCGGAGGCCGAGTCCGTGGGCCAGGTCGATGGTGGATGCGACGAGGGCGGCAGCCCTGGCATCGTCCGCCATCGGGAAGACGAAGGACTGATCGAGCTTGAGCTCGTCGATGGGCAGGTCGCGCAGGTAGGCGAGCGAGCTGTAACCGGTGCCGAAATCGTCGACGGAGATCCGGATGCCGCTGGCACGCAGCCGGGTGAGGATCTCCCGGGCCCGGTCCCGGTCGGCCATCAGGAACTCCTCGGTGATTTCCAGGGTGAGGGCGGATGCGGGCAGGCCGCGGCTCTCGATCATGGCGGCGACCCGCTCTGGCAATTCGGCATCGACGAGGGAGCTGGCCGAGAGGTTCACCGCGACGGTGAAGGAGCGGCCGGCGGCCAGCCACACGGCGGCCTGGTCGAGGGCCTGCCGCATCACCACCTGGGTGAGAGTGTGCATCAGGCCGGCCTCCTCGGCCATGGCCAGGAACTGGTCGGGGAAGAGCAGACCCCGGGTGGGATGGTTCCATCGCACGAGCGCTTCGACCCCGTTCACCGTGCCGGTCCGAAGCTCGATCTTGGGCTGGTAGTGCAGCACTAGCTGGTCGTCGGTCAGCGCGATCCGCAGCTCGTGCAGCGTGCGGAGCCGGGTGGCGCCGTGGTTGTTGTCCGCGCTGCGGTAGACGTGGTGGCCGCTGTGGCCGGACTTCGCCTTGTACATGGCCATATCGGCCTTGCGAAGCAGGCCGGTGAGGCTATCGCCCTGGTCGGGGTACAGTGCGATGCCGATGCTCGCGCTGGTCTGCAGGGAGATCCCTTCGAGCGTGAAGGGCGCGGCCAGGGCGGTGCGCAGCCGGAGCGCGGCGGCCTCCGCCTCGACCTGACCGGAGTCGTTGAGCAGGATCGCGAATTCGTCGCCGCCCAGCCGGGCGAGGAAATCGCCCGGTGTCAGCTCCAGGGCCAGGCGGGAGCCGACCTGGATCAGCAGCCGGTCGCCGGCGTCGTGGCCGAGGCTGTCGTTGACCTCCTTGAACCGGTCGAGATCAAGGATCATCAGCGCGCGCGGCTGCTCACGGTCGGCCGCGAGCCGCCCGGCTACGGCGGCGTACAGTGCCCGGCGGTTGGGCAGGCCGGTGAGGTCGTCCGTGCGGAGCTGACGCCGGAGCACCATCTGCCGGGAGATGAGTGGCAGTGCGGCCAGTCCCAGCGTCGCCGCCGCCAGGCCGATCGCGACGGGGGAGACCGGCACCTGGCTTGACAGCACCAGCACGCCGAGCGCCGAAATGGTCGACACCGCGGGCAGGGCGAGAGCGGCTGCGCTGTGCGCCGCGTGGCCGAGGACGGCATCCGGGCGAGTCGACGCGTCGAGCCAGACCGCTACGAGGGCCAGGCCGATCAGCCAGCCCGCGTCCAGCGCGGTGCCGAGTACGTACCGGTCGCCGATGATCGCGAACACGATGTCGGTGGAGGCGAAGATCATCAGGCCGAAGACGAGGATTATCCAGCGGCGGTCGGCATCCGAACTCTGCGACGCGGCGACTCCGCCGACGGCCAGGGCCAGCAGGAGGCTGAAGAGCGGGTAGGCAACCGCGATGCTGCCCGTCGCGTCCGGTGCGGCGTCGCCGAGGGACGCCAGGAAGGGCGTTAGAAGCGCCGCGAGCACCGATGCCGTGCCCAGGGCGCCGACGGCGCTGTCCAGGAGCACCGCCCAGGCCAGGCCGCGCGCGCTGCGTTGCACGAGCATCCCGATCACGACTGTCATCAGGGCGTAGAAGAGCAGATAGCCGAGGTTGGTCGGGGAGGGGAACGACAGCTCCTCACCAATCATCTCCGCACTGAGGGCGTAGACGTTCGCGGCGACGACGCCGGTCACCGCCACCGCTGTCAGCCGCAACTCGCGTTGGCCGCGCCCGGCGCGGGCGACCGCCAGCCAGCAGACGGTCAGCAGGACCGACTGGGTGAGCATCGACAGGACGCCATCGATGAGCGGGTTGAAGCCAGGTCCGTATAGGAGCAGGGCGCCGGTGTAGGCGGCGACGAGCAGTCCCATGACCCACGCCAGCCACATGGCGGACCGACCGAAGTACCTCAGTACCGGACCGCTAAGACGCGCAAAACTATTCGACTGCAATGGAGCTCCCGGACTGACGTTTGTTCAGCGTAGCAGCGGGCTGCGGCCGAAACGGGGAACGAACGCTACGAGCCGGAGACCAATCCGGGGGACGTCAGCATGAATTCCGGGGAGCTCGGTGACCTTCACCGTGGCGACGGCGATCGCCGGTGCTGTCTCCTGTGTGTTCGGGCCTGGCGGGTCCCTCAGGTAGCCCGCTGTTGGCGCAGCCCGATCCGGCCCTCGGTCGTTACGATTGACGTACCGAGGCAGCACAAACAGGAGGCGCTCATCATGACGGTACTCGTGGGGTTCTCGAGCAAGTACGGTGCGACCGAAGGAATTGCCGAGCGCATCGCCCGCAAGCTGCGCGAGGCGGGCTGCGACGCGATCGCCCGGCCCCTCGCATCCGTGGACAAGCCGGCGGACTACGACGCCTTCGTGCTCGGCAGTGCGGTCTACATGGGGTCGTGGCGCAAGGAGGCTACCGGATTCGTACGGGGAAACCTGGCGGAGCTGGCCGGCAAGCCGGTCTGGCTGTTCAGCAGCGGACCGCTCGGCACCGACCCGAAGGATGCCGAGGGGCGCGACAAGCTCAAGGAAGCCGAACCGAAGCAGTTCGAGGAGTTCGGTGAGGCGCTCAGCCCCCGCGGGCGCCAGGTGTTCTTCGGCGCCCTCGACCCGAACGGGCTCGGTCGCCGGGACCGGCTGGTGCGGCGCATCCCGTCCGGGCGCGAGCTGCTGCCCGAGGGAGACTTCCGCGACTGGGCCGCGATCGACGAGTGGGCGGCCGGGATCGCCGAGGAGCTGGCCGCGGGCTGACGCCCCGTCGACGCCGCCCGCGCCGCGGTCGCCTGAGGGCGTCGCCGGGGCTCAAGGCTCCAGCAGGCCGCGGATGTCGTCGGCCGTGAGCGCGTCGCTGAAGCCGGCGTCGCCGGCCGTCCCTGCACCGTCGAGCACCGAGCCGGTGAGCGCCGCCTTCTGCTCCTTGAGCGCCATCACCTTTTCCTCGATCGTGTCGGTGGCGACCATCCGGTAGACCATCACGTTCTTCGTCTGGCCGATCCGGTGGGTGCGGTCCACCGCCTGCATCTCGGTGGCCGGGTTCCACCATGGGTCGAGCAGGAAGACGTAGTCGGCCTCGGTGAGGTTCAGGCCGAACCCGCCCGCCTTGAGGCTGATCAGGAACACCGGCGCGGTGCCCTGCTTGAACCGGTCGATCACGGCCGGACGATGCAGCGTCGACCCGTCGAGGTAGCAGTAGGCGATTCCCACGGCGTCGAGCCGGGCCGCCGCCTTGGTGAGGAAAGAGGTGAACTGGCTGAAGACGAGCGCCCGGTGTCCCTCGGCGACGACGTCCGCGAGCTGATCGAACAGGGCGTCGAGTTTGCTCGAGGACACCCCGGCGTATTTCTCGTCGACCAGCGAGGGGTCCAGGCTGAGCATGCGCAGCAGGGTCAGCGACCGGAAGACGATGAACCGGTTCTGGTCCAGGTCTTCGATCAGGCCGAACAGCTTCTGCCGCTCCCGTTGCAGGAACGTGTCGTAGAGCCGCCGGTGCCGCGGGTTCAACTCGATCTGCAGGGTCTGCTCCTGCTTGGGCGGCAGTTCCGGAGCGACGACGTCCTTGGTGCGGCGCAGCATCAGGGGCCGGATGCGGCGGCGCAGCCGATGGATCAGCGCCGGGTCGGCGCCGGTCGCGGCGGGTCGCAGGTAGTCCTCGGCGAAGCGGCGGGCCGAGGGGAAGAGGCCGGGCGCGACGATCGCGAACAGGGCCCACAGTTCGAGCAGGTTGTTCTCCATCGGCGTTCCGGTGAGGGCGAGCTTGAACGGGGTGGCCAGGTCCCGGGCGCAGAGGTGCACCTTCGAGGCGCGGTTCTTGACGAACTGGGCCTCGTCGAGGACCAGCCCCGCCCAGCCGGCGGCCTGGTAGGCCTCGAAGTCGAGGCGGAAGAGCGCGTATGAGGTGACGACGACGTCGGCGCCGGCCGCGGCATAAGCAATCGGTACCCCGCCGGCCGCCTCGGTCGCGGTGACGGCGCGCACGACGAGGCCGGGCGTGAACCGGGCGGCCTCGGCGAGCCAGTTGGAGACCACCGAGGTCGGGGCGACGACCAGGAACGGCCGTCGGCCGGGGGTGCGCGGCTGCGCGGTGGCGTGGGCGAGCAGGGCCAGGGTCTGCAACGTCTTGCCGAGCCCCATGTCATCGGCGAGGATGCCGCCCAGCCGGTGCTCCCAGAGGAAGGCGAGCCAGGCGAAACCATGCAGCTGGTACGGGCGCAGCGTGGCCACGAGTCCGGCCGGCAGGGGAACGGACCCGGGCTCGGCGAGGGAGTGCGGCTCAGCGAGGGGCTGGCCGGCCGTCTGCCCGTCGGCGGTGGTGAGGGCGAGCAGCCCGGCCACGGTCGCCCGCCAGGCGACGGCCTGCACGGTCTCGTCGGCGAGGTCCTCGAACTCGGACCAGAGAGCGGCCTGGTGACGGCTGATCCGCAGCCCGGTGTCCCACTCCTGCAGGGCACGGGCTTCGGCGATGAGCTCGTGAAGGCGCTCGAAGACCGGCTGGCGCAGGGAGAGGTAGCTGTTGTCGACCAGCAGCAGCTTGGCCTTCCCCTTGGCCAGGGCCTTGAAGAGGGGACCGAACGGCACGCTCCGGCCGTCGACGGTGACCAGCACGCCGAGATCGAACCAGTCGCGCCGATCGGTCTCGACCGTGGTCACGGTGAGTTCGGGCACCGCCGTGAGTTCACGGTAGTCGGGCGGGTCACCGACGACGTCGACGCGCACGCCCGGCACCGAGCGGAGCCTCGGCAGGGTCTGTCCGGCGTACTCGGCCGTCTCGATGTCGTGCAGGAGCCGGGCTGCCGGGCCGGGCGCCGGGTGGCCGTCCAGCCGGAGGGCGTCGGCCGCGGCGGCGAGGATGGCGGCTTCACGGGTATCGGGCGTCTCGGCGCCGGGGGTGCCGGCTTCGCGGGTGCCTGCATCGGGGGTGCCGGCTTCGCGGGTGCCTGCTTCGCGGGTGCCTGCATCGGGGGTGCCGGCGTCGGGGGAGCCGGGGGCCGCCCGGAGCGGGCTCCGGGTCACGCGGGCACCCTCCCGGTGCTCCCAGTGCCACTCGAGCTCCAGCGCCTGCTTTGGCCGGAACCGGGCCGTGAGCACGAGCACGGGCGGGTCTGCCTCGGGGAAGTGCACCGAGGCATCCGTGCTCGTGACCGGTAGGGCGTGCCGCAGTGCCGGGTAGAACACGGTCAGGAACTCGGCCACGTCGGACTCGGGCACGTCGACCGTGCCCGGCTGCCCGAGCAGCCGCAGCTGTTCGGGGCTGAGCGGCCGGTCGACGGGGGCCAGGGTGAGTTGTGGCCGGGCGCCGAGCGCCCAGGCGTAGAGTCCGTGGCTGCCGATGGCCCCGGCGTGTTCGGCGGGGTGGGCTTCGCCGTCGATCTGCAGCCGGGTGGCCAGACGGAGGCCCGCGTTGACCGCGTCGGTGCTCGCGTCGAGGCCCAGGCCAGCCGTGCGGCCCACCGTGACCTGGGCATCCTTCTTGCTGCCGACCAGCTGGAGGCCGATCGCGGCGGCCTCGTCGAAGAGGGTCCAGAGCAGCGGGCTGGTGAAGTCGTCGAGGTAGAGCCAGTCGGCTTCCTGGCTGGTGTACACGCCGCGCACCGCCCGGTGCAGGGCGAGCAGCTGGCTCAGCCATCGGTGGTGCTCAGGGTTGAGATTCAGCCGGTTCAGGTGGTAGCCGAGCTGGTTCCAGGACACGTTCGTGCGCACCCAGCTGCCCCGGCCGCTCAGGATGACCGGCCGCACCCCGAGCCGGAGCTCGCCGTGCCCCGGCCGAACGGTGGTGGCCGTTCGCGCGGTCGGACCGCGCCAGCGCTCGTTCGTGCGGGGGGTCTGCTCGCGCAACTCGAACTGCAGCCCCATCGACACCGGCGGTCGGGCGGCGGGGGAGCCGGTCGCCTCGGCCGCAGGCCCGGCCGGAGGCCCCGCGATCCGCTTCCAGTCGGCGGATGCCGCTGGAGGCCCGGAGCGCGACATGGCTCCATGCTCTCACGCGCGACCCGGGCCCCGCGGCACGTCGGATCGGAGAAAATCCGAACACGCCGGGGTGCGCGGCGGCGGCAACGGCGAGTCGCGAGAATCTCCATCCCGGCGGAAGGGCGCTGGGGCGGTGGTGCGGTGCGCGCTACTCGGGCAGCGCGGCCCCGGTCGGATGCGCGCCCGCCACGTCGATCAGCCAGGCGAAGTCGAAGGCCCGTTCGCGCCAGGCGGCGTAGCGCCCGGACACCCCGCCGTGGCCGGCCGACATCTCGGTTTTCAGCAGCGCATCCGCTCCGACCTCGCGCAGCCGGGCCACCCACTTGGCGGGCTCGACGTAGAGCACCCGGGTGTCGTTCAGGCTGGTCACGGCGAGGATGCGCGGGTACTGCGTCTCGCGCACGTTCTCGAGCGGGGAATATCCCTTCATGTACGCGTACACCTCGGGGTCGTGCAGCGGGTCGCCCCACTCGTCCCACTCGATCACGGTGAGCGGCAGCGACGGGTCGAGGATCGAGGTGAGCGGGTCGACGAACGGCACGGCGGCGTGGATGCCGGCGAACAGCTCCGGCGCCAGGTTCGCGACCGCGCCCATCAGCAGCCCGCCGGCGCTGCCGCCGTCGGCGACGAGCCGGTCGGGGCTGGTCAGGTCCAGGTCGACCAGGTGCCGGGCGCAGTCGATGAAGTCCGTGAAGCTGTTGCGCTTGTGCAGCTTCTTGCCCTGTTCGTACCAGGGGCGGCCCAGTTCGCCGCCGCCGCGCACGTGCGCGATCGCGAAGACCATGCCGCGGTCGAGCAGGCTCAGCCGCGGGATGCTGAAGCCGGGGTCGATGCTGTGTTCGTACGACCCATAGCCGTAGAGCACGGTCGGCGCCGGCACCCCGGGGCGCACCAGGTCGCGGCGGAAGACCAGCGAGATCGGCACCCGGGTGCCGTCACCGGCCACCGCCCATTCCCGGCGCTGTTCGAACAGGTTCGGGTCGTATTGGCCGCGCACCGGCTGCTGCTTGAGCAGGCGGCGCTCGCCGGTGGCGACGACATGGTCGTACACGCTCGACGGCGTGAGGAAGCTGGTGTAGCCGAACCGCACCGTGGGCTGATCCCACTCCGGGTTGGCGCCGGTGCCCACCGTGAAGAGCGGTTCGTCGAAGGTGAGCTCGGCGAAGTCGAGCCCGTCTGGGCCGGAGTCTGAGTCCGTGCCGGTGCCGGTGCGGGCGATGGCCACCCGGGTGAGCCCGTCCCGGCGGTATTCGGCGGTGACGAAGTCGCGGAACGCGTCGACGCCCTCCAGACGCACGGCGTCGTCGTGGGGCAGCAGCATCCGCTGAGGGCCCTGGGGGTCCACCGCGGCCACGCTGACCAGCTCGAAGTTGACCGCGTGGTCGTTGTGCACGATCAGCAGGCGGTCTTCGCCGTTGACGACGGCGTGCTCCACGTCGTATTCGACGCCGTCGCGGCGCGGCCAGACCACCGCGAACTCGCCGGTCGGGTCGTCCGCGGCGAGCAGCCGGGTCTCGGTCGTCACGCTCGACCCGGCCTCGACCAGCAGGAACTTGCGGCTGCGGGTGACGCCGACGCCGACCCAGAACCGTTCGTCGGGCTCGTGGAACACCTCGCTGTCGACGGATGCCGCCCCGCCCACCTCGTGCCGCCAGACGGTGTCCGGCCGCCAGGCGTCGTCGACCGTGGTGTAGAAGAGGTAGCGGCCACTCGGATCGAACAGGGCGCCTTCGGCGGTGTCCTCGATCTCGTCGGGGAGGTTCTGCCCGGTGGCCAGGTCGCGCACCCGGATCGTGTACCGCTCGTCGCCCTCGGTGTCGACGGCGTAGAGCAGCCGGCTCCCGTCGGCGCTGACATCGAAGCTGCCGAGCGAGTAGAAGTCGTGCCCGGCCGCCTCCTCGTTGTCGTCGAGCAGCAGCTGCTCGCCCGGGAGCCCGGCCGTGGCCGGGTCGCCGTCGGCGGCGATCACCGGCGGCTCCCAGTCGTCCGGCCCGGTGATGGGGGCCCGGCAGTGGATGCCGTACTCCTGACCCTCGGCCGTGCGGGTGTAGTACCACCACCGGCCCTCGCGCACCGGCACGCTGAGGTCGGTCTCCTGGGTGCGGCCCTTGAACTCCTCGAAGAGCTGCTCCCGCAGCGGTTCGAGGTGAGCCGTGCGGGCATCCGTGTAGTCGTTCTCGGCGCCGAGGTGAGCGAGGACATCCGGGTTGTCCTTGTCGCGCAGCCACTCGTAGTCGTCGATGTACACGTCGTCGTGGTGCACGCGCCGGGTCGGCTTCTTCGCCGCAAGGGGAGGAATGGTCATTGGTCAAGCGTACGGGGAGCGCCCTCGTACGACGGTGGGGGAGAATCGAGGGTGACCGGAGCCGACAATCGCGGCCCCGGGAAAGGACACCCATGACGAATGCCCCGACCGACGTGACCGCAGCTCGGCAGTCTCCCGACACCTCGAACACCCTGCACGGCAGGGTCTTCGAGGCTGTGCTGTTCGACATGGACGGCACCCTCGTCGACTCGACCAACGCCGTCAACCGGTCCTGGCGGCGCTGGGCCGACGAGGCCGGCCTCGGCGAGTCGTTCACGGGCGCCCGCCACGGGGTGCCGGCCCGCCAGATGCTCGCCACCCTGGTCCCGGCCGACCAGGTCGACCTGGCCGTCTCGCGGCTGACCGAGTTCGAACTGGCCGACACGGGCGACATCGCGATCCTCCCCGGCGCGGGGGAACTCCTCGCGAGCATCCCCGAGCACCGGCGGGCGATCGTCACCTCCGCCACCCGGGCGCTCTGCCTGGTGCGCCTGACCGCCGCCGGCGTCCCCGCCGTCGCAACGGTCGTCACCATCGAGGAGACGAGCCGGGGCAAGCCGTTCCCCGAGCCGTTCCTGGCCGCCGCCGCGCGCCTCGGCGTCGACCCGGCCCGCTGCCTCGTCGTGGAGGACGCCCCGGCCGGCCTGGAGGCGGCCCGCGCCGCCGGCTGCGCCACCATCGGCGTCGAGGGAACCCACGCCGCGGCCGACCTGGTCGCTGATCTCGTCGTGCCGGGCCTGGACCGGCTTCGGATCCTGGTGCAGGACGACGGGGTCGGCGTCGAGCTGCTCCCGGCGTGAATCAGCTCTGGTAGATCTCCAGCGGGAGGCCGTCGGGGTCGCGGAAGAAGAACATGGCCTTTCCGTTGTTCGGGTCCACCCTGAGTTCCTCGCAATCGACGCCCTTCCGCAGGAGTTCGGCGTGGGTCGCCGGCACGTCGTCGACCTCGAAGGCCAGGTGACGCAGGCCGAGCGCCTCCGGGCCGCTCCGCCGTGGCGGGGTGTCCGGGAACGAGAACAGCTCGATCAGGTAATGCCCGTTCAGGGCGAGCTTGCCCATCCAGGAATCCCGTTCGGCCCGGAAGTACTCGGCCTCGAGGGTGGCGCCGAGCACGTCCTGGTAGAACGCCTTCGACAATTCGTAGTCGCTGGCGATGATGGCGATGTGGTGCACTCCGTTTATGCGCATCCCGGCAGTTTCGCACGTCGACCGCGGTGTGAGGGACGCCGTCTGTGAGGCATCCACAGGAATCTTCAGGGCGCACACGGGTGCCGACTATATGGTGGTTGATTAGCGCAAAATTCATCGGCAGGGAGATCAATGGCACGGGAGCAGAAGCCGACCGGGCGTGGAGACGCCCGTCGCCAGGCCAAAGCGACCGGTCTCGTGCGCCACAAACGCCATTCCCGCTGGCGTGAGTTCTGGGCGCCGCTGCTCAAGGTGGTCGCGATCACGCTGGCTGTCGCACTGGTGAGCGGGGCATCCGTCGCCGCCATCGCCGTGAACCAGTTCGCCACCAAGGTCGCCGCCAACTCGGTGGACATCTCCAACGGCAAGAAGCCCGCGAAGACCGCCAAAGCGGCCTCCTTCGCCGGCGGCTTCAATGTGCTGGTGGTCGGCGTGGACAACTCCACCGCCCAGGGTGAGTCCTATGGCGAACGCGACACGACCCTGAACGACGTCAACATCCTCCTGCACGTCTCTGCCGACCACAAGAGCGCCGTCGTCGTCAGCATCCCGCGCGACCTTGTCATCGCCCAGCCCGAGTGCACCAACCCCGACACCGGTGACGTCAACTCCGCCGTCGACGCCGAGGCCGTCAACGCGTCCTACGGCCGCGGCGGCCTCGGCTGCGTCGTCTCGACGGTCTCCGAACTCACCGGGCTGGACATCCCCTACGCCGGGCTGATCTCGTTCCAGGGCACCGTGGCGATGGCGGATGCCGTGGGCGGCGTTCCGATCTGCCTCAACGATGCCATCGACGACCCGCTCTCCGGCCTCAACCTGCCCGCGGGCACCAGCGTCGTCGCCGGCCAGACGGCCCTGTCCTACCTTCGCAGCCGCCACGGCGTCGGCGACGGCAGCGACCTGTCCCGAATCTCATCGCAGCAGGCCTACATGTCCTCGCTGATGCGCGTGATGAAGAGCAACTCGACCCTCACCGACGTGTCGAAGCTCACCGGCCTGGCCAACGCGGCCGGAACGAACCTCAAGCTCTCCACCTCGCTCGCGAACATCCCGACCATGGTGAGCATGGCGCTCGCGCTCAAGGACATCGACCTGGACAAGCTCGTCTTCGTGCAGTACCCGTCGGCGGAGGACCCCGAGAACACCGCGAAGCTGGTGCCCTCGGAAGAGCTCGCCACTGCCCTGTTCGCCAAAATTCAGGCCGACCAGCCGTTCACGCTCGACGAGAACTCCCTCGGCAACAGCACCCAGGCCGATCCGGCCGCGCCGGCTCCCGCCGAAACGCCGGCACCGGCCGAGACGCCCGACCCGGCCGCCACCGATCCGGCCGCGACGCCGGCGCCCGCCGCGCCGGAAACGATCGCCGGGCTGCGCGGCCAGACCGCGAACCAGCAGACCTGCTCCATCGCGTACGACTACTGACCCGGCTGGTGCGCCCAGCCCGACTCGACCTGACCCGACTCGACCTGACCCGACTCGACCTGACCCGGCGGGGTTAGTGTCGGGATTGGCCGGGTCTTTTCCCGACCCTCATCCAGTGCTAACGTCAACTAGCTAAGCTAATTGACTATTAGGAGGATGAGATGAAGCAGGGCAGTGACCTTCTCCGCCAGGGCGTCGTGCTGGTCAGCGCGATCCTGGCGATCATCGGCTCATTCATCGGTTCGGGTGCGGCCGGCGGCACGCCGATCCAGAACGCGTCGGGCGGTGCGCTCGCCGCCGACGCCACCCTGATCGCTCCCGCCGTTCCGGCGTTCGGCATCTGGACCCCGATCTACCTCGGCCTGATCGGCTACGCCATCTGGCAGTTCCTGCCCGCGCAGAAGACGGATGCCCGTCAGCGTCGCCTCGGCTACCCGGTAGCCGCGTCGCTCCTGCTGAACGCGGCGTGGATCCTGAGCGTGCAGTTCGACCAGCTCTGGCTCAGCGTGCCGGTGATCGTGCTCCTGCTCGCCGTGCTCGTGCTGACGTTCCGGATCACCCTGGCTTCGCGGCCGAAGAACCTGATCGAGACCGTCCTCGCCGATGGCACGATCGGCCTCTACCTCGGCTGGGTCTGCGTCGCCACCGCCGCCAACGTGACCGCGGTCCTGGTAGCGGCCGGCTTCGACGGTTTCGGCGCCTCACCGGACGTGTGGGCGGTCGCCGTCGTTGCCGTTGCGGGGCTCGTCGGGGTGCTGATCGCCGTCGCCGGCCGCGGGCGCCTCGCCCCCGCCGTGTCCCTGTCCTGGGGGCTGGCCTGGCTGGCCGTCGCGCGGCTGACCGGCAGCCCGCCGTCCACCCCGGCGGCGATCGCGGCCCTGGTCGCCGTCGCCGTCATCGTCCTTCTCACCCTCGCCCTGCGCCTGCGCGGCGCGAAATCCGTCGCTCCCCGATTGGCCACCGCATGACCATCCCCGCCTCCGACCGTGCCGCGCGCCCCGCCGAGGCCACGGGCTCTCCCCGTCGCCGCTGGGCCGGCCTGGTCTTCATCAGCGTCGCCGTCGCGCTCATCATCGTCGACTCCACGATCATCAACGTGGCCATCCCCTCGATCGTCGACGACCTCGCCATCACCTCCACCCAGGTGCAGTGGGTGCAGGAGAGCTACACGCTCGTCTTCGCGGCGCTGCTGCTGGTGTTCGGCACCCTCGCCGACCGCTACGGGCGCCGCCGCATCCTGCTGCTCGGCGTCGTCGTCTTCGCCGCGGCATCCGTGCTCGCCGCGTTCTCCGGATCGGGCGATCTCCTGATCGGCGCGCGCCTGGTCCAGGGCGTCGGCGGGGCGATGGTGCTGCCGACAACCCTGTCGCTGATCAACGCCACCTTCCGCGGCCGCGACCGTGGCATCGCGTTCGCCATCTGGGGCTCCACGATCGGCGGCATGGTGGCTGTCGGCCCGCTCCTCGGCGGCTGGCTCACCACCTACTTCTCCTGGCGCTGGGCGTTCGGCATCAACGTGCCGCTCGGCATCATCATCGTCATCGGCGTGCTCACCTTCGTGGTCGAATCCCGGGACGCCGGCGAGCCGCGCCGGGTCGACGTCGTCGGCGCGGTGCTCTCCGTGCTCACCAGCGCGTCGCTCGTCTTCGGTCTGATCGAGGGGCGCAGCTACGGCTGGTGGCTGACCAACAAGGCTATGGTGATCGGCGACTGGACCTGGCCGTTCGAACTGTCGCCGATCCCGTTCGCGTTCGCGGTCACGCTCGTCGCCGGGGTGGCGTTCGTCGCCTGGGGTCTGTACCGCCAGCGCACGGGCCGGACCACCCTGCTCGCCTTCTCGCTGTTCCGGATCGCCTCGTTCCGCAACGGCAACATCGCGGCCATGATCGTCTCGCTCGGCGAATTCGGGATCATCCTCTCCCTGCCGCTCTGGCTGCAGAACGTGCTCGGCTACGACGCGCTGCAGACCGGTTTCGTGCTGCTCGCCCTGGCCCTGGGCTCCTTCGTGGCGAGCGGCCTGGCCGGCGCGTTCGGCAACAAGGTCTCCCCGGAGTCCATCGTGCGGCTGGGCATCGTCGCGGAGATCATCGGCGTCACGGGTCTCGGGGTCGTCATCTCGAAGGATGCCACCTGGCTGTCGGTCGTGCCGTTCCTCTTCGTCTACGGCATCGGCGTGGGGCTCGCGACCGCGCAACTCACCGGGGTCGTGCTCAAGGACGTGCCGGTCGAGAAGAGCGGCCAGGGCTCCGGCACCTCGAGCACCGCCAGGCAGATCGGTTCCGCCCTGGGCATCGCCGTGCTCGGCACCGTGTTGTTCACCTCGGTCGGGGCGTCGCTCGACGCGAAACTCGCCGACCTGCCGGGCATCCCGGCGGCCGCTCAGTCCCAGGTCGTCGACGCGGTCGTCGACAGCGCCGGTGCGGCCATCCCGGCACTCGAGGCCCGGAGCCCGGCCCTCGCGGAGGCCGCGCGGGACGCGTTCAGCGAGGGGACCCGGTACTCCGCCTTCGCCGCGGCCGGTTTCCTCGTGCTCGGCTTCCTGGCGACGCTGCGGCTCTCCGGCACTGCTCCGCACCGGATTCCCCTCGACACGGATGCCGCCCCCGCCGGGGTCGGCGGTCCCGCCTAGATCGACCCGGCCGCCCGGCCCGTCACCCCACAATGCCCTGGCTTGCGGGTCAGGGATTGCAGATCAGGGAAGGCGGTGCCGGGGGCGGCGGAGCAGGAAGAGAGCGGCACCGGCGAGGATGAGCGCCGCCGCCGCGGCCGCCCCACCGAGGTCGACGCCGGTGGGGGCCAGGTGCGGCTTCGCGGGGGCGGCCGGCGCGGCCGGCCCAGGCTGTGCTGGCGCTGCCGCGGGGGCGATCACGATCGAGTAGGTTGCCGTCGCGGCCGGGTTGCCGCCGATTCCGTCGGCATTGGCAACGGAGATGACGACCGAACTGGTCCCGGCGGCGGAGGGCGTGCCGGCGATCACGCCGGTCGCCGAGTCGAGGATCAGGCCGGTGGGGAGAGACCCGCCGATGATCCGGAAGACGGGATCGGAGAGGCCGGAGGCCGTCAGAGCGAACCGGTACGCGCCGCCGACGACGCCGCTGGACGGCGGCCCCGAGGTGATGGCCGGCAGGTCGGCGAGCACGGTGACGGTGCTGCCGTCCGTGCTGCCGACATAGGCGCGGTGCGTCCCCGGGTCGACGGCGACACCGTAGGGCGCGTTGGGCACGGGGACGGTGGCGGTGACCGTGTTGGCGGCGCCGTCGATCACTGACACGGTGTTGCCGTTGATGTTGGTGACGAAGACGGTCCGGTTCGACGGGTCGACCGCGACCCGGTACGGGGCGGTGCCGACGGCGATGGTGGCGGTCACGGCGGCGGCGGTGCCGTCGATGACGGAGACGGTGTTGTCGCCCGCGTTCGTGACATAGACGGTGTGGCTGGTCGAATCGACCGCGACCCCGTACGGGAACGCCCCGACCGGAATGGTACCGACGACGGTGGTGCCGTCGAGCACGGTGACCGTGGCGTTGTCGGAATCGGTGACGTAGGCTGCGTGGCTGACGGTGTCGACGGCGACTCCCTTGACGCTGGTGCCGACGGTGACGCTGCCCATGACCGACTCCGTTGCCCCGTCGACCAGGGTCACCGTGCCGCTGTCCGGGGAGGTGACGTAGAGGGCCCTGGTTCCGGGGTCCACGGCGACCTGGTCGGCAGGGGAGCCGAGGTCGATCGTGCCGGTGACGGCATCCGTCGCCCCGTCGATCACGGAGACCCGGTTGTCGCCGGTGACGTACACGGTGTGGGTCACGGGGTCGACCGCGACGCCGGTGGCCCCTGAGGGGAGGGGAATGGTCGCGGTGACGACCCCCGCGTCGATGACCGACACCGCGGCGGGAGTTCCGGCGGCCACGTAGACGGTGCTGGTGCCCGCGTCGACGGCGACGCCGAACGGGTTGAAGCCCACCGGGATGGTGTCGGCGACGGCCCAGGCCGCGAAGGCCGCCTGGAGTGCGACCGGGGCGACGACGATCGCGCCGGCCAGGGCGAGTGCCGTGCCGGCCCGGAGGCCGAGGCGCCCGGCGGAGGATGTGTGCATGGGGTCTCCCGTCATCCGTGGGGCAGTCGTCCGTGGGGACAGTAGTCGCCCCGCGGGCGCTCCGATAGGGACGGGACCCCCGGATGCGGGGCATACGGCGGCGCGGCCGGCGGCATCCGTCGCGGCGCACCCTGTGCAAGCGGGCGCACGCTGCGCCGTGCGCCGGCTTCCCGAGGGTGCGCCGCGACCGGGTCGGCGCTCAGATCTCGGAGTCGTCCAGTCGCCCGCCCAGGTCGGGGCGCACGTCGCCCTCCTGCTGGGCGCTGCCGGCACCGGTGCCTGAACGGTCGGCTCCGGTGCGCTCGGGCGGGGCCGCGGTGCGGGCGGGCTGCGGCCGTTGAACGGCGAGCTCGCCGCCGAGCCGGCCTCCGAACGGTCGACCGTGGTCGGCGTATTCCTCCCGGAAGAAGGCCATCCGCCACGGCCCCATTTCGATCCGGGCGCCGGTGCGCAGAATCTGTCCGCCGCCGTGCGGCCGAACTTCCTGCTTCGTGCCGCCGGCCACCGGGCCGAGGGGGAACAGCACGTATTCGTCGTTTCGGTCGTGCCGGATCTCGGCGTGCACCGGTTGCAGACCATCCAGCCGGAGGTCGCAGTCCGGTCCGGACCCGATCGTGGTGACCCCGGGCAGCAGATCGAACTCCCGCGGTGTCTGTCCGTTCCAGTTCTCCGAGCCGACGACGAACACGAGCCGAGGCCGCCCGGCTCCCGGCGCGTAGTGGGTCGTCGTGACCCGGCGGCGGATCCGCCGGTCGAACGTCGGGACCAGCGGGAACAGGGTCGACGGCGGCAACGGCACGGTGGGCAGCGGGGGCGCGCCCCGGCGCCGTGACCTCCGCCGCAGCAGTGGCGTGAGCGCGGCCCGGCTGCCGAGGACGATATGGGACGACCCGGTCAGAACCCGCTGGAGCGGGGGAGCGGTCACCGCCCCCACGCGAACGATGAGCCCGTTCGGCCCGCTCAGCGACACCGTCAGGCCGCGGTCGGAAAGGTCAGCCGCGATCCGGCGAAGGTCCTTCAGCCTGACCGACGGGGAAACGAACAACTCGGGCTTGCCGGCGAAGATCTCGACATCGAGGCCGGCGGCCCTGACCGTGCCGGACATCGTCTCGACGGTCGGCGCCGGCACCGCCGCACCGGCCGCCGTCTGGTCCGCCGTGGTCGGGGGCAGGCTCGGTTCGGCCAGCGAGAAGGCCAGGTCGATGTCCAGCCGGGTGGTCGCGGTCATGGCTACTGGGGGAGGGATTCGGCGCCGGCGTTCTCACTCGTGGTGACGCGCAGGGTGCCGTTGAGTTTCCAGGTCGCCCGCGGTGCGTCGGGTCCGATATCCCGCGGCACCTCGACGGTCATGTCGATGAAGCTGTAGTTGATGACCGCACTCTTCCCGGTGAGATAGGACCACATCTCCTTGCCGAGGTCGGTCCAGTCCCGGATGCTGTGGGCCTCGGGTCCGTTCGCGCCGGTTGGGGCGGGCGAGGTCTGGTCTGTGGTCGAGTCGTCGGTCACGGTGCACTCTCTTTCGGTTTCACCGGGAGGAGACTGGCTCAGGCAGGTGCGGAACCGTCCCGGATCAGGGTCCGTCTGCTCCGGCATCCAGCTGCTCCGCTGTCTGCCGTGACGCCAGAGTAGTTGAGGCCGGAACGCCCGTAGCGAATCCACAGCAGGCTCTCAGGGCGACACCGTCGGAGGGTTCGGTTAGCCTCGGGGGAGCACCCCTGGAGGCCACCGTGTTCCTGCTCGATCCCGGCACCATCGTCTATTCAGCGAGCGATCTCAGCGCCGCCGCCGGCTGCGAATGGGCGCTGATGCGCAGGCTCGACGCGAAACTCGGGCGGATCGACCCGATCGCCGAGACGCCCGACGCCATGCTCGCGCGCACTGCCGAGCTGGGCGATGCGCACGAACTGCGGATGCTCACCCGGCTGCGCGAGACCCGCCAGGTCGTCGAGATCGAACGCCCGGCCCTCGCCGAGATCGGCTCCGCCGTGCGGGCGAGCGAGGCGGCGCTCTCCGGCGGCGCCGAGGTGGTGTTCCAGGCCGCCTTCTTCGACGGCCGGTTCCTCGGCTACGCGGACTTCATCATCCGCTCCGGCGACGGCACGAGCTACGAGGTGTACGACACGAAACTGGCGCGCAAGGCCAAGATCACCGCGCTGCTGCAGCTGGCGGCGTACAGCGACCAGCTCGAACGGATGGGCATCCCCACGGGGGAGCAGGTGCATCTGCTGCTCGGCGACGGGCGCACGAGTTCGCACCGATTGCGGGACATCCTGCCCGTCTACCGCACCCGCCGGGCCAGGCTGGAACGCCTCGTCGACGACCGGCTGGCCGACACCGGGCCGACCGAGTGGGGCGACCCGCGCTACACCGCCTGCGGGCGCTGCGACCTCTGCGACGACCAGGTGCAGCGGTACCGCGACGTGCTGCTCGTCGCGAACCTGCGGCTCAGCCAGCGCGCGAAGCTGCGCGCCGCCGGCGTGGAGACGATCGAACAGCTGGCGGCGGCGGCAGGCCCGGTCCCCGGCCTCTCGGATGCCACGCTGCACACGCTCAGCGAGCAGGCCAGGCTGCAGGTCACGCCGGCCGTCGCCGACCGGCCCGTGAACTGGGAGGTGATCAACCCGCTCGCGCTGCAGGCGTTGCCGGCACCCGACGAGGGCGACATCTTCTTCGATTTCGAGGGCGACCCGCTGTACCAGGAAGACGCGGGCGAGGCCGGCCAAACCGGTGTCGTCTGGGGGCTGGACTACCTCTTCGGCCTGGTCGAACCCGACGACACCTTCCGTTCGTTCTGGGCGCACAGCCACGCCGAGGAACGCCGGGCCCTGATCGAGTTCCTCGACTACGTGCGGGAACGGCGGGAGCGGCATCCCGGGATGCACATCTACCACTACGCCCCCTACGAACGCACCCACCTGCTCACCCTCGCGGCCCGGCACGGGGTGGGCGAGGACGCCGTCGACGGCCTGCTCAGGGACCACGTCCTCGTCGACCTCTACCCGGTGGTGCGGCAGGGCCTGCGCATCGGCAGCCGCAGCTACTCCCTGAAGAAGCTCGAGCCGCTCTACATGGGCAGCGACGAACGGGAGGGCGTCGCCAACGCCGCCGACTCGATCACCGAGTACGTGCGGTCACGCGAGCTGCTGGCGAACGGCGACGCGGATGCCGCGGCCGACGTTCTCGCCGACATCGCCCGGTACAACGCCTACGACTGCCGCTCCACCCGGCGGCTGCGCGACTGGCTGCGCGAGCGCGCCGCCGAGAGCGCGGTTGCGTCGGCGCCGGCCGCGGACCTGGCCTTCGACCTGCCCGTGCGCGAGCCCGACCCGGTCTACCTCGAGCTCGCCGGCCTCCTGGCCGCGGTGGCGCCCGCCGATCGGAGCGCCGACCAGACGGCGCTCGCCCTGGCCGCCGCCGCGATCGACTACCACCGGCGGGAACAGAAGTCGTTCTGGTGGGACCACTACTCGCGTCTCGGGTCGCCCGTCGACGAGTGGGCCGACACCCGCGATGTGCTCGTCGTGGACTCCGTCATCGTGCAGACGGAGTGGCACCGGGAGGGCCGGCAACGCCTCGACCGGCGCCTGCTGCGCATCTCGGGCGCGCTCGCCCCCGGCAGCTCGCTCAAGGTCGGCCAGAACCCGTTCCTGCTCTACGACCCGCCGTACCCGCCGATCCGGCCCAGCACCGAGCCGGGCGCCCGCACCGCGCACGACAAGGCCACCATCGTCGAGGTGATCGACGAGTCGGTCTTCGTCGTCGAGGAGATCCTCGAGCGGGACGCCCCCACCCACCACGAACTGCCGATCGCGCTGACCCCCGGCACCCCGCCGCCGGCCGGCAGCCAGGTCGGGGCGATCTCGGACTGGGGCCGGGCCGTGCTCGGCGCCTGGCCGGAGCCGTTGCAGGATGCCGCATTCGACCTGCTCCGTCGCCGGCCGCCGCGGCTCCGGGCCGGCACGGGCGACTCGCCCGGAGCCACCGCGGAGCCCGGCCTCGCCCGGCCGCGGGACGGCGACGTGCAGCCGGCCATCCTGGACAGCCTGCTGCGCCTTGACCGTTCCTACCTCGCGGTGCAGGGACCGCCCGGCACCGGCAAGACCTACGTCGGGTCGAGGGTGATCGCCGACCTCGTCGTCAACCACGGCTGGACGATCGGCGTTGTCGCCCAGTCCCACGCCGCGGTGGAGAATATGCTCCGCGCGGTGCTCACCGCCGGCGCAACGGTCGGCCTCGACCCCGATCGGGTCGGCAAGAAGGCCCGCAAGGGCGAGGAGAACAAGCCCGTTCCGTGGGCGCTTCTCGACACCAGGACCTTCGGCGCGTTCACCGGCCGCCCCGGCGGCTGGGTGGTCGGCGGCACCGCCTGGGACTTCAGCAACGCCGACCGGATGCCGCGCGGGTCCCTCGACCTGCTCGTCGTCGACGAGGCCGGCCAGTTCTCCCTGGCCAGCACGATCGCCGCGGCCGTCTCGGCGCAGCGACTGCTGCTCCTGGGCGACCCGCAGCAGCTGCCGCAGGTGAGCCAGGGCACGCACCCCGAACCCGTTGACGAGTCCGCGCTCGGCTGGCTGAGCGACGGGCACCGGGTGCTGCCGGCCGAATTCGGCTACTTCCTCGCCACCAGCTGGCGGATGCACCCCGCGGTCTGCGCTCCCGTCTCGGCGCTGTCCTATGAGGGCAAGCTGCTCTCGCACCCGTCGGACCGCAGCCTGGCCGGGGTGACTCCCGGGCTGCACCCGCTGCCCGTGGCGCATTCCGGCAACGCGACCTCGTCGGTCGAGGAGGCGGAGGTCGTGGTCGGGCTCGTGGCCGACCTGCTGGGGCGACCCTGGACATCCGGGGGTGTCACCGCGCCGCTCGGGCAGGACGACGTGATCGTCGTGGCGCCGTACAACGCCCAGGTGGAACTCCTCCGCGGCAGGCTGAAGGAGGCCGGTTTCGGCCTGGTGCCGGTCGGGACCGTGGACAAGTTCCAGGGGCGGGAGGCGGCGGTCGCGATCGTCTCACTCGCGGCGTCGGCCGCCGAGGACGTGCCGCGGGGCCTGGAGTTCCTGCTCCTCGCGAACCGTCTGAACGTGGCCGTCTCGCGGGCGCAGTGGGCGGCCTGGCTGGTCTATTCGCCGGCGCTGACCGAGTCGCTGCCGACCAGCGTCGAGGTGCTCACCCAGCTGAGCGCGTTCATCACCCTGGTGACCCCCGCCGCGCCGTAGCCGGGCGCCGAGATCGACCCTTCCGGTCGAGACCGCCCGGTGCGCGGGTCGGTCTCGACCGGAAGGGTCGAAGTCGGGGGCATGGCCGGCCGGGACAGGCCGGCCAGCCAAGGGGGAACGGCCGGGTGCTACTCGGCGTCGAGGTCGGTTTCGAGGATCTTGACGAGGGCTTCGAGGGCCTCGTCGGCACCCTCGCCCTCGGCGCGGAGCACGACGACGGCGCCGTTGGCGGCCCCGAGGCTCATCAGGCTCAGGATGCTCGAGGCATCCATGGCGTCTTCCACCGGGTCGGCCTCGAGGCCGATGGTGACCTCGATCGGCAGTTCGCCGACGGCCGCGGCGAAGATGGACGCGGGGCGGGCGTGCAGGCCCACCCGGCTGGCGATGGTGGCTTTACGTTCGGACATGGTTTCTCCTCATTTGGTGCTCGTCGAGTTGTGCCCGGCGACTGTGGTGCGGCGTGGTGCGCCGCGAAAATGGTGCGTCGGGGCTCAGAGGCCCAGTTTTTCGAGGATCGGCAGCTCGGCGCGCACGCGGGTGCGCGCTTCGTCGGCGTTCCGGGCCGAGAGAGCCAGCTCGGCCAGGCGCTTCGCCTCGTCGAGGGTGACGCTCTTCAGCACAGCGCCGACGGCGGAGAGTGAACGGGCGGTCATCGAGAGCGTCGCGACGCCGAGACCGACGAGCACGACGGCGAGCACGGGGTCGGCCGCAGCCTCGCCGCAGACGCCGACGGGCTTGCTCTTGCCCTGGGCGATCGACCCGGCGACGGTCAGCTTGATCAGGTGCAGCACGGCAGGCTGCCACGGCGAGTTCAGCGCGGCAAGGGTGCCGAGCTGGCGGTCGGCGGCCATCGTGTACTGGGTGAGGTCGTTCGTGCCGAGGCTGACGAAGTCGACCTCGCCGAGGATCCGATCCGCGAGCAGCGCAGCGGACGGCACCTCGACCATGACCCCGGGGATCTTCAGTCCGGCGACGCGGCACATCGCGGCGAAGTCGGCGGCCTCGTCGACGGTCGCGATCATCGGCGCCATCACCCACACTTCGGCGGGGGAGTCGGCGGCCGCGGTGGCGATCGCGGTGAGCTGGCGCTTGAGCACGCCGGGGGTGGTCAGGTCCGTGCGGTAGCCGCGCACACCCAGTGACGGGTTGGGCTCGGTGGTGTCGGTCAGGAACGGGAGGGGCTTGTCGGCGCCGGCGTCGAGGGTGCGCACGACGACCTTCTTGCCCGGGAACGCGTCGAAGACGCCGCGGTAGGCGACGACCTGCTCGTCGATGGTCGGTTCGGTGTCGCGCTCGAGGAAGCAGAACTCGGTGCGGAGCAGGCCGACGCCCTGGGCGCCGAGCTCGGCGGCCTTGACCGCATCCACGGCCCCGCCGACATTGGCGAGCAGGGGCACGAGGTGACCGTCGGCGGTGCTGCCGGTGCCGTCGAACACGGCGAGGGTTTCAGCGGCGAGCAGCCAGGCGGCAACGAGCGCCTGCTCGTCGGCGCCGGGGTTGACGCTGACGGTGCCGGCGGCGCCGTCGACGTAGACCTCGGTGCCGTCGACGAGTTCGTCGACGCCGGGGGCGGCCACCACGGCCGGCAGGCCGAGGGCGCGGGCGATAATGGCGGTGTGCGACTGCGGGCCGCCGCCGGAGGTGACCAGGGCCAGGACCTTCGCCGGGTCCAGGGTGGCGGTGTCGGCGGGGGCGAGGTCTTCCGCCACGAGAATAAAGGGTTCGGTGGATTGCGGAATCCCGGGCGCAGGCACCCCGCGGAGTTCAGCGACGATGCGTGCGCGAACGTCGAGGACGTCCGTGGCCCGGTCTGCCATGTAGCCGCCGAGATTGTGCAGCATCTCGGCAACGGATGCGCCGGACTCCCAGATCGCCCGCTCGGCGGAGGTGCCGGTGGCGATGAGTTTCACGGCCGCCTTGATCAGCATGGGATCGGCCGCCATCAGCGCGGTGGCTTCGAGCACTGCCTTGCTGGCACCCGTTGCGGCGGCGGCGCGCCCCTGGAGCTCGGACTGCACGACCTTCGACGCCGCGCGCAGACTGGCCGTGGCCTCATCCGCTGTCATCGACGACGACAGTCGCTCACCGACGGGGGGTTCGCTGACCGGTTTCGGCATCTGTCGGACGGAGCCGATGATCCGTCCTGGGCTGACGCCTACTCCAGAGAAATTCTGCACGGGATAACCTCTTTCATGCGCAGCGATTTGCCCACGCTATTTCATGCTACGCGTCGGCCGCCGTGCTTGTGACACGGCGGCCGACGTGATGGTTACGCGTTGACGAGTGCGGGGGTCTCCGCGTCGACGCTGGACTTGCGGACTGCGTACCGCTTGAGCACGATCACGACGAACGCCGCGACGACGGTTCCGATCGCGATCGCGAGGGCCCAGAGCGGGAAGCTGTCAATGGCGAAGAAGACGAAGACTCCGCCGTGCGGTGCCTTCGAGGTCACGCCCCAGGCCATCGACAGGGCACCGGTGACGCCGGCGCCGATCATGCTGGCCGGGATGACCCGGAACACGTCGGCCGCGGCGAACGGGATGGCGCCTTCGGAGATGAAGGATGCCCCGAGCAGCCAGGCCGCCTTGCCGTTCTCACGTTCGACCAGGCTGAACAGCTTCTTGTCGACCACCGTGGCCAGGGCCATGGCGAGCGGCGGAACCATGCCGGCGGCCATGACCGCGGCCATGATCTGCCACGGCGCCTGGTTGGCGATGGTGGCGGTGCCGAGGCCGGCGACGGCGAAGGCGTAGGCAACCTTGTTGACCGGGCCGCCGAGGTCGAAGCCCATCATCAGGCCGAGGATCAGACCGAGGATGATCGCCGACGCACCGCTCATGCCGGTGAGCCATTCGTTCAGGTTCTTGGTGATCCAGGCGATCGGACCGCCGAGCACGAGGAACATCAGGCCGGATGCGACGATCGAGGCGACCAGCGGGATGATGACGACGGGCATCAGGCTGCGGAGCCAGCGCGGAACGTCGAGCTTGGCAAAGCTCGCTGCCGCGACACCGGCGAGGAGACCACCGGCGATGCCGCCGAGGAAGCCCGCACCCATGAAGCCCGCGACGGCGCCGGCGACGAAGCCGGGCGCGATCCCGGGGCGGTCGGCGATCGCGTATGCGATGTATCCGCCGAGCGCCGGAACCAGGAAGCCCATCGACAGGGCGCCGATCTTGAAGAAGACGGCGCCGAGGTAGATCAGCAGGCCACCCTCAGGGAGGTTGAACAGGCTGTTCTGCAGCACGACGACGTCGGCAACCTTGGTGATCTCGTAGCCGCCGAGCAGGAAGCCGAGGGCGATGAGGAGACCTCCACCGGCGACGAACGGGATCATGTAGCTGACACCGGTGAGCAGCGCGCGCTTGACCTTCTGGCCGAAGTGCTCGTTCTTGGTGTCGGCCTCGACGACGCCGACGTTTCCGCCGACGCGACGCGCGTTCGGGTTCTTGGCCGCGGCGAGCGCGTCCTGGATGAGCTTGGCCGGTTCGTCGATGCCCCGCTTGACCGGAGCCTGGATGACCGGCTTGCCGGCGAAGCGCTCACGCCCGCGCACGTCGACGTCAACGGCGAAGATGACGGCGTCGGCGGCGGCGATGACGGCCGGGTCGAGCATGGTCAGGCCGGCGGAGCCCTGCGTCTCGACCTGCAGGTCGACGCCGGCGGCCTTGGCCGCCGCGACCAGGGAATCGGCAGCCATGTAGGTGTGCGCGATTCCGGTGGGGCAGGCGGTGACGGCGACGATGCGCTTGACCGATGACGAGCTGGAGCTGGTGCCGGCGTTGGCGTTGTCGGCGCCGACCGCGCCCGCACCCACGGTGACGGGGGCGATGACGTTGGTGACCAGTTCGACGATCTCGGCCGGCGACTTGGCGGCGCGCAGGGCGGCGGTGAAGTCGCTCTTCATCAGCGAACGGGCGAGCTTCGCCAGGATCTTCAGGTGTTCCTGGTCGGCTCCCTCTGGCGCGGCGATCAGGAAGACCAGGTCGGCAGGGCCGTCCTTGGCCCCGAAGTCGACGGGCGAGGTCAACCGGGCCAACGCCAGCGTCGGCTCGGTCACAGCGGACGAACGGCAATGCGGGATGGCAAGGCCGCCGGGGATGCCGGTGGCCGTCTTCGCCTCGCGGGCGAGGGCATCCGCGTAGAGGCCCTCGATCTCGGTGGCCCGGCCGGCGCCGACGATCAGCTCGGCAAGATGCCGGATTACGCTCGAGGGAGCGGCTCCGAGATTCATATCCAGAGCAACAAGCTCCGGCGTGATCAGTGCACTCACTGGACATCCTCCTTTGGATGGGTAACAAGCGACGTCACGGTGACATCGCCAGGTCTGGTTTGGTTCACTGCCGGCACGGTCGAGCCCGGCAGGGACGCGGCTGCTGCCCCATGGGCGGCGGCCTGACGAAGGGAGTCGGGCGCGGATGCCCCGGCAATGGTGCTGAGCAGGAATCCGGCCAGCGACGAATCGCCGGCGCCGACGGTGCTGGCGGCGATCATCGGCGGCGTCTGGGCCAGCCAGGCGCCGGCCTCGGTCACCAGCACGGCGCCCTTGGCGCCGAGGGTGGCCAGCACGGCCCCGACCCCGGCGGCGACGAGGCGTTCGGAGGCCCTGGCGACCAGCGCCGGGTCTGCCTCGAGCGCGTCGGCGTCGGGGATGCCGGTGAGCTCGGCCAACTCCTCGCCGTTGGGTTTGATCAGGTCGGGCGCCGCGGTGACGGCGGCGGCCAGCGGCGGGCCTGACGAGTCGACGGCGACCCTGGGGGTGGCGGCGCCGTAGCGGGCCCGCAGCTGCCGGGTGATGTCGGCGTAGAAGTCCACCGGCACGCCCGGCGGCAGGGATCCGGCCAGCACGAGCCAATCGGCGCCCTCGGACTTCTCCAGCACCAGGGCGATCAGCGCGTGCTGCTGGTCGGTGCTGAGCTGCGGTCCGGGAACGTTGACCTTGGTCGTGGTGCCGTCGGGTTCCGTGATCGCGACGTTGCTGCGAATCGCGGCGCCGATCGGCATGCCGAGGTAGGGGATCCCGGCCGCGCGAAGGCCCTGCAGCACGGGATCGAGTTCATCGCCGGGCAGGATGGCGAGGCTCGGCAGGCCGGATGCCTCGAGGGCGCGGCAGATGTTGACGCCCTTGCCGCCCGGTTCCTCGGATGAGGACACGGCCCGCTGCACTTCGCCGCGGGCGAGCGGCCCGCTCAGGCCGATCGTGCGGTCCAGGCTCGGATTGGGGGTAAACGTGATGATCACGCGATCACAACCTCAACGTCGGCCGCGGCGAGGGCCGCGGCAAGTTCCAGTGATGGGGGAGCGTCCGTGATCAGCACGTCGATTTCGCCGAGGGCCGCGAAGCGGAGCAGGGTTTCCTTGTCGAGCTTGGAGGAATCGGCCAGCGCGACGACGCGCCGGGCCGAACGGACGATGGCTGTCTTCACGGCCGACTCGACGGCATCCGGGGTGCTGAACCCGAACTCGGCGTGCACGCCGTTCGCGCCGACGAAGCCGATGTCGGGGCGCAGGGCGTCGAGCTGGGCGATGGTGCTCGGCCCGACGACGGCCCGGGTGAGACCGCGGACGCGGCCGCCGAGGATGTACAACTGGATGTCGTCGTTGCCGGCCAGCTTCGTGGCGATCGGCACGGCGTTGGTGATGACGAGGAGCTCGTCTCCCGGGTCTGCCGGCGACCAGTCGACGAGGAGGTCGGCGAGGAGTTCGGTGGTGGTTCCGGCATCGAGCAGGATCGAGCCGGTCTGGCTGGCCGGGATCAGCGTGAAGGCGGCGGCGGCGATCCGTTCCTTCTCGTCGTGGTGCTGGGTCTGCCGTTCCTCGAGGCTCTGCTCGGACATGCTCAGCCGGTCGAGGGCCACCGCCCCGCCGTGGACCCGGCGCAACTGGCGCGCGCCTTCGAGGGTGTCGAGGTCCCGGCGCACGGTCTCCGGGGTGATGTCGAAGCGGCTCGCGAGTTCACTGACCGTGACCCGACTCGAACTGGAGACCAGATCGATGATCAGGGCCTGACGCTCTTCTGCGAACACGAGACCTCCTCGACGTTGAGTGACCGGGGTCACTGTGTGAACAATCTTCACGCTACCTGTGTTTGCTTTTGTTTGTCAAGAAAAACGCAGACAAACAAAGAATCATTCTCGTTCGGGGGCGATTTCAGCATCGCCGGCCTCCGCGGTGGCGATCCTCCGGGGGGATGTCCGCGGTCGCACATAGCGTGAGGACCATGAAGATCCTGCACACCTCGGACTGGCACATCGGGCGTACCTTCCACACGCATTCCACGCTGGGGCATCTCCGCGGGGTGTTCGAGGCGCTCGTCGAGGTGGTGCGGGAACGCGAGGTGCAGGTCGTCGTCGTCGCCGGTGACGTCTTCGACTCCGCGATGCCGTCGGCCGACAGCTACTCCCTCCTGGCCTGGGTGCTTCGGGAGCTGAGGGAGGCCGGCGCCGTGGTCGTGATGACCAGCGGCAACCACGACTCGGCGACGCGCCTCGGCTTCCAGTCGGAGTGGGCCGGCCTGGCAGGCATCCACATCATCACCAGACCCGACCAGTTCCTCGAACCCGTCACCATCGCTGACGCGAACGGCCCCGTGCACTTCTACGGCATCCCCTACCTGGAGCCGGCGATGATCCGGCACCTGTTCCCCGAGGAGACGCTGCGCAACCACGAGCAGGTGCTCACCTTCGCGATGCGGCGGATCCGCGAGGATCTCGCCGGGCGCGGCGGGCGCTCGGTCGTGCTGGCGCACTGCTTCGCGGCCGGGGTGACGCCGGCCGCCGAGGCCACCGAGGTCGAGCGCGACATCACCGCCGGAGGCCTCGACCTGGTGCCTCTCGCGGTGTTCGGCCCGTCCGGCGACGCGCTCAGCGACGGCCCGCCCAGTCACGGCCCCGATTACGTCGCGCTCGGCCACATCCACGGCCGGGCCACGCTCACCGACCGGGTGCGCTATTCCGGGGCACCCCTGCACTACTCCTTCTCCGAGGCAGGCAAGCCGCGCGGCGCCTGGCTCGTCGACCTCCAGGCCGGCCGGAACGCCGAGGTCGAATGGGTCGCGCTTCCCGTTCCCCGCAGGCTGTCCGTGCTCACCGGCGAGATCGAGGAACTGCTCACCGCCGAGGAGCACGAACGGTTCGAGGCCGACTGGGTGTCGGCCGTGCTCACCGACCAGGTGCGGCCCCTCGACGGCATGCGCCGCCTGCAGAAACGGTTCCCGCACTGCGTCACCGTCGAACACCGGCCCCTGGTCGTCGTGGACACGGATGCCGCGAGCTACGGCGCGCGCCTGCACCAGCAGAACGACCACGAGATCGTCGCGGGGTTCCTCGAGTTCGTGCGCAACGGCGTCGGCCAGACCGACTTCGAACGCGAACTGGTCGCCGAGCTGCTTGCAGCCAACAATCTGGGGGAGATCACGGCATGAAGATCAAACGACTGAGGATCGCCGGGTTCGGGCCCTTCAAGAACGAGCAGGTGATCGACTTCGAACGGTTCTACGACGACGGGATCTTCCTGATCACCGGCAAGACCGGCGCCGGGAAGTCCAGCATCCTGGACGCCGTCTGTTTCGCGCTCTACGGAAACGTTCCCCGCTACGAGGGCACGGAGTCCCAGCTCCGCAGCGATTACTGCGAGCCGGAGGACCCGACCTTCGTCGAACTCGACTTCGGGCTGGGCGAGAAGGACTACCGCCTGTATCGCACCCCGCGGTATGAGAAGGCCAAGAAGCGCGGCACCGGGACGACCCTGGCTCAACCGGACGCCCGGCTCGATCTCCGCGGCAGCGAGGGCTGGCGCACCATCGCCACCCGGCCGGTCGATGTCGGCCACGAGCTGGCCCGCATCCTGCCGCTCAAACAAGATCAGTTCCTGCAGGTGATCCTGCTCGCCCAGAACCGGTTCCAGAAGTTCCTGCTCGCGAAGACGGACGATCGCCGAGCCGTGCTGCGCACCCTGTTCGGCACCGCCAGGTTCGAGCAGCTGGAGACCGTCCTGATCAACCGGCGCAAGTCCCTCGACGACGAACTGGTCGCCGTCGAGCTGCGCCTGGCTGGGCTGGCGGCGTCTGTTGCCGGCCAGGCCCAGTTCGAAGCGGCGGAGGGAAGCGCCGACCGCGACTGGTTCGACCGGGCCCAGCAACGGCTCGACGACCAGTTCGGCCAGGCGATCGACGCCGCCGAACAGGCCGGCACGGCGCTGGCCGCCGCCACCGAGCATCATCGAACGCAGGAAGACCTGCGACGGCGCCAGGACAGGCGGGACACGGCGGCAGCTGAGGCCGCGGTCCTGGCCGGCCGGAAGGAATCCGTCGACGCCGACCGCGTCGCCGTGCACGCGGCGTACCGGTCGGCCCGGGTGTGGCCGCTCCTCACGGCACGACGGGAGGCCGAGGAGGTCCTCGCCGTGGCCGTCGCCGTCGAAGCGGATGCCCGCGACCGGTGGCACACCCTCGCCGAGGACGAATCCGGCGACGGCCCGGCCTCGGCCGGAGCCGCAGGCACCGAGTCGCACGAGGCCGTCGGGGCGGTGATCGAGGAGCTGCTCGGGCGACTCGGGTCCCTCAACGATGTGCTCGTCGCCGAGCACATGCTGCCCGGCCTCGAGCGCGAACTGGCCGAGGTGCGAACCAGGCTCGCCCGGCACGACGAGGCTTTGGCCGCGGCGCAGGCCCGGGTCGTGCGGCTGCCCGGACAGATCGACGGCGTCGACCGGGACCGCTCAGTGGCGGCCCTCGCCGCCGCACGCGAGCCGGAGGCGCGCGCCAGGCTCACCCGGCTTGAGGCAGCCAGGGCTGCCGCCGAGGAAGTGAGCGTCCGCGGTGCGGAACTCGAGGGGGCGTTCCAGGCCGACAGGACGGCTGCGGCCGCGAACACGGCCGCCGCCGTTCAGTTCCAGGTGCTGGTCGACCGCCGGCTCGCCGGTCATGCGGGTGAACTGGCCGAACAACTCGTCGACGGGAAGGCGTGCGAGGTGTGCGGTTCGACCGTCCACCCGGCCAGGGCGGTGAGCGCCGGCGAACCGGTCACCGAAAGCAACATCGAGGAGGCGCGGTTGCAGATGACGGCGCGCCAGGCCGCGCTCGAGCAGACCCGTGCCCGGATCCAGGAGATCAACCTGCGCCTGGCCGAGGCCCGCGGCCGGGCGGGCGACCGCAGCGTCGACGCGCTCGAAACGGACGTCGCGGCCGCCGCCGGCGACCTTGCGGCCGCCCGCCAGGCTGCAGCGCGCGAGACTGAGCTCAAGGGCGAGAAGGCTCGCCTCCGCGCCGACCTGGACGAGGCCGGCCGGGCGCTGGCCGAGGCGCGGCAGGCCAAGGACCTGGACTCGACCAGGCTCACCGAACGGGGCAGCCAGCAGGCCGGGATCCTCGAGAGGGTCGCGGCGCAGCGTGGCCGGTGCGCATCCGTCACCGAACTCGTCGACCGGTTGCAGCGCGAGCTCGAGGCGGCGCGTGCCCTCGACGAGGCTCTCGACCGCAGTCGCGAGCACCGCGGGGTGCGCGACGCCGCGGCGACGGCCGCGGAGGCCCAGCTGGCCGTCGAGGGCTTCGCCGACGAGGCGGCCGCGGTCGCCGCCAGGCTCACCGAGGCCGCCCTGTTCCAGGTCGAGGCGCGCATCCGCCGCCACGACGATGAGACGGCCGCGGCATTCGCCGTGCTCGCCGAGCCGGACCTCGCCGGCCTCCCCGACGAACCGGTCGATCCCGCGCCGGCAGAGCGCGACCTGGCCGCCGCGGCGGCGCTCCGCGACACGGCGATCGCCGACCGTGCCTCCCTGGCCGAGCGGGTGACCGTGACCACAGCCCTCGTCAGCGAGGCCCGTGCGCTGTTCGACGCGTCGGTTGAACTGCTGGCCACCCAGTCCCAGGTGCGCGCCCTGGCCGCGGTGGTGCACGGGGAGGAACCGAACACGAAACGGATGCGCCTGGAGACCTACGTGCTCGCCGCGCAGCTCGAGCAGATCATCGCCGCGGCGAATGGCCGGCTGCGCACCATGACCGGTGGTCGTTACGCGCTCGAACACGACGATTCGCTGCAGTACCGGGGCAGCCAGTCCGGGCTGGGCCTGGCGATCAGGGACGAGCACACCGGGCGTGCCCGCCCGACGCATTCGCTCTCGGGCGGCGAGACCTTCCTGGCATCGCTGGCCCTGGCGCTCGGCCTGGCCGAGGTGGTGTCGAACCAGGCCGGGGGAATCGCCCTCGACACCCTCTTCGTCGACGAGGGGTTCGGCTCTCTCGACAGCGCCACCCTGGAGACGGCGATGAGCACTCTCGACGGGTTGCGGGCGGGCGGCCGCACCATCGGGTTGATCAGCCACGTCGACTCGATGAAGGAGCAGATCCCCGCGAAGCTGTCGATCATCGTCACCGACCAGGGCTGCAGCGAGATCGAACCGGCGCTTCTGCCCGTGTAACGCCGGGTGCTCGCCGGCCTGCGGGCCGTGCCGGTCCGCCAGCCCGGCCGGCGCGCGGGCATACTGGCCCCATGACCAAACACTGGACTCCGCTCGCGCTCGTCTACCTGGCCCTGAGCCTGGCCGGACTCATCGGCACCTGGTCCTTCAACATCCTCGCAATCGTCGGCCTGCGGGACTTCATCGGCGACTGGGTGGGCAGCGGCCCGGCCGTCTCCTCCCTGACGGTCGACCTGCTCGTCGCCGCGGTGGCGGGCAGCATCCTGATCATCGTCGAGGCACGCCGGCTCGGGATGCGATGGGGCTGGCTGTACGTGGTGTTGTCCGGCCTGACCGCGTTCGCCTTCACCTTCCCGCTGTTCCTCGCGATGCGGGAACGCACCCTCCAGGCCGCACGCGCGACCGTCGTGGGCTGAGCCGGGGCTGGCGTTCCCGGTGGATTCCCAGCCGGGACGGCCGGCCGGTCTGGTTCACTGGTCGCAGGAGGGGAGTAGTCCCCGACGTTGCGCCGTCACCACGATTCCCCCGGCGGAATCCGGCGCAGCGGGTCCGAGAGGGCCGGACGAGACCTCCAGTTGGAATCCCGACTGGAAGGCATGATTCATGAATGTTCCCCTCTCCGCCTGGCTGATCGTCTTCGGCGCCATCGCCGTGATGCTCGCCGTCGACCTGTTCGCCCACCGCACCGCGCACGTGATCGGAGTGCGGGAGGCGGCCGCCTGGTCGGTGGCCTGGGTGCTCGTCGCGGTCGGCTTCGGCGCCGGGATCTGGGTCGTCGCCGGTGCCGAGTTCGGGCAGCAGTACTTCGCGGGCTACCTGATCGAGAAGTCGCTCTCGGTGGACAACGTCTTCGTCTGGGCGATCATCTTCTCGGCCTTCGCCGTGCCGCGCCAGTACCAGCACCGGGTGCTCTTCCTCGGCGTGGTCGGGGCCCTCGTGCTGCGCGGGGCGTTCATCGCGGCCGGAGCCATCCTGATCGAGAGCTTCTCCTGGGTGCTCTACCTGTTCGCCGCTTTCCTGATCTACACCGGCTACCGGATGATCCGGCAGCGCAACGAGCATGTGCACCCCGAGAAGTCACCGGTGCTGCGGGTCTTCCGTCGCCTGGTGCCGATGACCGACGCCTTCCACGAGCAACGGCTCCTCATCCGCCGCGGCGGTGTGCTGCTGGCCACCCCGCTGCTGGCGGTGCTGGTGCTGGTGGAGGTGACCGACGTCGTCTTCGCGGTGGACTCGATCCCGGCGATCTTCGCCGTCACGAGCGAACCGTTCATCGTCTTCGCCGCGAACGCGTTCGCCATCCTCGGTCTCCGGGCGATGTACTTCCTCCTCGCCGACCTCATGCACCGGTTCGTCTACCTGAGGATCGGACTCGCGCTGGTGCTCGTCTGGGTGGGCGTCAAGATGCTGCTGCTCGACCTGTTCTACGTTCCGACCACCGTGTCACTGCTCGTCGTCGCCTCGATCATCGGGGTCTCGATCGTGCTCAGCCTCCGCGCGACGCGCGGCCAGGGTCGCCGCCCCGTCGCGGCCGAGTCGGCCGGGGCGTTCCGGATGGCGAGCGCGGAGGAAATCGAGGCCCTCGAACCGATCTGGGGAGCCGGCTCGCGCCGGACCGAGAAGGACCGGGCCGAGAAGGACCGGAGCGAGAAGGGCCGCGGCTAGAAGGGGAAGAGCAGGCGGTGCAGGAACTGGCGGGTGCGTTCCTGGGTCGGGTTGCGGAGCAGCTGCTTCGGGTCGCCGTGCTCGACGATGGTTCCGCCGTCGACGAAGGCGACCTCGGTAGCGACCTCCCGGGCGAACTCGAGTTCGTGCGTGACGATGACCATGGTCCAGCCCTCGACCGCGAGTTCCTTGATCAACCGCAGCACGTCGCCGACGAGTTCGGGGTCGAGCGACGATGTCGGCTCGTCGAAGAGCAGCAACTGAGGGCGCAGCGCGAGGGCACGAACGATCCCGACCCGCTGCTGCTGGCCGCCGGAGAGCTCGAACGGGTGGGCATCCCGCTTGTCGGCCAGGCCGACCCGGTCGAGCAGGGCGAGTGCCTCCGCCGTGGCTTCCGCGCGCGGCCGGCCCTGCACGATGATCGGACCCTCGATCACGTTCTCGAGCACCGTCTTGTGCGGGAACAGGTTGTAGTTCTGGAAGACCATCGCGGAGCGGTCGCGCAGCGCGGTGAGCTCCTTCCGCACCGGCGCGGTGCCGAAATCGAGGGTCACCTCAGCACCGATGGAAATGGTGCCGCCGTCGGCGAGCTCGAGCCCGTTGAGACATCGGAGGATGGTCGTCTTCCCCGACCCGGACGGCCCGATCAGGGCGAGGACCTGGCCTCGGCCCACCGTGAGATCGATCGATTCGAGCACCCGGTTCGTGCCGAAGCTCTTGCGCAGGCCCCGAACTCTCAGCAGGGGTTCCGGGGCGGGAACGCCGACGGGCGCGGCATCCGCCGGCAGGTCAGTGGGCGACATAGCGGTCCAATCGCGTCTCGAGCACACCCTGCACCGAGGAGAGGGCGAGGCAGATCACCCAGTAGACCAGGGCGGCCTCGAGGTAGAGCAGCATGAACTCCTGGCTGAAGGCGGCCACCTGCTGCGCCTGCCGGAACAGCTCGGTGACCAGGATCAACGAGGCCAGGGAGGTGTCCTTGACCAGGCTGATGAAGGTGTTCGACAAGGGCGGGACGGAGACCCGGGCGGCCTGGGGCAGGATGATCCGGGTGAGGGCGCGGCGGTGGGACATGCCGATCATGTAGGCGGCCTCCCACTGTCCCTTGGGCACGGAGAGGATCGCGGCGCGAATCACTTCCGCCGCATAGCCCCCGACGTTGACCGAGAAGGCGATCACCGCACTCGGCCACGGGTCGATCAGCACGCCCAGCGACGGCAGCCCGTAGAAGATCACGAACAGCTGCACCAGGAGCGGGGTGCCGCGCACGATCGAGATGTACACCCGCGCGATCGATGAGATCCACCGACGCCGGGACAGCCGCATCAGCGCGAGCACGAGGGCGAGGGCCAGACCGACGGCGAATGACACCAGGGCCAGCGGGATCGTCCCCGTGACGGCACCCAGCACGATCGGTCCGAGCGAGCTCAGGAACAGGTCCCACGTGGATTGGTTCATGCGAAGGGGTCCAGGATCTTGCTCGAGGCTGACTGGGGGTGGCGCGGTCTCAGGCTACCGGGAGACGTCGGCCCCGAAGTACTTGTCGGAGATCGTCGCGAGGGTTCCGTCGGTGCTGAGTTCCGCGAGCGCCTTGTCGACGGCGCCGGCGAGCTTGGTGCTGCCCTTCTTGAACGCGAACGCGCTCTCGGACTGGTCCTTGGTGGTCGCGGCGACCTTGAGCCCGGCCGCGCCGGTCTGCTTCTTGTAATCGAGGTAGGTGAGCTTGTCGTTGACCGTGGCATCGACGCGGCCCTGTTCGACGAGGGCGACCGACTGGGCCCAGCCCTCGACGGCCTGCACGTTCGCGCCGCTCTCCGTGGCGAGGGCGTTCCAGTTGCTGGTCAGCGACTGGGCGCTGGTCTTGCCGGCCAGGGTGGCGAACGAGGTGATCGAGGTGTTGTCGCTCTTCACGACGATGACGCCCGAGGAATAGGTGTACGGCTTCGAGAACTCGTACTTCGCGGTGCGCTCCGGGGTGATCGAGACCTGGTTGGCGATGACGTCGAACCGGTCAGCTTCGAGACCGGCGAAGATGCCGTCCCACTGGGTTTCCTCGAACTTGGCCTTGACGCCCAGCTTCGCGGCGACGGCCTGCGCCACCTCGACGTCGAACCCGGTGAGCGGTCCGGAGCCTGCGTCATGGAAGGAGAACGGGCGGTAGGTTCCCTCCGTGCCCACGGTGAGGGTGCCGGCCTTCTGCACGGACGACAGCGAGGTGTCGCCGCTCGTCGCGGCCGTCTTGCCCTGGTCTGCACCGCCGGCGGAGCAGCCGGCCAGTGAAACGGCAACCGCTGTGAGAAGAACCGCCGACATGATCTTGAGCTTCATTATTTCTGGCCTAACCGGGATGCGGGTGGGAACGTCAGGGTGGAGACGGTCCGCAGGTGACGAAATCGCAGGGTGCAGGATTTCCGTGGCTCGCCTGAAGGCGACGTCCGAAGACTAACAAGCGCCCGGCGACCGCGGGTATTCCCGTGACGCCGGGTTACTTGCACGGACCCGGGCCTCCCGTCAATGCCTTGCCCGGCCGTTCCGGGCCGAAGTAGGTTGTGCCCGTCGACTCAACCCGAAGGAGTCCCCTGATGCTCAGCGCTGCCCAACACGATCGATCCGCAGCCGTGCTCCTCGGGCTGGCCTGCGGGGATGCCCTCGGCGCCGGCTACGAATTCGCCGGTCCCCTCCCGGCGAATACGCCGGTCAGTATGCGCGGAGGGGGCGGCTTCCACTGGGCGCCCGGGGAATGGACCGACTACACGGCCATGGCCGTGCCGATCGCGATCGCCGCGTCGAAGGACCGCGACCTTGCCGCCGACGCCGTGCTGGACGACATCGTGGCTGAATGGGTGGGCTGGGCCCGGTCCGCGCCCTACGCCGGGATCCAGCTCGGCGCGGTGCTCTCCGGCACCGAACCGACGGCGGCGGGCAGCCGGCGGATGGCCAGGGAGCAGCACAACCGCACGGGTCGCAGCGCCGGGAACGGCTCCCTCCTCCGCACCGCCCCGGTGGCGCTGGCCTGCCTGGATGACCCGGCCGCGCTCGCCGGCACCGCCCGCCTGATCAGCGAACTGACCCACGTCGAGGAGGATGCCGGTGACGCCTGCGTACTCTTCGGGCTCGCCCTCCGGCACGCCGTGCTCGAGGGGGAGGCCGACCTCCGAATCGGGCTGGACCTGCTGCCCGCTGCCCGCAGGGACGTGTGGGCGGCGCGGCTGGCCGAGGCCGCCCGGAAGCTTCCGGCCGATTTTCCCCGGAACGGCTGGGTGGTGCAAACCCTGCAGGCCGTGTGGTCGGCGATCAGCCGCACCGAGGAGGATGCCGGCCAGCTGCGGCGGGGCGTGGAGGCGGCCGTCCGCGGGGGCGGCGACACCGACGCGGTGGCAGGGGCTGCCGGCGCGCTCCTGGCCGCGCGCTGGGGACTCGCGGCCGTGCCGGAATCCTGGCGGCGCCTGGTCCAGGGCTGGCCCGGGCTCAGAGGGCCGGACCTGGTGAGCCTGGCCGTGCTCAGCTCCCACGGCGGCCGGTACGGCGAGGACACCGAGCCCGTGCCGTTCCGGCTGCACGTGGTGCGTTAGGCGGCGGGCGGCACCGGGGCCGACGGCGTCATCGCGGAGATGATCTCGTAGGCCACATGGGAGGCCGCGACGGCGGTGATCTGCGCGTGGTCGTAGGCGGGGGCGACCTCGACGACATCGGCGCCGACCAGGTTCACGCCGCGCAGTGCGCGGATCATCGCGAGGAGTTCCCGGCTGGTCATTCCGCCGGCCTCGGGCGTGCCGGTTCCGGGCGCGTGCGCCGGGTCGAGCACGTCGATGTCGATGGACAGGTAGACGGGACGGTCGCCGAGGCGGGCGAGCATCCGTTCGATCGCGCGGGGGAGCCCCTCGGTCTCGAACTCGTGGCTGGCGATGATCGCGAAGCCGAGGCGTTCGTCGTCACGGAGGTCGTCGCGGGAGTAGAGGGGGCCGCGGATGCCGACGTGCAGGCTCGCGGTGAGGTCGATCAGGCCCTCCTCGGATGCCCGGCGGAACGGCGTGCCGTGGGTGACCGGGGCGCCGAAGTAGGTGTCCCAGGTGTCGAGGTGCGCGTCGAAGTGCAGCACCGCCACCGGGCCGTGCCGCTCGGCCACGACCCGCAGCAGCGGGAGGGCGATCGTGTGGTCGCCGCCGATGACCACGAGCCGCTTGCCGTCGGCGGAGAGCTCGGCCGCGGCGGCCTGGATCTGGGCGACGGCTTCGGTGAGGTTGAACGGGTTCGCGGCGATGTCGCCGGCGTCGACGACCTGCTGGCTGGAGAACGGTTCGACGTCCTGCACCGGGTTGTAGGGGCGGAGCAGGCGGGAGGCCTCGCGCACGTGCGCCGGGCCGAAGCGGGCCCCCGGACGGTAGCTGACCCCGGAGTCGAAGGGCACGCCGACCACGGCGATGTCGGCGCGCTTCACGTCTTCGAGCCGGGGGAGCCGGGCGAAGGTGGCGATCCCGGCATAGCGCGGGACGAGGCTGGCGTCGACCGGACCGATGGGTGAGTCTCCGTTGACCATGGTGTTCCTTGCTTGTTCAGTCGAGCGGTGGCACTGTGACGCAATTAAAAGTGTCTCAGAGGCAATATTGGTGTGGGTCGAGTCTGCGGGCAGGCCCGGCCGTTGTCAAGGTCATCCGGGCGGCAGTCAGGAACGCAGGGCGAGCGCGAACGGCAGCACCGCCCCCACGCCCTGGCGGCGGAGCAGACGGCCGGCCACGGTGAGGGTCCAGCGGCTGTCGGCAAGGTCGTCGACGAGCAGAACGGGGCGCCCGGCGAAGGGAGCCAGCGCCTCGGCCAGTGCCGGCCCGACCGCGAACCGGTCCCAGACCGAGGACAGCCGGTAGGCGCTGTTGCCGCCCGGGGTGCCGACCGGGCCGCCGCCGACCAGGTCGAGCGACCCGAGCCAGGGCAGGCGGCCGGCGTCGGCGAACGCCCGGCCGACCGAGTCGACGAGCAGCGGATGCCGCCGTGACGGCACGCAGACCACCGCGGCCGGTCGTTCGTCCCAGCCCCAGTCGGCGAGCACCCGGAAACACGCGGCCGTCATGGCCGCGCTCGCCGGGGCATCGGGGGCGTCGATCGCGAACACGTCGCGCAACGGGCCACCCCAGCCGAGGTCGGTCAAGCGGGCGAGGGCGCGGCCGGTTCCGAGCCTTTCGGCCACCGGGATGTTGCCGCGCACGTCGACGCCGAGGCTCGCCACCCCGGTGGGCCACTGGGCCCGGGGCTCGATGGCGACGCCGACCCGGTCGAGCGACGCGGCGGCGACGGCCGCCGCCTCGTCGGCGACCCCCGACGGGTACCAGGCCTCGGTGCAGCTGTCGCAGCGGCCGCAGGCCACGGCGGTGTCGTCGTCGAGGGCCCGCTGCAGGAACTCCATCCGGCACCCGGTGGTGCGTTCGTAGTCGATCATCGCCTGTTGCTCGCTCAGCCGGGCCGCTGCGATGCGCTCGTACCGGTCCTCGTCGTAGACCCAGGGCTGCCCGGTCGCGACCCAGCCGCCGGTGACCCGGCGCACGGCGCCGTCGACGTCGAGCACCTTGAGCAGCAGTTCCAGCGGGGAACGCTTGAGGTCGACCCGTGCCTCCAGAGCCGGTGTGGAGAGCGGGGCCCCACCGTGGGCGGCGAGCGCACCGAGCACGGCCTCCGCCTTGTGCCGGCTCGGCATCGACGAGGTGGCGAAGTACTGCCAGATCGCCTCGTCCTCGACCCCCGGCAGCAGGAGCACGTCCGCGTTCGCGGTGGCACGGCCCGCACGGCCGACCTGCTGGTAGTAGGCCACCGGGGAACTGGGCGCGCCGAGATGCAGCACGAAGCCGAGGTCGGGCTTGTCGAAGCCCATCCCGAGGGCGCTGGTGGCGACGAGGGCCTTGACCTCGTTGCGCTTGAGCATGCCCTCTGACTCCTCACGCTCGGCGGTGTCGGTCTGGCCCGTGTAGGCCCGCACCGGATGCCCGGCCTCCCGCAGCATCCGGGCGGTGTCCTCGGCCGCGGAGACGGTAAGCGTGTAGATGATGCCACTGCCCGGCAGCTCGGCCAGGTGGCTGAGCAGCCACGCCAGCCGGGCACGGGAATCGGGAAGCCGGAGCACGCCGAGGCGCAGGGAGGCCCGGGCGAGCGGGCCGCGGATGGTGACGACCTCCGCGCCGCCGGCGGTCGAGCCGCCGGCGGTCGGGCCGCCGGCGGTCGGGCCGCCGGTGGTCGGGCCTGCCCCGACCCCCACCGCCGCCCCGACCTGCTCGGCGACATCCGTCACGACCCGGCTGTTGGCGGTCGCGGTCGTGGCCAGCACGGGCACGCCGGGCGGCATCTCCGCGATCAGGTCGCGCAGCCGCCGGTAGTCCGGGCGGAAGTCATGGCCCCAGTCGGAGATGCAGTGCGCCTCATCGACCACGAGCAGCCCGACCCTGGCGATCAGCGCGGGGAGTTGCTCATCGCGGAAGGCCGGGTTGTTCAGCCGTTCGGGCGACACCAGCAGCACGTCGACCTCGTCGTCGCGGAGCTTCTGCAGAACCTCGGCCCACTCGTGGGCGTTGGACGAATTGATCGACACCGCCCGCACCCCCGCGCGGGCGGCCGCGGCCACCTGGTCGCGCATCAGGGCGAGCAGCGGCGAGACGAGGATGGTCGGCCCGGCGCCCTGGCGGCGCAGCAGCAGGGTCGCCACGAAGTAGACGGCCGACTTGCCCCAGCCGGTGCGCTGCACCACGAGCGCCCGTTTGCGCGCGTCGACCAGGGTCTCGATCGCCTCGAACTGGCCCTCGTGGAAGTCGGCGTCGTCGCGACCGACCAGGCTGCGCAGGATCTCAAGGGCGGCGGCACGGGTGTCGGTCATCGGCCCAGCCTTGCAGACGCAGGTGACAGTGCGCCCCACGTGCCCCCAGACCTGCGGGCGCCTGAACTGGGAATGGCGGCGAAGGCGGCACCCGCCATAGCGTGCATGTTGGCGCAGTATCGATTGTGCTCTCAACATTCGGGGGAATGATGCGCTCGCTGACGACCGCCGCGCCCGGCCATCCGGGCGGAACACGCACGACATGACGCGTCGACGGGTTTTCACGCCGGACACGGTGACGGTCATGTACTCGACGCCGCGTCGGGGGACCCTGAGCTACGTGGGGTTGCTCATCTACATCGCCGGAACGACGGTCTGCTGGGACCGGCTCGCGCTCTGGCCGTGGGTCGCGATGACCGCCGCCGCAGCCCTGGTGCTCTTCATCCTGGGCACGCTGTGGATCGTCCAGGACGACCGCGAGGCGCGTGCCCGGCGGACAGACGGTTGAGCGCGTCGGGCCCTTTGAGCGCGTCGGACAGTTAAACCGCGTCGAGGCGGGCGGCCACATCGGCCGGGAAGCCGCCGGTGCCGATGGGGCTCCACCGGGTGGGCGTGATGCGGATCAGGGACTTGTCCTGCAGCGCCATGGCCGCGCGGTACTCCGCCCAGTCCGAGTGTTCGCCGGCGATGCAGCGGAAGTACTCGACCAGGCCGTCGGCCGCCTCGGGCATGTGCAGTACCTCGGCGTCACCGTCGACCTGGATCCAGCCGCCGTCCCAGTCGTCCGAGAGCACGAGAACGGACGCGCGCACGTCCCGTTCGGCGTTGCGGGTCTTGGCCCTGGCCGGGTAGGAGGCGATCACGATCCGTCCCCACGGGTCGACCCCGCCGGACACGGGTGAGATCTGCGGGCGGCCGTCGGCGCGGGTGGTGGCCAGCAGCATCCGGTGCCGTGGCCGGACGAAATCGAGCATGCCGTCCTGGTCGACGACGGTGGTGGTTGCGATGCTTCTGGCCATCCAGCAAGGCTACGGCAGTTACCCGTGCTCCGCCGGGGAGTCGCGCCGTCTCCGCGCCGGGCGTCGCTAGGCTCGCAGCGTGAAGGTGATTCAGGAACTCGAGACCCGTATGCACCCGGATGCCATCGCCGGCTTCCGGCTGGTGGTCGCCGAGGCGCGGGTCACCGATTCGATCCTGCTCCCCGAGCGGGCGATGACGCGCATGCTCGGCCAGGTGCGGTGGATCCTGCGCCGGGTCGGGGCCGACGGCATCCGCCTCACCAGGGCCGGCCACCTGCCGCCCGCAGTCGTGGCGGCCGCGTCGGCCGAACTCGACTGGGACTGGCCGACCGGGGCGAACCGGGAGTCCAACCTGCTCCCGCTGGCCGAGTTGCGCGCCCACCTGCGGTCGGTCGGGCTGCTGCGGGTGAGCAAGGGCGTGCTGCTGCTGACCAGCCGTGGCCGGGCGCTCGCCGAGGCTCCGCGGGAGCTGTGGTGGCATCTCGCGCGCACCATCCACATCAGCCGGAACCCGGCCGAAAGCGACGCGGTCAACCTGCTGCTCGTGCTCATCGCCCGGCGCGGCTTCGACGAGGCGGAACTCTTCACCCAGATGCTCGCCCTCGGCCTGGAGACCCTGGGCTGGGTGGCCCCCGACGGCGCCCAGCTGTCCAGCCACGTGGCGATGGCCCTGGTCGCCCCCAAGTGGCGGCTGCTCAACCAGCTCGGGGTCTTCGCGCGCACCCCGGACGACTACCGGCACTGGACGATCACCCCCGGCGGGGCTGCCTTCGCCCGTGCCGCCCTGCAGACCGACGTCGAGTCCCGGGACTACGACTGACAATTGCCGGCCGGCTCCCGCGCGCGGCCGCGCGCCGCAACGGATGCCGTCAACCGCCGAGCGGGAAGTCCCGGCTCTCGCCGGGCGAGAGCCGGGCCTCCCGTCCCTCCACCCGCACCGTGATCGGTGCCGCTCCTCCCGCCCGCAGCCGGACTCGCAGGGTGGCCGGGGTGAGCTCGAGCCGGATCGGCTGGTCACGATAGTTGATGCTGAAGGCCACCTCGTCCAGCTCGGCGGGGAGCACCGGGTGGAGCCAGAGCACGTCGTCCCTGATCTCCAGGCCGCTGTAGCAGCGGAGCACCATGTCGACGGAGCCGGCCATCGCCCCGAGGTGGATGCCCTCGTGCGTGGTGTCGCCCTGGATGTCGGCGAGGCCGCTCGCCAGTGCCCGGCCGAGGAACTGCCAGGACCGTTCCCGATCGCGACGAGCCTCCACCCACGAGTGCACCACGTTGCTCAACGTCGACCCGTGGGTGGAGCGAATGCTGTAGAAGTCCACCGTGCGCACGACGGCCTCCGGGGACAACTCATAGCCGAGCGCCTCGAGCTGTTCACGCAGCTCCTCGGCCGAGAACAGGTAGAGCAGCATGAGCACGTCGGCCTGTTTGGAGAGCCGGTAGTTGTTGGTGCTGTCGCCCTCCGCATTGAGGATCAGGTCGAGCCTGCCCAGGTCGCCATAGCGCTCCCGGTACCCCGCCCAGTCGAACTCAGGGAGGTCCTCGTAGCCGTCGAACTGGCTGGGCACCCCGTCGGAGTGGAACGGCACCCGCATCCGTCGGCTGATTCGTTCCCAGCCGTCCACCTCGTCCGGGCGCAGGCGGAGGCGGTTCCAGAGCGGGCGGCAATTGCGCCCGGCCAGCAGGGCCACCGTCTCGACCGCCCGGCCGAGCACCCACGCCGTCATCACATTCGTGTAGGTGTTGTTGCGCAGCCCGGCACCCGGTGCCCCCGGCGGGCCGTCGTGGAACTCGTCCGGTCCCATCACCCCGTCGATGTCGTAGCGGTCCTCGGACCGGTCGTGGGTGGTGAGGGAGGCGAAGAAGCGGGCGATCTCGAGGATGAGCTCCGCGCCCTGGTGCACGAGGAAGTCGGCGTCGCCGGTGGCCTGGTAGTACTTCCATACGCTGTAGGCGATGGCCAGGCCGACGTGCCGTTGTTTGTAGGAGTTGTCCGGCAGCCAGCGGCCCGAGCGCGGATTGAACAGTTCGGCAGGGGTCACTTCCCGCCCGTCGATGCCGCTCTGCCACGGGAACATCGCGCCGGTGAACCCGGCCGCCCGGGCCGCGGCCCGTGCCTCGTTCAGACGCCGGTACCGGTAGCCGAGCAGCGCCCGGCTCAGGTCGGGCCGGCGGAGGGTGAGCATCGGGTAGACGAACGTCTCGTCCCAGAAGACATGCCCGCGGTAGCCCTCTCCGCTGAGACCCCTCGCCGGCACCCCCGCATCCAGGTCCGCGTCCACGCCCGCGAGGGTCTGCAGCACGTGGAAGGTGTTCAGGTTGAGCGCGAGCGCCTGGTGGTCGCCGCTCTTCAGGTTCACCGCGAACTCGTCCCAGAGCCCCTCCCATTCCCGTTCGTGGGCGGCGAGGAGTTCGGCCGGGTCGGCCGCCCGCTCCAGCCAGGTGGTGACGGCGGCCGGGGCGGACAGCACGGCCCGGTCCCGGGACGTGCTCACCGCGACCGTCTTCTCGACCCGCACCGGATGCCCCGGTTCAAGCAGCAGGTCGAACTCCTGCGCGACCCAGCCGGCCGGGTCGCTCTCGAACCGGCGCTCAGGGGTGAGCGGACGGTCGCCCGCGAACGCCCGGGTGCGGGCGCCCATGGCGATTTGCACGCCGGAGCGGGTGGTCTCCATCTGCAGCAGCACGGTGTCGGCGGTGACCTGCTCGGTGCTGCAGGCGACGAGGTGGCCGGCGGCCAGCAGCGCATCGGCGACCACATTCCGGTTGGCGACCCGGCCGTCGATGCCGGCCCGCACGGTGACCGGGCCGCTCCAGTCCTCCGCCTCGAACGTGGTCTCGAGCACCGCGAGGTGCGGCGCGGCCTGGGAGACGAACCGGAGCGAGGTGACCGTGCTGGTGTGCCCGGCCAGGTCCCGGATCCGCACGAACCGGGTGAGCACCCCGCGCCGCAGGTCGAGTTCCTGCCGGTAGTCCAAAACCTCGGGGCTGCCGGGCCGGAACCACTCGCCGCCGGCGAACCGGAAGCCGAGCGGCAGCCAATTCGGGGCGTTGACCATGTGCTCATCGTCGCGAGAGTGCTCGCCGAGGTCGGTGTGCAACGGATTGTAGACGCCGGCGAGGTACGTGCCGGGGTAGTGCACGGCATCCGCGGCGCATTCCGGGGCGGCGCCGCGGGTGCCCCAATAGCCGTTTCCGAGCGTGCACAGGGCTTCGCGGCGGCCCTCGGCCTCCGGGTCGAAGCCGTCGAAGCCGAGCAGCCAGGGATCGTCGGCGGCTGCGGGGGAGCGGCCCTCGGAGCGGCCCTCAGTGCGGCCCTCGGGCTCGGCGCCGGCCCGGCTCGTCGTCGAGTCCATGCCAGTCCCTTCGCTCGCACCGCGGCCACCATGCCCGCCCGCGGGTGGTTGGATTGACCCATGACCTCCACAGCGCCCAGCGACACCGCGGCCTCGACCACAGCGTACATCGACGACTTCGCCCGGTTTATCACGGCGTCGCCGTCGTCGTACCACGCGGCGGCTGAGGCCGCCCGGCGCCTGGACGAGGGCGGTTTCACCCGGCTGAGCGAGTCGGACGAGTGGCCGGCCGAGCCCGGCCGGCGCTATGTCGTGCGCGACGGCGCCATGGTCGCCTGGCTGCAGCCGGCGGGCGCCGGGCCGACGACGCCGTTCCGGATCCTCGGTGCCCACACCGACTCGCCCGGTTTCAAGCTCAAGCCCAGGCCCACGATCGGCTCGCACGGCTGGTTGCAGGCGGGCGTCGAGGTCTACGGCGGCCCGCTGCTCAACTCCTGGCTCGACCGCGAACTCGAGCTCGCCGGCCGGCTCGTCACCCGGGACGGCGTCGAGCATCTCGTGCGAACCGGCCCGTTCCTGCGCATCCCGCAGCTCGCGATCCACCTCGACCGGGACGCGAACACGGGCCTCACCCTCGATCGCCAGCGCCACCTGACCCCGGTCTTCGGCGTCGGCGACCTGGCCCAGGCCGACCTGGTCGGGCACCTGGCCGGCCTGGCCGGGCTGACGGGGGCGGAGGTCGCCGGCTACGACCTGCTCACCGCCGACAGCCAGGCTCCGGCCCGGTTCGGCCAGGACCTGGCCCTCTTCGCCGCCGGGCGGATGGACAACCTGTCCTCGGTGCACGCCGGCCTCGTCGCGCTCCTGGCGGCCGGCGACCCGGCGCAGGTCTCCTCGCAGGGCGGCTCCGGGCAGATCAGCGTGCTGGCCGCCTTCGACCACGAGGAACTCGGCTCCCAGACCCGCTCGGGGGCGAGCGGCCCGCTGCTGGGCGACATCCTGACCCGGATCGGGGCCGGGCTCGGGGCATCCGTCAGCCAGCGCCTGCGGGCGTACGCCGACTCCTGGTGCGTGTCGGCCGACGCCGGCCACTCCGTGCACCCGAACTACCCGGAGAAGCACGACACGGCGAACCTGCCCATCGCCGGGAGCGGGCCGCTGCTCAAGATCAACGCGACGCAGCGCTACGCCACGGATGCCGCCGGCGCCGCGCTCTGGGCCCGCACCTGCGCGGCGGCCGGGGTCGAGTACCAGGAGTTCGTGTCGAACAACACTGTGCCGTGCGGCTCGACCATCGGGCCGCTGACGGCGACGCGGCTCGGCATCCGCACCGTGGACGTCGGCATCCCGCTGCTCTCGATGCACTCGGCCCGCGAGCTGTGCCACGTGAACGACCCGGTCGCCCTGTCCGCGGCGATCGGCGCGTTCTTCGCCCCCGAACGGTAGCGGCTGCGGGCTGGCCCGGGCCGGGCCGGGCCGGGAAAAACTATAGACAGCGGCGCTATCCGATAGTTACGCTATCGACCATGAAGATGTCCCAGTTGAGCGCGGCGAGCGACACGCCGGTCGCGACGATCAAGTTCTACCTGCGGGAGAACCTGCTCCCGGGAGGGGAACGCTCCAGCCCGAACCAGGCGCGGTATGACGCGGTTCACCTGCGGCGCATCCGTCTGATCCACGGGCTGATCGACGTCGGCGGGCTGAGCGTGGCGGCCGCCCGCCGGGTGATCGAGGCGATCGACTCCGAACTGCCCCTGCCGGAGACGTTCGAGATCGCCCAGCGGTCGGTTTCCGCCGACCTCGACCCGGCCACCATCGATGCCGGCGCCCTCGCCAGGGTCGACGCCCTGCTGGCCGGCTGGCGCGTGTCGGAGACCAATCCCGGCCGGCTGGCCGCAGCGAGCGTGCTCGAGACCTTCGAGGAGATCGGGCACGTCGACCATCGCGGCTGGTTCGCCGGCTATGCGGCCGCCGCGTTGCTCGTCGCGGAGGCCGACCTCGACGAGGTCGACGCGCTGCCCGGCCGGGAGGCCAAGGCCGAAACGGTCGTGGTCGGCACGGTGCTCGGCGACGCACTCTTCTCCGGCCTGCGCCGCGCCGCCCAGGAACACGTCTCCTCGCTGCGCTACTCAGGCTCAGCCGACTCCGAACCGGCACCATCCCCGAACCGGGAAACCCCCACGACCAAGGAGTGAGAATGTCCACACAGTCGTCCAGCCCGTCCTGGCCGAGTCCCCGCACCGTCACCTGGCACCGCCCATTGCTCTGGCTGGCACTGGCCATGGCCGCAGTCACCCTGGTCGGGGTCGTCGGTCTCCTCGTCGACCCGCGCACGCTCACGGGCGCGCCGCTCTGGGCCAAGCCGCTCAAGTTCGCGGTGTCGATCCTCATCTATTCGCTCACGCTGTCCTGGCTGCTCGGCTTGCTGAGGCGCGGCCGGCGGCTCGCCTGGTGGGCCGGAACCATCACCGCGGTCTTCCTGACCGTCGAGATGATCGTCATCGTCGGGGCTGCGGCCGCCGGCGTGACCAGTCACTTCAATGTGACGACCCCGTTCCATGCCGCGCTCTGGAGCGTGATGGCCGTCTCGATCGTCATCGTCTGGGCGATCGCGCTGCTCGTGGCGGTGTTGCTCTTCCGGGCCGACCTCGGTGATCCGGCCCGGTCGCTAGCCATCCGGGCCGGCGCCCTGGTCGCGGTGGCCGGGATGGGGCTCGCCTTCCTGATGACCGGGCCGACGGCGGCCCAGCGGGACAGCTTCCAGGGCATCGCCGGCGCGCACACCGTCGGCGTGCCCGACGGCGGGCCGGGCCTGCCGCTGCTCGGCTGGAGCACAGTGGCCGGCGACCTGCGCATCCCGCACTTCGTCGGCATGCACGCCCTGCAGGCGATCCCGCTGGCCGCGCTGCTGCTCGAACTCCTGGCCAGGCGCATCCCGGCCCTCGCCGAGCCGCGCACCCGGTTTCGCCTGATCTGGGTCGTGATCGGGCTCTACCTCGGGGTGCTCGCCCTCCTGACCGGCCAGGCGCTCGCCGGGCAGTCGATCGTGCGACCGGACGTCGTCGTCGTGGTGTCCGCGGTGTCCCTGATGGTTGCGGCCTCCATCGTCGCCGGCGTAGTGCTCTGGGCCGGCCATCGCACACAGGCTCGATCGAGTGGTACAGCCTTCGCCCGCTGAGTTGCGGAGAAAGCACCTTCCCATTGGCCGCGAAGGTGTCTTCTCCGCAACTCACCCGCGGCCAGGGAGCGGCTAGGCCGCCGCGGCGAGACGGGCGATCCGGGCCCGGGCGGCATCCTCGGAGGTCGACGACCGGCCGAGCAGTAACCGCACCAGGCCGAGCACGGCGCCGGTGCCCCAGACGACCGGGAGCATCGAGCGCCGCACGCCGAGCAGGTCGCGGTACTCACGCGGGATCGACGCGACGGCGCCGGCGAACATCACCCGGTAGAAGGGCATCATCGCGGGCCGGAGCGGAGGGTTGCGGATGAAGCGCACCGCCTCGGCGACGCGTTCGTCGCTCTTGAGGGTGCCGGCATCCCGGAACGCGTCGAGCTGGCGCTGCAGCTCCAGGCGCGACCTGGGCGGGTTGCGCACGCCGACGAGCTCGCCCGCCTTGGCCCATTCGCAGACGTAGCCGTCCGCGCCGCCGGGGATCGGCCCTCCCCAGATGGTGTGCGACTGGAGGAACGCGTCGGTGAAGACGATGTGCACCCAGGCGAGCAGGTCGGGGTCGCCGGCCGCGTACGGGCGCTCGATGCCCTGCGCGTCGCGGTAGGTGCCCGTGACCCGGTCGTGGAACCGCCCCACCCGGGAGGATTCGTTCTCGGCCAGGGTGGTGTCGCCGAACGTGACCGTGACGAGCCACTGGATGGTTCCGGAGAGCCGGCCCAGCGGGTCCTCCTTGTACCGCGACCAGTCGTGCACGCCGGCCATGGCGCCCGGATGCAGGGTCTGCATGAGCAGGGCACGGATGCCGGCCACCATCGTCGCCATCCCGCCGTGCACGGCCCAGGCCGCGGAGCCGGGGCCGAAGAAGCCGACGTCGTCGCCGAGTTCTATCCTGTCGACCCACTGCGGCCGGCCCTCACCGTTGCCGGAGAACGTCACCAGGAGATGCGACCGCCAGCTGTCCACGAACCTTCCCATGCAGAGAGGCTAACCCGGGCCGGCTGGGCATCGGCCCGGAACCCGGCCGCGGCCCGTTGTCGGCCCGCGGCCGCTCAGGATGGGTCGCGCGGGGGGCGGCGCCCGGCGCGGGTGACCGCGGCGCGCACCGGCGGGCCGAACGGCACGATGCGCGCGACCGGCCGTCCGCGCCGGGTCAGCAGGATCTCCTCTCCGGCCTCCACGCGGTCCAGCAGCACACCGAGGTGCCACCTCGCATCCGGCACGGAGACGGTCAGGGGCAGGAGCCTGCCGGTGCCGGAGTGCAGCAGCGGATACGGGTCGTAATCGGGATCGCGGTCGACGCCGTGGCGCCCGTCGCGCGGGCCGGGGTCGGGGAGCTCGGGCAGCTGGTCGAGATCGTCCGGGTAGAACATCGTCGGCTCCTCTCCATTGACGGATGCCTGCAATGACGCTACTTCGATCGGCCTCCGTTCGCTAGCCGGTCGCCCCTGTCGCGCGGCTCCTCCCGAGCCGGTGGCCCGTCCTCTCCGCGCCGGTTTCGGCCGCCCGCGCCCGCGAGGCAGGGCAGGGGAGGGCTGCGAAAAGGGACGCGCCCGCGGCCCGGAACCCTCGCCGCGGTGGCAGCTGCGGGCCCGGCCGCCCTAGGATCGGCACCATGCCGCTGTCGCGTATCCTGTTTGCCGACCAGCTCGGCCCCCACTTCGACGATGGCGGTCCGCTGCTGATGGTGGAAGCGGTCGGCGTGCTCGGCCGGCGCCCCTACCACCGGGCCAAGGCGCACCTGATCCTCAGCGCCCACCGTCACCGGGCCAGGGAGCTCGGTGACCGGGTGGAATACCTCCATGCCGAGCACTATCGCGACGTGCTGGCCGGGCGCGACCTCGAAGCCGTGGATCCGACCTCGTGGGGTGCTCGGGCACTCGTGCGCGAACTCGGCGCGCGAGTGCTGCCCAGTCGCGGCTTCGTCACGAGTGAAGCGGACTTCGCGGCCTGGGCCCAGGGCCGGACCCCGTCCCGATTGGTCATGGACCAGTTCTATCGCCATGTGCGCACCAGCACCGGGGTGCTCATGCGTGGTCCCGACCCGGAGGGCGGCCGCTTCAACTTCGATCACGACAACCGCCGCCCTCCGCCCAAGGGTGCGTCGGGCCTGGGCCTGCCTGATCCGTACCGGCCGGTCGAGGATGACATCGACCAGCAGGTTCGTGCCGATCTCGACCGGCTGCAGGCGGAGGGACGCATCCGTCTGATCGGGCAGGACGGCCCGCGCCGGTTCGCGGCCACCCGAGCCGAAGCCCTGGCGGCGCTGGCCGACTTCGTGGACACACGGCTGGGTGATTTCGGCCCGTTTGAGGACGCGTCGCTGCTCGGTGACGACGCGATGGCCCACTCGCGCCTCAGCGTCCCGCTCAATCTCGGGCTGCTGCATCCCCGCGAGGTGATCGACGCCGTGGTCGCCGCCTACGAGGCCGGGGGAGCCCCGCTGCAAAGCGTGGAGGCCGTGGTCCGGCAGGTCATGGGCTGGCGGGACTGGGTCTGGCACCTGTACTGGCACCTCGGTGAAGACTACGTGCGGCGCAGCAACCACCTCGGGGCAGAGACGCCCCTGCCCAGGGAATTCCTCGAGCTCGACGGCCGGACCGTGCGGGCACGGTGTCTGAGCCACGTGCTCGACGAGGTCGGCCGGACCGGCTACGCACACCACATCCAGCGCCTGATGGTTCTCGGCAATTGGGCGCTGCAGCGCGGCTACCGGCCGGACGAATTGACCGACTGGTTCACGAACGCGTTCGTCGACGGCACCCCCTGGGTGATGCCCGCCAACGTGGTGGGGATGTCCCAGCACGCCGACGGCGGGATCGTCGCCACCAAGCCCTATGCCTCAGGTGGTGCCTACATCTCGAAGATGAGCGACTACTGCGGATCCTGCACCTTCGATCCCAAGAAACGGCTCGGCGAGGATGCCTGCCCGTTCACCGCGGGGTACTGGGCGTTCCTCCACAGGGTGGAGCCGCGCATCCGGGGCAACCAGAGAATGGCACAGCCGCTCGCCGGCCTGCGCCGTCTCGTCGATCGGGACGCGGTCGTCGAACAGGAGCGCACTCGCACGGAGTGGTGACCTGCGCGCGTCGCCGGCTGCGGCGATCGGTCCGGCGCGATGCCGGTCGACGCCGCAGTTCAGTCGAACTCTGCCACCCGGAGGCTGAGCCACAGGGTGAGCGTGCCGTCGGGGTCGCCGAGGTCGACACCGAACAACTCGCGGGCGCGGCGCAGCCGGTAGCGGAGCGTGTTCTGGTGCACCGAGAGCAGACCGGCCGTCACGGCGGAGTCCCGGGAACAGTCGAGGTAGGTGCGCAGCGTGCGCGCGTACTCGGTGCCGGTGCCGGCATCCGATTCGAGGATGCGCCTGGCCACGGGGGAGACCAGCCGGGGCGTGTCCCGGAAGACCTGGGCCAGCTCCAGCAGGGTCAGCTGGCTGCGCGCGTCCCGCGCGCTCGCCACCCGACCGCCGCCTGGCCGGCCGCCGACCAGGAGGAGCACCAGGTCGGCGTCGTGGCGCGACCGGGCGATGCCGCCGAGGGTGGGCATTGACGATCCGATCGCGGCGCGCACCGTGATCCCGAACGCGGACCCGGACCGTGCCACCACACGCTCCGCCACCGCTTCGACCCCGGCCGGTGCGGACCCGGCCTGCCCGCCGAACAGCGCGTAGATCGTGGTGCCGATGACGACGCACTCCGAGCCCGGCTGGTGTGCCTCGCACTGGATGGCGATCAGGTCGATCAGCCGCAGCAGGCGGATCTCGTCGCCGGCCGGCGCGAGCTCGGGCTGGAAGGCGAGCACCACGAACGGTCCGGCCGGGTCGAGGCCCAGCTGGGTGGCCAGGAGACGCGAGTCGTCGCCGCCCTCGAGCAGGCGGCGCAGCAGCTCGGCGCGCTGCTGGCGGGCCAGGTCGGCCGTGCTCCGGGCCCGGAGAAGGTGCAGGCCTGCCATGTCGGCGGCGCGTTCCAGCGCGCGCTCGGCATCCACGTCCAGGTCCCCGGCCGCGTCGACGACCCAGATCGACCCGAGCGGTTGCGCGCCGGCGCGAACGGCCACGGCGAGGCGGTCGAGGCCCGGCGTGAGCCCCGGCACCCGCACGGCGCCCGGCGCGCGGAACACCGACGCGTACTGGGCCGCGTTCTCCGGCAGGTCCGGCACCCGGCGGCCGAGGATTCCCTCGCGCCGATCGGCGTCGATGACCTGCCCCGGCACGGTCGAGTAGGCCAGGATGTGCGTCTGCAGGTCTTCGATCGCGGTCGCGCCGCCGATCATCGCGGCAATCGCGTTCGCCAGGGCGAACAGGTCGCCCACCGGAGTCGCCGAGAGGGAACTGTCGGCCTCGCTCGCACTGGTCAGAGCGGAGGCGACCAGGGCGTCCACCTGGCGCCAGTCGAGTTCGTCGTCCACCACCAGCAGGGCCACGCCCTCGGCGTCCGCCACCGCGGCGAGGGTGTCGACGGCCAGGCCGAGCGACTTCACGATGACCGCGCCGAATCCCCGGCGGGCGGCGTCGCGCACGATCCGGGGCGAGTCGGCGTCGGTCGGGTGCACCCCGATACCCAGCAGGATGCCGGCATGAGGGCCGGGCGAGACGCTCAACGGATCGAACAGGGTCGGGCTGGTCAGCGGCAACCGGAGCGAGCTCGGCCGTGAGGCCAGCCGCAGTCCCGACCCGTCGAGCACCGCCAGCAGCTCGGACACGCCGATGCCGCCCGCCCGGGAATCCCGTGCGTCGGCCACGGCCGCAGTAGGGGCGTGGGGTGTCCGTGATGGTCGCATATCGATCACCGTAGTCGTCGATTGTGCGCTACGACAATGAAAAGCCACTACATTCATGCTGCGCGACGACGACACAGGCGTTCCGGGTGGCCACACTGGAACGATGTTGCACAGCCTCGAAGTCAGCCTCGAAGTCAGCCCCGTCGTCCGCCAGGCGCAGGACGCGGCGGCCCGTGCCGCGGCGCTCGCCGGCGTGCGGGTGGGCGACGAGTCGGAACTGGAGCGTCTCCGCGAGGTCGAGGCACTGCTGGTCACGGTCTGGGGCACCTCGCAGCACGGCGCCCCGATCCCGACCGACCTGCTCCGGAGCATCAGCCACGCCGGCTGCAACGTCACGGCGGCCTACACCGGCGAAGGGGTCCTCTGCGGCGCCGCCGTGGCGATCGTGTCACCGGGCAACGCCGGGATGTACTCGCTCATCGCGGGGGTCCTGCCGGGCCTGGGCGACGCCGGCGTCGGGTTCGCACTCAAACAGCACCAGCGGGCCTGGGCGCTCGCCCGGGGAATCGACTCGATGACCTGGACCTTCGACCCGCTGGTGAGCCGGAACGCCCGGTTCAACCTCACGAAACTGGGCGCGCACGCGGAGGAATACCTCGAGGATTTCTACGGCCCGATGGCGGACGAGATCAACGCGAACGACGAGAGCGACCGGCTCGCGGCGATCTGGCGCCTGACGAGCCCGGAGGCGATCGCCTGCAGCGAGGGTGTCACCATCGCCACGGAACTGCCGGCCTTCACCCCGGACCAGGTGCGCGCCACCGGCCCGGACGGCCACCCCAGCGCGGTCGAGGCTGCCGGGTCGACCTGGTGCCGCGTGCCGACCGACATCGTCGCGCTGCGGGTCAGGGACCCCGGCGAGGCCGCCGCCTGGCGCACCGCGACCCGCCCACTCTTCACCACGGCATTCGCCTCCGGGCTCGCCGCCCGCGGGGTCACCCGATCCGGCTGGTACCGGCTCGCAACCAAAGGACAGCAATGAGAATCGAAAACATCGAACTGCGGCGCGTCACCCTCCCGCTGGTCAGTCCGTTCCGCACCTCGTTCGGCACCTCGACGGAACGCGAGACCACCCTCGTGCGGGTCAGCACCGCCGACGCGGAGGGCTGGGCGGAATGCGCCGCCGAACCTGACCCCCTCTACAGCTCCGAGTTCCTCGACGGAGCCGACCTGGTCATCCGTGACCACCTCGTGCCGCGGCTGCAGGCGCTCGGCGACGCGCTGACCGCCGAACACGTGGCCACCGCCCTCGCCCCGGTCAAGGGGCACCCGATGTCCAAGGCCGTGCTCGAGACGGCCATTCTCGACGCCCAGCTCAAGGAGACCGGGGTCTCCTTCGGACGGTACCTCGGCGCCGTGCACGACACCGTGCCGGCCGGCGTCTCGGTGGGCATCATGGATTCGCTGGACGAACTGCTCGACGCGGTCGCCGGATACCTCGCCGAGGGATACCTGCGGATCAAGCTGAAGATCGAACCGGGCTGGGACCTGGTGCCCGTTCGCGCCGTGCGGGAGCGCTTCGGCGACGAGATCCTGTTGCAGGTCGACGCCAACACCGCCTACAGCCTCGCGGATGCCCGCCACCTCGCCCGCCTCGACCCGTTCGACCTGCTCCTGATGGAACAGCCGCTGAAGGAGGACGACATCCTCGGCCACGCCGCCCTCGCCAGGCTGATCAAGACCCCGATCTGCCTCGACGAATCGATCGAGTCCGCCCGCGACGCGGCGGCAGCGATCACGCTCGGCGCGTGCAGCATCATCAACGTCAAGCCCGCCCGGGTCGGCGGCTACCTCGAGGCCCGGCGCATCCACGACGTCGCGGCGGCCCACGGAGTCCCCGTCTGGTGCGGCGGCATGCTCGAAACCGGCATCGGGCGGGCCGCGAACGTCGCCCTGGCCGGCCTGCCGAACTTCGTGCTCCCGGGGGACACTTCCGCCTCCAACCGCTACTACGCCCATGACCTCACAGCTCCGTTCGTACTCGAGGACGGTCACCTGCGGGTGCCCACCGGGCCGGGCATCGGCGTCGACGTGCTGCCCGATGTGCTCGCCGACGTCACGACGGCCAGGACCGACATCAGGTTCTAGCACGTCGTCACGTTCGTCTCACCTCTGTTCCGCTGCATCAGTTTCGCCCTACCCCGCGCCACCCCAGTCAGGAGAGCACGAATGAACATTGACAAACGAACCGGCCGGTCCGTTCTGCTGGCAGCCTCGATCGGGGTCACCGCGGCGCTCGTGCTGTCGGCGTGCTCCGCCTCGAGCGCGTCGCCGGCGGCGAAGGCGCCGTCCACCGCCGACGTCGACGCCGCCGCGGCGGCGGCGCTGCCGGCGAAGTACAAGGATGCGGGCACCATCAAGGTCGCCTCCGACATTCCGTTCCCACCGATGGAGATGTTCGACGACAACCAGGTGCTCACCGGGTTCGACTACGACCTCGCCCAGGCCATCGGCGCCAAGCTCGGCGTGACGATGGAACTGCAGACCCAGGCCTTCGACAGCATCATCCCCTCGCTCCAGTCCGGCAAGCACGACGTGATCATGTCCGGGATGAACGACACCCCCGAGCGCCAGAAGACGATCGACTTCGTCGACTACTTCCACGCCGGGTTCTCCATCCTCGTGCCCGCGGGGAACCCCGGCAAGATCGCCACGGTGCTCGACCTCTGCGGCAAGGACGTCGCCGTGCAGAAGGCGACCGTGCAGGCCGAGATCCTGCACGGCTACGACGCCAAGTGCACGGCGGCCGGCTCCGGCCCGACGAAGATCGCCGAACTCCCGCTGGAGACGGACGTGCAAACGGCGGTTCGCTCAGGAAAGGCCGTCGCCGACGTCGTCGATTCCGCCGTCGCCTCCTACGCGTCCCAGACCGCGGGCGGCGGGAAGCTGTTCGAAGTCGTGCGCGACCCGGCCAACCCGGCCGGCTACAACCCGGTCTACACCGGCATCGGCGTGCTCAAGAAGGATTCAGGACTGAGCCAGGCCCTGCTGCTCGCTCTGCAGTCGGTCGTGGCTGACGGCTCCTATGCCCAGATCCTGAAGAAGTACGACATGAGCGACTACGCCGTCGACGCTGCCGGCCTCAACCTCGGGTCGTGACCGGATGACGCAGGCAACCCTGACCGGGCCGGGCCGGGCCGCCGCCGGCCCGGCGCCCGAGATCGACCCGGACGACATCGTCGCCGTGCCGCTCCGGCATCCGTGGCGCTGGATCCTCGCCGTCTTCCTCCTGATCGGATTCGTCTGCCTCGGCATCTCGCTCTGGCAGAACCAGAACATCGACCACCCCACGATCACCGAGTTCATCTTCAACCCGCGGATCCTCAGTGGCGTCGTGCTCACCATCATGCTCACGGTCGTCGCCATGCTGGTGTCCTCCGTGCTCGGGGTGCTGCTCGCCGTGATGCGGCTCTCGAACAACCCGGTGATGAACACCCTGGCCTGGCTCTACGTCTGGGCCTTCCGGGGCACGCCCCTGCTGATCCAGATCGTGTTCTGGGGCTATCTCGGGCTGCTCTACTCCCAGATCTCGATGGGCATCCCGTTCACCGATTTCACGATCTTCTCCGTCGACACGAACACGTTGATCCCGGCTCTCACCGCCGGGCTCCTCGCCCTCACCCTCAACCAGGCCGCATACTCGGCCGAGATCGTGCGCTCCGGCATGCTCTCGGTCGATGAGGGCCAGTACGAGGCCGCCTACTCGGTGGGCATGAGCCCGGTCTTCACCCTCTTCAAGGTGGTCCTGCCCCAGGCGATGCGGGTGATCATCCCGCCGATGGGCAACGAGACGATCTCGATGCTCAAGAACACCTCCCTGCTGTCGGTCATCGCCGTGCTCGAGCTCTACACCGTCGCCACCCAGATCTCCTCCCAGAACCTGCGCCAGGTCGAACTGCTCCTCGTCGTCAGCTGCTGGTACCTGTTCCTGACCTCCGTGCTGTCGATCCCGCAGTACTACCTCGAGCGCTACTACGGCCGAGGCAAGGCCCGGAGCCTCCCGCCGACCCCGTTCCAACGACTCCGCGCTGCTCTCCGGCGCACCCCGATCAACACCCACCGCACCGACAGTCAGGACGCCTCATGACCGGACCAGGCCCAGGCACGTCAGTGGCGACCTCGCGAGCGACAACCGCGAGTCTCGCCTCCGGCCCGGATGCCCTCGGGGTCGCGGTCGAACCACTGCTCAGCGCCCTCAAAGTGCGCAAAAGCTACGGCGGAGTGGAGGTGCTGAAGGGCATCTCGCTCGCCGTGAACCCGGGGCAGGTCATGTGCCTCCTCGGGCCGTCCGGTTCGGGAAAGTCCACGTTCCTTCGCTGCATCAACCACCTCGAGCGCATCGACGGCGGCCGGATCTCGGTCGGCGGTGAACTCGTCGGCTACGCCCAGCGCAAGGACCGCATCTTCGAGATGAACCCACGCGAGGTTGCCAGGCAGCGTCGAGGGATCGGCATGGTCTTCCAGCGCTTCAACCTGTTCCCGCACATGACCGCCCTCGAGAACATCACGGCCGCACCCATCGGGGTGCGCCGGATCTCCAAGCAGAAGGCGAAGGACCGCGGCCTCGAACTTCTCGACCGCGTCGGCCTGGCCAGTCTGGCCCAGTCGTATCCGGCCCAGCTGTCCGGTGGGCAGCAGCAGCGTGTCGCGATCGCCCGCGCGCTCGCGATGGATCCCCAGCTGCTCCTCTTCGACGAGCCGACCAGCGCCCTGGATCCCGAACTCGTCGGCGACGTGCTGGACGTGATGCGCACCCTCGCGGCGGACGGAATGACCATGGTCGTCGTGACCCACGAAATCGGCTTCGCCAGGGGTGCCGCCGACGTTGTGGTCTTCATGGACGGAGGGGTCGTCGTCGAGTCGGGGCCGCCGGCCGAGGTGCTCGACAACCCGCAGAGCCCGCGCACGCGGGCATTCCTGGACAGTGTGATGTAGAAAGGGTCGACCTCCAACCCTCGCCGGAGTACCGTGACAACTGGGTGCGGGCTCACCGCGGCCAGAGGACGGAGTCGTCATGTCGTCACTGACAAATTACGGCCAGGCGATCGCATCGACCACCATCGCGCTCCAGCAGTTGCTGGCCTCTCCATCGGTCGGGCTGCAAGCGACCATCCGGGCGCCCGGCGAGGCCCGGACCGGCCTGACCGGGGCGTCGGTGAACCTGTTCCTCTACAGCGACAGCCTGATCAGCTACCGCGAGGCCAGCGCCCAGCACGGCCCGAGCCGGGTCATCGCCGAGCTGCACTACCTGGTCAGCGCCTTCCCCGCGGACGACGGAGACACGGATGCCGCGAGCCACCGGGCCTTCGGCGCCGCCAGGGCCGCGGTCGAGCGGCACCCGGTGCTCACCGTGCCGGTCGGGTCGGCGGACAGCCTCCAGGTCTGGCTCACCCCGTCGCCCCTGACCACCGAGGTGCTCACCGCACTCTGGCAGGCCTCCGGGGCGCCGCTGCGGTTGTCCTTCGGGGTGATGGCGTCGTTCACCCTCGACGCGGCCGAACGGGTCGCCGTCGTCGGCACGGTGCACGACGTCGTGCAACTCGCCGGGGCAGGAGCGATCGCCGTGTTCAGCGGCACGGATGCGGCGGCGAAGTCGGCCGCAGCGGCATCCGTGGCGCAGGAGCTGGGCAAGGCCCTCGTGACCGTGCCCCTCGCCTCGATCGTCAGCCGCGACATGGACGAAACCGAGCGCAATCTCACCGCGCTGTTCGAGCAGGCCGAGCACCGGGGGGCAGTCCTGCTGATCGACGAGGCCGAGGACTTGTTCGGCGTGCGACCGGAGGTGCTTGACCTCGCCGACCCGTACTCCGAGGTCGAGATCGGCCAGGTGCTCGACCGGCTCGGCCAGGCACCCAGCGTCGTGATCATCGCGATCCGGGACTCGGCCGGCGACGAGCTCGCCGACCGGACCAGGGTCGAGGTGCGGTTTCCGGCCGAGGGGCAAGGCGACCCGGGCGACGCCGGTTGAGCCTACGCTGGCAGCATGCCCTCGTTCCGCATCGAAATGACCATCGGCGCGGTCAAGCCCGGAGTCGCCCCGCACGCCGTGCTCCCCGCCGCCGCCGCCGCGGCCGCCGTGCTGACCACGGTGGAGGCCTCCGACCTGGCCGTCGTGGCCGGTGCGGCCCGGGCCACCGTGCGGTTCAGCGCGGACGGCCCGTCCGACGCGCTCCGGATCGGGCATGCCGTGCTCGTGGCCACCGGCAGGGTGGCCGATCCGCAGTCCTGGCGGGTGACTGAGCGGGTCAAAGGGCGCTGGCTCCCCGTGCGCTGACTCGCCCGGCGGTGTTCAGGCGCACCGCGGTTCAGCGCAGCCTGCGCTGCTCCGGCCTGGCCGGTGCGATGATCGTGGCCCGGTGCCCGTCGGCGGAGGCCTGGTCGTCCGCTCCGAGCACCTGGCTGCGCTCGATGCCGTGGTGCCACCAGAGCGACGCGGTCCAGGCGCTGACCAGGGCGTCGATCAGGTCCTCCCGGTGCTTGTAGGCCCGGTCGAGCAGCGGCGAGTGGCTGGTGATCAGGGCATCCGACACCGGGTGGGAGGATAGGTCCAAGGGTGGCGTCGCAGCCTGGAGCCGCCAGAGCCGCTGGATGAGGTCGTCGCAGACGATCGCCCGGGCGGCGCGACGCTGGTCGGGAGGGAGGGACGACCCCATCCGCTTGTAGCGCGGCCGTTTGTCGTGGTACCCGAACTCCTCGGCGCCGACCAGGGTCGTGTACGGGTAGCACTCGAAGAAACTGGCGGTGGCCGGGTCCACGGGCGACAGGCCGTCGGTGTAGGTCCAGCCGGATGCCTCGAGCCGGCGACGGATCGACACGCCGCCCTGCCACGGGCGGGCGAGGTTGGAGGCGTTCGCGGAGACGAACCAGCCGCCGTAACGACTGCCGGTCTCACGCTCGCACAATCGCATCCCGGAAGCATTGTTGACCACCAGCGGAGCGTCGATCGCGAGCACCGCGCCCGGCTCCCACATCGAGTCGATCCACTCGAGCACGGCCGCGGTGCCCCTGGCCCAGCCGGCGTCGAGGACCCGGCCGTCTACGTCGATGCAGGCCAGGCCGGTCTCGTTGGCCGGTTTGGAGGCCGTGCCTTCGGCCCAGGCCAGATCAACTCCGAGGAATCGCGTCATGCGTCATGGATAGCACACGCGCATGTCACCCGAAGTGGGCGTTCCGCCCGCACCAGGCCATCGGCTAAAGTTCGCCCGATTTTTTCGGCAGAGACCGCCGGGCGTAACCTCGGAAGGTTGTCAAACAGAACTGAGGGCCCGTGAGATGAAGCAAAAACTACAACCGTCGACAAACGGAAAGGTCATCGCACTCGCCGTGGCCGGGGCCTTCGGAGGATTCCTCTTCGGGTTCGACGCGTCGGTCATCAATGGCGCCGTCAATGCCATTCAGGATGAGTACTCGCTCAACGCAACCCTGACGGGCCTGGCCGTGGCGAGCGCGCTGCTCGGCGCCGCGGGCGGTGCCTATCTCGGCGGGAGCGTGGGCGACCGGTTCGGTCGCATCCCCGTCATGCTGCTCGGCTCGATCATGTTCTTCATTAGCTCGGTTGGATCAGCCTTCGCGTTCGGTGTCTTCGACCTTGTGCTCTGGCGCATTGTCGGCGGCCTCGGAATCGGACTCGCCTCCGTTGTCGCTCCGGCGTACATCGCCGAGATCTCGCCCCGGCAGATGCGCGGGCGGCTGGGATCGCTCCAGCAACTCGCCATCACCATCGGCATCTTCTCGGCGCTGCTCTCCGACGCGGTCTTCGCCAATACCGCCGGCGGCGCCAGCGAACCGTCCCTGTTCGGGCTCGACGCCTGGCGCTGGATGTTCCTCGCCTGCGCCCTTCCCGCCGCCGTGTACTTCGTCATCGCCAGGCTCCTGCCGGAATCGCCGCGCTTCCTCGTGCTCAAGGAACGCGAGGACGAGGCCCGCACCGTCTTCGCGAAGCTCTGGCCGAACGGTGACGTGGACCGTGAGATTCGTGACATCAAGGCGTCGATAGCGGTCGACAAACGCGCCGCCCGGTCCGGTTCGCTCCGGGGCAAGGCCCTGGGGCTCCGACCGATCGTCTGGGTCGGGATCATCCTGTCCGTCTTCCAGCAGTTCGTCGGCATCAACGTGATCTTCTTCTACTCGACCACGTTGTGGAAAGCGGTGGGCTTCGAGGAGTCCAGTTCCCTGACCATCTCCGTGTTCACCGGTCTCACTAACATCCTGGTCACCTTCGTCGCCATCGCCCTCGTCGACCGGATCGGCCGGCGGCCGATCCTGATGACCGGTTCGATCGGGATGACCCTGTCGCTGGCCACCATGGCCATCGCGTTCAGCCAGGCGGTGACCGTAAACGGTGAACTCAGCCTGCCCGGCGCCTGGGGTCCGATCGCCCTGGTCGCGGCCAACGTGTTCGTCATCTTCTTCGGTGCGTCGTGGGGTCCGGTGGTCTGGGTACTTCTCGGGGAGATCTTCCCGAACACGATCCGCGTGAAGGCCCTCGGAATCGCGGCCGCCGCGCAGTGGGTCGCCAACTTCCTGGTCGCCGTCACGTTCCCACCGCTGGCAGCACTGTCGTTGCCGTTGACCTACGGGATGTACGCGGTGTTCGCGGCCCTGTCCTTCGTCTTCGTCCTGACCAAGATCCCGGAGACCAACGGGATGTCCCTCGACGAGGCGAGCACCCTGCTGCCGCCGAAGAACGCGGCGAAGAAGGCCGCCGCGAGGCTCGCCGCGGAGAAGCTCGCCGCGGAGAAGGTCCCCGTCAGGGCCTGATCCTAGATCAGGCCGCGCAGCAGCTCCTCGGAACTGACCCCGAGCCGGCCGGCCCGCTCGGCGAGGCGCGCGTGCTCGTCGACGGAGAGCGTCAGCGAGATCGTGCGGCCGGGTGCGGCGGCCGCCTCGGTGCCGGTGGCATCGAACGAGAAGAGTTCGGGATGCGCCTGGCGGCCGGCGGGCCTGGTGGCCGGCGGCGCGGTGGCGGACCTGTCCGCCGCCCCGCGGCCAGGCGGCGTGCTGCGAACGACGGCGGTCGAGGCGTCGGGGGCCGGCACGAGGTCTCCGGTTCGCACCCACCCCGGGCCAGGCTTGAACGGGACCTTGCGCTGGAACGCCTCGGAGACGGCGCGGGCGCGGCTGTCGGCGGCCTCGTTCAGCGGATGATTCGCGTGCCCCTTGACCCATTCGAACCGGTACTTGCGTCCGACCAGCGCGGCGTCGATCTCCTGCAGCAGCTCGAGGTTCAGCACGGGCCTACCGTCGGCCTTGCGCCAGCCCTTCGCCTTCCAGCCGCGCATCCATTTCGTCACCGAGTTGATCACGTACTGGCTGTCGCAGAGCACCAGAAGGTCGTCGTCGAGGTGCGCGGTCGCCCGGAACAACTCCAGCACGGCCTTGAGCTCGCCCTGGTTGTTGGTGGCGTGCTCCCACCCGCCGGCAGCCCAGCAGAAGTCGTTGACGTACCACGCCCATCCGGCCGGACCGGGGTTGCCGAGGGCGGAGCCGTCAGCGGCGGCGATGATGGTCATTGCTGGCCTTTCGTCTGGTCCCGCGAACCGGGACCTGTCCATTTTGCCACCGGGACGACCGCGACCCCGCCGCTAGGCTCTTTTCATGGCCACTCCCGACTTCATCCTCGACCTCCGCGAGAGCATCGGGCACGCCCCGTTGTGGCTGAGCGGCGTCACCGCTGTCGTCGTGCGGGATGCCGAGGTGCTCCTCGTGCGCCGCGTCGACACGGGCCACTGGTCGTCCGTCGCGGGCGTCATCGATCCCGGTGAGGAGCCTGCGGATGCTGCCGCCCGCGAAATCCTCGAGGAGGCCGGCATCGTCGCCGAGGTCGAAGCCCTCGTCGGCGTCTTCACCCGGGAGCCGCTCAGCTACGCGAACGGGGACCAGGCGCAGTACCTCGACCTCGTCTTCCGCTGCCGGTGGGTGAGCGGGGAGCCGCACCCCGCCGATGGTGAGAACACGGCCGCGGCGTGGTGGCCCCTCGACGCCCTCCCGGCGCTGCCGGGCACTCACGCCGAGCGGCTGCAGCTGGCGGTCTCCCATCAGGGCCCGGCGGTCTTCCGCCGCCGGAATGGACGCTAGCCCTTGATGCAGTCCCCGGAGGAGACCGGAGCGGAAAGCGCCGCCGCCTGGGCGGCCACCGGGTCGACTTCCTCCATCGCGAGCGCGTAGCCGAGGTTGTTCGTGACGGTGGACTTGGCGAAGATGACCCCGGCCACCTGGCCGGCCTCGCTCAGGAGCGGCCCCCCGGATTCACCGTGCTGCACGTCCGCGGCGAGCGTGTAGAGCTGCCGCTGCGCCGGTTCCTGGCCGTAGATGTCGGCGACGAGCGCCGGGGCCACGGCGACGACCTGCGCCGGCCCGGAATCGAACGGGCCGCCGTAGGGGTAGCCGTCGCTGACGGCACGGCTGCCCGGGGCGAGGTTGGGACCGAGGGCGAGAGCCGGGGCGGAGAGGCCGCTCACGGCGATGACGGCCAGGTCGACGACCGGGTCGAAATAGACGACCTGGCCCGGCCTGGCGTTGCCACCGGGCGTGACGACGACGGGTTCGGTCACGCCGGCGACCACGTGGGCGTTGGTGAGCACGCGGTCCTCGGCGATGACGAAACCGCTGCCCGACTGGTTCTGCCCGCAGGCGTACGCGGTCCCGGTGATCTTCATCACGGACTGGCGGGCCGCAAGGAGTGCGTCGGTGTCGGCGGAGACGAGCGGGATGGTCGGCATCGGCCCGTTGAAGGCCTCGACCACCCGGGGGAGCCCTTCGCTGACGACGACGGAGCGCAGCTGGGCGAGGAACGACTTCAGCGGGTCGGGGGTCAGCGAGTCGATCGACCTGATCACGCCGGAGGAGGCGATGGCGGGGGAGAGCAGCGGCACGCCCAGCCCGCCGATGCTGAACGCGAGCATCGACACGACGAGGGCGGATGCGACGACCGCGGCGCCGGCGCCGAGCATCCGGTCTGCCAGGCGGAGCTTGGTGCGGGCGCTGTGCGGCCGAAGGGACCGGCCGATCGAGCTGCCGAGCGAAAGTCCGCCGATCAGGAGCACCCCGGCAGTCGCGAGGGTGGCGGCCGTGCGCCATTCGGCGGCGGGAACCCAGGCGCCGACCAGGGGAACGAGGAAGTAGGCGGCGACGCCACCGGCGATGAGCCCGGCGATACTGCTGAGGCTGCCGATCAGGCCGCTGCGGAAGCCCGAGGCGAGATAGCTCACCAGCAGCAGGACCAGGAGGATGTCAACAATCGTTGAACCCGGCATTCGTGGACCCTGCGCTTTCGTCGGTGCCCGGCGTTTCCGCATCGGCCGCATCTCTTCGTCAAGAGTACGGTGCCGCCGCGCCATCGCCTCATTCGCGGGAGTCATCCACAGGCACCCGGAAGGTCCGGTTGTCCACCGACTGCGGCGCAGGTGCCCGCAGCGCCGCCCGAAAGGCGAGGGTTGCCGCATGAACAGGACAATCGTCAAGACCAGGGAAGCGTATGACTTCCTCGCGCTCGTGCCGCAACTCGTCGGATTCCAGCCGGAACGGAGCATGGTGCTCGTGGCGTTCCGGGGCAACCGCACCTGCGGTGCCATGCGCTTCAACTTGCCGGCGGCCGGGGCATCCCGCACGGTGCTGCGGAGAATCGCGTCCACCCTCGTCGGCACGCTGTGCCGGATTCCCGGGGTGGACGCTGTCGTGCCGGTGGTCTACACGGAGGAGTCCTTCGCGTCGGTGGCCGGGTTGCCGGCGGAGCGGTTCGCCGAAACCGTGTGTGCCCGGGCGGAGCTCTCCGGCTTCCTCGTGCGCGACGCTCTCTGCGTCGCGAGCGACGGCTGGGGGTCGTACCGTGACCAGTCCTGCCCGGCCGGCGGGCATCCGCTGGCGGACATCGCCGGATCGGAGGTGCAGCGGGCCATCCCCGCCGAGGCCCGCTGTGACCTGGCCAGCCTGCGCAGCCGGGCCGACCTGCCCCGTGTCGACCTCGCCGCGCGGGAGCGGGTCGGCCGTCGGCTGGCCCGCTACCAGAAGCTCGGCGGGAAGGAGGAGACCGTTCCCGAGTTGCTCGCGATGGTCGGCGACATCCTCGATCCCGTGGCCACAGCGGAGGCGGCCCTGGACTGGGATCCCGGAGCCCTCGATCCCGATGACGTGGCGGCGCTGCTCTTCCTGCTGCAGGGGCCTGCCTGCCGGGACCAGATGATGCTGCAGTTCGCGTTCGGCGAGACGGTCGGCGCACTCACCCACGCGCTCAACCTGCGCTACGCGGCCATCCAGGGCGCCACGGGGCAGAGCATGGATGACATCGTGCGGGCCGAGCGGGAGCGGAACGGCGACGACGAACCCGACGCGAAACAGACGAGCGACCTGATGCTCGGGCTGACAACCGTGCGGCCGGACCCCGACCGCATCGAACGGGCGGTGCGGTTGCTGCTGACCGTGGTGGCCCTGGCCCCTCGCCGGGCCAGGCCTGCCCCGTATTGCATGCTCGCCTGGTTGTCCTGGGCGATGGGCCGCGGTTCGGTGGCGGGCATCTTCGTCGACCGGGCGCTGGCCGTCGACCCTCGCTACGGCATGGCGGACCTGCTGGACACGCTCGTGTCCTCAGGGCACCTGCCGGACTGGGCGTTCGCGGTGCCGTTCGATGAAGAACGGCCACCGGAGACGACGAGTCCGGCCGGGGCCTGAAACAAGGGCCTGACTGCCGGGCCGGGTTAGAGGTATTTCGGCGCCTCCGACAGCACCCCGTGCAGGATCTCGCCGATCTCCCGGAACTCGGCCGGTCCGATGGTCAGCGGGGGAGCGAGCTGGACCACCGGGTCGCCCCGGTCGTCGGCCCGGCAGTAGAGACCCGCCTCGAACAGGGCCTTGGACAGGTAGCCGCGCAGCAGGCGCTCCGACTCGGCGTCGGTGAAGGTCTCCTTGGTTTCCTTGTCCTTGACCAGTTCGATGCCGAAGAAGTAGCCCTCGCCGCGCACATCGCCCACGATCGGCAGGTCGAGGAGCTTCTCGAGCTCGGCGCGGAAGACGGGGGAGTTCTCGCGCACGTTCTCGTTGAGCTTCTCCTCCTCGAAGATGTCGAGGTTGGCCAGTGCCACAGCCGACGACACCGGGTGGCCGCCGAAAGTGTAGCCGTGGTAGAACGTGGTGTCGCCGTGCTTGAACGGCTCGTAGATGCGGTCGCTGACGATGGTCGCGCCGATCGGCGAGTAGCCGCTCGTCATGCCCTTCGCGCAGGTGATCATGTCCGGCTCGATCCCGAAGGTGGTCGAGGCGAACATGTTGCCGATCCGGCCGAAGGCGGTGATGACCTCGTCCGCGACGAGCAGCACGTCGTACTGGTCGCAGATTTCACGGACCCGCTTGAAGTAGCCGGGGGGCGGGGGAAAGCATCCACCGGAGTTCTGCACGGGCTCCAGGAACACGGCGGCGACCGTCTCCGGGCCCTCGAACTGGATCATCTCCTCGATCCGGTTCGCGGCCCAGAGGCCGAACTTCTCCACGTCGTCGCCGAAGCCGGAGCCCATCTCGTCCGCGCGGTAGAAGTTGGTGTTGGGAACCCGGAAACCGCCGGGCGTGACCGGTTCGAACATCTCCTTCATGGCCGGGATCCCGGTGATCGCCAGGGCGCCCTGCGGTGTGCCGTGGTAGGCGACGTTGCGGGAGATCACCTTGTGCTTGGTCGGCCGGCCCTGCAGTTTCCAGTAGTACTTGGCCAGCTTGAAGGCGGTCTCGACCGCTTCGCCGCCGCCGGTGGAGTAGAAGACGCGGTTGAGGTCGCCGGGAGCGTAGGACGCCAGCCGGTCGGCCAATTCGATCGCGTTCGGGTGCGCATAGGACCAGACCGGGAAGAAGGCCAGTTCCTCGGCCTGCCTGGCCGCCACCTCGGCCAGGCGCTTGCGCCCGTGGCCCACATTCACGGTGAACAGGCCGCTGAGCCCGTCGATGTATTTCTTGCCGTGCGAGTCCCAGATGTGATGGCCGAGGCCCTTGGTGATGATCGGCACCCCGGCGCCGGACTCCAGCACGGACTGGCGGGAGAAATGCATCCAGAGGTGGTCCTTCGCCTTCTGCTGCATCGCCGCGTTCTCGGCGTCGGTGAAGACGGGAGGCGATGCCTCGGCGGAGGTTGTTTCGGTGGTGTCAGGCGCAGTGATAGTCATATTTTTTTACCGTGTTCCCCAGTTGTAGAGCTGTTTGTGGAGTTTGAGATAGACGAAGGTCTCGGTGGAGTTGACGCCCTCGAGGCTGCGGATCTGCGAGTTGAGCAGGGCGATGAGCTCGTCGTCGTTTTCGCAGACCACCTCGGCGAGGATGTCGAACGATCCGGCGGTGAGTACGACATAGTCGACGGCCGGGATGGCGGCGAGCTTGTCGGCCAGGATCCGGGTGTCGCCGCTGGCGCGGATGCCGATCATGGCCTGGCGGTAGAAGCCGAGCTGCATCGGGTCGGTCACGGCGACCACCTGCATGACGCCGGCCTCGGTGAGCTTCTGCACCCGCTGCCGCACCGCAGCTTCGCTGAGGCCGACAGCCTTGCCGATCTCGGCATAGGAGCGCCGACCGTCGACCTGCAGCTGTTCGATGATCTTTTTGGACACCTCGTCCAGCTGGGCCGGCTTCGCTGCCGCACCGCGTCCATTTGCGCTCATCCAGCGATTATGCCAGTGAGATTGCCATTCGGCAAGGGATTCCGTAGCGAAAAGGGTGCAAAACTGCGGAATCCAGAGCTATGGCTGGGTCAGTCGTCGCCTTGTCGTCGCCGGCGGGATGTGCGGACAATGAGCCGTGCCGGACAATGAATCGTGCCGGACACTGAGTCGGGTCGGACACTGAGCGGAAGGCCGGTTCTATGGCACGCGTTGGGTACCTGTTGGCGCCGGGGGAAGATACCGAGTGGTCCTTCGTCGTCGGGCGCGCATTCCTGGCCGCCCTCCCGGCGGCGACGCCGACCGCGGTCGTGGCTGCCCTGGACGCGCTGTCCGGCGAGCAGACGGTGGAGGCGGAGGCGCTGGTCGCACTGCTGCCGCTCCGCGGCGACTGCGCGGTCGCCAGCTTCGCGGTGATCGTGCAGCGGGATCCCACCGATGCGGACGGCGTGCCGGTGTCGGTGATCGTGCGCGGCGAGATCGCGGTCGACGTGTTCTCGGTGGGTGGGTCACGGCGCTTCGTAGCCGGAGACATCCGTCCCTGGCTGCTCGCCGATTTCCGGTCCGTGACCGGCCTCGTGATCGGCGGCCCGGGGCGCGCCGTCATGCCAGCCGGGCTGCTCGACTCCGGACGCCCCTTCCTCGGCGGCACCGTCTCGGCGAGCCGCTTGTTCTGGTCGCTCGTGGATCAACCCCAGAGTATGGAAGCCACGATCATCCGCGCCCCGCGCCCGCCGGCCGTCGACGCGGACACGGTGCTCCGCGTGCCGAGGGTGCAGGAGGCCACGGTGATCCTGCCGCCCCCGGGCTCCCGGGGACGTCGGACGGGTACCGTTCCGGCCGACGTCGCCGCCCCGGCGGGACAGGCGGGACAGGAGACAGGGGGGGCCCGGCCGGGCGATGCCGACCGCGCCCTCTATGGGTTGCGCCTGCCCGACGGAACGGAGCTGCGGCTCGATACGGCCTGCCGGCTGGGTCGGCACCCGCGTCCGGCCCGGGTCGCCGAAGTGCCGCCGCCCCGGCTGCTCGAGATGGCTTCGCCGACCTCCGCCGTGTCGGGAACCCACCTCGACATCCGCCAGGTGGGCGACTCGGTGGTGGTGACAGACCTCGGCTCCACGAACGGCACCGTGGTCACGCTTCCCCGGCGACGCTCGCAACGGCTGGCCTCCGGGCAGTCCCTCGCCGTGCTCCCCGGTACGAGACTGGACATCGGGGACGGTAATATCATCGAGATCCTCCCCACGAGCGGCGATTAGCCGGCTCCGTGTCCACGCGCCAATTTTGGAAGGCACAATCGTGACCCAGATTGGTCAGAGCTCAACCGGTGTCACGATCGAGCTTCCGTCGCTGCACAAGACCATCACCCTGGCCTGGGCGGCGCTGACCGACACCGGGCACCGCCGCGAGGTCAACGAGGACAGCCTTCTCTCCGAGCCGCCGATCTTCGCCGTCGCCGACGGCATGGGCGGGCACTCGGCCGGCGACGTCGCCAGTGCCGCGGTCGTCACCCGGCTGGCTGAATTCGCCGGGCGCGACCACCTCGAACCCGACGCGATCAACGGGGCGCTCAGCCTGGCCGTCTCCGACATGGCAACGGGCGAGGGCGTCACCGACCTCGGGACCGGCACGACGGTGACCGGCGCCGCCGTCGCTGTCGTCTCCGGGGCGCCCCAGTGGATCGTCTTCAACATCGGTGATTCACGCGTGTACCAGCTGACCTCCGGTGTTCTCGAACAGGTCACCACCGACCACTCCGTGGTGCAGGAACTCGTCGACGCCGGGCGCATCACTCGCGACGAAGCGGATGTGCACCCCCACGGCAACATCATCACCAGGGCCGTCGGATTCCACGAGCCGCCGGTCCCCGACTACCGGGTGCTCCCGATCCAGCCGGGGATGCGACTGCTGGTCTGTTCAGACGGCCTCACCAAGGAACTCACGGCCTACGGCATCCGGCATTTCCTGATGTCGAACCCGCGGGCCGCCGACGCGGCGAAGTCGCTCGTCGACGCCGCACTCGAGAACGGCGGACGCGACAACGTCACTGTGATCGTGCTCGACGTGATCGATGTCGGCGAGCTCTCACCCTCAGCCGTACCCCCAGAGTTGGGGTAGTTCCTTCCGGCTGTGCGGCTCGACCGTTGCCTAGACTTATCAGACGCTCGATCGTTTTACCCGTTCGACGAGCGTTCACAGCACGCTCGACACGCACCGTTACACGGGGAGGCGAACATGGCTCGACGATTGCCCTCGACGCCCCCGAATCTCCCGGGGTTCTCCTACCTGAGGGTGCTCGGGTCAGGCGGCTTCGCCGACGTGTTCCTGTACGAGCAGAACATGCCCAGGCGCCAGGTCGCCGTCAAGGTGCTGCTGGCCGAAATCGTGAGCGATCATGTGCGCCAGCTGTTCCAGGCCGAAGCCAACCTGATGGCGCAGCTCAGCTCGCACCCGTCGATCCTGACCGTGTTCCAGGCCAGTGTGTCCGCCGACGGACGGCCGTACCTGGTGATGGAGTACTGCTCCTCCACCCTCAGCCAGCGGTATCGGGTCGAAGCCCTGTCGGTGCCCGAGGTCCTGCGGATCGGCATCAAGATCGCCAGCGCGGTGGAGACCGCCCACCAGAGCGGGGTGCTGCACCGCGACCTCAAGCCGTCGAACATCCTGGTCACGGCCTATGGTCATCCGGTCCTGTCCGACTTCGGTATCGCGGCCACCCTCGGCGAGGTGGAGAACTCCGAAGCGATCGGGCTGTCGATACCCTGGTCGGCCCCCGAGGTGCTCCTCGACGAGAGTTCCGGCTCGATCGCCTCCGAGGTGTGGTCGCTCGGTGCGACCCTGTACTCGCTGCTGGCCGGACGGTCCCCGTTCGAGCTGCCGGGCGAGGAGAACAGCTCGGCCCAGATCATGGCCAGGATCAACAAGGCCAGGATCCCGGCCCTTGACCGGGCGGATGTGCCGGCCCGGCTCGAATTCATCCTGGCGAAGACCATGTCCCGGCGCCCGGAGCTGCGGCAGCGCAGCGTGCTCGAGGTCATCCGCGAACTGCAATCGGTGGAGGCGGAACTCGGCCTGCCGCAGACCCCGCTCGAGGTCGTGACGGATGGCTGGGCCATGGACACCGTCGCCGACCAGTCGGACAAGACCCGGATCACCGGCATCAACTCGGTCGACGCTTACGCCGGCCGCCGCCGTCGCCGCCGGCCTGAAGCGGCGAAGAGCCTGGCCCGTTCGGCGACCCGGCCGCCCAGCCTGACCGGCGGCGAGTCCGTGACGACCGCGCAGCGACCCCGGCAGCGAACCCTCACCTTCTGGGCGCTCATCGCGGCAGCGGTGATCATCGTCGGCCTCGCGGCCACCGCAGCGACTTTCCTCGTGCGCCAGGTCGGCTCCGGCATCCCCACGGTCAGCGACGTGTCGGGGGAACTCCGGAACGGCACGGTGCTCTTCAGCTGGGCCGACCCGGGGGTGAGGGACGGTGACAGCTACGTCGTGGCGCTGCGCACCGGGGAGAGCAGCATCCAGCGCGGAACCGAATTCAGCGTCGACCCCAAGGGGCAGCCCCGGGTCTGCGTGACGGTGACCGTCAACCGCGACGGCAAGGGCGGGACGCCCAGTGGGGAGAAGTGCGTCGACACCGCTGGTGACGGCCCATGATCCGCCGGTGGCTCTCCGCCCACCGGTCGCTGTTCACCACGATGCTGAGCGGCACCGTCATCGTGGCGGTCATTGCCACCGTGGCGATTGTCTCGGGCGGCTACACCGCCCAGCGGCTCGATCTCGGCGATGCCGCCGTCTGGGTGACGAACGAGGCACGCCAGGTCGTCGGACGAGCCAACACGGCCGTGTTCGAGCTCAACACCGTTGTCGAAGCCGGCAGCTCCCGGCTCGACGTCGTGCAGCAGGGGGCCACCGTCCTGGTGCTCGACCGGGGGAACAACTCCGTCGACATCGTCGACCCGGCGACGGCGAAGGTCACCGAGAGCGTGGCGCTACCGCCCAAGGCGCCGGGCATCTTCCTCGCCGGCGATCGCGCCGTCGTCGTCTCGAACGGCGACGTCTGGAATCTGGCGGCCGACCGGCTCGCCGCCTTCGACAGTACGGCAGAGCCGGCGCTCTCCTTCGGTGCCGGGTCCGTGGTCAGCATGGACGCCGACGGGATGCTGTACGCCTTCACGCCGGCGACCGGATCCCTGTCGCTCGTCGATCCGGCCCGTCCGGACGCGATCGCCTCCACCGTGACGGTGGCCGCTGGAGCCCCGGAAGACAGCTACCAGCTGACCAGCGTCGCCGGCCAGTGGGCGCTGTTGAACGCGACGACCCTGCGCCTGTTCCTTTCCGGCGGCGAGACCGACCTCTCGCGGGACATCCGAGCCGGCGACGAACCGAAGCTGCAGGAGCCCGGCGTGAACGGCGACCGGGTGCTGGTCGCGCACAATGGTGGGCTCGAGGCGGTTCCCCTGGCCGGCGGCAACCCGTCGACCGTGGTCAGCGGACGATCCGGGCAGGCCGTCGCCCCGGCGTCGGACGACAACTGCTCCTATGCGGCCTGGGGAGACGGCACCGTGTGGCGCGACTGTGCCGGCGACCCGGCGAACGGCAGGACCGAGACCCTCACCGGTCTCGCCGGCGACGCCCGGCTTGCCTTCCGCCGCAACGGCACGGGGATGGTGCTCAACGACGCGCTCAACGGGGCAGCCTGGGCGGTGCAGCGCGGGAACGAGCTCATCGACAACTGGGCCGAGCTGATCGACACCAACCAGGACCAGCAGAGAGTCGTGGAGAACAACGACGACACCCCGCCGGAGTTCGAGAAGGCGCAGGTCCCGCCGGTCGCCGTCGACGACGAGTTCGGGGCGCGGCCGGGGCGAACCGTCATCCTGCCCGTGCTGCTGAACGACTTCGACCCGAACGGCGACGTCCTGGTGATCGACTCGCTCACCACCCTCCCCGCCGAGACGGGGCGACTCGACCTGGTCGGGAACACCCAGCAGGTGCAGTTGACGCTGGCACCGACCGCGACGGGCGCGGTGAGCTTCGGTTACACGATAAATGACGGCCGGGGCGGCAAAGCCTCGGCCACGGTGACGGTCACCATCCGGGGCCCGGAGGAGAACTCGGCCCCGGCGCAGGCGCGCGGCACCCACACGACGGTGAGGTCCGGCGGCCGGGTGACCAGCCAGGTTCTCGGCGACTGGGTCGACCCGGACGGCGATCCGATCTTCCTGACCGAGGCGACCGCCGTGGCGCCGGACCAGATCAGCTTCACCCCGGGCGGCGCCGTCGTCTACACGGATGCCGGCAGCAGCTCCGACGCGAAGTCGATCGGCCTCACCGTGTCCGACGGCCAGGCGAGCGGCACAGGGACGCTGTCGGTGACGGTCCGTCCCTCCGGATCGGTGCCGATCGTCGCCGAAGCCTTCGTCGTGATCGCCACCGCCGGCGCCGAGGTGACGGTGTCCCCGCTCGAGCACGTCCGCGGTGGATCGGCGCCCCTCCGCCTGAGCAGCGTGCCGGCGAAACCGGAGGTGACCATCACCCCCGACTTCGACGGCGGAAGCTTCCGCTTCGCCAGCAGCGCGATCGGAGTGCACGAGATCGAATACGCGGTGACGGACGGCTCGCTCACGGCGACCGGTCGCATCCGCGTCAACGTGTCCGCGGCTCCCGACGCCAACAGCACCCCCATCACCGTTCCGCACACGGCGTTCGTGCGCGGCCAGCAAGCCACCCTCGTGGACGTGCTCGCGACCGACATCGACCCGGCCGGTGGCGTGCTGCTGGTCACCGGCACGATGAACGTGCCGCCCGTGAGCGGGCTGCGTGTCGAGATCCTCGACCAGCGCATCATCCGGGTCACCCTCACGAAGCCCCTCGAGAACGGCTCGGTCGCGTTCGGCTACCGGATCAGCAATGGTCTGGCCGAGGCCGAGGGAACGGTGACGGTGATCGAGATCCCGCCGCCGGCCCGGAAGCAGGCACCCCTCGCCGTTCCGGACACGGTCTCCGTGCGGGTCGGTGACGCCATCGACGTGCCCGTGCTGGCGAATGACGAACATCCCGATGGCGACACCCTCACGCTCGATCCCACCCTCGCCACCGGGCTCCCGGCCGAAGCAGGCCTGCTCTTCGCGTCGGGCACCGTGCTGCGCTACCTCGCCCCGAACACGACCGGCAACTTCACCGCGGTCTACCGGGTGAACGCGCCGGACGGCCAGTTCGCCAACGCCGAGGTGCGCATCTCGGTGCGGGAGGCCGACCCCAACTCGAACAACCCGCCCGTGCCGAAGACGGTGACCGCCCGCGTGCTCGCCGGCGACACGGTACGCATCCCCATCCCGCTGTCGGGAATCGACCCCGACGGCGACTCGGTGCAACTGGTCGGCCAGGAAACCAACCCCGGCAAGGGCTCGGTGACAATCGGAAGCTCCGATTCGATCGATTACACCGCGGGAGACTACTCGGCCGGCACGGACACCTTCACCTACTCGGTCGTCGACGCGCTCGGCGCCCGCGCCGTCGGCACCGTGCGGGTTGGAATCAGCCCGCGGCTGGACGGCGCCCGCAACCCGGTCGCCGCGCCGGATGAGGTCATCGTGCGCCCGGGTTCCACTGTCAGGGTGCGCGTGCTCGGAAACGACTCTGACCCCGACGGAGGCGCCCTGACCATCACCGGGGTCGAACCGACCGGCACCGGCAACTCACGGGGCAAGGCCGTCATCGTCGGCGACGCCGTCTCCGTGCACGCGCCGGCCAGGGAGGGGCGCTACGGATTCATCTACGACATCCAGAACGACCGCGGCGGCTCGAGTTCCACCTTCCTCACCGTTGTCGTGCGGGCGGATGCCCCGCGCTCCCGACCCGACGCCCGGGACACGCACCTGGCGCTCTCCGACGTGCTCGACCGGCGCACCATCGACGTCGACGTGCTGGCCAACGTGTTCTTCGCCGACGGGCCCGCGAGCAGCCTTGAACTGTCCGTCCCGGCCCGCTTCTCGAGCGTCGCCGAGGTGACCGGCAAGCACCGCGTGAGGGTGAGCATCGGGGAGAGCAGCCAGGTCATCCCGTTCGAGGTGGCGAACCCGGACGACACGAGCATTGTGTCCTATGCGTTCGTCTGGGTTCCCGGTTCGAACGACGCCCTGCCGCAACTGCGGAAGGGCATGTCCCCGCTCAAGGTCCAGAGCGAATCGACCCTCACGATCGACATCAACGACTACGTCGTCGCCGTCGGCGGCCGGCGAGTGCGCCTCACCGATCGCAGCCTCGTGCAGGCCACCCGTTCCGACGGGGCCGACCTGGTCTCCTCAGACACTCGTCTCGTGTTCACCAGCAGCGACAAGTACTACGGACCAGCCTCGATCTCCTTCGAGGTGACGGACGGCACCCGGGCAGGCGACCCGGACGGTCGCACGGCGACGATCGTCTTGCCGATCGACGTCACCCCGCGCGAGAACCAGCCGCCCGGCTTCGACGGCGCAGTGCTCGATTTCGAGCCTGACCAGACGAAGGTCATCGACCTGACCCGGCTCACCTCCTACCCGTACCCGAAGGACCAGGCCGAACTGGCCTACACGGTGCTCGAGCCTCGCCCCGTCGGTTTCAGCTATTCCCTTGACGGCCAGCAGCTGACCCTGCACGCCTCGGAGTCGACTCCGACGGGCGGCCGCGGAACGATCACGATCGGCGTGCGTGACGGCATCAACGCCGGCAAGGCCGGCCGGATCGAGATGGGCGTGGTCGCGTCGACCCGGCCCCTGGCCGTGCCCGCCGCCGACGCCGTCATCGCCCCGCGCGGCCAGAGCACCGTCGTCGACGTGCTCGCGAACGACGGCGCGACCAACCCGTTCCCGGCCGTGCCGCTGCGGGTCGTGGCGGTGCGCGGCGTCGACGGCGCCGGGGTTCCCGCGGGAGTGAGCATCACCCCCAGCGCCGACAACAGCCGCCTCACCGTCAAGGTCGCGCCGGAGGCCGCGCCCGCCGACACGAACCTGCAATACCAGGTGGCCGACGCGACCGGCGACCCAGACCGGTTCGCCTGGGGCACGGTGCGCATCTCGGTGCAGGACAAACCCGACCCGGTGTCGAGCCTCCGGGTGACCTCATTCGCCGACCGCCGGATTTCGGTCGCGTTCAACGCGGGAGCGTCGAACAACGCCGCCGTCTCCGGCTTCGAGATCACCCTGACCAGCGCAGCGACGGGCGCCGTCGTCGGCAGCACGCTCTGCCAGGCCACGGCCTGCGAGGTCTTCACCCCCGGCAATGGCCAGGGCAATGCGGTGCGGGTCGCCGTAGCAGCCCGTAACGGGATCGGCCCGTCCGCGGCCACCGTGCTCGCCGACCGGGTCTGGTCCGACGTCGTCCCGCCGGCCCCGGCCGGGCTGACGGCCGAGCCGCTCGACTCCGGGCTGCGCCTGCACTGGAACACGGTCGCCCCGGTCGGCGGAGGCACCGCCATGCGCGGCTACGTCGTGACTGTCGCCGGCACTCCGCAGAGCGAGGTCAGCGCATCCGGGCCGTCCTGCAGCGCGGGCTCCTGCACCATCGACGTCGGCGGCCTCGTCAACGGCACGGATGTCCCCTTCACGGTCAGCGCGCGGAACGACGCCTACCCGGCGCTGTCCACCTGGAACACGGCAACCGGAAACGGGCGGCCGTTCGGCCCGGCCCGGGCCGGCGCGATCACCGCGAACGCGGTCGACTCGAGCGGCTCCGTCACGGTGAGCTGGGACGCCTTCGACGGCCGCGGCGACGGCATCGCGGGTTACTTCGTGCAGCGGGTGAGCGCTGACCAGGTGCCCACCGGTGCCCAGTCCTGCTCGGTGACCACCCCGGCCCCCGGAACGCTGGTCGCCCCGACCCAGGGCGGAATCGTCGCCGAACAGAAGACGGTCGCCGCCGGCACCACCTCTGTCGTCTTCGACAACCTCCTCGCCGACAACGGCCACTACTCGTTCGTCGTCTGGGGCTACAACCGGGCAGGCTGCGCGCCGACCGCGGTGGCGACCGTGCTCGTGCGGCCGGCGCCGGGCGACATCACGTCCGTGAACAGCCCGATGGCGATGAACGGCGACTCCTGGGACCTTCGCATCGACGGCGTGAGCCCCAGCGCCGGCGTCGACCATTACAATATCCGGGCCGTCGACGGTTCGGGCAACCCGATGCCGTGGACCGATGTCACCTTCCCGGCGACGACCTGGCCGCGGGCGCCGCTCGGATTCCGGTTCGGGCAGGTGGTCCGGTTCCAGGTGCAGGCGTGCACGGTCTGGGGTTCCTGCGGCACCTGGTCCGGGACCTACCCTGCTGCGGCGGAGGCATCCGTGAGCTTCACCGTGCAGGGGCTGGTCTACACTCCAGAGACCGGCGTGTTCTCCTGGACGAACGGCCCCGACAACAACGGGCTCGACGCGACCTACGAGTGCCTCGTGCCGGGCGACTCGTCCGTGACCCCGGCGGCCGGCCTGGCGAACACGTGCACCCTGTCGTCGCCGCAGCCGGCCGGCACGGTGCGGCTCACCGTGACGGTGGACGGACACGCTTTCTCCTATGACAAATGAGCCACGCAGAATGAGCCTCGCACCGAGCCTGAGCCCATGCCCGAACGAAAGTGACCACCCCATGACGATGACCGCGGAGCAGGCAACCCAGTTCGCCGAGGTGTTCGACCGACTCGTGACCGGGGTGGAACAGGTGCTGCTCGGCAAGCACCACGTGATCCGGATGTCGTTCACCGCCCTGCTCAGCGGAGGCCACCTGCTGCTCGAGGACGTGCCGGGAACGGGCAAGACCTCCCTCGCCCGCGCCATTGCGCAGAGTGTCCGCGGCTCGAGCAACCGTGTGCAGTTCACCCCCGACCTCCTGCCCGGCGACATCACCGGCGTGAGCATCTACGACCAGCGCAGCGGCGCCTTCGAGTTCCACCGTGGTCCGATCTTCGCCAACATCGTCCTCGCCGACGAGATCAACCGGGCCAGCCCGAAGACCCAGTCGGCCCTGCTCGAAGTCATGGAAGAAGAACAGATCACCGCGGACGGCGTGACGCATCCCGTGGCGGCGCCGTTCATGGTGATCGCCACCCAGAACCCGATCGAGCAGGCGGGCACCTACCGGTTGCCGGAGGCCCAGCTCGACCGGTTCATCATGAAGGCCTCGATCGGCTACCCGGACCATTCCTCGACGGTGCGCATCCTCGAGGGCGCCGGGCTGCGCGCGCACGAAACGGTGGTGCCCCCGATCGTGTCCTCCGAGACCGTCGTCGAGCTCGCGGCCCTCGCCCGCACGGTCTTCGTCGACGCCACCATCAACGACTACGTCGCCCGGCTGATCGACGCCACCCGCACGAGCACCGAGGTGCGGCTGGGCGTGAGCGTGCGCGGAGCCCTCGCCCTCGTCCGCACCGCCAAGACCCTCGCCGCAGCCAACGGCCGTCACTACGTGATCCCCGACGACGTCAAGGAACTCGCGGAAACCGTGCTCGCCCACCGGCTCGTCCTCGACCCCGAGGCCGAATTCGACGGGGTCACGCCGTCCAGCGTGATCGCCCGGATCCTGATCGAGACCCCGCCGCCCAGCGACAGGCTGACTGTGTGAGCCAGGTCAAACTCACCCGCAGCGGTGTGACGCGGGGCCCCGCTGACCTCACCGGTGGCACCGTCCGGACGGATGCCGCACCGGAGGTGCCGCCTGGGGCGCCTGGCCGGGCGGATGCGCCCGTGCGGGACGGCAGGCTGGCCGACGCGATCACCGCCACGGTTCGGGCCTGGCGGGCGCTGGCCGAACTCGGCTCCACCATCGGCGGTTTCGTCGCCTCGGTGGTCACTCCGCTCGGCTGGTGCCTCCTCGTCGTGGTGTTCTGTTCGTTCCTCTTCGGCTACGGCCTCGGCTGGACTGAACTTGTCGCGATCGCCTGGTCCGGTTCCGTCCTGGTCGTGGCGGCGTTCTGCTTCCTGCTCGGGCGCAACGCCTACGAGATCCACCTGTCCCTTCCGGTCGACCGGGTGGTCGTCGGGGCGAAGGTGCCCGGTGAGGTGACGGTGCTGAACCCGACCAGGCAGCGGCTCCCCGGGGTCGCCGTCGAGGTCCCGGTGGGCGCCGGGCTGGCCGAATTCGCCATGCCGGGGCTTGCCCGCGGAGGCAGCTTCGACGACGTCTTCATCGTTCCGGCCACCCGCCGGGGTGTCATCCCGATCGGACCGGTGCGCACCGTGCGCGGCGACCCGGTCGGGTTGCTGCGACGGGAGATCGTCTGGGCCGAGCGCGTCGAACTCTTCGTGCATCCGCGCACCATCCCGATCCCGAGCATGAGCACGGGGTTCATCCGCGACCTCGAAGGCAATCCCACCCGCGACCTGACCAACAGCGACGTGTCCTTCCACGCGCTGCGCGAATACGTGCCCGGTGACGAGCGCCGCAGCATCCACTGGAAGAGTACGGCCAAGACCGGCCGCTACATGGTGCGGCAGTATGAGGAGTCGCGCCGCAGCCACCTGATGGTGGCCCTGAGCCTGGCTGAATCCGATTTCGCGACCGAGGACGAGTTCGAGATGGCGGTCAGCGTGGCCGGGTCGCTCGGCGTGCGGGCCATTCTTGATGCCCGAACGGTGTCGGTCGTGGCCAGCGAGGCGGTTCCGGGCGGCGCCCGGCGGCGGGCATCCATGGTTCGCAGCTTGAGCACGCTCACCCGCACGCGTCTGCTCGACGACCTCAGCCGGGTGGACCTCTCCGGTGCGGCGCTGCCCGTCAGCGAATTGGCCAAGGCGGCGGCCGACAAGGTCGCCGGCATCTCCGTGGCGTTCCTGGTCACGGGGTCGTCCACCAGCCTGACCGAACTGCGCGCCGCCGCACATCGTTTCCCGGCCGGGGTCGAGGTGGTCGCCGTGGTCTGCGACCCGGAGAACATCCCCAGCCTCCGGCGGGTTGCCGAGCTCAGCGTGCTCACCATCGGCTTCCTGGACGACCTGCAGCACAGCCTGGCCAGGGCGGCCGCCGTATGAGCGCGCGCAGGGAAGCCAGGCTGGCCCGCCGGCCGCGCACCGACTGGGGCTTCATCCTCGGCAACACCCTCGGCCTGATGACGGCCACCTTCGTCGCAGCGACCTCGCTCTGGCCGATCTACCGGAGCACCGAGTTCGTCGTGCTCGTCGTCGTCGCATTCGCCCTGGGTGCGCTCGTCGCCGTGCCCGGCGCGATCTTCCGCTGGCCGGCGTGGGTCGTCGGCCTCGCGACGATCGCCGTCTTCCTGCTGGCCGGGGTGCCCCTGGCCATCCCCGGCGAGGCGATCAACCGGGTCCTTCCGTCCGGGCAGGGCCTTCTCGACCTGATCCTGGCCACGGCCCTCAGCTGGAAGCAACTCGTCACGATCGTGCTGCCGGTCGGCTCCTACCAGGCGCTGCTCGTGCCGGCGCTGATCCTGGTGCTGCTCAGCACCGTTGCCGGGCTGTCGATTGCGCTTCGCACCCGGATCAGCGAACTCGCGGCACTCCCGCCCGCGGTGCTCTTCATCGCCGGGATCGGACTGGGGCCGACGAGGGCGGCCACCCCGATCGAATCCGCCCTCGGGCTCTTCGTGGTGCTGCTTTTCTGGCTGCTGTGGCTGCGCTGGGTGCGCCGGCACGCCATCGTGCGCCTCGTCGCCCAGCAATCCCGCCGGACGATCGAGTCGGCCGCCGACCGCCGCCTCGGCGCGGCCAGGGGACTGGTCAGCGCCGCCCTGGTCATCGCCGTGGCCATCGCGGCAGGCACGGTCGCGGCGATCGCGCTCCCGGCGAGTGTTCCCCGCGACGTGCTGCGTGCGCGGGTGCAGCAACCGTTCGATCCACGGTCCTACCCCAGCCCCCTCAGCGCATTCCGCGGCTACCTGGAGCCGGGCGCCGCCGACGAGGCCCTGCTCGAGGTGAGCGGTCTCCCCACGGGAGGGCGCATTCGCATCGCGGCCCTCGACAGCTACGACGGCATCGTCTACTCGGTGGGCAGCGCCGCGGCCGCCAGCGCATCCGGCTCCTTCACGAGGCTGCCCGACCGGCTCGACCAGTCGGAAGCCGGCGGGGAACAGGTCAGCCTGGCGGTGACCGTCGACGGTTACAGCGGAGTCTGGGTTCCCGGCGCCGGAGCGCTCGAACGAATCACCTTCTCCGGGCCGACGGCGGTCGCCCGCTCGGACTCGTTCTTCTACAACGACAACAGCGGCACCGCCGCTGTGCTGACCGGACTGACCAGGGGAGACCGGTACACGAGCGTCGCCGTGATGCCGCGGGAACCGGCCACCCTGGCCGCCCTGCAACCGGGCGCGGCCATTCTGCCGGCCGTCGACGTGGTCCCCGACGATCTGGACCAGGTCCTCGCCCGCTACGTGCGGCCCGGGGACCCGCCGGGCGTCCAGCTCCAGGCGATGCTGGACGGCCTGAAGACGGATGGCTACATCAGCCACGGGGTCGGCGCCGGCGAGCCGGTGAGCCGCTCGGGCCACGGTGCAGACCGGATCAGCCAGCTGTTCACCGACCAGCCCATGCTGGGCGACGCCGAGCAGTACTCCGTGGCGGCCGCTCTCCTTGCACGGAGGCTGGGATTCCCGGCCAGGGTCGTGGTCGGGTTCGTACCCGCGGCTTCCGGCGGGTCCGGTTCCGTGACCGTCACCGGCTCCGACATCTCGGCCTGGATCGAAGTGCAGTCGGCCGACGGGCGGTGGGTCACCATCGACCCGAATCCGGCAGTGCGCGACATCCCCGCGAAGCAGCCGGACAAGCCCGCGGTGGTGTCCCGCCCCCAGTCGGTGGTACCCCCCGCCGTCCCCGACACCGCGGAACAGCGCGATGCGGCACCGCCGGAAAGAACCATCGACGACCCCCCGGCGGGCCTCGACCCGCTGCTCGCCTTCCTCCTCGCCGCCGCCACGGTGTTCGGCTGGACCCTGCTCGGACTCGCGCTCCTGGCCGCGCCGTTCCTGCTCATCATCGCCGCCAAGGCCAGGCGGCGGAGGCTCCGCCGAACCCTTCCGGCGCCGCTGGACCGGATCCGCGGCGGCTGGCGTGAATTCGCCGACGCTGCCCTGGACTACGGCATCGACGTGCCCGCCGGCGCAACCAGGATCGAGGTAGCCGAGACCGTGGGCGGCCCCGCGCCGATGGCCTTCGCCTCGGTCGTCGACCGGGCGGTGTTCGCACCCGACCGGCCTGGCACGATCGAGGCAGACACGGTGTGGGCGTCGGTCGCTCAGTTGCGTGCCGGGTTGTCGGCCGGGAAGACGCGCCGGATGAGGCTCGCGGCGCTCGTCTCGCTCCGGTCGCTGGGTCGCTACGCTGGAGGGACAACCGTTCTTCGGGCGGTACGGGGCAAGGGAGGATCGGCGACGTGAACTGCCTGATCTGCGGTGCCGCCCTACCGGCCGGCGCCATGTTCTGCGGCGAGTGCGGCAGCTCGAGCACCGCCACGCCGAAGTCCCGCAAACGCCCCGACCCGCGCCCCAGCGACACCACGATCATCCAGCCGCTTCCGCGCCAGCCGGTGGTCATCTCGATTCCGCTCGGCTCCGACGGCCGGGCGCAGCTTCTGCCCGCCGCAGCACCGGGGGCCGCACGGCAAGCTGAGGCCACCCCGAAGCAGGATGCCGTGCCCCCGGCGCCGGTCGCGGCCGTCATTCTCGCTGCCCCGGCGCCTCCCGCCCCGCAGCCTCCCGCACCCCAGCCTCCGGTGCTGCAGCCTCCGGTGCTCCAGACTCCTGTCGCGGCACCGCGCACGTCGCTCTTCGTCCTTCAGTTCAGCACGGGCGAGACGGTCTCCGCCCAGGGCACCGGGCTCGTCGGCCGGCGGCCCCTACCGCAACCGACCGAGCATTTCGACACCCTGGTGCAGGTCAACGACCTGGGCATGTCCGTGTCGAAGAGCCACCTCGAATTCGGGCAGCATGACGGCGAATTCTGGGTCAGCGACCGATTCTCGGGCAATGGCACCATCATCCGGCGTCCCGACTCGACGTCGGTGCGGTGCGAGCCCGGCCGGCGTTACCTCGTGCCGCGTGGGTCGCGGGTCGAGATCGGCGACCAGTTCTTCATGGTCAACTAGCGGTTCTCCTCCCCACCAGGGCCCCGCCGCGGTCCTGCCCGGATGACTGCCCGGCGTCCCGGCGCGGGCGCTCGCGTGGTCTCCTTGACAGGTGTTCCGGCCAGACGACCCACTGATCCTGCCGGCGCGGCCGGTCGACCCGCCCGCGCCCGGGTTTCCGCTGATCGCCAGCGCCGCCCCGGTCGTGGTGGCCGTCGCGATCTGGATGTTCACCGGCTCGGCCTTCGTGCTCCTCTTCGCCGTCCTCGGCCCCGTCATCGCCGTGGGCAGCATGGTCGACGGCCGGCGCACCCGGCGCCGCACCCGGATCCGAGCGGACGGAACCCACCGGGCCGCCCTGGCGGCGCTCCGCGCAAAAGTCGAACAGCGCCGGACCGGCCTGGTCCAGGCGGCCTGGGGTCGCACCCCGTCGGCCGCCGGCATCCTCCAGGATCCCATCGGCACCGTGCACTGGAGCGCCAGGCCGGCCGCGCCGGTGCTGGTGAGCCTGGGCAGCGGCGACGTGCCCAGCGGGCTGCGGCTGGAGGGTGCCGACGCCGACGACGAACCGGGAATCCGCGCGCTGGCGGCCACGCTGGCCGGCGCGCCGATCACCGCGGACCTGGACGGCGGCATAGGTATCGTGGCGGCACCGGCACTGGGCCGGGCGATGGCGAGGGGGCTGCTGGTGCAGGCGGCCGCAGCGCTGCCCCCTGGCCCGGTCGGCCTCGCCGTGCTGCCGCCCGGCCACTGGGCTTGGGCGACGTCCCTCCCGCACGCGGCCGCCCGGTCGCCGGACCGGCTGATCACGGTGGGTGACAGCGAAACGCCCGCCCGGGTCCCGACCGGATCCCGGCCGTTCATCGCGCTGGCCCGATGCCTGGAGGAACTCCCCACCGGCTGCGACACCATCGTGCGTGTGCACGGGCCGACGCGCGCCGAAATCGTGCGGTCACCGGTGCATCCCGCCGGATTCCGCTTCCGCCCGGAACTGGTGACCCGCGACCAGGCCGGCGGCTTCGCCGTGCGGCTGGGCGAGAGAGCTCGCGCGGCCGGGCTGATCGGCCGGTACGGTCCCGTTCCCGCCTCGGTGACCCTGGCGGAGCTGGCCGAACCCGACCCGGCGGTCGACCTGCCGCCGTCGCCGGGGACCCCGGCAGGATCGGCACACCTGCCGGGCCTTGCCGGCGTGATCGGGATCGGCGAAGAAGGCAGGGTGACGCTGGACCTCGTCGCGGCCGGCCCGCACGCCGTCGTCGGGGGCACTACGGGCAGCGGCAAGAGCGAACTTCTGGTGACCTGGGTCGCGGCGATGGCCGCGGCCCACCCGCATGATGCGGTGACCTTCCTCCTGATCGATTTCAAGGGCGGCGCCGCGTTCCATCCCCTGGTCGCCCTGCCCCACTGCGTCGGTCTCATCACCGACCTGGACGGGCGGCAGGCCGCCCGCGCCCTGGCCAGCCTCGCCGCGGAACTGCGGCACCGGGAGCGGGCCATGCGCGCCGCCGGCACCCGCGACATCACCGAACTCAACGGCGCAGGGTCCCGGTCGAATCCGCTCCCGCGCCTCGTGATCGTGGTGGACGAATTCGCAACCATGCTCACGGCCTTCCCCGAGCTGCACGCGCTCTTCGTCGATATCGCGGCGCGCGGTCGCTCGCTCGGGGTGCACCTGATCCTCTGCACGCAACGCCCCAACGGCGTCGTGCGCGACGCCCTGCTCGCGAACTGCAACCTGAGAGTCTCCCTGCGGGTGAACAACCGCGCTGACAGTCAGGCCGTGCTGGGAACGGATGCCGCTGCCGCGCTCCCGGCCTCCGTGCCCGGGCGCTGTCTCATCTCCGCGCTCCAGGGAGACGCCCAGCTCTGCCAGGTGGCCACGACCACCGAAGCGGACCTCCGGGCGATCGTCGGTCGGGGCGCTGAGAATCGCAGCGGTGAGAAGCCGAACCCGCGCCGGCCCTGGCTCGACCCGCTGCCCCGCCGGGTGACGCGGAACGACCTGGCCCGCGTCGAGACGGCGGCCCCGGCCACGGGCCGGGAACCAGGGCGACCGGCGGGACCGGCGACCGGCGTCCTCCTCGGGCTGCTCGACGAACCGGAGCACCAGCGCTACCGGGTCGCCCGCTACGACCCGGAGCGCGACGGCCACCTCCTCGTCGTCGGTGCCGGGCGCGCCGGCAAGAGCACCGTGCTGGCATCCGTCGCAGCCCAGCATTCCGGCACGGCCACGGTCCTGGATCCCCGGCCCGACGTCGAATCGGTCTGGGACACCCTCGCCGAGGCACGGGCCTGGCTCGACGCCGGCTCCCGGGAGGCACGGCTCATCCTGCTGGACGACTTCGATTCCGTGTACGCCCGGTGGGGCGACGAACACCGGGCGGCCGCGCTCGAACTACTCACCGGTCTGCTCCGCGACGGGCCGGCCGCCGGGCTGGTCGTCGTGGTCGCCGTGCAACACCTTTCCGGCGCCCTGCAGACGCTGCCGGCGTTCTGTCAGAGCCGGCTGGTGCTGCGAATGCCGGATGCCGGCACGCACCTCGCCGCCGGAGCGGATCCCGCCCTGTTCGATGCGGCCCTGCCCCCGGGCGGCGGCTGCTGGAACGGATCACGCATCCAATTGCTCCAGCCCGAGCCTTCCTCCGACGGCCGGGGCCCCGAGCCCGCCGCGGGGGAGGCCGCCGCGGGGGATGTCGCAGTGGGGGACACCCTCGCCGGGCACCGCTCACTGCTCGTCGTGGCGGCCTCGCCGGCGCGCACCATCGCGGCCCTCTCCTCCACCCGTGCGGGAGAGATCATCGACCTCTCCGCCAGCGCAAACGCGGAGGCCGGACGGCTCAGGGTGCTGGCCGACGACGGCGCCGTCCTGGTCGGCGACACCGACACCTGGCAGGCCCGGTGGTCGCTGCTCGGACTGCTGCGCCCGCACATGGCGATCGTGTTCGACGGCTGCAGCCTGGCTGATTTCCGCGCCATCAGTCGACGCCGGGACCTGCCGCCGCCGCTCGCGCCCGGCCGGTGCCGGGTCTGGGTGCTGTGCCCCGACGGCGCCGTCGTGCGCGGGACGCTCCCGGCGCCCGGCTGACCGGTGCCGGACTCAGGCGAGGACGTCGGCGATCTCGGCCAGCGGAAGACCGTGGGCGGTCGCGACCGGGGCACTGGTGACCAGGCCCCCGGCCGTGGACAGGCCGAGCGCGAGCGCGGCATCCGCCCGCAGGGCGTCCTTCCAGCCCCGGTTGGCGAGCAGCCGAACGTACGGCAGCGTGGCGTTGGTGAGGGCGAACGTCGACGTGTTCGGCACGGCGCCCGGCATATTCGCGACGCAGTAGAACAGCGACCGGTGCACGACGAACGTCGGGTCGGCGTGGGTTGTCGGATGCGAGTCCGCGAAACAGCCTCCCTGGTCGACCGCGATGTCCACGAGCACACTTCCCGGCTTCATCCGGGACACCAGCTCATTGCTGACCAGCTTGGGGGCCCGGGCGCCCGGGATCAGCACCGACCCGATGACCAGGTCGGACTCGACCAGGGCGCGGTCGATCTCGTAGCTGTTGGAGGCGATCGTCTGCACCCGGCCGTAGTGCAGGGCGTCGAGCTCCCGCAGCCGGAACAGGTTGGTGTCGAGCACGGTCACCTGCGCGCCGAGCCCCAGGGAGACCTGCATCGCCGCCGTGCCGGCCACGCCGCCGCCGAGAACGGTGACCCGGGCGGGGTGGGTGCCGGGAACACCCGGGACCAGGAGACCGGGCCCGCCGTTCGGCTTGAGCATAGCGTTGGCGCCGACGATCGGCGCCAGGCGACCGGCGACCTCGCTCATCGGCGCCAGCAACGGAAGCGCGCGGGAGGGAAGCTGAACAGTCTCATAGGCGATGGCGGTGACACCGCTCTGGAGCAGGGCATGGGTCAGGGCAGGCTCCGCGGCGAGGTGGAGGTAGGTGAACAACAGAAGGTCGGGCCGGAAGAAGCCGTACTCGCTGTCGATCGGCTCCTTCACCTTGAGCAGCAGCTCCGCCTCCGCCCAGGTGGATGCCGCATCGGGCATGATCCTGGCGCCGGCCACGGCATATGCCTCGTCGGTGATCGACGAGCCGGCCCCGGCGCCGGTCTCGATCAGCACCTCGTGGCCCTGGGCCACCAGGTCGTGCACGCCCGCCGGTGTGATCGCGACCCTGAACTCGTTGTTCTTGACCTCTGACGGGATTGCGACCTTCATGGCGCTCCTTCGACGGGCAGGCGGCCGTTCCGCCCCTGGACGCGATTCTAGCGGGACGTCACCACCGTTTTCGAGTGCGGATGACTCCATCGAGCACGGATTTCGTGAGTATAGGCATCCACGATTAACGATTTGGCCACTCTTCGGTGTCAAAACCGCTCTGCTGTGCGAGTATCTACCCACCCGCAATGTTGCGCGTGAGAGTTCACCCGCTGAAAGACGCAAGGAGACCCCACAGATGAAGCCCAGGCCGTTGCCCGCAGACCCGATGATCCAGCAGCTCATTCGTCAGGCCCAGCGTGCACAGCTGGGTCGCCGCACTCTCCTCACCGGCGCGGGTGCGGGGGCGGCCGCGCTGGCCCTTGCCGCGTGTTCGACCGGGGGTGCCGCCAAGCCGAAGGCCGCAGCAGACAAGTCCGCCGCGGAGAAGAGCATCCGCTGGGACAACTGGGCGCTCTACATCGATGTGGATGATGCCGGGAATTACCCGACGCTCGACGCGTTCACGAAGAAGACCGGGATCAAGGTCAAATACACCGAGGCCGTCGACGACAACAACACCTACTACGGCAAGGTGAAGGACCAGCTGGCGCTCGGCAGGGACATCGGCGCCGACACCGTCTGCCTGACCGACTGGATGGTGGGCCGGCTGATCCGGTTCGGCTACACCCAGGAACTCGACCACGCCAACATCCCGAACCTCGCCAACCTGCAGCCGTCCTTGAAGGACGTCGGCTTCGACAAGGGCCGAAAGATGTCGGTGCCGTGGCAGGGCGGCTTCGCCGGCATCTGCTGGAACAAGGAGAAGCTCCCCAACGGGATCGCCTCGGTCGAGGAACTCTGGGACCCGAAGCTCAAGGGCCGGATCGGCGTGCTGTCGGAGATGCGCGACACCATGGGCCTGATCATGCTGGACGCGGGCGTGGACATCTCCGGCGACTGGGGCGACGACGAGTTCAACGCCGCGATCGACGTGCTCAAGAAGCAGGTCTCCGACGGCCAGGTGCGCAACATCAAGGGCAACTCCTACAAGGAGGACTTGATCAACGAGGACACCCTCGCGGCGATCGTCTGGTCGGGTGACATCGTGCAGCTCAACGCCGAGAACGGCGACAAGTGGGACTTCGTCGTGCCGGAGAAGGGCGGCACCCTGTGGAACGACAACTTCGTCGTGCCGATCGGTTCGACCCATAAGAAGAACGTCGAAGAACTGATCAACTACTACTACGACCCGGCCGTCGCGGCCGAGGTCGCGGCCTACGTGAACTACATCACGCCGGTCGTCGGGGCCAAGGAAGCGGCCATGGCGATCGACCCGGAACTCGCGAACAACCAGCTCATCTTCCCCGACGACGCCACCCTGGCCAAGGCGCACGTCTTCCGCACCCTGACCGGGGCGGAAGAACAGAAGTACGACGCGGCGTTCCAGAGCATCCTTCTCGGGTCCTGAGCCATGACGACGAGCGCGTTCGCGGCGCAGGGGGCCGACCTGGAACTGGTCGGAATTCAGAAGCGGTTCCCCGGCTTCACGGCAATCGAACACCTGGACCTGAAGATCCCGGCCGGGTCGTTCTTCGCCCTGCTCGGGCCGTCCGGATGCGGCAAGACCACCACCCTGCGCCTGGTCGCCGGGCTCGAGGAACCCACCGCGGGCCGCATCCTGATCGGTGGCAAGGACATCACCGGCCAGAAGCCCTACCAGCGGCCGGTGAACACCGTCTTCCAGAGCTACGCGCTCTTCCCGCATATGACCGTGCTCGAGAACGTGGCCTTCGGGCTGCGCCGGCGCCGGATCGACGACCCGGTCGCCAAGGCGCACGAGGCGCTGCGCCTCGTCGAACTCGACCACCTCGCAGCCCGCAAACCCCAGCAGCTCTCCGGCGGCCAGCAGCAGCGGGTGGCGCTGGCCCGGGCGATCGTGAACCGGCCGGCCTTGCTCCTGCTCGACGAGCCGCTCGGCGCACTGGACCTCAAGCTGCGGCGTCAGATGCAACTCGAGCTCAAGACGATCCAGGAAGAGGTGGGCCTGACGTTCCTGCATGTTACCCACGACCAGGAGGAGGCCATGACCATGGCCGACACCGTCGCGGTGATGAACAAGGGCCGGATCGAGCAGATGGGGGCCCCGGAGGAACTCTACGAACTGCCCAAGACCGCGTTCGTGGCGAACTTCCTCGGCCAGTCGAACCTCTTCACCGGTCCCGTCGTCGGCATCACCAGCGACGCCATCGCGGTCGCGATCGCCGGGCAGAAGATCGTGGTGCCGGCCGCCCGGGCCCATCGCCACACCGGCGAGGTCACCATCGGGATCCGCCCCGAGAAGCTCAGCCTGCACCTGTCGGCCCCCGCCGACGACCACGCCCGCAACACCATGGGCCCCGGCCGGGTGATCGACGTCTCCTTCAGCGGGGTGAGCACGCAGTACCTGATCACCGTCCCGCACGTGGGCACGCTCATCGTCTTCGCCCAGAACATGGCCTTCGGTCCCGTCGCCGAGGAGGGCGGGGAGGTCTGGGTCAGCTGGGACATCAAGCACGGCTTCGGCCTGGAGGACGAACCGGCCGACACGCCACGGTTCGAGGCGGACACCACCACGAGGAGCATTGCGGCGCAGAGGCGGGCGTCCCTGATCACGGAGCTCGAGGAGGTCTGACGATGGCGTTCGCCGCGTTCGCCACCACGACCAGCGAGGCCGAGCAGGTGCCCCGGCGCAAGAGCCCGGTCGCGCTCCTGCTGCTGCTTCCCGGCATCCTCTACCTGGTGCTGTTCTTCCTCACCCCGCTCGTCTCCCTGCTGCTCACGTCGTTCCAGGCCCCGTCCGAGTTCGGTGACATCGGCCAGTACACCTACGCGTTCCGGTGGGAGAACTACGTGCAGGTCGTCACGGACTACCTGCCGCACATCCTGCGCTCGTTCGGTTTCGCGCTGATCGCGACCGTGCTCGCGCTCGTCTTCAGCTACCCGCTCGCCTACTTCATCGGGGTGACGGCCAGGCGCTGGCCGCTGGCGCAGAGCCTCATGCTCGTGCTCGTGATCGCGCCGTTCTTCATCAGCTTCCTGCTGCGCACGCTGGCCTGGAAGCAGATCCTCTCCGATGAGTCGTTCATCATCACCTCGCTGAAGGCGGTGGCCCTGATGGCACCGGATGCCCACTTCACCGGAACGCCCGCAGCCGTCATCTTCGGTCTGACCTACAACTTCATCCCGTTCATGACCCTCCCGCTGTACACGACCCTGGAACGCCTAGACCTGCGCTACCTCGAGGCGGCCAGCGACCTGTACGCGCACCCGGTCGAGGTGTTCCGCAAGGTGACCATCCCGCTGTCGATGCCCGGGATCGTGGCCGGCACCCTGCTGACCTTCATCCCCGCCGCCGGCGACTACGTGAACGCCAGCCGGGACTTCCTCGGCGGGCCGGACAGCCAGATGATCGGAAACGTGATCGAGGCCAACTTCCTGGTGCTCCAGAACTATCCTGCCGCCGCGGCGCTCTCGATCATCCTGATGAGCGTGATCCTCATCATCGTGAGCATCTACGTCAAGCGGGCCGGAACGGAGGAACTGCTGTGAAACTCTCCCTCGGGCGGTGGCTGCTGCCGGTGTACGCCGTGCTCGCCCTGCTCTTCCTGATGGTGCCGATCGTCTACACCTTCATCTTCTCGTTCAACGACTCGCAGAAGTCGAACATCACCTGGCGCGGCTTCACGCTCGACAAGTGGCTCAACGTCTGCAATGTGCAGAACGGCGCGGTCTGCGAGGCGTTCGGCAACAGCCTCATCATCGGCGCGGTCGCCACCGTGGCCGCGACCGCGCTCGGCACCATGATCGCGATCGCCATCGTGCGGTACCGGTTCCGGTTCCGCTCCGGGGTGAGCCTTCTCCTGTTCCTGCCGATGGCCACGCCGGAGGTGGTGCTCGGTGCGGGTCTGGCCGCGCAGTTCCTGTCCGTGGGCGTGCCCAAGGACATGGTGACGATCATCCTGGCGCACACCATGTTCTGCATCAGCTTCGTCGTGGTCACGGTCAAGGCCAGGGTGGCCAGCCTCGACCCGGCCCTGGAGGAGGCGGGCCGCGACCTCTACGGTTCGCCGGGCCAGGTCTTCCTGCGGATCACCTTCCCCCTGCTGCTGCCGGGGATCCTCGCCGCCGCGCTGCTCTCCTTCGCCCTCAGCTTCGACGACTTCATCATCACCAACTTCAACTCGGGAGCGGTGACGACGTTCCCGAAGTACATCTACATCTCGGCGTCGCGCGGCATCCCGGCGGAGGCGAACGTGGTGGCCTCCGCCGTGTTCATCCTGGCGCTGGTGATCGTCGTGAGCGCGCAGGTGTCAGCCGCGGCGCGGGCGAAACGGCTCGCCAAGTCGGGCTGAGCGGCGGAGACGCGGCAACGGCGACGGTCAGACGTAGCTGGCGTGAATCTGGCCGACCTGGCGTCCGCCGCCGTAGACGGCGAGGCCCAGGTCGGGAAGCAGCGCCTCGATGTCGGTGTGCGCGATCGCGCCCGCGTCCGCCAGCAGGCGCAGGGCCACGATGGTGGCCGCCCGCAGGTTGCCGTCGAGGATCTTCAGGGCCACGGTGATCCCGTTCGCGGCCGAGGCGACCATGATGCCTTCCGCCCCGGTCTTGATGAACAGGCCGAGCCGTTCGATCACGATGGTGTCCGGCAGGCCCGGGCCGGCGATGACCCAGCCATTCTGCCGCACAGCCTCGGCGAGGAACCCCGCCTCGCGGTAGATCGCGAACGGCGAGTTCGACTTGGAGGTGGCGATCCGGGCGATGCCGCGGGCCAGGGCCGTCAGCGAGAGGGCGTGCACGGGCGCACCGCAGCCGTCGATCCCGGTCGCGGACGGCCGTTCGCCGGTGAACCGCTCGACGACGTCGAGAATGCGCTTCTGCAACGGATGCTCCGGGTCCAGGTAGCCGTTCAGGGCCCAGCCGTTCTGCTTGCAGGCGACGAGCATCGCGGCGTGCTTGCCCGAGCAGTTCATGTAGACCGGGGCCTTGCCGGCTCCCAGCCGTACCAGCGCATCGCGCGTGGCGGAATCGTCGGGCCAGGCGGCGGGGCAGGCGAGCGCCGTCTCGGGGATCCCGGCCCGGAACAGCAGGCCCCGCACGAGGTCGGCGTGGCGCTGGGTGCCGCTGTGGCTGGCCGTGGCGATCGCCGCGTCCTCACCGCGCAGGGTGACGCCGCTGGCCATCACGGCGATGGCCTGGAACGGCTTCATCGACGACCGGGGGAAGATGGGCGTCGTCACATCACCGAGGGCGCGGAGGACCGCGCCCTCGCTGGTGAGCACGACCGCGGAACCCGCGTGCCTCGACTCGATGAAGCCGCTACGCTCGACGACGGCGAGTTCGACCGCGTCGGCGACCGTGAACGTGTGCGGACCGTGCAGGGTCGCGGCTGTATAGGGAGAGGTCACGAGGTCAGGCGGGACTACAGTGCGGCGATCGCGTCGTCGATGACCGAGAGGGCATCGGCGAGCAGTGCGTCGGTCACGGCGAGGCTCGGCAGGAAACGGAGCACATTGCCGTAGGTGCCGGCGGTGAGCAGCAGCACGCCGTGCTGGGCGGCGTAGGCGGCGATCGAGGAGACGGCGGCCGCGTTGGGCTCCTTGCTGGTGTCCCCGGTGCCGGGCTGCACGAGTTCGATGGCGATCATGGCGCCGCGTCCGCGGGTGTCGCCGATGATGTCGTACTTCTCCTGGAGCGCGCCGAGGCCCGCACGCAGCGTCTTCTCGATCCGGGCGCCCTCGGCGAGCAGGTCATTGTTCTCGATCGACTCGAAGACCGCGATCGCCGCGGCGCAGGAGACCGGGTTGCCGCCGAACGTTCCGCCGAGGCCGCCGGGCTGGGACGCATCCATGATCTCGGCGCGACCGGTGACGGCGGCCAGCGGCATGCCACCGGCGATGCCCTTGGCGGTGAGCACGAGGTCGGGGGTCCAGCCGAAGTGCTCACTGGCGTAGTACTTGCCCGTGCGCGCCATGCCGCTTTGGATCTCGTCGGCGATCATGACGACGCCGTTCTTCGTGCACCATTCCTGCAGGGCGGTGAAGTAGCCGTCGGCCGGGACCATGAAACCGCCCTCGCCCTGGATCGGCTCGACGACGAGGCAGGCCAGGTCGGTCGGGCCGACGACCTTCTCGAGGTAGGTGATGGTGCGCTTGGCGGCATCCGCGCCGCTGAGGCCGTCGTGGTACGGGTAGGAACTGGGTGCGTGGTAGACGTCGCTGGCGAGCGGGCCGTAGCCGGTCGCGTAGGGCATCGCCTTGTAGTTCATCGCCATGGTGAGCACGGTGCGGCCGTGGTAGGCGTGGTCGAGCACGGCGACGGCGCGTCGGCCGGTGTACTTGCGGGCGATCTTCACGCCGTTCTCCACGGCCTCGGCGCCCGAGTTGATCAGCACCGACTTCTTCGGGAAATCACCGGGGGTGTGCGCGGCGAGCAGTTCACAGACCCGCACGTACTCCTCGTAGGGCGTGATGGTGAACAGGGTGTGGATGAAGTCCTGGGTCTGGGCGACGGCGGCCGCGACGACGCTCGACTCGGTGTGGCCGATCGTGGTCACGCCGATGCCGGCGCCGAGGTCGATGAACTGGTTGCCGTCGACGTCGACGATGATGGCCCCGTTTGCCTTCGCGATGTAGACGGGGAGCGCGCTGCTCACGCCGCCCGACACGGTGGCCAGGCGTCGCTGCTGCAGTTCGGTGGAGCGCGGCCCGGGAATCGCGGTCACGATCTTGCGTTCCTGCGTCACCGTGTAGACCGGTGCGGCGGAAGTGGACGGGGAAGTCGAGGGCGTCAGCGTGTCAGTCATGATGGAACCTAGTTTACCGACCAGCCCGGCGCGCGCGGCGGCGATTTGCTGCGAGAATCGGTTCCTGCAGCTGCGGAACCCGAAGGAGACGCCATGAATGGTGAGCACCGCTACGCCGTGACCGTCGCCTGGACCGGGAACCGCGGCACCGGCACCAGCGACTACCGGGAGTACGGCCGGGAGCACACGATCACCGCGACCGGCAAGGTTTCGATCGAGGCATCCGCCGATCGCAGCTTCCACGGCAACGCCGACCGGTGGAACCCGGAGGAACTGCTGCTGGCGGCACTCAGCGAATGCCACCTGATGTCCTACCTGCACGTCGCCGTGCGGCACGGGGTCGTCGTGGTCGGCTACACCGACGACGCGACCGGCACCATGGTGCAGACGAAGGATGGCGGCGGTCACTTCACCGAGGCCGTCCTCCGCCCCCGGGTGACCGTGCAGGACCCCGGCCAGGTCGACCTGGCCCAGAGCCTGCACGCGGAGGCGGCGAGACTCTGCTTCATCGCGGCATCCGTCAACTTCCCGGTCCGCCACGAGCCCACCGCCGTCCCCGCCTGACGGTGATCGAACCTGTCGGTGATCGAGCCTGACGGTGATCGAGCCTGTCGAGATCACCGTCCGCGGTCTCGACAGGCTCGACCACCGTCCGGGGCGCCCGGCGCCGCGCCGAGACTTGCCGCTTTAGGAGCCGGAGAGGGCCGTGAGGGTCTCCTCGATGACGCTCATCGCGTCGTCGATGAGCGCCTCGGAGATGACGACCGACGGCATGATGCGCAGCACCGAGTCCCAGCTGCCGGCATCCAGCACGATCACGCCGTTCGTGGTCGCGTGCTTGATGATCGCGGTGAGCGCCTCGGGGTACGGTGTGGTCGTGCCGGGGTGCACGAGCTCGACGCCGAACATGGCGCCCTTTCCGCGCACGTCGCCGACGACCGGGAACCGTTCGGTCCAGTCGCCGATGCGGGCCCAGAGGGCCTTCTCGACGCGCTTCGCCTCGCCGAGCAGGTCATCGCGCTCGATCAGATCGAACACGGCCAGGGCAGCGGCGGTGGAGACGGGGTTGCCGCCGAAGGTGCCGCCGATGCCGCCGGGCTGCACCGAGTCCATGATGTCGGCGCGGCCGGTGACCGCGGCGAGCGGGAAACCGCCCGCGATTCCCTTGGCGGTGGTGACCAGGTCGGGGATGACGTCGTGGTGCTCGATCGAGTACCAGGTTCCCGTGCGGGCGATCCCGGCCTGGATCTCATCGGCGACGAGCACGATCCCGTTGTCGGTGCAGAACTCGCGGATGCGCTTGAAGTAGCCGGGGGCGGGGATGACGATGCCGCCGTCGCCCTGGATCGGCTCCACGAAGAACGCGGCGATCTCGGTGGCGCCGATGTGGGTCGTGATGTAGTCGATGGTCTTCTCGGCGGCTTCCTCGCCGGTCAGTCCGTCGCGGTACGGGTAGCTCGTGGGCACGCTGTAGATCTCACCGGGGAACGGGCCCATCCCGGCGCGCTCCGGCCAGGGGCGGTACGTCATCGCCATGGTCAGGTTGGTGCGGCCGTGGAAGGCGTGGTCGAGGGCGACGATCGCGCGGCGGCCGGTGAACTTGCGGGCGATCTTGACCGCGTTCTCGACGGCCTCGGCACCGGTGTTCACCAGCACGGAACGCTTCTCGAAGTCGCCCGGGGTGATCTCGGCGAGCTTCTCGGCGACGGCGACGTAGTTCTCGTACGGGGTGACGGTGAACAGGGTGTGGGTGAGCTTGGCGGCCTGGGCGGCGGCCGCTGCAGCCACCTCGGTGTTGGCGTGGCCGATGGTCGTCACGCCGATGCCGCAACCCAGGTCGATGATCTGGTTGCCGTCGACGTCGACGAGGATCGCGCCGGCCCCGTGGTCCATGTAGATATTGGCAAGGGTGCCCGCACCGCGGGACACCGAGCGCAGGCGACGTTCCTGCAGCTCGATCGACTTGGGGCCCGGGAGGGCGGTGACGAGTTTGCGTTCTTGGGGGACCGAATACTGGGCAGACATGCTTCCAGCTTAGGTTGCGCCGGTTTCCGCCGTGTTTCGGATGCCCCGCACGGGCGCGATGAACTAGACGCGTTCGCGCGGGAACACGCGATCGGCCAGTTTCTGCAGGGTTCCTGAAGGCGGCGATTCGTTGTACTTCCCGGCCAGCTCCTGCCCGGACAACGCGTGGATCGCGGCCATGATCTCGTCGGTGGCGCCGCGTCTGGCCTTGCCGGATTCCGCCGAGCCGTGACGGCTCAGGTCGATCGGTGCGCCGAAGGTGACGGTGACCTTGCGGATGCGCGGGAACTTCGCCCCGACCGGCTGGATCTCCTGGGTGCCGACCAGCCCGACCGGTACGACGACCGCCCCGGTGGTGAGCGCGAGCCAGGCGACGCCGGTGCGGCCCTTGTAGAGCCGGCCGTCGAGCGAGCGGGTGCCCTCCGGGTAGATGGCGAAGGCGCTGTCGGACTCCAGGATGTTCCGCCCGGCGTCGAGGGCATCCTGCGCCGCCTGCCCGGCGCCGCGTTCGACCCCGACCGCACCGATCGAGGTGAAGAAGGTGCGGGAGACGAAACCCTTGAACCCGGTGCCGGTGAAGTAGGTGGACTTGGCCAGGAACTGCACCCGGCGCGGCGCGGACAGCGGGATCACGATGCTGTCGATGAAGGAGAGGTGATTGCTGGCGAGGATGACCCGCCCCTCGCGCGGGATGTTCTCGCGACCGGTGATGGTCGGCCGGAAGACCAGGCGGGCGATCGGCGCCATGATGCCGTAGCCGAGGAAATAGACGAAGCCGGGGCGTTTCGTTGGCTCCGGCGCCTCCTCCGACGGGTCGGCGAGGGGTTCGTCCTGGGGTTCGACTTTGGCACCGGTCACCCGTCGACACTACCGCCAGCAGCGCCGCACGCCGAAAGGACGCACCTGCAACGCCCGCGAATCGGTTGGACGGTGAACGGGAAGTCCGGCCGATCGCCGACCCTGCACCTAGCATGGGAGGGTGCGAAGACGAGTAGTAATTCTCGGGTCCACCGGCTCGATCGGAACCCAGGCCCTCGATGTCATCAAGGCGAACCCGACCAGGTTCGAGGTGGTCGGGCTGTCCGCGGGGAGCAATCGGGCGCTGCTCGAGCGCCAGGCCGCCGAGTTCGAGGTCGACGCGACCGCCCTCGGCGCCGACGAGGCCGAGCAGCTCGTGCGCGATGTCGACGCCGACGTCGTGCTCAACGGCATCACCGGTTCGGTGGGCCTCGGCCCCACCCTCGCGGCGCTGTCCGCCGGCCGCACCCTCGCCCTGGCCAACAAGGAGTCGCTGATCGTCGGCGGTGACCTGGTGAAGTCGCTGGCGGCACCAGGACAGATCGTGCCGGTCGATTCGGAGCACTCGGCCATCGCGCAGGCGCTGCGCTCCGGCACCGCCGGCGAGGTGCGGCGCCTGGTGCTGACGGCATCCGGCGGGCCGTTCCGCGGCCGCCGCCGCGGCCAGCTGGCGGATGTCACGCCCGCGCAGGCGCTCGCCCACCCGACCTGGAACATGGGGCCGGTGGTGACCACGAACTCCGCCACGCTCGTGAACAAGGGCCTCGAGGTGATCGAGGCGCACCTGCTCTTCGACGTGGACTACGAGCGCATCGACGTGGTCGTGCACCCGCAGTCGGTCGTGCACTCCATGGTCGAGTTCATCGACGGGTCGACGATCGCGCAGGCATCCCCTCCCGACATGCGCTTGCCGATCTCGCTCGGCCTGGACTGGCCCAACCGGGTGGCCGCGGTCGGCGCGCCGATCGACTGGACCGTCCCGCAGAACTGGACCTTCGAACCCCTCGACGATTCGGCGTTCCCCGCCGTCAACCTGGCCAAGCAGGTCGGCCGGGCCGGCGGAACCTACCCGGCCGTCTTCAACGCGGCGAACGAGCAGGCCGTCGAGGCCTTCCACGCCGGCGCCATCGGCTTCCTGGCCATCGTCGACACCATCCAGCGGGTCGTCGAGGCGCACGAGCAGAACGGCCCGCTCACCCGCGAGTCGCTCTCCGCCGCCGAGGCCTGGGCCCGCGCCGCGGCGGACAAGCTCCTCGCCCGCTGACCTCCCCGGTTCACCCCGCCCCGCACCCGCCCCACCCACCTCAACTCACCGCACCGAGACTCCGCCCCGCCCCGAAAGCCCCGTTCCCGTGCCGAATTCAGGTGCACAGCACGGAACAGTGCGACGGATGCCCGCCGGCGCCTCGTATTCGCGCAATTCTCCTGAATTCGGAACGGGCATGGCTGCGGTCTGGAGGAGAGGGATGGGGATAGGGAGGGACTCAGCGGCGGTAGCTCTCCGCGGTGGTGGCGAGGGCATCCGCCCAGCCAGTGGCCGACACCCCGAGCTCGCGCTGGGTCTCGGCGGAGTCGATCAGGTACGGCACCGTGAACTGGTAGCTCGACGCCCAGATCTCGTGCATCATCGGGTTCACCATGCCGAGGGAACGGAGCAGCCACTGCGGATATGCGGCCACCTTGCCGTGCGTTCCGAACCGCCGGTTGACCTGGTTCGCGATCTCGATCCGGCTGGCGGCGGCGCTCGGAACGTGCCACAGCCGGCCCCACTCCCCGTCGTGGTCGGCGGCGGCGATCAGGGTGCTGACGATGTCAGGAAGGTAGCTCCAGCTGTGCGGGAGGGCGGGCCGGCCGACGACGCGGGCGGTCTTCGAGGCGAGGATCGAGGTGAAGAAGGTTTCGCCCAGGTGGGCCGTGCCGGTGGCTCCCGGACCGAAATAGTCGCTCGCGCGCACCTCGACGCCGCGCAGCTCTCCGCGTTCGTGGGCCTCGCGCACCTTCCGCCAGCCCTCCTTGCGGACGAGGCCTTTGGCCTCCGTGGTCGTCTCCGGTGAGTGCTCGGTCATCGGGCCGGTCGGCGAGCCGTAGGGATACAGGTTCCCCATCACGACCAGGGCTGCGCCGGTGGCGGATGCCGCGTGGATCGCCGCGTCGATCATCGGCGGCCACTGGGTGGCCCAGTCGGTGTACGGCGGATTCGTGCAGAGGAAGATCGTCGCCGCACCGGCTGCGGACCGGGCGAACGCCTCCCGGTCGCCGGCGTTCAGCACGATCGCCGTGGCCCCCGCGGACGCGGAGCCGGACCGGGTGCCGATGGTGACCCGGTCGCCGCGCGCGGCGAGGCGCTCGGCCAGGGGATGCCCGATCAGACCGGCACCGACGACAAGTTGGGCGGTCATGACATCCTCCACGCGGTCAGTCGCCGCAATCGTCTTTCTTCTTGCACTTACCGTTGTCCTTGTTGCCGCCCTTGTCAACCGACGGCGACTGGCCCTCGGTCGGAGTGGGCGTCGGGGTGGGACGGCTGGTCTCGATCGCGTCGGCGAGGTCCCCGGTCACGAGGTTGATCGCGGCCTGGATCTCGGCGGACCGCGCGGCCGAGACCTGCCCGGCCGCGGCGGCGGTCAGCAGGTCGGCCTGCACGGCGGTGAGGGCGGACTGCGCCCCGGAGAAGTCGCCGGCTGCCGCGGCGGTGCTGACACCGAGCACCCCGGACTGCAGCTTGTCGGCCGTCGGGGTCGCCAGGTCGGGCGACGGACCGGAGCAGGCGGTCAGGGTGGCGGCGACGAGGAGCGCGGCGACCACGCCGGTCGAGAGGCGGGAGCGGACGGTCATGGTCTGAGGCTTTCCTGGAGTTGCCGGAGGTGGGTGCCGAGGGGGCCGTCGACGGCCGGGTAGCTCGCGGGCGTGGCCGCGGGGGCGGCGGGCCGGGGGGCGAACAGGATGGCGGCCAGGGCGACCAGCACCACGGCGACGACGACGACGCCCATTGTGCGGCGGGTCGGTCTCCGGCCCGAAGCCGAGGTCGACGACGAGGTCGACGACGAGGACGACGGCGGGCAAGCGGGGGAAGTTCGGGTCAGGCCGGTTCGTCCGCGGCCGGGAAGGAGCTCGGTCGGCGCGTCCGCCCGCACGGCCGCGGAATCCTCCGCGGGGGCGGGAGAAGTCGCGGAGGACGGTGTCGGCAGCAGGGCGGTCTTCTCGAGCAGGGCGGTCTCCTCGAGTAGGGCGGTCTTCTCCAGCAGGGCCGTCTTCTCCAGGGCCGCGGTCTTTTCCAGCAGCACGGTTTCTGCCGTCGGTTCGAGGAGCTCCGTCTCGTCGGCGTCGTCGAGCACGGAGCGCGCGGCGTCCGCGGCCGGTCCGGGCGCGGCCACGAGGCTCCGCAGCCGCACGGCGGCCTGTTCGGCGGTGAACCGCTCCTCGACGACCCGGTTGGTCATGCCGCCGAGCACCTCTGCCCAGCCGCGACCGAGGAAATCGGGAATGACGGGGTCGCGCGCCAGCCGGGCCATCGCGGATTCGATCGCCGAGCCGGGGAAGGCCCGCTCGCCGGTCAGGCACTCGAGCAGCACGAGGCCGAGCGAATAAACGTCGCTGGGCGGTCCGATCGGTTCCCCCAGCGCCTGCTCCGGGCTGAGGTAGCCGGCGGTGCCGAGCAGCGCCCCCGTCTTCGTGAGGTGGGTAGCGTCGAACAGGCGGGCGATTCCGAAGTCGGCGAGTTTGGCGTGCATGCCCCGGCCGGGGAAACCCGACGGCGCGAGCAGCACGTTGGCCGGTTTGATGTCGCGGTGGATGATGCCCTGCGAGTGCACGTAATGCAGGGCCTCGCCGAGGTCGGCCCCGATCTCGGCGACCTCCGCCGGCAGCACCGGGCCGTCGTTGATCCGGCTGCGCAGGTCCCGCCCGTTGACGAACTCCATCACGATGAAGGTGCGGGGGACACCTTCGATCAGGGCGGTGCCGGCGTCGAACAGGGTGACCAGGGCGAAGTGGTTCAGGCTCGCCAGCACGGCGACCTCGCCGCTCTGGCGCTCAGGGCCGGCATCGTCCGCGGTGTCCATGCGGAAAAGCTTGACCGCCACGGTGCGCCCGAGCACGACATCCGTCGCCTCGTAGACGACTGCCATGCCGCCGGTTCCGATCAGACGGTCGATGCGGAACCGGTCGGCGAGTCGAACGCCGATCGGGCCGGGAATGCGAGGCTCAGACAGAGGGGTCCTCCTAGTAGGTCCAACGGTCAAGCAAACCACACGCTGGGCCGGGAACGGCCAGCGCCTTCGCAGCTTGAAGTGGGTAATCTACGACTGTGGAAACCGTGCTGCTGTATCTCCTGGGCGTCGTCATCGTCGTCATCGGGCTCGCCCTGTCCATCGGCCTGCACGAAATCGGCCATCTTCTGCCGGCCAAAGCGTTCGGGGTGAAGGTCACCCAGTACATGATCGGATTCGGCCCGACCGTGTGGTCCCGCCGCAAGGGCGAGACCGAATACGGCGTCAAGGCCATCCCCCTGGGCGGCTACATCTCGATGATCGGAATGTTCCCGCCGGCGAAGAAGGGCGGCAGGGTCCAGGCCTCCAGCACCGGCTTCTTCAACCAGCTCGTGCAGGAGGGCGCCCCGGAGAAGAAACCGAACGCCCTGGCCACCATGGTCGACGACGCCCGCCGGTCCAGCGCCGACACCATCGGGGAGGGCGAGGACCACCGCGCCTTCTACCGGCTCCCCGTCTGGAAACGCATCATCATCATGCTCGGCGGGCCGACCATGAACCTGCTCATCGCCCTTGTGCTGTTCGCCGTGCTGCTGATGGGTTTCGGCACCGCGCAGGCGAGCACCACCGTCGGCAGCGTGTCCGCCTGCGTGCTCCCGGCCACCAGCGCCCGGCAGTCCTGCGAGGCGTCCGACGAGAAGGCTCCCGGCGCCGCGGCCGGCCTGAAGCCCGGCGACCGGCTCGTCAGCGTCAACGGCACGGCGATCGACAGCTGGGCCCAGTCCACCGACCTGATCCGCAACTCGCCCGGCATCCCGCTCACCGTCGTCGTCGAACGCGACGGCGCGAAGCAGACCCTCACGATCACGCCCAAGCTCACCGAGCGTTACGTGATGGATGCCGCGGGCAAGGTCGAGAAGGACCAGTCCGGCAAGGCGCTCACCCAGGAGGTCGGCTTCGTCGGCATCGGCCCGGCGGGCGAACTCGTGCAGCAGCCGGCCACGGCGGTCCTCCCGGCCGTCGGCGACAACATCGGCGCTGTCGTTCACATGATCGCCAACCTGCCGCAGCGGATGGTCGACATTGCGAACGCCGCCTTCGGCCCCGGCGAGCGCGACCCCAACGGCCCGATCAGTGTGGTCGGCGTCGGCCGCGTCGCCGGTGAGATCGCGAGCATCGACAGCATCCCGGTGAACAGCAAGATCGCCAGCATGCTCGGCCTGCTGGCATCGCTCAACATCGCCCTGTTCGTGTTCAACCTGATCCCGCTGATGCCGCTCGACGGCGGTCACGTCGCCGGGGCGCTCTGGGAAGGCCTGCGACGCTGGGTCGCCCGGCTGTTCAAACGCCCCGACCCGGGCCCCGTCGACACCGCCAGGCTGATGCCGCTCACCTTCGCCGTCGTGATCGTGCTCGGCGGGATGAGCCTGCTGCTGATCTACGCCGACATCGTCAAGCCGATCAGCCTGTTCGGCTGACCCGGCCTCTCCCGCATACTCCCGGGGGAGTAGCCGGAGACGGCCCCGGGCGGATGCCGCTTCCCCGCCCGGGTCGTAGCATCGGAACATGCCACCACACTGGGATTCGGACGCTCCGTGGTACGACCACGATCGCGGCCGCCCCGGCGGGGGCTACGGCGCCCGGATCCCGGCCGCGGCCCGGTTGTGGATCCCGGTGGTCGTCTCCTTCCTCGTGCATGTCCCCGCGGTCGCGGTCCTCGCCCGTTCCGGCCGCACGGGCGGCCCCGACGCCGGCCGGGAGATCGGCCGGGTGTTCGGCCGGGAACTCGTGCACGGCGGGCTCCAGCCCGGCTGGTACCTCGCGGTGGTGCTCGCCCTCATCGGTCCGCTCGCCCTGATCGGCGCCCGCCGCTACCCCGGCCCCGTCGTGGCCGTCGCCGCCGCGGCCGCCGGCGCGCTCGTGCTGCTGCGGCCAGACATCGGGCTGCCCTACGTCGCGCTCGGCTTCGCGATCGTGCTCGGCATCGTGCGCGGCGCCCGGATCTGGGTGTACGCCTCGGTCGCCGCCGTCTGGGTGGCCACGATCGGCCTCGCCGGGCTCTACGGCATCCCGCTGCAACCGGGTCGGATCGCGCTCACCACCCTGGGCCTGGCCCTGCTGATGGGTTTCGGCGAGGCGATCCGCACCCGGCGGGAGCAGATCCACGACCTGCGTCGCCGTGCGGATGCGCGGCGGCAGTCCGCCGAGCAGCGCGAGCGGGTGCGGATCGCCCGGGAACTGCACGACGTGCTCGCCCATTCGCTGTCGCAGATCAACGTGCAGGCCGGCGTCGGGCTGCACCTGATCGACAGCCAGCCGGGCAAGGCCGCCGAGGCGCTGGCCAGCATCAAGGCCACCAGTAAGAACGCCCTCGACGAGGTGCGCACGGTGCTGGGGATCCTCCGCTCCGACGTCGACCTGTCCGGCGCGTCCGGCGCGTCCGGCGCGTCCGGCGCCGACGATGACGCCCCCCGCACGCCCCAGCCGGACCTGGCCGGGCTTCCTGCCCTGGTCGAGTCCTTCAGCGCCCAGGGCCTGCGCGTCGAACTGGTGACCGAGCTCGGCCCGGACGGGACGGCAGCACCGGCCGCCACCCAGCTCGCCGTGTACCGGATCTGCCAGGAGGCGCTCACGAACGTGTTGCGGCATTCGGGGGCTCGCGCGGCATCCGTGCACCTGGTCGTCGACGGCGCCGACGTGCGGCTCACCGTGACCGACGACGGCACGACCCGCCCGGGTGATGCCGCGATCATGCCCGGCGGCGGCCTGCTGGGGATGCGGGAGCGGGCCGAGCTGCTCGGCGGCAGCCTGCGGGCCGAACGGATGCCGGCCGGCGGCTTCCTGGTCGAGGCGCGCCTTCCGTTGCGGAGGCCCCGGTGATCCGCGTCGTCATCGCCGACGACCAGCAGCTGATTCGGGCCGGGTTTCGCGCGCTGCTGGAGTCGGAACCCGACTTCGACGTGGTCGCGGAGGCTGCGACGGGGGCGGAGGCCGTCGAGCAGGTCACCCGGCACCGGCCGGACGTGGTGCTGATGGACATCCGGATGCCCGGCGGTGACGGCCTGTGGGCGACCGAGCAGATCGCAGCGGATGCCACGCTCGCCGGCACCCACATCGTGATCGTGACGACCTTCGAGCTCGACGACTACGTCGCCCAGGCGATCCGGGCCGGGGCCAGCGGCTTCCTGGTGAAAGACACCGAACCGACCGAGCTGATCCGGGCGGTGCGGGTCGCCGCAGCCGGGGACGCGCTGCTCTCGCCCGGCGTCACCCGGCGCCTGCTCGCACGGCTGGAGTCCGGGCTCCGGGCACCGCAGGGTCACACCTCGCTCGAGCCGCTGACAGCACGGGAACGCGAGGTTCTCGGCCTGGTCGGCCGCGGCCTGACCAACACAGAGATCGCGGTGCGGCTGTTCCTCAGCCCGCTGACCGCGAAGACGCACGTGTCGCGCATCATGAGCAAGCTCGGCGCTCGCGACCGGGTGCAGCTCGTCATCATCGCCTACGAGGAAGGCCTCGTCGGAGGCTGGTAGTGCCGGTAGTGCAGGAGCACTGCACCCGGGGGAGTACCCGAAGTGTCGCCGCGGGGCGGATTCGGCGGCCGGGTCGGCTCGCGACACTGGGGATACCGGTCAGGGCGGACCTTCCGCCGGGCAACAACGCACCGGGCCTCTCCACAGAATGGACACATCATGCTTTCGACTGCGGTACTCACCGGGCTCGCCGCCTACCCGGGCCCCGGGCCCGGCCACGGTTGGGGTGGCGGGCTGATCTGGTTGCTGGTCCTGATCCCGCTGTTCGGCCTCGGGCTCTTCGCGCTCCTCTTCGCGCTGCTCGGCCGCCGCTGGCGGCGCGGAATGGCCGGCCCCGGTTACCCGGGCGGGCCGGGCTTCCACGGCGGCCCGTCGCACTGGCAGGCCGGCGGGGACACCCGCAGCGCCGAGAAGACCCTCGCCGAGCGATTCGCCCAGGGCGACATCGACGAGGTCGAGTACCGGGCCAGGCTCGAGGTGCTCCGGGCCAACCGCGCCGACGACGCGGCCGCGCCGCCGCAGTAGCGCCGCGGACCGGGCCGGCTGGTCAGCGCGAGAGCAGCAGAGCCTCGCCCTGGCCGCCGCCGCCGCAGAGCGCCACGGCCGCCTTCCCACTGCCGCGGCGGGCGAGTTCCAGCGCCGCGTGCAGCGCCAGCCTCGAACCCGAAGCGCCGATCGGATGGCCGATCGCGATGGCGCCGCCGTGGATGTTGACCAGCTCGGGCGAGAGCCCGAGTTCCCTGGTCGATTCGAGCGACACCGCCGCGAACGCCTCGTTGATCTCGACCAGGTCGAGTTCGCCGGCCGCCCAGCCCTCCCGGTCGAGCGCGTGCTTGATCGCGTTCGCCGGCTGGGAGTGCAGCGAGTTGTCCGGTCCGGCGACATGGCCGGATGCCTTCACCACAGCGAGCCACTCCAGTCCCCGCTCCTCCGCCCACGCCCGGCTGCACAGCACCAGCGCGCTCGCGCCGTCGCTGAGCGGCGAGGAGTTCCCGGCGGTGATTGTGCCGTCCTCAGTGAACGCGGGGCGCAGCCGGCCGAGCGTCTCGGTGGTGCTGTCGCCGCGCACGCCCTCGTCGGCCGTGACCAGGAGCGGGTCACCGCGGCGCTGCGGCACGCTCAGCGGCGTGATCTCGTCGTCGAAGAGGCCGCCGCGGGCGGCTTCCGCCGCGCGCTGGTGCGAGGCGGCCGCGATGGCGTCCTGCTCGGCCCGGTCGATGCCGAGCCTGCCGTTCACGTGCTCGGTGGAGAGTCCCATCGAGAGCCCGTCGAAGGCATCCGTCAGCCCGTCGTGCGCCGCATGGTCCAGCGCTGTGACGCTGCCGTACGGCCAGCCCTGGCGGGACCCGGGGAGCAGGTGCGGGGCCTGGGACATCGACTCCTGGCCGCCGGCGACGACCACGTCGACCTCGCCCAGACGGATGAGCCTGGCCGCGTCGACGACGGCGGCCAGGCCCGAGAGGCAGACCTTGTTGAGCGTCATCGCGGGCACGTTCCAGGGGATGCCGGCGGCGATCGCGCTCTGCCTGGCCGGATTCTGGCCGCAGCCGGCCTGCAGCACCTGCCCCATCAGCACCGAGTCGACCTGGCCGGGGGATACCCCGGCACGGTCGAGTGCGCCTCTGATGGCGGCGCTGCCCAGTTGCACGGCGCTCAGGCCGGCCAGCCGGCCGTTCACCCGGCCCTGCGGGGTGCGGGACCCGGCCAGGATGACCACTTCGATCGAGTTCATGATGACTCCTTCGTCTTCGTGTAACCGTGTTCGCGCGCTGTCCTCGTGGGATGCGTTCTCAAGCGTCGTCCACCGAGCGTAGCCGTGCCGCCCGGGCGCCAGGACCGCCGGGTCACGGCCGGGGCGTGTCCCCGCTGCCGGAACGGACCATCTCCCCAGTTGCCTGACCTAGGATATGGCCGTGGCTGCTATCAATTTGGGAATGCCCAAAGTACCCGAGGTTCTCGCTCCGCGACGCAAGAGTCGCCAGATCAAGGTCGGCAAGGTCCTCGTCGGCGGTGACGCTCAAGTCAGCGTCCAGTCAATGACGACGACACCGACGACGAACATCAACGCGACGCTCCAGCAGATCGCCGAACTCACGGCATCCGGCTGCGACATCGTGCGCGTGGCCGTGCCGACCCGGGACGACGCCGAGGTGCTCTCGATCATCGCGAAGAAGAGCCAGATCCCCGTCATCGCGGACATCCACTTCCAGCCCAGCTACGTCTTCGCCGCGATCGACGCCGGCTGCGCCGCCGTGCGGGTGAACCCGGGCAATATCCGCAAGTTCGACGACCAGGTCGGCAAGATCGCCGCCGCGGCGAAGGCCGCGGGCGTCTCGCTCCGGATCGGCGTCAACGCCGGGTCCCTCGAGCCGAGCCTGATGCAGAAGTACGGCAAGGCCACCCCGGAGGCGCTCGTCGAGAGCGCGGTCTGGGAGGCGAGCCTGTTCGAGGAGCACGACTTCCACGACTTCAAGATCTCGGTCAAGCACAACGACCCGGTGATCATGGTCAAGGCCTACCGGCTGCTCGCCGAGCGCGGCGACTGGCCCCTGCACCTCGGCGTCACCGAGGCCGGCCCGTCGTTCCAGGGCACCATCAAGAGCGCGACGGCGTTCGGCATCCTGCTCGGCGAGGGCATCGGCGACACCATCCGGGTCTCGCTCAGCGCGCCCCCGGCCGAGGAAGTGAAGGTCGGCCTGCAGATCCTGCAGTCGCTCAACCTGCGCGAGCGCAAGCTCGAGATCGTCTCCTGCCCGAGCTGCGGCCGGGCCCAGGTGGATGTCTACAAGCTCGCCAACGACGTCACCGCCGGGCTCGAGGGCATGACCGTGCCGTTGCGCGTGGCCGTGATGGGCTGCGTCGTCAACGGACCGGGAGAGGCCCGCGAGGCCGACCTGGGCGTGGCATCCGGCAACGGCAAGGGGCAGATCTTCGTGCGCGGCGAGGTCATCAAGACCGTGCCGGAGGACGAGATCGTCGCCACCCTGATCGAAGAAGCCAACCGCCTGGCCGCGGAAATGCCCGCCTCCGAGGATTCCCTCGGCGCCCCGGTCGTCACCGTCTCGAAGTAGCCGCTCCCGCCCCCACGCGCCCCACGCGCGTTGAGTTGCGGAAAAGACACCTTCGCGAGCGCGACGAGGGTGTTCTCTCCGCAACTGAGCCGCCGGGATGCGGCGCGCGCCGCGAACTGGCGCGCGCCGTAAAGTAGGGGGGTGCCTATTCGTATGTCCAACTACTTCCTCCGAACCCTCCGCGAAGACCCCTCGGATGCCGAGGTCACCAGCCACCGCCTGCTCGTGCGGGCCGGCTACATCCGCCGCCAGGCCCCGGGCATCTTCGCCTGGCTGCCGCTCGGCCTGCGGGTGAAGAACAAGATCGAGACGATCGTGCGCGAGGAGATGGCCGCGGCCGGCGCCTTCGAGGTGCATTTCCCCGCCCTCCTGCCGCGTGAGCCCTACGAGGTCACCGGGCGCTGGGACGAATACGGCGATGGCCTGTTCCGCCTCCAGGACCGCAAGGGCAGCGACCTGCTGCTCGCCCCCACCCACGAAGAGGTCTTCACCCTGCTCGTGAAGGACCTCTACAACAGCTACAAGGACCTGCCCCTGTCGATCTACCAGATCCAGGACAAGTACCGCGACGAGGCCCGTCCCCGGGCCGGTCTCCTCCGCGGCCGCGAGTTCACCATGAAGGACGCCTACTCCTTCGACTACACGGATGCCGGTCTCGACCTGAGCTACCAGGCCCAGCGCGACGCATACGAGCGCATCTTCACCCGGCTCGGCCTCGAGTACGTCATCGTCAAGGCGGATGCCGGCGCGATGGGCGGGTCCCGCAGCGAGGAGTTCCTGCACCCCACCGCCGTCGGCGAAGACACCTTCGTGCGCTCGGCCGGCGGCTACGCAGCCAATGTCGAGGCGTTCACCACGCCGGCCCCTCCCGCCATCGACTGGGCGCCGATCCCGGCCGCCGAGGTGCACGACACCCCCGACACTCCGACGATCCAGACCCTCGTCGACCGGGCCAACAGCGCCCACCCGCGCCCGGACGGCCGGGAGTGGACCGCGGCCGACACGCTCAAGAACGTCGTGCTCGCCCTCACCCACCCCGACGGCTCCCGCAAGCTCGTCATCATCGGCCTGCCCGGCGACCGCGAGGTCGACCTCAAGCGGGTCGAGGTCGCGTTCGCCCCGGCAGAGGCCGAGGCCGCCAACGAAGCCGACCTGGCCAGGCACCCCGGACTCGTCAAGGGCTACATCGGCCCGTGGTCGAAGAGCGGCGCGGTGCTCGGCGAAAAGTCGGTCACCGGCATCCGTTACCTGGTCGACCCGCGCGTGGTCGACGGCACCGAGTGGATCACCGGCGCCAACGAACAGGGCCGCCACGTCTTCGGGCTGGTCGCCGGCCGCGACTTCCAGGTCGACGGCACGGTCGAGGCCGCGGATGTGCGCGCCGGCGACCCGGCACCCGACGGCTCCGGCCCGGTCGAGCTCACCCGCGGGATGGAGATCGGGCACGTGTTCCAGCTCGGCCGCAAGTACGCGGAGGCGCTTGGACTCAAGGTGCTCGACGAGAACGGCAAGCTCGTCACCGTCACGATGGGGTCCTACGGCATCGGCGTCACCCGCATCCTCGCGATCATCGCCGAGCTCAACAACGACGCGAAGGGCCTGATCTGGCCCGAAACCGTGGCTCCGTTCGACGTGCACGTGATCGCCACCGGGCGGGACGAGGTCGTCTTCGACACCTCCGAGGCCGTGGTCGCGGCGATCGAGGCCACCGGCCGCGAGGTGCTCTACGACGACCGGCGCAAGGTGTCGCCCGGCGTCAAGTTCGGCGACGCCGAACTGATCGGCGTGCCGAGCATCGTCATCGTCGGCCGCGGGGCTGCGGACGGCATCGTCGAGCTCTGGGACCGCCGCACGGGCGAGCGCACGCAGGTCGCCGTCGCGGATGTCGCCGCCAGCTTCAGCTAGGCTCGCGGCTCAGTTTCGGGAAGCGGGCGCATGTTCCACCGTGCGCCCGCTTCCACACCGTGCGCCGCGAGGCCGTGGAGTCAGGTACCGTAGAGGAGAGCCCGCTGCGCAGTTTCGCGGCGGCAAGATCTGAATAGAGGAGGCCGGCCATGGACATCGACCTCAGCGTGTTGCGGCAAATGGAGCGCGAGAAAGAGATTCCCTTCGAGGAGCTCGTGCAGATTATTGAGCAAGCAATTCTCACGGCCTATCAGAAGCACACCCACCAGGGTGAAGCTTCCAAGGCCGTCGAGGAAGTGCCGGAAGCGCGCGTCGTACTCGACCGCAAGTCCGGACACGTCGACATTTTTGTGCCCGAACACGACGAAGAGGGCAACGTCATCGGCGAAGCCGTCGACAACCCCACCGACTTCGGCCGGATTGCGGCCTACGCCGCGAAGCAGGTCATCAACCAGCGTCTGCGCGACCTGGCCGACGACGCTGTGCTCGGCGAGTTCAAGGGCCGCGAGGGCGAGATCGTCGCCGGGATCATCCAGCAGGGACCCAACCCCCGCATGATCCACGTCGACCTGGGCACGATCGAAGCGATCCTCCCGCCCGAGGAGCAGGTGCCCGGGGAGAGCTATGTGCACGGCTCCCGCATCCGCGTCTACGTGACGGCGGTCGGCAAGGGACTCAAGGGCCCGCAGATCACGGTCTCGCGCACACACCCGTCGCTGGTGCGTCGCCTGTTCGCGCTCGAGGTTCCCGAGATCGCCAGCGGAGTCGTCGAGATCGTGTCGCTCGCCCGCGAGGCCGGCCACCGCACCAAGATGGCCGTCCGCGCCACCGAGCCCGGCGTCAACGCCAAGGGTGCCTGCATCGGCGAGCTCGGCCAGCGCGTGCGCGCCGTCACCGCCGAGCTCAATAACGAGAAGATCGACATCGTCGACTACTCGCCCGACCTGGCCACCTTCGTCGCGAGCGCGCTGTCTCCCGCGAAGGTCACCAGCGCCTACGTCATCGACGAGTCCATCAAGGCCGTCCGCGCCCTCGTTCCCGACTACCAGCTCTCGCTGGCGATCGGCAAGGAAGGCCAGAACGCCCGCCTCGCGGCCAAGCTCACGGGTGCGAAAATCGACATCCAGCCGGACAGCATTCTGGAGGACACCGAATAGGGGGTACGATGGAACCCGTTAGAACGTGCATTGGATGCCGTTCGCGCGCCCCTCGATCCTCACTTCTGAGGGTTGTAGCCCGGGAATCGGAACTCGTGGTGGATGAAACCGCCACTCTAACTGGGCGAGGCGCGTGGTTGCATCCCACCGCCGCGTGCTTCCAGGACGCACTGCGGCGACACGCTTTCGGGCGTGCCCTTCGCGTGACCAGGTCTTTGGGCGCGAAACAACTAGAGAACAGGCTGAATGGCTAATGGATAACTAATGAGCGGCTCGAAATGAGACCCGTCCGTTACTAACGGTCTGCCCCTTTCCGGGTGCAGGCCCGGAACAGGAGAATTGTGGCTGCGAAACCACGCGTACACGAGATCGCAACTGAGCTCGGTGTCGACAGCAAGGTAGCCCTTGCGAAACTGAAAGAGATGGGCGAGTTCGTCAAAGGACCGTCCAGTAGCGTTGAACCCCCCGTCGCGCGCCGTTTGCGCGCCGCGCTTCAGGCCGACGGTGTAACCGGCACTGCGGCATCCACCACTTCGGCGGCTCCCACCGGCACCGCGCCGGTCGCCGCTTCACCCGCGAAGCCGGGCGGCGCACGTCCGTCGCCGGCCAAGCTCGCCGTCAAGCCGGGCGCACGCCCGGTCGCGGAGGTCGCCGTCGAGGTTCCCGCCGCTGACGCACCGCCGATGCCGTCCGCTCCGCTGACGGTCGCCGAGCGCCAGGCCCAGGCCGCCGAGAAGGCCGCAGCGGCCGACAAGGCCGCAGCAGCAGCAGCTGAGGCTGCGCCCGTGACGGATGCCCCGGCAGCCGGCACGGACGGCGCGACCCCGGTCGCCGCCAAGCCCGGTGTCTCCGTTCCGAAGCCGCCGTCCGCGCGCCCCGGCAACAACCCCTTCGCCAGTAACCAGGGCATGGGCAAGACCCCGAGCCCGCGCCCAGGCAACAACCCGTTCGCCAGCGCGCAGGGCATGGGCCAGCGCCCGGCGTCGACCACGTCCCCGAGCAACATCCCGCGCCCGGCCGCTCCGCGCCCCGGCGCGCCCCGTCCGGGTGGACCCGGCCAGGCGCCGCGTCCGACCGGTTTCGGCCAGCGTCCGGGTGCCTTCCAGCGTCCCGGTGGCGCACCGGGCGGCGCTGGCGGCGCACGCCCCGGCTTCCAGCGCCCCGGCGGCGCGCCGGCCGGTGCCCCCGGCTTCGGCCCGCCCCGTCCGGCAGGTGGTGGCGGTGCAGGTGGCCGTGGCCGCGGCCCCGGCGGCGGAACCGCTGGTGCGTTCGGTCGCGGTGGCGGCAAGAACAAGGCTCGCAAGTCCAAGCGGACGAAGAGGGCAGAGTTCGAGCTGCGCGAGGCCCCGTCGCTGGGTGGCGTGAGCGTACCCCGCGGCGACGGCGGAACCGTGGTGCGTCTGCGCCGCGGCGCGTCGATCACGGACTTCGCCGACAAGATCGACGCGAGCCCCGGAAACCTCGTCACCGTGCTGTTCCACCTCGGTGAAATGGCGACGGCGACGGAGTCCCTCGACGAGGCGACCTTCGACGTGCTCGGCAGCGAGCTCGGCTATAAGATCCAGATGGTCTCACCCGATGACGAGGACCGCGAGCTTCTGCTCGGCTTCGACATCGACATCGACCAGGAGCTCGAAGACGAGACGGACGAAGAACTCTTCGCCCGGCCTCCCGTCGTCACGGTCATGGGTCACGTCGACCACGGTAAGACCGCGCTCCTCGACGCCATCCGCAATGCGAAGGTGGCGGCGGGCGAAGCCGGCGGCATCACCCAGCACATCGGCGCCTACCAGGTCGTCACCGAGCACGAGGGCATCGAACGCGCCATCACCTTCATCGACACACCGGGCCACGAGGCGTTCACCGCCATGCGTGCCCGTGGTGCGCAGGTCACCGACATCGCGATCCTCGTGGTCGCGGCGGACGACGGCATCATGCCGCAGACGATTGAAGCGCTCAACCACGCCCAGGCCGCCAACGTGCCGATCGTGGTCGCAGTGAACAAGATCGACAAGCCCGGCGCCAACCCGCAGAAGGTGCGCCAGCAGCTCACCGAGTTCGGCCTCGTCGCCGAGGAATACGGCGGAGACGTCATGTTCGTCGACGTGTCGGCGAAGCAGGGCATCGGCATCCAGGAAATCCTGAACGCCGTGCTGCTCACCGCGGACGCCGGACTCGACCTGCGCGCCAACCCCGACAAGGACGCTCGCGGCGTGGCCATCGAGGCTCGCCTCGACAAGGGCCGCGGCGCCGTGGCGACCGTGCTCATCCAGTCGGGAACCCTGCACGTCGGGGACTCCATCGTGGCGGGAACGGCCTACGGCCGTGTTCGTGCGATGGCCGACGAGAACGGCGTCCCCGTGCTCGCCGCGAACCCGTCCAGGGCCGTCCAGGTTCAGGGCCTCTCCAGTGTTCCGCGAGCCGGCGACACCTTCCTGGTCATCCAGGAAGACCGCACGGCACGTCAGATCGCCGAGAAGCGCGAAGCCGCCGAGCGGAACGCCCTGCTGGCCAAGGCCCGCAAGCGGATCAGCCTCGAGGACTTCACCCGTGCACTCGAAGAGGGCAAGGTCGAATCGCTCAACCTCATCATCAAGGGCGACGTGTCCGGTGCCGTCGAGGCACTGGAAGAGTCGCTCCTCAAGATCGAGGTCGACGATTCGGTTCAGCTGCGCATCATCCACCGCGGTGTCGGTGCGGTCACGGAGAGCGACGTCAACCTCGCCACCGTCGACAACGCCATCATCATCGGCTTCAACGTTCGCCCCGACACGAAGGCACGCGAACGCGCCGCCCGTGAAGGCGTGGACGTGCGCTTCTACTCCGTCATCTACAACGCGCTCGAGGACATCGAGAACTCCCTCAAGGGAATGCTCAAGCCCGAGTTCGAAGAGGTGCAGAGTGGTGTCGCCGAGATCCGCGAGGTGTTCAGCTCGTCCAAGTTCGGGAACGTGGCCGGTGTCATCGTTCGCTCGGGTGTCATCACGAGGAACGCTAAGGCGCGGGTCATCCGCAACGGCATCGTCGTGGGAGACAACCTGGGCATCGAGTCGCTGCGCCGGTTCAAGGACGACGTCACCGAGGTCCGCACGGACTTCGAGTGTGGTATCGGCCTGGGCAAGTTCAACGACATCCAGATCGGTGACGAGATCGAGACGATCGAAATGAAGGAAAAGCCGCGGGTCTAACCCGTCGGTTGGGCAGCGGGTCTCCGCTCGATCCCCTGAAAAGGGGAGAGGGCGGGGACCCCTTCCCTGATTCCCTGCCAGGGGAGTCGCGCTGCGAACAGCGTTTCGCGGAGAATTGGGCGGTCACCGCGGTGGCCGTCAGCAAATGATGAGCGGCGAATCGTCGCACGGAACAGGGAGTTAGTCATGGCAGATCCGGCACGCGCCAGGAAGATGGCCGACCGCATCAAGGTCATCGTGGCCAAGCGGCTCGAACGCGGACTGCGTGACCCGCGGCTCGGATTCGTGACGATCACGGATGTGAAGGTGACCGGCGACCTGCAGCACGCCTCGGTGTTCTACACCGTCTACGGCAACGCCGAGGAACGCGCCGACAGCGCCGCAGCCCTCAAGGCGGCAACCGGGATGCTGCGCAGCGAGGTCGGCAAGAACATCACGGCCAGGCTCACGCCATCCCTCGAATTCATCGCCGACGCCATCCCCGAGAACGCCGCGTTGATCGACGATCTGCTCCGGGAGGCGCGCGAGCGCGACACCGAGGTCGGCGAACTCGCCCGCACGGCCAAGTACGCCGGCGACGAGGACCCGTACGTCAAGCCCCGCGAATACGACGAGGATGACGAAGACGAGGACGACGAGGACGAGGCTCCGGCCGCCCACGCGCACACCGAGGACCCGGCGAACTAGCCGCGACCGGCGGCGACCCGGCCTACTCGGCCAGGTAGCGCACGAACCGGTACTCGATGCCCGTTCGCGAGGTGTGCCAGCCCTGCCCGGGGTCGACGTCGGCCCGCCGCCAGCCCGCCGGGATGGCCGGCGCATCCGTGTCTCCGGTGTAGTCGGCGTTGATCTCGGTGATCTCGAGCACGTCTGCAGCGCCGATCGTGAGCGCGAAGATCTCCCGGCCGCCGATCACCCAGGCGTCGGCGCCGGTCACGAGGGCCAGGGCGTCATCGACGGAGTGCGCCACCAGTGCGCCATCCGCCGTCCATCCGGGCTGGCGGGTGATCACGATGTTGGTGCGGCCGGGCAACGGGCGGAACCGGGGCGGGAGCGAGTCCCAGGTTCGCCGTCCCATCAGCACGGCGCCTCCGTTGGTCAACGCCTTGAAATGGGCGAGATCCTCGGGGAGGTGCCACGGCATCGCACCGTCGAACCCGATGATCCCGTTGCTGCTCTCGGCCCAGATCAGCCCGAGGGTCATACCGCGACCTGGCCCTTGATCGCCGGGTGGTGCTGGTAGTTCTCCAGGACCAGGTCCTCGAAGGTGTAATCGAACAGGCTGTCCCGCGGGGTCTGGATGCGCAGGGTCGGCGCGGGGAAGGCGCTGCGGGTCAGCTGCTCGGTGACCTGGGCGACGTGGTTGTCGTAGATGTGGCAGTCCCCGCCGGTCCAGACGAACTCACCGAGCTCCAGCCCGGCCTGGGCCGCCACGAGCTGGGTCAGCAGCGCGTAGCTGGCGATGTTGAACGGCACGCCGAGGAACAGGTCGGCGCTGCGCTGGTACAGCTGGCAGGAGAGCTTGCCGTCGGCGACGTAGAACTGGAACAGGGCGTGGCAGGGTGCCAGGGCCATCTTCGGGATGTCCGCCACATTCCAGGCCGAGACGATCATCCGGCGCGAGTCGGGGTCGGTGCGGAGCGTGTCGATGACCTGGGCGAGCTGGTCGATGCTCTCGCCGGATGCCGTCGGCCAGGATCGCCACTGCACGCCGTAGACCGGGCCTAGGTCGCCGTTCGCGTCGGCCCACTCGTTCCAGATGGTCACGCCGTGGTCGCGGAGCCAGTTCACGTTGCCGTCGCCGCGGAGGAACCAGAGCAGTTCGTAGGCGATCGACGGGAAGTGCACCCGCTTCGTCGTGACCAGCGGGAAACCGGCGGCCAGGTCGAAGCGCAGCTGGCGGCCGAAGACGCTCCTGGTGCCCGTGCCGGTGCGGTCGGCCTTGGCCGTCCCGTTGGCGAGGGTGTCGCGGAGGAGGTCTTCATACGGAGTCGGGATCGAAGCAGTCATCGCTACGATCGTACGGTCTTCCCGGCCGAATCGCCGCACGCCGGCGCGGTCGACGCGCGCGGATTCCGGCCGGACGGTCACTCGTGCGGCAGGGTGTAGCCGTCGTCGCCGTGCCGCACCGCGAGCCCGTCGGAGAGCAGGCCGGCCAGCGCGCGCCGGCGCTGGGGCGCATCCGGCCACAGGCCGTCGATCTCGGCGTCGGTCACGGGGCGGTGGGTGGCCCGGAGCTCGGCCATCACCAGGCCTCGCACCTGCCGGTCGCTGCCCTCGAACTTCTTCTGCACGGCCTTGCGCGGCCCGTCGTAGGCGGGGGATCCGGCGCCCACCCACGCGCAGTCATCCCGGATCGGGCAGGCGTCGCACCGGGGATTCCGGGCCGTGCAGACCACGGCCCCGAGTTCCATGATCGCGGCATTGAACGCGGCAGCCTCGGCACGGTCCGCCGGGAGCAGCGCGCTCATCGCGTCGAGGTCCCGGGTGCGGGAAGGCGGTGCGGGCTCGGCCTGGCCGCCGACCGCGCGGGCGATCACCCGGCGGGTATTGGTGTCGACGACCGGATGCCGGTGGCCGTAGGCGAAGGCGGCAACGGCCCGCGCGGTGTAGTCGCCGACCCCGGTGAGTGCCAGCAGGGCGTCGACGTCCTCCGGGACGACGCCGTCGTGGCGCCGGGTGATCTCCACCGCCGCGGCGTGCAGCCAGAGGGCGCGCCGCGGGTAGCCGAGGCTCGCCCAGGCGCGCACGGCCTCGCCGGGCGGCACGGCGGCGAGATCGGCCGGTGTCGGCCAGCGTTCGAGCCAGTCCTCCAGCCGGGGGATGACCCGGCTGACCGGGGTCTGCTGCAGCATGAACTCGCTGACCAGGGTGCCCCAGGCCGTGAAGCCGTCGCGTCGCCAGGGGAGGTCCCGGCCGTTGGCCCTGAACCAGGCCGTGATCGCGGGGACGATGCGTTTCGCCTGGGCTGTGACCTTCACGCTTTCTAACCTAGGGTCGATCCATGAAGCTTGTCTCCACACCCCGGACCGAATTCCTCCGCGACCTCGCCTCAGAGATCCTCGGACTCTACGGGCGCGGGCGCACGGTCGTGGCCGTGGACGGCACGGACGACGCGGCCCGCACGGCGTTCGCCGACGACCTGGCCGCCGTGCTGATCGAGCGCGAGCACCCGGCATTCCGTGCGTCGCTGGCCAACTTCCGGCGGTCACGGGCCGAGCAGGAACGGTTCGGCCCCGAGTCTCCTGAACGGCTCTTCCGGCACCTCTACGACTTCTCGCTGCTGCGCCGGGTGCTGCTCGACCCGTTCCGGATGGGCGGAAGCACCGGTTTCGTGACCCGGGCGTTCGACCCCGACCGGGACACCTGGATCGAACCGACCTGGCTGACCGGGCCAGCCGACGCCACCCTCGTCATCGACGGCGACTACCTGAACCGTGCGGAGCTGCGCGACCTCTGGCAGTACAGCGTGCTCGTCGAAACGGCGGACGAGGCCGCGGACACCCTCAGCGTCGTCCCGAGCGATGACGCCGGCGAGGTGGACGGCCCGGCCGATCGCGCCGCCGAGCAGGCCCAGGCCGACCGGCTCTACCGCACCGAGGTGCGACCGCGCAGCCGGGCCGCCGCCGTCGTCGACCTCACCGACCCGGCCCGGCCGCAGCGCAGGTTCTTCGACAGCTGCTGAGCTCCGCGGGCGGACGGGCGGACGGACGGGCGGCGGTTCAGCGCAGCGACAGCGCATCGAAGCGTGCGCAGACCTCGGCCGGCGTCAGCGCGGCGCCCGAAGCCTCGACCTCGTGCACCAGCGCCGTGAGCAGCACATTCACCGGAGAGGCCAGCCCGGCCGGCCCGGCCTCTCGCACGACGGCCCCGTTCAGGAAATCAATCTCGGTGCGCTGGCCGCGCCGGAGGCTCTGCAGGGTGGAGCCGAGGTTCGGCACATCACCCATCCGCGCCCGCATCATCCGGGGCAGCACCTGGCCCACCGCCAGCGGCAACCGGGAGAACAGGCGCAGCCGGGCGTCGCCGAGTCCTTGCAGGGCTCCGAACCGCACCCCGCGGCTCATCCCCACCCGCACGGTCTCGCGCATGCTGGCGGTCAGCACCCGGCGGAGGCCGGGGTGGTCGACGACCTCCTGCACGCTGAGGCCGGTGACGGCCGGCAGCGAATTGAGCATGTTCACGACCAGCTTCGTCCACTGCGCCCCGACGAAGTTGTCGATCACCTTCGTGGGCACGGCCTCGGCCAGCACGTGCCGCCACCGGGCGGCCTGGGCGTCGGCGGGGCCGGAGCCCCGGCCGAGGTAGGTCGGTGCCGGGGTGGTGATGGTAACCCGGCCGGGCGACGTGTAGTTCGCGGCGATGATCGACAGGGCGCCGAAGCATTCCGAGCGCGGCAGCAGCCGGGACGCCGTGGCCACCCCGTCGAGACCGTTCTGCACGACGATCACGGGGGAGCCGTCGAGAACGGCCGCGTTGTCGGCGATGGCGGCGGCGGCATCCTGCGCCTTGGTGCAGACCAGGGTCAGCTCGGGCGTTTCCACGAGGCGTTCCAGGGCCGTCGGGCGGGCGTGCGCCTCGCCGAAACCGCCGCTGAGACGGATGCCGTCGGCCCGGATGGCGGCCAGCCCGGCCCCGCGCGCCGTCACTGTCACGTCATGACCGGCCCGGGCCAGCAGGGTGGCGAAGGTGCCGCCGAGGGCGCCCGTTCCGATTACCGCGATCTTCATGGCCCCAGCCTAGGTCGCGCCGTGTGGGTGGAGCGCCGCCGGATTGGCGGCTACCATGACTAGGTGAGCGACGATTCCGGGCAGCCAGACAACGGGCCGCAGGCTCGGCCCCAGCGGATGAGCGGCTCCGCCAGCGGGCTGGTGCTCATCGACAAACCGCAGGGCTGGACCAGCCACGACGCCGTCGCCCGCACCCGTCGCCTCGCCGGTACGCGCAAGGTCGGCCACGCCGGCACGCTCGACCCGATGGCCACCGGACTCCTCATCCTGGGTATCAACAGTTCGACCCGGCTGCTCACCTATGTCGTCGGCCTGGACAAGGAATACCTCGCCACGATCAGGCTGGGCGCCGCGACCACGACGGACGACGCCGAGGGCGAGGAGGTCGGCCGAGCCCCCGCCGGCACCGTCGCCGCGATCACGACCGAGGCCGTCGCCGCCGGGATCCGGGCGCTCACCGGCGCGATCAACCAGCAGCCGAGCGCCGTCAGCGCCATCAAGGTCGACGGAGTGCGCGCCTACGCACGCGTGCGCGCCGGTGAGGCCGTCGACCTCCCGTCCCGCCCGGTGACGGTGAGTGCGTTCGAGCTGCTCGAGGCGACCTCCGTCGACGGGTTCCTCGACCTCGCGGTGCGGGTGGAATGCTCGTCCGGCACCTACATCCGTGCCCTCGCCCGCGACCTCGGCGCCGATCTCGGCGTCGGCGGGCACCTCACCAGTCTCCGCCGCACCCGGATCGGCCCGTTCCGCATCGACGAGGCCGGTCCCCTGGCCGAACTCGACGTGGCCAGGGCCCTGATCGGACCGGCGGCGGCGGCGACGCGCATCCTCGGCCGGCTCGACCTCACCGAGCAGCAGACCATCGACCTCGGCCACGGCAAGCGCATCGACGTCGGCGCCGGCCAGGACCGCAGCCAGGCCGGACCGGTCGCGGCCATCGCCCCCGACGGGCGGCTGGTCGGCCTGGTCGAGTTCCGCGGCGGACAGGCCAAGTCCCTCGTCAACTTCCCGTCGGACGAGGCACCGGCCTCCGCCGCTTCGGCGGCGACCCCTCCCGGCACGGACGGTGCCGCGTGATCGAGTGGTTCACCTGGGCCCAGGTCGCGGTCGCCGTCGGCGGCGGCCTGCTCTGCATCGCCCTCGGGCTGCTCGGCCGCAAGCCCACCGACCTGTCGATGGGAGCGGCCGCCCTCGTCGAACTGCTCCTCCTTGCGCAACTCGTCGTGGCGATCGTCGCCCCGTTCACGGGCAACACCGCCAGCGGGAGCCTGCTCGAGTTCTACACCTACCTGGTCAGCGCGCTCCTGGTGCCCGTCGCCGCGGCGATCTGGGCCTTGATCGAGCGCAGCCGGTGGAGCACGGTCATCCTCGGCGCGGCCTGCCTGGCCGTCGCCGTCATGCTCTACCGGATGCTGCAGATCTGGACGGTGCAGGGCCTGTGAGAAAGCGTTCACCGGATGCTGCGATAATTACGAAGCCATGACTGGACCCCAGAACGACGCCGACGTGAAGACCGCCGTGGATGCCCCGACCCGCCGGGTGACCGGCATCGGCCGGGTGCTGATCGCCGTGTACGGCCTCCTGGCGCTCGCCGCCACCGGCCGGTCGTTCGTGCAGATCGCGGAGAGTTTCGCGGACGCTCCACTTTCTTACTCCCTGTCCGCCCTCGCCGCGGTCGTCTACATCGTCGCCACGATCGCCCTCGTCCGGAGCGGGCGCGGCTGGTACCGGGTCGCCTGGATCACGATCGGCTTCGAACTGCTCGGTGTGCTCGTGATCGGCACGCTCAGCCTCGTCGATCCCGCGCTGTTCCAGCACAAGACCGTGTGGTCGGTGTTCGGGCGAGGCTACGGCTTTGTGCCCCTGGTTCTTCCGCTGCTGGGCATGTGGTGGCTCGCCCGCCGGGCTCCGGGCCGCGCATGAGGATCATCAGGGGACTCGGCGAGATCCCGGCCGATTGGCCGGCCTCCGCCGTGAGCATCGGCAAGTTCGACGGCGTGCACGCCGGCCACCGTGCCGTCATCGCCGAGTTGAAGGCCCTCGCCGACGCCGAGGGGCTGGCCTCGGTCGTGGCCACCTTCGACCGGCATCCGCTCGCCCTCCTGGCGCCGCACGAATGCCCTCAGGCCCTGATCAGCACCGAGCAGAAACTGAACCTCCTCGGCGAGACCGGCGTCGACGCCGTGCTCGTGCTCGAGTTCAACGAGACGCTCGCCGCCCTCCCGGCAGAGGAGTTCATCGACTCCGTGCTCGTCAACGGCCTGCACGCCAGGCACGTCCTCGTCGGCCGGGACTTCCGGTTCGGCGCCCGCGCCGCCGGCGACGTGCACCTGCTCCAGCGTCTCGGCGCCTCGGACGGGTTCGACGTGCGCCTCATCGACGATGTGAAGCCCGACAGCATTCGCCGGGTGTCGTCGACCTGGATCCGGGAGTTGCTCTCCCACGGCGACGTGCTCGCGGCCACCGGCCTGCTCGGCCACGTGCCGACCGTTCGCGGCGAGGTCGTGCACGGCGCGGCCAGGGGCCGGGAACTCGGCTTCCCGACCGCGAACCTGTCGCCGGAGTCCGAGGGGCTCATCCCGGCCGACGGCGTCTACGCCGGCTGGCTGACGGATGCCGGCGTGCGCTACCCGGCGGCGATCTCGGTGGGCAACAACCCCACCTTCGACGGTGTGGCCCAGAAGCAGGTCGAGGCCTATGTGCTCGACCGGGAGATCGACCTCTACGACCACGTCGTGGACGTGTCGTTCGTCGAGCGGATTCGGGGCATGGTCGCCTTCACTGGGATCGAGCCGTTGATCGTGCAGATGCGCGACGACGTCGAACGCGTGCGCCACCTGCTGTCCTGAGCCGCCGCCGTTCGCGGCTGTCGGGATCAAGGCACCAGTTCTCGATCGGCTCGACTGCCGTCGCCGCGCCGGTTCCGGCAGGGCGCGCCCGCGCCCGCGGGCGCGCCCTGCGGAAACGGGCGCGGTCAGGTCCCGTCCGGTCCGCCGGTGATCGAGCTTGTCGAGATCAGGCACCGGGCCTAAGCCGAGGCGCGCCGCCCGCCCGGCGTGAAGCCCTCCCGGCCGAACAGGAACAGCACGATGTTTTCGGCTGTGCCCTCGAACGGCGATCCCCGGCCGACGCGCCAGAGCGCATCCGTTGCGACCAGGGTGCGCCGGCGCAGAACGGCCTTCACCGGGGTGGGCGCGATCAGCGCGCGGCGGAGCGCCACCGCTCCGGTCACGGTCGGCGCCACCGGCAAGGGGAGGTTCAGCGCGCGGGCGATGTCGAAGCCGTGCACGACGGCCTCCGTCAACTCGGTGACGCCATGGCGGCCGACACCCGCCAGCCGGTCGGCGGCGATCCGGCGCAACGCGCCGACGAGCGCTGCCGGCTCCGCCTCCGCCGCGGCCCGGCTGAGCACATCGATTCCTCGGTTCGGGTTCAGGAACCGACCGTCCAGCATCGCGCGGCCCAGGCTGCGCACCAACTCCGTGTTTGTGACGCCGAGCCGCCAGACCAGGTGGCCGGCGACATCGCGCACCCGCCACTCGCCGCACAGGCTCGGAGCCTCCCACTGTTCGGAGCTCAGCCCGGCCAGGAGATCGGCGACGGCCGTCAAAGTCTCCGCGAGCGGCGTGCTCCAATCGGAACCGGCCCCTGACTCATCGACGGCCGGACGTTGACTGAATGGAAGGTACTTCGCGAATTCCGGCATGGTGTCCAGCCTAGACTTGCCCGGTGATCGACACCCCGCACCGGCAGAGTTCCTGATCGCGACCGGCCTCTCGATCGGCCTGGCCGGCGCTGTGATCTCCCGCCCGCACCTGCTCGAGGACGATTTGCGCGCGACACGCTGACCGAGGCCGGCCGGAGCCGCCGGCCTCAGGGAACCAGCCCAGTGCCGGTCGCAGTAGCGGTCGCGCTGCCGCTCACCGTGCCGGTCGCGGCGGCCTCGGCAGCCGCGTCCTCGTCGTCCCGGCGCATCGCAGGAAGGGCGATGGTGGCGAGCAGGCCGAGCAGGATGATGCCGGCCGCGCTGAGGGTGGTGATCCGGGCTGCCCCGACCATCGCCGTCTCGGCTGCGGCCTGGGCGGCGGCTCCGTTCGGCAGCGCACCGAGTTCAGGGATGGCCGCCCCGGCCGAACCCTTGACGATGCCCACGATCTGCTGCTGGGCGGCAATGTCGAGGCCCGGCACCGAGCGGAGATTGTCAGTGGTGGCCGTGGCGAGCGTGGAGACCAGCAGCGTGCCGAGCAGGGCGATTCCGAGCGCCGACCCCAGCTGCCGCACGGTGCTCTGCAGCCCCGACGCCTGCCCGCTCTGGCTGACCGGCACGTCGGCGAGGATCACGCTGGTCAGCTGCGCCGTGGCCATGCCGACCCCGGAGCCGTAGACGAAGAGCCAGGCCGCCAGGACCCAGCCGTTGGCGGTGAGGCTGATGCTCAGGCCCAGGCCGGTGATGGCGACGGCTTCGAGGAGCAGGCCGATCCGAACGACGGAGCGACCGCCGAGCCGGCGGGTGAGCTGTGGTGTGCCGCCCGAGATGAGGAACGTGCCCACCGCGAGGGCGAGGATGAGCAGCCCGGTGTCCAGGGCGGTGTAGCCGAGCGCGCCCTGCAGGAACAAGGGCAGGGCGAAGAGCATGCCGAATTCGCCGAGGGCGACGACCAGCGCTGCGATGCTGCCGTAGCGGAAACTGCGGATGCCGAACAGGGTCAGGTCGAGCAGCGCCGGCCTGTGCGAGCGGGCCCGAGAGCGCTCGACGAGCAGGAAGGCGGTGAGCATGGCGACGCCGAGCGCGAAGGCCACCGGCACGGGCGACACCGACCAGGACCAGCTGAAACCGCCGAGTGTGAGCGGCTCGGTGGTGGTCCACCAGCCGTATCGCTGGCCTTCGATCAACCCGAAGACCACGGCGCCGAGGCCGAGGATCGACAGCACCACGCCCGGGGCATCCGCACCGCGTTCGGCGTGCGGGTCCTTGGTCTCCGGCACCCAGAGCAGGGCGCCGACCAGCACGATGATCGTGATCGGGATGTTGATCAGGAAGGCCCAGCGCCAGCTGAAGTCGGTCGTCAGCCAGCCGCCGACGAGCGGTCCGACGGCCGCCATCCCGCCGATGGTCGAGCCCCAGATCGCGAAGGCGATCCCGCGTTCCCGCCCCGTGAACAGGGCGTTGATCGTCGAGAGGGTGGCCGGAAGGATCATGGCGCCGCCGGCGCCCTGCAGCAGCCTGGCCGCGATCAGCGTCGTGGCGGAGTCGGACAGCGACGCCAGCAGGCTCGCGACGCCGAACACGACGATGCCCACGATGAGGAGGCGCCGCCGGCCGAAGATGTCCCCGATCCGGCCGACGGTGATCAGCAGCGCCGCGAAGACCAGGGCGTAGACCGAGTTGACCCACTCGGCGTCGGAGGCGGTCAGGTTGATGTCCCTGATGAGGACGGGGAGCACGACGTTCACGACGGTCGCGTCCATGATGATCACGGACACGGCCAGGGCGATGATCGGCATGGCCTTCCACCGCTTCGGATTCAGTGTGGTGCCCTGGCGTGCGTCGGTCACGATGGTCTTCCGCTTCTCTCGGTCTTGCTGACAGGTCTGTCAGTATCATAGGCCCCGCAGGGAGTGGCTCGTACACTGGATCATCCGGCGGAACTGCCGGGCGAGGGGATGCCATGCCGAAGATCGCAGCGCCGAGTGTCGCTGAGCATCGACTGCGCCAGCGGGAGGCGCTGCTCCGCGCCGCCACCGAGCTCCTTGTCACCGGGGGAGTGAGCGCCGTGACTCCCGCGGCCGTCGGTGCGGCCGCCGGGCTGTCCCGGCCCGGCGTCTACCAGTACTTCTCCTCCGGGGCCGACATCCTGGCCGCGGTGATCGAGGACGCGTTCCCGCGTGCCAATGAGTCGCTGCGGACCGCGCTCGACGGTGTGGCCGGGCCGGAACGGAGACTTGAGACCTACGTGCGCGAGACGCTGCGCCTGGCCGCCGAAGGTGCGCACCGCCCGGCCGCGGCGCTGGCCGCGGCGCAGCTTCCCGTCGAGTGCCTGGCCAGGCTGGGGGAACTGCACCGAGAGCAGGCGGCCCCGTTCCTGGCGGCGCTGGACGAGCTGGAGGTGCCTGAGCTGCAGCTCACCGCTCGGCTGCTGGCCGGAGTGATCGAGGCAGCGATGGGCGCGATCGACACGGGAGCGTCCCTCGACCTGGTCACGGAGCACACGCTCGCGCTGGTTCGCTTCGCCGTGGCGCCCCGACCGTAGGCAGTCGGCCGCCGTTGACGCGCCAGGAGGATCAGGTGACGAGGGCGGCCCGGTGAATGAGGGCGGCGGCACCGATCAGCGGGCCGTCCCCGGAGAGAGCGGACGGCACCACCCGCACCCGCCGCGCGAACTCGAAGACCGTTCGTTCGTCCACGGCCGCGCGCACGAAGCCGAACAGGTCGGGCGTCACGTGCGAGAATCCGCCGCCGATGGCGACGACGTCCAGGTCGACGAGGTTGGTGGCCGAGGCGATGGCCTGGCCGATCGCGCGGCCGGCGCGGCGCACGGCGGCCATGGCGACCGGGTCGCCGTCGGCGTAGGAGGCCGAGAGCTCCTCGCCGGTCGTGCCGGACCAGCCCTGGGTCCTGGCCCAGGCCACGGTGCGGGGGCCGGATGCGACGGCCTCCAGGCAGCCGATCCCGCCGCAGGCGCACCGGTCGTCGAAACCGCCGACCTCGATGTGGCCGATGTGGCCGGCGTTGCCGCTCGGCCCCGACACCGTGGTGCCGCCGAGGATGAGCCCGCCGCCGACGCCGGTGGACACCACCATGCCCATCAGGCTGTCAACGCCCTGTCCTGCCCCGAGCCAGTGCTCGGCCAGTGTGATGCACAGGCCGTCCAGTCGCACCCGCACCGGGACATCCGGCACCAGCCGTTCGACCAGGTCCCGGAGTGGATACCCGCGCCAGGCGGGGAGATTCAGCGGCGAGACGGCGCCGTCGGCCACGGCGATCGGCCCGGCGCTGCCGATTCCGGCGCCGGCGAGGTCCGACCCGGCCGGCAACCCGGCGAGGGCCCGGCCGACGACCGACCCGACCGCGTCGGCGAGTTGCTCGCTCGTGGCTGTCGGTCCGGTCGGGGAGCGATGCCGGCTGGATGCGAGGACGGCACCGTGGTCGTCGACCAGTGCGGCCTCGACCTTGGTGCCTCCGAGGTCGACGGCGAGCGCGTAGGTAGGGGACATGATCCGAGCCTAGAACGTGACATCCGTTCGCCCGAGTGCTCAGATGAGCAAGATTCCAAACAGATGTTGATCGGGGCGGGCCGGCATCCTAGGCTGGTCCCAAATCGGATGGAGCGCACCAGAGTGATCGACACTGACGAACTGCTGTCAATTCGTGCCGCTGAGCTGTACTACGAGGAGAACAAGACGCAGGACGAGATCGGCACCCTCCTCCGTCTGACCCGGTGGAAGGTGGGCCGGCTGCTCGCCCAGGCCAAGGCCAGCGGGTTCATCCGGATCGAGATCGTGCACCCCCGCGCCCGTCGGCTCTCCGTCGAGCGCAGGCTCCGGGAGGCGACCGGCCTGACTGATGCGATCGTGGTGTCCTCGGCGGGAGTTGCCGGCGACGAGGAACTGCAGTCCCGCACCGCGCAGGCCGCCGCCGACTATCTGACCGGCCTCCGCCCGGTGCCCCGAACCCTCGGGATCAGCTGGGGCCGCACCCTGCACGAGGTCGCCCTGCACCTCAAGCAGGGCTGGGCGCACGGGGTGAACGTCGTGCAGATCAACGGCGGCGTCAGCCTCAACCGTCGCGCCGGGACCGCGGCGGCGACCGCGGTGAACATCGCGCACAAGGCGGCCGGCGCGGCCACGCTGTTGCCGAGCCCGGCCATCCTCGAACGCTTCGAGACGAAGCAGGCGATCGAGTCCGACCGTGCCGTCGCCGCCGTGCTGAACCTCGCCACCGCCGCGTCGGCCTACCTCTTCAGCGCCGGACAGGCCGACGAGAACTCGGCGCTGGTCGACAGCGGCTACCTCACCGTGGAACAGGTCGCCGAACTCGTGCGCAAGGGCGCCGTCGGCGACATCGTCGGCCGGTACATCGACAGCAACGGCAACATCGTCGACCCGGAACTCGACGGGCGCACCGTGGGCATCCAGCTCGAGCAGTTGCGCCAGGCGAAGACGGCGATCGCCGTGATCGCCGGCGGATCGAAGCACGCCATCGCCCGCGCCATTGTCGGCAGCGGGCTCTGCACCGTCCTGGTGACCGACGAAGACACCGCGCTCGCCATCCTCGGCGATGAAGCGTGACCAACCCAAACCGCAAGGACAACTCATGACTAGCAGTCAATCGGCCATGGCCCAGCTGGACACCGGGGAACGTGCATTGGCTCTCCTCGGCGGCGAGGCCACCGACGCCAACCTGCGCCGGTACCTGCACGGCATCCCGGGGATCGACGCCGTCGGGCTCGAACAGCGCGCGGCCGACCTCGGTTCGCGCTCGGTGAAGACCAGCTCGAAGAAGTGGGCGCTCGACAAGATCATCAGCCTGATCGACCTCACCACCCTCGAGGGCGCCGACACCCCCGGCAAGGTGCGCTCCCTGGTCGGCAAGGCGCTCACCCCCGACCCGGGCGACCCTGCCTGCCCCCGCGTCGCCGCGGTCTGCGTCTACGGCGACCTGGTTCCCATCGCCGTGGAGGCGCTCGGCTCCTCCCACGCCGCCGGCTCCGCCACCGGCATCAACGTCGCGGCCGTCGCCACCGCCTTCCCGAGCGGGCGGGCATCCCTCGCCGTCAAGCTCGCGGATGTCGGCGACGCCGTCACCGCGGGCGCCGACGAGATCGACATGGTCATCGACCGGGGCGCGTTCCTCTCCGGCCGGTTCGGCCAGGTCTACGACGAGATCGTCGCCGTGAAAGAGGCCTGCAAGCGGGCCGACGGAAGTTACGCCCACCTCAAGGTGATCCTCGAAACCGGGGAGCTGAACACCTACGACAATGTGCGCCGTGCGTCCTGGCTGGCCATCCTGGCCGGCGGCGACTTCATCAAGACCTCGACCGGCAAGATGGCGCCCGCCGCGACGCTGCCCGTCACCCTGTCGATGCTCGAGGTCGTGCGGGACTGGAAGCGCCTCACCGGCGCCAGGGTCGGCGTCAAGCCGGCCGGCGGCATCCGCACCTCCAAGGACGCCATCAAGTACATCGTGACCGTCGCCGAGACCGTCGGCGAGGAATGGCTCACCCCCAGCCTGTTCCGGTTCGGCGCCTCGAGCCTGCTCAACGACGTGCTGATGCAGCGCCAGAAGATGACCACCGGGCACTACTCCGGCCCCGACTACGTGACGATCGACTAAGGGAATCACCCATGAGCTTTCTTGACTACGCTCCGGCACCGGAGTCCCAGGCAGTGCTGAACCTCCGCTCCGACTACGGCCTGTTCATCAACGGCGAGTTCGTCGCCGGACGCGGCGAACCGTTCCAGACCATCAACCCGGCCACCGAGAAGCCGATCGCGATGATCGCGCACGCCAATACGGCGGATGTCGACACCGCCGTCGCCGCGGCCCGCCGCGCCTACGACCGCACCTGGTCGAAGCTCTCCGGCAGTGACCGCGGAAAGTACCTCTTCCGGATTGCGCGCCTCGTGCAGGAACGTGCCCGCGAGCTCGCCGTCGCCGAGACCCTCGACAACGGCAAGCCGATCAAGGAGAGCCGCGACGTCGACGTCCCCCTGGTTGCCGCGTGGTTCTTCTACTACGCGGGTTGGGCCGACAAGCTCGATCACGCCGGCGTCGGACCGACCCCGTCCTCCCGCGGCGTCGCCGCCCAGGTGATCCCGTGGAACTTCCCCCTGCTGATGCTGGCGTGGAAGATCGCCCCGGCCCTCGCCGCCGGGAACACGGTCGTGCTGAAGCCCGCCGAGACCACCTCGCTGACCGCACTCCTGTTCGCCGAGATCCTGCAGCAGGCCGACCTGCCCGCCGGGGTCGTGAACATCGTCACCGGTGGCCGGGAAACCGGCCAGGCGCTCGTCGGCCACCCCGACGTCAACCTGGTCGCCTTCACCGGCTCGACCGGGGCCGGCCGGGCCATCGCCCGCTCGGTCGCCGGAACCGACAAGAAGGTCATCCTCGAACTCGGCGGCAAGGCCGCGAACATCGTCTTCGATGATGCGCCGATCGACCAGGCCGTCGAGGGGATCGTCAACGGCATCTTCTTCAATCAGGGTCACGTCTGCTGCGCGGGAAGCCGGCTGCTGGTGCAGGAGAGCATCCACGACGACGTCATCGACCGGCTCAAGCAGCGCCTGTCGACGCTGCGGCTCGGCGACCCGCTCGACAAGAACACCGACATCGGCGCCATCAACAGCGCCGACCAGCTGCGCCGCATCCGTGAGCTCACCGAGATCGGGGAGCAGGAGGGCGGCGAACGCTGGAGCCCGGCGTGCGTGCTGCCGGACAGCGGCTTCTGGTTCGCACCGACGATCTTCACCAATGTGTCCACCAGCCACCGCATCGCCAGGGACGAGGTCTTCGGCCCGGTGCTGTCGGTGCTCACCTTCCGCACTCCGGCCGAGGCCATCGCGAAGGCGAACAACACGCCGTACGGCCTGTCCGCCGGGATCTGGACCGAGAAGGGCAGCCGCATCCTCGCCGTCGCCGACAAGCTGCGTGCCGGAGTGATCTGGGCGAACACCTTCAACCGGTTCGACCCGGCCAGCCCTTTCGGCGGCTACAAGGAATCCGGCTACGGACGCGAGGGCGGCCGCCACGGCCTCGCCGCGTACCTCAAGCCCGCCGCCGGCCGGTCCGCCGCCCGCACCGTCACGGCGGCTTCCGCCGCCTCGCCCGAGCTCGATGCGAAGGCCCCTGTCTCACGAAAGAAGGCCGCAAAGTGACCCGCCTCGCCGTTCCCAAGACCTACAAGCTCTACATCGGCGGCAAGTTCCCGCGCAGCGAATCCGGCCGGGTCTACGAGATCCGTTCCCACGGCGGGGACTTCCTCGCCAACGCCGCGAAGGCCAGCCGCAAGGACGCCCGCGACGCGGTCGTCGCGGCACGGTCGGCCCTCGGCGGCTGGGCCGGTGCCACGGCGTACAACCGCGGACAGGTGCTCTACCGCATCGCCGAGCTGCTCGAGGGCCGCCGTGTGCAGTTCATCGACGAGATCGTGCAGACCGAGGGCGTGACCACGGCTGCGGCATCCGCCCAGGTCGACGAGGCGATCGACCGCTGGGTATGGTACGCGGGCTGGGCCGACAAGTACGTGCAGGTCGCCGGAAACGCGAACCCGGTCTCCGGGCCGTACTTCAACATCTCCGTGCCCGAACCCACCGGCGTCGTGGCGATCATCGCCCCGCAGTCGGGCGGTTCGCTGCTCGGGCTGGTCAGCGCGGTCGCCCCTGCCCTCGTGGCCGGGAACACCGTCGTCGTGGTCGCGAACGAGACCATGCCGCTGTCCGCGGTCAGCCTCGGCGAGGTGCTCGCCACCAGCGACGTGCCCGGCGGGGTCGTGAACATCCTCACCGGTTCGCCGGCCGAGATGGCGCCGTGGCTGGCCAGCCACGCCGATGTGAACGCCATCGACCTCGTCGGGGCCGGTGACCTCGACTGGGTGCACCTGCAGATCGACGCCGCCGAGACCCTCACCCGGGTGCTGCAACCGGAGAACGGCCCGGATGCCGCGAGCCCGTCGCTCGCCCGCATCGTGGCGTTCACGGAGACCAAGACGATCTGGCACACAAAAGGCCTGATCTAGGTCACCAGGATCTCGACAGGCTCGACCACCGCGGTGGTCGAGCCTGTCCGGTGGTCGAGCTTGTCGAGACCCGGCTACTCCTCGTGCGGCCGCTCGGTGTTGTCGTCGCGCAGCAGGTCCTCGAGTGCCTGGTCGACCTCGTCGAGCACGGGCTCCGCGCCCTGGGCCGAACTGGTCAGCCGGGCGACGAGGCTCTGTGGATCGTCGAGGTCGGCGCTCGTGGGCAGAAGGTCGGGGTGCGCCCAGAGCTGGTCGCGCGCCTCGTTGCCGACCGCATCCGTCACGGCCTGCCACATGGCGGCGGCCTCCCGCAGCCGGCGGGGCCGGAGTTCCAGCCCGACCAGGGTGGAGAAGGCGGACTCGGCGGGGCCGCCGGAGGCCCGGCGCCGCTTCACGGTTTCCGCGATCGCGTCCGCCTTGGGCAGCCGCCCCGTCGCCTCCATCGTCACCACGTCGACCCAGCCCTCGACAAGGGCGAGCATGGTCTCCAGACGGTCGAGTGCCGCTAGTTGCGCGTCGGTCTTCGGCGGGATCAGCGACCCGTTCACCATCGCCTGGCGCAACTCCTCGGGGTTGGACGGGTCGAAGCCCTCCGCCAGTTCCTCGAGCCGACTGGAATCGATGTGGATCCCGCGCGCGAAGTCGGTGATCGAACTGATCAGGTGCAGCCGGAGCCAGCGGGAATGACGGAAGAGCCGCGCGTGCGCGAGTTCGCGCACCGCCAGGTAGATCTGCACCTGGTCGGCGGGCACGTCGAGGCCCTCACCGAACTCGGCGACGTTCTGGGGGAGCAGGGCGGCCTGCTGGTCGCTGAGCAGCGGAATCCCGACGTCGCCGCCGGAGACGACCTCGCTCGCGAGCTGGCCCACGACCTGCCCGAGCTGCATCGCGAAAAGGGTGCCGCCGATGCTGCGCATGACCTGGCTCGCGCCGGCCATCATGCCCTGCAATTCCTCGGGGGCCTGTTCGGTGAGCACCCGGGTCAGCGAGTCGGAGATGCTGGTCGCGACCGGCTCGGCGAGCTGGATCCAGAGCGGCATGGTCGCGGTGACCCATTCCTTGCGGGTCATCAAGCGCGGTGAGGTGGTGAGTTCGGCCACGGAGATCACCTCGTCCAGCCAGAGAGCCGCGATGTGGAAGGCCTGGTCGAGCTCCGCGCGCTCCTTCGGGGTCGGTGAGAGAGCCCCGGCGGCCGCCCGTTCCTGGCCCTGGCTGAGCGCGATGTCCCAGTTGATGGCGCCGTCGCCTCCGCCGCGCAGGGCACCCTGCAGCTGGCTCATCAACGCGGCGATGCTGGCCGGGTCGTTGGGCAACCCGGCGGCCCCGGCGAGCTGGCTCGGATCGATCGACGACTTCCCGGACAGGATGTCGCGCAGCATGTCCCGGAACTCGTCTTCAGGATTGTGACCCTCTTCGGGTCGTGAGTCGTCGGCCACTTCAGGCACCTCTCAGTCGCGTGCCTCTACGCTATCCGGAGATCACCTGTCCGAGCTGGGAAATGTCCTACGCTGGTGGGTCTGGTGTCCGCCTGTCGCGAACACGCAACCTGGAAGGAACCCGGTGGCCCTTTTCACCGATGACGCGCCACCGTCCGGCGAACATCCGCATCGAACGGGCCGCGCCGGACGGGCCGGCTGGATCGTGCTCGGCGTCGCCCTCACAATCGGCCTCGTCCTCGGCGTGACCCCCTCGCCCTACGTGATCGAGAAGCCGGGACCGGTCTATAACACGATCGGCACGGCGAAGCACAACGGCACCGAGACGCCCCTGATCACCATCCCCGGAGAGACTGTCTACCCGACCACGGGCAGCCTCGACCTGCTCACGGTGTCGCTGGTCGGAAACCCCGATAACCGGCCGAGCTGGCTGAAGGTCGCCGCGGCCTGGCTCGACCCCAGCCAGGCGGTCATCCCGATCGACGCAGCCTTCCCGCCGAACGTGACGACCAAGCAGCGTGACGAGGAAAACCAGGCCATGATGGTCAACTCGCAACAGGATGCCATCGCCGCGGCCCTGACCAGCCTCGGCTACGACTACCCGACCGTCGTGTCCGTCGTCTCCCTGCCCAAGGACTCCCCGGCCCAGGGGATCATGAAGGCCGGCGACCAGGTCGTGTCCGTCAACGGCGCCGCGGTGGCCGACATCGCCGCGCTGCGGAAGGCCCTCAAGGCCAACGGCACTGAGACTCCCGCCAGCATCGGCATCCTCCGCGACGGCAAGAACCTCACCGTGCAGGTCGCCCCCGTGAAGTCCTCCACGGGCGGCGCCGTGGTCGTCGGAATCAACGTCACGACCTCCTACGATTTCCCGTTCGACGTGAAGATCCAGCTCGACCAGGTGGGCGGGCCGAGCGCCGGAATGATGTTCGCCCTCGGGATCATCGACAAGCTCACGCCGGGTGCGATCCAGGGCGGGGCGGATGTCGCCGGCACCGGAACCATCGACCAGGCCGGCACGGTCGGCCCGATCGGCGGCATCCGCCAGAAGCTCGAGGGCGCCAGCGCGGCCGGCGTCGACTGGTTCCTGGCACCGGCGGACAACTGCAACGAGGTCACCGGGCACATCCCCGACGGGCTCAAGGTCTTCGCGGTGAAGACGCTCGACGACTCGCTCGCGGTGCTGGACGCCATCCGCATCGACGGGGACCTGTCCAAACTGCCCACCTGCCCGGCCGGGTGATCCGGGGCCCGCAGCAGGCGGGCCCGAACAGCAGGACCCCGCAGGACCCCACGGCCGGCGTCCGTCCCTCAGCCGGGCAGGCGCCGCGCCCGGGCGGCGAGCCGCTCGAGCTCGGGGCGGATGCCGATGTCCGCCACGACGATCCGGCCGGCCAGGGCTGCGGCCGGTCCGAGTGTCAGACCGGTCTTGCAGCCGCCGAAGGTCACCGTGAGATCCGCCGGCAGGACCGTGGGGTCCGGAACCGATCCGTCGTCCACGCCGATGCCGCCGCCCGCTCCATCAGCGGCACTCCCGCAGCCAGGTACGACCGTTCGGCTTCGCGCATCTCGGCCGAAGTATAGGTTTCCACGCGGACAGAATACGCCGGAGGTGCCGGGCCGTCCGAGCGGACTGCCGCCGACGGGTCAGACACCGGCATCCGTCCCTTCCGGGGAGGTTCAGAGCCTCGCGGTCAACGTGCAGGTACGGAACGAAACCCCTGTCTAGACTAGACGTTGACCCTTATCGGACAGAGCAAGAGGCCAATTCGTGAGCACAAATTCATCCGCGGGCATCCCCCGACGGAGCAGAGCCCCCCTCGCCATTACGGCCGCGATCATCGCGGGGCTGGTGATTGTGTTCTTCATCTTCGCCGGACTGTACGCGGATGTGCTCTGGTTCGACCAGCTCGGCTTCCTCAGCGTGCTGACCACCCAGTGGCTCGCGGGCACGGTGCTGTTCCTGATCGGCTTCGTCGCCATGGCCCTCCCGGTCTGGGTGAGCATCCAGATCGCCTACCGGCTCCGCCCCGTCTACGCCAAGCTGAACTCACAGCTCGACCGGTACCAGCAGGTCATCGAGCCGTTGCGTCGCCTGGCGATGTACGGCGTCCCGGCACTGCTCGGCCTGTTCGCCGGCGTTGCCGCCGCGACCCGCTGGCAGGTCGTGTTGATGTGGCTGAACCGCACCCCCACCGGCAAGACCGACCCTCAGTTCGGTTTCGACGTCTCGTTCTACCTCTTCGACCTGCCCTTCTTCCAGGCCCTGCTCGGTTTCGCGTCGGCCGTCGTGCTGATCGCGGCCATCGTGGCCGCCGCGACCAGCTACCTGTACGGGTCGATCCGGGTGAGCGGACGCGACGTGCTCGTCGCCCGTGCGGCCAGGATCCAGATCGCGGTCACCGCCAGCCTCTACCTGCTGCTCCAGGCGGTGAGCATCTGGTTGGACCAGTACTCCACCCTCACCGACACGAACGAGCTGTTCACCGGGGCCGGCTACACCGACGTCAACGCCACCATCCCCGGACGGGCGATCCTCGCCGGGATCGCGGCCGTCGTCGCCATCCTCTTCCTGGTCACGGCGGTCATCGGCCGCTGGCGACTGCCCGTCATCGGCACCGCGCTCCTGATCGTGAGCAGCCTGCTGCTCGGCTCGCTCTACCCGTGGGTGGTGCAGCGCTTCCAGGTCGTCCCCAGCGCCAAGACGCTCGAGTCGCCCTATATCAAACGCAACATCGACCTCACCAGGGATGCCTACGGCCTGGCCGACGTCGAGGAGGTTCCCTACAACGCGAGCACCACGGCCGAGCCCGGTGCGCTCCGCGCCGACGCCGAGACGACCGCGAACATCCGCATCCTCGACCCGGCCCTGGTCAGCGACGCGTTCAGCCAGCTCGAGCAGTTCAAGCAGTACTACCAGTTTCCGTCGAACCTCGACGTCGACCGCTACACGATCGACAAGAAGTCCCAGGACACCGTGGTCGCCGTGCGCGACCTCAAGCTGTCGGGCCTCAACGCCGGCGCCACCTGGGTGAACTCGACGATCGTCTACACCCACGGGTACGGCGTCGTGGCGGCCTACGGCAACCAGCGGTCGGCCGACGGCCAGCCCGTGTTCCTCGAGTCCGGCATCCCCAGCAGCGGGTCGCTCGGCAAGTACGAGCCGCGGGTGTACTTCGGCGAGAGCTCGCCGACCTACTCGATCGTGGGAGCCCCTGAGGGCAGCAAACCGGTCGAACTCGACTACCCGTCCGGCACGGAGGGGGCCCAGCAGACCTACACGACCTTCACCGGCAACGGCGGTCCGAAGCTGGACAACCCGTTCAACAAGCTGATCTACGCGCTCAAGTTCCAGTCGGAGCAGATCTTCCTCGCCAACGACGTCAATGAGAAATCGCAGATCCTCTACGACCGCGACCCGGTCACCCGGGTGCAGAAGGTGGCGCCGTACCTCACCCTCGACTCCGACGCCTACCCGTCGGTCGTCGACGGGCGCCTGAAGTGGATCGTCGACGGCTACACCACCTCGGCCGGCTACCCGTACTCGACCCCGGTCGGGCTGAGCGACGCGATCGCCGACACCGAGACGCCGCCGCAGCCGTTCGCGCTCGACAACATCAACTACATGCGCAACTCCGTCAAGGCCACTGTCGACGCCTACGACGGCTCGGTCACGCTCTACGCCTGGGACGACCAGGAACCGATCCTGAAGACGTGGCAGAAGATCTTCCCGTCGACGATCAAGCCGATGAGCGCCATGAGCGGCGACCTGATGAGCCACGTGCGCTACCCGGCGGACCTCTTCAAGGTGCAGCGCAAGGTGCTCGGCAAGTACCACGTCACCGACCCCGGTTCGTTCTACTCGGTCGACGACGCCTGGACCACGCCGAACGACCCGGTGTCGCCGTCGACGAACACGACCCTGCAGCCGCCGTACTACCTCACCATGCAGGTGCCCGGGTCGGAGAAGCCGGCGTTCACGCTGTATTCGACCTTCATCCCCGATGCGACCGGCGCGACCAGCCGTAACGTGCTCACCGGCTACCTGGCCGTTGATGCGGATGCCGGTTCCACCGACGGCAAGCGTGCCGCCGGGTACGGCAAGATCAGGCTGCTCACCCTGCCGAAGGATGACACCGTCCCCGGTCCCGGACAGGTGCAGGCGAAGTTCAACGCCGACCCGACCGTGTCCACCCAGCTGAACCTGCTCAAGCAGGGCCAGTCCAAGGTGCTCAACGGCAACCTGCTCACACTGCCCGTCGGCGGGGGACTGCTGTACGTGCAGCCCGTCTACGTGCAGTCGACCGGTGAGACCAGCTACCCGCTGCTGCAGAAAGTGCTCGTGGCGTTCGGCGACCAGATCGCGTTCGAGGACACCCTCGACAAGGCGCTCGACGTGCTCTTCGGCGGTGACTCCGGTGCCAACGCCGGCGACACCAGCGTGCCGCCGACCACGACGACCCCGCCGACCACCGGAACGACCACGCCGCCGACGTCGACCGGCGACCCGGCGAAGGATGCCGAGCTCAAGTCGCTCCTGGCCGTCGCCAAGCAGGCGCTCAGCGACAAGCAGGCGGCGCTGTCCGCCGGCGACTTCGCCGCCTACGGTGCCGCGGACAAGAAGCTGGCCGACACCATCGCCAGCATGCTGGCGCTGCTGGGCTAGCCCGGCAGGCACCATCCGCCACGCGCGGGTGCCGTGCCGCTCCGCCGGTGGATCTCCCACCGGCGAAGCGGGACGGCACCCGCGTTTCGGCGTCTGGGCCGGTGAGAGCGGCGCCCGTGAAAACGGGGGCCGTGGTCGGCCGGTTCGCGAGGCTGTGGTAAATTTGTACTTGTAGCGCGGGGTGGAGCAGTTCGGTAGCTCGCTGGGCTCATAACCCAGAGGTCGTAGGTTCAAATCCTGCCCCCGCAACCAATAACCCCCGGAATCCTCGCGATTCCGGGGGTTTTCTCGTTCCCGGCCACTCCTGCGAGGATGGGGCGCGGGGCGGTCAACCGGATCCTCCAGTGATCCAGGGAGAGTCGCATGCCTCAGCGTCAGTCTGACCCGACCGCCACGGTGCAGGCGGCCGGCCTCGGCACCGAGTTCTTCCGCCGCGGGCTCGACGCCCTTCCCGACGGTGCGCTGGCGGGGGAGTCCCTGCTTCCCGGCTGGAGCCGCGCGCACGTCGTGGCCCACGTCGGCTGCAACGCCCTCGCCCTCGGCCGACTGGCGCAGTGGGCCTCCACCGGCGTTGAGACGCCGATGTACGCCTCTGCGGAGGTGCGCAACACCGAGATCAGGGAGGGCGCCCTGCTCGCCCCCGACGCGCTGCGGCGGCTCTTCGGCGACTCGGCGGCCCACCTTGCCGCGTGCTGGGGTGACTTGCCAGAATCCCGGTGGGACTATCCGGTGCGGAACGGCCAGGGCGCCATGGTCCCCGTGTCGGAAACGCTGTGGATGCGCACCCGGGAGGTCTGGATCCACGCCGTCGACCTGAACGCGGGCGCCTCGTTCCAGGACATTCCGGTACCGGTGCTCGAGCGCATCCTCGGCGACATCACCGGGGCCTGGCAGGCCAGGGGTGAACCGGGCATCCGTCTGACGCCCACCGATTCCGAGAGCGCCTCCAGGGGGGCGGCGGATGCGGAGGTGCAGCTCAGCGGCTCCCTCGCCGCCCTCACCGCCTGGGCCGCCGGCAGAGGCACCCGGGGAGTGTCCTCCGGCGCGGGGGACATCCCCGCGCCGCCGCGCTGGCTCTGAACGCCGGCACAAAGAACGGCCCCGCACCTTTCGGTGCGGGGCCGTTCTGCATTCAGCGGGCGGTGAAGCCTACTTGGTTGCCTTGCGTGCGGGCTTCTTGGCGTCGCCGTGCTCTTCGGCGCCGGTCTTGATCGCTTCGTCCACGACGGCGGCGCGGTTGGCGCGCACCTCCTTGAACGAGGTGCCGTAGTACGCGGCTTCCATGATGGTCTTCATGTCGGCGAGCATCGGCATGCGCGGGTTGGCCGGTGCGCACTGGTCGCCGTAGGCGCCCATCGCGAGGGCGTCGAGGCGACCGATGAAGTCTTCCTCGTTGACGCCCTGGGCCTGGAAGGACGGCTTGATGCCGACCTGGTCGCGCAGCTTCTCGACGGCCTGGGCGTAGGACTCGATGCCCTCTTCAGGCGTCGAGGCCGGGAGGCCGAGGTGCTTGGCGATCTGCTGGAAACGCTCGGGAGCGATGTAGCTCTCGTACTTGGGCCAGCTGGTCAGCTTGGTCGGGATGAGCCCGTTGTAACGGATCACGTGCGGCAGGTACGTGGCGTTCACTCGACCGTGGATCAAGTGGAGCTGCGCACCCGTGACGTGGGCCATCGCGTGACAAATACCGAGGAACGCGTTACCGAAAGCCATTCCGGCGATCGAGGATGCGTTGTGCATCTTCTCGCGGGCCTTGATGACGCCGGCGTCCGTGCTGTTCGCCGTGCCGTTGGCGCTGATCGCGATGTTCTCGAAGATGAGCTTGATCGCGTGCAGGCACAGGCCGTCGGTGAAGTCGTTCGCATAGACGGAGACGTAGGCCTCTGTCGCGTGCGTCAGGGCATCGAAGCCGGAGTCGGCGACGAGGAACGACGGCATCGCAGCGGTCAGCGACGGGTCGATGATCGCGACGGTCGGCAGCAGGGCGTAGTCGGCGAGCGGGTACTTCACTCCGCTGACCTCGTCCGTGATGACGGCGAACGGTGTCATTTCTGAGCCGGTTCCCGAGGTGGTCGGGATGCAGACGAGCTTGGCGAGTTCACCGAGGTCGGGGAACTTGAACGCGCGCTTGCGCACGTCGAAGAACTTTTCCTTCATGTCGGAGAATTCGATTTCGGGGTGTTCGTAGAGGAGCCACATCACCTTGGCGGCGTCCATCGGCGAGCCACCGCCGAGGGCGATGATCGTGTCGGGCTTGAAGGCCCGCATCTCTTCGGCACCCTTGGTGACGGCGGCCACGGTCGGCTCGGGGAGCACGTTGTCGATGATCTGCAGCGACACGCGGTTCTCGCGGCGGTTGAGCACGTCGAGGATCTTGTCGACGAAGCCGAGCTTGGTCATGGTCGCGTCGGTGACGATGGTGACGCGTTCCACGTTGCGCATGTCCGTCAGGTAACGGATGGCGTTCGGCTCGAAGTACGTCTTGGCGGGGACCTTGAACCACTGCAAGTTGTTGTTCCTTCGACCGATCCGCTTGACGTTGATGAGGTTGATCGCCGACACGTTGTTCGACACGGAGTTGTGGCCGTACGAGCCACAGCCGAGGGTCAGCGAGGGGATGAAGGCGTTGTAGATGTCACCGATGCCACCGAGCGAGCTCGGGGCGTTGGTGATGATGCGAACGGCCTTGACACGCTTGCCGAACTCCTCGATGATCGCGGGGTTCTCGCTGTGGATCGAGCCGGAGTGGCCGAGACCGTCGAATTCCACCATCTGCTCGGAGAGCGAGATGCCTTCTTCGGTGTCCTTGGCGTGCAGCACGGCGAGGACCGGGGCGAGCTTCTCGCGGGTCATCGGCTCGTGCGGTCCAACGCTTGCAACCTCGACCAGGATGATCGACGTGTCTTCCGGAACGGTGAATCCGGCCTGCTGGGCGATCCAGACCGGCGACTTGCCGACGACGGAGGCGTTCAGCTTGGCGCCGCCGCAGTTCTCCGAGTTGGCCTGCACGCCGAAGATGAACTCTTCGAGCATGGTCTTCTCGGCCGGGGTGACCCGGTAGGCGTGGAGGAGCTTGAACTCGGCCATGGCCTCGTTGTAGAGGGGCTCTTCGATGATGACGGCCTGCTCCGAAGCGCAGATCATGCCGTAGTCGAAGGCCTTCGAGAGCACGACGTCGTTGACGGCACGCTTGAGCTTGGCGCTCTTCTCGATGAAGGCCGGCACGTTACCGGCACCGACACCGAGGGCCGGCTTGCCGCAGGAGTAAGCCGCGCGGACCATGGCGTTTCCACCGGTCGCGAGGATGGTGGCCACGCCCGGGTGGTTCATCAGCAGGGTGCTGGCCTCGAGCGAAGGAACTTCGATCCACTGGATACAATTCTTCGGCGCGCCGGCGGCGATGGCCGCGTCGCGCACGATGCGTGCGGCGGCAGCGGAGGATTGCTGGGCTGCGGGGTGGAAACCGAACACGATCGGGTTGCGGGTCTTAAGGGCGATAAGGGATTTAAAGATTGCGGTCGAGGTGCAGTTCGTCACCGGGGTGATTCCGCAGATAACGCCGACCGGCTCGGCGATTTCGGTGATGCCGGTAATTTCGTCGTGGCTGATAACGCCGACTGTTTTAAGGTTCTGCATGGAGTTCGTCACGTGCTCGCATGCGAACAGGTTCTTCACGGCCTTGTCTTCGAAGACGCCGCGGCCGGTTTCCTCTACAGCGTGAACAGCCAGTTCGGCATGCTTGCTGAGGGCCGCTACCGACGCCTTCTTGACGATGTGGTCGATCTGTTCCTGCGTGAAATTGGCATATTCGAGCAGTGCCTCGCTCGCGCCTTTAACCAGGGTGTCAATTGTTGTTGCAAGTGACTCGGTGACTGGTTTGTCGATTATTGTCATGGTGCCCCTCTTCGGCAGCCCAACTTGGGCTTTTCGCCTCTTAGCGTAATTCTACGACCCCGCGACGGGGGTCGCGCATCCGGGGCCTGGCGGTAGGACCGCGACCAGAGATACATTGATGCATTTATGCTGATGTTTCCGCTGTTTTCGGCCACGGAATATTTTTGAACTTTTTTCTCCGCAGGGGGGAATACGGGGCCTCTCTACGCGGGCGCGCCCGCGAGCGTTCCCGCGCGGGCGCGGGCGAACCGGGTCAGCGGCGGCCGAGGTGCTGCACGGCCGCGACGGCGTCCTGCACGGCGGCCGCGGCCTGGCCGGCCTCGGCGGCGGTCGTACCGGACGCCAGGGTGAACCGCACGGCGGTGAGCGCCTCCTCCGCCGGGAGCCCCAGTGCGGTGAGCACGTGCGAAGGCTCGTCGCTGCCTGCCGCACAGGCCGAGCCGCTTGAACAGACGATCCCGCGCTGTTCCAGTTCGAGCAGGACGGCTTCACCGCTGGTGCCGGGGAAGACGAAGGATGCGCTTCCGGGCAGGCGCGCGGACGGATGCCCGGTGAGCCGGGCGGCGGACGTGCCGGCCAGCACCGTTGCGATGAAGGCGTCGCGCAGCCCGGTCACGCGCTCCGAGGCGGCCACGCGCTCCTGCTCGGCCAGGCCCAGCGCGACCGCGAGGGCGACGGCACCCGCGACATTCTCGGTTCCACTGCGGGTGCCGCGTTCCTGGCCGCCGCCGTGCACCAACGGTTCGATCACCAGGCGGCGGCGCAGGTAGGCGGCCCCGATCCCCTGGGGGGCGCCGAGCTTGTGCCCAGACAGGCTGAGAGCGTCGACGCCCAGCTCAGCGACGGAGAGGGAGAGCCAGCCGGCGGCCTGCACGGCATCCGTGTGGAACGGCACCCCCGCCGCCCGGGCGACGGCGGTGAGCTCGCGGAGCGGCTGGATTGTGCCGACCTCGTTGTTGGCGTACTGCACGGACACCAGGGTCGTCTCCGGGCGGAGCAGGCGGCGCAACTGCTCGGGGTCGACCCGACCGGAGGCATCCGGGTCGAGCAGGGTGATCTCGAAGCCGTGCAGGCGTCGCAGGTAGTCGCAGGACTCGAGCACCGCCTCGTGTTCGATCGGGGTGGTGATGATCTGCCGGCCACGGGGCGACCCGAGGGCGATGCCCTTGACCGCGAGGTTGTCGGCCTCGGTGCCGCCGCTCGTGAAGACCACCTCGGTGGCCCGGCAGCCGAGTACCGCGGCGACCGCCGTCCGTGCCGCGAGCAGGGTGGCGGCCGCGGCCTCTCCCACCTGGTGGTGGCTGGACGGGTTGCCGAACCCGCCGGTGAGCTGCGGCCAGAGCGCGTCGAGCACCTCCCGGCGCACGGGGGTGGTGGCGGCGTTGTCGAGGTAGACCATCAGCGGCTCAGGCCTCGAGCACCGCGATGTCGAGGCCGAGGTCGAGTGAGCGCACGCTGTGGGTCAAGGCTCCGACCGAGATGATGTCGACCCCCGACTCGGCGATGTCGCGCACGGTGGCCAGCGAGACCCCGCCGCTGGCCTCGACCAGGGCGCGGCCGGCGGTGAGCCGAACGCCCTCCGTGAGGTCCTCCGGGGTGAAGTTGTCGAGCATGATGGTGTCGACGCCGGCGGCCAGCACCGGTTCGATCTGGTCGATCCGGTCCACCTCCACCTCGAGGTGCGTCGTGTGCGAGATGCGGTCCCGCACCTGGAGCAGCGCCTCGGTGAGCCCGAGGCCGCCGGCGGTGAGCACGGCCAGGTGGTTGTCCTTGGCCATCACGGCGTCGGACAGGCTGAAGCGGTGGTTGTGGCCGCCGCCGCTCCGCACGGCGTGGCGCTCGATCGCGCGCAGACCGGGAGTGGTCTTCCTGGTGTCCACGATACGGGCGCGGGTGCCGGCCGTCTCGGCGACATATAGCGCGGTGAGGGTGGCGATGCCGCTCATCCGTTGCACGAAGTTCAGTCCGATCCGTTCGGCCTGGAGGATGCCGCGGGCGGGCCCGGACGCCTCCGCGAGCACCTCTCCCGGCTCGAATGCGGCGCCGTCCGCCACGAACAGGCGCACGTCGATGCGCTGGTCGGTCAGCCGGAACGCGGAGGCGAACACCTGGCCGCCGCTGAAGACGCCGGACTCCCGTGCGACGAGCTGGGCGGTCGCCACGGCGTCGGCGGGGATGAGCACCTCGCTGGTCACATCGCCCCAGGGGGCGTCTTCGTCGAGGGCGGCGCGCACGACGGTGTCGATGGCAGTCAGGGTCAGCATGCGATGGCCTCCTCGGCCTCGGTGTTCGTTTCGGTTGTTTCGACGGTTGCCCGGCTCAGGGCGACCGTGTGGGCGAGCTCAGGCCGGCTGGAAGGGAAATCGGAACGGTAGTGGGCGCCGCGGGATTCCTCCCGGCCGAGCGCCGCCGCCACGGTGATCCGGGCGAGGTCGAACAGGTTGGCGTCTTCGTATGCCTGGATCTGCATATCAAGGCGGGGGTCGGCATCCGGGCCGGTGGCAGGGCGGTTCCAGCCGGCCAGGGTCGTGGCGGCTGCGGCGAGGCCTTCGCCGCTCCGGAGCACGCCGGCGTACTGCCACATGACGCGCTGGATTCCATCCCGGTCGGCGAACGGCCGGGGCGATCGGCCGGACGGGGCCGCCGCGTGCCGGGAATCCATCGTGCCATGGACGGTATCGGCGCCGGCATCCACGCCGGCGACAGGGGAGACCCCCAGGGCGCGCACGGCCCGGTCGGCGAACACGGCCGCCTCGAGGAGGGAGTTCGAGGCCAGCCGGTTGGCGCCGTGCGCTCCGGTGCGGGCCGTCTCACCGACGGCGTAGAGGCCGGGCAGGCTGGCACGGCCCCAGATGTCGGTGAGCACGCCGCCCATCCAATAGTGGGCGGCCGGGGCGACCGGGATCGGCTCGGCGGCCCAGTCCAGGCCGGCCTTGCGGCAGGCCGCGGTGATGGTCGGGAACCGGTGTTCGAGCAGCTCGCGGCCGAGCCCGGTGGCGTCCAGCAGCACGGGAGCCCCGTCCTGCCCGGCCATCTCATGGGCGATGCTGCGGGCGACGACGTCGCGGGGCGCGAGTTCGGCGCCCGGGTGCACGTCGAGCATGAACCGGGTGCCGAGCGCGTTGCGGAGCACGGCACCCTCGCCGCGCACCGCCTCCGAGACGAGGGGGGTGCCGGGCACCGCGAGGGCGGTCGGGTGGAACTGGTAGAACTCCAGGTCGGCGACGGCCGCGCCGGCGCGCCAGGCCGCTGCCACCCCGTCGCCGGTGGCCAGCGCCGGATTCGTGGTGTGCGGGTAGAGGGAGCCTGCACCGCCGGTGGCGAGGATGACCGAGTCCGCGGTGAGGCTCTGCAGTTCACCGTCGGGGCCGAGCAGAATCGCGCCGCCCACCCGGCCGCCCTCCACGACGAGGTCGACGAGCATGGTGTGTTCGCGCACGAGCAGGCGGGGCCCGGCGCCGTCGGTTCCCGCGGGGAGGGTGAGGGCGCGTTCCGCGCGTTCCCGCACGGTGGCGACCAGGGCGGACTCGATGGCGGCGCCGGTCGCGTCGCCACCGGCGTGCAGCACGCGCGACCGGGAATGCGCGGCTTCGAGCCCGCGGGTGACCCCGGACTCATCCCGGTCGAAGTCGACGCCGAAGCGGATGAGGTCCCGCACCCGGGCGGGACCCTCCATGCACAGCACCCGGGCGGCGGCGGGATCGCAGAGGCCTGCCCCGGCGCGCAGGGTGTCGACCAGGTGGGATTCCACCGAGTCGTCGGGGAACATCGCAGCGGCGATGCCGCCCTGGGCGTACCGGGTATTGCTGTCCGGCAGGGCCGCCTTGGTCACCAGGGTGACGGTGTGGCCGGCGTCGGTCGCCCGGATGGCGGCGATCAGCCCGGCCAGGCCGCTGCCGACGACGAGGACGCTTGCCATGTCAGGCGTCCTGGCGGGCCGGTGCGGGCGGCCGGGCCGCGAGCATCCGTTCGAGGGCGGTGCGGGCAGGCGCCGCGACGTCGTCCGACACGAGGATCCGGTTGAGCACGACGGGTGGCCGGTCGACGGTGCCGACCAGGCCCTCGAGCACCCAGGCCAGGTAGCCGGCGTGGATGCGGTACATCGTCGAGCACGGGCAGATCACCGGGTCGAGGCAGAAGATCGTGTGCTCCGGGTGCTGGGCCGCGAGGCGCTGCACGAGGTTGATCTCCGTGCCGATGGCGAACGTCGACCCCGCGGGAGCCGCTTCGATGGCCTTGGTGATGTAGTCGGTGGAGCCGTACTCGTCCGCGGCGTCCACGACGGCCATCGGGCACTCCGGGTGCACGATCACCCGCACGCCGGGGTGCTCCCGGCGGGCGGTGTCGATCTGGTCGACGGTGAAGCGCTTGTGCACGCTGCAGAAGCCGTGCCAGAGCACGACCTGGGCGGCGTCGAGTTCGGCCGCCGTGTTGCCGCCGAGCGGCTTGCGCGGGTTCCACATCGGCATCCGGTCGAGCGGCACACCCATGGCTTTGGCCGTGTTGCGGCCGAGGTGCTGGTCGGGGAAGAACAGCACCCGCTGGCCGCGTTCGAACGCCCACTCGAGCACGGTCTCCGCGTTCGACGAGGTGCAGACGATGCCGCCGTGCGCGCCGCAGAACGCCTTGAGCGCCGCCGAGGAGTTCATGTAGGTGACCGGGACGACGGGAACCCGCCCGTCGGCATCCGGGGCCGTGCCGTACTGCTCCTCGAGCTGTTCCCAGCAGTCGGTGACCGAGTCGATGTCGGCCATGTCGGCCATCGAGCAGCCCGCGGCGAGGTTGGGCAGGATCACGGCCTGGGCCGGGGTGGAGAGCAGGTCGGCGGTCTCGGCCATGAAGTGCACGCCGCAGAAGACGATGGCCTCCGCGTCGGGCCGGCTCTTGGTTGCCTGGGCCAGCTGGAACGAGTCACCGACGAAATCGGCGTGCTGGAGCACCTCGTCCCGCTGGTAGAAGTGGCCCAGGACGACCACCCGGTCGCCGAGGGTCTTCTTCGCGGCGCGGATGCGGTCGGCCAGCTCCTCCGGAGTCGCCACCCGGTAGGACTCCGGCAGTGCCCCCTGGCGTGGCGACCCGGTCGGGATCACGTCGCCCATGGACGAGCCCGGACCGTAGCCCGGTGTTCCGGCGTCGAATTCCCACGGCCCGGCGGCGAGGTCGGGGCTGCAGGTGCTGCCCGTGGCGGCTCCGGTGCTGATCAGCTGGATGGCCTGGTCAACGGATGCGATGGTCATACGGTTACTCCTCGATGGTCAGAAAAGCGAAAGCGGCAAATCAGGGGGCCGGACATCCGGGTCAGCCGATCGACGGACCCAGCGGGCCCAGATCGGCGGCCCGCACGGAATCGTTGTACCGGTAGAGCCGGGGTGGACGGTGCCGGGCCCCGGCCACGCGCTCCCCGGTGTCGACGACGGTGCCGGAGGACTCGACCGTTCGGCGGAAGTTGGCCGGGTCGAGCGCCTTCTGCAGGACGGCCTCGTGCACATCCCGGAGCTGGGCCAGGGTGAACGTCTCGCCGAGGAAGGCGTGCGCGATCCGGGAGTACTCGACCTTCGTGCGGAGCCGCCACAGCGCGTACTCGACGATCCGGTTGTGGTCGAAGGCCAGTTCGGGGAGCCGGTCGGCCGGGAACCACTGCACGTTGTCGCCGACGACGGCGAGTGCCGCCTCGCCCGACTCGACGAGGGCCCAGTAGACCACGGAGACCACGCGGGCGCCGGGGGAGCGGCCGGGGTCGCCGAAGGTGTAGAGCTGCTCCAGATATTTGGGCGCCAGGCCTGTGGTCTCCCGCAGGGTACGTGCGGCAGCGGTGGCGAGTTCTTCGTCGGCCGGAAGGCTCCCGCCGGGAAGCGCCCATTGGTCGAGGAACGGCTCCCGGGTGCGGCGCACGAGCGGCAGCCAGAGGGTCTTGAAGTCCGACTCGGTGTCGGAGCGAAGCGCGAAGATGACCGTCGAGACGGCGAGTGTCGCCGGGGCTGCTGAGGTCATCTGAGGTATCCACTAAGTAAAGGTCACTGTGACTCTAACTGGTGGCACCATCATATAGTCAGAATGACCCGAACTCACAACCTCGGGATCGCCGGTCAGCCCCGATCGGATGCTGCCGCGGGCTCCAGCTGTCCAACCCGGCGCGCTCCCTTGCCGGTCAGACCCCAGATCGTGACCCGGGCCATCGCCTCGATCACGATTCCGCCGCTCATTTTCGAAGAGCCGCGGGTGCGCTCCACGAACGTGATCGGCACTTCGACAACCCGGAGCCCGGCGCGAACGGCGTGAAGCAGCATGTCGATCTGGAAGCAGTAGCCCAGGCTTTCGACGCTCGACAGCCTCATCCGCTCCAACGCGTGCGCGGTGTAGACGCGGTAACCCCCGGTCACGTCCCGCTCCTGCAGCCGCAGGAGCAGCCTGGAGTAGATCGAGCCGCCGCGGGAGAGCACCCGGCGGTGCCACGGCCAGTTCTTCACCTCGCCGCCCGGGATCCAGCGCGACCCCATCACGACGTCGGCCGACTCGGCTGCGGCGAGCAGGCCGGGGAGCTGCTCAGGGAGGTGCGAACCGTCGGCGTCGAGCTGCACGAGCCGGTCGTAGCCGCGGGAGAGGGCCCAGGAGAATGCCTCGAGGTAGGCGGCGCCGAGGCCGTCCTTGCTGGTGCGGTGCAGCACGTGCACCGCGGCGTCCGAGGCGGCGAGCCCGTCGGCCAGGGCGCCCGTGCCGTCCGGCGACGAATCGTCGACGACGAGCACGTCGGCATCCGGCACGCTGGCGCGCACGCGGCCGACGATCGGGCCGAGGTTGTCGCGTTCGTTGTAGGTCGGGATGATGACCAGAGTCTGTGCCATGAAGCTACCTCGTCAGTTCGATGATGATGGTGCGGTTGACGGTCGTCGACCCGGTAACCGTGAATCCGAGCTGCTGCAGTGTCCGGATGTCGTTCCCGGAGGTGAATTCCTTGCTTCGCTTGTATTGAAGCACCCACACCGTGTTCGTGCCGGTGAGGCGATCGCCGACGGCGGCCAGCGGGGCGGTCTCGTCCCACAGCTGGCCGGTGGTGTCGTAGGAACGGGCGAGGGTCACGTCGCGCATCCCCTGGAACGCCGCGGGGTAGAGGTGCAGGGCGAGGCGGGGCTTGCGGGAAGGCCGCACACTCTCGTCGAAGACCACGGCGTCGCCGGGCCTCGCACCCGCCTGCACGATGTCCGCCGCCTGGCGCCAGTCGCTGCCGAAGTTCTTCCCGTATTCGCCGCGCTGGGCCTGGTAGACCGGCAGCATCAGCGACACGATCAGCACCAGGACCGACGCCTGCGCCAAGCGCGGCTTGAGCCAGGCGATTCCGATTCCCACCGCGATGGCCGCGGCGGGAGTGCAGATCGACAGGTAGCGCAGCGAGTACATGGGGGTCACGAAGTGAGTGCCGACGAGGAGTACGGTGCTCGGGAAGAGCATCCAGGCCAGGGCGATGGCGAGGGCATGCTTCGTCGCGGGGCCGGCGGCCCGGCGGCCGCGGAGCACGAAGACGGTCACGATTGCTGCGCCGACCAGGGCCCAGGCGACGAGGGCCAGCGGTGTGTTCCCGAACCACTGCTGAACGGCGGCGTCCAGCACCGCGATCTGCGGGCGGCGACCGATGAAGGCGATCTGCTCGCGCTGGTGCACACTGGCGAGCATGACCGGCAGGGCAAGGAGCAGGCCCGCAACGCTGGACACCGCCCAGGCTCGGAACGTCGCCATCCGCCGGGCGTCCCGCGGTGCCAGCAGGAACACCGCGAGCGCGAGCACCGGGATGAGCAGCACAACGTAGAGGAACATGTAGATCCCGGCGGCGAGGAGCGCGGCGTAGCCGGCCCAGATGCCGGCGCGGGCGAGGCGGCCGGTCGGCGGGTGGCGCACGATGTGCACGAGCAACACCACGAGCCAGACCGCGATGGCCGTGGCCATGGCGGTCGAGCGAGCCTCGGCTCCCATGTAGGTGACGCGGGGGAGCACGACGAAGACGAGCGCGGAAATCGTCGCCACCGTGGTGCCGGTCAGTCGGCGTGCGAGGAGGTACGTGCCCGCGGTCGCCAGGCCGATGGCGATGGCGCTGGGCAGTCTGGTCGAGAACTCGGTCGCGCCGAAGGCCTGGATCCAGAAATGCAGGATCAGATAGTAGGCACCGTGGACCGCGTCCACATTGCCCAGCATCCTGAACAGCGACGGCAGGGACCGCTCCGCCGACATGACGCTCGCCGCCTCGTCGCCCCAGTACGAGGGCTGCCACGACCCGAAGGCCGACACGAGGATTCCGAGCAGGCCCAGCAGCGCGGCGGGCAGCAGCGGACCGCGCGCAGGCAGCGGCCAGGGCTCTGGGCGAGCCTCGGTGAGCGGGAGCGTGGAGAGGGAAGACACACCAACACGTTATGACACCCGGGTTAACGTTTACCCCGAGGGCCGGACGGCAGCCTGCGAAGGCTCTCAGGTTGCCCGGTCCAGTCAGGACGCGAAGGTGCGGCGCGGCAGCCTGACCTCCACGGCAAGCCCGCCGCCGGTGTTCCGGAGCGAGATCCTCCCACCGGCGCGGTCGACGATGGCGTGCACGATGGCCAGTCCGAGACCCGAACCGGTGCCGCCGCCCGCCCGTGAATGCTCCGGCCGGGAGAACCGGTCGAAGGCCACCGGGATGAATCCGTCCGGCATCCCCGGCCCTGTGTCCAGCACGGTCAGCACGGCCTCGTTCCCGGCCCGGTGCAGGGTCACCAGGATCTCGCCCCGTCCGTGCATGGCGTTGATCGAATTGGAAACGAGGTTGTCGACGAGTTGTCCCACGTTGGTCGGCGAGATGGCGTAGCGGCCATCGGCATCCTCGCCGTCGACCACGTAGTCGACATCGAGATCCGCGCCGTTGCGCACCACCCGGGCGCGGTCCACCGACGCGGAGATCTCGGCGACGACGCCGTTCCAATTCGTCTCGGGCGGCGGCTGCTGCCCTTCCAGCTTCGACAGTTCGAGCAGGTTCGTGGCCAGCCGGGCCAGCCGGTCGACGGTGACGGATGCGTCGGCGATGTCCTGCTCGAGGGCCGGAGCGTCTCCGGTATTGAGGCGGGCGAGCTCGAGTTGCGACTTCAGCACGGCCAGGGGGGTCCGGAGTTCGTGGCTGGCGTCCGACACCACCTGCTTCTCCCGATCGACGCCGCGGCGGAGACGCCCGATGAAGTCGTTGAGCGTGACCGCGAGCCGGCTGACCTCGTCGTTTCCTGCGGGCACGAGCAGATGGGCCGACGCCCCGGCCGTGCTGAGGCTCTCCGCCTCGGCGCGGAGGCGGTTCACCGGCCGCAGCGCGGCGCCGGTCAGCAGCCAGGAGGCCAGCCCGAAGCCGACGGTGAGCACGATCGTGCCGATCGTCAGCACCCGGGTCAGCTCGTCGAGCAGCAGCGACAACGCCTCCTCGTTGCGAGCGGTGACGATCACCCAGTTGCCGGTGTCGGTGACCGCGATCGTCGACGCGACCAGGTAGCGGGTGTTGCCGGTGTCGACGGTCTGCGGATGCTCCCCGATCTCCGCCAGGTCATCAAGCCTGTTGTTGAGGCTCCGGGGGAGGGAGGACCGGTGCAGTTCCCCGCCGGGATCGATCACGGCGATGAGCTGGCCTTCCGTCGGCGCGTCGATCGGCTCCGTCGGGTTGCGGACCAGATCTGCCACGAGAGGGGCTGCGTCGTTGCGCAGGAGCGTCTCTGTCGTGTCGATCAGGATCGACTGCACCTCGAGGCGGAAGAAGAATGCGGCGGAGCTGAACAGCACCGCGGCGACGAGCACGCTGCCGATGCTGATGCGGCCCCTGATCGACAGCCCGGGCAGTTTCATGTCGGGGCGTCTGTCACGGAGTCAACTCGACCGCGTAGCCGGCGCCGCGCACGGTGACGATGCGGATGCCCGCGGCGTCGGAGTCGATCTTGCGCCGCAGGTAGCTGATGTACTGGTCGACGATGTTCGGATCGATGTGCTCCGTGCCGTTCCAGATCTCCTCGAGGATCGTCGACCGGTCCACCGTCTCACCCGCGCGGCTGCAGAGCAGGCGAAGCAGGGCGACCTCCTTCGGACTCAACGAGAGTGTGCGGCCGGCCACGGTCACCTTGAGGTCTCGGGAGTCGATGGCCAGGCGGCCGAGCTCGAGGCTCGCCGGGGTTCCCATCGAATGCCGCCGGAGCATGGCGCGAACCCGAGCGGTCAGCTCGGCGAAAGCGAACGGTTTGGTCAGGTAGTCGTCGGCGCCGCTATCCAGGCCGAACACCCGGTCCTCCACGGTGTCTCTGGCCGTGATCAGGAGCACGGGCATCGTGTTGCCTGAGTCGCGGATGCGCCGGCAGATCTCGAAGCCGCTCATCCCCGGCAGCATCACGTCGATCGCGGCGAGGGCGAAATCGTCGTTGTTGATCGCGATCAACGCGTCCATTCCGTTGCCCGCCCGAACGATCTCGTAGCCCTCGGCGTGCAGGCCGCGCTCGATGAGCTCGCCCATCTGGTCATCGTCTTCCACGACCAAGATCTTCATCGGGTGCCTTTCGGTTGCCGGAACCGCCTCACCTCATGCTGGCACGTCATCGTCGCCGTGCGGGGCGGCGCGGTGCGCACGGGGAGAATCGGTGCCGGAATCGCAGCCGTTTGCCAGCCTGGTCGACGTTCGAGCGGAGGCTAGGCTGGCGCCATGATCGATTCCGCCGCTGCCGCCGATCCCGATCCCGCCGCCGACGGCCGCGCTGCCGCCGATCCCGCCGCCGCATTCGGCGTTGCCGTCGCCCAGTTCAGGCCGGGCGTCGACCAGGCCGGCAACATCGCGGCCATGCGCGCACTGGCCGCGACCGCGGCCGCCCGCGGTGCCCGCCTCGTGGTGTTCCCCGAGTACTCGTCCTTCTTCGAGCCCGTGCTGGGCCGCTCGTTCGTCGCGGCGGCGGAGCCGCTGGACGGCGCCTTCGTGACCGCGCTCGCCGCGCTCGCCGGCGACTTCGGGATTCATGTCGTCGCCGGCATGCTCGAGGTCACGGCCGACCCGGATCGGTTCTCGAACACGCTCGTGGCGCTCCATCCGTCGGGGCAGCTGGTCGCGACGTATCGCAAGCTGCACCTCTACGACGCGTTCGGGGACCGGGAGTCGGACTGGGTGCTGCCTGGCACGGTTCAGGCGCCGGAGACGTTCCTCGTCGACGGGCTGACGGTCGGGATGCAGACCTGCTACGACATCCGTTTCCCCGAGGTGACCCGCCGGCTCGTCGACGCCGGAGCCGATCTCGTCCTGGTGCCGTCAGAGTGGGTGCGAGGTCCACTCAAGGAACTGCACTGGCGAACCCTGATCACCGCGCGGGGCCTGGAAAACACCGTCTACGTCGCGGCCGCCGACCACGCCCCGCCCATCGGCGTCGGCAACAGCATGGTGGTCGACCCGATGGGGGTCGAGCTGGTCACCATCGGCGAGACGACGGATGTCGCGGTCGCCTGGGTCTCGAAGGCCAGGATCGAGGCCGTGCGGGCCGTGAACCCGGCGCTGGCGCTGCGGCGGTTCGCAGTGCTGCCCCGCTGACAGGCTGCCGCCCCGCAGGAAGTTCAGCTTTCGGTGGCGATCGTTTCCTGCGAGTTCGGGGCGGCGCGCACGGTGAACTTCTGATCCGGCCGGTGGCCTCGTTCCGGACGCACGGGGGTGTCGGGCTCGGCCATCGCCCGCTCCTCGCCGGTGGCCACGAGGCCCTGCGAGCTATTGGCCGAGCGGGTGAGCTGGGCCAGCCAGAGCGGATTGATCGTGGGCGGCTGGCCGCCGGAGAACTTGAAATAGAGCGGGATCGCCGGGTGCAGCCAGGCAGAACTGCGGCCGTCCCCGGCCTCGGCCGCGTTGCGCCAGGACAGCAGGAAGCTCTCGCCGCGGCGCAATTTCTGCACGATCACGATCTGCAGGTGCGCCAGGATCCGATCGTCGAACTCGACGGTGACCCGGTCGTATGTCAAGGAACCCATGGGGTGCCGCTTTCATTCGGTCGAAAAAAGCGCTCGTGAGCCTGCGATTCGGTGTGACCTTGTCCCAGGAACCAGTCGTCACCTCAGTGTGGTCGCATTGACGGTCGTTGACAAGGGAATCGGCGTGGGGGTTGGAACGGGGCCGAGCAACCGCAGGGTCTCGCCGGGGCGCTCGACGTGGCCGAAGTGCCCGGTGCCGGGCAGCGTGTGCGGGGTGAAGTCGCGGATCACCCGGCGGAGCCTGGCCGTGTCGGCCTCGGCGACGAACGCGTCGGAACTTCCCCGGACGGCCCGGACCGGGCAGCGGATCCTCGACCAGGCGGCATCCGCGTCGTAGCGGCCGGCGAGGGCGGATGCGGCGGCGAAGCGGTCGGGACGCACCTCGGTGGCGAGCGCGGAGATGACGCTGGGGTGCACCGCGGCGACCCGGGCGAAGAGGGGCGCGGTCAGGGGGCGGAGCATGCCCAGCCGGTCGAGGGCTCGCACGAGGGACGTGCCGCCGCGGCCGAACCCGGCGAGCACGCGCATCACCCCGAGCAGTGCGGTGTAGGCAGGGAGGATGCCGAAGCGGGACACCGGGTGCCGCACGCTGTCGATCACGGCGTAGGTCGTCGCCGAGACGAGTCCGACGGATGCCGTCTCCGCCACGAAGGACGCCGCGAGTTCCAGTGCGATGAAGCCGCCCATGGAATGGCCGAGCACCTGCCAGCGACGATAGCCGAGCGCCTCGGCGATTTCGGCGATGAGCGCTGCCGTCGCCTCGATGCCGGGCGCCGCGGCATTCGCCTGCCCGGCCTCCGTTGTCAGGGTGCTGTCGCCCCAGCCGGGCAGGTCGGGGATGATCAGATCGGTGAAACCCGCGCCGCCGGCGGAGCGGGCCGATTGCAGCAGCGGTGTCCAGGTCGTCCAGGAACCGGCGGCGCCGTGGAGCAGGATCGTCGCGGTGTCGCCGGCGGTGCGGCGGCCGTGTCGCACCACGATCGTTCCGCCGCGCAGCCGCATGGTGCTGGTCGTCAGGCCGAACCGCCGGGGGTCGGAGGTGAGCGGGAACGGGCAGTAATCCTCGGTCGCCCGTGGCGGCGCGGGCGGCGCGGGCGGCGCGGAGTGGGTGGCAGCGGCCCGCACCGGTCGCGTCAGCAGGATGGTCATGTTCCTGGTTCGTTGCCGACGATCGCGCGGATTGCCCGTTTCGGCGGAATAGACCAGGCTCCGCACCCGTTGCCGACAGGGGGCACCCGCCTTCCGATTCGGCGGCGGCGTCACGCCGCCCGGTGGTGCCCGTCCGACAGAAAGAGCAACAGTGAATCTTTTCTCTCCCGTCACCCTTGGTGACCTCGAACTTCCCAACCGTCTCGTGATGGCGCCGCTGACCCGGGTGCGGTCCGGCGTGGAGGGCGTGCCGGGGCCGCTCGTCGTCGAGCATTACCGGCAGCGCGCCACCCTGGGCCTGATCGTCACCGAGGGTACTTACCCCAGCCACGTCGGCCAGGGCTTCCCCGGCCAGCCCGGTCTGGTCACCCCCGAGCAGATCGAGGGCTGGACCAACGTCGCCACCGCTGTGCACGCCGCCGGGGGACGCCTCGTCGCCCAGGTCATGCACGCCGGCCGGGTCACCCACCCGGCCACGAACGGCGCACGGGACGTCGTCGCGCCGAGCGCGATCGCCATCGCCGGGGAGACCCACTCCTACGACGGAAAGCACCCCTACCCCGTGCCGCGCGCGCTGCGTGAAGACGAGCTGCCCGGCGTGATCGCCGAGTTCGTGCAGGCGTCGAAGAACGCGATCGCCGCCGGCCTCGACGGGGTCGAGATCCACAGCGCCAACGGCTACCTGCTGCACGAGTTCCTCTCGCCGGCCTCGAACCAGCGCACGGATTCCTTCGGCGGCTCGCCGGAGAACCGCGCGCGCTTCGTCATCGACGTGGTCACGGCCGTGGCCGAGGCCATCGGCGCCGGGCGGGTGGGCATCCGTGTCTCACCCGAGCACAACATCCAGGACGCGCTCGAGCCGGATGCCGCCGACGTCGCCGCCACCTACGGCGCCCTGGCCGACGCCCTCGCGCCCCTCGGCCTGGCCTACCTGAGCATCCTGCACAAGGACCCGGCCGGCGAACTGGTCCAGGGCCTCCGCGCCCGCTTCGGCGGACCGGTGATGGTCAACAGCGGCTTCGGCGGCATCACGACCCGCTCCGAGGCGATGTCGATCATCGCCGACGATGTGGCCGACGCTGTCGTCGTCGGACGGGCCGCGATCGCGAACCCCGACCTGGTGCGCCGCTGGCTGAACGACCTGCCGCAGAACGCTCCGGACCCGCTCACCTTCTACGGTGCCGGAGCCGAGGGCTACACCGACTACCCGGCCCTCCAGCACTGACAGTTCCTCCCTGCGCATAACTCCTGCAATTCCGAACAGGCTGACGGATCGGCCCCGTGAACACGGGGCGGCGGATGCCGCGGCCCGCGATCTGCAGGAGTTATGCGCGGGCAGTAAGCGCGGCCAGCTGCTCCGACGCCCGCTCGAGCACGTCGACCCGCTTGCAGTAGGCGAAACGCACCAGTGACGCGTACTCCGGGCGGTGCTCCGGCGAGCAGAAGGCGGATATCGGAACCGCGCCCACGCCGGCGAGGTCGGGCAGGGCCCGGCAGAACTCGGCGCCGTCGGGATAACCCAGTGGGGCGGCATCCGCCACGATGAAGTACGAACCCTGCGGGCGGCTGACGGTGAAACCGGCCGCCGCGAGCCCCTGTTCGAGGACGTCCCGTTTGACGCGGAGGTCCGCCGCGATCCCCGTGTAGAAGCTGTCAGGCAGGTCGAGGCCGACGGCGATCGCCGGCTGGAACGGCGCCCCGTTGACATAGGTGAGGAACTGCTTCACGGCCAGGATGGCGGTGACCAGCGGCGCGGGCGCAGTGAGCCAGCCGATCTTCCAGCCGGTCGTGTTGAAGGTCTTGCCGCCGGACGAGATGGTGACCGTGCGCGCGCGGGCCCCCGGGAGCGTCGCGATCGGAATGTGCGCCACGCCGAAGGTGAGGTGTTCGTAGACCTCGTCGGTGACGATCACGGCGTCGTGCCGCTCGGCGAGCTCCACGATCAGGGCGAGAGTGTCGGCCGGGAAGACCGCACCCGTCGGGTTGTGCGGGTTGTTGACGATGATCAGTCGGGTGCGGTCGCTGACCGCCGCCCGCAGCTCGTCCAGATCAGGCTGGAAATCGGGGGCTCGCAGCCGCACCGTGCGATGCACGCCGCCGCCGCCGAGGGCGATCAGCGCGCCGTAGGCGTCGTAGAACGGCTCGAAGGTGACGACCTCGTCGCCGGGTTCGAGCAGCGCCAGGATCGTGGCGGCCAGCGCCTCGGTCGCACCGGCGGTGACCAGCACCTCGGTTTCGGGGTCGGCCGCCAGACCGTAGAACCGGTGCTGGTGACGGGCGACGGCCTCGCGCAGCACCGGAAGGCCCCGCCCGGGCGGGTACTGGTTGACGCCGTCGCTGATCGCCTGACGCGCGGCTTCGAGCACCTCCGGCGGGCCGTCCTCGTCGGGGAACCCCTGGCCGAGGTTGATCGCGCCGGTGCGGGCGGCGAGAGCGCTCATCTCCGCGAAGATGCTGGCCGCGACGGTGCCGTCTGCGGCGAGGAGACCGGCTCCTTCTGCGGTGCGCCGCCAGGCGCCGGGGATCGTCATCGTTTCGCCTGCATGCCTCCAAGCTACGACATCGGCCCGCGAGCCCGGCAACCGGCTGTGGAGAGTTCGAGCGGCATCGCCGAAACTGCTCTACGTTGGCCGCATGCGGTTCGTCAGTCGTCGCCGACCGGTCATGGGTGCCATGGCGTTGCTCGGCACGCTCGCGCTCGCCGGCTGCGCGTCGCCGGCTCGGCAGGCACCGTCTCCCACGGCCACGGATGCCCCGGTCTTCGCCTCCGACGCCGAGGCTCTGGCCGCGGCCACCGAGGCGTATGCCGCCTACCAGGAGATGTCAGATCTCATTCTCTCCCAAGGGGGCGCCGAACCTGAGCGCATTCGAGCGGTTGCTTCTCGGGAGTTTGCCGCCACAGAGATCGCCGGATTCAAACAAGCTGCCGATAACGGGTTGCACAGTGTAGGTAGGACCTCATTTGACGGAATTGCCATCCAGAGAACCACCGGGTCGAAGGATGGGATCGCAGCGGTCTCTGTCTATCTTTGTTCTGACGTGAGCGAGGTCGACGTGCTCGACGCTACTGGCCAGTCTGTTGTTGCGGAAACTCGTCCGGCAAGAACGTCATTTGAAGTCACCTTCGACAGGAGCTCCTTGAAAGGACCCGGGCTTGTTGTCGGTGCTCGAGAAATATGGGATCGCGGAGGTGCATGTTGACAGGCCGCAACGGTGCAATCGCTCTCGTTTTCGTTGCCTCTTTGCTATTTGTTCTTGCAGGTCCAGCTGCGGCTGAATCCGCTGCGTGCAGTTCCTTGGCAGAACAAACCGGTGGCTGTCCCAATGTCTCCGGGGCAGTGAACGGCGGCGGCGTCGATCTGTCCGCCGGATTCGACGCAGGGTCGGGCGGGGGCGGCCAGTCCGGCAGCGAGGCGGGCGGTGACGCCGGGGGAGACTCGGCCGGCGGCGCCGGCCAGCAGCCCGCCGCGACGGTGCCCGGCCCGGGAACGATCGTGCGGGACGGGTTCACCGTCAACTGCGTCGCGGGCACTCCCTGCGATCCGAACCTGGTCGTCAGCGTCAGCGACCTCGTCAACTTCCGCGCGGCGGCGCCGACCCAGCAGATGGAGCCCCACGGCTGGAGCGTTGTCGGCCTGCCGACCAACTTCATCGCCACGGCGGCCGTGCACACCCGTTCGGGCGCACTGCTGGGGTTTCCGGCCGAGGTGCGGTTCACCCCGGTCGGTTTCCACTGGGACTTCGGAGCCGGCGAGGGCCTGGATTCGGCCGGAGGCGGAGCATCCTGGGCCGCCCTGGGCCTTCCGGAATTCTCCGACACGCCCACAAGCCACATCTTCACGGAATCCGCCAGCCGCTCGATCACTCTCAGCGTCGTCTACTCGGCCGAGTACCGGTTCGCCGGTCGCGACTGGCGCTCCGTGCGCGGCACTCTGGCGGTCCCGGCGACCCCGCTCAGCCTGGTCGTCGCCCAGGCGCACACGGTGCTTGTCAACAGGGAGTGCACCGCCGGCGCGTCCGGCCCCGGCTGCTAGGGGCGAGGTGGGGCGAGCCCTGCAAGCAAGGTCACGGCTTGATCATTGAATGCTCCCAGCCTGCGCAAACCATTCACTCAGGTTCGGGCGCGAAGCTGGCATCGCTTGGAAGGAGCACACCATGACCGACAACACGCAGGACTCCGGCATCAACCCTGATCATCGCGACGACGCAGTTCCGTTCGAAGTCAATGCTTCCGGGGAAGCCATCGCTCCCACCGAAAACGCGGAGACCGTCCCGACTCCCGAGTCGGCGGCGCCGGTTCAGGCCCAGCCTGAGCAGACCCCGGCCGCGGAGGCCCTGCCAGAGACGGCCCCGGCCGAGCCGGCGCAGCCCCAACCCCAGCAGACCCAGCCGACAGTCGCCTACGCCACGGACGCGTTCGGCCGGCCGCTGCCGGCAGACAGTACCGCCCCCAACTACTACGCCCCGAACATCGCACCACCGGCCTATGCCACCGCGAACGGGCTGCCGCACACCCCCGGCTCCGGTCCGGTCCGGGACCCCGCCAAGCGCCGGGCAAGCATCGCCCTGATCGCTGCGCTGGCCATCGGCGCCCTCGTCGGCGGGGCATCCGGCGCAGGTGTGACCGCGTTCGTGCTCAGCAACCAGAGCAACGGCGTCCCCGTCAACCAGGCGCAGGGCCCGAGCAACGTCGTCGTCAACAACACCGACAGCGTCAACCAGATCACCGCCGTGGCGGCGAAGGCCTCGCCCAGCGTGGTCACCATCGAGGCCGCCAGCGGTAACTCCGGCGGCACAGGCTCCGGTGTCGTGCTCACCGCCGACGGCTACGTGCTCACCAACACCCACGTCGTCACGCTCGACGGCGCGGCCGCCGACGCGACCCTCCAGGTCAAGGGCAACGACGGCAAGCTTTACGCCGCCACCATCGTGGGCACCGATCCGATCTCCGACCTCGCCGTGATCAAGCTCACCGATGCGAAGGGGCTCACCCCGATCGACTTCGCCGATTCCGGCAAGCTCAACGTCGGTGACACCGCCATCGCCATCGGCGCCCCGCTCGGCCTGGCCGGCACTGTCACTGACGGCATCGTCAGCGCGCTCAACCGCAGCATTTCGATTGCCTCCTCTGCCGCCCCCACGACGCCGGACACGACCGCCCCCGACGACCAGAGTCCCTTCTTCTTCGACCTGCCGAACAAGGACGGCAGCAAGTCCCAGCAGGGAACCTCGAACTCGGGCAGCATCTCGCTCTCGGTCATCCAGACGGATGCCGCGATCAACCCCGGCAACTCCGGCGGCGCGCTGCTCAACGCCAAGGGCGAGCTGATCGGCATCAACGTGGCCATCGCCAACGCCGGCGGCTCTTCCACCTCGGCGTCCGGCAACATCGGCGTCGGCTTCTCGATCCCGTCGAACCTGGCCAAGCGGGTCTCCGATGAACTGATCGCCAACGGCAAGGCCACCCACGGCCTGCTCGGCGCGAGCGTGACCAGCGCCGCCAGCGACCCGAAGAGCAGCACCGTCGGCGCCCTGATCAGCGAGGTTTCCTCCGGCGGTGCCGCGGAGAAGGCAGGTCTGAAGAAGGGTGACGTGATCACCAACTTCAATGGTGTTCCGATCACCGACGCCAACGACCTGACCGCGCAGGTCCGCGTGCTCGCGGCTGGCGACAAGGCCGAACTGACCTACGTGCGCGACGGCAAGTCCATCACCGTGTCCGTCACGGTCGGGCAGCTCGCCAGCTAGCAGACCGCTCCTTCCTTCCCACTGCGCCGCCGGCTTCACGCCGGCGGCGCAGTTCTGCGTTCCAGCGCCGCGTAGGGCGGCAAAGACACGGCTGGTAGGCTCAAGCGACCCTCCGGAGGAATGCAGAAATGACCAGCCAGGTGCCACCTCGCGGAGACACACCGCTGCTCGGAGTCTCCTATGTGATGCCCGTGCTCAACGACGTCACGCACGTTCGCGATGCCGTTCTCAGCCTCCTGCACCAGGACTACACCGGCCCGTTCGAGGTCACCCTCGCCCTCGGGCCGAGCATCGACGGCACCACCGAACTCGTCGAGGAGATGGCCTCCGTCGACCCGCGCATCCGCGTCGTCGAAAACGAGGTCGGATCGACGCCGGCCGGCCTGAACATCGCCATCCGGGCGTCGCAATACCCGGTCGTGATCCGGGTGGATGCCCACTCCGTGCTGCCGGCGGACTACGCGCGCATCGCGGTGGAAACCCTCGAACGCACGGGGGCGGACAACGTCGGCGGCGTCATGGACGCCCAGGGCGAGACCCCCTTCCAGAAGGCCGTCGCCCGCGCCTACGGCACGAAGATCGGCCTCGGCGGAACACCCCTGCACGTCGGCGGCCCCGAGGGCAAGGCGGAAACGGTCTATCTCGGCTGTTTCCGGATGGACAGCCTGGTGCGGGTCGGCCTCTTCGACGAGGGCATCAAACGCGGCCAGGACTGGGAACTCAATCGGCGCATCCGCGACCTCGGCGGAACGGTCTGGTTCACGCCGCGCCTGCGCGTCGTCTACCGTCCCCGCCCGAGCCTCGCGCGCCTGGCCAGGCAAATGGTCTCCACCGGGCTCTGGCGCGGCGAACTCGCCCGACGCTACCCGGCGGCCAACGGCATCCGCTACTTCGCCCCGCCGGTGATGGTGGTCGGCGTCGTGCTCGGCCTGGTACTCGGCCTGGCCGGACTTGCCGCCCTGCCTACCGGAGCGGCGCCGTGGCTGCTGCTCGGATTCCTCGCCCCAGCGGCCTACCTGCTGATCGTGGCCGTGGCCACCGTGGCCGTCACCCGCCCCGACGGGTTTCGTGCCGGCCTGTGGTTTCTCGTAGTCTTGCCGTGCATCCACTTCTGCTGGGGCATCGGATTCCTGCTCGGGTATCTCAAACTCACCACCAACATCACGGCCCACACCGGGAGGCACCCATGACGCCAGGAACACCCGCGTCCGCCAGACCGGCGTCGATCGCCGAGCTGCGCGCCGTGGCCCAGCCGCCCGAGGTTCGCCTGCGGGCCAACGCCGAGCATTGGACCGCCTCGCTCTACCTGCGCGACATCTCTCCCTACGTCACCTGGATGCTGCTGAAGACCCGGATCACCGCCAACGGGGTCACGGGGCTGATGATCCTGGTCGGCTGGTCGACGGCCGCCGCGCTGCTCATCCCGGGCGTCTGGGGCGCGCTGCTGGCGCTCATCCTCGGACAGCTCCAGATGCTGGTGGACTGCTGCGACGGTGAAGTGGCCCGCTGGCGCAAGGAATCCTCCCCGGCCGGGGTGTTCCTCGACAAGGTCGGCCATTACACAACTGAGGCCCTCATCCCGATCGCGTTCGGCATCAGGGCGGCGGCGTTCCCGTTCGAGGCCCCGGCGGACCTGCTCTGGACCACCCTCGCCCTGCTCCTGGCCCTCATCATCGTGCTGAACAAGGCGCTCAACGACATGGTGCACGTGGCCAGGGCGAACGCCGGTCTCACCAAACTCTCCGACACGCGGGGGGAGAAGACCCTCACCTCCAGCCGCCTCGCCCAGGTGCGGCGCCTCGCCCGATTCGTGCCGTTCCACCGCCTGTACCACTCGGTCGAACTCACCATCCTGATGTTCGTGGCTGCCATTCTCGGCAGCTTCGTGGGTGAACCCCTCGTCGACCGGGTCGTGCTGATCGTGCTCATCCCTCTGTCGTTCCTGGCCCTGGTCGGCCACTTCGTCGCCATCATGGCCTCCAAGCGTGTCCGTTCCTGAGGTCACCCCGATCGGTCCGGTCACGCCGACGGTCGGCGTGGTCGTGCTCACCCAGGGGACGCGACAGGGCGACCTGGCCCGCGGCATCCGTTCACTGCTGGACCAGCAGGAAGTGCACCTCGACATCGTCTGCGTTGGCAACGGCTGGCAGCCGATCGGGTTGCCGGCGGGCGTCAAGTCCCTCGGGCTGCCGACCAACCTCGGAATTCCGGCCGGCCGCAACCGCGGGGTCTCCTCCGTCGCCGGTGAGTTCCTGTTCTTCCTCGACGACGACGCCAGCATCCCCGACCCTCGGTTCCTCAGCGAGGCGATAGCCATGCTTCGCGCCGACCCGACCATCGGCCTTCTGCAGCCGAGGGTGGTCGACCCCTCCGGTCTCACCTCGCCCCGCCGCTGGATTCCGCGCATCCGCAAGGGCGAGGCAACCCACTCCAGCAACGTCTTCTCGGTCTGGGAGGGCGCGGTGCTCCTGCCCCGGAAGGTCTTCGACGCGACCGGCGGCTGGGCCGAACCGTTTTTCTACGCCCATGAGGGCATTGAGCTGGCCTGGCGAGTCTGGGACCTGGGGCTTCGCACCTGGTACGCGGGGGACCTCGTCGCCAATCACCCGGTGATCCAGCCGACCCGGCACGCTGACTACTACCGGCTCAACGCCCGCAACCGGGTCTGGCTCGCCCGCCGCAACCTCCCCGCCCCCTTCGTGCCTGTCTACGCCGGCGCCTGGCTGGGCATCCAGCTGCTGCGCTGGTCGCGCAACCGTCCTGCGCTCCGGGCCTGGTTCGGCGGTTTCCGCGAGGGCTGGACCAGCGACCCGGGGGAGCGGCGTCCGCTCAAGGGCCGTACCGTGTGGCGGATGACCCTGGCCGGGCGTCCGCCGATCGTCTGACTGCTCCGGGAGCACCCGTTCGGGGGTCACGCGGAGCCGCCGGCCCGACGCAATCGGTACTCTTGACTGGTGGGTATACAAAGAGACGTCAGGCTTGCGTTCAAGCTGGTCAAGGACGTCATGGCATCACGCAAGGCTCAACGAGTCCTCGACGGACGCCTTGCGGTCCGTGATCTCCGGCCGGACCAGCACTTCAAAATCGCGGTCTACTTCGCCGACGGCGATGTCAACCTCTACCAGATGCGCCAGTGGTACAAACCGCTGGCGAAGCTTGCCGAGACCTGGCCGGTGCTCATTCTCAGCCGGAGCGGCAGCGGGGCCCTTCCCCTGATCGACGAATCACCCGTGCCGGTTGCCTACGTCCGCAAGATCTCCAGCCTCGAGCGGGTGCTCGAGGAGCAGGACATCCGGATCGTGCTGTACGTCAACCAGAACCCGCGGAACTTCCAGATGATGCGCTACGGGCGTCGCTGGCACGTCTTCATCAACCATGGTGAGAGCGACAAAATGTACATGGTCACCAACCAGATCAAGGCCTACGACTACGCCTTCGTCGCCGGGGACGCAGCGTTGGCCCGCCTCGACAAGGTGCTCTGGGACTACGACTTCGACAAACGGACCATCAAGATCGGGCGCCCGCAGGCCGACCACTACGGGGGGACCCTCCCGTACACCCCCGACGAACGCCAGGTGGTGCTCTACGCCCCGACCTGGGAGGGTGACCGGCCGGCCGCGGCCTACGGTTCGATCGCGACGCACGGTGTTGCACTCGTGACGGCCCTGCTCGACTCGGGGCGGCACCGGGTGATCTACCGCCCTCACCCGCGCAGCGGTGTCGTGGACGCCGAGTACGCGGCCGCGAACCGGCGGATCATCGCGGCGATCGCCGCGGCGAATGCGCGTGACGCGTCCGCGAGGCACATCTACGACTCGAGCCCCGACCTGGGTTGGCAGCTCTCCGCGGCGGATGTGGCCATCGTCGACATCTCTGCCATGATCTACGACCGCCTGGCCGCGGGGAAGTCGCTGATGGTGACGCGCCCCGCGAGCCCGGAAGCCCAGATCGACTCGAGCGGGTACCTCTCCGACTGCGAGTGGCTTGACGCAGCCGATGCCGGCGACATCGAGCGCGTCCTGGAAGACCTGACCCATGACACCGAGGTGGAGCAACGGCTGGCCGTGTGGGTGGAGCGGTACTTCGGAGACACACGTGCCGGGGTCGCCACGGAGCGCTTCCATGCCGCAGTCCAGCACCTGATGGATGAATGGGACCGGTTCGACGCGATGCACCCCGCAGCGGCGAGCGTCGACGTCCTCGATGCCGGCCCGGTGACCCCGGACGAGGCCGATCCCGACGACGGCGTCTAGGTTCGACGACGACGTTCAGGTTCGACGACGGCGTCTAGGCCGGGGGGTTCACGGGGTCACCCGCTGCGGCGCCCGACGGGCCGGCATCGGTGACGCGTTCGTCCCTGGCCCGGCGCAGGGCCTTCGGCACCAGGCCGGGCAGCCTGCCGAGGGTTCCGTGACCGAACTCGCTGAGCCTGCCGGCGCGTCCCGGGAGCAGGACGCTTTCCTGCACGGCCGACTCCCGCACCTCGATTTCCCGCACCATGACGGCCCTGGCCCGGGGGTCGAGCTCAGGGCGGAACCCGGCAGGGGCCTGCCCGAACGCCATCCGCGACGAGTGGATGACCCGCTTGCCCAGGATGTGGTTGCCGGCGCCGCCGATGACCGCGCCGACCCCGAACGGCAGAGCCTTGCCGATCAGGCTGGCACCCCCGCGGGCCGCGAACTGCTTGATGAACGCACTCTGCAACCGGTCGGAGAGCGGCCCCATGATGGCCCGGGGGAGGCTGGTCGTCACGAGTTCCCCCCAGTACGCGGTGCGGGCGGTGCCGTTCCCGGAAAACTGGCCGGCGAGTTGGCGCACCAGGTCTGAGCCCTCATGCCCGAGCATCATGGTCATCACCAGCGCCCGCGCTCGTTCCGGGTCATCGACGGTGATTCCATGCACCTCGCTCACGGACTGCGTGAACAATGCCGTGGCCTCCAGGAAACCGGCCGTTTCGACTCCGGACAGGGCGAGTGTGATCCCGGTTCCGACGCCGGGTATCACGGCCGTCGCACCGACCGCCGCGCCCCCGGTAGTCACCGCGGCGAGGTAGCGCCGTTCGAGAATTGCCACGAGCTCCACGGGGCCGGCCTGGGGAGATCGGCGACGGATGGAACGGATGTGCGCGAGCACCGCCGGGCGGTGGATCGCCATCACCCGGTCGAAGCTCTTGGTGAGGGCGGGTGGCAGTTGGCCCCCCTGGGGCAGTCCGCCGGTGGTCGACACGATCGGTTTGGGTTTCCTTGCCATCGAACTGCTCTCCTTAGTATCCCGACGAGTTTACGTGCCGGTGTCGACATCTGCCTGACCACTAGCGGGATGCGCAGGTGGAGCCTATAGATGGAGGATGCCAGAGCCTCCCTCCGAAGCATCCCGCATCCTCGGTGACCGCCTCCGTCGCCGGCGCCGCCAGCTGTCACTCAATCAGGAGGCGGTGGCGCATCGGGCCGGCCTCAATGTGTCGAACTACGCCCGGATCGATCGGGGCCACGGCAACCCGACGTTCCATACCCTGATCAGGCTCGCCGCGGTGCTCGGGCTCGAACCGGGCGAGCTGATGAGCGGATTCTCCGCGGAGCACCTCCCGGTGGCGCGCGACGACCGTGAGCCGGTCCTCATCCGGCGACCGCGCTGACCCGTCGCGCTGACCCGTCGCGCTGACCCGGCGCACTGGCTCGTCGGGCCGCCGCTCAGGCGGGCTTGATGCCGTACTGGGCGTTGTAGAGCGCGAGGACCTCATCGATGGGTCCGTCCAGCACGAGTGCCCCCTTGTCCAGGTACAGGCCGCGCGTGCAGAACCGCCGGAGGTCGCGTTCGTTGTGGGAAACGAAGAAGAGTGTGCGCCCGCCGGCGAGGAGTTCCTCGATCCGCCGGTAGCACTTCTCGCGGAACGCCTTGTCGCCCACCGCAAGCACCTCGTCGACCAGGAGGATGGGCTCCTCGAGCCGGGAGATCACGGCGAAGGCGATCCGCACCTTCATCCCGCTGGAGAGGTGCTTGTAGGGGGTGTCGATGAAATCGCCGATCTCGGCGAAGTCGAGGATGTCGTCGAAGCGAGCGTCGATCTGGGCCCGGGTCATGCCGTGCAGGCCCGCAGTGAGGTAGACGTTGTCCCGCACCGTGAGATCGTCCACGAAACCGCCGGTGATCTCGATCAGCGGCGCCACCCCGTCGGTGACGTGCACGCTGCCCTCGTCGGGGAGGACCACGCCGGTGACCAGTTTCAGGAGGGTCGACTTGCCCTGCCCGTTGCGGCCGACGACGCCGATGGCCTCGCCGCGCTGCACCGTGAAGGAGACTTCACGGAGGGCCCAGAACTCGTCGGGCCGGCTGCGCCGTCGACCGCCGGCGAAGAGATCCTTGAAACTGCGGCGGCCGCGACGGTTCCGTCTGAACCGGATGCCGACCCCGGTCAGCGAAATGACTGGCGCCGCCACTAGATCTCCTTCAGGACTGCACGTTCGGTGCGCTTGAAAACCAGGATCCCGAGGCCGAGCATGGCCAGGGACATCGCGGCGCTGATGCCGACGGTGAGCCAGTCCAGGTCGCCGGGGAAGAACGCCGCCCGGTAGAGGCTGAAGATCCCGCTCAACGGGTTGAACGCCGCCCAGAAGTGCAGTTGGCCGGGCAGGTCCGAGGTGCTGTAAATGATGGGGGAGGCGTAGAACAGGAACCGGAGCACCAGTTTGACCGCCCGCTCCAGGTCGCGGAAGAAGACGACGAGGGGCGCGACCATCAGCCCTACCCCGGCGGTCAGCACCGTCTGGATGAGGATTGCCAGTGGGAAGAGGAACGCCCCCGCCGTGATCGGCGCGCCGGAGACGATCGCGAAGAAGAGCAGAACCGGCACGGAGGCCAGGAATTCGATGCCCTTGGACAGCACTAGCCGGTTGACCCAGATGGTGCGGGGTATCCGGGTGGAGCGGATGAGCTTCGCCTCGCGCAGGAACGCGCGGGTGCAGTCGGAGATGGTGCCGTTGAACCACATCCAGGGAAGCAGGGCGGAGAGCAGGAAGATGATGTATGGCTCGTGGCCCGCACCGCGGTGGAAGACCTGCGTGAAGACGAACCAGTAGATGCCGGCCATGACGAGCGGGTCGAGGATCGACCAGAAGTAACCCAGGAGCGACGTCGAGTAGCGAACCCGCAGGTCGCGCTGGGTCAGCAGCCAGAGCGAATGCCGGTAGCGCGCGAATGACGTGCGTTGCTCGGGGCGCACTTCCGCATAACTACTCACTCGACCAATCGTAGGTGAGCCCGGCCCGGCACGGCTCCACCTGGGACACAGCGAGTCCCGGGCATGAAAAAGCCCCCGGCACCTGGTTGTGCCGGGGGCATGTTCATCGTCGCGTCTGGTTAGACGAACAGGTTCGCGCGCTCCAGGTCCTCAGCGAAGTCGACCTCGACCGCGTAGAAGTCCGAGATGTCGAGCGGCTCGACGAGGAGGTTGTTCTTCTCGATTGCGAGTTCGATGCCGCGTTCGAAGTAGTCCTGGTCGCCGACCTTGGCGAGGTGGTGAAGCAGGACCGCCTTGTAGGCGCTCGAGATGTAGTTGATGCCGACCGCTTCGCCGAGCCCGCCCTTGACGGTCTTCGACAACTCCTTGATGTAGCCCTCGGCGCTGGTGGTGTACTTGACCTCTTCATCGGACACCTTGGAGGTGTTCACGGTGACGAACGACTGGTCGCGGGCGACCATGGCCGCAGCGCGGTCGAGAATGGCGGGGTCGAAGACGACGTCGCCGTTCATCCAGAGAACACCGCCGGTGCTCGACGCCTGCAATGCGCGCATCAGGCTCTTCGACGTGTTGGTCTGGTCGTACTCTTCGTTGTAGACGAAGGATGCCTGCGGGAACGCCTCGATGATGTGCTCGAGCTTGTAGCCGACCACGATGGTGACCTTGGCCTTCTTGCCGAAGGCGTGCGCGATGTTGTCGAACTGCTGCTGCATGATCGTTCGACCGTCGTTGAGTTCGGTCAGCGGCTTCGGAAGCGAACGACCGAGTCTGCTTCCCATGCCTGCTGCCAAAATGACTACCTGGGTGGTCACGATTATCTCCTAAAAAAAGATTCGAGCGACCCCTGCATCCGATGCATAAGACTCTTGTTTCGAACAAGTTTGTCTAGGGTTCACTCATAAGTTCACGTATAGACACGCCGTTATGCCAGCATCAGTCTACCTTATGCCCTCTATCCGGGGGAAGAGGCGGTTCCTGAGCGTGCTTATTCCGTGACCACGGGCGTGGTTTCAGCTCCGCTTTTGTGTCGTCGGCTGACCTCGAACCTGCGGTGTCAGACGGTCCTTGGTAGGTTAGCGGGGTGACTCTTGTGCCCCCCAACTCCGAGCCCGACGAGCCGACGACAGTCCCGGCCGCGGTGGTCGAGACGCCCGCGAAACCGGAGATTCCCGCGGACGAGGGTGACATTCCGGTGTCCCCGTCGGCGGCACCCAAGCCGCCCGTGCGCAAGGCCCCGGTTCGCAAGGCACCGGCCCGGCCGACGGGTTCCACCCGAACCCCTGCTGCGCGCGCGAAACCATCCGCCGTGACGCCAGCCGACGGCTCTGAGGCTCCGTCGACGTCCACCGGGGCGGCACCGAAGCCCCGGGCGACCAGGCCCGCGGCGCGCTCGACCGCAGCACGCCCCGCGACCGCTCGGGCCAAGGCCGCCGCAGCCGCAGCGGCGCAACCGGGCGTCGAATCTCAGGATCCCGCACCGGTAACGCCGGCCGCCGCACGGACCGCGGCCGCGAAGGCAACGACCGCTCGCACGGCCACCGCCAAGACCGAATCGGCCGCGAAATCGAGTGCCGCCCGAGCCGACACGGCGAAGGCGCGCGCCGCGAAGGCCGCAGCGACCCGGGCCGCTGCACTCGCCGCATCCCTCCATGCCGTCGCCGAGCCAGCTGTCGCCGAACCCGCTGTCGCCGAACCGGCTGTCGCCGAGCCGGCTGTCGCCGAGCCGGCTGTCGCCGAGCCGGCTGTCGCCGAGCCGGCTGTCGCCGAGCCGGCTGTCGCCGAGCCGACCGTGGTTGAGGCAGTAGCCGCCGAGCCCACAGTTTCCGAGCCCACAGCTTCTGAGCCCGCGGCCGCTGAGGCTGAGGCCGGGACGCCCGAACCGGTCAACGAAGCTGTCGAAACCGTTGTCCCGCCGGCCTCGGCCGCCAAGACCCTTCCGCCCGACGACGCAGTCCCGGTCCTGGCGCCGGACGCGGATCCCGCTGCGCCCCCGGCAGCGGCCGTGCGGGCACCACGGAAGACGCCGGCACGGCCGCCGCGCACGTCGACGAAACGGCGCCCCAAGTCGGCCCCGCCGATCCAGGACGGTCCCCTCACCCCGCTCGTACTCTCGGTGACCGGGCTGAAGAAGAGCTTCGGCAACACCGTGGCCGTCTCCGGGATCGACCTCGAAGTGCGTGAGGGCTCCTTCTACGGCATCGTGGGACCCAACGGCGCAGGCAAGACGACAACCCTGTCGATGATCACCGGGCTCCTCCGGCCCGACGCGGGTTCCGTCCACGTGCACGGCATCGATGTCTGGGGCAGCCCCATCGCCGCCAAGCGCATCATCGGCGTGCTCCCCGACCGGCTGCGGCTGTTCGACCGGCTCACCGGGGCGCAATTGCTCTACTACTCCGGCGTCCTGCGCGGACTCGACGGTGCGACGGTTCGCAAGAGATCGGCAGACCTGGCCGCGGCGTTCGGCCTCGAGGACGCGCTCAACCGTCTCGTGGCCGACTACTCGGCCGGAATGACCAAGAAGATCGCCCTCGCCTGCGCGATGATCCACTCGCCGAGGCTCCTCGTTCTCGACGAACCCTTCGAGTCGGTTGACCCTGTCTCCGCGGTCAACGTCACGGAGATCCTGCAGAAGTACGTGGCCAGCGGTGGCACAGTGGTGCTGTCCAGCCACGGCATGGACCTGATCCAGCGTGTGTGCGACCACGTGGCCATCATCGTGCAAGGCACGGTTCTCGCCTCAGGGACAATCGATGAGGTCCGGGGTGAGAAGACCCTTGAAGAGCGGTTCATCGAGCTTGCCGGCGGACGCAAGGTTGCGGAGGGCATGGAGTGGTTGCACAGTTTCTCGGACTGAAACTCCGTCTGCTCGCGAACCTGTTCCGGCGCAGTCCGTGGCAGGTCGTCGGCATCGCGATAGCGCTCGTCTACGGCCTCGCCGTGGCCGTAGGCCTCGTCATCGTGCTGGTCGGGCTCCGCTTCGTCGGAGATGTCGTCGCCGTCCGCGACGGACTTGTCGTCGCGGGGTCGATCGTCGTGCTCGGGTTCTTCCTCGTTCCCCTCGTCTTCGGCATCGACGACAGCATGGACCCGCGGAAGTTCGCGACCATGGGCATCCCGAAGCGCCGACTATCGGCAGGGCTGGCGCTCGCGTCGCTGGTCGGGGTGCCGGCCCTCGTGCTGGCGCTGGTGCTCCTCGGCACGATCGTGACCTGGTCGCGGGGAGTGGTCGAGACGTTGCTGGCCATCGTGGCGGCCGCTCTTCTCCTGGCAACATGCATGCTGGCCTCACGGGTGAGCACCTCGATAGCGGCATTCCTGCTGTCCACCCGCCGGTCCCGGGAGTTCACGGGCATCATCGGCGTGCTCTTCCTGGTGATGGTCGCCCCGGTCGTGCTGCTCATCCTCAATCTCGACTGGGAGCGCTACGGCCTCGACCTGCTCGGGGGGCTTTCGGCGATCCTCGGCTGGACGCCCCTGGGCGCAGCCTGGGCGGTCCCCGGAGACGCCGCCGCCGGGGCGTGGGGGCCGGCCGTCCTGAAACTGCTGATCGCCGCCGCCACGGTCTACCTTTTGTGGCTGGCCTGGCAGGCCCTCGTGGCACGGATGCTCGTCACTCCGGGCCGAGAGGCCCAGGCCCGCCAGTACGGCGGGCTCGGCTGGTTCGACCGGATGCCGCACACCCCGATCGGCGTCATCGCGGCCCGCAGCCTCACCTACTGGGGCAGGGACTCGCGGTACTGGATGTCGCTGGTGATGATCCCGGTCATCCCGGTGCTGGTCATCCTTCCCCTGTCCTTCGCCGGGGTGCCGCTTCCGTACCTCGCCCTGCTCCCTGTCCCGCTCATGTGCATCTTCCTCGGCTGGACGATGCACAACGACGTCGCCTATGACCACACGGCCATCTGGCTCCACGTCGCCTCCGGCACCCGCGGATTCGCCGACCGGATCGGACGCCTTGTGCCGACCCTGTTCGTCGGCATCCCCTTGATCGGGATCGGCTCAGCCATCAGCGTGTCGTTCTTCGGCGACTGGACCGTGCTGCCGTCCGTGCTCGGCGTGAGCACCTGCATCCTCCTCACCGGGCTCGGCTTCTCGAGCTACACCTCGGCCCGGTTCCCCTACCCCTCGACGAAACCGGGAGACAGCCCGTTCGCGCAGCCCCAATCCACCGACACCGCCGCGGCGATGATCCAGTCGCTGACCTTCACCGGCTCGATCCTGTTGTCACTGCCGTCGATCTGTTTCGCCGTCCTGGGCATATTCGCCGATCCGATCTGGCACCTGCCGGCGCTGTTCTCGGGCGTCGGAGTCGGCCTGCTCACCCTCAGCGGCGGAATCTGGCTCGGCTCTCGCACGTTCGAACGGCGCGGTCCCGAGATGCTCGCGTCCGCGATCCGAGCCTGAGCCACCCACAACGGATGCCCCGCTCCTGCCTACAATGTTGGTATGACTGAAGACTTTCGCGCGAGCATTGCAGAACCAGGCCAGCCGGGCGGCGGCACCTCTACGCTCGACCGCGAGCTCGAGGAGCTCATCAACCAGGAGCAGATCGAGCCGGGCGACCACGAGCGGTTCTCCCACTACGTACCCAAGGACAAGATCCTCGAGTCCGCGATCTCCGGAAAGCCCGTGCGCGCCCTGTGCGGCAAGAAGTGGCTGCCCGGACGTGATCCGGAGAAGTTCCCGGTCTGCCCGACCTGCAAGGCCATCTACGAGAAGATGAAGGGCTAGCCGGAGGCCTTACCGGTACAGCGTCGGGATGACGGGATCGCCTCGGCCGAGTCGGAACGCCTCGATCGGCAGTTCCTGCATGACGCGGGCGTTGTGGGTCCTGGCGCGCACGGTGCCGGCGGCCCCGAGGTGGCCCTCGTCGATAACGCCGTCGGTGACGAACGGCACGAGCAGGGCCCGGTCGTGACCGTCCGGCGTCTCGAACCCGGTGGGGACTTCGTCGGCCTCACCGACCAGCACGATCTCGGCCCGGGCGATTCCGGCGGCGTCGAGGCGCCGCACGGAGCGTTTACGGCCGCCGACCGACGCCTTGGCGGTGGACGTCTTGGCGACGGAGACCCACTCGCCGGCGTCGTCCCGGTGCGCGACCAGCTTGTAGACCATCCCGGCGGCCGGGGCTCCCGAACCGGTGACGACGGATGTGCCGACCCCGAACGCGTCGACCGGCGACGCCGAGAGAGCGGCGATCGAATACTCGTCGAGGTCGCTGGTGACCGTGATCCGGGTGTTCACGGCTCCCAGGGAATCCAGTTGCGCCCGTGCCCCCGCGACGACGGTCGGCAGGTCGCCCGAGTCGATCCGGATCGAGCCGAGGCCGGGCCCGGCCACACTGATGGCCAGGTCGATCCCGCGGGTGACGTCGTAGGTGTCGACGAGGAGGGTGGTCGACACCCCGAAGGCGGCAACCTGGGCGCGGAACGCGTCTTCTTCGCTGTCGTGGAGCAGCGTGAACGAGTGCGCGGCCGTCCCCATCGTCGGCACACCCCAGCTCCGCCCGGCCTCGAGGTTGCTCGTCGACGCGAATCCGGCGATGTAAGCGGCCCGGGCGGCTGCGACGGCCGAGTATTCCCCGGTGCGCCGTGAGCCCATCTCTGCGAGCGGCCGGCCCAGGCTCACCGACACCATCCGGGCTGCAGCGCCGGCAACCGAACTGTCGTAGTTGAGCACGCTCAGGATGAGGGTTTCGAGGACGACGCACTCGGCGAAGCTGCCGTCGACCGTCACGAGCGGCGAGCCCGGGAAGTAGGCCTCGCCCTCCTGGTAACCCCAGATGTCGCCGCGGAAGGTGTAGTCGGCCAGCCAGTCGAGGGTGGGACGGCGCACGACGGCGTTGGCATCGAGCCAGGCGAGTTCGGCATCCGTGAACCTGAAATCGCGGATGAGTTCGAGCAGGCGTCCGGTGCCGGCGACGATGCCGTAGCGGCGGCCGGAGGGGAGCCGCCTGGCGAAGGCCTCGAACTGGCACTCACGACCGGCGGTTCCGCTCTGGATGGCGGCGTCCACCATGGTGAGTTCGTAACGGTCGGTGCGGAATGCTGAGGATTCGGTCACCCGATAAACCCTATCCGCACCGGCCGGTGATCGGCCCAGGTGACGATCTACAGGGCTCCGAAGGCGACGATGCAGTTCTGGCCGCCGAAGCCGAATGCGTTCGCGAGAGCGTAACGGACGGGTTTCACCCGGGCGGTCAGGGGAACGTAGTCGAGGGTGCAGTCCGGGTCGGGGGTGACGTAGTTGATCGTCGGCGGGATGATCCCGGTGCGGATCGACAGGGCGCAGAGCAGGCCGGACAGGGCTCCCGCCGCGCCGATCAGGTGGCCGGTCATCGACTTCGGAGCCGTGACGGCGATTCCGTCGGCCGAATTGCCGAGCGCCTGGCGGATCGCCGAGGACTCCGCGCGGTCGTTCGCCTGGGTCGAGGTGCCGTGCGCGCAGATCATGTCGATGTCGCTTGGGTTCAGCTTCGACTTAGCGAGGGCCCGTGTCATCGCGAGGCTGGCGTACTTCCCCGTCGGTTCGGGGGCCACGATGCTGTGGCCGTCGCTGGTCAGCGCCCCGCCGAGAACCTCGGCGTAGACGCGGGCTCCGCGGGCCTTGGCGTGGGAGAGGAGCTCCATCACGAAGATGACCGCGCCCTCACCGAAGACGAGCCCGTTACGGTCGGCGTCGAACGGGCGGCTCGCCTCAGCGGGAGAGTCATTGTTCTTGGACGCCGCGTGCATGGCGTTGAGCCCGGCGAACATGACGGGGGTGATCGCGGCTTCGACGCCGCCGGCGATGACGACGTCAGCGTCGCCCATCATCAGGAGTGTGCGGGCCTCGAGCAGGGCGTAGGCGCCGCTCGCGCAGGCCAGGGCGCTGGCGTTGACCGGGCCGTGCACGCCGAGGTCGATGGCCACCTCGCAGGCGGCCATGTTGAGCAGCGATGACGGCACGAAACGCGGCGGGATGCGGCGCGAACCGCCGGAGTTGACGAGTTCGGTGGCCTCCTGGATCTCGGCATAGCCGGAAACGGCGCTGTTCACCACGACGGCGGAGTCGATTCCCTCCATGGACGGGCCGAAGCCGGCGTCAGCCACGGCCTCGCGGGCGGCGGCGATCGCGAGCTGGGATGCGCGGGAGGCCCGCTTAACCTGCTTAATCGACATCTGCTCGGCCGGAACAAAGTTCTTGACTTCGCCGGCGATCTGGGTCGGCAGACCCTCAGGGTCGAACTGCGTGATCCGAGCGACCCCGCTCCGCCCGTTCGTGAGACCCGACCAGGTTTCCCGCCATGTGTTTCCCAGCGGCGTCAAGGCGCCCAGCCCGGTAATTACGACTCGATCATTCACTGGGTCATCTCCTCAAACGACGAATGGGTCGTCTTCCTGCGCGGTTACCGTCGGTTGGCGGGCTCCATATTCCGAGTGTAGTTACGCCCATATTCCCGCTCTGGTACGTGTGACGGCCGCTCCGCGGACCCTGAGAATACGCCCACAATCGGCCGGAGTGAGGGCCGAAGAGGCGCGCTCGCTCGAAACCCTGGCCGGGCCGGGCACTTCGCCGGGATCCAGGGATTCCGACTAAGCTCGATTGTCGTGACGGATGCACCGATTGGAATCTTCGATTCCGGAGTGGGCGGCCTGACCGTCGCCCGGGCGATCAAGGATCAGCTGCCCAACGAATCGATCCTCTACATCGGGGACACCGCGCACTCGCCCTACGGCCCGAAGAAGATCGCCGACGTGCGCCGCTACGCACTCCAGGTGCTCGACGACCTCGTCGCCCAGGACGTCAAGATGCTGGTGATCGCATGCAACACCGCATCCGCCGCCGTGCTCCGCGACGCCAGGGAACGCTACAGCGTGCCCGTGATCGAGGTCATCCAGCCCGCGGTGCGCCGCGCAGTCGGCACCACCCGGAACAACCGGGTCGGCGTGATCGGCACCCTCGGCACCGTCAAGTCGCGTGCCTACGAGGATGCCTTCGCGGCGGCCACCGACATCCGCCTCTTCACCCAGGCCTGCCCCCGTTTCGTCGAATTCGTCGAAGCCGGGGTGACCACGGGCGGCGAGGTCCTCGCGGTTGCGGAGGAGTACCTTGCCCCGCTCAAGGAAGCGGGGGTCGACACCCTGGTGCTCGGCTGCACCCACTATCCATTCCTGCGCGGAGCCATTTCCTATGTGATGGGCGACACGGTCACCCTCGTGTCCAGCGACACCGAGACGGCCAACGACGTCTACCGGGCCCTCGTCAGCCAGGGCGCCGAGCGCGCGGACAGACGCCCGCCGAGCTACCGCTACGAGGCGACCGGCGGCAGCGCCGAGGATTTCCTCAGCCTCGCGCACCGCCTCGTCGGCCAGGACATCGCCCGGGTCGACCTCGTCGAGACCGGCACCTTCAACCTGAGCGAGCTCGTCGAATTCGCGGCATCGCATCCGAACACCAACAAGGAGACCTCGTGAACGACATTGTGCGCGCCGACGGACGAACCACAGACGAGCTTCGGCCGGTCACGATCGAACGAGGCTGGAGCGACCAGGCCGAAGGCTCGGCCCTGATCTCCTTCGGCCGCACCAAGGTGCTCTGCACAGCCTCGTTCACCAACGGAGTCCCACGGTGGATGGCCGGCAAGGGGGCAGGCTGGGTCACCGCCGAGTACTCCATGCTGCCTCGGTCCACCAACGACAGGATGGCCCGCGAATCGGTCAAGGGCCGCATCGGCGGCCGCACCCACGAGATCAGCCGCCTGGTCGGCCGGAGCCTCCGCGCCGTCGTCGACATGAAGGCGCTCGGCGAGAACACGATCGTCCTGGACTGCGACGTGCTGCAGGCCGACGGCGGCACCCGCACGGCCGCCATCACCGGCGCCTACGTGGCACTGGCGGATGCGCTCGAGTGGGGCCGGGAGAAGAAGTTCCTCGGCCAGAAGGCGCAGCCGCTGATCGACAGCGTCGCGGCCATCTCCGTCGGCATCGTCGGCGGCGTCCCCATGCTCGACCTGGCCTACACCGAGGACTCGAAGGCCGAGACCGACATGAACGTGGTCGTCACCGGCCGCGGGCTGTTCGTCGAGGTTCAGGGAACCGCCGAGGGAGCGCCGTTCGATCGCAGCGAGTTGAATTCCCTGCTCGACCTGGCGCTGGCCGGCACTGTCACGCTGACAGAGTTCCAGAAGAACGCGCTGGGACGCTAGCCGTGCAGGTCGTCCTCGCCACCCACAACCCCCACAAGGTGGAGGAATTGCGTCGCATCCTCGCCCCGCGGCTCCCCGGCATCGAGGTTCTCGCCTACGACGGGCCTGAGCCCGTCGAGGACGGCACCAGCTTCGCCGAGAATGCCCTGATCAAGGCGCGCGCCGCGGCCGCTCACACCGGACTGCCCGCCATCGCCGACGACTCCGGCATCTGCGTCGACGTGCTCGGCGGCTCGCCGGGAATCTTCTCCGCACGCTGGGCCGGGCCGGCCAGGGACGCGGAGGCGAACCTGAGGCTGCTGCTCTGGCAACTGGCCGACGTGCCGGAGGACCACCGGGGTGCGCATTTCGCCTGCGTCGCGGCCCTGGCCCTTCCCGACGGCACGGAACGCCATCTCACCGGGGAATGGCCGGGCCAGATCCTGCCCGAGCCGTCCGGGGAGCACGGCTTCGGCTACGACCCGATCTTCCTTCCCGACGGCTATGCGATCTCGGCCGCCGAGCTCACGCCGAACGTGAAGAACGAGCAGAGCCACCGGGCCAGGGCCTTCGAACAGCTCGTTCCGGTGATCCGGGAACTGCTCGCCGGCTGACCGCGCCCGTCGCAACCGGCTATCATCCGGCGCGCGCTACCTTTGACGCATGGGCCACGATCACGCGCACACCTCGCAGACGAACCGCGTTCGCCTCACGGTGGCGATCGGCATCGTCGCCGCGGTGCTCGTCGTCGAGATCATCGGTGCCGCTCTCACCGGTTCCCTCGCTCTGCTGGCGGATGCCGGCCATATGTTCTCCGACCTTGCCGGCCTGGTCATCGCGCTCGTCGCGACGGTCGTGGCCGCCCGGCCTGCCACTGACCGGCAGACCTTCGGCTACCAGCGGGCCGAGGTCTTCGGCGCGCTGATCAACGGATTGATCCTCGTGGCCGTGGCGATCTCCGTCCTGGTCGGGGCCGTGACCCGGCTGGTCAGCTCCTCGCCCGTCGAGGTGCTGGCGATGCCGATGCTGATCGTGGCAGCGATCGGCCTGGTCGCGAACATCGCCGGGCTGCTGCTCCTGCGCCCGGCGGCGAAGGGCTCCATCAACATGCGCGGGGCCTACCTCGAGGTGCTCGGGGACGCCGTCGGTTCGGTGGCGGTCATCGTCGCGGCGGCGGTCATCCTGCTCACCGGCTTCGCCGAGGCGGATGCGATCGCCTCGCTGGTCATCGCGGCGATGATCGGTCCCCGGGCTTTCGTGCTGCTCCGCGACGTCGTGCGGGTGCTCAGCGAGTCAGCGCCCATCGACACGGATGTCACGGAGATCCGGCGGCACCTGCTGGAGACTCCCGGTGTGGTCGCCGTGCACGATGTGCACGTCTGGGCGATCACGTCCGGCGCGCACGTCTTCAGCGCCCATGTGGTGGTGGAACCGGTGGTGCTCCAGTCAGGAGGATCAGGGGAGTTGCTCGATGCCCTGTCCGCGTGCCTCGCCGAACACTTCGACGTCGACCACTCGACGTTCCAGCTGGAGCCGGCGGAGCACGCCGCGCACGAGGACTACCCGCACCACTGACCCGGCGCCCGGCCCCAGGCATCCGTCGTGAGGCGCCGGTAACCGTCGTCAGGCGTCAGGCGTCAGGAATCCGTCGTCAGGCGTCGTGCTTGGGCTCGTGGTGACCGTCGAACACGTCGGGGTCGAGCACCAGGCTTCCGGTGGCCGTCGTCACCCCTGCCCGGGTGGCTCGGCGGGCCTTCATGGTCGCCTGAACGTAGTGGAACACGGTCGGGATCAATGTGATCAGGACCGCGCCCAGCAGGATCAGGTCGATGTAGTGGCTGACGAAGTCGCGCACCGGCGGGATGTAGCCGAGGAAGAAGCCCGCGTAGGTCACTCCCGCGCCCCAGAGCAGGGCGCCCGCGAGGTTGTAGATCGAATACCGGCGGTAGTTCATCCGGCCGACGCCGGCGGCCACCGGGGCGAATGTGCGCACGATCGGGACAAAACGGGCGACGATCACGGCGAAGCCGCCGAACCGTTCGAAGAACGCGTTCGTGCGCTCCACGTTCTTGACGCTGAACAACCCGGATTCCTTGCGCTCGAACACGCGCGGCCCGAACTTGCGGCCGATCAGGTAGCCGCATTCCCCGCCGAGGAACGCGGCGAAGCCGATGGCGAGGGCAACCCACCAGATGTCGATCTTGATGGCGCCGCTGAAGGTGAGGATGCCGGTGATGACGAGGAGGGTGTCGCCGGGGAAGAGGAATCCGACCAGCAGCCCGGTCTCGGCGAAGATGATCGCGCAGACGCCGAGCAGCGCCCAGGCACCGAACCCGTCGATCAGGTACTTGGGGTCAAGCCACGGGATGAGGGCCGAATGAATCGACGCGGTGTGAAACAGGGCGGTGGGAATCACGAATGAGCTCCAGTCGGTGGCCACAACGGCCGGGCGGCGGTGATCGTGGGTGCTGTGGTACAGGCTATCGCCAGATTACGGGAGAACCCCGTATGCGCCGGTCAGCGATCAGACTTCGGGGGCGACGTCATCCGCTGGTGCGAGCGTGGCGCGGGTGCCGTGTTCGGACCGCCAGGTGCGCACGCCGAACGCGACCGACGCAGCGATGAACAGCCCGGCGATGACGTAGGCAGCGCTCTTCACGCTCGGAATGGCCGCGGCGAAGTAGCCGGTGAGGGTCAGTCCGACACCCCAGGCGATCGCGCCGACCAGGTTGCTGCTCAGGAATTTGTAGTAGTTCATCCGGCCGACCCCGGCGATCACCGGCACGAACACCCGCGCCCAGGGCATGAACCGGGCGATCACCACGGACCACCAGCCGAAGGAGCGATAGAACTGCTCGGTTCTCGCGATCGCGGACCTGGTGCGCCGCCCGCCGTGCCGGTCGAGGTAGGAGCGGCCGAAATGGCGCCCCAAAAGGAATCCGACCTGGTCGCCGAGGAATGCGGCGAGTCCGGTGCCGATGGCGAGCACGGCGATGTTGAGGTTCGGGGTCGAGGCCGCGACCAGGCCGGAGCCGAAGAGCAAGGAATCCCCGGTGATGAAGGGGATGAAGACGCCGAGGAACACCGCCGTGCCCGCGAAGACGAGCGCCCAGACAAGCAGGTAGAAGACGATTGCCCCGGTGTCCGCGAGCAGATCGTTCAACTGGCCGTCCAGCGCTGACGCATTGTTCATGTGCGGGAGAGGGGACTTGAACCCCCACGCTCGAAAGCACAGGAACCTAAATCCTGCGTGTCTGCCAATTTCACCACTCCCGCGACTGCGGTTCCAGTGTAGTTCGTGCGCCGTGCAGAGCCTCCCGGAAGGAGTCGACCTGATGCCGCAGCGCCGCGACGAGGGTGGCGACGGCGGGTTGGTGCAGGGACTCGGGGCGGAGCACCATCCAGTACTGCAGCTGCTCGTTGAACTGGGACGGGAGCAGCCGCACAAGGTCGGGGTGCTGGTCGGCCATGAAGCACGGGAGGAAGCCGATGCCGGCGCCGGCCCGGGTCGCCTCCACGTGCACGAAGACGTTGGTCGAGCTGAGCGAGGCCCGCATCGACGGGACCAGCCGGCGCGGGGCATCCAGATCGTCGACCAGCAGCATCGAATCGACGAAATAGACCAGCGGATGCCGGGTGAGCTCGGCCACGCTCTCCGGGGTTCCGTTCTCGGCGAGATAGGCGCGCGACGCGTACATGCCGAGCCGGTAGTGGCCCAGCCGCACCGCCTCGGCCCGGTGCACCTGCGGTTCGCCGACCACCACCTCGATGTCGAGGCCGGAGCGATGCTGGAGGGCCCGCCGGGTCACCGTGACGATCTCCACCCGGAGATGGGGATGGGTGCGCTGCAGGGCGGCGACGGCGGGAGCGGCGATGTAGGCGCTGAAGCCGTCCGTCGCCGACATGCGCACGACGCCGGACAGTTGCCCCAGTTGACCGGCGGTACCGTTCAGCACGGCCACGGCCGCTTCCACGTTCTCGGCCGCGCTGAAGGCCCTCTTGCCCAGCTCGGTGAGCTCCCAGCCCCCCACCGTGCGGGAGAGGACGCGGCCGTCGAGGGCCTTCTCCAGGGCGGTGATCCGGCGTGCCACCGTGGTGTGGTTCAGGCCGAGGCTGTCGGCCGCCGCGGTGTACCGGCCCGTGCGGGCGACCGCGAGCAGGACCAGGAGATCGTCGGGATTGGGGGTCGGTGACGGCGGCGCAGCGAGGGTCATGTCTGCAATTATGCACATGCCGTCTGTGGAAGTGGTCATTGATGCACAGGGGGACTCCGTGAATACTCAGTGGAGCCGTGTTGGGTGGAACTCAACCCCCGGCCATCCACCACTAAGTGTCAGCGACGACACCGAAGGAGACAGACATGAGCGTCAATCAGCGCGTCGGAGCCGGGAAGCCAGGACCGACCGGGTCCGGCCAGGACAGTCCGGAGGAGAAATCGGGGCTGCGCAAGATCGTGGCGGCGTCGATGGTCGGCACGATCGTGGAATGGTACGAGTTCTTCCTCTACGCCACGGCCGCCAGCCTCGTCTTCGGCAAGTTCTTCTTCCCCAACGCGGGCAGCGAACTGGACGGCATCATCGCCGCATTCCTCACCTACGCCGTCGGCTTCATCGCCCGCCCGCTGGGTGGCATCGTCTTCGGTCAGATCGGTGACCGCCTCGGTCGCAAGCACACCCTCCAGGTCACGATCATCCTCGTCGGAGCCGCCACGTTCCTGATGGGCTGCCTGCCGGGATACAACAACATCGGCTACTGGGCGCCCGCGCTGCTCGTCATCCTGCGCTTCATCCAGGGCTTCGCGGTCGGCGGGGAATGGGGCGGTGCGGTTCTGCTCGTTGCCGAGCACAGCCCGAACAAGACCCGCGGTTTCTGGTCGAGCTGGCCGCAGGCGGCCGTTCCGGTCGGGAACCTGCTCGCCACCCTCGTGCTGCTGACCATGTCCTGGATCCTGCCCGCCGAGCAGTTCCTCGGCTGGGGCTGGCGGGTGGCCTTCTGGCTCTCCGCGATCATCGTGGTGATCGGCTACTACATCCGCACCCACGTCAGCGAGGCTCCGATCTTCCTCGAGGCCCGCGCGCAGGTCGAGGCGGAGAAGGCGATCAGCTACGGCGTGATGGAGGTCGTGCGCAAGTACCCGAAGGGGATCCTGGGGGCCATGGGCCTGCGCTTCGCCGAGAACATCCTGTACTACACGATCGTGAGCTTCTCGATCGTCTACCTGGTCACGGTGCACCAGTACAACACGAGCCAGCTCCTGCTCGCCCTGCTGCTCGCCCACGTCGTGCACTTCCTGGTGATCCCGCAGGTCGGCCGACTCTCCGACCGGTTCGGACGCAAGCCGGTCTACCTCGCCGGCGCCGTGCTCGGATCGACCTGGGCGTTCTTCGCCTTCCCGATGTTCGACACCCTGAACCCGGTCGTCATCGTGGCGGCCATCACCATCGGGCTGTGCTTCCACGCACTGATGTACGCCGGGCAGCCCGCGATCATGGCCGAGATGTTCCCGACCCGGATGCGCTACTCCGGGGTGTCCCTCGGCTACCAGGTCACCTCGATCCTGGCCGGTTCGATGGCGCCGATCATCGCCACGGCGCTGCTCCAGCAGTACAAGTCCTGGCTGCCGGTGGCGTTCTACCTGGTGATCGCCTGCGCGATCACCGTCGTCGCCGTGGTCACGCTCAAGGAGACCAGGGGCATCTCGCTGCGCGAGGTCGATGCTGAGGATGCCCGCAGGCACGGCCTGGAGCCGGCGACGGTGGCCGGCTGAGCCGGCCGGATGACCGTCCCCGCACGCCCACGCCAGCCCGCATCACGAAGGATCACCTGATGACCGCAGCACCAGAGACCGTTTCCCTCCACGATGGGGGCGGCTCCGGGCCCCTTCAGGGCCGGAGAGCCCTCGTCACCGGGGGAGCGAGCGGGATCGGCGCGGCCACCGTCCGGGCGCTTGCGGCCCGCGGCGCCCACGTCGTCGTCGCCGACATGGACCAGGCGGGGGCCGCGGCGCTCGCCGCGGAGGTCGGCGGGTCGAGCTGGGCGGTGAACCTGCTGGACCCGGCCGCGCTGACCGACCCGGAGCTGTCCCTGCGGTTGGCGGGCGTGGACATCCTGGTCAACAACGCGGGCATCCAGACGATCAGCCCGATCCAGGACTTCGCCCCGGAGGACTTCCGCCGCATCATCACGCTCATGCTGGAGGTTCCCTTCCTGCTGATCCGGGCGGCCTTGCCGCAGATGTACGAGCGCGGCTTCGGGCGCATCGTCAACGTCACGTCGGTGCACGGTATCCGCGCCTCGCCGTTCAAGGCGGCGTATGTCGCGGCCAAGCACGGGCTGGAGGGCCTCTCCAAGGTGACCGCCCTCGAGGGCGGGGAACACGGGGTGACCAGCAACTGCGTCAGCCCCGGCTATGTGCGCACGCCCCTGGTCGAGAAGCAGATCACAGACCAGGCGCTCGTGCACGGCATCCCGGAGTCGGAGGTGCTCGGCCGGATCATGCTCACGGAGAGCGCCATCAAACGGCTGGTCGAGCCGGAGGAGGTCGGGTCGCTGGTGGCCTGGCTGGCGTCGGCGGATGCCGCCATGGTCACGGGCTCCAGCTACGGGATGGACGGCGGCTGGTCCGCCCGCTGACTTGCGAAGAAAGCACCCTCGCCAGCGCGACGAGGGTGTTTTCTCTGCAACTCACCCGGGTCTGGCGACGGGGCTGTGGATAAGTTCCCCGGCGCATCGCCACGGCGGAGCATCATTCAGGGATGAGCGAGGCCGTCCGCATCATCACCGAGCAGGTCCGGTCCCGGGTGCGCCGCGACGGCGTCGATCTCTCGACCGACCTGGTGCTGGCCGAGAAATACGTGCACGACGAGCTGCAGCGTTACAGCGAGCGGGCGCTCGGCTCCTCCCTGCCGCTGATCCCCGACGAGCGTCAGGCAGCCCGGGAAGTGGTGGCGTCGCTGACCGGGTTCGGGGCGCTGCAACCGTTCCTCGACGACCCGGGCATCGAGGAGATCTGGATCAACGCGCCGTCCCGGGTGTTCGTGGCCCGCGACGGGGTTCCGGAACTGACCGACATGGTGCTCTCCGAGCGAGAGGTGCGCGACCTGGTCGAACGGATGCTGCAGGCATCCGGCCGCCGGGTCGACCTGTCCTCCCCGTTCGTCGATGCGTCCCTGCCCGACGGCTCCCGGCTGCACGTGGTCATCCCGGACATCACCCGCAAGCACTGGGCGGTGAACATCCGCAAGTTCACCCGGCGCATCCGCGACCTGAACCAGTTGGTCGGGCTGGGTTCGCTGACCCAGCAGGCGTCGGAATTCCTGCGGATGTGCGTACTGTCAGGGCAGAACATCCTCGTCTCGGGCGCGACCCAGACCGGCAAGACCACGATGCTCAACGCGCTCCTCACCGCCACGCGCCGCAACGAGCGGATCGTGACGGTGGAGGAAACCTTTGAACTCGACCTCGCCGCCCGCGACGTCGTGGCCATGCAGTGCCGCCAGCCGAGCCTCGAGGGCACCGGCGAGATCACCCTGCGCCGGCTGATCAAGGAATCCCTGCGGATGCGGCCCGACCGCCTCATCGTCGGCGAGGTGCGCGAGGCGGAAAGCCTCGACCTGTTGATCGCGCTCAACAGCGGGCTGCCGGGGATGTGCTCGATCCACGCCAACAGCGCACGGGACGCCCTGGCCAAGCTGTCCACGCTCCCGCTCCTGGCCGGTCGCAACATTGACTCGGCCTTCGTGCTGCCGACCGTCGCGGGCTGCATCGATATCGTGGTCCACTGCGAGATCGACCGGCACGGCCGTCGCCGGGTCATCGAGATCCTGGCGCCGAGTGGTCGGCTTGCCGGCCCCGTGATCGAGGCGAGCCCCATCTTCCTCATCGAGGGCGGAACGCTCACGGCGACCGGCGGCCACCCCGGCAAGCTCACCAAGTTCCTCGCGGCGGGCCTCGACCCCGCCATTGTGCTGCGAGCTGGTGCGGCATGACCATCGTTCTCGGGAGCCTGCTCGGGGCCGGCCTGCTGCTGCTGGCCTCGCCGTTCCTCTGGCCGGCGCGCGGGACGGCCGATCCCGGGCGGGGCCGGCCGCGCGGGGCGTTCCGGGCAGACCTGGCCCAGGCCGGCCTGGGTGCGCTTCCGTTGCCCGCGTTCGCGGCCATTTCCCTCGTCCTTGGACTGGCCGGCTTCGCGCTTGCCGAGGCGCTCCTCGGCATCGGGGCGCTGTCGGTCGTCGCGGGGCTGGGCGGCATGGCAGTGCCCGTGCTGGTTGTCACCTGGCGCGCGCGGGCAACGCGTCGGGCCAACCGGACAGTCTGGCCCGATGTCGTCGACCATCTCGTGTCCGCGGTGCGGTCGGGTCTCGCCCTGCCCGACAGCGTGAGCAGCCTGGCGGACGCCGGCCCGGTGACGACCAGGGCCGCGTTCGCGGCGTTCGCCGGAGACTACCGGTCCACCGGCAATTTCGCCTATGCCGTGGACCGCCTGAAGGAGTCCCTCGCCGACCCGGTCGCCGATCGCATCCTCGAAACCCTGCGGATGGCCAGGGAGGTCGGCGGCAGCGACCTCACGATCGTGCTGCGCAGCCTTGCGGCCTGGCTCCGGCAGGACGCGGCCATCCGGGCCGAGGTCGAGGCCCGCCAGTCATGGGTGGTGAACGCCGCACGGTTGGGCGTGGCGGCGCCCTGGGTGATCCTGCTCCTCCTCGGGTCGCGGCCGGAGGCAGCCGTCGCGTACAACACCAGTGCGGGGGTGGCCGTCGTGCTCGGCGGTCTCGGCATGTCGGTCGTGGCCTACCGGGTGATGGTGGCCCTGGGCCGGCTCCCTGAGGAACGCCGGTGGTTCCGGTGAGTGCGTCGCTGGCGTGGGGCCTGTTCTGCGGCTGCGCGCTGGGCATCGGACTGTGGTCGATGGTGAGCACCATCCCGCGTCTCAGCCGGCCGCGACTCGTGCACAGGCTGGCCCCCTACATCCTGGACGTGTCGGTTGAGGCTCGCGCCTTCGTCGGCCGGCGTTCGGTCGACCCGATCCCCGTGCTCGGCACGCTGTTCGCCCCAGCCTTCGGCGCCCTCAAGCGGCTGCTGGGGGCCGTGCTCGGCGGTGCGGATGGCATCGAGCGGCGACTGCGCCAAGCCGGGGCCGAGCACAGCGTCGATCGATTCCGGTCGGAGCAGGTGGTCTGGGCTCTCGTCGCGTTCGGGCTGGGTGCCGGTCTTGCCATCATGCTTCCGATCTTCCGGACGGCACCCGTCGTGGTGTCGGTCGTCGTGCCCGTTCTGGCCGGGCTCTGCGGCGCCCTGGCGCGGGACTGGCTGCTGACCCGTGCGGCGACGGCGCGGTTGGCACGGATGCAGAGCGAGCTGCCGACGATCCTGGAGTTCCTCACGCTCTCCCTGTCGGCGGGCGAGGGAATCCTCGACTCGCTCGCCCGGGTGTCACGCACGAGCACGGGGGAGTTGTCGCGGGAATTCGCCGGCGTCGTCGCCGATGTGCGGATCGGCGTGCCGCTGCACTCCGCGCTGGGCACGCTGGCCGGCCGTCTGCACCTTCCGGCGGTGACCCGTCTCGTCGACCAGGTCTCGGGCGCGCTGGACCGTGGCACGCCCCTGGCCGAGGTTCTGCGAGCCCAGGCGCAGGACTCCCGGGACAGCGCCAAGCGGGAACTTCTCGAAGTGGCCGGCAAGAAGGAGGTGGCCATGCTCGTGCCCTTGGTCTTCCTGATTCTTCCCCTGACCATCCTGTTCGCGGTTTTCCCCGGCCTGTTCATCCTGCAGTCGGGCTTCTGACCCACCGACCCACCAAGTGATTCCCACGGAAAAGAGGAGCATGATGACCACATTGCGGCGGCGTTTCCTGACCCTGTGGAGCGACGACACCGGGGACGTCCCCGGCTGGGTCCTGATCACCCTGATGACTGCCGGTCTGGTCATCATCATCTGGGGTCTGGCCGGCCCTGCCCTGAGCGGGGTGTTCCAGCAGGCCATCGACCGCGTGAGCGGTTTCTGACCCCGGACGATGTTTCTCCTGCGACGCGCATCCGCCCCGTCCGGTGACACAGGATCGGCGGCGGCGGAATTCGTCATGGTGGGCGGGCTGCTCACGGTGCTGACCCTCACCGTCATGCAACTCGCGCTCGCCCTGCACGTGCGCAACACCGCTCTCGACGCGGCGGCCGAAGGCGCACGGTTCGCCGCCGTGGCCGACAGCAGCCTGGCCGAGGGCGTCGCGCGCACCCGGGAACTGGTCACCGTGGCGCTTGGTCCCGGCTACGCCACGGATGTCGTTGCCGGTTACACCGAATACGACGGCTACCCGAGCGTGCAGGTGCGGGTCATCGCCCCACTGCCGCTGCTCGGTCTCCTCGGCCTCGATCGCGGTCTGGAGGTGGTGGGGCATGCCGCCGTGGAAGACCTCGAGTAGGAGCCGCCGCCAGTCGGACGCGAAACTGACCGAAGGCGTTCACCGGTCCGCCGGCCGGCTCCTCGCCGGGGAAGACGGGTCGGCCGCGCTCGAGTTGATCACCGCCGGGGCGATCCTCCTCGTTCCGCTCGTCTACCTCGTGCTGGCCATGTCGGCGCTGCAGGGCGGGGCGTTCGCGGTGGAGGGTGCCGCGCGGCAGGCCGCCCGCGTCTACGTTCAGGCGCCCGACGAAGCCGCTGCCCGGGCCGGGGCGCTCCGGGCGGTGCAGGTCGGGCTCGACGACTACGGCATCGCCGGAGACAGCGCCGCGGTGAGCATCGACTGCGGGGCCGGAGGCTGCCTGGCCAGGCGCAGCACGGTCTCCGTCACGGTGCGGATTCGGGTGGCGTTGCCGCTTGTCCCCGATCTGCTGTCCTTGCGCAGCGCGGCGAGCATCCCGATGGAAGCCGTGGCCACCCAGACGGTGTCCCGGTTCCGCAGGGCCGGCTGATGTCCCGGGGGGTGACGGGTCGATCGGGCCGGTGGTTCGCTGCGGTCCGCCGCATCTGGGGCAGCCGCGGCCCGCACGAGGATGGCTCGACCCTGATCCTGACGATCTTCTACGCCTTCCTCGCACTCGTGCTGATCCTCGTCGTCGTGGCCGCGAGTTCGCTCTACCTGGACCACAAACGGCTGCTCACCCTTGCCGACGGTGCCGCGCTCGCCGGGGCTGAGTCCTTCTCGCTCGACGCGGTCGGCGTCACCGCTGACCCGTCCGGGCCGGTGCCGCGACCCGTGCTCCGGTCCGACGAGGTGCGGGCGGCGGCCGAGGACTACCTGGCGGCGGCACCCCACGGCGGCGTCGACGGGGTGGAACTGACCGGGGCCGGCTCGGCCGACGGGCAGAGCGCGAGCGTCACGCTGGGCGCGGTCTGGCGCCCGCCGGTGGTGGTCTTCTTCCTGCCGGAGGGCGTGCCGTTGGAGGTCTCGGCTGTGGCGCGGTCGGTGTTCCGGTAGGCGACGCACACCCGGGTGCCCGATCGAGACCGGCGACCCGGTACTCTCGGAAAGCGCGCCCGAGCGGGTGCGGACGAGGAGAGCCGTGACCGCCCAGCGCGACCGTTTGACCGGCGCGGGTGCCCAGCTCGCGACCGAAGTCAGCATCAACTTCGGGTCATCCCTCGCCGGGCTCGCGATACCGCTCGTCGGCTCACCCGTGGTGGTGGCGGCCCGGCAGCTCGTGATGGCCTGCACCGTTTTGCCGTTCTACCGTCCGAAGCTGTCGACCCTGTCCTGGCGCAGGCTGTGGCCGGCCCTGGCCCTCGGACTCGTGCTCGCGATCATGAACCTGACCTTCTACGAGGCCGTCGACCTGCTCGGGCTCGGCGTCGCAGCCACGATCGAGTTCCTCGGCCCGTTCGCCCTGGCCCTGGCGTCGTCGCGTCGGCCGATCGACTTCGTCTGCGCGAGCGCGGCCGCCGCCGGGGTCTTCCTGCTCACCTGGTCGACCGGGGAGCTCAACCTCCCCGGCATCCTCTTCGCCCTCGCTGCCGCGGCGGCCTGGGCGGCCTATATCCTGCTCACCCGGCGGGTGGCGGTGACCTTCCCCGGCCTGGAAGGCATCTCGGTGGCGAGCGTGGTCAGCCTGGCCCTGCTCGTGCCGTTCGCCCTGATCACGGTCGACTACTCCAGCCTGAACTGGGATGTCCTCGGGCTGCTCCTCGCGGTCGGGGTGCTCTCGTCGGCGTTCCCGTACACGCTCGACACGTTCATCCTGCGCCGGATCACCCCCCGGCTCTACGCGATCATCACCAGCTTCGGCCCGGTCATCGCCGCGCTCTTCGGCGCCCTGGTGCTGGGCGAGACGTTCCTGCTGCAGCAGCAGATCGCGATCCTCGTGGTGTGCGTGGCGGCCGGGGCGGCGATCGCCACCCAGCGTGAGCGCCCGAAATCCGACCTGGAGATCACGGCCGGCGTCATCTCCTGACGCCGGCGGGCCGGGCCCGACCGGGCTACTCGACGACGATGCCGAGGTGACCGGCCAGCAGGGGAGCGAGCAGGCTCAACTGCTGGTCGTCGATGGTCGCTCCGCGCAGGCCGTCGAGGCCGCGGATGACGCTGAAGTCGGCCCCGCGCAGGTCGACGTGCTTGAGGGTGGCGCCGGACAGGTCGAGCGTGCCGATCCGGCAGCCGCGCAGTTCGACCCGCTGAGCGACGACGCTGCCGAGGTCGAGTTCCTCGATGATGCAGTTGGAGAACAGCACATCGGTCAGCTTCGAGTTCCGCAGGTTCACGAAATCGAGTTTGGAGCCGTCGATCTGCACGCTGCGCAGCTCTGACTCGTAGAGCTCGACCGAGCCGAGCCTGGATCGTTCGATCCGCACGTCGCGCCAGCCCGACCGTGGCGCCTTCAGCACAGCGGCGTGCAGTTCGCTCACCACGCACTCGGCCACGGATGCGCCGCGCAGCGTCGCGTCGTCGAGGGACACCCCGCGGAACTCGCACTCGAGGAAGCCGATGCCGGTGAGGTCACGGCCGGAGAGATCGCAGCCGTCGAAGGACTGCGCGTCGTAGCTGCCGCCGGCCCTGAGTGCGGAACCGTCGGCGGCATCCAGCCCGGTGAGCCGGATCGGGTCGAGGAGCGGACCGCGGGTCGCCGAGCGGGCCTTCATCAGGACGCGGATACGGGTTCGAGCACGAAGACCGGGATCACCCGGTCGGTCTTGACCTGGTAGTCCGCGTAGTCGGGGTACGCGGCCACCGCCCGCACCCACCATTCGTCACGTTCGGCGCCGGTCACCTCGCGGGCGACCATGTCCCACTTGCGCGGGCCGTCCTGCAGCTCCACCAGCGGATGCGCGACCACGTTCGCGTGCCAGACCGGGTTCTTCGGGCTGCCGCCGAGCGACGCGATCGCGGCATACCGGCCCTCGTGCTCGACCCGCATCAGCGGGGCCTTGCGCAGCTTGCCCGACTTCGCGCCGACCGTGGTCAGCACGATCACGGGCATCCCGCGCATCGTGGTGCCCTGGGTTCCGCCGGAGCTCTCGTACAGCTCGACCTGGTCGCGCACCCATTTCTGCGGGCTCGGTTCGTATTCTCCGTGCAGTGGCATGTCACTATTCAACGCCATCGGCACGGCCGGCATTCCTGCTCTACGACCCTGGGCGTGGCCCCGGGCGTGGGCGCCGGGGCGCGTAGCGCGGGATGTAGCGCCCGAGCAGCACCGCCCCGAACAGGCCGAAGACCCCCATCACGCCGCTGGCCAGGGACAACGAGACCAGTGCGGTCAGGCCTGACACCGCCAAGGGAGCGGCCGCGCCGCCGAGGTCGGCGGTGAACCGCCAGGCGCCGAGGAAGGGCGCTGGGTTGTTCTCGGGGGCGAGGTCCGCCCCGAGGGTCATCAGGAGGCCGCTGCCGATCCCGTTGGCCAGGGAGAGGAACATCGCCACGGCGATGAACCACTCCACGTTGCTCGGCAGGTCGTGGGTGAACGCGAGCACGAGGTGCCCGGCCCCGAGCCCGACCATCGACGGCAGCGCCGTCCAGAGCCGTCCGAACCGGTCCATGATCTGCCCGCTGGCGTAGAAGAGAGCGAAGTCGATGCCGCCGGCGATGCCGATGATCAGCGCGATGTCGGGTTCGTTGATGCCGATGCTCACCGCCCAGAGCGGGAGGAGCACCGTGCGGGTGGCGCGCATGGCGCCGATCAGGCCCGCCCCGGTGCCGAGCTTGCCGAGCACGGCCCGGTAGCTCCAGATGGTGCGGAAGAGGCCCTCGGATTCCTCCGCTGCCAGTTCCTCGCCCGCGCTGCGCGTCGTGCCGTCGGCGGCGGCGACCGGCTCGGGCGTGCCGAAGGTGCTCGACGGGTCGCGCAGCAGCAGCAGCATGGCCGCCGCGCCGAGGCAGCAGACCACGAAGACCCAGAACACCGACTGGGTGCTGCCCGTCAGCCGGATCAGTGCGGTGGCGATGAACGGGCCGATGAACCAGCCGGCCCGGAAGATGCCGCCGAGGGTGGACAGGGCCCGCGCCCGGTAGGCGAGCGGGACATACGTGGTCATGAACGCGTGGCGGGCCAGGGCGAACACGGCCGTCGCGAGCCCGACCAGGAAGATGCCCAGCCCCAGCACGAACGGGTTCGGCGCGGCGATGCAGATCAACACGGCGATGATCGAGAGCATCGCGGCCCAGATCATCGCGTTGCGCTCGCCGATCCGGGAGACCACCCAGCCGCTGGGAATGTCGCCGATCAGTTCGCCGACCATGATCATGGCCGCGATGAGACCGGCCACGGCGAGGGATGCCCCGAGGTTGTTGGCGACGATGGGGATGAGCGGGATGATCGCCCCCTCTCCGATCGAGAAGAGAAGCGTCGGCAGGAATGCGGCGAGGGCAACGGAGCGCAGGCTGAAGGAGCGTTCGGCGTTACTCATGGCTCCTCGATGCTACTTCAGCGCCGCACGGCCATGGTCTGCACGGAACCGCCCGGTAGGCTGGGGTCCGACATGATTGAGCTGGACTTTTCGGAGCAGATCGCCGCACTGCGGGCCACCTTTGGCGACATTCGGGCGGTGATCGACATCGACCAACTGCGCACCGACATCGCCGACCTGAACGACCAGGCCGGAGCCCCCGACCTGTGGGACGACTCCGAGCACGCCCAGAAGGTCACCAGTGCGCTCAGCCACCGCCAGTCGGAACTGGCTCGCATCGAGAGCATCGAACGCCGCCTCGACGACCTCGAAGTCCTCGTCGAGATGGCCAATGAGGGCCAGGGTGATGAGGAGTCCGCCCAGGAAGCGACTGCCGAGCTCGCGAGCCTGAAGAAGGTGCTCGGCGACCTCGAGGTGCACACTCTGCTCAACGGCGAATTCGATGAGCGCCCCGCGGTGGTCACCATCCGCTCCGGCGCCGGCGGCGTCGACGCGGCCGACTTCGCCGAGATGCTGCTGCGGATGTACCTGCGCTGGGCCGAGCAGCACAACTACCCCGTGCAGGTGCTCGACGTCGGCTACGCCGAGGAGGCCGGCATCAAGTCCGCGACCTTCCAGGTCGATTCCCCTTACGCCTTCGGCACCCTCAGCGTGGAGGCCGGCACGCACCGGCTGGTGCGGATGAGCCCGTTCAACTCGGCAGGCAAGCGCCAGACCTCCTTCGCCGCGGTCGAGGTCGTGCCCCTGATCGAGCAGACCGAATCGATCGAGATCCCCGACACCGACATCCGGGTTGACGTGTTCCGTTCCAGCGGCCCCGGCGGGCAGTCGGTGAACACGACCGACTCCGCCGTGCGGATCACCCACCTTCCGACCGGCACCGTCGTGAGCTGCCAGAACGAGAAGAGCCAGATCCAGAACCGCGCCGCCGCCCTGCGCGTGCTGCAGTCCCGGCTGCTGCTCCTGCAGCGCGAACAGGAGGCCGCGACCAAGAAGGAACTGGCCGGCGTCATCACCGCGAGCTGGGGCGACCAGATGCGCAGCTACGTGCTCGCGCCGTACCAGATGGTCAAGGACCTCCGCACCAACTACGAGACGAACAACCCGAGCCAGGTGTTCGACGGCGACCTCGATCCGTTCATCGCCGCGGGCATCCGCTGGCGCAAACAGGCGCCGAAGGACTGAACCGCTTTCGGACCGAGTCTGTGGTTCGGTATGTCGCAGTAGGAAAAACCCGGATGCCTGCTTAGGCTCAAGGGGCCATGATCCGTTTTGACCACATCACCAAGAAGTATCCGGGAACGAACCGACCCGCTTTGGACGATATCGACGTCGAAGTGCTGCGCGGCGAGTTCGTCTTCCTCGTCGGTGCGTCCGGCTCGGGCAAGTCGACCTGCCTGCGCCTGGTCCTGAAGGAAGACCGACCGACCAGCGGCAGCATCCACGTGCTCGGCCAGGATCTCCGGTCGATCTCCAACCGCAAGGTGCCGTATTTCCGGCGCAATCTCGGCGTCGTCTTCCAGGACTTCCGCCTCCTGCCGAACAAGACGGTCTTCGACAACGTCGCGTTCAGCCTCCAGGTGATCGGCAAGTCCCGAGGATTCATCCAGGAAGCGGTTCCGGACACGCTGAAGATGGTGGGTCTGGCCGAGAAGGCCCAGCGGTTCCCGCATGAACTCTCCGGCGGTGAGCAGCAGCGCGTGGCCATCGCCCGCGCGATCGTGAACAAGCCGCAGGTGCTGCTCGCTGACGAGCCCACCGGAAACCTCGACCCCACCACGAGCGCCGGGATCATGGCCCTGCTCGAACGGATCAACGCCGGTGGGACGACCGTGATCATGGCGACCCATGAGGCCGGCATCGTCGACCAGATGCAACGCCGCGTGATCGAACTCGCCAGCGGCAAGATCGTGCGTGACGAGCGCCAGGGCGGCTACGCCACCGCGGCGATCCCGACCATCACCGAAGGCGCCGGAACCCACCGGCGCGCGAGCGCCCAGGCGGCCCCGGCTCCAGCGGCCCCCATCCCTGCCACCCAGGCTCCCGCCGCGGCGCCACGGCTCGCCTCGGCCTTCGCGCCGACGCCTTCCGAGCCGCTCACCTTCCCGCCGGCGGCCGAACCCGTCGCCGCGCCCGCACCCGCACCCGCAGTGCGGCATGAACCCGCTCCGACCAGGGCGGGGCGCGCGCAGGCCGCCGCCATCGCCGCCGACACGGGCATGCCCCTTCCGCACGTCGAACCGGAGCCGGAACCGACCCAGGCCGCCGACCCAGGCCGCCCGATGGCACGGCCGGCGCTGCCGGTCACCCAGCACGACGTGCCCGAGCAGCTGACGCTCGCCGAGAAACTCGGCCTGCGCGCGCCCGGCGAGAAAACGGACCCGTCCGGCGAACAGAATGTAGGGCCCACCCGATGAGACTCGGACTTGTGCTCTCCGAAGCCGCCAACGGCCTGCGCCGCAACGCCTCCATGGTGGTGTCGGTCGTGCTCGTGACCTTCATCTCCCTGACCTTCGTCGGGGCCGCCATCCTGATGCAGATGCAGATCGGCCAGATGAAGAACTTCTGGTACGACCGCGCCCAGGTCGGGATCTACATGTGCACCGCCATCTCCCCGGGCGAGACCTGCACGGCCGGCGAGGCGTCCGCAGATCAGATCGATGCGGTCAAGGCCCAGCTCGAGTCGCCCACGCTCGCACCGTTCATCGACAAGTACTACTTCGAGACGCACGACCAGGCCTTCGAGAACTTCAAGAAGCAGTTCGCCGGCAACCCGGTGGCCGACTACGTGACGCCCGATCAGCTCAACCAGACCTTCTGGGTCAACCTGAAGGACCCGTCGCAATCCGACGTGCTCGTGGAGAGCCTGTCGGGCATCCCGGGGGTCGAGAACGTCGCCGACCAGCGCAAGTACCTCGATCAGATCTTCTCGGTGCTCAACGTGGCCAGCTACACGGCCATCGGAATCGCGGCCCTGATGCTGGTGGCGGCCGCGCTGCTGATCGCCACCACGATCCGGCTCTCCGCGTTCTCGAGACGCCGGGAACTGGGGATCATGCGGCTCGTCGGTGCGTCGAACCGGTTCATTCAAACCCCGTTCATCCTCGAGGGTGTCTTCGCGGCACTGCTCGGCTCCCTGCTGGCCGGCGGGGCGATCGTGGCCCTGGTGAACTGGTTCGTGCAGGGCTACCTCGGCGAGAGGCTCAAGGGGTTCTCGCTGGTCGGGATGCAGGACGCCCTCGTCGTGGTGCCCATCCTGCTCGTGGTCGGCGCGGTGCTCGCGGCCTTCTCGGCGAACTTCGCGATCACCCGCTATCTCAAGGTGTGACCCGGTAGTCTCACCCGCAGGCTAGACTGGTGGGCTGGCTGCCACCGGGCAGCCACACCCACCATTGTTGAGGAGTAAGCCGTGCCCAGGGAACAAGGCGAGAAGGTCGTGTCGACCAATCGCAAGGCACGCCACGACTACCTCATCGAAGAGACCTACGAGGCCGGGATGGTGCTCAGCGGCACCGAGGTCAAATCGCTCCGGGCCGGTCGCGCCTCCCTCGTCGACGGCTATGCGTTCATCGAGTCCGGCGAGGTCTGGCTGGATGCCGTGCACATCCAGGAATACAAGGCGGGCACCTGGACCAACCACCCGCCGCGGCGCAAGCGCAAACTTCTCCTGCACAAGCAGGAGATCATCAAGATCAGCCACAAGACCAAAGAGGGTGGCTACACCCTCGTGCCGCTTCGGATCTACTTCAGCAACGGCAACGCCAAGGTGGAGATCGCGGTCGCCAAGGGCAAGAAGGAATACGACAAGCGCCAGACCCTGCGGGAACGCCAGGACAAGCGCGAGTCCGACCGGGCGATCTCGGCGAGGAAGAACCTGGGCGACTAGGGCGCGCTCCGGGTCTCGACGGGGGAGCGTTTCTGTTGTAGAGTTAAAGGCTGCACGGGGTGTTCTACGGAACGGCTCGCGCACCCTTGGAAACTCAACAGCGTGTGATAGTGACCCACTCGAATGCCGCGACGGCCCTGCCGCGCGCCGGCAGTGAGTGCATAGGGGGATGATCGGTTTCGACATTGCCTGCGCAATTATGAGAAGCGGGTCGAGGATGCAGGGTTATCTCGTAAACGATCTCTGCAAAACAATAAGTGCCAATTCAAACCGCACTGACTTCGCCCTCGCTGCCTAAGCGAGCGCACTAAGAAGTCCGCCAGACCGGGAATGCTCTCTACCCGGATCCTGACGTCATTTAGAGAGCTTGCTCCTACTCTGAGCCGCGGGGTGTAGGGGGACTTGAACGAGGGCTGGGCTCGTCGGATTAGATGACAGTGTCAAATTCCGGAGCCGAGTAGAACGATTTCACTGGATACACCCGTAGAAGGCATATGACCACAGCAGTGGACCGGGGTTCAATTCCCCGCATCTCCACCATCGGTCGCTATCGCACGCTGTTGACTCACCGAGAACGTCGGCCCACGGGTCGACCGGGAAAGGCCCGGATCCCCAGGGACCCGGGCCTTTCTCTGCTTCGATCAGTTGTCGTCGTCGTCCGTTCCGGCTGCCGCTCCGGACCCGATGATGTCGTGCTTCGGTGCGGGCATCACCGAACCGGACCCGCGCACCGACTTCCAGATGGCCCGGTTGTACAGCTGCTCGTCGATCTTGTCCTCGGTGTCCGTGTTCTGTCCTTCGACCGCTCCGGCCAGCGGTGCGTTCGCGCCGTTGATCGTGGTCATGTCGTAGCTGGGCCTGATCGCCGAATACGGGTTGTCGTCGGCGGTCGAGGTGAACGACGCGCTCATCGGCGTCGCGAACGCGTCGAACTGGGTCATCGGCTGGATGCCCGCGAGCAGTCCGATGGTGTGCACCATCGAGGCGGTGCTGTAGAACGTGGAATCCACCTTTCCGGTCTGCGTGTACGGGCTGATCGCCAGGGCGACCGTGCGGTGGGCGTCGACGTGGTCAGGTCCGTTCTGGGCGTCGTCCTCGGTGACGAAGATGGCGGTGTCACCCCAGATCCGGGAGTGCGAAACGGTGTCGACCAGCTGGCCCAGGGCGAAATCGTTGTCGGCCACGTAGGCCTTCGGGGTCGGTTTGCCCGCCCGGGTGGCTTGGGTGTGGTCGTTGGGCAGCCGGACGAACTGCACCGTCGGCACGGTGTCGGCAGCGACATTGGCGGCGAAGTCCCTGGACCATTCGTCGATCCGGGGTGACCCGCAGTCCGCCTTCAGCGGTGCGAAGGTGCCCGCGGAATCGGGGCAGGAGAGGTCGTAGCCCCGGTAGTCGTGGTCGGTCTGGGCGTCGAGCACCGGGTCCTGGGCGGTGGCCTGCCCTCCGGCCAGGCCGACGAAGAAGCCGTAGTTGCGGAAACTGACGCCGGCCTGGGCGAGGCGCTGCCAGACATACGTGTTGTCGGGTTCCTGTGCCGCGATCTCGGGGTCGGCGTTCTCGTTCGGGTACGGGGCCTTCCGGCCGGAATAGTTGGCCGGCCACATCTGCTCCGCGTACGGGTTGGAGTTCGCCGAGGCCACCCAGTTCCAGCCGTTCGCACTGACCTCGGCATCGGCGTAGAAATTGTCGATGGTGGTGAATTGCTTCGAGAGTGCGCGCACGTTCGGAGCCGACTCATCGCCGAAGAGGTTCAAGGCCGGGTCCCCGTCGCCCCGGTCGAGGGTGCCGAGCACCTGGTCGTAGGTGCGGTTCTCTTTCACGACGTAGATCACATGCTTGATCGGGCTGTCCTGGCCGGGCTTGCGGGGGATCACCTCGCCCTCCGCCTCCGCGGACCGGTTGTTGCTGGCGACCTGCCGGGTCGCCCGCTTCAGGTCCCCGGCCGCGGGAACCTCGAAACTGCTCAGCGTGCCGGTGATCATCGAGCCGCTGTACTGGTCCTCGGCCGTCTCCGCACCCGACTCGGGGTCAGGATGCCCGGAACCGGCGTTGGGTCCGGCGCCCAGCCCCTTGGCGTTCGTGGTGTGCAGCCGGCCGTCGGCGAAGGACAGGGAGGTGGGATACCACCCCACGGGAACGACCCCGTCGACGGTTTGCGTGCCGAGATCGACGACCGCCACGTCGTTGCTGCCGGAGTTGCTCACGAAGAGCTTCGATCCGTCGGCGTTGAGGGCCAGCCCGGTGGGATTCGATCCGATCGGTGAGTCCGCCGTGGGCGCCACGCTGATCGCTGACGTGGTGCCGGCGGCGAGGTCGATGACGGAGACGGTGTCGGCGTCCCCGTCGGCCACGTAGAGGTGGCCGGCATCCGGGGCCAGCACCGACTTGTTCGGGTGCAGCCCGGTCTCCAGAGTGCCCGTTGTGGCCGGTACGCCGCCGGCGAGGCTGACCACCGACACGGTTGCGGCCCCCTGGTTGGTCACATACGCGGTGAGTCCGTCCGTGGCCACCGTCACCCAGAGCGGACGGTGCCCGACCGGGGTTGTCGTGACGGCGCCGGTGCCGAGATCGATCACGGAGACCGCGTCGGCGAGCTGGTCGGCGACGACCAGGTGTGCGCCGTCGGGGGTCAGTGCCAGGCCGGCCGGGAAGAGATTGAGGGCGGTGCCGTCGGGCGCGGTGGTGGGCAGCGGAAGGGAGGCGCCCTCCGTGAGGACACCGTCGGCATACGAGTAGGTGCGGATCTTGGAGTTGGCTGCGGCGCTGGCGAAGGCCTTCGTGCCGTCACGGCTCCAGGCGAGCCCCATGTAGAGGGATTCCGGGGTGGAATACGGAATGGTCTGCGCGACAGTGCCGGCCGCCACATCCACGACCTGCAGCGATTGCGTGCCCTGCCCGTTATTGGTGACGAGCAGCGTCTTCCCGTCGGGCGAGAGAGCGGAGTTGAGGGGGAGATCGCCCAGGCTGGTCTGGCGCCCCTCCGGTGTGACCCGCTGGCCCACCGGCGTGATCGCCGTTCCGTTCGCCTGTGGCCCGGCGACAGTGGGGACGATCGCGGCCGCCGCAATCCCGCCGACGAGGCCGAGCGCGATGAGGGCGACCAGCCCGGTGGATGTCTTGATTGTCATGGTCCCCACGGTAGGAACGGGGCACGACGCCCCGAGGCCGTTCGTCGAGACTCCGGATGAACGTCAGACGACTTTCGCGAGCCGGGGCCGAAGATCTCGCAGGTCGGGAGCCAATTCCCCAGTGGTCGGCGATGGATGCACGCCGATGCGCCACAATGGGCCGTGGGAGGAACTGCATGGCTGCGAAGTGGCTGCGGAGGTGGGTGCCCGGGATCGACACGGCGCTGGGCTACCGGCGCGCGTGGCTGCTTCCGGATCTCCGCGCGGGCGCGGTCCTGACGGCCCTCCTCATCCCGGTGGGCATCGGCTACGCGGAGGTTGCGGGACTCCCACCGGCCACCGGCCTGTACGCCACGATCATCCCGCTGGCCGCCTACGCGATATTCGGGCCGTCCCGGGTGCTGGTTCTCGGCCCCGATTCGGCGCTGGCCCCGATCATCGCGGCCGCGATCCTGCCGCTCTCCCTCGGCGATGACAGGCGCGCCGTCGCCCTGGCCGGGCTTCTCGCGATCATGGTCGGGCTGGTTCTGCTCCTCGGCGGGGTCCTGCGCCTCGGGTTCGTGACCGACCTGCTCTCGAAGCCGATCCGGGTCGGCTACCTCAACGCCCTGGCCTTGCTGGTGATCGTCTCCCAGCTGCCGGCGTTCCTCGGCTTCTCGATCGAGTCGGCGTCGCCCTACGGCGATGTCGTCGCCATCGTGTCCGGCATCGTGGAAGGCCGGATCAACCCGACCGCCGTGCTGTTCGGGCTCGGTTCACTGGGCCTGATCGTGCTGTTCTCCCGGGGCCGGACCCGCATCCCCGGGGTGCTGGTCGCCGTGGTGATCGCCACCGTCCTGACCGTTCTCTTCAGTTTGCAGGATGTCGTGCGCGTGGTCGGTGCGCTGCCGAAGGGGCTCCCGGCGCCTGCGCTCGGCGGACTGGACTGGGCGGATGTCACCGCGTTGATCGCCCCGGCGCTGGGGATCGCCCTCATCGCGTTCGCCGACACCGCCGTGCTGTCGCGCACGTTCGCAGCCCGACGGGGGGAGAACGTCGACGGCAGCCAGGAGATGGCGGCGATTGGGGCGTCGAACATCGCCGCTGGGCTGCTCGGCGGCTTCCCCATCTCGGCGTCGTCGTCGCGCACGCCCGTGGCGGAGAATGCGGGGTCACGCACCCAGTTGACCGGTGTGGTCGGGGCCGTGCTGATCCTTGCGTTCATGCTGCTCGCGCCCGGCCTGACCGGGTACCTCCCGGCGGCGACCATCGCGGCCGTGGTCATGGTCGCTGCGGCCGGGCTGATCGACGTCAGGGGCCTGGTCGCGCTCGTCCGGATGAACAAGGTCGATGCGGCTCTCTCGCTCGCCGCGTTCCTGGCGGTGCTGGTGGTCGGGGTGATCGAGGGAATCGCGGTGGCGATCGTGCTCTCGCTGGGTGCCTTCGTCAGCCATGCCTGGCGGCCGTACCGGGCCGAGCTGGGCAGGATCCGGGGCCTGCGCGGCTACCACGACCTGTCCAGGCACCCCGACGGTGAGCGACTGCCGGGCATCGTGATCGTGCGGTTCGACGCGCCCCTCTTCTTCGCCAACGGCGGGATCTTCGACGATTACGTGCGGGCGACGGTGACCGCGGCCGGCGGCGGGGTGCACACCGTCATTCTCGCGGCCGAGCCGATCACCGACATCGACACGACCGCCGTCGACGAGCTGATCGAACTCGACGACTTCCTCAGCTCCCGTGGGATCACCCTCATCTTCGCCGAGATGAAGGGCCCGGTGAAGGACCATCTGCGCGACTACGGGCTGAACGGACGGTTCCCGCCTGAGCGGTTCGCCGACACCGTGGGAGCGGCCGTTGACGAGGCCACCGGCACACTGCGCGGCGACCTCGACGGCACTCGCTGGGACGAAGACGCCTGACGCGGGCCGACCGCTGTCGGCACCACGAGGGGAGAACGAACCGCTACCGGGGGAGCACCCGGTAGCGGGTCAACATGCCCGCGGTGATGTGGTCGTTCACGTGGCAGTGGAACAGCCAGGTACCGGCGTCATCCGGAACCATGTCGGCCACCATCATGCTGGCCGGCAAGAGGTTTACGACGTCGGTGCGCATCCCGAGGGCGGTGACCGTGTTGCCGTGCCAGTGCGGCGTGTGCAGGTCGACCTCGGTGCCCATCCCCATCAGGTACCAGCGCACCCGTTCGCCCTTCCTCATGGTCACCGTGTCGAGCGGCTGGTTGCCGTAGACGTAGCCGTTGATCGAGTGCATCAGGTTGCTCTCGCCGAATTCCGGATCCTGCGGATTGACGGATGCCGGGTCCCCGGCGAAATCGGCGATGTTGCGGGCCAGGTACGGGCTCTGGTTCTCATCGCTGACCTTGAACTGGAGGAAGAACTCCCGGTCGACGTCGCGCGGGGTCCCGTCAGGGCGGGCGGCACCCGCCTTGGTGATGACCATCGGTCCGACGAGTCCCGCATAGTCATCCGCGACCTCATTCGTGTGCGAGTGGTACATCCACATCACCGAGCTGCCGTCCATCGGGCCGGGCCCGGCCCGCTCCGGCACCCCATAGGTGTAGGTGTGAGTGCCGCCCGGCGGCACGGCATCGTCCGCCTTGTCTGTGGGCGCAGTGCCGTCGTCGTATGGCGCTCCCTCGCTGCTCTTCTTGTAGAACACGCCGTGGGTGTGCACGCTCGCCGGTCGGTCCAGGTTGTTGCGGAAGACGACCTTGATCGTGTCCCCGACGACCCCGCGGATGACCGGGCCGAGCATCCCCAGGTGTTGGTCCGCGTCGCTGCGCGGCTTGAGCGTGCCGAATGAGGCATCCGTGTATTCCCGGTACAGCGACTTCAGATAGCTGCTGCCGATGCGCTGCGGACCGGGCTCCACGAAGACCGCCGCGTCGGCGTCGAACGGCTGGCCGGTGATCTGGTTGACCCCGGCGGGCGCATAGTTCCAGACGACCTCGTCGGCGCCAAGGAAGTAGGTGCGGGTCTGTGGCAGATAGGAGCTGCCCGCCTGCACGCTCACTGCACCGCCGCCGAGCAGACCCGACAGGAACAGCACCGGGGCGAGCGCCACCACGGCTCCGAGGGCGGCGATGCCGAGGTGCCGCCGCCTTCGGGGTGCGGGGTGGCTTGAGGACGGCTCCACCTTGCGGGCGACGGTCTCGGACACGATGCACCTCATTCGGTCAGATCGGCCGACCGGTGACACCCGATGGCCTACTCGGCAGGCTAGGTCCGGGTCCATGGGAAAAGGTTATGGTGGTCAATTTCCGTCGAATTCGACCGGCCGGGCGGCGTCAGTTGGCGACGGTGAGCCAGCCTGGTATCGCCGACCGCGCCGAGGCCGCGATCCGAAAGAAGCCCGCCGGTACTCCGGCGGGCTTCGGTCATGGAGCGACGGGTCAGACGCTCGCGAGCCAGAGGTCGGGGCCGAAGATCTCGTAGTGGATGCGTTCGGCCGGAACGCCGGACTCCAGCGCCTGCGCCCGGAGGCTGCGCATGAACGGCAGCGGGCCGCACAGGTAGACCGACGCGTTCTCGGGGATCGCCACGTTCTTCAGGGACATGAAGCCGTCGTGGGTGCCGTCGGCCGGGGTGTCGAGACTCGGGGTTTCCAACCACAGTTCCAGCTCGGCCGTCTCGAGAAGCGCGACGTCTTCACGCATCTGTTCCCGCAGCGCCCAGCTCTCCAGGGAACTCTCCGCGTGCAGGACCAGCACCTCGCGCGTGGACGCGCTCTCCACCAGCGACCGCAGAATGGAGGCGCTCGGGGTGCAGCCGATGCCGGCCGAGGCCAGGACGAGCGGGGTGTCGCCCTCGGCCAGGGTGATGTCGCCGCACGGGTTCGACAGGATCAGCGTGTCGCCGACCTGCACGTCGCGGTGCAGTGCGGGAGAGACCTCGCCGTCGGCGTCCAGCTTGGTGGTGAAGACCCGGGTGGTCGCGGTCCCCGCGGAGAGGGAATACTGGCGCACCTGGCGGATGCCGTCCGGCATCCGCACGGTGACGCTTACGTACTGGCCCGGCAGGCTCGGCGTGACCGGGGTGTCGTCGGCCGGCTCGAGGGTGAACGTGATCGCGTCGGTGCCGGCCGCCGCCTTGCCGGTCACGACCCAGGGCGCGAGCGGCTTGTCGCTGGCCGCGCCGGCGTAAAGCCCCTTCTCCATCTTGATCAGGGCGTGCGCCATCAGCCAATAGACCTCGGTCCAGGCAGCGGCGATCTCGGCGGTGATCACGTCGCTGAGTTCCTCGGCGATGGCCTCGAAGAGGTATCGGTAGACGACGTCGTACTGCTCGGGGCGGATGTCGAGGGAGACGTGCTTGTGGGCGATCCGGGAGAGCATCGCCTCCGGGGTGGTGTCCGGGTTCTTGACCAGGTAGGTGGCGAAGACGGCGATGCTGCCGGCCAGGGCCTGCTGCTGGGTTCCACTCTTCTGGTTCGAGCGGCTGAAGAGGCCGTCGAAGAGTTCGGGGTGGGCGGTGAGCATGCGGCCATAGAAGTTCTCGGCGATACCGGGCATGCGTTCACCGACGATCGGCAGCGTCGCGTTGATCAGGGGAAGGGACTGGGGTGACAGCATGCCGGCTCCTTGAGAGGGGTGAGGGGGTGCCTCTCAAACTAGCATCTGAAATGCCAATTTGCTTCTTCGGCGCTCGAACGGATGCGCAACCCGCCCGCTTCTACGGTGCGTTGCCGATCATCGCGCCCAAGGTCAGGGCGACGGGTCCGGACCCTCGACGAGGCACGAGGCCGGAGATCGTCGTGTCGTCCAGTTCGGCGTAGAACGCCTCCCGTGCCCGGCGCAGGGCGGCGCGGAGGCCGCAGCCGCCGCTGAGCGGGCAGTCCCCGTGGGGGGTCTCGCAGTCGGCCACGTCGGCACGGGTGTCCAGTCGGCGCATGAGAGCGCCGACCGTGGTCTCCAGACCGGCCGAGCTGATGCGCACGCCGCCGAACCGGCCGCGGACCACCTCGACGACCTGCAGCTCCCGCAGCCGGATGATCGCCTTGCTGACATGGTTGTACGGGGTGTCGACGCCGTCGGCGATCACGCGTGAGGTGAGCAGCACGCCGTCCGGCGCGGCGGCCAGCAGCATGGCCACCCGCAGGCACACGTCAGTGAACGCATTGATCCTCATGGTTCCAGAGTACGGTCCCCTCGGGAGTCCCGGTCACTCAGCGGCCGGCGCCCGCCAGAGTGCCGGCCACCGCGCCGGCCGGGTCGTAGATCACGCAGGTCACGGCGCGGCCGCCGGCCCAGGTCGCATCCGTCGGCGTGAGGTAGGCGAAGTCGAGGGCCGAACCGCGGTAAGCGATTCCCGCGAAGGCATCGAACCGGGTGGCGCAGCCTGACTCGGCGGCTGCCGTGACCGCGTCGTCGCCCGGGTAGTCCTCGCCCGGGACGGGAAGGATCGCGTAGACCTCGTAGGCGTGCGCGGCGGCGCACGGGACGATCGGAAATCCGGCGGGGGAGGCGGCGTCGAGGTCGTCCAGGCAATCGGCGACCGCCAGGCGCGGTGCGATGCGCGTGGCGACCGGTCGGGTGGTGGCGGTCGCACTCGGGGGCGCCGCCGGTAGCAGATCGGCGACCGCGCTGCAGCCGGTCAGGGTGAGGGCGGCCCCGATCAGCGCGCAGATCGGGGCCGCCGCCGGGCGATGCCTGCTGGCCGGCACTAGGGGACGAGGGGGGCTGGTTCAGCGAGGCCGAGGGTGCTCAGAGTCGCCTCGTGCAGCAGGCCGTTCGTGGCCAGGGCGCTCCCGTGCCAGGGGCCGTCCCGGCCGTCGACGGAGGTGAACCGGCCGCCGGCCTCCTGCACGATGGGGACGAGGGCCGCCATGTCGTACGGTTTGAGGTCGAATTCGCCCGCGATGTCGAGGAGCCCCTCCGCCAGCAGCATGTAGGACCACATGTCGCCGTAGGCGCGCGTGCGCCAGACCTGCCGGGAGAGCCGGACGAGCGCATCAAGCTGCCCGGCCTGGTCCCACTGCTGGATGCTGTTGTAGCTGAGCGAGGCGTGGTCCAGGGTTGTCACTCCGGAGACGTGCAGCCTGGCGGGGGCGGCGCCGGGAGTGCGCTCGTCGGTCATCCAGGCGCCGCCGCCCGTGCGCGCCCACCACCGCTTGCCGAGCGCCGGCGCGCTGACCATTCCGACGACGGGAACCCCGTCCACGGCCAGGGAGATGAGGGTGCCCCAGATCGGGATTCCGCGGAGGAAGCCGGCAGTGCCGTCGATGGGATCGATGATCCATTGCCGTTCGGTTGTGCCTTCGGCGCCGTATTCCTCGCCGAGAATGCCGTCGGCCGGACGGTGCTCGGCCAGTGCGGCACGGATGGCGCGTTCCACGGCCTGGTCGGCATCCGTCACGGGGGTGCGGTCCGGCTTCTCGGTGACGACGAGATCCAGGGCGGTGAACCGCTCCCGGGAGATGGCATCGGCCACGTCGGCGAGGTGGGTCGCGAGGGCAAGGTCGTCGTCCAGGGAAGGCGTTCGGGGCTCGGTCACACGTCCAAGAATAGTAATTGCGGGAGCGGCTCGCGGGTCTGCGTCTCGATTCGCATCGGAGCCCTCCGGGATGTTAGTCTCTAGAGTCGGTTCGGGTCAGCCCGGGCCGGAAACACGCACCTCTAGCTCAATTGGCAGAGCAACTGACTCTTAATCAGTGGGTTCCCGGTTCAAGTCCGGGGGGGTGCACCAGTCACTGGGCCTGAGCCTCGTAGTTACCTCACAACTACGAGGCTTCAATGTTTTCACCCATACCCTCAGCGACACTCAAGTCGTCAGAAACTCGTCAAAAACCACCGCAGACACGCCCTCCGCGGGCGTCATCATCCGGTTGTTTCGGGGTGTTTCCCGCCCACTTCCGGGTGGTGCCGGGAGTCCGTTCCTACCTACGAGGTATGAACGAGCCTCGCCCCTTCGCAGAGCCGCCGAGCCGCCTTGAGCGATTGCTCACGGTGCAGCAGCTTTCGGACTATCTCGGCGTGCCGGTCAAGACGCTCTACGAGTGGCGCACGCAGAAGGTCGGTCCTCGCGCGGTCAAGGTGGGGCGTGCGCTGCGCTACCCCGAGAGTCACGTGATCGACTGGCTGGAGGAGCAGTCGTGAGCCGCCCTGTTCAGCCGCTGGGCACCTACGGGTCAATCTCGGTCAGGAAGCTCGGGGCGAAGTATGCGGCCACCACGCGTTACCGCGACATGGACGGCGACTACCTCCGCATCCAGGCCACGGCAACCAGCGAGACAAAGGCCACGAACGCGCTCAAGGCGAAGATCGCCGAGCAAGCGGACACAGCGGGTGATAGCGATCTGGATCGCAACACCAGCCTGCGCGACCTCGCGAGCTACTGGCTGGAGGAGGTCCGCGTTACTGGGCGGCAGGCTCCGCAGACGCTCGATGCCTACGAGCGCAGTCTGGAGGTGGTCGTGCTCCCGGCGCTCGGTCAGTTGCGGCTACGGGAGCTGACCGTCGGCCGCGTCGATCGGTTCCTGAAGGCGCTGGCCCCCGAACATCCGTCGCGCGCCCGTCGGGCCAAGATCGTGCTCGCGCTGGTCTTCGATCTCGCCGTGCGACACGACGCGGTAGGCAAGAACCCGGTGCGCGACACCGCGCCCGTTCCGCGCGGGCGCAAGGAGATTCGCAGCCTCGATCACGCCGAACTGGCGCGGCTGCGTGACGCCGTGGCGAAGTGGCGCACGGGCGAGAAGGTGCACGGTCCCAAGCCCGATGGTCAGCTCGCCGACGTCATCGAGACGATCCTTGGAACGTCTGCGCGCATCGGCGAAGCGCTGGCGATCCGCAAGTGCGACGTCGACATGACCGTCTCGCCACCGGAGGTCACGATCAGCGGAACGCTCGTGCAGCGCAGGGGGCACAGTCTGTACCGGCAGCCTCAGGTCAAGCACTCGAAGGACTGGCGAATCATCGCCGTGCCGAGCTACACGGCCCAAGCCATTCGCTCACGGCTCGCGATGCTGGGCAACGTGCCTGACGATCACCCGATCTTTAGCACCCGCAACGGCACGTTCATCTCCCCGAACAATCTGCGCCGCCAGCTTCGCGCCGTGCTCGCGTCGGCGGGGCTGCCGGAGGACCTCGACCTGAGTGACATCACCCCGCACACATTCCGCAAGACCGTAGCCACGACAATCGACCAGGCAGCCTCCATAGACCTCGCCGCAGAACTGCTCGGCCACGCCTCGAAGGAGGTCACCGAGACCTACTACGTTCAGCCTACGAAGCGCGTCAACCCGGTCACCGCCGAGATTCTCGAACGACTCGCGCCGGATGGTGGCGAGTTGACGCTCAGCGCCGTCGAGCTTGATGAGGGTGTCGACGATGTCGCTTAGTCGAAATTCACTGCACACTTACCCTGGACCGAGTGTGCAAGCTGAAGTAGGATGGGGTCATGTCACTGGCACACTTGACGATCAATCCCGAAGACGTACGCGCGAGTACGCGGGATACTGGCTCGCGCCCGGTTTGGCTGGAGCAGGTTGCCGCCTACGTACAGCGGGCCGCCGCCGAGGGCGCAACGGTGACGCTGACGTCGAAGCAGCGGATGCTGACGCCCGAGCAGGTGGCCGAAGCGATGGGGGTCTCCCGGTCGACGATCTCACGGAAGATCAAAGCTGGCGAGATCCACGCGGTGAAGGTCGGCAATCGCAACCGCGTCCCGTACGAGGAGTTCGAGCGGTTCTGGGACAAGACGATGGGCGACATGGTGGAGCTGGTGCGCGATGACATCGAGGCGGACCTTTTTGGTGACGCTCGGTAGCGCCATCCTCGTCTTCCTCGACGCCAACGTCCTCGCCAAACCGGTCACCCGCACTCTCTTCATGGTCGGAGGCATGCCGAGCGGCTTCCATGCGCTCTGGAGCGAAACTGCGGAGCAGGAAGCCGCTCGGCACCTACGTCCGCGCGCCGTCACACCCGCTGATGTTCGCCGCCGGTTCGAAATCCCACTCGGGCCGACCGGTGACATCGTGGGCCGGTTTGCATCGACCAAAGGCAACGACAGGCAGATCCTCGCCGACGCGGAGGCGGCTCGAGCGACATTCCTCGTCACCGAAGACGTGGACGATTTCGCTGAAGTCGACCTCATCAGCCTCGGCATATCGGCGGTGAACCCCGACTTGTTCCTCGCCGAGCGGCTGACCCGCGAGGCTTATGCACTCGTGATCGACCTGTTCGTCGAACGCCAAGTCGCGCCGCCGACCACCGCGGCCCAATTCCATAGCGCGGTAGCACGCCAGCACCCGCGGTTGTTCGCCGCGCACGCCGATCTCCACAATGTCGGGCCTTCACCGAGCATCCACCGAGAGCCCTCGGTGATCTTCCGGGGCACACGGTGCCTGAGCTGCGAAACGATCGTGGCCCAGCTCGGCGAGCTGATTGACGGGCTCTGCGCGGACTGCCGCCGTGCTCGCGACCGCCCGTAGCTCAGCGTCGCACCGTCGCGTGCAGCGGCCAGGGTCTCGTCGGAGGTTGCCTCGTCGAGACCCCAGGGGTCGAACTTGAGCTGCCCCGGCGAAGGCTTCCGAAGGTGCCGCTGCGCCATGCGTCACCGTGCCAAGCGCGACGGCCTAATGATCCACAGCGAGCTGCGCGTAGAACGCGTCCTCTGCTGCGCGACGCCGAGCGATGTCGTCACGGACGAACTGCACGAAGTCCTCGTCCCGGTTGGTGATCGCCGATTCCTCGATAGTCGGGGCGGGGTCTTCGCCGGGCCACGCGGCCTGCCTTGTTGGCCGGTCGCTGTCGAGGCGGGTGCCGCAGGCGGCAACCCAGTCGTGCAGCCGTTGCTTGGCGTCAGCGAAGTCACGGTGCCAGCCGGTCGGGGCCGAACCGTGCTGCTTCGGGTCGTACGCGCTCAGCCAGTGTTGGCGCAACGCCGACAGCTCCCAGATGAGTTCGGGATGCCGGTGCCACAGCGGTGGGATGATGCCGACGTTGAGTCCGTAGGTGTGCCGCAGCCAGGTGATCCAGGCGTTGAGCTCCAGCCATTCGACCTGCGCCTCCTCGGCGGTGAGCAGGTTCCAGTTGATTGGTCGAGGGGGCTCCGGGGTGTGCGCATCGTCTTCGCCGGGTGCGGCCATCAGCTCGGGCTCGGGTTCATCGGCCGGCGGCGGCTCGAAGTCGAAGCCGGGGATGGCGAGCGTGTTGTCGTCGATTGGCATGGTCGGGCCTCACAGCGTGATCGGGCGGCTCGGCTTCGCCGCCGCCGCGGCGTCCGGGGCGGTTTGCTCGATCCCCGCACCCTGACCGCGGCTGCGGTCCACGGCGTAGATCGACCGGGCCGCATCATGTCCGAGACGCTTGGCGACGAACTCCTCACCGGTGATGGTTTGTCCATCGCGCTCGTAGCTGTACGGGTGCACGTAGCCCTCGGCGACGAAATTGTCACCCTTGGCGAGCTGCGCGAATGCCCGCTCCGCACTCCGGCGGTACATCACGAGGTCGTGAAACGTTGTCTCCTGCTGCGTGAAGCTGCCGTCGGGATTGCGCTCGAAATGCTCTTGGCCGATACGCGCATGCAGACGTGCTTCGCCGTTGGCATTGAACGAGAGTTGCGGATCAGTGGCGATGAATCCCGAGAGGGATTGTTGGGTGTGGATCGCCATCAGAGATGCTCCTTAGTCTGGTCAGGTGACCCAAATGGGTCTCGGCTTGCTAGACAGGTGCGCGCGTTATCCCCGGCGAAGCAGCCTCTCGACCCCAGCCCGCTGCGCGCTCAGATCGGCGGCGTCGGGGCGCGCAGTCCACTCGCGCATCCGGGTCACGATGGGCGGAGCGGAGCGGAGCAGCACGAGCGCCGTGCCATACGGCAGGGTACGGATGACGTCGGGCGGCATGATCGGCACGCGCCGTGTCGAGCGCTGATTCGAGCGCAACCCGCGCTCGCCGATGGTCACGGAGTCGGTGATCTCATCACGGTCGCCGATGAGGGTGGAGAGATCCTGAAGGTCGCGGGAGCCGGATGCGCCGCCGAGCACGATCTTGGCGATGCTGGCATCCCAGATCGCTGTCGCCGCATTCTCACCCCAGCGTTCGCGCGCCTGGGCCATCGACTGCAAGACGGGCATCACCGTCAGCCCGGTACCCCCGCCCTCGGCCATGAGTACTGGGAGCGACGGCAGGGGCGCGAGGTTACCGATCTCATCGAGCGCGAGCAGCACCGGCGGGTCGAGTCGTGCGCCGGGTGAGCGCGCGGCGAGACGGCGCGCGGTTTCCACGAGGTCTTCGACGAATGCGGCGACGAGTGCCGACGATGCACCAGCACCGGCACCCGTTGCCAGCAGGTAGAGCGTGCCCGAGTTGCGGAGAAATGCCTCGGGGTCGAACTGCTCGTCCTCGCTCGGACTGACTGCTTCGAGCACCCGCGGGTCGGCGAGCGCTGCCAGAGCCAACGAGACCCCCTGCCAAATCGAGTCGCGCGTACGCGGGTCGGACTGGAGCATCGCGTCGAGGGACTCCGCCCAGCCGGTCGCCGCACCGGAGGAGGCGGACAGGATGGCGACGGCATCCGCTGCCGCCGCGGGATCGAGCGTCCAGCGGAACAGCTCGGTGGGTGGTCTGCCGTCGAGGGCGGCCGCGTGCAGCAGTGCTTGAAGTGCGGTGCGGGTCTTGCCCTCCCAGAAGCCGCCGTTCTCCACAGCGGGGCCGGAGAGCCCGGTGCCCGCGGCGAGCCCGGTGGCACGGATCATCGCCGTGAGCGGCAGCTCGCACCCCCGCACCGGATTCCAACGCAGACCAGCAGGCACGCCCTGGGCGAGCCGCTGCGGGTCGAAGACGGCGACCGGTCCGTGCTGCGAGCGTGCGCGGAGCGTGGCAGTGAGGTTGTCGGGGCGCGTCGAGGTAGTCACGACCGCGCCGGGGGCATCGAGGATGCTGTTGATGACAATGTGCGTACCCTTGCCAGAACGTGGCGGCCCGATGAGCAGGATGGAGTCCTCCACCGAGGTCCAGACCCGCTTCCCGTGAGCGGTGCCGATCAGATAGCCGACGTCCACGGGTCGGGGCTTGTCGAGCGAGGGACGAAGGATGCCCGCGCGGGTGAGCAGCGCGCGATCCGAGGCGGAGCGCACGATGTCGCCGGTCTCGGCGATACCGACGATCTTGTTCGGGTCGGCTTTCGAGCGACGACTCAGTTCGTGGACGAATCGCCAGAGAAACCATCCGGCGACTCCGGCACCCGCGACCATCACACCGGCAGTCAGCCAGTAGGCCACGGGATGAAGGGTCTCCGAGCCGAGTGCCGAGCCGGGGTCGTCGGCGTGGAAGACGACGCCGAACCCGGCCTCAAGGCCCGCCGTCGGCTGTGCCGGTCCCGTCAGGAACGCCGCCACGTTGCCCGCGAGCCGCAGTGTTCCGGCTAGCACCATCGCACCGATCAGTGCGCCGAGCGCGAGGTTTGTCAGCTCGTCGCCGAACGAGCCCGATCGCGTCGACGCGCTGCTCACGTCGGCTGCCCGACGATGCAGGTGCCCGACATGCGCCCGAGAAGGACAACCTCGCGGGTGGGGCTGAGGTCGAGTAGTCCCGGCTCGATCAGCGCTCGGGCGGAGCCTTCGCTCTGCGCGTCAGTGTGGCGGATGATGATCGCCACCGCGACCTGCTCGCCGGGGATGAATCCCTCGTCGCCGTGCACGGCCAGCAAATGCGCAGATATGCCCGCGCTCGGTTCAGCCGTAACCGGCGCCGGTTCCTCGCCTGGCTCAGTCGCCAGGGTGCCCAGGATCGGCTGCGTCACGATGTCGGTGTAGACGCTGCCATCCTGCTCGTTGATGACCACGCGGACGGGCGAATGACGCTGCTCGATCACCTGGCTGATGACCTGCGCGAACGAGTGGCGCTGCCACCGCGGGGCGAAGGTCGGCGAGTCGAGCGGCTGCCCATCGACGGCGACGCTGAGCGTTGCATCCGGCTGGACGGTCATCACGATGATCGGAAGCACCGGGGGTACTTGTATGGGCCGCGCAGCCTCGGTCTCGCTGCTGGAGCTGGGCTTGCGTCGCTTCGTCAGTGTGCTGCTCATCGCACGCCTCCTGTCATCCGGCTGGTCGTGTCGAATGCCGCCAGCTCGGCGGGGTGGAGCTGGTGCTGCACGACGAAGCTTCTGTCCTTGATGCGCCAGAGCCCCTGTCCGGTGCCGAGCCCCGGGAGCAGCCCTTCCTCGGTGCCGGTCAACCCCAGCGCGCTCGCCGTTGCGCCGAGCTGGTCGGACTCCTGGCGGTAGATGATCCTGGTCTCCGCGTTGGCGAGCAGCGACGACGCGAGAGCGCGCATCGCAGAACCCTGATCGCCCACGTTGTCGAGGTCGCTGAGTTTGTGGAAGATCAGCATGTTGGCGATGCCGAAGTGCCTCGCCAACCGCCACTGTGCATCCATTCGCCGAAGGAGCGCGGGGTGCGACATCAAGCGCCACGCCTCGTCATAGATCACCCATCGCTGCCCGCCTTGCGGGTCGAGCAGCGCCGACTCCATCCACGCGGATGAGCAGGTCATCAGCACCGATACGAGGGTCGAGTTCTCGGCGACGCGCGAGAGATCGAGCGAGATCATCGGCAGGGACGGATCGAACTTCACCGTGCTCGGCCCGTCGAAGAGGCCCTGGAGGTCACCAGCGACGAGCCGCCGCAGCGCGTGACCGACGACACGACCGTCTTCGATGAGGCGGCCGTCGACATTGTTGTCGATGGCGGGCGCGAGGATGCGGTCGACGACCATCGGGAGGATCGGAACGTCGGACGATCGCACGGCGTCGGCGAGGGCGAGGTCGATAGCGGTGTGTTCCAGCGGTGTGAGCGGTCGATCGAGCACCGTCTCGGCGAGCGCACCGATGAGGTCGCGACGCCTCGATGTGACTTGGCTCAGCCATTCGGTGTCGCTGAGTGCCGAGGGGCGGTGGCCTTCATCCAGCGGGTTGAGGCGGTTCGGCATCCCGTGCCCGAGCACGATGGCCCGGCCGCCTACGGCTTCGGCGACGGCCGTGTGCTCACCCTTGGGATCTCCGGGCACGTAGACGCGACGGCCGAACGGGATGCTGCGGGTGTAGAGGCTCTTCGCCAGTGACGACTTGCCCGAGCCCACGATTCCGGCGAGCACGATGTTCGGCGCGGTGATGGCGCCCCTCGCATAGAGCACCCACGGGTCGTAGACGAAGGATGCCCCGGAGTAGAGATCTTGTCCGACGAAGACACCTTGCGATCCCAGCCCACCCTCGGCGAGGAACGGGTATGCGCCCGCGAGCGTCGCACTCGTGTCTTGGTGGCGCGGGAGGCGGAGCTTGCCCGGCGTGCGCAAAGCGGCGGGGCGGGCCTCGCCCGCGCTCGGCAGGTAAGTCGTCGCGCGTTGCGCATCGCGCTCGGCTTCCCACTCGGCTCGGGCCTGTGCCTGGTGCGCCTTGCGGTCGTCGGTAGCGATTCGCTGCGCCGCCTGTCGCCGTGCCCTTCGCACTGATCGACGCTCGTTCGCCGGGTCGAGCAGCACTGTCGTGTGGAGGCGCTCGCGCTCGTCGTCGTTCACAGCGACAGCCCCCGCCGTTCGGAGAGCGCACGATGTGCGAACCGGTCGCCGTCGCCGAAGAGAGCCCGAGGCGTTTGCTCAGGCGAGGTGCCTCGGCGCTCCGCAGCCGGTGCCCACGCGACGCGACCGGAATGCTGGGACGCCTGATCGACGGCCAGCTCGGCGCGACGCACGAGACTCGCCGCCCGCCGAAGCGCGTTCGCGGCGGCGAATGCCTCCTCTACGCCAGCCCAGTGGTCGCCGCTATCGGTGTGCGCCCTGGACTCATCCCAGGTGTGCGCAGTGGCGACCTGCTCCAGCACCTGCACGAGCGACCGGAGACCGCCGAGCAACTCGCCTATCACCGTGTACGTGTGCGCGGGATCATCGAACGTGCGTGAGGCGTGAGCCAATGCCCGCAGCACCTCGCGTGCTTCCGCGGCATCGGCCACAGGGTCGTGGAAGGTTGGCATCGGGGCTCCTGATGGTCGGAATTACCAAGGAGGTACGCCGGCGCTACCCGGCGTCACACGCCCTACGTCGGAGGCCCCAGGTAAGGTCGGGGTCAGTCACAGCAAAGGGGTCGGATGAGCGCGAGTATGTACCGCGGCCAACTTGAGCGGAAACGTAAGCAGCGTGTTGACGCCGACAAGAAGGCGGGCGAATACCGCAGCAAGGAATCCAAGAAGCGGGCTGAAGCAGGGGCTGCCCGCTCTGCGGCGTCAAAGTCCAAGAGCACCAGCATGGTGCAGACCAAGCTGCGGGACGCCGAAAGGCGTGAGTCCGAGGCAGCCGCGGCCGGCAAAGAAGCAGGTCGCTGGCAATCGCGTGCTGCGGGATACGCGAAAGAGGAGGCTGCGTTGGCCGGCAAACTCGTCAAGGCAGAGCTTTCAGAGGCGAACACGGCCGAACAGCGTCGCAAACGCGACCAGCAGCAGGCAGCCGTAGCGCGTGCGTCGGTCGAGCGGCGCCTTGTCCACACTGAGCAATCCGTGACTCAGGCAATCCGTGAGCTGCGCCCGCCCAAGCCGGAAACGCTTCGCGTGCTGATCCTGGGCGCCTCCTCCGAGGGAGACCTCCGCGTCGGGCGTGAACAGAAGCGCATCCGTGCCGCCGTCGAATCCGCGCTGCATCGCGACCGAATCACGCTGGACGTACGCCCGGCGGCCACGACTGCAGACCTCATGGACGGCATCACGAAGTTCCGCCCGCACGTCGTGCACTTCTCCGGGCACAGCAATGAAGACCTCATCGTCTTCGAGGACGAGCGCGATGAGCCCCACGAAGGCGTAATCGTGACCGCGCGAGCATTCGCCGCCGCGATCCGCGCCACGGACGACCCGCCGTTGCTCGTGCTGCTCAACTCGTGCAGGTCGGCCGGCCAGATCGACGCGCTCGTTCAGGACGTTGTGCCGTTCGCAATCGGCATGGCAGACGAGATCGACGACGGCGATGCGATCAGCTACGCGGCGCAGTTCTACGCTGCGGTCGCCAACGGACAGTCGATCCACTCCGCGCATCTATCCGGCCAGGCGGCGCTACAGCTCGCCGGGCTCAACGGAGCCGATCTGCCCACCCTCGCGTGGTCTGAGGGTGTCGACCCCGCTGCTACGTTGCTTGTTCGCCCAGCGGAGTAGCAGCGGCGCTTACTCGGCGTAAGCCGATTCGGCAAGTTCTTCGTCGATGCTCGCCGCGAGCGCAGCCTCGGTCCCACCTCGCTCGACGTCGGCAGTCGTCGTAGGAATCCCGCAGCGACGATCGAGGTCGAGGTGCGCCCACGGCGTCGGGTTCGCCGCTTGGTTGGTCATAGGCGTGTCAACCGGCGTTGAGTTCCGCCGCGTAATCGCGCGCCGACTCCTTGAGTTCGGCCTTGGTCACGAAGTCGTCTCACTCACGCAGGTAGGGGCGGTGCGACTCGTTGCCGTTGTTACTGCACACAGCATCGTCGTGCCAGTCTTCGTTCATGGTCGGCAGTTGCGGTCCGCGAGGTGGCAGGCAGCAAGCAGTACTGGGGCAACGCTGTGCTGGCGACCATGAAAGTTCTCGACGCAGTAGGCGCGTTAGCACTTTGACTCTCGCGCGGCGGCCCGCCTCAGTCACTTTCAACTAGCGGAAGTCGTAGTCCTCGTCCCTGCCGCTCGAATCCCAAATTTCCTCGGCTCCCGCGAACGAGTGGTCTTCAGGCTCTTCCTCATAGTTCAGCGATGTCGGACCTTCGATGTGGTCCTCCCCGATCATGCAACGGCAGGGAAATGCCTCCTGCGTGAGTTCGCCATTCACGATGCTGTTGACGGCGCGGGCGTGGTCGGGTCCTGTGGGCATCCCCCGATGCTACCGAGTCGGACAATTTACGACGAGGGGTTCGCTTCGTTCGGATGACCGTTGGTCAGTTTCCTCGGGGGACCGGCGTGCCCCCAGGAAACGGGCAGGACAATGAAACACGAGAATACTGAGAGCAGCTAATGTTCCAATAACGACCTGACTAGGAGCAGATAATTGGCATCACTTCGCGAAGGGGCGCATGAGAAGGGTCGTAAAGGCGTTTTCGATTCCAAGCGCTGGCTCGAAAGCACCACGCATATTGAGCTTGGTTTTGACTCCTACTACTACACCGCTTTATGCACTCTCGAACGCCTTGACGGTGAGATAAAGACCTATGATCTCTTCGGCAAGATCCTCTCAACGAAGGAACCGCTGTATGTCGAAGTGAAGGACTACGGGGGGCCGGGCGGGAAGCAGCCTGACGAGTTCTGGGAGTTCCTCGCTAATGCATACAGTGTCAGTGCCAAGATGGAAGCTAAGGGGATCGGAGATCCCAAAGCGAATTTCATGTGGGTGACGACCCATCCGTTTGAGCAAACAAAATGGGTTGAACTCGCCACTCGTGAACGCCTCAAGACTGCGGTTACCGAGAAGCATCCTGAGGTACTAAACGGGTTGGATATAGACGAAGACCTCCTGACCCGAGTTGCGGGCCGTCTCTGGGTGCTGGTGGTAAACGCTCGGCAGCACCAACTTAATCTCACCCAAGTAGAACTGGACAAAGTGCACAGCGTCCTCGGAAGAAGGGGAACAGAATGAGCGAAATCTTTGACAGCGTCGCAGCCGTCCGCGAAGCAATGAGTGCCAGCCGCGAGGGCGACGTAGTCCAGGGAGTGAAGTCTGCCGTTGCCGCTGAGCTGACGATGCTTGATCCGGACGCAAACATTGTGTTCACGGACTACTTCAATCATTCATATGTGCCAGACATGGTGATCCAGTGGCGAGATTCGGGCAAGAAGCGTGAGCGGCGTATCTACCTGCGTAACTCGCTTGGATCGATGGCCATGGGGGATCAAGCCGAAGCGCTGGCCGGGCTGGAACCCGTCATGCTTGGCCTACGTACTGAGGACGAAAAGGAACTCATCGAGGAGGTGCGGGATCAATTCAAGGAAGCACCCCGTGCTTTCGTAACCGAGTTGTCGGCCGTTGCCGACTTGACCAGAGTCGCTGTCGAAGTACCAAGCACTTCAACAGTGCGAAAGGCGCCCATCCTTGATCTGGTGCGTGGCAGCATCGTGAGAGGGGGCCGCGGGGTTCTAGCAGAAGAGGACTCTCGTGCGCTCGTTGAGTCCGGCAATGACTCGACCGATTCAGCTGAAGCGATGATGGCGTTTCAAACCCAGATTGACCAGCTGTTCCTCGCACCTGCCGCTTCGCGCCTTCATGAAGCCATTCGACTTATCCGGCTTGGCCTTGAAACTGACCTCGGCGATATCGAGGCCCTTGACGAAGACGCGGGACTGTCCGATAGTGAACTTCGCGTACTGCTGCCCTACTTGCTTGCGGACGAGCGAGTTACGAAGAATCGATCGTATTGGGCAGCGGTCGGCGGATTAATGGATCTGGGCAGGCTCGAATCCATCGCCGACGATCTTGCTGGGTTAGACCTCACTCCTCTTGTTTCAGCGAACGTGGAAAGGTGGGGCGCTTCACGGGCTCAATTAACGTTTGCGGAGGAGATTGAAGGTGTGGCTCCTTCGTCGGGTTGGCGAATCAAAGCTCGCCTGCTCGCCGCAGATGTAGGGCCCTGGACGATGTTCCTGACTGCGGATCAACGTCGCTTGAAGGGTCGAGATGCCCGCGGGGCAGCTAGGTGGGACAATCTCTTCCCACTTTTCGATTCACTCATTGTCGGGGCAGTTCAGCTGCAAGGCCTCTCTCGGTCCGTACGCGTTGAAGGGGAAAAGTCGGCAAACGTCTTCGAAGATGTCCTCAGTATTCGCAATACGATCCAGGATGATTTTCATGTTCCATCCGCAACAGTCCGCAGAGAGTACGACGAGGAGAATGTCGCGATCGTTGTCGATTTCGGGGCTATGACCGCATCAGCACCGAACGCGCCGGTAGCTTCCTTTGTGGAAGCGACACGGCTATTGGCATTCCAGTCGCCGCTCGCACGTGAGGATATTGATTTGCTGACCGGTCGTGAGCGTAGCTAGCTCCTTGCTGGTACTTGTCCGGTAGGCAAACCCCGTGTTTGGATTTTCTTGGTGACGGACTCTCTATTCCATTTCTATCTCTGATTGCACGATTCGACCCCTGGATTCCACTGGGGGTCGAGTTGTATCCAGGGCAGGCCAAGGACTCGCCTGCGAGTACAAAGGAACGTCTTCGTAGCGGCCAGCAAGGGCAACACGAGGCGATCCTGGCTTGGATTGTCGCGGGCTCGCCAATGGTTGGAGGTGCCGGAGGGCCCGGATCTCAGTGACAGCGCCCCAATCTTGGCTGGAATGGACACGCAGATCACCAAGGTTCAGCGCGATCTCGAACGGGCCCAAGATGACTACTGCGAGGCGGACGATCCTTCGGAGCATCGCAACCGGATGGAGCGTTATCGGCTGGAACTCGCGGACCACAAGGACCGCCGCGCCGACTACGCCACTCTGCAAGCTGACGCCCACGCGAAGGCCGAGAGGTGTTGACGGACTTGGCGAAGCTTTCGGAGAGGGCAGCGGGACGGCTGGAGAGCATGGCCCCAGCCCAGTCCTGAGGTCACGGCCATTCATGTGCTCCCGCGGATCGGTCACACGTCCCGGCAGAGTGGCAGAGCGGCCGCGGCGAACGCTTGGGCTTGTTGCCCGACCAGCCGCCGCGTCTCGCACGACGCCTGTACGGCGGCCTGTTCGATCGCGGCGACGGCGGCATCCAGTTCGTCGACGGTCGGAGCCGAGACGGCGATGAGCCCGGTGTAGCGGAGTACACCGTGGCCGGCGGTGAGGTCGGACTCCTGCTGGAGCACGTCCTGGTACTCGGCGGTGCGGGCAGCGTCTTCGATCTGCCCGATCTTCGCGCGCTGCGCCGCGTCCGAGAGGAGCCCAACCTTCTTCTTGCGGATGTCGCGCACCGCCAGGTCGGCGCGCACCGGTGTGCAGATCAGCGAGAACGTGCGCTTGACTCCCGAGGTCAGCAGCATGGGGGCGAGGAACCCTGGGTAGACCTGCGAGCGCGGCCACTCTGAGATCCAGAGCACCGTGTGGTGCGCCGAGTCTGTCCGCATCTTGTCCCAGCTTTCGGTCAACGCGACCGGCCCCGCGGTGGCGAGCGACCGGCTGATCTCGGAGTGTCGTTCGAGGGCGGGCGCGGCAGCCGGATCGTAGGCCGAGCGGAGGATGACCGCGACCTCACCCGGTGAGAGCCAGCCGGTCGTCGTGAGGTCGGCGGCGCGCAGCGCGGTGACGAGCGTGGTCATCTCCTGCCGCAGCACCGAGGCAGCCCCGCGGAGACCGCCGCCCGAGGAGCGGATCTGCCGCGCCGCAGCGTGCATGTCGAGCGCGAGCGAGATTGTCGTCGCGTGACGCTCGCTGGTCGGCCCCGCGCGTTCGATCAGTTCGCGGTACGTCGTCGCGGGCCAGGAGTCGTCGTCTTTGCCGTGCGTCGCCCACCACTCGGCGAGTCCGCTGCCGGAGTCGGGAAGGGTTCGCTCCGATACTTGGAGGCGGGCGATCCTGCCCGAGTGGCATGCGGTGGCGAGCACTCGTCCCCAGCCGCTGACTCGCCGTTGCTGCTCGCCGGGGTCGAGCAGCACGAAGGCGGGGTGTGTGACGCCGAGGACGGCGGTGAGTGTCTGCGCGTGCGGATCGTGCACCATCGCTGCGCCGGTCTCGGGATCGACCCACTCACGGAGTGCCGCCGCGTCACCCGGCAACGAGAGCGTGCCCACGGGCCGCGGTTTGATGACCCGATGCCGGAAGATCAGCTGGCCTGCCGTGCTGCGCCACGTCCAGCGGGTGACGATCGGCAGCCAGTCGACGAGCTTGCGGCCCCTCACCAAGACGGAGGCGAGCAGGAGGCAGGTTAGCCAGATTGGCGACGACCCGACGACAACCATTGCGCCGCCCGAGTAGATCGCGATCACAAACGTGACGATCCCGATGCCGAAAACGAGGAGCTGCGAGACCGACAGCCCGAGCAGGATACCGCGCCGAGGCAGCCGGGAGAACTGCATCGATGAGAGCTGCTGGCCGTTCGTCGGGTCGTGATGCGTCGCCATGATCTACCCCTTTCGTGACCCGACGGGCGTGGGAGCGGGCGGTCGCTGGCGGACGGTGGAGGCCGGTGAGGGAGCAGACGTCGGGGGAGCGGCCTCTGCGTGCCCCATCGCAGCGCCGCCCACCGCGGCCCCCACCTTCGGCCCTGCGGTGGTCGCGGCCTTGACGACCTGTGCGCCAACGACTGCGGCGGCGGCAGGGCCGGCGGCAGCCGCCCCCGCTCCTGCCGCTCCGCTCGACGCCGCAGCGCCGCTGCCCGAGGCGGCAGCTCCGCTTGCCGTTCCGCTGGTGGCCGGAGTCGCCGTGGCTGCCGCGTTCGGCGCGGGAGTAGGGCTGCCGCCCGAGCTGCTTTGCCCGTCGAGCACTGACTTCGCGGCGTTCGGCTGGGGCTTGACCGGGATCGGGATCGGCCGATTCATCGCCGACTTCGCCTCCTGCTCGCTCGACATCGCGTGGTACATGTCGAAGCCGATGAAGGAGATGAACTTGTAGGTCAGGTATGGGGCGAAGGCTGCGATGAACATGAGCACGATGCCCGAGATTGGATCGCTAATTGAGGCGAGGTCGAGGTCGATTGGGGCGCTGACCTGCTCGATGGCGACGAGGAAAATGACGACCAGCACGAGCTTCGAGAAGATCAGGGCAATGACGAAGGCGGCCCACCTAGCGAACCATCCTTTCGCCGTATCCCAGGTGAACCCGGCGAGCGCGATGGGTGCGAAGACGATCGCCACCAGTAGCAGCGCCTTGCGAATGAGTAGTGAGAACCACACGATCGCCGCGCCTGCGATGCCGAGACCGGCGAGAAAGATCGTGACGATCGCGCCGACGCCGGGTGAGGCGATGTTGATGGTCGTGAGCCCGGCAGCGAGCAGCGTGATCCGATCACCCATGCCCTCCATCGTGTTGCCGGTCGCCTGCACAACTCCGATGGCGAGTTGATCCACCACTTCGAGCAGCGTCGCGGTGAGCGAGATCGCGATGAACGAGCCGAGTACTGACTTGGCGAGGCCGAGGCCCGCCCGTGAGAGTGCCATCGGGTCGCGGTTCACGAGGCCGGTGATGAGCTGGAGGCAGAAGAAGATGAGCATGACGAAGACCGCCACACCGAAGAGCACGTTGTACACGTCGATGTATTGCCCGCCCGTCACATCAACGAGCGTGGTCGTGTCGAACACACCCCAGACCGCCTCGAACATCCACGCGGCCGCCTGACCCATCGCCTGCGCGAGCCAATCGAACGGTGCTGACACGAGCGATGCGACGCCCTCGCCAACCGAATCGCACACAGTCGCGATGACCGGCACGTCACACACGCTCATCGGCTCTGCCGCCCAAGTGTCGATGAGGCGTCAGACCGACTGGCCGACGGTCCAGAAGAAGTTCACGAGGGTCACGGATGCGCCGCAGACAATCGCCGCCCCACATGCCACGAGCACGCCGAGCTTGCCGCGGGACGCGAGGTGAGGGTTGGAGGAGTTTGCACCGAAGCCCCAGACGACGGCCGCGATGATGAGTGCGAGGACTGCGAGGATGAGCCCCACGGTCATCGCTGCGCCGACGATGACGCGCAGTTGTTCGATGCCCGGTAGGCCGTCGGTGTTGGGGCCGATGTCAATCACTGGTGTGCTCCTTTGGCAGGCGGAAGAAGAACCTGCTTGGAAGGTGCGTACGGCGTCCCGGCGACACGTGAGTCGCGTGCCTGCGAACGTGCTGAGGATTTGGCGCTGCGAGGTTTTCGCCCTGCCTGAACATCAGTTAGATCATGCGGGGCCAGGCCGCGATTCTCAGTGAGATAGAAGCGCTTTGCCTCGGATCACGAGATCGCTGGCCTCGTGCACGGCCGCTTCGAGACTTCTAACCTCAGCTTCTTCAACTGTCTGCGCCGTGATCTCTCGCCTGAGGGCCTCAATGCTGGGTTCCATAGCCCGCATTGCCTCATCGGCCGCAACTTTCACGATTTCGGCGACCGCTGCGTGTAGTTGCTCCCGTTGTTCCCGCTGGCGCACCTTGTCGCGGTCAATCTGGACTTTGTCCTCGATCATCGAGGCAAGTTCGGCGACGACGGGCAGTGCGGCGGAGGCGATGCCACCGGCGAGGCCCAGCTTGCCAGCGGACTTCGTGATTTCGGCGACCTTTCCAGGTTGCTTGGCCGCCAGGTGTGCCTGCCACAGACGGTCCGCGCCTTGAAGTGCGCCGATGGCTTTCTGGCCCAGCTCTTCGAGCCGCGGAACGAGGCTTGGCGCCCTCGTTGCATCTTCCTCCGCAGGTTGAGTGAACCGCCGATAGACGGACTCGAACTTCGCCCAGCCCTGGCCCTCGCGCTGTTGGTCGAGCGCCTGAATTGCGTCCTGACGGATGCGCGCAAGACCGACCTGCTGTTTCTGCCACCACTCCTCAAGCACGGGATCGACAGTGTTTTGAATCGACTCGGCGTCCACCTGTGGGTTGTTGACGGCGCGTCGGATTGCATCCTCGATCGAACCGTTGAGCGAAGCCTCGGCGGCCCCGACGAGCGCGTCGACCTGCTTCAGGAAGAGACTCCTCCGCTGAAGTGAAGCGTTGGCGACATCGGCGGACACCTTCAGGTCGTCAACCGTGGCAGTAGCGCTCGCGAGACGAACAGACGCGGCTCGCGTCCAGAATCGCAGCTCCGCAGCGCACCGAGCATCCTTGTGGTCTTCCCCGGACAACTCGACGAGCGCCGAATGGAGCTCGTCCATCCCATCCCACGACCGCGATGAGTCCCAGACGCTCGACTCTGGGGCGGACTCGAAGGCACCCAGTCCAGCGAAGTCAGGAACGATGACGAAGATGCGGTGTGCATCGGTCAAGCTCAGCGACTCGCGTAATTCATCGCGCTTACGCGCGGCCCACTCCTTGAACCCGTCCAGGTTGAGCGTAGGGTCCACGCCACCCTCGTCCGCCCGCGAGATGAGGAACCATACGCACCCGGGGGGCCACCCCATTGAGAGCACTTCGAGTAGCTCGGGACGTTCGCCCGTCGACAATTGCGGATTCAACGTGACCAGAAGCACGTCGGTCAGGCCGAGCGTTGAGCGCGCTACCTCGGAGTTGCTCAGCGACCGCGCATCCTGCCCCTCCGGGGAGAGGCCCGGAGTGTCGCGGACCAGGCAGCCGTCGACCTCGATCAGGTTCTCTGCGAAGGTCTCGTGCCGAGCGCTGATGGTTAGCCACTCGGGCAGCGGCTGGCCCGCCTCGACCAAGAGACGTCGGAGGATTGAACTCTTGCCCGTATCGAACGCACCGAACAGAGTGAGGACGGGCTGCCGCCGTCCGGCAAACTCTGCCCACTCGACGCTCAACTTCGCGGTGTCGTCCTCTCCAGACACGTCGCTGATCCACGACTGGAGTTCTGTCGCTGAGTGCACTGTCATCTTGCAGCTCTTTCCGTAGGTACCTCGGCCAAGCTCTCGCCAGCCGCGTGCAACTCCATCATGCCGTCCCGACGGTGGGCGGCGTCGACCATCGATTGTTGTTGGCGCATTCCTTGGTCGACGAGCTGTTGGAGGTGACCGGCGAATAGCGCATCGACCCCCCGGACGTAGTTCATGGGGCCTTCCTCTTGGTCAAGCAGGCCTGCCACAACATCGTCCGTCGTGGCCCGGATATGCTCTGCGGCTGTCTGGCGGGCCAGCTCGCGCCGCGCCTCCTTCTTGGCGTCCATCGCCCAGTCCATGATGTCAAAGCCCACGGACACGACCCCCAAGATGGCGCCCGCCTTGCCGACCTTCGCTCCCAGTTTCACTGCTCCCCAGGGCTTGAACTTCGCACCCAATGCCTTTCCGATCGCGTACACGGCGTCGCGGTTGCCGATCGCCTTTACGACGACCCCGACGTGTTTGACGCCGACGGCCGCCGCGTGAACGCCTCCAGCCAGCCCCCCGCCTTGGTCCTTCCCGCTCCTCTTGGTTTCCGCCGCAAACTCGAAACGCTTCAGCTCGCGGTCAAACTCGGATGCGTGACGGCGTGACCACTCGTCGAGTTCGCGCTCAATCTCTACCGACAGCGAGTCCATCGCGCTTCCAAGCCGCGGATCCTCCCACCAGGTATCCAGCCGTTTCGCCATGACATCGACCGCGTCTGGACCGGCTCCGAGCGCTTCGGCCAAAACTTCGCTGGCGTGGTCTTCTGCAACGCGACGAGTCCGCCCCTTGATCGAGCGCGTCAGCAGCCTCAGTTCGGCCAGCGACATCTCGACGAGCCGCTCCAGCCGCGCGCGTGCGGACTGGGCCGCATCTAGGTCATCGATCTCAGACTCCACACGGTGCTTCGCAAGTCGGAGTGCCGAGCGCGCACGATCCAGCGCCGCCTCCACGGCAAGACTGAGCAGGCGCTCGCCATCAAGTGAGAGCAGTGGTTCACACAGCGCGGCCACGCCATCCCAGACCCGCGCGGCGGGTGCGTAGTCTGCCTGCGTTACGGGTGAACGGTCGCCGACCAGACCGTACGGATCAGCGGCGACGGCGAGTACCTGCTGTGGCCTGACGACGATGCTCTTTGACCGGAAGATCGTGAGCAGTTCCTCGATCTTCCGATGGCGGCGCACGAGGAAGTCGCGTGCAGCGAAATGGGGATCCACTCCGACCTCATCGATTCGCCCGATCACGAAGATAGTGCGGCTGGCGCTCCCGATGCTTGCCTCGTCACCAACGAGCAGACGCTCCAGTGCGGAGGTGTCACCAATCAGCAGGTTGACGTGAAGCACCACGATCACGAGCGCGGCATCCTGGGCAGCTTCCGCAGCAGCGGCATCATGGCTGTCTCGACCGCTCTGAAACCCTGGGACGTCGACGAGGTCGAGCGGTCCGAATCGGCAGTGGCGCAGTGCGCTTGTAACCGGGCTTGCCTCAAGACCGTTCAGTTAAGCGTTTTGAATGGTGATTTCTGAGGCGTGGAGGGGTTGTGGCCATTGTGCGTGGTGGAGGCGTTTGGCGGGCCACTTC